>NZ_SJJR01000030.1 GCF_004331455.1 Micromonospora zingiberis
CCCGCTACCCCGTCATCCGCAAGAACGCCATCCACAAGGGCAAATAACACCCCACCCCCACACCACCACGAACACACCCACACCACACCGCCAGACCACCCTGCCCACAGAACGGTCAAAACACGAGAAGGGCGCCCCGGTCACCGACCGGGGCGCCCTTTCGCTCACCCCATCCACCCCTACCCCGCACCGCGCTGCCCCGCCGCCATGCCGCGCCACGCTGCCCCGCCACGTCACGCCCGCGCTCCCCCGCTCCGCCCCGCTGCCCCGCCGCGGAGCGCTGCCCCGCCGCGGAGCGGAGCGTCGATCATGCACTTTCGGTCCCTGATTCGTCCGCCTTCGCCGCTTTTGCGGAGGCAGAAAGTCCATGATCGGCGCAGAGGCGGGCCGGCGCAGAGGCGGGCCGGCGCAGAGGCGGGCCGGCGCAGAGGCGGGCCGGCGCAGAGGCGGGCCGGCGCAGAGGCGGGCCGGCGCAGAGGCGGGCCGGCGCAGAGGCGGGCCGGCGCGGAGGCGGGCCGGCGCGGAGGCGGGCCGGCGCGGAGGCGGGCCGGCGCGGAGGCGGGCCGGCGCGGAGGCGGGCCGGGGCGGAGGCGGGCCGGGGCGGGTCAGGGGGTCAGGGTTTGGGTGGTGGTTTGCCAGAGGCGGGTGGCGGCTTCGGGGTCGAGGGCGTACGCGGCGACGCCGGTGCGGGTGCCGGGCTGGTTCGGGCCGGCCTGCTGGCAGTCCTCGAAGTAGCGTCCGCCGACGCCGTCGAGCAGCGGCGAGGCGGCGACCAGGACCGAGGTGGCCGCGCCCTGCTCGGGGGTCTTCCAGGTGGGTGCGGCGGGACCGCTCAGGGCACGCAGCCGGGCCAGATCCTCCTCGGTCACGTAGCGTTGCAGGTTGGTCTGGATCGCGCCGGGGTGCAGCGCGTTGACCAGGATGCCGTCGTCAGCCCACCGCCGGGTGGCCTCGACGGCGAAGAGCACGTTCGCGGTCTTGGACTGACCGTACGCGGACCAGGGCTCGTACTCGCGCCGCTGGAAGTGGATGTCGTCGAAGACGACCGGCGAGCGCAGGTGCGCCGCTGAGCTGACCGAGACGACCCGCGCGCCCTGTGCCGCGGCCAGGGCCGGATGCAGCCCGGTGGCCAGCGCGAAGTGGCCGAGGTGGTTGGTGGCGAACTGCATCTCCCAGCCCTGCGGGGTGCGCATCAACGGCGAGGCCATGATGCCGGCGTTGTTGACCAGGATGTGCAGCGGCCCGTCCCAGGCCGCGACGAAGGCGGCCACCGAGGCCGGGTCGTCCAGGTCGAGCCGGGCCACGGCGACCCGGTCGTTGCCGGTGCTGGCGACGATGTCCGCCCTGGCCCGTTCGCCCTGTTCCGGCTTGCGTACGGCGAGGGTGACGTCGGCGCCGACGGCGGCGAGCGCGCGGGCGGTCTCGATCCCGATGCCCGATCCCCCGCCGGTGACGACGGCCCGCCGGCCACTCAGGTCGAGGCCCGCGACGATCTCCAGTGCGGTGCTGGACGCGGTGAACGGGGTGCTGACAGGCGTACCGATGGTCATGATCCATCCTTGTCGGAGACGGCGCGGCGGGACTGACCGCCACTACGATGAGAAACGGAGGCTCCTCCGTTACGGCCAAGGCTAACCGGAGGACCCTCCGCTTGCCACCCGGTCGGTGACCGGAGTTCAGGAGGAGACGTGCCGGAGACAGACCCGCGTCCGTTGCGCGCCGACGCGGCACGCAACCGCGAGCGCCTGCTGAACGCGGCCGTACGGGCGTTTTCCCAGGCCGGCGCCGAGGTAACGCTGGAGGCGATCGCCAGGGACGCCGGGGTCGGCATCGGTACGCTCTACCGGCACTTCCCCACCCGGGAGGCGCTGGTCGAGGCGACCTACCGCAACGAGTTGGCGAAACTGTGCGATGGCGCCGCCGAGCTGCTCGACCACCTTCCGCCGGACGAGGCGACCCGGGCCTGGATGGACCGCTTCATCGACTACGTCACCACGAAACGGGAGATGGCCGACGCCCTGCGGCTGGTGATCGCCGCCGGGACCAACCCGTACGCCCAGAGCCGTGATCGGCTCCTCGCCGCCCTGCGTCTGCTGCTGGACGCCGGTGCGGCGGCCGGCACGGTACGTACCGACATCGACCCGGCCGACCTGCTGGTGGGGCTCGGCGGCGTCAGTCTCGCCGCGGGCGGGCGGGCGCAGCGTGACCAGGCCCAGCGACTGCTCGACCTGCTGATGGACGGCCTACGCCACCGCCCGCCGGGCTGAGCCGAATCCCGCCCAGCCCCGTCTCACGCTTGGGAAACTCAGGCGGTGAGCGACAGGGGCTGGCGCGGCCGGCTCGGGCCGGCCGTCGGGATAGCGCCGGGCGCCCGGGTCGACAAGTTCGAGATCTTCTTCGACCTGGTCTTCGTCTTCTCGTTCTTCAACATCTCCCGGACCACGGCCGCGAACATCACCGGCCGAGCCCTGCTGCACGCCCTGCTGGTGCTCGCCGTGCTCTGGTGGTGCTGGGTGGTGCACACGGTGATCGCCACCCGGGTACGCATCGGCGAGGGTTTCGTACCGGTGTTGATGGTCGCCGGGATGGCCGCGCTGTTCTGCTTCGCGCTCGCCCTACCGCAGGCGTTCCAGGATCCGCACCACGCCGAGGCTGGGGCGATCGTGCTGGCCGGGAGCTATCTGGTCATCCGCGCCGTCCACCTGGCACTGTTCCTGCACGTGGTCCGGGTCGACCCGGTGGAACGTCGACAACTGCTGCGGTACGCCCCCGAGTTGATACTGAGCACCGTCCTGCTGCTGACCGCGGCGCTGCTGCCCGCCCACCTGCCCGACACGGACACCGCCCAACTCGTCCGCGACGGCCTGTGGATCACCGTCATCCTGCTCCAGTACTCCACCGGGCTGCTCGCCAGAACCTGGGGCTGGGAGGTGACCTCCGCGGAACACTGGACCGAGCGGTACGACCTGATCCTGATCATCGCGTTGGGCGAGTCGGTGATCTCCGTCGGGCTGGGCAGCAACCTGATCGGCCAGCCGCCCACCTGGCCCGGGGTGAGCGCGGCGGTGCTCGGCATCGTCTTCACCGCCGCACTGTGGTGGCTGCACTACGACGTGATCGGTCCGGCCGCCCGGATCGCCCTGCACGCCAGTCAGGGGCGCCCACGGGTGCTGATGGCCCGGGACGCGTACGCGTACCTCTACCTGCCGATGATCGCCGGGATCATCCTGTTCGCCCTCGGTGCCGAGGGCATCGTGCACGACATCGCCGAGCCCGGCGTGCCGGTCAGCGCACCGGCGCAGGGCCCGGACGTCCCGCTGCTGTTCGGCGGGGTGATCTGCTACCTGGCCGGGAACATGCTGTTCCAGCTGCGCACCCTGCGCACGCTGTCCTGGCTGCGGCTCGGCACGGTGGGCGTACTCGCGGTCAGCATCCCGCTGGCCATGCCGCTGCCAGGTTTGGTCACCATGGGCCTGCTCACCGCGATCTGCGTCGGTCTGGTCGTCGCCGAGGTGCTGCTGATGTCCGAGGCCCGGCGTGCGCTCCGCGCGGCGGTCTTCGAGGAGCGCACCACCCACGAGGCCGCCGAGGCCGCCTACCGCGCCCGTTGGCACCAGAACCCACCCGAGGCGACGCCCTGAAAATCCCGCCGGAAGCGACGTGGCGGGGCAACCCGGCCGCTGACCATTCGACGAATGGCGGACATTCGAGCGGGATTTCCGGCCCGCTTTCCGGTACCTGCCGAAACTCGTCCGTACGCACTCTCACCTGGTGTTTTCTTCAGCCGAACGGCGGAGACGCCACATGAGTGCTGGCCGGTACGGTCCTTACGCATCCGACGCGTCCCCCACCCAACTGGACCTCGCGTCAGTCTTTCCATCGAAAGGCAGGCAATGACACTTCGATCCCCCTCTCGGCCCCGCAGGGGCCGGCAAGCCCTCGGCCTGCTCGCCGCAGGGCTGCTCCTGGCCGGCGCGCTGCCTGGCACCGCGTCGGCCGCAGAGCCCGATCCACGGATCGGGCTCGGCGCGGGCTGGCTCGACGCGCAGACGGCGATCAGCAACCTGGATCACCTGGCGCACCGCGACAAGCCCGCCGGTTTCGTCGACCCGGCCAACCCCGGCAGCGGCTCGTACATCGCCTCGGACCTCGGCTTCGGCGGCAAGTACGCCTTCCTGGGCAACTACAACGGGTTCAACATCGTCGACGTCTCCAACCCGGCCGACCCGACGCTGGTCACCAGCGTGGTCTGCCCGGGTGGGCAGGGCGACCTCTCGGCGTACGGGAACCTGCTGTTCATGTCGGTCGAGGAGACCCGCGGGCGGCTCGACTGCGGCACCAACGCCAGCGTCGGCACCCGCTTCCAGGGCGTCCGCGTCTTCGACATCAGCGACGTGCAGAACCCGGTGCAGGTAGCGGCGGTTCAGCTCTGCCGCGGTTCGCACACGCACACCGTCGTGGCCGACCCCAAGGACAAGGACAACGTCTACGTCTACGTCTCCGGCACCGCCGGGGTGCGCCCGGCGACCACCATGGCCGGCTGCAACAACAACACCGCGACGGGCGACAACCCGTCCCGGTGGCGCATCGAGGTCATCAAGGTTCCGCTGGCCGCGCCCGAGCAGGCCGCTGTCGTGAACGAGCCCCGGCTCTTCGCGAACCCGGAGACCGGTCGGGTCGACGGCCTGCAGAACGGCCCGATCGAGCCGCGCCACCCGTCCGGCTCGACCTGGTCGCCGTCGCCGAACACCAACGCCTGCCACGACATCACCGCCTACCCGGAGATCGGGCTGGCTGCCGGCGCGTGCCAGGGCAACGGAATCCTGATCGACATCTCGGACCCGGCCAACCCGGTCCGGATCGACGAGGTCGCCGACCCGAACTTCGCGTACTGGCACTCGGCGACGTTCAACAACGACGGCACCAAGGTCATCTTCACCGACGAGTGGGGTGGCGGTAGCGGTGCTCGCTGCCGCGACACCGACCGGCCCGAGTGGGGCGCGAACGCCATCTTCGACATCGTCGACGGCAAGATGGAGTTCAAGAGCTACTACAAGCTGCCGGTTCCCCAGTCGCTGCAGGAGAACTGCGTCGCGCACAACGGTTCGCTGATCCCGGTTCCGGGCCGCGACATCATGGTGCAGGCCTGGTACCAGGGTGGTCTGTCGGTGTTCGACTTCACCGACTCGGCCAACCCGCACGAGATCGCGTTCTTCGACCGGGGTCCGGTCGCCGCGGACCGGCTGGTGACCGGTGGGTACTGGTCGGTGTACTGGTACAACGGCAACATCTACGGCAACGAGATCGCCCGTGGTCTCGACGTGTTCGCGCTGAAGCCCAGTGCGCACCTGTCGGCGGCGGAGATCAAGGCGGCTGGTCAGGTGCAGCTCGCCGAGTTCAACGCCCAGCACCAGCCGAAGATCAGCTGGACGCCGAGCTTCACGGTCGCGCGTGCCCACTACGACCAGGCGGTACGGGCCAACGTCATCGGCCACCCGCTGAAGTCCCAGGTCCCCATGTTCCTGGACCGGGCCGAGAAGTTCGCGGCCGAGGGCAAGCGGTCCGCCGCGGTGTCCCAGCTCGGGGAGATCTCCAGCAAGCTCGTCGCTCCCGAGCACCAGGCGTTGAAGCAGGCGATCCTGGACCTGCGGGCCTCGCTCTGATCCGTCCCTGACGGAAACGGCCCCCGACTCGAAGCCTTCGAGTCGGGGGCCGCTCTGCGCTGGTGGCGGAGGGGGGTCAGCGCATCTTGGCCAACATCTGCTGCATCCGCTGGATCTCGATGCTCTGATCGGCGTTGAACTCGCGGGCGAGCTGGTCGGTGGCCGGCTCAAGCCCACCACCGGCGTCGTACAGCTCCTTGATCATCGCCAGCGCTCCCTCGTGGTGCTGCACCATGAACTTGAGGAAGAGCCGGTCGAACTCCGCGTCACGCGCCTGCCTGAGCTGGTCGAACTGCGCGGCGGTGAGCATCCCCGGCATCAGCTCATGCCCGGTGTGACCCGCGTTCGGGCCGCTGGTCGGCACCGCCCGATCCTCCAGCCAACGCTGCATCAACGCGATCTCGTCATGCTGTGACACGTCGATCCGCTTGGCCAGCAGCGCGATATCCGCGTTGTCGGTACGCCCCGACACGAGCGCCGTCATCGCCAGCGCCTGCTCGTGGTGCGGAATCATGCCCTGGATGAACAGCGTGTCGGCCGCGCTGAACTTGGGCGGCGACAGCTGCGACACCTCGTCCTCCGTGAGGGTCTTGCCCGCCTGACCCGGTGCGCCCGGCTGGACCACGTGCGAGCTCGGCGGGCGGTACGGCGGCTCGCTGTCGGGCCAGAGGGCGATCCCCACCCCCGAACCGATCACGGCCGTGACGGCCACGGCCGAAATGATCACGCGACGAGACAGCGGCATGGTTCACGTACCCAATCTCAGCTTGAGCTGCACAGATGTGAAGGCAATAGTGCCTCATGCCGGTCGCCGTCACCAGGGACCGGCCGGCTGCTGTGGATCAACCACGGGCCAGTGGACGGCTGGCTGGTCGGGTAGCGGCGGCACTGGTCTCGTGGCTTGAGCGTCCTCATCTCAACCGGCGCTCAATCTGTAGCACTTTGTAGCACTCCAGGCTAGGATTAGCCCGTGGCTGAGCACGCTCATCGGGAGATCACGCAGCGAGAGCTGCGCAACGACTCGGGCGCGATCATGCGCGGCGTCGAACGTGGCGACTCCTTCATCATCACGCGTAACGGCACCCCGGTCGGGAAGCTGATCCCGCTCCGGCGGCGCACTTTCGTACCGCGTGCCGAGGCGATGGCCGCCTTCGCCACCGCTCCCGTGCTCGACGCCGAGAAGTTCCGCCGTGACATCGACTCGACGGCCGACCAGGACCCATTCAGCCGTGAGTGGTGACTCCCCCGCCAGGGGTCTGATCGACACCAACATCGTGATCCACCTCGGCGCCCTGGACCCCCACGAGTTGCCCGAGGAACTGGTGATCAGCGCCGTGACCCTCGCGGAACTGTCCGCCGGCCCACACCACGCCGATGACCGCGCCGAGCGGGCCCGACGGACCAGCGTCCTCCAGCATGCCGAGGCCACCTTTGACCCGCTGCCCTTCGACGCCGAGGCAGCGCGAGCCTTCGGCATGATCACCAGTGCGGTCCTGGCCACCGGCCGCACCACCCGCCGTCGGCTCGCCCACCTGATGATCGCCTCGGTGGCCCACGCCAACGGCCTACCGCTCTACACCACCAACCCGGGCGACTTCGCCGGGCTGGAGGATCTGGTCAGCGTACGAGCCGTACGCCGCCCCTGACCCACGCACGGCCGCGGGTGGGACGAGGTGACCCGCGCCAACCTCCAGGTCGGCCGGGTCGGCCGACTCACCCCCGCACAGACCTGGCGGGCCAACGGCGGCCGCTGGTGACCGCGAATCCGCACACCCCGCTGCGCCCGCTATGGCTGTGCCGGACCGCTTCCTCGGCTGGGCGACGGCTGGGCGACGGGTACGCCGGGGTGGAGAGCCTGCTGGCCGAGCTACCTCCGGGCGCGAGCTATATCGCCGCGTGACCGACTAGACGGGGTCGGGCCGCCGTGCGTACCCGAAGATATGAGGATGCGCATCCTGATGGCCGGCGCGTCCGGCTTCCTCGGCACCCGACTGGTCGACCTGCTCGTCGCCGACGGGCACCAGGTGACCCGGCTGGTCCGCCGGGCGCCGCGTACCCCTGACGAGCGGCAGTGGTCGCCGTCCGCGGCGCAACTGGACCCGGCGCTGGTGGCCGAGGCGGACGCGGTGGTCAACCTGGCCGGCGCCGGGGTGGGCGACCGGCGCTGGAACGACCGGTACAAGCAGCTGATCCGGTCCAGCCGGGTGGACACCACCAGCACGCTGGCCATCACCATCGCCGGCCTGCCGGCCGCCGACCGGCCCGAGGTGCTGTTGAACGCCTCGGCGATCGGCTGGTACGGCAACACCGGCGACCGGGTCGTCGAGGAGGACGCGCCGGCCGGTGAGGGCTTCCTCGCCGACGTCGCCCGGGTGTGGGAGGCCGCGACCCGGCCAGCCGAGGACGCCGGGGTACGGGTGGTGCGGCTGCGCACCGGGCTGCCCCTGCACCGCGACGGCGGACTGCTCAAGCCGATGCTGCTGCCGTTCAAGCTGGGCATCGCCGGGCGGCTGGGCAGCGGGCGGCAGTGGATCCCGTGGATCTCGATGGTCGACTGGCTGAACGCCAGCACCTACCTGCTCGCCCACGCCGATTTGGCCGGGCCGGTGAACGTGGTCGGCCCGGCACCGGTCACCAACGCCGAGTTCACCCGGGAACTGGCCCGGCAACTGCACCGTCCCGCCGTCATCCCGATCCCGGCCCTGGCCCTCAGGGCCGCCCTCGGCGGCTTCGCCCAGGAGGCGCTGACCAGCACCCGCGTCCTACCCGGCGTGCTGACCCGCGCCGCCTTCACCTTCCGCCACCCCGACCTTCCCAGCGCCCTGCACGCCGCGCTGCACGACTGACCTCGCCGGGCGCGCTGACCTCGCCCCGACCTCGCCGCGCCCCGACCGTGCCGGGCGTCGGGTCGGGGCCGGTCAGCAGCCGACGACCCAGTGGTTGGCGGCGGTCTGGCGCAGGGTGGTGGTGTGGAAGGTGTTGTACAGCCCCATTCGTTGGTTCGAGCCGTTGGCGTAGGCGTAGCCGCCGGAGTGGTAGGCGCGGCCGGCGGTCACGTGGGCGTAGTTGCTGGCGGTGACGCAGGTCGGGGCGCTGGTGGGGCTGGGCGACGCGGTCGGGCTCGGGGTGGCCGACGGCGTCGGGCTGGGCGCCGTCGGGCCGTCCAGGCCGAAGAAGACCGCGTCACGGTACGCCGAGCAGATGGTGTTCAGGAAGTACGCGCCAGTGCTGCCGCACTGGTCCACGCCCGAGCCGGGGTTGACCGGGGTGCCGTGGCCCATGCCGGAGATCCGGTAGACGCGGACCGCGTCGTTTCCGTACACCTCCAGGCTGGTGCCACCGGGCAGTTGCGCGGTGCTGGTCGGGGTCTGCGACACGCCGAGCACGTTGGTCCACTGGTCGCGGGACTCGGTGGCGTTGGCCACCGCCACCGTGTAGTCGGCGGTGCCGTGCCAGACCGCCACCTTCGGGCGCGGGCCGGCATAGCCGGGGTGGGCGTTGCGCACCAGGTCGCCCCACTGCGCCGGGGTCTTGTCCACCCCCGGGTTCATGCAGGTGAAGGCGTTGAGCGTCCCGGTGGCGCAGCGGTACGGGATGCCGGCGACGACCGAGCCGGCGGCGAAGACGTCCGGGTAGGTGGCGAGCAGGGTCGCGCTCATCGCGCCGCCGGCCGACAGGCCGCTGACGTACACCCGGTTGGCGGCCGTGCCGTAGGAGGACCTGGCATGGTCGACCATCTGCTTGATGGACAGCGCCTCGCCCTGGCCCCGGGTGGTGTCGCCGGTCTCGAACCAGTTGAAGCAGGTGCTGGAGTTGTTGGCGGACCGCTGCTCGGGCACGATCAGCGCGAACTTCCACTGGTCGGCGTACTTCTGCCAGCCCGAGTTGGCGAAGTAGCCGGCGGCGTTCTGGGTGCAGCCGTGCAGCAGGACGACGGCGGGGGCGCCGGACGGCAGGTTGTCCGGCCGGTAGGCGTACATGGCGAGGTTGCCGGGGTTGGAGCCGAAGCTGGTGACCTGGGTCAGGGTCGCGGCCTGGGCGGGGGCGGCGGCCGCCACCAGCGCGGCGGCGGCCACCACCAGGCCGGCCAGCATGCCGGCGAGCCGGCCGGAGAGAGTACGGGTGCGACGCACGGGACCTCCAGGGGATGTGTGAGCTGGGTCACCGATGATTGCCGCGAGGTTACGCAGATGTGTCTCCCCGGTGACATGGCGAGGGTGCACACATTCGTCGATGTCCGGGTGTGGCCCACCGGGCAATCCGCCCGATCGCCAGGTGTCGGGCACCGCCCAGACTGTTAACAGGGGGCCCTTTATCTACTCCAGGCGATAACAAGGGGCCCTTCCTTGCACCTGGAAGGTGCCGGCGTGTCCGGGTGCGGTTGGTAACGTCCGCTAGGTGCCCACCTCGCCGTCCGTGGCGTCCGCGCCCACCTCGCCAGTACGTGTCACCCGTGATCGTCGCGCCGACCTGATCGTGACACTTGTCGCGCTGGCGCTCGCCGTCTGGGTGACCAGCGGGTTGTGGCGGGACCCGAACGGTCGCGCGATCACCGTCAACTCCAGCGACCAGGCGCTGTTCGAGTGGCTGCTCGCCTTCGGCGGGCACGCGGTCAGCCACGGGGAGAACCCGCTCTACACGTATCTGATCAACGTCCCGGACGGGGTGAACCTCGCGGTCAACACCTCGATCACCGTGTACGCGGTGGTCTTCGCCCCACTGACGTACCTGATCGGACCGCCGGCCACCTTCCTGGTGATCCTGACCCTGAACCTGGCCGCCACCGCCCTCGCCTGGTACTGGCTGCTCTCCCGGCACCTGGTCCGCAGCCCGCTCGCCGCCGCGGTCGGCGGACTGTTCATCGGCTTCTCCCCCGGCATGGTCTCGCACGCCAACGCCCACCTGAACTGGACCGCCGGCTGGCTGGTGCCGCTGCTGGTGTGGCGGGTGTTCGCGCTGCGCCGCCCCGGGCGCTGGCTGCGCGACGGCGTGATCCTCGGGCTGCTCGTCGCCGTCGCCTTCTCGATCGCCGCCGAAGGGCTGTTCTTCACCGCGCTGGCACTCGGTCTCTTCGTCGCCGTCTGGGCGCTGCACCCGGCCAACCGCGCCGAGGCCCGCGCCGTGCTGCCGTCGTTCCTGCGCGGCCTCGCGGTGACGGCGGTGGTCGCCGGAGCGCTGCTGGCGTACCCGCTGTGGCTGCACTTCGCCGGGCCGCAGCGCTTCCACGGCACCGGCTTCGACCCGGTGATCCACTCCGAGGACATCGCGGCGTACGCCGCCTATCCCCGCCGCTCGCTGGCGGGCGAGGCCGGGTTGCGTACCTCGCTGGCCCCGAACCCCACCGAGGAGAACTCGTTCTTCGGCCTACCGCTGCTGGTGCTCGCCGCCGGTTGCTTCGTGCTGCTGTGGCGGCGCGCCGACCCGCGCCGCCGGGCCACCCTGTGGGCGCTCGGCATCCTGGCGGTGGCTTTCGCCGTACTCTCCTTCGGGCCGGTGGCGAAGGTCGACGGCCGGCGTACCGACCTGCCCATGCCGTTCGACCTGCTCGGGCACCTGCCGGTGGTGAACGCCGCGCTGCCCGCCCGGCTCGCGCTGGTGGTGACACCGGTGATCGGCCTGCTGCTGGCGTACGCCATCGACCAGTTGCGTCAGCGTCCACCGCGCCGGGCCGCGGCGGTGGCCTGGACGGTCGGCTTCGTGGTGGCGCTGGTGCCGCTGCTGCCGACCCCGCTGCTGACCGTCGAACGCGAGCCGATCCCCCGCTTCATCACCTCGGGCGCCTGGCGGGAGTACGTCTCCCCCGGCGGCGTGCTGACTCCCGCCCCGCTGGCCCTGGACGTCTACCCCGACGGCCAGCGTTGGCAGGCGTACGCGCTGGCCAACCGGCAGGGCGAGTTCGCCATCCCGTCCGGCTTCTTCCTCGGACCGGGCGGCCCCGATGGCCGGGGCCGGATCGGGCCGGTGCCCCGCCCCTTCGGCGCGCTGCTGGACCAGGCCGCCCGCACCGGACTGCCGCCGATCGTCACCGAGGGCACCCGCGAGGAGGTCAAGGCCGACCTGGAGCACTGGCGGGTCGAGACGGTGGTGCTCGTCGACGAGGTGCACGGCGCCAAGTGGGCGGTCGACGAGGAGGCCCTGCGCCGGACGCTGACCATGCTGCTCGGCGAACCGGAACGGGTCGAGGACGTCTGGCTCTGGCGGGTCCGGCAGAACTGACCACAGCGGTTCGTGGGTGAGCCGGCTCACCACAGGTGACCAGCGAGTACGGGTCTAGGCTTGGACTCGTGACCACGACGACCTCCGGCCTGACGGCCGTTCGCGCCGGTGTCCTCGACTACACCGCGGCCTGGGACGAGCAGCGCCGCCTGCACGAGGCGGTGACCGCCGGCGAGTCCGGAGACACCGTGCTGCTGCTGGAGCACCCGAGCGTCTACACCGCCGGCAAGCGCACCGAGCCGTGGGACCGCCCGGTCGACGGCACCCCGGTGGTCGACGTGGACCGGGGCGGCAAGATCACCTGGCACGGCCCCGGGCAGTTGGTCGGCTACCCGATCCTGCGGCTACCCGACCCGGTCGACGTGGTCGCGTACGTGCGGCGGGTCGAGCAGATGCTGATCGACGTGTGCGCCGAGTTCGGCCTGACCGCCGGCCGCGTCGAGGGCCGCAGCGGCGTCTGGGTGCCGGACGACGAGCGGGGCCCGGCCCGCAAGGTGGCCGCCATCGGCATCCGGGTCGCCCGGGGGGTCACCCTGCACGGCTTCTCGATCAACTGCGACTGCGACCTGACCCACTTCGACAAGATCGTCCCGTGCGGCATCCGCGACGCCGGCGTCACCTCCCTGACCGCCGAACTGGGCCGCCCCATCACCACCGCCGACGTACTCCCCGTCGTCGAAACCCACCTCCCCACCATCACCACCCCCGGCCCGACGCGTTGATCAAGAGGTTTGCGTCAGGATCCCCGCTGGTCCAGACGCAAACCTCTTGATCAACGGGGGAAAGGGGTGCGCGGCGTTGGGGTGTGACCCGGGTTGGCGGTGGGCGGTGTTAGGCGTCACAGGATTTGCGGGGTGACGGCGGTCGCCCGCAGTTCATCGACGGGCACCACCCGGCGTAGGCTCGTTTTTGTGACGATCGAGCGCTCCGCAACCACGACCGGCCAGGCCGCAGGTACCGCGACGCCCGCACCCGAGGGGCGGCGGCTGCTGCGGATCGAGGCCCGTAACGCCGAGACGCCGATCGAACGCAAACCACCGTGGATCAAGGTCAAGGCCAAGATGGGCCCGGAGTACACCCAGCTACGTGGGCTGGTCGCCCGCGAAGGGCTGCACACGGTGTGCCAGGAGGCCGGCTGCCCCAACATCTACGAGTGCTGGGAGGACCGCGAGGCCACCTTCCTCATCGGTGGCGACCAGTGCACCCGCCGCTGCGACTTCTGCCAGATCGACACCGGCAAGCCGGCCGAGTTCGACGCCGACGAGCCGCGCCGGGTGGCCGAGTCGGTGGTGTCGATGGGCCTGCGGTACGCCACCATCACCGGCGTCGCCCGCGACGACCTGCCCGACGGCGGTGCCTGGCTGTACGCCGAGACCGTCCGCCAGATCCACGCCCTCCAGCCCGGCTGCGGCGTGGAGCTGCTGATCCCCGACTTCAACGCCGTACCGGAGCAGCTCGCCGAGGTCTTCGGCGCCCGCCCCGAGGTACTCGCGCACAACGTCGAGACGGTGCCGCGGATCTTCAAGCGGATCCGGCCGGCGTTCCGCTACGAGCGGTCGCTGGACGTGATCAGGCAGGCCCGCGCCGCCGGCCTGGTGACCAAGAGCAACCTGATCCTGGGCCTCGGCGAGGAGCGTACGGAGATCTCCCAGGCGCTACGCGACCTGCACGACGCCGGCTGCGAGCTGATCACCATCACCCAGTACCTCCGCCCCTCGCCCCGGCACCACCCGGTGGAGCGTTGGGTCAAGCCGGAGGAGTTCGTCGAGCTGAGCGCCGAGGCCGAGGAGATCGGCTTCGCCGGGGTGATGAGCGGGCCGCTGGTCCGCTCGTCGTACCGCGCCGGCCGCCTCTACCAGCAGGCCCTCGCCGCCCGCGAGCACGTCGGCGCCGTCGCCGCCGGCTGAGCGGGCCGCCGCGCCGGTGCGGCCGCCGTCCGCCGCGCCGGCCAGGTGCCATGATCGGCAGGTGACCGCCGACGTACGCCGAGAGCCACATCCCGCGCTACGCGCGCTGCCGGCGGCCCTACGTACGCTGCCCGACTCGCTGCGGCGGCACGGCTCCCGGCTGCCCGTGCTGCTCACCGTGCTCGCGTTCCTCGCCGGAGTGGGTTACCGCCTCGGCCTGATGCTGTTCGCCGCGCCGCCCACCAACAGCGACGAGGCCACCATGGGCCTGGCCGCCCTGCACATCTCGCGCGGCCAGGAGTTCCCCATCTGGTTCTACGGCCAGTCGTACATGGGCACCCTTGAGGCGTGGCTGGCCGCGCCGCTGTTCGCCGTGGCCGGTCCGACCACGTTCGCCCTGCGGCTACCCACCCTGGCGATGTACGCGCTGTTCGTCCTGCTGAGTTGGCGGTTGACGCTGCGGTTGACCGGGGACCACTGGTTCGCCCTGCTGGTGGTCGCCCTGCTCGCCCTCGGCTCGGACCGGATCGTCAAGAACCAGCTGATCGCCGGTGGCGGGTACCCGGAGATGAACGTGGCCGGGGTGGCCCTGGCCCTGCTGACGTACGACCTGGCGGCCCGGCGGCCCGGTCGGCGGCTGCCCCGCTGGGCGGCCTGGGGTTTCGTCGCCGGGCTGATGGTCTGGGTCGATCCGCTGGTGCTGCCGTACGTGGGGGCCACCGGGCTGGTGCTGGTGGCGTTCTGCTGGCGTGACCTGCGCGGTGGCGCCGGGATGCTGCTCGGGTTCGGTGCCCTGGTCGGCGCGGCGCCGCTGCTGGTGGACAGCCTGCTGGCGGGCCGCAACCCGCTCGCCGCGGTGCTCACCGCCAGCGGCGCCGACCAGGCCGCCGGATGGGCCGACCGGCTGTACGGCGGGCTGGTGCTCGGTCCCGCGCTCGGCATGGGCTTCTGCGACCCGGGCCGCTGTGCCGGCTGGCAGCTCTGGTGGGCAGCGGCACTCCCGGTCCTGCTGCTCGGCGCCGCCCTGACCGCCTGGCGCACCCTCCGCCAGCCACCCGCCTTCCCCGCCCCGCCCGCAGGCCGAGGTGATGGCGCGGGCCCGGTGCCGACAACGCGAACGTCGGTGTCGGCCGGGTCGGTGTCGGCCGGATCGGCGTCGGTGTCGGCCGGGTCGGTGTCAGGGCTGGCCGGGTCGGTGTCGACGCGAAGGTCTGTCGGCGCCGACGCCGGGGCGGTACGGGTCGGGGCGGCGGTGGCGCTCGCGCTCGTCGTGGCGGCGGTGGCGACCGTGGCGGCGTACACGGTCAGCAGCGCCGCCGGGCGGACGCCGGTGGAGAGTTCCCGGTACCTCTCCTGCCTGCTGATCTCCGTACCGGTGCTGCTGTGGCCGCTGTGGACGGCGGCCCGCCGACGGGCGAACCGGCCGGGGCGCACCACCACCGTGCTGGCGCGGATCGCGGCGGTCGGGGTCCTCGTGGCCACCCTCGGCACCGCCGCCGTCGCCACGGCCGGCGCGATCGGCGCCGCCCCGGCCGCCCAGGCCGCCGAGAAACGCCACGACGCGCTGGTCGCCGCGCTGCGCGAGCGGGGCGTACGGCACGTCTACGCCACCTACTGGACCTGTAACCGGCTCACCTTCGCCAGTGTCGAGGAGGTGGTCTGTGCCGTCGTCGACGATGACCTGAACCCGGGCCACGACCGCTACCAGCCGTACCGTCGGGCGGTGGCAGCGTCGGCCGGGGCGGCCTGGGTCGCGCCCGACGACTCCCCGCTCGCGGCCCGCCTGGACGAGCGGCTGCACGCCGCGTCCGGCACACTCACCCTGCTCAGGCTCGACGGCTGGCGCGTGTACCTCCCCCGCACCTGACCTGGGTCGCCGGGGCGCTGGCCGAGGTCCGCGTCGCCGAGCGGCACCGCGCCGCGCCCGTCGGCGAGCGCGGCCGCCTCGCTTACCGCCGCCGGCCCGCCGCGAGGTCGACGGGCAGGACCGGCCGGGGATCAACGGCCCAGCGCGCGACCACTAGACTTGTCGGCATGGCAAAGCCCCAGGAGAAGGTCTCGTTCGGCCAGCGGTTGAAGCAGATCGGGTTGGTGTTCCGGTTCACCGCCAAGCAGGACAAGTGGTTCGCGCCGCTGGCCACCGGCGCGGTGCTGATCCCACTCGCGCTGACCGTGGTCGCGGTCGTGCGCTGGGGCTGGCTGTGGCTGCCGCTGGGCATCCTGTTCGCCCTGCTCTGCCTGCTGATCGTGCTCAACCTGCGGTCCAACCGGGCGATGATGAACGCCGCCGAGGGCCAGCCGGGTGCCGCCGCGCAGATCATCGAGAGCATGCGTGGCGACTGGCGGGTCTCCCCTGCGGTCAGCTCGACCACCCAGATGGACATGGTCCACCTGGTCATCGGGCGACCCGGCGTGATCCTGCTGGCGGAGGGCAACCCGCAGCGGATCCGCAACCTGCTCGGCCAGGAGAAGCGCCGGCTCGCCAAGGTGATCGGCAACGCCCCGCTCTACGACTACGTGATCGGTCAGGAGGAGGGCGAGCTGCCGATCCGCAAGCTGCGGATGACGCTGATGCGGCTGCCCCGCAACCTCAACGGCAAGGACGTCAACTCCCTGGACAAGCGCCTCAAGGCCCTCACCGCCCGACCGCAGCTCCCCAAGGGCGCCGTCCCGAAGAACCTCCGCCCACCCCGCGGCGCCTTCCGCCAGATGCGCGGCCGCTGACCCACCCCACCACGCACGCACGCCCTCGCACGCCCTCGCACGCCCTCGCACGCCCTCGCACGCCCTCGCACGCCCTCGGCGATCATGCACTTGTGGTCGCCGTTGTGCGGGAAATGCGGCCTTTGCCGGGTCGGAAAGTGCATGATCGCGGGTGGAGTCGGGTCGGGAGAGGGGTGGTCAGCGGGGGGTTGGGGTGATTACCGAGTTGGTGAGGCGGTCGTGTAGGCCGCGGCGGTGCTGGTCCATCAGCAGGGCGGGTACGACCAGGGCCAGGAGCACGCCACGCAGGAGGGCCCGGAGCACGCCGATTCGGCCACCGTCGGTCCAGTCCACGCAGCGGATCCGGGTCAGGTACATGCCGGGAGTCTGCGCGAACAGGCCGAGGAAGATCGCGTACTCCACGATCAGCACGACGACCGGCGCCCAGGCGTCGCGCGCCGGGGTGGCGAACAGGCCGGCCGCGAGCAGGCAGAGCACCCAGTCGATGAGCAGCGCTCCGAACCGGCGCCCGAGGTCGGCCGGGGTGAAGTCGGGGTCGACGGCGGGCGGTGTCGGGCGGTGCGGCTGGGTGGTCACAGCGGGCAAGACTACTCAGGGCGGCAGCACCGGGCCGGCGCAGGTCCGACGCGTGGTGTCGAAACGGACCAATAGCAGGAAGTTTCACTAGACTGACACAGCCGGACCAGTCTCTCCGGTCACGGCGTCCACACCCTGTTTGCCGTGACACACCGCGAGGGACGTAACACGGCAGAAACACTGGAGACATGGCCGGGCAACCGCACGGCCATAGCGTCGCCAGGAGCCTAGCTAACCGTGGACGTGCCAGGAGGACGAGTGTTCGCCAATCCCGAGGAACTCCTGCGATACCTCAAGAACGAGGACGTGAAGTTCGTCGACGTACGTTTCTGTGACCTGCCCGGCGTGATGCAGCACTTCAATCTGCCGGTGGAGTCGGTCGACGAAAGCTTCTTCACCGACGGTCTCGCTTTCGACGGATCGTCGATCCGTGGTTTCCAGGCGATCCACGAGTCGGACATGCTCCTGCTCCCGGACGTCGCCACCGCCTTCATCGACCCCTTCCGCGCGCAGAAGACCCTCGCGCTGAACTTCTTCATCCACGACCCGTTCACGCGTGAGGCGTACTCCCGTGACCCGCGGAACGTGGCGAAGAAGGCCGAGGCGTACCTCGCCGCCAGTGGCATCGCGGACACCGCGTACTTCGGCCCCGAGGCGGAGTTCTACATCTTCGACTCGATCCGCCACGAGACCTCCGCCCACCAGGCCTTCTACTACATCGACTCGATCGAGGGCGCCTGGAACACCGGCCGCGAGGAAGAGGGCGGCAACCGGGGCTACAAGACCGCGTACAAGGGCGGGTACTTCCCGGTGCCGCCGGTCGACCACTACGCCGACCTGCGCGACCAGATCGTCCGCAAGCTGATCGACACCGGCTTCACCGTCGAGCGCTCGCACCACGAGGTCGGCACCGCCGGCCAGGCGGAGATCAACTACAAGTTCTCCACCCTGCTGCACGCCGGTGACCAGCTCCAGCTGTTCAAGTACATCGTCAAGAACACCGCCTGGGCCGCCGGCAAGACCGCGACCTTCATGCCGAAGCCGCTCTTCGGCGACAACGGCTCCGGCATGCACACCCACCAGAGCCTCTGGCTCAACGGTGAGCCGCTGTTCTACGACGAGACCGGCTACGCCGGCCTGTCGGAGACCGCCCGCTGGTACATCGGCGGCCTGCTGCACCACGCCCCGTCGCTGCTGGCCTTCACCAACCCGACGGTCAACTCGTACCGTCGCCTGGTGCCGGGCTACGAGGCGCCGGTCAACCTGGTCTACTCGCAGCGCAACCGCTCCGCCTGCACCCGCATCCCGGTCACCGGCAGCAACGCCAAGGCCAAGCGGGTCGAGTTCCGGGTGCCGGACCCGTCGGCCAACGTCTACCTCGCCTTCTCGGCGATGCTGATGGCCGGCCTGGACGGCATCAAGAACAAGATGGAGCCGCCGGCTCCGATCGACAAGGACCTCTACGACCTCCCGCCGGAGGAGTGGGGCGACGTCAAGCAGGTGCCGGGCTCGCTGCCGGCCGTGCTCGACTCGCTTGAGTCCGACCACGACTACCTGCTCGACGGTGGCGTCTTCACCCCCGACCTGATCTCCACCTGGATCGACTGGAAGCGGGCCAACGAGGTCGACCCGGTGCGCCTGCGCCCGACCCCGCACGAGTTCGCCATGTACTTCGACTGCTGATCCACGATCAGCACAACTCGGGCCGGCTCCGCACCCGCGGAGCCGGCCCGACCACTTCCCACCCCACCCACCCCACCCCCACTCGCCGAGTTGATCAAGAGGTTTGCGTCAGGATCCCGGCTGACGCTGACGCAAACTTCTTGATCAACCGGGCGATGGGGGGCGGGGATACCTTCGTGGGCGGTATATTGGGTGGGTGGATACGCCGTTGCGCGAACCAACCTTCCTGATCCTCACCGCGCTGGCCCGTGAGCCGATGCACGGTTACGCGATCATCGGCGAGGTCGTCGGTCTCTCCGACGGACGGCTCTCGCTGCGCCCCGGCACCCTCTACGGTGCGCTGGACCGGCTCACCGACGCCGGCCTGGTCGAACTGGATCGGGAGGAGACCGTCGACGGGCGGCTACGCCGCTACTACCGCCTCTCCCCGAGCGGGGACGCCACGCTCGCGGCCGAGACCGAACGGCTACGACGCAACGTCGAGGCGGCCACCGCGCGCCTACGCGCCCGCCGGGTGCAGCCACTGGCGCCGCGAACCGCCGGAGGGCTGGCATGAACAGACTGGAGCGTCGCTACCGGCGGCTGCTGTGGGCGTACCCGGCGAACTATCGCCGGGAGCGCAGCGAGGAGATCGTCGGCACGTACCTCGACCTGGCCGGCCCGGGACGACGTTGGCCCTCCCCGGCGGACGTCGCCGACCTGGTGCGCGGTGGCCTCCGTCAGCGGCTCCGGGCCGCCGGCGCCAACGATCTCCTCCCCGGGGTACGCCTCGCCGCGCTCCTCGCCCTGACCACCGCCACCTTCCTGGCCGGCTTCTGGGCGGTCCTCGAATGGCAGTCGCCGCCCGCCGGAGCCGGCGTCCCGGCCTTCGGGCCGTTCGTCTCGATCGGCGCGGTCGCCTGGTTCGCCTGGCTGCTGGCCGCCCTGCTCACCCTGGTCGCACCCGGCCGGCCGACCCGGGCGGCGGTCGCCGCGGCGATGCTGCTGACCGCGACCACGCCGTTGGTGAGTCTGGTCATCGACGTGCCCCGACCGCCGCTGTACGTGCTGCTTCCGCCGGTCGTACTCGGAGTGCTGGCGCTCGCGGTCGACGGCCGCCTGCCGCTGGCGGCCCGCGTCCTGCCGATCACGGCGGCGCTCGCCGGTGCCAGCCTCGACGCCTTCTGGAACCGGCCAGGCGCGTACTGGGGCTGGTACAACTGGACCGCTGAGCAGGTGTTGCCGGCCGCCGGCGGGGCGCTGCTGGCGGTCGCCCTGCTGCTCGCCGTCGGGCTGGGCATCCGCCGCGACAGGCGGGGCTGGTGGACGGTGATGGTCCTGCTCACCCCGGTTGGCCTGCTCAACGTGCACCCGCTTGCCGGTGCGGTGGACGGCCTCGCCAGCGCTGCCACCCGCCCGACCTACCCGACCATGGTCGCCACCGCCATCACCGTCGGCCTGCTCGGGGCGGCCCTACTGCCGGCGGCTGTGGCGTTGCGCCGCCGGCAGGTCGTGCCCGAGCCCGTCGCGCCCTGTCCGACCTGCGGCGCCCACCGCTGAACGGCGTCACCTGACCGACCGCGCCGAGGCCAGCGCGTGGTCGGTCGGGTGCCGATCAGGCCGGCCAGGGCTTCCGGCCCTGCGCCCGGCCGTGGGGTGGGGCAGGCGGACAGGAGTCGGCGCTGGTTCGACCAGGCTCAGTCGAAGCGGATGCGGTGTAGCCGGGGCAGGGCCCAGATCACCAGGCCGACCAGCAGCAGGGTCATCGCCACCGCACCTGGGGCCTTCACCAGCCGGGCCAGGTTGGTGCCGTCGGGCAGGGTGAGGAAGGCGGCCAGCGCGCTGGGCAGCACGAACCAGCAGGTCCGGGTTGCCGCCACCGCGAGCACCGCCAGCGGCCAGGTCACGTACCAGGGGTGGAACACCGGCGCGAGAATCACCGTGGCGGCCAGCGCCACCCCGGCCCCGAGCAGCGTCGGCCTACTGCGCCGCTCGGCTGCCGGCGGGCCGCTTGGCCACCCGACCCCACCTGGCGTGCCCGTCGGCTCGACCGAGTGCAAAGCGTGCCTCGGCTCGGCCGAGTCCAACGCGCGGCTCGGCTCGGCCGAGTCCAACGCGCGGCTCGGCTCGGCCGAGTCCAACGTGCGCGTCGGGTCGGTGACGGACATCGACTCGGCGGGGTCCACGGTGCGCAGCGCGGACCAGGTCCGCCACCAGAGCAGCACCAGGAAGCCGGCCAGCAGGACCAACCCGACGACACGGGCCACCGGCACCGCGCCAAGGTGCCGGCCGGCCAACTCGCCGGCGTAGTCGACGACCATGCCGACCGCCGTCGGCGGCGAGGTCCACTGCACGGTGTCGCCGCTGCTGCCCAGCCCGCCTATCCAGCCCAGCCCGAGGCCGGAGAGCAGCGAGGTCAGCACCAGAGCGCCGACCACCCCGACGGCGAGGAGGCCACCGTCGCGCGACAACGACGGCAAGGTGGGTCGGCCGCGTACCGCCAGCAGCGCCGCGAACGGCAGCACCACCACGGCGGTGGCCTTCACCGACACCGCCAGCCCGAGCAGCGCCCCGGCCACCAGCAGCCGGGCGGCCGCCAGCGCCGCGAACCGGCCCGACGGCAGCTGGCCCGAAGCGGTCCGGCCCGACGGCAGCCCACTCGGAGCGGTCCGGCCTGACCGCAGCCAACGCGGAGCAGCAGTCCGGCCTGACGGCAGTTGGCCTGGGGTAGTCGCCGGCCGGTCCGGACGGCGGACCAGGAGCAGCAGGCCGGGCAGGAGCAGGCCGAGCATCACCGCGTCGTTGTGCGCGCCGGCGACCAGGTGCACGCCGACCAGCGGGGAGGCCAGCAGCAGCCAGGTTGCCCGCCGGGCCGGCACGCCGGCCGCCCGGGCCAGGCCGGGCAGGCAGAGCGCCGCCACCAGCAATCCGGCCACCGCCAGCAGCCGCAGCAGCGCCACCGTGCCGACCAGGCCACCGCCGAGCAGCACGGCCAGGGCGGCGAGCAGCACGAAGAACGGGCCGTACGGGGCGGGGGTGTCCCGCCAGACCGGCGCGACCGCGTCCAGCCAGGGGCAGCCGGCCGCAGCCACCCCGATGGCGTACGGATCAGCGCCGTCGGCGTACACCCAGCCCTGACAGGCGTACGAGTAGACGTCGCGGCTACCCAGCGGGGCGGTGGACAGCAGCGGCAGCGCCCACAGCCCGGCGGTGCGGTACGCCCACCGGGCCGACGGGGCGCCGTCGCGCAGTGCCCACCAGGCACCGACCATGGCGGCGGTGCCCGCCAGCCAGAGCACCACGGTCAGCGGACCGTCGTCGGAGTCCCAGACGCGGATGGTGGTCTCGTCGGGTAACGCACCGCCCAGGAAACCGGCGATGGCCAGCAGCAGCGCTCCGGCCAGGCCGATCCAGCGGACGATCCGGTCCCGGGTGGTCACCGGACGGGAATCACGGCCGGTGACCGCCCGAGCCTCGGCGCGGGCGTCGGAGGCCGGGTCTGAGCCGGTGACCGAGGCCGGGGCGGAGCCGGCTTCGGAGGCCGGGTCTGAGCCGGTGACGGAGGCCCGGTCGGAGCCGGCTTCGGAGCCGGTGGCGGAGGCCCGGTCGGAGCGGGCGGCGCCGGGGTCGGTCACCGGCGTACCTCTCCTCAGTCGGCGGGAACGGGGCGGCGAGCCACCCGAGCCGACCGTACCAAGCGGACCGCCACCACGATCACGAACAGTGTCATCAGCGGCGCACCGATCGTCTTGGTGTGCCGGGGCAGCCCGGTGCCGTCGGCCAGTACGTGGAACGCGGAGAACACCGTCACCGCGCTGAACCACCAGGTGCGGTGGGCGGTGGCGGCGAGCAGGGCCAGCGGCCAGAACCAGTACCACGGGTGGAACAGCGGGGCCAGCGCCACCGTGGCGGTCAGCGCCAGGGCGGCGTGCCACAGCGGCTCCCGGTGCCGGGCCCGGAACCAGAGCCAGACCAGCAGCGCCGCCAGCACCACCATGCCGATCGCCCGGGTCACCGGCAGCGCGTCGATGTGCAGTCCGAAGGGCAGTACCAGGTAGCCGATGGTCTGCCCGACGGCGGTCGGCGGCGAGGTCCAGGCGATCACCTCGTTGCCGTGCGACAGGCCGGTGATCCAGCCCAGGTCCAGCCCGGCGGCGAGGGTAACCCCGATCAGGGTGGCCACCGCGCCGCCGACCACCGGCGTACCGTCGCGCAGCAGCCCGCGCAGGGAGAAGCCGCCGGTGATCGCGGCGAGCGCCGCGAACGGGACCACCACCAGTGCGGTCACCTTGACGCCGGCGGCCAGGCCGAGCACCACGCCGCCGGCCAGCAGCAGCCACCTGCGACCCGGCCAGGTGACCACGATGGCCAGTCCGGCCACCAGCAGCCCGACCATCATCGCGTCGTTGTGTACCCCGGAGATCAGGTGCACGCCCACCAGCGGGCTGGCCAGGGCCAGCCAGAGGGCCCGCTCGACCGGTACGCCGCAGCGGCGGGCCAGCACCGGCAGGCAGGCCGCGGTGAGCACCACGCCGGCCACCGCGAGCACCCGGAACAGCGCGATGCTGCCGAGCAGCGAGCCGGTCACGGCCACCACCGCACCGGAGATCACCACGAACAGTGGACCGTACGGCGCCGGGGTGTCCCGCCAGATGTACGACATGGTGTCCAGCCAGGGGCAGGGCAGGGCGGAGACCCCGTACTCGTACGGGTTGATGCCGTTGGAGTAGCTGGCCCCCTGGCAGGCGTAGGCGTACGCGTCGCGGCTGCCCAGCGGCGGTGTGACCAGGAACGGCAGGATCCACAGCCCGGCGGTGACCAGCGCCCATCGGACCGAGGGCACCCGGTCACGCACCACCCACCAGGCCACCGCCATGGCGATGGTGCCGAACAGCCACAACCCGATGATCAGTGGTCCGTTCGTACCGAGCCAGATCTTCACCGGGTTGGGTCGCAGGTCTCCGTCGGGTAGGGCGCCGCCGAGGAAGGCGGCCACCGCCAACATGATCGATCCGGCTAGTCCAGTCCAGCGCACGAGGTGATGGGGCACGCCCGCCATGCTGCCAGTACCGTGAGCGCGGTACGGAGGTGGGCATGCGGGGCAGTCGGGTGGTGGCGCTGGCCACCGCGTCCGCCGGGGCGCTCGGTGTGGCGTACCTCATCCTCCCGGTGATGGGCTCGGACCTGGCGGCGCAGGTGGCCCGGGCCGACTTCTTCGCCGCGCACGGCCCGACCCCGGTCGACCTGCGCTGGTACGGCGGAGTCCAGCAGTTCGGCTACAGCCTGCTCGCCCAGCCGGTGATGGCCCTGCTCGGGGTACGCCTCACCGGTGTCGTCGGCCTGGTCGCGGCGGCGACCCTGTTCGCCGCGCTGCTGGTACGGACCCGGGTGCCCCGGCCGCTGCTCGGCAGCCTGGTCGGGGTGGCCACCATCGCCGGCAACCTGGTTTCCGGCCGGGTGACGTACGGCCTCGGGGTGGCCTTCGGCCTGGCCGCCCTCCTCGCCCTCACCTGGCGACCCGCGTTAGCCGGGGCAACCCGCCCGGGCGGGCGGCTGCCGGTCGTGCTGGCCGGGGTGGGCGCGGCGCTGGCGTCGGCGACCAGCCCGGTGGCGGGCCTCTTCGTCGGTCTCGCCGGGGTCGCCCTGCTGCTGTCCCGCCGGTACGCCGACGGGCTGACCCTCGCCCTGGCCGCCGCCCTGCCGTTGGGCGTGACCGCGCTGCTGTTCGGCGACGGCGGTTGGATGAACATCAGTCGTACCGACACGATCCGGGCGGCGGTGACCGCCCTGCTGGCGGCCGCGCTGGTCGGGTACCGGCCGGTGCGGATCGGCGCGCTGCTGGCGGCCGGCGGGGTGGTCACGGCGGCGCTGGTGCACACTCCGGTCGGGCTGAACGCCACCCGGCTGGCCACCATGTTCGCGCTGCCCGTGCTGGCCGCCACGGTCCGTCGCCCCGCCTGGCTGGCCCGTGTGTCGTCGCCGACGCGGCGCCCCGGCGACCCGGTGCGGCCGTCCCGCGACGGCGCGATCGGACGCGTCGGCCCGGGCTGGCGGCGGAGGTCCGGGTCGGTCGCGGTGGCCGCGCTGCTGGCGGCGGTGTGTTGGTGGCAGCCGCCGGTGGTCCCCGCCGACCTGCGCAGCATCGGTGACCCGACCAGCGATCCGGGCTACTTCGCGCCGCTGCGGGCCGAACTGGACCGGCGCGGGCTCACCGGCCGGTTGGAGGTGCCGCCGACCCGCAACTACTGGGAGGCGGCCCGACTCGGCGACGTGCCGCTGGCCCGGGGTTGGCTGCGGCAGGCCGACATCGACCGCAACCCGCTGTTTTTCACCACGGTGCCCGGTGCGGCCGGCACCGGTGTGCCGTTGACCGCGAGCAGCTACCGGGCCTGGCTGGACGCCAACGCGGTGCAGTACGTCGCGCTGCCCGACGTCCCGCTGTCCTGGGTCGGCCGGGCGGAGGCGGAGCTGGTCGACGCGGGCCTGCCGTACCTGACCGAGGTCTGGGCCGACCGGCACTGGCGGCTGTACGCGGTGACCGACCCGAGGCCACTGGTCGGTGCCCCCGGCGAACTGCTCAGTGCGGACGGCGCCTCGGTCACCTTCCGCACCACCGGTGCCGCCACGGTGCCGGTCCGGGTCCGGCACAGCCGCTGGTTGACCGTCTCCGGCGGTGCGGGTGTCTCCGCCGACGGGGACTGGACGACGGTCACCGTGCCGCGTGCCGGCACGTACACCCTCGGCAGCTGAGCCGGCGACGTCTCGCCGCCCTGAGCGACGGCAACGCCCGCGTGCGGCAGTACAGACCGGCACCGGCGCGTTAACAAGGGGCCCTTGCTCTACCGCAGGCGTTAATAAGGTGCCCTTCCTTACATCTCCAGCACGCGTTCGGCGGCGGCGCGGGAGCGGCGGGCGGTGCGCAGGTACTCGTCGAGGAACTCGCCCGGGTCGTCGGCGCCGAGCAGGCGGACCACCCCGGCCAGTTCCACCCCGTGTCGGGGCAGTTGGTCGCCGGCCCGGCCCCGGACCAGCATCAGCGCGTTGCGGACCTGCGCCGCCAGGGTCCAGCCGGCCATCATCGCCTCGGCGTCCGCCGGGTCCACCAGGCCCGCGTCGCGGGCGGCGGTGAGCGCGTCGAGGGTACGGGTACCGCGCAGCACCGGGTACGCCCCGGCGTGCCGCAGCTGGAGCAGTTGCACCGCCCACTCGACGTCGGCCAGGCCACCCCGCCCCAGCTTGGTGTGGGTGGCCGGGTCCGCGCCCCGGGGCAGCCGCTCGGTCTCCACCCGCGCCTTGATCCGGCGGATCTCGATGATCTGTTCCCGGGTCAGCCCGTCGGCCGGATACCGGACCGGGTCGACCATCTGCTCGAACCGGGTGCCCAGGTCGGCGTCGCCGCAGACGCACCGGGCGCGCAGCAGCGCCTGCGCCTCCCACACCCGCGACCAGCGGGCGTAGTACTGCTGATAGGCGGCCAGGCTACGGACCAGCGGCCCCTGCCGGCCCTCGGGACGCAGGTCGGCGTCGACGCCGAGCGGCGGGTCGGGCGCGGGCATGCCGAGCAGCCGGCGCAGTTCCTCGGCGATGGCCTGGGCGGCGGCGCTGGCGGCGCTCTCGCTGACCCCTTCCGGCGGCTCGTAGACGAACAGCACGTCGGCGTCGGAGAGGTAGTTCGACTCGTACCCGCCGAGCCGACCCATCCCGATCACCGCGAACTTCAGTCCGGGCATCGGTGCCTGGGCGGCGCGGGCGGTGCGCAGCGCGGCGGCGAGGGTGGCGTCGGTGACGTCGGAGAGGGCGGTGCCGACCGCCGTGACGTCGGCCAGGCCGGGTGTCGCGCGGTCACCGTCCGGACGCGACGGTGCCAGCGAACCGGCCCGGCTGAGCACGTCGGTGCAGGCGAGGCGGAGCAGTTCCCGGCGGCGCAGCGCGCGTACCGCCCGGGTGGCCTCGACCGGGTCGGTGTGCCGGGCCGCGGCGGCGGTGAAGCCGTCGCAGAGCACCTCGCGGGGCCGAGGGCTCAGTTCGCTCTCCTCGGCCAGCAGGCGCAGCGCCTCCGGCTCGCGGGTGAGCAGGTCGGCGACGTACCGGGAGGAGGAGAGCACCCGGGCCAGCCGCCGGGCCACCGGCCCGGAGTCGCGCAGCAGGCGTAGATACCAGGGGGTGCTGCCGAGGGAGTCGGAGACCTGGCGGTAGTTGAGCAGGCCCCGGTCCGGTTCGGGGGCGTCGGCGAACTCGCTGAGCAGCACCGGCAGCAGGGTGCGCTGGATGGCGGCGGTGCGGCTCACCCCGCCGGTGAGGGCCTGGAGGTGACGCAGCGCCCCGGCCGGGTCGGCGAAGCCGAGGATCTCCAACCGGTTGCGGGCCGCCTCCGGGGTCAGCCGCAGACCGTCGGCGGGTACCCGGGCCACCGACTCCAGCAGCGGGCGGTAGAGCAGTTTGGCGTGCAGCCGGCGTACCTCGGTGGCGTGGGTGACCCACTCGGCGCGGAACTCCTCGACGGCGCTGCGCCCGGGGGTGGCGGTGTAGCCGAGGGCGGTGGCCAGCCAGCGCAACGCGCCCGGATCGGTGGGCACCGTGTGGGTACGCCGCAGACCCTGAAGTTGCAGGCGGTGTTCGACGCCGCGCAGGAAGCGGTAGCCGCGCAGCAGCGCCTCCCCGTCGGCCCGGCCGACGTAGCCCCCGGTGACCAGCGCCCGCAGGGCGGGGATGGTGCCGGGTGCCCGCAACGTCTCGTCGCCGCGCCCGTGCACCAGTTGGAGCAGCTGCACCGCGAACTCGATGTCGCGCAGCCCGCCGGGACCGCGCTTGATCTCGCGTTCCAGCTCCTTCGGCGGGATGTGGTCGATGATCTTCCGGCGCATGGCCCGGACGTCCTCGACCGCCTCGGGGCGCTCGGCCGCCTGCCAGAGCAGCGGCGCCAGGGCGTCGATCCACTCCTGGCCCAGCGCCAGGTCACCGGCGGCCGGGCGGGCCTTGAGCAGGGCCTGGAACTCCCAGGTGCGCGCCCAGCGCCGGTAGTACGCCAGGTGGCTGGCCAGGGTGCGTACCAGCGGACCCCGGTTGCCCTCGGGACGCAGCGCGGCGTCGACCGGCCAGGCCACCAGCCCGCAGATGTGGATCAGTCGGGTGGCCACGGTGGTGGCCGTGGTGAGGTCGTCGTCCTCGGCCGCCACGAAGATCACGTCCACGTCGGAGACGTAGTTCAGTTCGCCGCCGCCGCACTTGCCCATCGCCACCACGGCCAGCCGGGGTGCCCGGGTGCCCTCGGGCAACTCGCCCACGGCGATGCCGTAGGCGGCCGAGAGGGTGGCGTCGGCCAGCGCGGACAGTGCGGCCATCGTCTGTTCGAGGCCACGCCCGCCGGTCAGGTCGGCCGCCGCGATCCGCAACAACGACAGCCGGTACGCCCGGCGCAGCATCGCCACCGGGTTGCCGTCGCCGGTCACGTCGAGCCGCCCGTCGGCCGCCGGGGCGAGCCCGTCCGGCTCGGTACGCAGCACCGGCCACTGGTCGGGGTTGGCGACGAGATGATCACCCAACGCCGACGAGGCGCCCAGCACGGCGATCAGCCGGCGGCGCAGTCCCGGGTCGTCGTGCAGGGCGGTGAGCACCGCCGAGCCCGCCCCGATGCCACCGGTGGCGGTACCGGATGTGCCGTTCGGGCCGGCCTGGACGCGGCGCTCCGCCTCGACCAGCCGGTGCAGCTGCCGCAGCGCCAGGTCGGGGTCGGCGGCCCGGGACAGCGCGGTGAGCAGTTCCTGGGCCGCGTCGCCGGTGGGTTCCTGGGTCTGCGGTCGCCACAGGTCCAGCCCGGCCGGGCCGAGCAGGTCAGCGGCGCGCGTGCCGCCGTCGGAGTCGGTGACGTCGAAGCCGTACCGGGCGAGCCGGCCGGTGGCGCTGGTCGGCCGGCCCATCAGTGCCCGAGCAGCGGCAGGCTGCGGCGCGGCCCGTCGTCGTCCAACTCGCCGAGGGCCAGCGCGGCGAACCGGGCGGCGAACGGCTGCCAGACCTCCTCGACGTCGACCATCACCGCGTTGCAGGCGGACACCACCAGATCCGGGTCGTAGCCCAGCTCGGCCAGCAGCGCCGAGTCGGTGGCCCAGTCGGCGATC
Source organism: Micromonospora zingiberis (assembly GCF_004331455.1). Classification (GTDB taxonomy): domain Bacteria; phylum Actinomycetota; class Actinomycetes; order Mycobacteriales; family Micromonosporaceae; genus Micromonospora; species Micromonospora zingiberis. Next base: position 28,864 of record NZ_SJJR01000030.1, read on the forward strand.
ATCGCGGTGTCGCACTCGATGTGGAACTGGAGACCCCAGGCCCGGTCGCCGAGGCGGAACGCCTGGTTCGGGTAGCGGGTGGAGGCGGCCAGCAGGGTGGCTCCGGCGGGCAGCTCGGTGATCTCGTCGGCGTGCCACTGCAGCACGTCCGGGATCAGCGGCACGTACCGGAACAGCGGGTCGGTTTCGGCGGCGTCGCGCCGGCCGACCACGGCGGGACCGACCTCGGGGCCGGACGGGCTGCGTTCGACGGTGCCGGCGTGGGCTGTGGCGAGCAGTTGCGCGCCAAGGCAGACGCCCAGGGTCGGCAGCCGGTGCCGGACCGCCTTGCGTAGCAGTCCCTCCACGGCGGGAAACCAGGATGCCCCCGGCTCCCCGTCGGAGGCCGGGTACGCCTGCTGGTCGCCGCCGAGTACCACCAGCGCGGCGTAGCCCACCAGGTCGGCGGGAAGTTCGTCGCCGGCATGCGGGCGGGTCACGGACAGGTCGAGACCCGCCTCGGTCAGCCACTCCCCCAGCCGTCGCGCGTCGTCGGTCGGGTCGTTCTCGATCACCAGCGCGGTTGCCACGCCGTCGAGGCTATCCGGTCCGGCCGACCGGGTCCGCGCGCGGGACTAGGCTCTCCGGCTGTGTCCGACCACACCGCACCTGACCACGTCGTACGCCCGCCGGCACTGCGCGAGGGCGACACGGTCATGCTGGTTTCGCCCTCCGGTCCGACCCGCCCGGAGCGGGTGGCCCGGGGAATCGAGCTGCTCACCGGCTGGGGCCTGCGGCCGGTGCTCGCCCCCCACGTGTACGCCCGGCACGGCTACCTGGCCGGCGCCGACGCGCTGCGCGCGGCCGACCTGAACACCGCCTTCGCCGACCCGCAGGTACGCGGCGTGATCTGCACCCGAGGCGGTTACGGCGCCCAACGGGTGGTGGACGCGATCGACATGGCGGCGGTACGCCGGAACCCGAAGGTGGTCGCCGGCTTCTCCGACATCACCGCCCTGCAACTGGCGCTGTGGCGCGGTGCCCGGCTGGCCGGGGTGCACGGACCCGGGGCGGCCTGGCGGGACGAACGGACCCCGCTGGCCTCCGCCGCGTCGCTGCACGCCGCGTTGACCACCACCGAGCCGGTCACCGTACCCGCCGTCGAGCGCGAGGAGACCTTCGCGGTACGGGTGCCGGGGCGGGCGGTGGGTCGGCTGCTGGGTGGCAACCTCTGCCTGATCGTGGCCTCGCTGGGCACCGCGGACATGCCCGACCTGACCGGGGCGGTGCTGCTGTTGGAGGACGTGCAGGAGCCGCCGTACAAGGTCGACCGGATGCTGACCCAACTGCGCCGCGCCGGTGCGCTGGACGGGCTGGCCGGGGTGGCGGTGGGTCAGTTCACCGACTGCGCGGACGGCTGGGAGGTGGGGGTCGCCGACGTGCTCACCGAGCGGCTCGGCGACCTGGGCGTGCCGGTGCTCGGCGGGCTGCCGATCGGTCACGGCCCCGAGCAGCTCACCGTGCCGGTGGGCACGCGGGCCACCCTCGACGCCGACGCCGGCATCCTGACCGTCGCCCCGGCCGTCCGCTGAGCCGCTCGCCCCACGGCCGCCGCCCGGGCGAGCCGGAACTGCCCCGATGTCCGGTTCGTGGCTCGGATTGCCAGCTCCCTGACAGGTTCGCCACGGGTCGCCCCCAGCCAGCCTCGTCACTGTCGGTCACGTCATCGCATCACCGACGAGTTGGAGGACTGATGTCCCGCACCATTTCGAAGAAGCACCTGCTGGCTGGCCTGGCCGCCGCGGGTGTGCTCGGCGTGGGGATCGCCGCTCCCACCGTGGCGCTCGCCGACGACAAGACCCCGAGCGCCAGCGCGAGCGCCGACGCCACCCAGCAGGACGACCAGCGGCCCGAACGCGGGGCGCAGCGGGAGGCGTTCGCCGAGGCCCTCGCCAAGGAACTGGGCGTCTCCACCGACCAGGTGACCGCCGCCCTGGAGAAGCTGCGCGAGCAGCACAAGCCGCAGGGCAAGCCGAACGGTGAGCGCCCCGAGGGGCGCGGTGGCGAGCACCAGCGTGGCGGCGGCCGTGGGCCGCAGGGTTCCCCCGAGGACCGCAAGGAGGCCTTGGCCGAGCGGCTCGCCAAGGCGGTCGAGGAGGGCAAGCTCACCCAGGAGCAGGCCGACGCGATCACCGCGGCCGTCGAGGCCGGCGTCTTCGGCGGCCCCGGCGACAAGGGCGGTCAGGACGACACCGCCGGCAAGTGACGCCCGGCACGGGTACGTGACGCAGCGGCGTACCGCCCGGTGACACCGGCAGGACGGGGGCGGCATCGTGGATGCCGCCCCCGCCCCTGCGTTTCACGCGCCGAGGATCATCTCAGGTACGGGCCGGTCTCACCGATCTTCCCGGGGGCCGGGTTGTCGGGCAGGCTGAGTACGTACACCCGCAGGTTGCCCTTCCCGCTGACCGAAGCGGTCAGCGTGCCGTTCGTGACGACCTTGACGTCCCCGGTCACCGCGTCGGTGTAGGTGCCGTGGGGTACGCCGCTGAAGGTGGCGCTGCCGGAGACGGTGACCAGCGCGAAGCTGTCCACCCCGCCCCCGGTGAACCGGCGCTTGTACGCCATCTGGTTACCGCTGATCCCCTCGGTCGAGTACTGCCCCTTCTGTAGCGCGGGGATGGCCCGACGGATCTGGTTGAGCCGCTGCACGTGCTTGACCAGCGGCTTGTCCAGGGTCTGGGCGACCGTGCCGGAGGCGCTGGCGACCACGCCGAAGTCGGCGGCGGTGACGCTGCCGGCCAGATGACCGCCGTAGTAGGCCCGGCCCGTGGTGGCCAGCGGGCAGCTCGGGCCGCAGTCGATCGGCGCGCCCTTCTGGAACTCGATCTCGGAGCCGTAGTAGAGCGTCGGGATGCCCCGGAACGTCCACATCAGGCTCATGTTCTCCGCCCACGCGTCGGTGCCGCCGGTGTAGCGCACCGAGGACTTGTTCGGCCCGTAGTCGTGACTGTCGACATAGACCACGTTGTAGGTGGCGTCGTTGTAGCTGTCGTCGGAGTCCCGCCCGTTGCCGAAGGCGTTGTTCGCGTCGCCGAAGTTCATGTGCATCCGCATGTCGATGACGTTCATGCCGGAGAAGCGCGAATGGTCGGGCGTGTGGTAGTCGTTGCCGCGCAGAAAGGCGTTGTCACTGGTCGGCTGGTTGCCGGTGCCGAGCAGTTGCTCGTACTCGTACTGCTCGATCGCGGCGCGGACGTCGTCGGGGCTGTAGTCGCGGCGTTCTTTCCAGGTGAAGAACTGCGCGGAGTGGTTGACCGAGCCACGGTTCCACTTGTCGTTGACGAACGCGGCCACCTCACCGAAGACGTAGAAGTCCTTGCCCTTCTCGCCGTGCCGGGCCACCGCGTGCTGCTGGATCGCGGGCAGGAACCGGCGGTTCCAGGTGACCCGGGGAATGTGTACGGCGGTGTCGATCCGGAAGCCGTCCACGCCCATGTCGATGAACTTGTTGTAGACGTCGATCAGGTACTGCTGCACCTGGGCGTTCTCGGTGTTGAAGTCGGCCAGGTCCTCGTGCAGCCAGCAACTGCGCGAGTCCTCGCCCTCCCAGTTGCCGATCCAGCACTGGTGGTACAGGTCGGCCGGGAACAGGCCGCTGGTCGGGACGGGCCACTGGCAGTGGTGAACGGTGTAGCCCTCCCGGCTGTACGCGCCGTTCGGGGTGCCCCACCGCAGACAGCGGTTGCCCTCGGGGGCCGACGACGACCACAGGTCACCGTTGTACGGGCGGCCCTTGGCCTGGGCGTTCTGGGCGGCGGTCAGCGCGGGGTCGGCACCGTCGTGTTCGTCCATCGGGTCGTACTCGCGGCCGGCCTGCGGCTGGTCGTAGTACCACTTCCACTGTTCGTCGCGGACGCCGTACACGGTGGGGGTGAACAGGCCCTTGGCGCCCCACCGTGAGCTGTGGTTGTAGACCACGTCCTGGAAGATCTTGATGCCCTTGCCGTGCGCGGCGTTGATCAGTTCCTGGTAGCTCGCGCCGGGGCTCTCCAGACGCGGGTCGACCCGGTGGAAGTCCCAGCCGTGGTAGCCGTGGAAGTCGTAGTCGGAGCGGTTGAGCACCACCGGGGTGATCCAGATGGCGGAGAAACCGAGCGCCTTGATGTAGTCGAGCTTGTCGATCAGCCCCTGGAAGTCGCCCCGGAACATCGGGTCGTCGCCCGCCGCGTTGCCGGAGCGCACGTGCTGGCTGCCGCCCCGGTTGTTGCTCGGGTCGCCGTCGGCGAACCGGGCGGTCATGACAAAGTAGATGGTGTCCTCGCGGGGGTCACCGCCGAGCGGGGTGCCGCCGGCCGGCGCGGGTGGCGCGTCGCCGGTGGTCGCGGTGACCGGGTCGCTCGCCGCCGACCGGTTGCCGGCCTCGTCGCGCGCCCGCACCGTGAAGCGGTACGCGGTACGCGGCGACAGGCCGTTGGCCACGTGGCGGGTGCCGGTGGTGGTCACCGTCACCGGTTCCGTCGTGCCGCCGGTGCGGGTCACCTCGTACCCGGTCACCGCCCGGTCGTCGGTCGACGCCGTCCACGTCAGGGTGACCTGGACGTTGTCCACCGTGGCGGTGAGCCCGGTCGGGACGGACGGCGCGGTGGTGTCCGGTGGGGCGGGCGGCCCGCACGGGTCGGCCGCGGCCGGCGTGACCACGCCGCCGGAGACGGTGCTGCGGCCGACGCCGATCGCGTAGTCCGCGCCGTTGTTGTTGTCCCACTGGCCGGCGCCGTTGTTGAAGGCCGCGGTGAGGCCACCGGCCGTTCCCAGGTCGACCACCTTGCGGGCCCACCCGGCGCAGGCCACCTCCATGGCCGCCCCCGGCACGGTCGTCCAGGCGCCGCCGGTCGGGCGGTAGTGGATGTTCGCGGCGCTCCAGCCACGGGTGGTGAGCCGGTAGTAGACCTCGGCGGTCGCCCCGCCGGGGGTACCGCTCGGTGTCGGCGAAGGGCTGCTTGCGGCGCACGGGTCGCCGCTGCCGATCCGCCCGCCGGAGACGGTCACCGAGCCGGTGCCGAGCCGGTAGTTGGCCCCGTTGTTGTTGTCCCAGGTTCCCGTGCCGTTGGTGAAGACCACCTGTAGGCCGGTGGCGGCACCCAGGTCGATGCTCTTGCGCCGCCAGCCGGTGCAGGCGGCCTCCATGGCTACGCCGGGCACGGCGGTCCAGGCGGCACCGTCGATGCCGTAGTGAACGTTGACCGAGGCGCCCCAGGCGGCCGGTGGCTGGTAGTAGACGGTGACGGTGTTGGCGGCGGCGGCCGGGGTCACGGGCAGCAGGCTGACGACGAGGCCGACGGCGAGGGTGAGAATGCCCCACCGTCCCCGCCATCGACCGCGTGTGCCCGTACGGCTCGTCGAACGATGTTCCATGGCTCTCCTGACACCCCGCGTCGGGCTCGGCCCGGCGCAACAACGCGAAAGGTGTTGCAAGCCCTTGCAGCAAAGGTTGCGAGGAAGTTACCAGCGCGCACCCTCTGAGCACCAGAGATAGTTTGGATGGTCGATGGATTTCCCCTGTTAAACAGGCTGGAAGAAGTCCGCAAGACTTTCAGAGATCAGCCACCAGGCACCGCCGACGTCGCCGGCCCTCAGACACGAAACCACCCCGGTCACGGCGTGCAGCCCGACCGGGGTGGGTGGCGAAACAGCTCAGGCGATGCAGGCGCAGACGATGAGGGCGGCGCCGAAGTGGCTGGCGGCGCTGACCCGGGCGACCGGGTGCGGTTCGTCGGAGCAGATGACCTCGCCGAGCTTGCCCGGCGTGAGCAGGTCCAGGACGACGAAGGCCAGCGCCATGATGCCGAGGCCGATCAGTCCGAACAGCACCGTCGAGGCCAGGCCCTTGGCGAAGTCGTGGTAACTGGTCAGGATCGCGGTGAACACGATCCCGGCGACGCCGAGTTGGTTGGCGGCGAGCAGCAGCCCGGCGTTGGCGTTGCGGCGTACCCAGATCAGGTCCCGTAGCTTGCCGGGCGTGAGCAAGTCGACCAGCACGAAGCCGGCGGCCATCAGGCCGACGCCGACGAACCCGAACACCACGCTCTGCCAGGCCCCGCTGAGCAGATCCTCCAGCACCGACTGCCTCCCCGACTCCTCATCGCACCGGCAGGGCGCCGGCACGGTGATCGAGACGATAGCGACAGCCCGCAACGACCGGCAGCCCGGCGGGTCAGAGCGACAGGTAGTGCTGGCGCTCGTACGGCGTGACCTCGCGGCGGTACTGCTCCCACTCGGCCCGCTTGTTGCGCAGGAAGAAGTCGAAGACGTGCTCGCCGAGCACCTCGGCGACCAGTTCGGAGCCGGCCATCACGTCGATCGCCTCGGCCAGGTTCTCCGGCAACGGCTCGTACCCCATTGCCCGGCGTTCGGCGCTGGTCAGCGACCAGACGTCGTCCTCGGCGCCCGGCGGCAGCTCGTACCCCTCCTCGATGCCCTTCATCCCGGCGCCGAGCAGCACCGCGAAGGCCAGGTACGGGTTGGCGGCCGAGTCGGGCGAGCGGACCTCCACCCGGGCCGAGTTCGGCTTGCCGTACGCCGGGACGCGGACCAGCGCGGAGCGGTTCAGGTGACCCCAGCAGACGTACGCCGGGCTCTCGGTCACCCGGTCCGGCAGGGCCTGCGGGAAGAGGCGCTTGTAGGAGTTCACCCACTGGTTGGTGACCGCGGTGTACTCGCGGGCGTGGACCAGCAGCCCGGCGATGAACGCCCGGGCCACTTTGGACAGCTTCATCGGGTCGCTGGCGTCGTGGAACGCGTTGCGCTCCCCCTCGAACAGCGACAGGTGGGTGTGCATGCCGCTGCCCGGCTGGTCGGTGAAGGGCTTGGGCATGAAGGTGGCCTGCACTCCGGTGGAGAGCGCCACCTCCTTGACCACGTGCCGGAAGGTCATGATGTTGTCGGCGGTGGTCAGCGCGTCGGCGTAGCGCAGGTCGATCTCCTGCTGACCGGGGGCGACCTCGTGGTGGCTGAACTCCACCGAGATGCCGATCCGCTCCAGCGACAGCACCGCCTGGCGGCGGAAGTCCCGCGCCACCGCGTGGGTGGTGTGCTCGAAGTAGCCGCCGGTGTCCACCGGCACCGGCACCGAGCCGTCCATCGGCCCGTTCTCCAGCAGGAAGAACTCGATCTCGGGGTGGGTGTAGAAGGTGAAGCCCTTCTCCGCCGCCCGGGACAGCGCCCGGCGCAGCACGTGCCGGGGGTCGGCCCAGGACGGGCCGCCGTCGGGCAGCAGGATGTCGCAGAACATCCGGGCGCTCTCGCCGCTGACCCCACCCTCGAACGGAAAGACCTGGAAGGTCGTCGGGTCGGGCATGGCCACCATGTCGGACTCGAACACCCGGGCGAAGCCCTCGATCGCCGACCCGTCGAACCCGATGCCCTCGTCGAAGGCGGCCTCCAACTCGGCGGGGGCGACCGAGACGCTCTTGAGCGTGCCGAGCACATCGGTGAACCAGAGCCGGACGAAGCGGATGTCCCGCTCTTCCAGCGTACGGAGGACGAACTCCTGCTGACGGTCCACTGACCCAACCTTCCGCGACTCTATGTCCGCCTTCGACCGGGCTTTGCCCGACCTGACCGACCAGTCTTCACCGGCCCGATTACGCAGACGTTACGCGAATCGCCGCCACCGCGTCCCGCGCAGTCCCGACCGGCGGTCGGTCGCCAGGTCCGGCGGCCGGCTGCGCACGCCCACGTGTCGACCCCACCCCGCTGGGGCAAGATGAGGACATGCCCACCCTGCGTCTTGCCCTGTGCCAGGTCAACCCCGGCGTCGGCGACCTCACCGGCAACGCCGACCTGGTCCGCGCCTGGTCCCGTCGAGCCGCCGAGGCCGGCGCCCAGCTGGTGCTCTTCCCCGAGATGATGCTGACCGGCTACCCGGTGGAGGACCTGGTCTTCCGGCGGTCCTTCATCGCCGCGTCGAAGGCGGCGCTGGACCGGCTCGCCGCCGATCTGGCCGCCGACGGGCTGGGCGAACTCCCGATCGTGGTCGGTTACCTGGACGCCGACGGCCCACCGCAGGTCAGCGCCGACGCCGAGCCGGGGCACGGGGCCCGCAACGCGGCCGCGCTGCTGCACCGGGGCGAGGTGGTGGTCACCTACTTCAAGCACCATCTGCCCAACTACGGGGTCTTCGACGAGGACCGCTACTTCGTCCCCGGGGACATGCTCACCGTGGTCCGCCTCGACGGGGTCGACGTGGCGCTGACCATCTGCGAGGACCTGTGGCAGGCCGGTGGGCCCTTCGCCGCCGCCCGGCAGGCCGGCGTCGGGCTGGTCGTCAACATCAACGGCTCACCGTACGAGCTGAACAAGGACGACCTGCGGCTGCCGGTGGTCCGCCGTCGCGCCGCCGAGGCCGGGGCCACCATCGCCTACGTGAACATGATCGGTGGCCAGGACGAGTTGGTCTTCGAGGGCGACTCGATGATCGTGGCGCCGGACGGGACGCTGCTGACCCGGGCGCCGCAGTTCGTCGAGCATCTGCTCGTCCACGACGTGCAGGTGCCGCCGGCCGCCGACGGGGGCGAGGCAGCCGACGGCGCCGAGGTCGCCGACGGGCTGCGGGTGGTCCGCCGTACCGTCGAGGGCATCCCACCGGCGCCGGACGGCCCGGCGGCGGTCGGCGGGGTCATCGAGCCGGTCGCCGACGAGGCGGAGGTGTGGCAGGCGCTGGTGCTCGGGCTGCGCGACTACGTGGACAAGAACCGGTTCCCCTCGGTGGTGCTCGGCCTCTCCGGCGGCATCGACTCGGCGGTGGTGGCGGCCATCGCGGTGGACGCGCTCGGCCCGGACCGGGTGGTCGGCGTCTCCATGCCCAGCCAGCACTCCTCGGAGCACAGCCGGGAGGATGCGGCCGACCTGGCCAAACGCACCGGGTTGGACTACCGGGTCGAGCCGATCCAGCCGATGGTGGACACCTTCCTGGCGAACCTGTCGCTGTCCGGGGTGGCGGTGGAGAACCTCCAGGCCCGGGTGCGCGGGGTGATCCTGATGGCGCTGTCGAACCAGGAGGGCCACCTGGTGCTCACCACCGGCAACAAGAGCGAACTGGCGGTCGGCTACTCCACCCTCTACGGCGACTCGGTCGGCGGCTTCAACCCGATCAAGGACGTGTGGAAGACGCTGGTCTGGCGGCTGGCCAAGTGGCGCAACGCGGAGGCGGCCCGGACGGGCGAGACGCCGCCGATTCCGGAGAACTCGATCGGCAAGCCGCCGAGCGCCGAGCTGAGCCCGGGTCAGCTGGACAGCGACACGCTGCCCGACTACGACGTACTCGACCCGATCCTGATCGGCTACGTCGACGGCGATCTCGGCCGCGAGGGCCTGGTCACCTCCGGTCACGACCCGGCGGTGGTGGACAAGGTGCTGCGGATGGTGGATACCGCCGAGTACAAGCGGCGCCAGTCCGCTCCCGGCACGAAGATCTCCATGAAGGCGTTCGGTCGGGATCGGCGGCTGCCGATCACCAACCGGTGGCGCGAGGACGGCTAAGCTCGCCCGGAGTGAATTCCTCCACTCCGACCTGCCGCGATCGGGGCCGACGGTGCGACGATCGCGGCAGAGCCCGGGGACCGCGTACGCGGCCTCGAGGAAAGGAGACAGTCATGGTGGAATCCACCCCGGCCGAGGTGACCGCGCTATACGGCGGCCCGGCCACCCGAAGGGTCCGCACCCGTGACCTGATCGCCGCCAAGGAGCGCGGCGAGAAGTGGCCGATGCTCACCTCGTACGACCAGTACACGGCCTCGATCTTCGACGCCGCCGGGATCCCGGTGCTGCTGGTGGGCGACTCGGCGGCGAACAACGTGTTCGGCTACGAGACCACCCTGCCGGTGACCGCCGAGGAACTGCTGCCCCTGGTCCGGGCGGTGGTCCGGGCCACCCGGCACACCCTCGTCGTCGGCGACCTGCCGTTCGGGTCGTACGAGGAGGGGCCGACGCAGGCGCTGCGTACCGCCGTGCGGTTCATGAAGGAGGGCGGCTGCCACGCGGTGAAGCTGGAGGGCGGCCGGCGCTGCGCCGACCAGATCGCCGCCATCGTCGGCGCCGGCATCCCGGTCATGGCGCACATCGGGTTCACCCCGCAGAGTGAGCACACCCTCGGCGGTTACCGGGTGCAGGGTCGCGGCGACACCGCCGAGGAGGTGATCGCCGACGCCCGGGCGGTGACCGAGGCGGGCGCCTTCGCGGTGGTCCTGGAGATGGTGCCCGGTGAGGTCGCCAAGCGGATCACGGCCGAACTGCCGATCCCGACGGTGGGTATCGGCGCCGGACCGGAGACCGACGCCCAGGTGCTGGTCTGGCAGGACATGGCCGGCCTGCGCACCGGCCGCACCCCGCGCTTCGTGAAGCGCTACGCCGACCTGGCCAGCACCCTGGACGAGGCAACCCGCAACTTCGCCCACGAGGTCCGCACCACCCAATTCCCCGCCCCCGAACACACCTTCTAGCCCCACCCCTTCCTGGATCTTGGTACGAACGGGCCCTCGGAGGGGCGACTTCGTACCAAGGTCGAGGAAGGAAGCTCAGAGGTCGGTGACGCGGACGCCGGCGTGGGTTTTGTAGCGCCGGTTGATCGCGATCAGGTTGGCGGTGAACGCCTCGATCTGGTGGGCGTTGCGCAGCCGCCCGGCGTAGACGCCGCGCATGCCCGGGATGCGGGCGGCGAGCGCCGCGACGACCCCGACCAGTTCGCGCTCCTCGGTGCAGATCAGCACGTCGAGGTCGATCCGGTCGATCTCCGGGTCGGCCAGCAACGGGGCGCTGACGTGGTTGAACGCCGCGCAGACCCGGGAGTCGGGCAGCAGCGCGGCGGCCTGCTGGGCCGCGCTGCCCTCGGGCACCGGCAGCGCGTACGGGCCCTGCTTGTCGAAGCCGAGCGGGTTGACGCAGTCGACCACGATCTTGGCGGCCAGCGGCTCGGCGAGCGCGGAGACGGTGGCGGCGTGCCCGTCCCAGGGCACCGCGATGATCACCACGTCACTGCGCCGGGCCACCTCGTCGTTGTCCGCCCCGGTGACGCTGCCGCCGGCCGGCACCCCCGGCAGCGCGGCGATCTCCTCGGCCGACTGCGCGGCCCGCTGCGCGGAGCGCGAGCCGATCAGCACCGGCTGACCGGCGCGGGCGAACCGGTAGGCCAGCCCGCGACCCTGGTCGCCGGTGCCACCGATGATGCCGACGGTGAGTCCGGACACGTCGGGCAGGTCACTCGGGTCGTATGCCATGGTCGTCATCCTTCCAGTTCCGCCCAGCTGGCAGCGACGACCGCCACTGTGACAAAGCCCCCTGCGGCGCGGACGACGATCGGCCGGCGGCGTCAGACCAGTTCGAAGGAGACGGTACGGGTGGCCGGATCGGCGGTCACCAGCCGCACCCGCACCCGGGTGCCCAGCGTCAGTTCCCCGAGGCAGCGGGCGCGTACCGGCGGATCGTCCAGGGCGACCGTGCCACCGGGCGGGCGACCCGGACGGGTACGGCCGTTCGGCGGCGCGTCCACGTCCAGCACGGCCGCGTCGAACGTCTCGCCCACCCGGTGCCGCAGCAGGACCGCCTCGGCCAGGTCGATCGCGCCCCGGCTGGCCGCCGACGCGGTGCGGTCGGTGGCGGCCATCACCGCCGGCAGCCGGGGCAGCGCCGCACGGGCCCAGTCGGGTATCGCGCGGCCGTCGTGCAGGGCCAGACAAACCTCCGTGGCGTACCGGTCGGCCAGTCGGCGCAACGGCGCCGTGACATGGGCGTACGCGGCCGCCACCCCGCCGTGCGCCGGCTGCCCCGGCGGCTCGCCGTCGAAGGCGGTGTACGCGGCCGACCGCATCAGCTCGGCCGCCTGGTCGACGAAGGCGGCGGCCCGGGGCTGCGCCGGGTCCAGCCCGAGCAGCAACTCACCGACGCCCACCTCGTCCGGCCAGTGCACGCCCAGCGGGGTGGCCGCCGCGCGCAGGCGCTGCACCGCCTCGGGTTTCGGGGCGGGCATCGTACGCAGCAGACCGATCCCGCCGGCCAGCATCAGATCCGCGGCGGCCATCCCGGTGAGCAGGGAGATCTGCGCGTTGTGTTCCTCCAGCGGCACCGGGGCCCGCAGCACCAACCGCCAACCGTCGCCGTCGGCCACCACGTCCTGCTCCGGGATCGGCAGGTTGATCGCGCCCCGACGCAGCCCCCGGGCGGTGAGCAGCGCCCCGATCTCGGGCAGCAGGGCGATCGGCTCCGGCAGCCGACCCGCGTCGGCGTCGGCCTGCACTCCCGGGTAGTCCAGTTGGGCCCGGCTGCGCACCAGCGCCCGTTCCAGCCGCACGGCGGTGGTGCCACCGTCGGCGTCCAGGTCGATGGTCCACAACACGGCCGCCCGGTCGACGTCGGGCAGCAGGCTGGCCGCGCCCTCGCCGAGACTGTGCGGGTGCAGCGGCACGTTGCCGTCGGGCAGGTACACGGTCTGCCCCCGCCGCCAGGTCTCCTCCTCCAGAGCACCAGCCGGGCGTACGTGGGCGGCGACGTCGGCTATCGCGTACCGCACCCGGAAGCCGCCACCGGCGCGGCGGCTGAGCTGCATCGCCTGGTCCAGGTCACGCGAGCCGGGTGGGTCGACGGTCACCAGCGCTATGTCCGTGCGGTCGACGCCCGGCCGGGGCGGCGCGGCGGCGGCCTCGTCAGCCTCCCGCCGCGCCGCCTCCGGGTAGTGGTCGGGCAGCCCCAACTCGCGGCGCAACGCCCCGAAGTCGATGCGTGGTGCGAGGACCCGTCGGATGACCATGGGCCAATCCTGACAGCGCCTCGCCCGCCGCGCCCTCCCCCGACCGACGGCCGTCGGGCGTACGCCGGGTCAGCCGGCGCTCTTGCGGGCCCGCCCCGCCGAGGCCGTACGCCCCGACGCCTTGGCGGCGCTGGTCTGCTTCGTCGCCGCGCCCGCCCTGGTGGTGGCCTTGCGGGCGGGCGCCTTCGCCGCCGTGGTCTGCCGCGCGCCCGCCGCGGGCCGGGTCGCGGTCGCCTTCTTCGCGGCGGTCGCCCTCTTCGCGGGCGCCTTCGTCGCCGTCTTACGGGCCGGCGCCTTCGCGGCCGACACCGTCTTACGGGCCGGTGCCTTGGTCGCGGACACCGTCTTACGGGCCGGTGCCTTGGTCGCGGTCGCCTTCGTCGCGGTCTTACGGGCCGGTGCCTTCGCGGCCGACACCGACTTGCGGGCCGGCGACGTGGTGGTCTTGCGGGCGGCAGTCTTCTTCGCGGGCGCCCTCGTCGCGGTGGTCTTCCGCGCGCCCGTCGCGGGCCGGGTCGCGGTCGCCTTCTTCGCGGCGGTCGCCTTCTTCGCGGGTGCCCCGGTCGCGGTGGTCTTCCGGGCCGCCGTCGTGGTCCTGCGGGCGGGCGTCTGCGTGGTCGCCGCCGTGGTCTTGCGAGCCGGCGTGGCCTTGCCCGCCGTCGCCGGGCGACCGGACGCCTTCGCCGCCGTCTTCGCCACGGTGGTCTTCTTCGCGGCCGCCGTCTTCGCCGCCGTGGTCTTCTTCGCCGCCGTGGTCTTCTTCGCCGCCGTGGTCTTCTTCGCGGCGGTGGTGGTGGTCTTCTTCGCGGCCCGGTTCGCGGGCGCCTTGCTCGCCGCCGTCTTCTTCGCGGGTGCCTTGGTGGCGGTGCTCTTGGCCGCCGTGGTCCGCGCGGTGCCGCCGGACGCTTTCCGGGCCGCCGGCGCAGTGCCGTCGGCCCGACGGCTGGACGGGGTACGGGTCAGGCCCGCGGTACGTTCCGTCGCGGCGGTCCTCCTCGCGGGCGTACGCTTCGCGGCCGGGCGGGTGGCCTGCTGTGCTTCGGCCATCTCGGTTCCCTCCTTGGGGACGTGTCACCGCCCTCGCGGCGCACGCGGTGCTCTACGACGCGGGAGGCGTCCCGCGTCGGCTACTTCTCCTCCCCGGCCCAGCGGCTGTCCTCGGCCTCCCACGCCTCGTTGCGCTCCCGCACCTGTTGCAGGGCGTTCTCGGCGTCGGCGGCAGAGGCGTAGGGTCCGAGAACGTGTCGCGCCGGACACACGTCGGCCTCGGTCTCGACCCGGTGATGTCGCGTACACCAGTAGTAGCGTCCACGTCCGCTGTCGCTCATGGGATCACTGTGCACCGATAAGCGACCGCCCGCCACCGGAACACCGCAAGTCACCAGCCTTTTCCACAGTAGACGGGGTATGCGGCCGGCGGGCCGAAACGGGCGGATCGACCGTCCGGGCCCAGGATCGGTGGGGGTGGTGCGGGTCCGGGCCGGGTGCGAGGCGACGTCCGGCGGAGGGCTAAGGTCGCCGGGTGGGCGTACCGGACTACATCCTGCGGATGCGTAAGCACGTCGGACATGACCTGCTCTGGCTGCCGAGCGTCAGCGCGGTCGTCCGCAACGACGCGGGCGAACTGTTGCTGGGCCAGCGCGCCGACGACGGCCGGTGGGCGGTGGTGAGCGGCTTCGTGGAGCCGGGCGAGCAGCCGGCCACCGCGGTGGTCCGCGAGGTGCTGGAGGAGACCGGCCTGGAGGTCGAGCCGTTACGGCTCAGCAGCGCGGTCTCGCACCCGCACCGCTACCCGAACGGGGACCAGTGCGAGTACCTCAACCTCGGTTTCCACTGCCGGTTGCTCGGCGGCGAGGCACGGGTCAACGACGACGAGTCGCTGGCCGTGGCCTGGTTCCCGCCGGGCCGGTTGCCCGAGTTGGACGAGCACTCCCGGCTGGTGATCCGGCACGCCCTCGGCGCGGAGCACTCGGCGTTCTTCCTGCCCCCCGGCACGCTGTGGGGCGAGCCCGGCGAACTTGAGCATGGATGAGCCACTCCGGCGGTACCTGACCGAGTTGGTCGCGGTCTGCGCTGACCTGCTCGGTGCCGGGCTCCACGGTTCGTACGCGGCCGGGTCGGTGGGCCTGGGCGCCTACCAGCCGGGCCGCAGCGACGTCGACGTGGCGCTGGTCTGCGCCGACCGGCTGGACCGGGCGGTCGCGGGCGAACTGGTGGCGCGGCTGCGCCACGAGGCGCTGCCGTGCCCGGCACGGGGCCTGGAGTTGGTCGTGTACCGGCGGGAGGTGGCCCGCTCCGGCACCCCCGAGCCGGGGTTCGAGGTCGAGTTGAACACCGGCGCCGGGATGGACTTCCGGGCCTCGTACGGGCCGGCCGACCGGCCCGCCGCCGACGGCCTGTTCTGGTACGCCCTGGACCGCAGCATCCTGCACCAGAGCGGGCGGACCCTGTCCGGCCCGCCCGCCGCCGAAGCCTTCGCCGACCTGGCCCCCGACGACCTGCGCCGGCTGATCGGGGAGGCGTTGCGCTGGTGGCTGGCGCTACCCGTACCGCCCGGCGAGGTACCGGCCCCCGGCGCCGAGGACGCCGTCCTCGGCGCCTGCCGGTCCTGGGTACGGCTGCGACACGGGGTGTGGCTGCCCAAGGTGGCCGCCGGCCGCCGGCTGCTGGCCGACGCCGGGCCGCTGGTCGACGCCACCAGCACCGACCTGGTCGAACGGTCGATCGCCGCCCGCACCGGTGGCACCCCGCCGACCGGCCCATCGGCCCGCGAGTTCCAGCGCCGGGTCCTCGCCGCCCTCGGCGACCCGGTACCCCCGGCCGCGCACCGCCCCGCCTGACCCGGATCGGCGCTCGACCCGCCGCCCGGCGCGGGCGGTGCCGACCCGGATCGGGTGTGCCTCAGGCGGAGACCGGTTCCACCGGGATCCACAGTTCGGCCTCGGCGTGGGCGCCGTCGGCGGAGAGCCGGGTACGGGAGATCTCCGGCCCGGGGCGGGAACGGTACGGGTTGGACGGGAACCACTGGGTGAACACGTCCCGCCACAGGTGTTGCACGGCCGCCGGGAACTCCCCGGACACCTCGAACACCGCCCAGTCGCCCGCCGGCACCGGCAGCACGTCCAGATCCGCCGGCACCTCGGCGCCGGTGACCACGCCGTACCAGTAATCCAGTTCGGTGCCCTCCTCGCGGTTGCCGGCCAGCCCGTCGCTGACGTTGACGATCCCCGCCGGTTCCTGGTCGGACAACGCCTCGATCCGCTCCCGGGTCGCCGGCTCGATGCTCCGGACGAAGGCGACGATCGCCGGGTTCATCCCCTCGTGCACCAGCGGTACCCGGGCCTTGCGCCCGACCAGCGAGAACGGGTCCTTGCGTACGATGCGGTATCGCATGCTGCTGCTCCCTTCGACGATGAGTCGGAAGGACATCCGGGGCTGGGCGTGCAGCGGCGCCTTCGTACGCCGAGCCTCGCCCGGACCGACGCCGTGCACGGCCCTGAACGCCCGGGCGAACGCCTCAGCCGAGCCGTACCCCCAGCGGACCGCGATGTCGAGCAGCGTGCGCTCCCCCGCGACCACCTCCGCCGCCGCCATGGTGAGCCGTCGGCGGCGCACGTACTCGGACAGCGGAATGCCGGCCAGCGCGGAGAACAGCCGCCGGAAGTGGTACTCCGACGTGACCGCTATCCGGGCCAGTTCGGCGATCTCGACCGGCCGGTCGAGGTGCCGCTCAAGGTGCTCCATCGCCTGGTTGAGCCGCTCCAGCACCGGGTCTCCCTCCCTTGTGTGGTCCAAGCTATGGCCGCACCGGGCCGGTCGACCCGACATGCTGTGCCCGGTCGGGTCGGGTGCGTACCCCGGGTTACCTCCGTACTCTCGGAAACCGCCCGCCAGTGCCAGATTTCCCAGCTCACAGGTGGAGTAGGTAGCAGCGAAGTGAACCACCAGACATCCACCGCAGCGACGATCTCCATCAGCCCGGCGGTCACCTAGCGTGGCCCGCTCAGTCTGTTCGCGCTGCTCGGGGTGCAGATGAGACGGAACGTGTGCCACCCTCGTGCGAGATTTCTTCGTCGGGACCGAATCTCCCGGAAGACCATGCGCTGGCGTGGGTAGCCGCGCCAGTCAGACCTGGAGGCACCGTGGCCAACCTCGACTCCGCACTCAAGGACGCCATGACCATCGACGGCGCGATCGGCGTCGCGCTCGTCGACTACACCAGCGGGATGACGCTCGGCGTGGCCGGTGGAACCCCCGAGATCGACCTGACCGTCGCGGCGGCCGGCAACACCGACGTGGTACGCGCCAAGATGCGCACCATCGAGATGTTGAAGCTCAACGACGACATCGAGGACATGCTCATCACCCTCGGCGGCCAGTACCACATCATCCGGCCGCTCACCGGCTCCAACGGCAAGGGCCTCTTCCTCTACCTGATGCTCAGCAAGTCCCGCTCCAACCTGGCGCTCGCCCGGCACCAGCTGCGCGCCATCGAGGAGCAGTTGGAACTGTGAACAACCGCGACACGTTCCTGCCCCGCCGTACCGCCCGGCAGCCCGCCGCCCCGCCACCGCCCAGGCTCCCACCGTCACTGGCCGGCAACCCGTCACTGCCGTACCCGGCGATCGGGACCGAGATGGCCGAGCTGCGCCTACAGATCCCCGGCGTGCAGGGAAGTGTCCTTGGCGGCGTGGACGGACTACGCATCACCCACGACGTACCGGTCCAACTGGACCCGGACGACCTGGCCGCGATGGCGGCGGCAACCTTCGGCCTGGGCCGCCAGGTCAGCCTCCGTCTCGGCCAGGGCGACTTCCGCCAGTCCACCGTCCGCAACCACGGCGGCTACTTCGCCGTGTACGCGGTCGGCCCGCAGGCCCTGCTCTCCGTGGTCGGCACCGACGCCATCAACGTGGCCCGACTGCACCTGCACGCCCCACCGGTCGCGGAACGTCTGGCCACGCTCCTCGAACAGGTCTGACCCCGACACCGCTGCGGCGCCACAGACCGGGCGCACCGCCATCGCGTACGCCACGCGGCCCACCCGCGTGTTCCTCGCTGCCCGATGGCGGTGCGCCCGCCCTTTCCGGCCACTACCGGCATCAGCTCACCCCACCGGGCCGTAGCGCCACCGCCGACATGCCTCGGCAGGTGGGATCTGCTCGGCGATGGCTGCGGGCATCGGACCAGCAGCCTTGAACGCGGCTCTGAGCCGGTGGGCGACGGACGAGTCGACCTGTACGCCGACTTTCGCCCAAGGCCCATCGACCGGACAGTTCAGTTGGCGGTTGCCGTGATTGACGCTTTGTGTTCGCGCCCGCGAGCGCCGTGGCTGGCGCCTACTAGACTGTGGCGCTCGGGTACTGCTGTCAGCGCCTTCGATGATCAGGGGTGTATTAGGTGGCAGGTCGTCAGGTTGCCTGGACCGCGGGGGTTGGGGTAACGCTAGCCGCGATCAACAGCGCGGTGATCAACGAGCTTCACGGCGGCTGGAAGTGGTGGGTCGCCTGCAGCGTCCTGACGTTGGCCGGAGCGGTGCTGGCAGGGTGGCTGGCAGCGCGGCCGATGGACACGCAGCAACGGATTGGGCGGGGTGCGGTCGTCGCTGGCCGGGACATCGGTGGCCGGGTCCGCACTGATGGGTCCGCAGTTGCCTCGGTCCACGACCTGTCGCCCGCACTGGGGGTGAATCCCGGCGCGGTCGTCGCCGGACAAGACATCACCGAACAAGCGGACATCGACACCACGGGACAACAGCCCGGACGGACACCGAAATCGGGCGGCTAATAATGAGCCGATCGTGGCAGCTTGCCCCCGGTGCGGTAGCGGCCGGGCGAGATATTTCTGGCACCGTTAACACTGGGCCGACCTACGTACAGGTCACGGCTGGCCGCTTCGATCAGGTTCATGACGCGGTCTTCGACCCAGCACCGCTGTTCGAACTCCTGGACCTTGCACGATTTCAAGGCCGTAAAGAGTTGATCAGCCGTATTGACGAGCGAATCACCACGACCGACCGTGGGTATGTGGTCGTCCGCGGCGAAGCCGGGGTCGGTAAAAGCACACTGGCGGCGCATCTGGTCTGGACCCGTCCGTGCGCTTATCACTTCACTGGGCTGGATGGTGGCGCGCGTAACCCGGTCGAGGCACGTAAAAGCCTGGCAGCTCAACTGATCGGCGCTTGGCGGTTGGCTCAGCGCTTCACCCCCGGAGACGTCTTTCCAGCTGCAGCAGAGCGGCCGGACTGGCTCGCCAAGGTCATTCGAGCAGCGATAGCAGCTCGAAATGAGCAGCATCCGCCAGCGGAGCGCCGGCCGATAGTGCTGATCGTTGACGGCTTGGACGAGGCCGAACCAGATCCACCAGGAATGGGCACCGGAATCCCACTCGGACTGCCCACCCCGGACGCCTTACCTTCGGGGGCCTACATCATCGCGACCAGCCGATACGGACTTCCCTTAGTGGCGCTGCGTGATCCACTCCGGGTTGGCTGGTCACAGATCGATGTGCAAGGCGCCGACAACTTGGCCGACATGGCCGCCTACCTCCGGGGAGCCACATCCGGCCCCAACTCAGATCCGGCCCTAGCTCGGACACTTAGCGATCACGGAGTCACCGCCGAGGCTTTCACCACGACGTTGCTAAACCGCTGCCAAGGCGTGTGGATCTACCTCCGCTACGTACTCGACGAAATCCGCGCCGGACTTCGCCCCCCAAACGATATCGCCTTCCTGCCAGACCGACTTCGCGGGTATTACGAACAGCATGTCCAAAGATGGTCCGAGCATCATGCCTGGGAACATATACACCTACCCGCCTTGGCCCTGCTCGCTGCACTCAGACGTCGCATCACCATCAAAGACCTCGCCGCCGCCTTGCAACAACCGGGCGTTACTGGCGAACTGACAAAGTGGCTAGACGGGCCAGCCCGTGCCTTCCTCGATGTCACTACCGGTGTGGGCGACGTGCGCCAGTACCAGGTCAGGCACCAGAGTCTTCGAGACCTCTTCATCGCCCCCGCCACCGCTGACGACCGTGAGCCCCTCGACGCCGGGCTGACCGAACGGTTGCATGCCGCATGGATGGCAGCACATCGAGCGATCGCTATGTGGCTCATCCCATTCCAGAACAGTACTACTGGGCGGCGTGATTGGGCCGGCATGGATCACTACACTCGCCTGCAGTTGCCCAGCCACGCCGCCGCTGGCAAGGTTCTCGACGACCTCGTGACAGATCCCGGTTTCCTGCTCTCTTTTCCGCCCGGACAGGTCCTGTGGCATCGACACACCCTGACCCGCCGTCAGAACATCACCGCAGCCGCCGCTCTTGAGAGCGCCGCCACCAGTGATTGGTCCAACAGGACCGAATCTGAACGAGCATGGTGGCTACATATCTGGGCCCGAAAGACCCGGTCGACCCACCTTGCCGACAGGCTCACCTCTGGCGGCTATGAATGGCCTTGGCACGTGCATAGCGCGGTCTGGTCTGGCGCCACTGCCCGCATCCTTACCGGACACACTGGGGCAGTTCTCACGGTTACGGTGCTGCCTGGCCCAGACGGGCAGTACCGCATTGTCTCCGGCAGCAATGACCGAACAGTACGGGTATGGGATCCCGACAGCGGTAGTCTGTTGGCCGAACTCACCGGACTCGGGGAAGGGCTGTCAGCGGTGGCCGCATTGCCTGGCCCAGACGGGCAGTACCGCATTGTCTCCGGCAACAACGACGGGACGGTGCGGATATGGGATGCCGATTCCGGCACCCTACTAGCCGCCATTGCCGCCCACACTAACGAGGTGTGCTCGGTAGTGGTGCTGCCCGGAAAGGACGGACGACACCGCATCGTCTCCGCTGGCGACGAAACGATATGCGTATGGGACCCCGACAACGGCACTCAACTAGCCGAACTTACCGGCCACACCAGCGAAGTGACCGCTCTGGCAGTGCTGCCGAGCCCGGACGGGCGACACCGCATTGTCTCCGCTGGGGACGAGACGGTACGGGTGTGGGACCCCGACAACGGCATCCCGTTGGCACGACTGACCGGTCACACAAGCTGGGTGTCGTCACTAGCGGTGCTACCCAACGCGGACGGGCGGCACCTCATCGTCTCGGCCGGCGACGGGACCGTACGGGTGTGGGACCCCGACCAAAAAACTCAGCTAAGCGTGCTCGGCGGGCATACCAGAGGGATTTCTGCGGTGGCGGTACTGCCCGGTCTGAACGGACGACACCGCATTGTCTCTACCGGCGACGAGACGATACGGGTGTGGGACCCCGACAACGGAACCCAGCTGGCCGAGCTCACCGGCCACACCAACGAGGTGACCGCCCTGGCCGTCCTTCCCGGCCCGGAAGGTCAATACCGCATCGTCTCCGGCAGCAGCGACGAGACGGTACGCGTGTGGGACCCCGACAACGCCACTGAACTCGCCGAACTCACCGGCCATCCCAGCGAAGTGACCGCCCTAGCAGTGCTGCCTACCCCAGACGGCCGACACCACATCGTCTCCGGCAGCAGCGACGAGGCGGTACGGGTGTGGGACCCCGACAACGGAATCCAGCTGGCCGAGCTCACCGGCCACACCAACGAGGTGACCGCCCTGGCCGTCCTTCCCGGCCCGGAAGGTCAATACCGCATCGTCTCCGGCAGCAGCGACCGGACGGTACGCCTGTGGGACCCAGACAACGCCATAGAACTCACCGAACTCACCGGCCACACTGACGAAGTGACCGCCCTAGCAGTGCTGCCTACCCCAGACGGCCGACACCACATCGTGTCCGGCAGCAGCGAC
>NZ_SJJR01000031.1 GCF_004331455.1 Micromonospora zingiberis
GGGTGCGCGGGTGCGCGGGTGCGCGGGTGCGCGGGTGCGCGGGTGCGCGGGTGCGCGGGTGCGCGGGTGCGCGGGTGCGCGGGTGCGCGGGTGCGCGGGTGCGCGGGTGCGCGGGTGCGCGGGTGCGGGGGAGGTGGTGGGGCCCAGGGTCTTCGGTGCGGGGGCTAGGTTCTGTCTCGCGGATCTTGGTACGGAACGGCCCTCATGGGGGCCGTTCCGTACCAAGATCCGCGGCTGGGATCGGGTGAAGCGGACCGGGTCGCACGGCGGTGTCGATCGGGTGGCCGACCAGCGATGGTGGACCGCGCCGTGGACGAGCAACGCAGCCAGGTCGAACGCGGCCTCAACGGCGCAGGCACTGGCGCGACCAGGCGGCCAGGTACGACATGCTCGGTGCGCACTTCCCCGCCTTGCTCGACGCGTCGAACGTCGATCGGCCTACCCGCAGCCCTCGACCCGCAAGATCCGCGAGACGGAACCTAGTGGGGTGGGGCGGGAGGGCGTAGGGGGTGGTGGGGGGCGGGGAGGTCGGCGAGGGTTTGCGGGCGGGGTACGGGGGCGATGGCCGCGCGGGCGGCGGGCAGGGCGCTGCCTACCGCGACGAGCTGGCGCTCGGCGAACGGGTTCGGGGACGGGGTGCCCAGTCCGCTGAGAGAGCTGATCCCGAGGCGGCCGGCGAGGATCGGCACCTGGTCCGGTTCGACCACGAAGACCACCTCACGGGGGCGGACCGGGCGCAGCAGGAGCAACCCGGCGACGATCACCAGCAGCATGCCGGTGGCCAGCGAGCCCCAGGTGGCCGGGACGAGCCAGCCGGGCCGCAGCTCGGCGCGCAGTTCCAGAGCCAGGTCGGCGCCGCCGTCGGGGTGCATCAGCACCAGACTGAGTTTCTGACCGGCCAACTCGTCGGAGGTCCACTCCAGTACGCCGCTACCGGCCCGGGTCCAGAAGGTCTGTGCGCCGGGGCCGGCCGGGACGGTCGTCGCCACGCCGTCGACCGGGGTGACCTGCGTCAAGCGGACCGGTAGCGGGCCACGGGCCAACGCCATTCGCTCGACCACGGCGTACGGGGCGCCCGCCAGCCAGTACCGCACCTCCTCGGTCGGGGCCAGCCCGACGAAGGCCGGACCGTCGGGGGTGTGGGCGTCCAGTCGCAGCCGGGCCTCGCCGACGCGGGCGAGCGGCACCTCCTGGCGTACCAGCGCGTCGAGGTCGCTCACCACCACCGCGTGTCCGGGGGTCTGCACGGTCTCGAACCGCGCGGTGTACCCACCGCCGGGGTCGGCGTGTTCGGTCAGTAGGCCGAGCACGGCGGCGCCGATCAGCGCGGTGATGCCGACGGCCAGCAACAGCATTCCGGCCAGCGTCCACACGAAACGCATCCGCCCTGTCCCTCTCCGTAGCCAGATACCCGGACGACCTTACCTAGGACGAACGGCTGATCAGTGGATATCGGCAGGGACGCGGAGAAGACTGTCGGGAACCACGGCGGGCTGCCACCGGTTGACCGTCACGGTGCACGGCAGGCTCCGGACAGTCGACCTGAGACGACGAGACCCGCCGGGGCGTCCGGCGGGTCTCGCGTCGACCGGTATCGGGGTCAGGGGGTCGCCGGGGTGGCCTCGCCGCGCTGACCCGGCTCACCGTCGGCCCGTCGGGTACGCGCGAACGCCAGGCCGCCCAGCACCAGCCCGGCCAGCCCGGCCACCAGCCCGGCGGTGCCCAGCCCGACCGCCAGCCCGCTGCCACCCTCGTCGCCGTCCTCGGCCGCCCCGCCGGCCGCAGCCGGGGATTCGGCGGGCGATCCGGCCGGCTCCGGCGTCGACGATGCCGCGGTGAGGGTGAGCACCGGCGCCGGGGCGGCGGGCTCCTCGCCACCCGGCTCCGGCGGGTCGATCCACCGCACCACGCCACCGTCGGAGTAGGTCTGCAACGCCTTGAAGACCATCTGGTTCACCTCGGGCAGTGGGCCGAGGGAGATCGGGAACTCCTGGAAGGTGCCCGGGGCGATCGCCGCCGCGTCGCCACCGGCCGTCCAGGTGATCTTGGACACCACCTCGGAGATCTCGGCGCCGTGCACCTGCACCGGCGGGTCGACCCGGCGCTTCTCCACCGCCACCGTCCAGCCGGGCACCGGCATGGTCGACACCGAACCGACCGGGGCGTCCTCCGGCAGGAAGATCTCCAGCTTGGTGGTCGAGGCCTCGTCACTCTCGTTCGGCACCCGGAACGCGAAGCGGCCGTAGCCCCCCTGTTCCGCCTCGCTCGGGTTGATCGACACGTGCGCCGACGCGGGCGCCGCGAAACCGAACACGGCCGTGGCGACGGTGCCGAGCGTCAGGGCGACGACGGCGCCTACGGTACGCCGGTGACGGATCATCGATGGAACCTCTCTATCGGATTGGCACGGTGGCGGTCACCGTGGCCTGGTCGATCTCGGTGGTCCGGGCGGTCACCCGCAGCTCCCACTCGCCCGCCGCCGGCAGGTTGATCTCGCCGGTGGCGTGGTTGTCGGTCAACGGCAGCAGCGGTACGTCGATCGCCTCGATCCCGGCCGACGGCAGCGCGACGGTGGCCTTCCACTCCACGACCGGCAGTGGCTGGTTCTCCAGCGTGTACGTGTAGAAGTGCACCGAGTTGTTGCCCCGCTGCGCCGGTGACATCTCGATCTGCATGGAGTAGAGCGAGCTCTGCACGGTGGTGGTGAAGTAGCCGCTCTGGGCACCCGCCACGTCGGCGCCGGCGGTGCGGGCCGGCGGGGTCTGCACCAGCACCGCCGTCACGGCGAGCACGACCGCGGTGACCCCCAACTCCACCCAGACCGCCCGGCGTACCGGTGCCGGCCGGCTGGCCGCGACCCGCTTGCGTACCAGCTGCCGCGAGTACGCGGCCACCCCGATCACCAGCGCGAACAGCCCGACCTTGGCCAGCACGAGCCGGCCGTACGTGGTGCTCACCAGCGCCGTCGGGGTGGCCACCTCGATCAGCGCCTGGACGATGCCGGCGAGCAGCAGCGCGGACACCGCCAGGGCGGCCCACCGCGACCAGATCGGCAGGATCGCGCCAAGCTCCCGCTCGTCGGCCCGGGGCAGCAGGAACGCCGCGAGCATCACCAGGCCACCCAGCCAGACCGCCATGCTGCCCAGGTGCACCGCGTCGACGACAACCGAGACGGCCGGGGCGGGCGAGGCCGCCGGGTGCCCGGCCAGCGGCCAGGTGAGCAGCGCCGCCCCGCCGAGCACACCGAGGATCACCAGGTCGGTGCGGCCCGCCGTGCCGGCGAGCAACGGCCGGAGCAGGACCGCGGCGGCGGCCAGCAGCCCCAGCCGGACCAGGTGGGCGGCGCCGAACGTGCTGCCGAGCACCAGGCTCAGGCCGGCACCGGTGATGTCGAACGGCCCACCGCCGTTGGTGTAGGGCACCTGCAACAGGGTCACCGTGACCGTGGCGAGCGCGACCAGCCCGAGCCCGATCCAGGCCAGCCGGGCCGGGCCGGTCCGGGGCAGCCGGCGCGGCCAGAGCAGGGCAAGCACCAGCGCCGGGCCGACCAGCAGCAGCAGTCCCGCGTAGCCGACGAACTTGCCGGCCTTGATCGCGTTGCTGACCACCGGGTCGGCCCGGCTGTCGTCGCCGGTGTCCACCGGTGGTTCGGAGGGGGCGCCGACGGAGTAGGTGAACGCCCCGGAGACCGGGTGGCTGTCGGCGGAGATCACCCGGTAGGTGACCAGGTAGGTGCCGTTACCCGCAGACGTGTCGACAGGGATGTTCACCACGCTGTCGGCGAAGGTGGGCTCGCCCCGGTCGGCCCGCGAACCGTCCGGCGCGATCACCCGGATCTTGTCCGGCACCTTGCGGACCGGTTCGGTGAAGGTGAGCACCACCTCGGTCGGGGCGTTCGGCACCACGGACGAGGCAGCGGGGCTGCTGCTGGACAGCACGGCGTGCGCCGTCGCCGGGCTCGCCGGCGCGAGCAGCAGGGCGACGACGGTCACCAGCAGACCGGCGGCGGCGGTCAGCCGGGCGAATCGGCGGCGAGGGGCGGCAGTCATGCTGGCCATGCTCGCCGATTCGGGGCCGGGAGTCATGCCCGGGTAGTCGGCCGGTGGCGGGAAAAAGTTCCCGCCGTTCGTGCCGGGCACGGAAGGGCCGAAGGACCCTGCTGCTCAGCGCACCGCCGCGTAACCTGGGTTGTCGTGATCCCCGCCCCGCGCGACGCCGCCGCCACCGACTCCGAGGCGGCCGGTGACCGTACGCCGGAATCGGCGGTGATGCCCGATTCGGCCACCGCCGCCGCGCTGGCCGCCCGGGGTGGCGACCCGGTCGCCCAGGCCGACTTCGTCCGGGCCACCCAGTCCGAGGTGTGGCGGTTCGCGGCGGCCCTGGTCGATTCGGACAGCGCCGACGACCTGACCCAGGAGACGTACCTGCGGGCGTTTCGCGCGCTGCCGGCCTTCGAGGGGCGGTCGACCGCCCGTACCTGGCTGCTCGGCATCGCCCGGCGGACCTGCGCCGACCACCTGCGCACGGTGGTTCGGCGCCGCCGGCTGGCCCAGCGGCTCACCGCCGACGCGTACACGGATGTGCCGCACCCGGACCCGGCCGGGCAGTTCGGCGCGGCCGACCTGCTCCGCCGGCTACCGGCCGAGCGGCGTGGCGCGTTCGTGCTCACCCAACTGTTGGGCCTGTCGTACGCGGAGGCCGCCGCCGTGGAGGGGGTGCCGGTGGGCACGATCCGGTCCCGGGTGGCCCGGGCCCGCAGCGAACTGGTGGACGCCGTCGGCGAGGCGCTGGCCGGGTGAACTGGAAGCTGCTGCCCTGGTTCGGGCTGGCCGTCCGGCTCGGCCTGGCCGCCGTCTGGCTGTACGCGGGGGCGTCGAAGGTCGGCGACCTGGCCGCCTCCGGCCGGGCCGTGCACGCCTACCAGGTGCTGCCGTACGACGTGTCGGTGGTGGTCGGGGCGGTGCTGCCCTTCGTCGAGCTGGCGCTCGGCGTACTGCTGCTGCTCGGGCTGGCCACCCGGCTGGTCGCCGGGGTCTCCGGGGCGCTGCTGGTGGTCTTCATCGCGGGCATCGTCTCGGCCTGGTCGCGAGGGCTGGCGATCGACTGCGGCTGCTTCGGCACCGGCGGCCAGTTGCCGGCCGGGCAGAGCCCCAGTTACTTCCCAGAGGTACTTCGGGACCTGGGCTTCCTGGCGTTGGCCGGGTTCCTGCTGATCTGGCCCCGCACGGCCGTCTCGGTGGACGGCGCGCTGACGGGCGAACCGGTGGAGGACGAGGATGAGTAGTCGCAAGGGGCGCAAGGACGCGGCCCGCGTGGTCCGGGAGCATCTGGCCCGGGAGCGGCGACGCAAGCGGACGCTGTGGATTTCGATCGGCGCGGTGGCGGTGCTGGTGGTCGCCGGCCTGATCGGCTGGAGCGCGCTGTCCAGCCAGGGTTCCCGGGAGTTCACCGCGCCGCCGGGCGCGACCGGGGACGGCACCGGCATCGTGGTCGGCAACGGGCCGGTGACGATCGACATCTACGAGGACTACCTCTGCCCGGCCTGCAAGCAGTTCGAGCAGACCAGTGGCGCCACGATCGACAAGCTGATCAATGACGGCAAGGTCCGGGTGGTGTACCACCCGGTGGCCTACCTGAACCGTTTCTCCAGCACCGAGTACTCGACCCGCGCGTCGGCCGCGTCCGGCTGCGCCGCCGAGGGTGGGGAGTTCCACGCGTTCGGCAAGGCGCTGTTCGACAAGCAGCCGCCGGAGAACAGTGCCGGGCTGAGCAACGACGAGCTGATCGACATCGGCGCCGAGGTCGGGTTGAACCGGGACAGTTTCGGCGCCTGCGTACGGGACGGGAAGTTCAAGCCGTGGACCGCGCACGTCAGCGAGGAGGCCACCCGCGCCAAGGTCACCGGCACCCCGACCGTCCTGGTGAACGGTCAGCAGGTGCGGGAGTGGACGCCGGAGAACATCACCGCGGCGGTGGAGGCCGCCGGCCGGTGAGCGGAGTGCTGCTGACCCGGGTCGGGCTGCTGCTCGCCGGTACGGTGACCGCGCTGCTGGCCACCGCCGCCCCGGCGGTGGCGCACGGTGCCGACGCGCCGAACGGGACCGACTACCGGGTCGAGGTCACCGCCGTGGCCCCGGACCGGCCGCAACTTCGGGTACGGGTGATCGAGGCGGGGGCCCGGCTGGAGCTGACCAACACCGGCGACGAGCCGGTCGAGGTGATCGGCTACTCCGGCGAGCCGTACCTGCGGGTCGGACCGGACGGGGTGTACGAGAACACCCGGTCCCCCGCGACGTACCTGAACCGCACCATCGTCGGGGACACCGTCCTGCCGGCGGAGGCGGATCCGGCGGCCGAGCCGCAGTGGCGACGGGTCGACGCCGGTTCGACCGCCCGTTGGCACGATCAGCGGGCGCTGTGGCGCGAGGCGGGGCCGCCCGCCCAGGTCCGCGCCGCCCCCGATCGGGAGCACCGGGTACGCGACTGGGTGGTGCCGCTGCGCGACGCGCACGGGCCGGTGGAGATCCGCGGCACCCTGGACTGGGTGCCGCCGCCGGACGCGTACCACTGGTGGGTGGTGGCCGTCCTCGGCGCGCTCGCGGTGGGTGCGCTCGGGCTGCTCCCGGCGGCCTCGGCCCCCGGCGGCCGGGCGTTGGTCGGGGTCGGCGCGCTGCTGGCGGCCGGCGGGGCGGCGGCGGTGCTGCTCGCCGTCGGTCGGGTGCTGGACGCCGGGGCGGCGGGGGTCGGTGCCGTGCTGGTCGGGTTGCTGACCGGGCCGCTGTGGACGCTGCTGGCCGGGCTCGGCGCGCTCGCCGCCGCCCGGTGGGCGTCGCGCCGTCGGCCCGGCGCCGATTTCGTGGTGGCGTTGGCCGGGGCGTGTCTGGCCCTGTTCGCCGGGGTGACCAACGCGGCCATCCTGGCTCGGGCCGTCGTACCGGTGCCGTGGCCACCGACGCTCGCCCGGCTGCTGGTGGCCCTGGTCATCGCCGTCGGGGCGGGCGCGCTCGCCGCCGCCGCCCTGCGGCTGCACGCCACCGGCCGCGCGGTCGCCGCCGCACCCGCCGGAGCGGCTACTTCCGGACGGGGCTGAACGGGTACGGCAGTTCGAGGCGGTGCCGGGCGAGTAGTTCCTCGTCGCCGAGCAGGTCGGCGGTGGGTCCGTCGGCCACGATCCGGCCGGCGTCGAGGATCACCGACCGGTCGCAGAGTTCGAAGGCGTACGGCAAATCGTGGGTGACCATCAGCAGGGTCACCGGCAGGGCGCGCAGGATGGTGGCGAGTTCCCGGCGGGCCGCCGGGTCGAGGTTCGACGACGGTTCGTCGAGCACCAGGATCTCCGGGCGCATGGCCAGTACGGTGGCCACCGCCACCCGGCGCCGCTGCCCGAAGGAGAGGTGGTGTGGGGCCCGGTCGCGCTGCGCGGACATGCCCACCGCGGCCAGCGCCTCGTCCACCCGGGCGGCGAGGTCCGCCCCGCGCAGCCCGAGGTTGGCCGGCCCGAACGCCACGTCCTCGGCGACGGTGGGCAGGAAGAGCTGGTCGTCCGGGTCCTGGAAGACGATGCCGACGCGCCGACGGATCTCGGCCAGGCGCGCCCGGTCCGCCTCGACCGCCAGGCCGCCGACGGTGATGCTGCCCTCGGTGGCGGTGAGGATGCCGTTGAGGTGCAGCACCAGCGTGGTCTTGCCGGCGCCGTTGGGGCCGAGCAGCGCGACCCGTTCGCCCCGGGCCACCGTCAGGTCCACCCCGTGCAGGGCGACGTGCCCGTCCGGGTAGGCGTACCGGACGCCACGCACGTCGAGGCTGGGGGTGGTCGAGGGCACGTCCTGAATCATGTCAGCACGACGGCGGTGGCGGCGACGGTGCCGGCCAGCAGCGGTACGGTCGCCCCGATCAGCCACTGCCCGGTGGTGGCCGCCCCCGCGCCCTGCCACACCGCCGGCATCCGGCCGGTGTAGCCGCGCGACAGCATCGCCAGGTAGACCCGCTCACCTCGTTCGAAGGCGCGCAGGAACAGCGTGCCGATGCCGGCGGCGAAGCCGCGCAGTTGCCAGAGGAAGCGCGGGTCGTCACCCCGGGAGATCCGGGCGACCCGCATTCGGCGGGCCTCGCCGACCAGCACGTCCAGGTAGCGCAGCATGAAGGTGGCGATCTGGGTGATGATCTGCGGGCAGCGCAGCCGGTCCAGCCCGACGATCAGGTCGCGGGTGGTGGTGGTCGCGGCCAGCAGCAGCGACGCCCAGACCCCGAGGGTGCCCTTGGCGAGGATGTTCCACGCGCCGTGGAGACCCTCGACGGACAGGCTCATGCCGAGCGCCTCCACCCGCTCGCCCGCGCCGATGAACGGCAGTGCGAACGCGAACAGCACGAAGGGCAGTTCGATCGCCGACCGGGTCAGCAGCCAGGGCAGGCTCACCCGGGCCAGCGCCGCCACCACCGCCACCAGCAGGGCGTACGCGCCGATGGCCCAGAACGCCGCGCGCGGGGTGGCGACCACGGCGACGGTGAACGCCACCATCGCCGCGATCTTCACCTCCGGCGGCAGCCGGTGCACCGGTGAGTTGGCGTCCCGGTAGAGCACGTGCGCGTGCCCGGCGCCCACCGGCACTACCCCTGACTCGGCGTGGGTGTGCCCGGCCGGTCCACGTCGGGCGACCCGGCCGGTCCGGTGCCGCGCCGACGGACCAGCCAGAACGCGCCGCCGGCCACCGCGAAGGTGAGCAGTACGCCCAGCCCGCCGGACAGGCCGGTGGAGAGGAAGTCGTTGTCGAGGCCGGCGATGCCGTAGTCGGCCAGCGGTCCGCCGATCTCGTGTTCCTTCTCCTGCTGGGCCGGGCAGCTGCCGCCGGTGATCTCGCCGTCCGCGTCGACGGTGCAGCCCTCCCGCAGCGACGAGTCCAGCCCGTCCGGGTGCGGCGAGGCGAAGTTGCTCACCACGCCGGCCAGCAGCAGGGCCACCAGCAGCCCTCCGGCGAGGAAACCCCAGGAACGCTTCACCGGACGCCTCCGACGGTGGGGACGGTCGCCGGGGTGGCCGGCCTGCGGGCGCGCAGCGCGTACACCAGGTCGGGTCGGACCTTCGCCACGGTGACCACGGTGGTGGCGGTGATCAGGCCCTCGCCGATGCCGATGAACAGGTGGGACACGGCCATCGTCCCGGCCAGCCCGGCCAGGTTGCCGCCGAGGTCGGCGGTGCCGCCGAGCCAGTACTGCAACACGAAACCCAACGCCGCGACGACCACGCTGACCAGCGCGGCGACGAAGGCGGTGACGGCCAACCCGGCGACGGTACGCGGCAGCACCCGCAGCAGCAGCGCGATCAGCAGGTACGCCACCGCGACGCCGATCACGGCCATGTTGGTGATGCTGAGGCCGAGCATGGCCACGCCGCCGTCGCCGAAGACGAGCGCCTGCACCACCAGCACCACCGCGAGGCACAGCGCACCGACCCAGGGACCGACCAGCATGGCGGCGAGCGCGCCACCGAGCAGGTGGCCGCTGACTCCGGCGGTGAAGATCGGGAAGTTGAGCATCTGTACGGCGAAGATGAAGGCGGCGACCAGCCCGGCCATCGGGGCCAGCCGGTCGTCCAGGTCCTGCCGGCCACGCTGGACGGCGAGCGCCATCGCGGCCAGTGCGATCACCGCGAAGAGCGCGGCGACGGGACCGTTGATGATCCCGTTCGAGATGTGCATCGCCAGTGTTTCCACGTGACCTCCCACGTGACGGCGGGCCCGCGCTCGCCGGCAGGGTGAGCGTATTTCTCGTCCCATGCTGTTGCCAATACCTGGCAACAGCATGGGATTCGTCACGCCCGACCGGGCGCGGCGCCCGACGGGGCCCGTCCGGCCCGGCGGTAGGGTCGTGCCATGACCGCACCCGCCCGCCTCTCCCCCGGTGACCCGGCGCCCGAGTTCACCCTCCCCACCGACGCCGGCACCCAGCTCACCCTGGCCGACCTGCGCGGACGCAAGGTCATCCTGTACGCCTACCCGGCGGCGATGACCCCCGGCTGCACCAAGCAGGCCTGCGACTTCCGCGACTCGCTCGCCTCCCTACAGGCCGCCGGCTACGAGGTGATCGGCATCTCGCCGGACAAGCCGGAGAAGCTGGCCACGTTCCGCGAGCGCGACGCGATCACCTTCCCGCTGGTCGCCGACACCGACAAGGCGGTGCTGACCGCCTACGGGGCGTACGGCGAGAAGCAGTCGTACGGCCGCACCGTCACCGGCGTGATCCGGTCGACGTTCGTGATCGACGAGAACGGCAAGATCGAGCGGGCGCTCTACAACGTCAAGGCCACCGGTCACGTCGCCAAACTGCGCCGCGACCTCGGCCTGGACTGAGGCACCGACCGGGGGTGATCGACTCCGTTACGGCGGAACCGCGAGTATCCGGTCGGCCCGATACCGCCACTGCGCCGAGACGGTGTCGATCACGCGGCGGAGGGCTCGACACCGTGCCGGGGCGACGCCCTAGACTCTGAGGGTCGGCGGGAGTGGCGTAATGGCAGCCGCGGTAGGTTTAGGTCCTATTGTCCGAAAGGACGTGGGGGTTCGAATCCCCCCTCCCGCACCAGCGACATCTCCCTGTCGGGAGCATCACGATCGCACGCACCGGGCGGCCGGCCCGGCGAGGATGAGCGCCGTGAGCCTGCGTTTCGTACTCGATCCCGAGCTGACCCCTGACCTGCGCGCCCGGATCGTCGCGCTCTGGGTCGACGTCACCAACGCCGGTGGCGCGGTCGGCTTCGTGGCACCGGTCACCGCCGACGAGGTACGGACGATCGCCGACCCGACCCTGGCGGGCATCGCGGAAGGTCCGGACCGGCTGCTGCTCGGTTACCACGACGATCGGCTCGTCGCCATGGCGATCTTCACCGATCCCCGGTTCCACCTGAAGCCGCACCTGCGGGTGCTCACCCGGGTCATGGTGCACCCGGACGCGCAGGGACGTGGCGTCGGCGAGGCGCTGATGCGTACGGCCGCCCAGGTCGGCCGGGACCTCGGGCTGGCCGCGCTGCACGTGACCGTGCGGGACGGGCTGGGGCTGGACCGGTTCTACCAGCGGCTCGGGTACCGGGAGGTGGGCCGGTGGCCCGGGGCCATCCGGGTCGCCCCCGACGACGACCGAGACGAGATCCTGATGTGGCTCAGCCTGACCGAGGACCAACCGCCGAACTAAATTCTGTCCGTCGCGGATCTTGGTGCGAAATGGCCCGCATGGGGGCCGTTTCGCACCAAGATCCAGGGACGAGCAACGCCCGGCGGGGCAGCCGGGAACCGAGCCGGGCCGGCCGACCGGGTCGGGAAGGTTTGCTCGGCTGTCACCGGCAGGCGGGCGGGGCCGCCGCGAGCGACGCGGGTGCGAGTGCCGCCGCCTCCTCGGTCGCCCGGCCGGAGGTCGCAACGTCCGAAGTCGCTGCGGCGGAGGTCGGCGTGGCGGCCGGCACCTCGGTCGACGGGGACGGACTCGGCCGGGCCGCCGCGCTGGTGGCTGATTTCGGACCGGCCGTGGGCGACGCGGACGTCGTGGTCGACCCGCCCGAGGCGGCGCCGTACATCCGGACCGTGCTGCGTTGCACCTGACCCGGTGCCATCCGGATGCCACTGGCGATGACCCGGTGGCCACGGCTGTCGGTGACCCGGATCTGGTACGGGCCGGGGCCGGCCCCGGAGTCGATCAGCCAGTAGTTGTAGCTTTCCCGGCTCGCCGCCCGCCAGCCACCCGAACTGCCCTGGCGTACCTCGACGGCGCGCAGCGGGTTGCCGTGCCCGGCGACCAGGACCGCGAACCACCACTGCGACGCGCCTTCCTTGATCCGGAAGGTGAGCGGGCCGGCCAGCGGCGGGTCGACGACCAGGCGGTAGCTGACGTCGACGATGCCCCGGACCGGGTCGGCGATCCGGGCGAACGCCTCCCTGGACAGGTCGAGGTGTCCGGGGCCGCACTCCGGGCACTGGTCCATCACCATGACCCGCACCTTGCCCTTCGGGCCCGTCACGTCGAGATATCCGCCGCAGGCCGCGCCGTCGGCGTACTCGTCGGGGCCGAGCGCGACGTAGAGCCGATCCGCGGGGGCGGCGGGATAGGAGCAGTTGCCGCCCGCGCCCTTCGAGTCGTAAAAGGTCGCCTTGCCCTGGTGGAGGGTGCCGGCGGCGGGTGGGGCGAGCAGCGCGGCGGCGGTGTGCGGCCGGATCGGCGCGGCGCAGGCGGGTGCGGCGCCCGAGCGCAGCGCCAGGGTGAGCCCGAGGACCGTGGCGATGAGGGCCACGGCCCCGCCAGCCAGCCAGCGACCCCGGCGGGGACGCTGGGCTGTTGTCCGTGCGGCGGGGCCGTCGGTTCCGTCGGTCACGCGCACCGATGCTTCCGGACGACGGCCATGCCGGACAAGCGAACTAAGCGAAAGATAAGACGAGATCAACCAGTCAGAGCCACCCGGTCACCGATCCGCAGCCGACCGGACTCCAGCGGCACCACGTTCAGTCCGAACAGGAGCTGACGGTCGATGTTGCGGTGCCGTGCGAGGGTACGCAGCGGCTCCCGGCCGCGTACGCCGGTTTCCTGGTCGGTGGTGGTGACCAGGCAGCGGGCCGACGGCCCGGCGGCGCGGAAGGCGACGCCACCGATCCGCATCTCGCGTCCTTCCCAGCCGTCCTCCGCCCAGGCGGGTGCCCCGTCGACCACCAGGTTGGGCCGGAACCGGGTCATCGGGACCGGCTCCGCGCCGGCCTCGGTGAGCCAGTCGCCGAGCGCGGCCAGCGACGCGGTGCTGGTCAGCAGGACCGGATACGCGTCGGCGAAGCTGACCTGATCGCCCGGGTCGTACTTCTTGCGGCCCGGTTCGACGTGTCGGGCCGGCTGGGCGAGCCAGACCAGGCGGACCGGCCGGTCGAGCACGGTGCCGAGCCAGGTGTCGGCGGCCGGGCCGGCGGGCAGCGCGTCGACCCGCAGCAACCGGCGCCGGAACGTGCGGACCTGGACCGGGGCGGCGCCGGTCGGCTCCGGTACCAGCAGGTCCGGCTGGCCGGCGGCACTGAGCCGCAGGCCATCGCGATCCGGCCGGACGCGCACCCGGACCAGCGCGGTGGTTTCCCGCTGGGTGATCCCGACCCCGTCGGCGTCGACCAGCATCCAGCGCCGGTCGCCGTCGAGCCCCCATGGCCGCACCTCGGCCTCGTCGTGGGTCAGACCGCGACAACCCTTGATCGGATACGTGTTGATCTCACTGAGCCGCACCCGGTCACCATGCCACGCCGATGCCGTCCCCCGGGTACCAGTGGTTCGCGGGGGTCTCCCGGTAGGCGAGGAACCTGCGGCCGGTGCGCTCGGCGTGCCGGGCCAGCACATTGGTGTGGGTGACGTTGTCGGTGAGCAGCATCGCCGCCGGGGCCAGCTTCGGCTCGACGGCGTCGAACTCGCGCTTCTCGTACGCCCGGCTGTGGTCGCTGTCGTGCAGGAACAGGTCGACCGGCCGGTCCAGGGCGCTGATCGACTCGACCGAGTCTCCGATCACCAGGTCGATCACCTCGGACCAGGGGGCGACCCGGGCGAGGTAGCCGGCCTCGGGGTTGATGTCGATGGAGCTGACCCGGCCGGGGTGCCCCTCGGCGGCGTTGCGCAGCAGGGCGGCGGCCAGTACGCAACTGCCCAATCCCTTGTCCACCCCGGTTTCCACGACGTGTGCGGGCCGGCGGGCCCGCACGATCGCGTACCAGCCGATCCGCCGGGCGTACCGGACCTGCTTGTCGGCCAGGCCGCGACGGGCGGCGCCGGCGGTGGCCGAGGCGATGTGCTGGCGCAGCGCGTCGTCCGACTCGATCTCCTCCAGGTAGCCGCGGACCTGCTGGACCGGCAGGTCACAGACCACGCTGACGAACCAGGCGAGGTGGCTACGGCTGAGCTTGGTCAGCTCGTACGTGTAGTTGTGATGCTCTCGTGAGGCGACCAGCCATCGGGCCGAGGTGCGCAGCACCTTGGCGTCGTGACGGGCCACCGCGACCAGCCGCTTGGGGAAGGCGGCGACGGGGGCGAGGCGGGTGCGGGCGATGGCCCGACGCAGCTTGACGGCGTCCACTGCAGGGTTGTACCAGACGGATCGAAACATGGGGGTAACACAATGACCCGGTGACCTGATTGGTACGCCCCTGCCGGGGCACCCCGCATACGTGAGGTTCAGTAGCATCGCGGCCATGTCGAGTGAAGAGCAGGCGGGGGCCGCCGTTCCGGAGAAGAATCTGCCGGCGGAGGGCACCGACGGGCCGGAAACGACAGCGGACGCACCGGGCGGCAAACCGCGCCGACGGTGGCTGCGGATCACGCTGATCAGCGTGGTGGTGCTGGCACTGATCGGGATCGGCGGGGCGGTAGCCGCCGGCTTCTATCTCAAGTCGGTCGAGTCGGACATCGAGCGCTTCGATGCCTTCGACAGCATTCCCGAGGAGACCCGCCCCGAGGTCGTCGCCACGGGCGCCTTGAACATGCTGATCCTGGGTAGCGACTCGCGGGATCCGGAGAGCACCGGCGGCTCGCGCGCCGACACCATCATCCTGGCGCACATACCGAAGGACCGTTCCGGCGCGCAACTCGTCTCGATCCCCCGCGACACCTGGGTCTCGATCCCCCGCACGAAGCAGGGGCGCGGCGGCCGTGACGCGAAGATCAACGCCGCGTACGCCTGGGGTGGCCTGCCGCTGATGGTGCAGACCGTGGAGCAGTACACCAAGGTCCGGATCGACCACGTGATGATGGTGGACTTCGCCGGATTCACCGAGATCATCGACGCCCTCGGCGGCATCGAGATCAACTCGGCGAAGAAGTTCACTTCGATCCACCCGCCGTTCCGCACCTTCCAGCAGGGCAAACAACAGATGGACGGGGCCACCGCGTTGGACTTCTCGCGGCAGCGCAAGCAGTTCGCCGACGGCGATTTCACCCGGATCAAGCATCAGCAGCAGGTCATCAAGGCAATTCTGGACAAAGCCGCATCCGGTGGAATCTTGGCAAATCCCACCAAGCTCAATTCGTTTGTCCGCGCCACGTCGAGCGCCGTATCCGTGGACAAGGACATGTCTCTTGTGGACATGGCGATGGACCTACGCGGCCTGCGCGGCAACGACCTGACCTTCATGACCAACCCGACCAAGGGAACCGGGCGGGTCGGCAGCGAGAGCGTCGTCTTCGAGGACGCGGACAAGGCGTCCAGCTTCTACGACGCCGTTCGACGGGACGCGGTCGAGGAGATCCTCAGCGCCGGAAAATAGGCCACGAATTCGCCTGGCGGCTCTGGCGGCTGTCGCCAGAGCCGCCGTATCCTGCGTTCGCTCCGGTGGCTTCTCAGGCGTCAACGGATGTCACTCCACGGGGGAGGAACTGCAATGTCGAGGCAACCTGTCGTGGGTTACCCGGCCACGAGCGTGCCCGATACGGTGGGGGCAACGGTGCCGGGTGAACGATCCACGACAGCGGAATCAGACGACGACGGTGAACCTGCCAGCCCGGCCGATCCGGGCGAGGTGCGGCCGACACCAGCGGGAAACGGCGACAAGGCGCGGCCGGGCCTCGAAGTGACGGCGGTGCTGCCGTACCCCGGATCCCGTACCTCGACCCGGACCCGGGGCCTGCGGGCCTGGATGTTGACGGCCCCCGTCGACGTCGCCGCGCTGCTGTCGCCGCTGCTGGTCAGTCAGCAGTACTGGCGCGGCACCCTCACCATGACCGGCCTGACGGTGGCCATCTTCGCCGCCGGCGGGCTCTATCACGCCCGCCGGCACGTGAGCATCCTCGACGAGTTGCCGAGCCTCTGCGGCCGGCTGCTGGCCTCCTCGGCGATCGTCGTCATCATCGCCGCGCTGCGCCACGACTCACCGCAGTACCTCGTCGGGTTCATCCGCGGAATGGCGATCGCCGCCGTCCTGGTGCTCGCCGGTCGCCTGCTCACCAGGGAGATCGCCACCCTGGCCCGCCGTCAGCGCTGGGTCGAGCACAACGCCATCATCATCGGCAGCGGTCCGACCGCCGTGGAACTCGCCCGACTCCTGCGCCGCTATCCGAGGTACGGCCTGCGGTTCGTGGGGCACGTGGACAGCCCCTCCCCGGCGACCTCGTCACCGGTGCCGGTGATCGGCACACTCGACCAGCTCGAACACCTGGTCCGGCTGACCGAGTGCGACGTGCTGATCATCGCCGACCCGGCGTGCCCCGAGCTGGTGCTGATGGAGATCCTGCGGCAGCCGCGGGTGGCCAACTGCGACCTGTGGGCCGCGCCCCGACTCTGGGGTTCCCGGTCACACGGTGACCACATCGGCGCCATCCCGATCGTCCAGGTGGGCGACACCACGCTGTCGGGGCCGCACTGGGCCCTCAAGCGCGCCTCGGACGTGATCTTCGCCGGGTTGGCGATGCTGCTGCTCAGCCCGATCCTGGTGCTGTGCGCGGTGCTGGCGTTCGTCGACGGCGGTCGGGGCATCTTCTTCCGCCAGGAGCGCATCGGCCGGCACGGCAAGCCGTTCGACATCATCAAGTTCCGCACCATGCGGCCACTCGACGAGCACGAGTCGCAGACCAACTGGTCGATAGCGAACGACCGGCGGGTGTCGCCGATCGGTCGGTTCCTGCGGCGTACCTCCCTGGACGAGTTGCCCCAACTGTGGAACATCCTCAAGGGCGACATGAGTGTCGTCGGGCCGCGCCCCGAGCGCCCGTACTTCGTCGAGAAGTTCTCCGCCGAGTACCCGAGCTACGCGATGCGGCACCGGGTCCCGGTCGGCCTCACCGGCCTCGCCCAGGTCAGCGGCCTGCGCGGGGACACCCCGATCTCGGACCGGGCCCGGTTCGACAACTACTACATCGAGAACTGGTCGCTGTGGCTGGACGCCAAGGTCCTCCTGCGGACCGTGGCCGAGGTGTTCCGCGGCGGTGGTCGCTGAGCGACCGGTCGGACTCCGGGCCGGGCGGGCGGTAGGCTCCGCTCCGATCGGCCTCGGGGACACCCCGCACCGACGGTTCCCGCCGTACGCGCCGCCGACTCGGCACGGTGGCGCTCAGCCGAGTTCTTGGAGAATCCGATGCCGGACGTTTCGGTGGTCATCCCGACCACGGGTAGGCCCAGCCTCGCGGAGGCGGTCGCCACAGCCCGCGCCCAGCGGGGCGTGTCCGTACACCTGGTGGTGGTCTGCGACCTGGCCGAAGTGCCGACCGCCGTGGCGGAGCTGCGCGACCAGATCGACGAGATCGTCTGCACCGGCGGCGGACGGCGGGGATCGTACGCCCGCAACCTCGGGGTCCAGCATGCCGCCGCCGGCACCCACGTGGCGTTCCTCGACGATGACGACGCCTGGCTGCCCGGCAAGCTCGCCGCCCAACTGCCCGTCCTGGAACGGCTGGCCGGGCAGGGCTGGCTGCCGGTGGTGTCCTCCCGAACGCTGCAACGCAAGGCGGGCGGCACCCCGCTTCCGTCCGCCGTACCGACCACGCTGATCGCCGACGGCACGCTGCCCGAGGACTACCTCTTCCGCCGCCGGCAACTCGGTGTCGGTCGCCAGTCGCTGCCCACCTCGACACTGCTGACCACTGTGGACGTCGCCCGGCAGTGTCGGTGGGACGAGTCGTTGCCCCGGCACCAGGACTGGGACTGGCTGGTCCGGGTGGCCCGGCTCCCGCGAGCGAAGATCGTGCAGATCGAGGAGGCGACCGCCATCTACACGGTGGGGAGCCCGGGGTCGATCTCGGCCGGTGCCGACTGGCGTACCTCCTGGGACTGGGCCCGGCGCTGGGAGGGAGTGTGGGCGCCGGAGACCTTCTCCGACTTCATCGCCGCGCAGACCCTGCGGTACGCACTCCAGGCGCGCGACCGCGAGGGCGTACGGGAGATGGTGCGCGCCATCCGCCGCAACTCGCCCCCGTCGGCCCGCAACGCGGCCCTGGCGGCGCTCGGTCTCGTGCCGAGATCCG
This sequence comes from Micromonospora zingiberis, assembly GCF_004331455.1. GTDB lineage: Bacteria > Actinomycetota > Actinomycetes > Mycobacteriales > Micromonosporaceae > Micromonospora > Micromonospora zingiberis. The sequence goes on from NZ_SJJR01000031.1 coordinate 17,953, forward strand.
CGCTCGAACGCGTCGCGATGCGCGGCTCGCGGACCGTCGGTGACTCCGACTCGCTCCGGGCGGGCGGGTCCCGTTGATGCGTCTGCACTTCGTACTCCCCCAGCTGGAACCGCTGTTCGGCATGGAACTCGCGGCGGCACTGCTGATCCGGGAGCTGCGGGCCCAGGGTGTCGAGGTGTCGGCGACCGTCCTGTCCGGGTCGGTGCCACCCACCCTGGACGGCCTGGCGATCGACGCCCTCGGCCTGGGCACCCGGATCACCCGCCTGATGGAGGCGGTCCCACCGTTGCGACGCCGGCTACGGGCACTCCCGGCGGACGTACGGATCGTGGCGAGCGGGTTGTGGGGCAGCGTCCCGGTCGGTGCCGCCCTGGCCGGCTCCGACCGCAGCTTCGTCGCCTGGGAACACTCCCTGCTGCCGGAGCGGCTGCGCGTCGACGGCCGGGTACGCGCGCTCGCCCGGATGGCCCGGGTCAGGGGACTACGGCCCCGCCTCGTGGTCGCCGTCTCCGACGGGGTGGCGCGGACCGTAGGGCAACTCGCCCCGGGGCAGCCGGTGGTGACCATTCCCAACCTGATGCCACCCAGGCCGTTCGTGCCGCCCCGCGAGGTCGCCGACCACGAGCGGATCAGACTCCTGACCGCCGGCGCGTTCCGCCCGATCAAGAACCACTGCGGCGCGCTCGAAGCGCTGGCGCTGCTGCCCGCGAACTACCACCTGACCCTCGCCGGTGACGGTGCGCAGCGCGACCTCCTCCACGACAGGGCTCGTACGCTCGGACTGGCCGACCGCACGACCTTCCTGGGCCGGGTGCCGGGGGTGGCCGGGCTGCTCGCCGAGGCGGACCTGCTGGTGCACCCGTCCCGCGCCGAGACGTTCGGCTTCAGCCTGGTGGAGGCCGCCGAGGCCGGGCTGCCCGTCGCCGCCCTGCCGGTGCCCGCCGTGGACGAGATGATCCCGACGTTCGTGCCGGGCACCCTGGCGGCGGACACCTCACCGGCGGCGCTCGCCGAGGCGATCCTGCACCTGACCGGTGGCGGACGGCCCACCGTCGCGGACTTCGAGAAGGCCTGGCACGCCCGATGCGCGGCACTGGACCCCACCGAGGTGGGTCGCCGGTGGGTGGAGGCCCTGCGATGACGGCCGTTCCGGGCGACGTGGACCGGCCGGCGACCGAGCAGGACCGGCAGCCACAGCGGTCGCGCTGGCGAGGCAGGTCCGGTGGCGGCGACGGTTTCCTGCACAAGTTCGGCAAGTTCTTCACCGGAAACCTGCTGCGTACCCTCGCGCAGGGCGCCCTCTACGTGCTGCTGGCGCGGGAAATGGCGATCGACACCTACGGACTGTTCGTCGGTGTCACCGCGCTCGTCGCGGTGGTGTCGCCCTTCGCCTCAGCCGGTGCGCCGAGCCTGATCGTCCAGAACTACGCCGACTCGCCGTCCGACTGGCCCCGCCACCTGTGCCGTGGCCTGTTCCTGTCCACGGTCTTCGGCTCGGCGGCCACGGTGTTGGTGACCGCTGCGGGTCTGGCCATCTGGGGCGCCCACGTCGGCCTTGTCGACCTGCTCTGTCTCGCCTTCGCGGATCTGGTCGCCTGGCGGCTCATCGAGGCCGTGGCGGCCTCGTTCCATGTCCGTGGCCGGATCATGCTCGCCGCGCTCATTCCCGCCCTGCTGCATGTCTGTCGGCTGGCCGGAGCCGTGGCGCTGGCCCTCTCGGCGGGGCCGGTGACGCTGCGCGGCTGGGCGACGACCTCCGTGGTGATCTCGATCGTCGTGTGCCTACCCGTGGTCCTGGGCGGCCTGCGCGGTGCCGCCGGCCAGGCCCTGGGCGTACGGGGTTCGCTGCGGCAGGCCCGGACCGGGATGCTGTTCGCCGTCGGGCTCTCGGCCCAGTCGGTCTACAACGACAGCGACAAGGTCATGCTGTCCCGCCTGGGCACCCCGGAGAGCGCCGCCATCTACGCGGCGGCCTACCGGGTGGTCGACCTCGCCTACACCCCGGCCCGGACCATGGGCTCGGTCGCCTACCCCGGCTTCTTCGAAGCGGGCCGCAACGGCCCACGCGAGGCGCTGCGGATGGCCCGTGGGCTGGTGCCGCGCTTCCTGGCGTTCAGCGTGCCGGTGAGCCTGCTGCTGGTCGCGTTCGCCTGGATGATGCCGCTGGTCTTCGGGGACGACTTCGAGGCGGCCATCCCGGCGCTGCAAGGGCTCAGCGCGCTGCTGGTGTTGAAGTCGCTGCACTACCTCGCCGCCGACGCGCTGTCCGGGGCGCGGATGCAGGGACGGCGGACCATCTGCCAGATCGGCATCGGCGTGCTCAACGCACTGCTGAACCTGTGGCTCATCCCGGCCTACGGATGGCAGGGCGCTATCGTCTCCAGCCTGGCGTGCGACGCGCTGCTCGCCGTACTGCTCTGGGGCTGCCTCGCCGCCGCCGTTCGCCGCGACCGGGCCGGCACACCCCCTTCGGCACGTCCCATGGAAAGGGTCTGAGGTGACCACACTCTTCGGTGTCCTGCTGAGCGCGGGCGGCCTCGCGGTGGCCGGGTGGCTGGTCCACGCGCGGCGAGCCGTCGCCGTCACCTTCGGCGGCGGTACGACCGCCATCGCGTTCATCGGATTCGCGGTGCTCGCGAACGCCGCGCCGGTGATCGCCGGTGACCACTCGTCGGCGCTGATCGGCCTGCTGGTGCTCGCACTGGTCGGCTGGCTGGTGGCCACCGGTCCGCAGCGGCTGTGGGGACCGCCCGGAGTCTGGCGACGGGTCTGCCTGGGGCTGGCCGCCGCACTGCTGCTCTGGTGCCTCGGCGTGGACCTGCTCAGCGGCGACGGCGTGTACGGGTCGAGGCTGCCGGCGTACGCCACCGCAGGGCTCCTGCTGCTGGCGGCCTGGCTGCTGGGGGCCAGCGCCACGGTGAGCCTCGGCGCGCTGGCCTACACCGGGCTGGCCGTCCTGTCGATCCTGACGATCCCGACGGCCGGCTACGGACAGGCGTGGCGGGCCTGCACCGACGGGCAGTTGGAGAAGTGCTCGGTGGCGGGGGCACTGTTCAAGAGCTTCTACAACTCCGAGAACTACGTCGCCTTGATCGCCTCGTTCGTGCTGGTCGCCGCCGTCTGCGCGCTGCGCCGCGCGGAGCGGTTGGCGGTGGTGGCGTTCTGCCTGCTGATCATCGTCGCCACCGGATCACGGACCAGCTACCTGGCGCTCGCCGCGGTGGGCGGGTGGGTGCTCGGTGCCGCGCTGCTCGAACGGCGGCGGTCGTACCCGCACATCCATTTCGCCCTCTGCCTGGCCCTGGTCGTCGGAGCCGCGGCGACGGCCACCTACCTGACCTGGAGCGCGTCCAGGACCACCCTGAGCAACCGGGGCAACATCTGGGTCCACGTCCGGGAGTACATCGCCGGTTCGGAGGCCACTGGCGTCGGTGTCTCCAAGTGGTACTACCTGCGGGACATCGGCGAGGCCCCGTACCACTTCTTCCACTCGGGGTACGTGTTGGCGATCTTCTCCGGTGGTTTCGTCGCCCTGACCCTGTGGACCTTCCTGCTGGCCACCCTGCTACGCGCACCGGTCGTCGACGGCCGGGCCCTCTCCGCCAAGGCGCCGGTGGCGCTGTTCATCGTCTACTCGTTCACCGAGGTGGTCTGGAACCCGCTCTCCGTCGACGGGTTGACCTGGATCGTCGTCCTGATGGTGCTGACCAGTTCCGCGCTGGGATCGGCGGATCCCGTCGCGCCGAACGAGCCGGACGCTTCCGCCGATCGACCGGGTCCGCTGGCCAGGCTCCGCCGGGTGGTCGGCAGGCAGCGGGTCGGCCAGGCTACGACCGATGCGCGGGACTGACCGGGCAACCGTCCCTCGACGCCCGGTCGCCGCACCGTCCGGTTTCCGGCCGGACATCCAGGGGCTACGGGCCTTCGCGGTCGTGGTGGTGGTCCTCGAACACGTCTTCCGTTGGCCGGCCGGCGGGTTCGTCGGGGTGGACGTCTTCTTCGTGATCTCCGGCTTCCTGATCACGGGCCTGCTGCTGGACGAGCACGACCGGCGGGGCCGGGTCTCCTTCGTGGACTTCTACCGTCGGCGGGCCCGGCGGATCCTGCCGCTGGCGATGCTGGTCCTGGTGAGCACGTACCTCGCGTCGTCGCTGCTGTTCCTCGGCGAACGGGTGCGGTCGACGGCCTGGGACGCGCTCTGGGCCAGCCTCTTCGCGGCCAACTGGCGCTTCGCGGCCACCGGCACCGACTACTGGCAGACCGACGGTCCGGTCTCACCGCTGCGGCACTACTGGTCGCTCTCGGTCGAGGAGCAGTTCTACCTGGTCTGGCCGGTGCTGCTGGTGGCGGTGCTGGGCCTCGCCGCCCGTCGAGGTCGCTACGGCAGCCGGTCCCGGTGGGCGGTGGGCCTGGTCCTCGGTGCGATCGTGCTGGCCTCGATCCTCTTCGCGCTCTGGGAGGTCGACCATCGTCCGACGGTCGCGTACTTCTCGACCTTCTCCCGGGTCTGGGAACTGGGCGTCGGTGCCCTGCTCGCGGTGGCGGCACCGCTGTTGGCCCGGATCCCGGCGGCGGCACGTCCGGCATACCAGTGGCTGGGCCTGACCGGCCTGGTCGTCTCGGTGCTCGCCATCACCGCCGAGTCGCCCTTCCCGGTCCCGGGTGCCTTCCTGGCGGTGATCTCGACGGCACTGGTCATCGCCGGGGGTGTCGGCGGGCAGCGGCTGATGTTCCCGCTGACCAACCGCGCCGTCCGGTACGTCGGCGACATCTCCTACTCCCTTTACCTGTGGCACTTTCCGCTGCTCATCCTGATCGGCGCGGCGCTGCCCACCGGCGGGTACGCCATCGCGGTGCTCACCCTCGTCGGCACGGCGCTGCTCTCGGTGCTCACCTACCACCTGGTCGAGGATCCGGTCCGCCGGTCGTCCTGGTTGGAGCGGCGGCAGCCGGGCGTGCCGCACCGACGGACCAGGGCGGCGTTGGTGCGGCGGGTCGCCGGGTCGGTGGCGCTGGTCGCCACGGTGGGCACCGTCACCGCGATGGCGGTACGTAACCCGTCACCGTACGCCCCGACGCAACCGACGGTGGTCACCTCGCAGGACGAGTTGACGGCGCAGATCCACACCGCCCTGGCTGCCGCCGACTGGCCGGTGCTGACCCCTCCCCCCGGCGAACTGGGCGACCTGGGTATCACCCGTGGCGACGGGCAGGGGTGCCGGCCGGCGATCCCGAACGGCAACGACTGCGCCGTCCCGGCACCGCGTCCCGCCCGGTGGGCGGTTGTCGTCGGAGACTCCATGGCCAGCGCCTGGCTGCCGCTGGTGCGGGGGGGCCTGGAGCCGGCGGGATGGGTGGTCCAGGACCTGACGTTTGCCGGCTGCCCGTTCCTCGCCGCGGACACCGTCTCGCCGATCGAACGCATCACCCGAGCCTGTCCCGGTCACCGGCAGGCGGTACGGACCGTCATCGAGAACGGCCGGCCGGACCTGGTGATCGTGAGCAACGCGTACCACCAACGGTTCACCGGCACCGGTGGCTACCCGTCGCTGTCCGGCTGGGAGCAGGCGGCCCGTGCCGCCCGGGAGAACTGGCTCACCGGCGCAGGGAAGATCGTCGCCCTGCAACCGCCGCCCGTCGGTCAGGATCCGAAGAGTTGCATCACCCGGGTCTCCACCCCCGACGACTGCGTCTCCCGGCTCGGCGACGAGCACCGGTCGTACGCCGAGGCGGAGCGGCGGGCCTGGGGTGGCCGGGGTTCCTGGCACATCGCCACCACGGACTGGTTCTGCGCCGCCGGGCGGTGCCCGATCTTCGTCGGCGGCGTCATCGTCCGGCGCGACGGCAACCACGTCACGACCGAGTACGCCGGCAAGCTGACCCCGCTCTTCGACGAGGCGCTGGCGCCGGTACTCGGCAAACCGACCGACTAGCCGGTCACCCGCGCCCCGCCTGGCGTACCACGGCTACGGCAGAATCCTCGCCATGAGAATCGCCGTCTCCACCGTCGAAGGACGTCGACGACGTCCACACCTGGTCGGGGATCCCGGCCAACGTGGTGCAGACCATGCGCGCGGTGCGGCGGCTGCTCGACGTCTGCGAGTTCGCGGTCAAACAGCACAGCCGGCAGGGTTGACCGGCTAGCGTTTCGCGCGCAGCCGGGACCAGACCAGCGCGCCGAGCCCCGCCGCGAGCGCGATTCCGGCGGCGACGAGCAGTGGCACCGCCCAGCCGGGTCGGGACCCTGCGTCGCCTCCGGCGGCGATGGCCGCCTCGCGGTACGCCGGTGCCAGCGCGTTGGCGGGCGCCTGCTCCGCGACCTCCGCGAACTGTGGCGCGGCCTTCGCCTCGTCACCACGGAAGTACGCGTCGAGTGCGCTGCGGTAGCGCTGGTCGGGCTCGCCGAGGCGGTTCTCCACCCCGGCCGCGCCGAGCAGCCCGGTCAGCCGGGACACGGGTGCCACGAGGCGGTTCGGCCGCTCGGGCGCCAGCAGGTCGTTGTCGAGCATCCCGACCACCCGTCCCTGCGGGTCGATCGCGATCCCGCCGCGTGAGTAGGCGCCGACATCCTCGCTGATCCGGTACGCCGACGATTCGATGTCGACGTCGGTCACCTCGACCGCCTTGGCCCGCACCTGGTAGGTGGCGGAGCGGTACTCCACGTCGGTGGTGGCGTAGCCGAGGACGTGCAGCGCCGTCCCCGCAGCGATCGTGGCGGAGGTGTTCAGCTCGGCGGCGGGAAGGTTCGCCTGGTCGAGCTTGACCAGCGCGAGGTTGCCTTCCTCCACGGTGAGGGCACGCACGACGGTGCCGGGAATCGCCGGCGCGTCCTTGAGGTCGCCCTTGGCCACGTTCAACTGCCCGTGCAGGGTGGCCACCGGTTCGGTGCCGGCATCCGGGCCGGTGAAGGCGCTGCTCGCCTGCCGGCCCCGGACGTATCCGCCGACTTCGCCGGCCTTCAGCTTGCCCTCCGCGACGAGGGTGTCGGCCAGCGAGCCGAGCGCGTGTTCGAGCAGGATGCCCACCGTGGGCGCCACGCACTGGGCGTTGGTGAGGACGTGTCCATCGTGGTTGACCACGACGCCCGTGCAGCGCCGGCTGAAGGTGAAGGGCTCCGGGTGCAGCAGGGCATTGTCCTGCTTGTTGCGGACGTAGCCGGTGAAGATGGCGTCGAGGAAGACCATCGCGGGCGCGGCCGTGGCGAGGGCGTGCTCCTGCGGGCTGCGCGGGGTGGCCTCGGCCCAGGGCTTGAGCCCGGGTGGGGCCGGGGTGGCGGTCGGAGCGGCCACCGGCGACGGGTCGTCGGTCCCGCCCGCCGAGATGGCCCAGACGCCCGCACCACCACCGATGGCGGCCACCAGCAGCAGTGCGGCGACCGCGACCCAGAGGCCCGGCTGGCGCTTGGCGGGCGCGGAGGGTTGGATCCGGCGGGCCGGGGAGGTGAACGGGTCGCGCTGCGCCGGATCGTCGAAGGACGGGCCGAAGCTGGGCGAGGTCGGCGCACCCGAGACCGGGTCCGAGTAGACCGGCTGGGTGGGAATCGGGCCGACCGGCTGCGGTGCACCCGAGACCGGCTGCGGTGCACCCGACACGGGTTGTGGTGCGCCGGAGACCGGCTGGGGCGGGCCGGAGACGGATTGCGGCGGGCCGGAGATCGGCTGCGGGCTACCGGAAATCGGCGGGCCGGAGACGGGCGACGGCGGGCTCGCCGGTGGGCCGGGCGTGGGCACGGGCTGGTAGTCGACGCCAAGGGCCCGGAAGAGTTTCTCCGCCGCCGGGCCGGCCTCCGCGCCGTACGCGACCCAGGGGGCGGCGGCCGAGAAGTCGGCGTACGCGAAGGGGGTTCCGCCGGGTGCCTGGGCGAGGTTGTTCACGATGCCGGCGAACGCCTCCCGCCAGCCCGGCGCGGCGGCCACAGTGGCGTCCAGAACGGCGACCGTCACGAACCGGCCCTGCTGGTCGAGGGCCGCCCACGCTTTGCCGACCGGTGACCCGCCCAGCAGGTGGGTGTACCGGTAGGGGCCGTCCGGCTGCATGGCAACTCCTCTGCTCGACCGCCGTGCGGATCCTACCGAGCCGTCGCACCTCACCCGGCCCGCCGGTAGCCGCCCTCCGGATCACCGTCGCGAAACCGCAGCTCGGAGCTGAGTCGACCACTTGCCTACTGAAAGTTTTCATGCATAGAGTCACAGGATGAATGACGGGGTTGCCATGGCGCCGACCGAACGGGTCGTCGGCCTGTTCGACGGGGTTCGGCTCACCCCGACCCAGCGACGCATCGCGCACTGCCTGGTGCAGCACGCGCCCGCCGTCGGTTACCTCTCCGCCGCCGAGGTCGCCGAGCTGGCCGGGGTCAGCCAGCCGTCGGTCACCCGCTTCGCCGTCGCGCTGGGCCTCGACGGCTACCCCGCGCTGCGTCGCCGGCTGCGGGAACTGACCGCCGCCGCGCCCGGCCCGGCCACCGCCGGCAACGAACTCCAACAGGCGGTACGCGCCGAGATCGGCAACCTGGACCGGCTGGCCGAGCAGCTCGCCGACCGCGAACGGCTGGCCGGCACCGGGCGACTGCTGGCCGCCAGCCGACCACTGCCGGTGCTCGGCCTGCGCGCCGCCGCGCCGTTGGCCGCGTACTTCGCGTACTTCGCCGCGAAGGTGCACCCGGACGTGCGGGTGCTCGACGACGGCGGCAGCCTGCTCACCGACCGCCTCGAACAGGCCGCCGAGGCCGGGGCGAGCGCACTGCTGGCCTTCGTCCTGCCCCGCTATCCCCGGGAAACCCTGGACGCGCTGCGCGCGGCCCGGGACGCCGGCCTCACCGTGGTCGCGATCACCGACTCGCCGGTCAGTCCGGCGTCCGAACTCGCCGACGTGGTGCTGCCCGCCGCGGTCGGCGCCCAACTCGTGTTCGACCTGCACACCGCTCCGATGACCCTGGCCATGGTGCTGCTCCAGGCGATCTGCGACGCCGCCCCGGCCGAGACCCAGCGGCGGCTGGAGGCGTTCGAAGCCTCCGCCGCCCGTCGCCAGTTGTTCCTCGGTTAGGAGGAGACGCACCATGACCCAAGCCGCCCACCGCACCGGGCCGATTCGCGCCGCGCGCGGTCCCGAGCGCACCGCCCGTGGCTGGCCGCAGGAGGCCGCCCTGCGGATGCTGATGAACAACCTCGACCCGGAGGTCGCCGAACGCCCCGACGACCTGGTCGTCTACGGCGGCACCGGGAAGGCCGCGCGGGACTGGCCGTCGTACCACGCCCTGGTGCGGACGCTCACCGACCTGCGTGACGACGAGACGATGCTGGTGCAGTCGGGCCGCCCGGTCGGGGTGATGCGCACCCACGAGTGGGCGCCCCGGGTCCTGCTGGCCAACTCGAACCTGGTCGGCGACTGGGCCACCTGGCCGGAGTTCCGCCGGTTGGAACAGCTCGGCCTGACCATGTACGGCCAGATGACCGCCGGCTCGTGGATCTACATCGGCACCCAGGGCATCCTCCAGGGCACCTACGAAACGTTCGCGGCGGTGGCCGCCAAGCGGTTCGGCGGCACCCTGGCCGGCACCCTGACGCTGACCGGTGGCTGCGGCGGGATGGGCGGGGCCCAGCCGCTCGCGGTCACCATGAACGGCGGTGCCTGCCTGATCGTGGACGTGGACCGGACCCGGCTGGAGCGCCGGGTGCACGACCGCTACCTGGACGAGGTCGCCGACGACCTGGACGACGCGGTCGAGCGGGTCCTCGCCGCCAAGCGGGACCGTCGGGCGCTCAGCGTGGGCGTGGTGGGCAACGCCGCCACGATCTTCCCCGAGTTGCTGCGCCGGGGCGTACCGATCGACGTGGTCACCGACCAGACCAGCGCCCACGACCCGCTGTCGTACCTACCCGTCGGGGTGGAGGTCGGCGACGCCCGGGACTACGCGGCGGCCAAGCCGGCCGAGTTCACCGACCGGGCCCGGGAGTCGATGGCCCGGCACGTCGAGGCGATGGTGGGCTTCCTCGACGCGGGTGCCGAGGTCTTCGACTACGGCAACTCGATCCGGGGCGAGGCCCGCCTGGGCGGGTACGAGCGGGCGTTCGACTTCCCCGGTTTCGTGCCGGCGTACATCCGGCCGCTGTTCTGCGAGGGTAAGGGCCCGTTCCGGTGGGCGGCGCTCTCCGGCGACCCGGCCGACATCGCCGCCACCGACCGGGCCATCCTCGACCTGTTCCCGGAGAACGAGCAGCTGGCCCGGTGGATCCGGATGGCCGGCGAACGGGTCGCCTTCCAGGGCCTACCGGCCCGGATCTGCTGGCTCGGCTACGGCGAACGGGACCGGGCCGGGGTGCGGTTCAACGAGATGGTCGCCTCGGGTGAGCTCAGCGCGCCCGTGGTGATCGGTCGGGACCACCTGGACTGCGGCAGCGTCGCCAGCCCGTACCGGGAGACCGAGGCGATGGCCGACGGCTCCGACGCGATCGCCGACTGGCCGCTGCTCAACGCCCTGGTCAACACGGCGAGTGGGGCATCCTGGGTCTCCATCCACCATGGCGGCGGCGTGGGCATCGGCCGGTCCATCCACGCCGGCCAGGTCTGCGTGGCCGACGGCAGCGCACTGGCCGGGCAGAAGATCGAGCGGGTGCTCACCAACGACCCGGCGATGGGAGTGATCCGGCACGTCGACGCCGGCTACGACGCGGCGAGCGCGGTAGCCGCGCACAGCGGCGTCCGCGTTCCCATGACCGAAGGAAGGGCCCCTTGTTAACGCATACGGTAGAGGAAGGGCCCCTTCTTAACAGGTTCCGCACGCTGTGGGACGAGATCGCGCCGATCGGCCGCGACGAGCGCAGCGACGGCTACCTGCGCTACGCCCTCACCGAGCCGGAGTTGCGCCTGCGCGAATGGTTCCGCGCGCAGGCCGACGAGCGGGGCATGCCGGTCGCCGAGGACGGCAACGGCAACCTCTTCGCCTGGTGGGGTGACCCGGACGCCAGCGACGCGGTGCTGACCGGCAGCCACTTCGACTCGGTGCCGCACGGCGGGGCGTACGACGGACCACTCGGCATCGTCAGCGCCTGGCTGGCCGTGGACGAACTGCGCGCGGCCGGCGTCACCCCGACCCGGCCGCTTGTCGTCGCCGCGTTCGTCGAGGAGGAGGGGGCCCGGTTCGGCGTACCCTGCCTGGGTTCTCGGCTGCTCACCGGGCAGATCGACGCCGAGCGGGCGGGTGCGCTGCGCGACGCGGCCGGGGTGAGCTTCGCCGAGGCGCTCGGCGCCCGGCCGGCGGGCCCCGGTCCGGCGCTGCTCGGCCGCTTCGCCGCCTTCGTGGAGCTGCACGTCGAGCAGGGTCGCGCCCTCATCGAGCAGGCCGCGCCGGTCGGGGTCGCGACCGCGATCTGGCCGCACGGCCGCTGGCGCTTCGACTTCACCGGCGAGGCAAACCACGCCGGTACGACCCGGATGGCCGACCGCCGCGACCCGATGCTCACGTACGCGTTCACGGTGCTCGCCGCCAACAAGGAGGCCCGGCTGCGCGACGCCCACGCCACCGTCGGCCGGGTGGCCGTCGAGCCGAACGCGACGAACGCCATCCCGTCGCGGGTGACCGGCTGGCTGGACGCCCGCGCCGCCGAACCGGAGACGCTGACCGGCCTGGTCGAGGCGGTCCGGGCCAAGGCCGCCGAGCGGGCCCGCCGGGACGGCACCGAGATCGCGTTGACCGAGGAGTCGGTGACCCCGCTGGTGGCCTTCGACGGCGGCCTGGCCGACCGGCTGGCGACGCTGCTGGACGCCCCGGTGCTGCCCACCGGTGCCGGTCACGACGCCGGGGTACTGGCGGCACACGTGCCGACCGCGATGCTCTTCGTCCGCAACCCCACCGGCGTCTCGCACTCCCCCGCCGAATCGGCCACCGACGCCGACTGTGCCGCCGGGGTGACCGCCCTGGCCCGCGTCCTGACGGAGCTGACCGGCCCGGCCGTGGTCGACTGATGGCGCAGACGGTTCAGCTCGACAGGAGGCAGGCCCGATGACCTCGACCCGCTGGCTCGCCGAGTACGCGTGGCTGCCCGAGCAGGCCGAGCCGACCCCGGACGTGCTGATCGAGACGGTCAACGGCCGGATCACCGGCGTCACCCCGCTGTCGCCGGGTGGCCCGCCGGACGCCGGGGTCGACGTGCTGGCCGACGCGGTACGGCTGCCGGGGCTGACCCTGCCCGGCCTGGCCAACGCCCATTCGCACGCCTTCCACCGGGCGCTGCGCGGGCGCACCCACGGTGGGCGCGGTGACTTCTGGAGCTGGCGGGACCAGATGTACGCGGTGACCGCCCGGCTGGACCCGGACTCCTACCTGGCACTGGCGCGGGCGGTCTACGCCGAGATGGCGCTGGCCGGGATCACCTGCGTGGGCGAGTTCCACTACCTGCACCACGGGGCCGGCGGCACCCCGTACGACGACCCGAACGCGATGAGCGCGGCGCTGGTCGAGGCGGCGGCGCACGCCGGCATCCGGCTGACCCTGCTGGACACCTGCTATCTGACCGCGAGCGTGGACGGGAAACCGCTGACCGGGTCGCAGCTGCGCTTCGGCGACGGTGACGCGTCGCGCTGGGCCGAGCGGGTCGACGCGTTCACTCCCGACGGCGAGCACGCCCGGCTCGGTGCGGCGATCCACTCGGTACGCGCGGTGCCCGCCGAACAGCTCGCCACGGTGGCCGGCTGGGCGCACCGGCGGGACGCGCCGCTGCACGTACACCTGTCGGAGCAGCCGGCCGAGAACGATGCCTGCCGGGCGGCGCACGGCCGCACCCCGACCGGCCTACTGTCCGACCACGGGGTGCTCGGCCGGTCCACCACTGCGGTGCACGCCACCCACCCGACCAGCGGCGACGTGAACCTGCTCGGGGAGACCCGGACCGGGGTCTGCCTCTGCCCGACCACCGAACGGGATCTCGCCGACGGCATCGGCCCGGCCCGCCGGATGGCCGACGCCGGCATCCCGCTCAGCCTGGGCAGCGACAGCCACGCCGTGATCGACCCGTTCGAGGAGGCCCGCGCCGTCGAGTTGGACGAACGGCTGCGCACCCGCAAGCGGGGCCACTTCGCCCCGGTGGAGCTGCTGACGGCGGCGAGCGCGGCCGGACACGCCGCGCTGGGCTGGACCGACGCCGGGCGGATCGCGGTCGGTGACCGCGCCGACCTGGTCACGGTACGGCTGGACAGCGTACGCACGGCCGGGGTGAGCCCGGCGGGCGTCTGGTTCGCGGCCGGCGCCGCCGACGTCGCCCAGGTGGTGGTGGACGGCCGGGTGCTGGTCCGCGACGGCCACCACCTGACCGTCGACGTACCGCAGGAACTTGCCACGTCGATCGCGGAGGTGACCGTTGTCTAGCCTGCTGGTCGACAACATCGGTGAGCTGGTCACCAATGTGGCCGGCACGGGCGAGGGCGGGCCGCTGGGCATCCGGCGACGCGCCGCGGTCCTCGTCGAGCAGGGTGAGGTCGCCTGGATCGGGCCGGCGGCCGACGCGCCGGCCGCCGACCGGCGGGTCGACGCCGGTGGCGGCGCCGTTCTGCCCGGGTTCGTGGACAGCCACGCCCACCTGGTCTTCGCCGGGGACCGGGCCACGGAGTTCGCCGCCCGGATGGCCGGGCAGCCGTACACCGGCGGCGGCATCCGGACCACCGTCGGCGCCACCCGCGCCGCCTCCGACGGGGAGCTGCGCACCACCGTGCGCCGGCTGCACGCCGAGGCGTTGCGGCAGGGCACCACCACGATCGAGATCAAGAGTGGGTACGGCCTCACCGTCGCCGACGAGGCCCGCTCGCTGCGGATCGCCGCCGAGGTCAGCGAGGAGACCACCTTCCTCGGCGCGCACGTGGTGCCCGCCGAGTACGCCGACCGCCCCGACGAGTACGTCGGGCTGGTCTGCGGGCCGATGCTGACCGCCGCCGCGCCGTACGCCCGCTGGGTCGACGTGTTCTGTGAGCGGGGCGCCTTCGACGCCGACCACGCCCGGGCGATCCTCGCCTGCGGGCAGGCGCTGGGGCTCGGCGTGCGGGTGCACGCCAACCAGCTCGGCCCGGGCCCGGGTGTACGGCTCGGGGTGGAGCTGGGCGCGGCCAGCGTGGACCACTGCACCCACCTGACCGACGCCGACATCGACGCGCTGGCGTCGACCCGGTTCGACTGCATGTGCCCCGACGGCGGGCACACCACGACGGTGGCGACGCTGCTGCCCGGTGCCGAGTTCTCCACCCGGTCGCCCTATCCCGACGCCCGCCGGCTGCTCGACGCCGGCGTCACCGTGGCCCTGGCGACCGACTGCAACCCCGGCTCGTCGTACACCTCGTCGATGCCGTTCTGCATCGCGCTGGCCGTACGCGAGATGCGGATGACCCCGGCGGAGGCGGTCTGGGCCGCGACCGCCGGTGGCGCACAGGCGCTGCGCCGCGACGACATCGGGGTGCTGCGGCCCGGTGCCCGCGCCGACCTGATCGTCCTCGACGCCCCGTCCCACCTGCACCTGGCCTACCGGCCGGGGGTGCCCCTGATCCGCCAGGTCCTGCACAACGGAGTACCGCAATGACCGTGACCATCCAGCCCACCGGGATCTCTCCCGCCGACGTGCTCGCCGTGGCCCGTGGCAACGCCAAGGTCGTCCTCGACCCGGCCACCGTGGCCGCCATGGTCGCCAGCCGGTCCATCGTGGACGGCATCGAGGCCGACGGCCGCCCGGTGTACGGCGTCTCGACGGGCTTCGGGGCCCTGGCGAACACCTTCGTGGCCCCCGAACGCCGGGCCGAGTTGCAGCACGCGCTGATCCGCTCGCACGCCGCCGGGGTCGGCGCACCGATGCCCCGCGAGGTGGTCCGCGCGATGATGCTGCTGCGGGTCCGCTCGCTGGCGTTGGGCCACTCCGGCGTCCGCCCACTGGTCGCCTCGGCCCTGGTGGACCTGCTCAACCACGACGTCACCCCGTGGGTGCCGGAGCACGGTTCGCTGGGCGCCTCGGGCGACCTGGCGCCACTGGCGCACTGCGCGCTGGTACTGCTCGGCGAGGGCTGGGTGCTCGGCCCCGACGGCGAGCGCCGGTCGGCCGCCGACGCGCTGCGCCGGGCCGGCCTCGCCCCGATCGAGTTGGCCGCCAAGGAGGGGCTGGCGCTGATCAACGGCACCGACGGCATGCTCGGCATGCTGCTGCTGGCCAGCCACGACGCGGCGCACCTGTTCACCATGGCGGACGTGACCGCCGCGCTGGCCATCGAGGCGATGCTCGGCTCGGAGCGGCCGTTCCTGCCGGAGCTGCACGCCATCCGCCCGCACCCCGGGCAGGGCGTCTCGGCGGCCAACATTCATCGGCTGTTGCAGGACTCGGCGGTGATGGACTCGCACCGCGACGACGTGGCCCACGCGGTGCAGGACGCCTACTCGATGCGGTGCGCCCCGCAGGTGGCCGGCGCGGCCCGGGACACCCTGGACTTCGTGCGTACCGTGGCAGGACGGGAACTGCTGTCGGTGGTGGACAACCCGGTGGTGTTGCCGGACGGCCGGGTCGAGTCGACCGGGAACTTCCACGGCGCCCCGCTCGGCTTCGCCGCCGACTTCCTGGCCATCGCCGCCGCCGAGGTCGGCGCGATCTCCGAGCGACGGGTGGACCGGCTGCTCGACGTGACCCGCTCCCGCAACCTGCCGGCCTTCCTCTCCCCCGACGCCGGGGTGAACTCCGGGCTGATGATCGCCCAGTACACGGCGGCCGGCATCGTCGCGGAGAACCGCCGGCTGGCCGCGCCCGCCTCGGTGGACTCGCTGCCCACCAGCGGCATGCAGGAGGACCACGTCTCGATGGGCTGGGCGGCGGCCAAGAAGCTGCGTACCGTGCTGGACAACCTGACCAGCCTGCTCGCGGTGGAGCTGCTCGCCGCCGTCCGCGGACTCCAACTGCGCGCCCCGCTGACCCCGTCGCCGGCTGGCCGGGCGGCCGTCGCCGCGCTCGGCGAGATCGCCGGCCCTCCCGGCCCCGACGTCTTCCTAGCCCCCCTCATGGAGGCCGCCCGCACAGTCGTCTCCGCCCCCGATCTCCGCACCACCATCGAACGCCACACCGGCCCACTCCACTAGGCGATGCCACGCGGACCTTGGTACGAAAGCGCCCCTGGAAGGGCGCATTCGTACCAAGATCCGGCGGGTCAGAGCACCTTGGCGACGAGGACGGCCAACTCGCGGAGGGCCTTGCCGCGGTGGCTCACCGCGTCCTTCTCCTGCGGGGTCAACTCGGCGTTGGTGCGCTCCTGGCCGTCGCCGAGGAAGATCGGGTCGTAGCCGAAGCCACCGTCGCCGCGCGGCGCCCGCAACAGCCGGCCCGCCTGCCGACCGTCGACCAGGTGCTCCTTGCCACCGGGCAGCACCAGCGCCACGGTGCACACGAAGGAGGCGCCCCGGTGCTCGTCCGGTACGTCGGCGACCTGGTCCAGCACCAGTTGCAGGTTGGCCTGGTCGTCGCCGTGCCGGCCGGCCCACCGGGCGCTGAACACCCCCGGCATCCCGTTGAGCGCGTCCACCGCCAGCCCCGAGTCGTCGGCGATCGTCGGCAGCCCGGTGCGCCGACAGCCCTCCCGCGCCTTGATCAGCGCGTTCTCACCGAAGGTCAGCCCGGTCTCCGGCAGCTCCGGGTACGCCTCGACGTCGTCCAACCCGATCAGGGCGATCCGGTGCGCACCGAGCGCCCCGTCCAGGATGCGCTGCAACTCGATCAGCTTCTTGCGGTTCCGGGTGGCGAGCAGCACCTTGTTCATACTGAACTACCTTTCGTTCGGGACTGCGGGGCTCGCAAGCTCACTCCTCGCGCCTCACGCCTCGCGCCTCACGCCTGGGAGAGAGCCTTCCGCTGGGCTTCGGCCAGGTCCAGACAGCCGACGACGGCCAGGTCGAGCAGGGCGTCCAGCTGCTCACGGGGAAACACGCCGGCCTCGCCGGTGCCCTGCACCTCGACGAAGTCGCCGGTGCCGGTGCAGACCACGTTCATGTCGACCTCGGCGGCCACGTCCTCGTCGTAGCACAGGTCCAGACGCGGTTCGCCGCCGATGACGCCGACGCTGATCGCGGCCACCGACCGGTGCATCACGTTCTCCGGCTTACCGGCCAGCGCCTTGCGCGCGGCGAGCCAGCTCACCGCGTCGTGCAGGGCCACGTACGCCCCGGTGATCGCCGCGGTCCGGGTGCCGCCGTCGGCCTGGAGCACGTCGCAGTCCAGCACGATCGAGTTCTCGCCGAGCGCCTTGAGGTCGATGGCCGCGCGCAGGCTGCGACCGATCAACCGGGAGATCTCGTGGGTACGCCCACCGACCCGGCCCTTGACGCTCTCCCGGTCCGAGCGGGTGTTGGTGGCCCGGGGCAGCATCGCGTACTCGGCGGTGACCCAACCCAGCCCGGAACCACGACGCCAGCGGGGCACCCCCTCGGTGACGCTCGCCGTGCACAGCACCCGGGTCGCGCCGAACTCCACCAGTACCGAGCCCTCGGGATGGGTACTCCAGCCACGGGTCAAGGTCACCGGACGAAGTTGGTCGGGCTGCCGCCCGTCAGGTCGCGCCATGCCTGCACCCTATGTGGTGCCGTGATCCACCCGTCCCCCGGTGCCTGCCCGCCCGGGCCCGCGTGGGTCAGATGTCGTAGCTGGCGCCGGGGCGGACCACTTCCAGCGGGCCGGCGTACGCGGCGGAGGCGGAGGCGACGGTGTGTGCCTCGCTGCCCCAGGCGGCCACCAGGTGGGTCAGCAGCAACCGGCCGACGCCCGCCTTGGCTGCCGCCTCGCCCGCCTCACGGCCGGTCAGGTGCAGATCCGGCGGGTTGTCCACGCCGTCGAGGTAGCTGGCCTCGCAGAGGAAGGCGTCGGCGTTCTGGGCCAGCCGCAGCAACGCCTCGCAGGGGGCGGTGTCGCCGGAGTAGCAGAGCACCCGGCCGCCGTGTTCCAGCCGGACGCCGTACGTCTCCACCGGGTGCAACACCCGGTCGACGGTGACGGTGAACGGGCCGATCGGGAAGGTGCCGGGTTGCAGCGCGTAGAACTGGTAGACGTCCTCGACCGAGCTGTCCTCCTGCCCGTACGCGGTGGCGAGCCGCTCCGGGGCGCCGGCCGGGGCGTAGACCGGCAACGGCGGGTACGGGCCGTCCGGGGCGTACCGACGCACCACCACGTACGAGGCGGCGTCGAGGATGTGGTCGCAGTGCAGGTGGGTCAGGAGGATGGCGTCGGGGGCGTGCAGCCCGGCGTAGCGCTGGAGGGTGGACAGCGAGCCCGGGCCGAAGTCGACCAGGAGCCGGAAGTCCTCGGCCTCGATCAGATAGGCCGAACAGGGGGACTCGGGTCCGGGGAAGCTGCCCGCACAGCCCAGGACGGTCAGTCGCATCGAGTTGTCTCGCTGTCACGGTAGGTGGTGATCTCGCTGGCCACCGCTCCGGCGATGATCACTACCGACGCGTACGCCACGCTGCGCAGCCTACGCCCGCCCGCGCGAGGGCAAGAATCATCTGCTGGAAGTTGTCACCAACGTGACACCCACCCCGGCCGTCCGATCGAGCCGACTTTGGCTGAGTGGCCAGTCAGTCTCGACCGACGCGACGAGGGCCACCGGCGGCGTGCCGGTGGCCCTCGAATTCGTCACTCAGATCGCAGGTCAGGCCCAGAGCTGGCCCTCCAGGGCATCCTCCGCGTCAGCGAGGGTGCCGCCGTACGCCCCGGTGCTGAGGTACTTCCAGCCCCCGTCACTGACCACGAACGCCACGTCGGCACGGCGGCCGTCGCGAACCGCC
The DNA here is from genome assembly GCF_004331455.1 of Micromonospora zingiberis. Classification (GTDB taxonomy): domain Bacteria; phylum Actinomycetota; class Actinomycetes; order Mycobacteriales; family Micromonosporaceae; genus Micromonospora; species Micromonospora zingiberis. The sequence goes on from NZ_SJJR01000031.1 coordinate 36,734, forward strand.
TCGTGGGCCACGGCCAGCGCCGCGTGCAGGACCGCCCCGGTGGAGAAGCCGACGAACAGTCCCTCGACCTCCACCAGCTGCCGGGTCCGCAGCACGGCGTCCCGGGTGCCCACGGAGAACCGCCGGTTGAGCACCGTGGCGTCGTAGAGCTCTGGGACGTACCCCTCGTCGATGTTGCGCAGCCCGTAGACCAGCTCGCCGTACCGCGGCTCGGCCGCGACGATCTGGATGCCCTCGACCTTCTCCCGCAGGTAGCGCCCGGTCCCCATCAGGGTGCCGGTGGTGCCCAGTCCCGCGACGAAGTGGGTGATCGTCGGCAGGTCGTGCAGCAGCTCCGGACCGGTCGTCTCGTAGTGCGCCCGGGCGTTGGCCTCGTTGCCGTACTGGAAGAGCATCACCCAGTCCGGATGCTCGGCGGCGATCTGCTTGGCGGTGGCGACCGCCTGGTTCGAACCGCCCGCCGCCGGCGAGAAGATGATCTCCGCGCCGTACATCCGGAGCAGCTGCACCCGCTCGGCCGAGACGTTCTCCGGCATCACGCAGACCAGCCGGTAGCCGCGCAGCTTCGCCACCATGGCCAACGAGATGCCGGTGTTGCCGCTGGTCGGCTCCAGGATCGTGTCGCCCGGCCGGAGCCGGCCGGCCGCCTCGGCGGCGCGGACCATGAACATGGCCGCCCGGTCCTTGACGCTGCCGGTCGGGTTACGGTCCTCAAGCTTGGCCCACAGCCGCACCGGCGGTGCCCCTTCGGGCACCGTCGGCGACAGTCGGGGCAGCCCCACCAGGGGCGTGCCACCGCAGGCGTCCAGCAGGCTGTCGTACCGCGCCATCGCGCTCGCCTCAGCCGACGGTGACGGGCGTCCGGCGCCCGGCCGCGGTGTTGTGCTGCGCGATCGCCGCAGCGGCGGCGAAGCCGAACGCGCCGCCGGCCACCGCGGGCAGGATGGTGACGCTGTCACCGTCGGAGAGCTTGGCGTCCAGCGCGCCGAGGAAGCGGACGTCCTCGTCGTTGACGTAGACGTTGACGAAGCGGTGCAGCGCGCCGGCCTCGGTGACCAGCCGCCCCCGCAGCCCGGCGTGCCGGGAGTCAAGGTCGGTGAGCAGGTCGTTCAGCGTGTCGCCGCTGCCCTCGACGACCTTCGCGCCGCCGGTGTAGCTGCGCAGGATGGTGGGGATGCGAACCTCGATGGCCATGATGTCCTAACTCCTAGATCAGGTGTGCTCGGTGACGGAACGGGTGCGTGGGGCTGAGAAGGTCAGCGACCCGAACACTCGTAGTCGACCGTCGCCGGGCTCTGCCCGAACATGTAGGACTGCACGGCGTGCGGATCCACCCCGGCGTCGAGGATCCGCACCGGCTCCTCGGTCACCACCCCGTCCACGATCCGGAAGGAGCGGATCTCCTCCGTGTCCGGCTCGCGGGTGGAGACGAGCAGGTAGTGCGCGCCCGGTTCACCGGCGAAGGAGACATCCGTCCGCGACGGGTATGCCTCCGTGGCGGTGTGCGAGTGGTAGATGACGATGGGCTCCTCGTCCCGATCGTCCATCTCCCGCCAGACCCGCAACTGCTCCATCGAGTCGAACTCGTAGAAGGTCATCGAGCGGGCGGCGTTGTCCATCGGGATGTGCCGGGTCGGCTGGTCGCTGCCGACCGGGCCGGCGACCACACCACAGGCCTCGTCGGGGTGGTCCCGACGGGCGTGGGCCACGATCGCGTCAACGATCGACCGGTCGATGCTCAGCACGCCGCCAAGCCTAGCGCCCGTCGCCGGCCGACCGCGAGGCGGCGCCGGTCACAGTCACTCGATCAAGGAGTTGAGCAGGGACTCCTGGAGATAGCCCAGATAGGCGTAGACCGAAAGCTGGAACACCCGGCTGGAGGAGGGATCGTCGGCCACCGCGTCGTCCAGCTCGGCGCCCAGGTCCGTGCCGTCCTTGATCTCCAAGCGGACGCCCATCGCCAGCCGGGCGTCGTTGAGGGCCCGCAGCCACGCCTCGGCCGCCTCCGCGTCCAGGCGTACCTCTCCGCCGCCGTCGCCGGGCAGCGCGGCCAGGATCGCCCCGGCCTGGTCGATCTTCGCGGTCTTCAGGTCACCCTCGGTGTACCGACGGAACTCCGCGGTCCCCGCCGCGTCCTCCGGGTAGACCTCGGGGAAGAGCCGGCACACCACCGGGTCGGAGTGGTCGAAGCCGTCGGTGAGCAGGCCGACCACCTCGGAGGCGACCTTGCGCAGCACACGCACCTCGTCGACGGCGAACGTGGCGACGTACCGGTCACCCCGGCGGCGGAACATGCTCACGAGCGGTCCACCGTCGCCCAGAGCCCGTACGCGTGCAGCTGCGAAGCGTCGTGCTCCATGCGCTCCCGAGCACCGCTGGAGACCACGGCCTTGCCCTTGTGGTGCACGTCCAGCATGAGCTGCTCGGCCTTCTCCCGGCTGTAGCCGAAAAGCTTCTGGAACACCCAGGTCACGTAGGTCATCAGGTTGACCGGGTCGTCCCACACGATCGTCACCCACGGCCGGTCGGGAGCCGGCACCTCATCGGTGTCCGGAGTCTCGACCGGTGCAACCTGCGGAGCCGCCATGCCCCCCATCGTGCCACCGGATCGGCGGAACCGAGGAACCGGAACGCCGGACCCGGTTCCCGCACCGCCCGTGGGCGCCCCACCGGCGCCGTCGACAGGGTGCACCGCGGGGCCGTCAGGCGAGCAGGATGCCGTGTTCGGCAGCATCGGAAAGCACCGTGCCGAGCGAGATGCGGATCACCTCGAAGCGGCGGGCCACCTCTCGGGACAGTTCCAGTTCGACCTCCCGCACCGCGCGTTGGGCCCAGGCCCGGGCCGCGTTCGGGTCGTTGTTGCCCGGCGTACGCCAGTGCTGCCAGCAGCCGCCGGACAGCGCCACCGCCACCGGCGGAAGCACCTCGCTACGGGCCGGCACCGGATACGCGGACAGCGCGTCGATCGCGGCGGCACCGCTCAGTCCCGCCACGCCCGCGGTGCTGGTGATCAGCAGCACCCGCTCCAGCTCCGGCCCGGTGGTCAACTCCGGCATGCTCCAGCGGACGGCCTGGTAGATGCGGCGGCGGACACCGGCCGCCAACGGCGCGCCGAAGAGGCGGCCGGCGGTGTCGTCCACGAGTACCCGCGCGGCGTGGTCGCACTGCCTGGTGGCCAGCAGCGACAACGCCTCCATCTCGCGGTCGAGCAGTTGGGGCAGGCCGGCGCAGCCGGCACCGAAGAGGATCTCCTGCACCAGGCGCAGATGCATCTTGGCCAGCTCCAGCGCCAGATACTGGCGGATCCGCCGGGCGATCGAACGCGTCTGCCGGTCGAGCTGTTCGGACCAGTCGCCCGGCTCGGCCAGCACCGGCACCCGGCCGTTCTCGCCGGGCAACTCCGGCGGCTCGCCGCTGGCCCGGCACAGCCCCTCGTCGGAGGCCCAGGCGACCAGCGCCCGTTTCAGGTCGGCCGCGTCGCCGTCGAGAATCGGGAACCAGCGGGCGTCGGCCAGTCCGGGCACGGCGGCGAGCAACGCGGCCCGGCACGCCTCGACGGTGACCGCGACCGGATCGACCGTCGGGCTGCCGGGCTCCCCCGAACGCTGCCCGACCACCGTGCCCTCGGGCGCCGCCGCCCACCCACCGGTGCCCGGCGTGACCGCGAAGAGGACCCGGACCCGGGTTCCCGCGACCTCGGCGAGCAGGTTCAGTTCGGCGGCGCTGAACGATTGATCCGCCGCGATCACGAAGAGCAGGGCGCCGGCCCGGCCGACCGCGTCCAGCAGGATCCTGTTGCCGGCCAGCCCCAGCGCCCCGGTGTCCGGCGTGTCGACCAGGGCGAGACGCTTGAGCAACGGCTCGGGCAGGCTCAGCTCGACCCGGCGCGGCGGTCTGGCCAGCGCCGGCCCCACGGCCGGCAGGTCCGGGCGGTACGAGTGCGACTGCCGGTAGCCGGGCACGAAGGCGGCCCGGGCGGGCACGGCCGCGTGGCGTACCACCAGCCAACTGCCGGCCGGCGCGGAGAGCATGCCGGCGTCGAGGCCCAACAGCGCGGCGAGCACATCGGCCCGCCCGGCGCCCGCCGGACCGGCAGCGATCACCGCGAGCGGCTCGTGCGGGCTGGTGGCGGTGACGCCGAGCCGCTCCGGAAAGGGACCGGCATCAGCCGACCCGGCCGCGTCGTCGGGCGTACCCAGGTGGTGGAGAGGGCCCGGCTTCATCAGGCGGTGGCCTCCGAGGCAAGGCGGCCGGCACAGCCGGTCGCGGTGAACATCCGGTGACGACACCCGGATGCCGGAAGAGTACGGGCGCCAGCGTCGGGAACGGGACAATTCAAGTACTCAGCGGTAACTCTCTGACTACTCAACTTGGCCCGCTCGGGCTACCGGCCGGGTCCGGCTTCCATCGATATGCTGCGCAAATGAGTCGGTGGAGGTTCGTGGGCCGCACGATGGAACTCGACCGCCTGCAAGTCGCGGTGACCGGTGCCCAAGGGCGGGGCATCTTCTTCACCGGCAGCGCGGGCATCGGGAAGAGTCGCCTGCTGCGGGAGGCGGTGGATGCCCTGCCCGCCGAGAAGTACGCGGTCTGGTGGATCGCGGCCAGCGCCACCACCGCGGCGATGCCCTTCGGTGGCCTGGTGCAGGTCCTGCCCGTCGAGCAGCCGCAGGGCCTGTCGCCCGCCGGGATCCTGCGGTGGGCCGTCGACGTGTTGCAGCAGCAGGCCGCCGGCCGGCGGATCGTGCTCGCCGTCGACGACGCGCACCTGTTGGACCCACCGTCGGCCGCCCTGGTGCACCTGCTGGCCCGCTCCGAGAACGCCTGCGTGGTGGGCACCCTGCGCGACGGTGAGCAGATCCCGCTGCCGATCCGCGCACTGTGGACCGACGGGCTTGTCGACCTTGCCGAGCTGAGTCCGCTGGCGCCGACCGAGACCGCCGGGCTGCTCGCCGTCATCCTCGGTGGTCCGGTCGACGGCGGCTCGGCGGACCGGCTGGGTCGGCTCAGCGCCGGCAACCCACTGCTGTTGCGTGAGCTGGTGCACGCCGCCCAGGGCAGCGAGGAACTCACCAAGCGGTACGGCATCTGGACCTGGACCGGCCGTCTGGAGTTGGCGCCCAGCCTGACCGATCTGATCGACATCCGGATCGGCCAGCTCAGCCCCGGCGTACGCGCGGTGGTCGAGCTGGTCGCGTTCGGTGAACCACTGGGTCTGCGGCTGCTCAACAAGGCGGTGGACCAGACCGATGTGGAGACCGCCGAGGAGCGCGGCCTGATCACGATGGTCAACTCCGACCGGCGGCTCGACGTCCGCCTGGCCCACCCGCTCTACGGCGAGGTGGTACGCCGGCAGTGCCCGGTCAGCCGGACCCGCCGGTTGCAGGCGCACCTGGCCGAACTGCTGGAGGGGGTCGGCACGCGGCGCCGGGAGGATCTGCTCCGGGTGGCGGTGTGGCGGCTGGACTCCGGCACCGCGCAGGACCCGTCGTTGCTGGCCTCCGCCGCCGCGCAGGCGTTCGCGCGCTACGACGTACCGTTGGCGACCCGGCTGGCCCGGGCGGCGCTCGATGCCGACGGCGGATTCGCCGCAGCCGAACTGCTGGCCACCATCCTGATGTTCGCCGACCGGCCGGCCGAGGCGCTCGGCGTGCTCGACGCGGTCGCCCCGGACACCGGCGACGAGGAACGCCTCAGCCGGTGGCTGACCGTCCGGGGCATGGTCAGTTACTGGGGACTCAGTCAGGAGTCCACGGTGGAGAAGATCGCCGAGCAAGGTACCCGGTTGGCCGACTCGGCCGCCCAGGCCCGGATCCGCGCCTTCGAGGCGATCATGCGCCTGCACCGGTTGGACGCACCGGCCGCACTGCGCCTCGCGCAGGGCGTGCTGGACCGGCCGGCGGCCAGCGTCGCCGCGCGCGAGCTGGCCCGGTGCACCATCGCCCACCTCCAGGCCGTGCAGGGTCAGTTGTGCCGCAGCGCCACCGCGGTGGATCTGGTGCAGGCGAAGGCCGCCAGCTGGCGGGCGGAGATGCCGTACCTGCAACTGGCCGTGGAGCTGGCCCGGGGCACCCGACTGGCGCTCTCCGGCGACCTGGCCGGCATCGACCGGCTGGTGGCGGACGAGTTCGCCGACCTGGCCGACGCGGGTGACTTCCGGCTCGGCAGCGGTTACCTGGCGATCCTGCGGTCGTACGCGGCACGGCTGCGCGGGCGCAGCGACGCCGCCCTGCAGGCCGCGCTCGGCGGCTGCGCGATCCTGGCGACCAGCCGGGTCTACGCCGGCCTGGCCCAAGCCGAGCGGGCGCAGGCCGCCGCGCTGCGCGGCGATGCCCGGCAGGCGGCCGAGGCGATGGCCGAGGCCGACCGCATCCACGCACCGAGCATGGCGGTGCTGTATCCGTGGCTGGAGCAGGCCCGGGCGGCGGCCCTCGCCGCCGGCGGCGACCTGTCCGGTGCCGTGGCACACCTGCACCAGTTGGTCGGCCGGTTGCGTACCGACGGTTTCGCCGGGCACGAGACCCTGGCCCTGCACGACCTGGTACGCCTCGGTGAGGCCACCGCGGCGACCGGCCCGACCTGCTCCGACGACAGCCGCCGCACCGTCGCGCAGCGGCTGGCGGAGCTGTCCGAGCAGGTCGACGGGGAGCTTCCCCCGCTGCTGGCCCGGCACGCCCGGGCGGTCGCCGACGGCTCGCCCGAGCAACTGCTCTCGGTCGCCGACAACTTCATGGATCTGGGGCTGACGCTGCTGGCCGCGGAGGCCGCCGCGGGTGCCGTACACCTGCTGCGGCAGCGCCGCTCGCCGGAGGTCAGCGGGGCCAGCGAACGGCTCGCCGTCCTGCTCGGGTGCTGCGACATGGTGCAGACCCCGGCCCTGCGGGCGGCCACGCCGACGCTCACCGACCGGGAGTGGCAGGTGGCCCGGCTGGCGGCGGACGGCGAAACCAGTCGGGCCATCGCCGAGCAACTCTTCCTCTCCGCTCGCACCGTGGAGAACCACCTGCAACGGGTCTACAGCAAGCTCGGGCTGAACGGTCGGGCGGAGCTCAAGGCGGCGCTGCGGGCGATGCCGGGCCACAACGGCACGGCGGCGAACTGAACCTTAGGCTGAAGGCGTGCACACCCTTCGTCCCGCACTGCTGACCGACCACTACGAGCTGACCATGATCAGTGCCGCCCTGCGGGACGGCACCGCGCACCGAAACTGCGTGTTCGAGGTCTTCAGCCGCCGGCTGCCCGCCGGGCGCCGCTACGGCGTGGTCGCCGGCACCGCGCGGCTGATCGACCTGATCCGCGAGTTCCGCTTCGACCCGGACGACATCGACTTCCTGCGGCGTACCGGCGTGGTCGACGAGCCGGCCGCCGCCTGGCTGGCCGACTACCGGTTCACCGGCGACGTCGACGGGTACGCCGAGGGAGAGTTGTTCTTCCCCGGATCGCCCATCCTGACCGTCACCGGCACCTTCGCCGAGTGCGTGGTGCTGGAGACGTTGGTGCTGTCGGTGCTCAACTACGACTGCGCGGTGGCCGCCGCCGCAGCCCGGATGGTGACCGCCGCCCGGGGCCGAGCGCTGATCGAGATGGGGTCTCGGCGGGCACACGAGGAGGCCGCGGTCGCGGCGGCCCGCTCGGCGTACCTGGCCGGGTTCCGGTTCACCTCCAACCTGGCGGCGGGTCAGCGCTACGGCATTCCGACCGCCGGCACCGCCGCGCACGCGTTCACCCTGCTGCACGACGACGAGCGGGCGGCGTTCGCCTCGCAGGTCGCCACGCTGGGCAAGGAGACCACGCTGCTGGTCGACACGTACGACATCAGCCAGGGCATCCGCAACGCGATCGAGGTGGCCGGGCCGGAGCTGCGGGCGGTCCGGATCGACTCCGGTGACCTGGCGGTGATCGCCCAGCAGTCCCGGCAGTTGCTGGACTCCCTCGGCGCCACCGAGACAAAGATCATCGTCTCCGGTGACCTCGACGAGTACGCCATCGCGGCGCTGGCCGCCGAGCCGGTCGACATGTACGGCGCCGGCACCTCCGTGGTCACCGGCTCGGGAGCGCCGACCGCCGGGCTGGTCTACAAGCTGGTCGAGGTCGAGGGGCGCCCGGTGGTCAAGCGGTCCGAGCAGAAGGCCACCATCGGCGGTCGCAAGGTCGCCGTCCGCCGGCACAAGCCGACCGGCACCGCCACCGAGGAGGTCATCGTCCCGCAGGGGGTACCGGACCGGCACCCGAACGACCGCCTGCTGCAACGGTCGTACCTGAGCGCAGGGGACGAGGTGACGCTGCCGACGTTGGAAGAGTCGCGCGAGCACCTGCGGCAGTGCCTGATCTCCATCCCGTGGGAGGGCCTGAAGCTCTCCACCGGCGACCCGGCCATCCCGGTCACCGTGGTACCCGCCCAGTGAGAGGAGCTAGTCGGTGCCCAGCGCGCTGATCATCGTGGACGTGCAGAAGGACTTCTGTGAGGGCGGTTCGCTGGCCGTCGCGGGCGGCGCCGGGGTGGCCGCCGGGATCTCCCGGTTGCTGGCCAGCGAGCCGGATCGCTGGGATCACGTGGTGGCGACGAAGGACTACCACATCGATCCGGGCATCCACTTCGGCAATCCACCGGACTTCGTGAGCACCTGGCCCGAGCACTGCGTGGTCGGCACCCCGGGCTCGGAGTTCCACCCGGAGTTGGCCACCGATCGGGTGGCGGCCATCTTCCACAAGGGCGAATACGCCGCCGCGTACTCCGGATTCGAGGGGCACGCCCAGGACGGCGAGGGTCTGGCCGACTGGTTGCGCCGGCACCACGTCGACCGGGTCGACGTGGTCGGCATCGCCACCGACCACTGCGTACGGGCCACCGCCCTGGACGCCGCTGAGGAGGGTTTCGCCACCACCGTGCTGCTCGACCTGACCGCGGCCGTCGCACCGGACACCCTCGACGTCGCGCTGCGGGCGTTCGACGGTGCCGGGATCACCACGCACGGCGCACCTGTGATCAGGACCGCATGATTCGGTAATTCGTTGGCGGTCGTCGTACCCCCGGTCGAGGATGTCCGGCGGAGGTACGGACCGAATTGAACATGAAGCCTTACCGGGAGGCGCTCGCCCTACCCGGTCTGCGGTCGTTGCTGCTGGTGGCAGTGCTGGCACGGGTTCCGTTGACGGCGACCGGGGTCACGCTGACCTTCTACGTCGTGCAGGACCTCGGGCGCGGCTACGGCGCGGCCGGACTGGTCGGCGCGGCGATCACCGTCGGCGCGGCGGTCGGCGGTCCGCTGCTCGGCCGGCTGGTGGACCGCCGTGGACTGCGTCCCGTTCTGGTCCTCACCACCGTGGCCGAGGCGATCTTCTGGTCCACCGCGCCGGTGCTGTCGTACGCCCTGCTGTTGCCGGCCGCGTTCCTCGCCGGCCTGCTGGCCCTGCCGATCTTCTCGGTGATCCGGCAGTCCGTCGCCGCGCTGGTGCCGCCGGAGAAGCGGCGGCCGGCGTACGCGCTGGACTCGATGTCGGTCGAGCTGTCGTTCATGATCGGTCCCGCCCTCGCCACGGTCGGCGTCACCACCATCTCGGCCCGCCTCACGCTCTACCTGGTCGGGGCCGGAATCGTCGTCGCCGGGGCGGTGCTCTGGCTGCTCAATCCGCCGGTACGCAGCGCCAGCGAGGCGACCGGACCGCAGCCCAGGATCGCCCGCCGGCAGTGGCTCACCTCCCGCATGGTCGCCGTGTTCGCGGTGAGCGCCGCAGCCACCCTGGTGCTCGGCGGCACCGACGTGGCGGTCATCGCCGTACTGCGGGAGAACGGCGACGCCGCCTTCACCGGCGCGGTGCTCTCGGTGTGGGCGGTCGCGTCGCTGGTCGGCGGCTTCGCCTACGGCGCGGTCCGCCGCTCGGTCACCCCGGTCGCGTTGATGGGCGCGTTGAGCCTGTGCACCATCCCGGTCGGGCTCGGCGGATCCCACTGGTGGCTGCTCTGCCTGGCGCTGATCCCCGCCGGGGCGCTCTGCGCACCGACCATCGCGGCCACCTCCGACACGGTCAGCCAACTCGCTCCGGCGAGCGTCCGGGGCGAGGCGATGGGCCTGCACGGCTCCGCGGTCACCGTCGGCATCGCCGTCGGCGCCCCGCTGGCCGGCGCGGTGATCGACGCCTCGGCACCACTGTGGGGCTTCGCCGTGACCGGCGCGGTCGGCGCCCTGGTGGCCCTGGCGGTACTACCGATCGAGCTACGCCACCGCCGCGCCGACGCCACCACCGAGACCACCCACGAAGACACCACCCCCACCCTCACCCCCACCGCCTCCTGACCCCCCACCCACCATCACCACACCCGCCCCGCATCAACCCCCTCCACCCACCCGCCTCACCTAACCGCGCCCCCTCCCCCCTCCACCCACCCGCCTCGCCTAGGTTCTGTCTCACGGATCTTGTTGGTCAGGGACGGCGGGTAGGCCGATCGAAGTTCGACGAGTCGAGCAAGGCGTGGGTACCGAGGATGTCGTACCTGGCCGCCTGGTCGCGCCAGTGCCTGCACCGTTGAAGCCGCGTCCGACCTGACTGCGTTGCTCGTCCACGGCGCGATCCAACATCGCTGGTCGACCTCCTGGACCTAGCCGTGGATCTTGGTACGGAACGGCCCCCATGGGGGCCGTTCCGTACCAAGATCCACGAGCCCGACCTAACCGCGCCCCCTCCCGCCTAACCGCACCCGCTCCACCTGACCACACCGCCCCACCTGACTGCACCCACCCCACCTGACTGCGCCCCTCCACCCGACCGCGTCAGCAACTTCATGGATGTTGCTGGCTCAGCTCGCGGTCGAGGCAGCAACATCCATGAAGTTGCTGGCTCGACGCGAAACGGGACGAGGCGCGACGTGAGGCGACGCGACGTGAGGCGACGCGACGCGAGGCGACGCGACGCGAGGCGACGCGAGGCGACGCGAGGCGACGCGAGGCGACGCGAGGCGACGCGAGGCGACGCGAGGCGACGCGAGGCGACGCGAGGCGACGCGAGGCGACGCGAGGCGACGCGAGGCGACGCGA
>NZ_SJJR01000032.1 GCF_004331455.1 Micromonospora zingiberis
GTTTGTCGTTTGGGTTGCCGGGGGTTTCGGCGGTGTCGACGGTGACGGGTGAGTTGGTGACGTCGGAGTGGTCGGATCCGGAGTATTGGGTGGGGCAGGTCCGTTCCACCGTCCGATTCCACGACGCCGCCCAGCGGCTCCTCGCCGACGACGTCACCACCCTCATCGAGGTCGGGCCTGACGCGATCCTCACCGGAATGCTCGCCGCCGACCTACCCGACGGCGTGGTCGCCCTGCCCACACTGCGCCGCGACCGCCCCGAACCGCAGGCCGCCGCCGAACTCTTCGGCCACCTGTACGCCTACGGCCAACCCGTCGACCCCGGCACGTACCCGCCGGTGGCCGCCGGCGCCCGCACCACCCTGCCCAGCTACCCGTTCCAACGCGAGCGGTACTGGCTCCTCCGCGGGACCACCACCACCGCCGCCGCACCGGAACCGAAGCCCACACCAGCACCGGTCATGGTGGACCTGACCGGCCTGGACGACGACACCCGCGCCGACCGGCTGCTCCACCTGGTCCGCAGCGAAGCCGCCACCGTCCTCGGCCTCGACGACCCCTCCCGGCTCGGCGCCGACCGCGCCTTCACCGATCTCGGCTTCGACTCGATGACCGCCGTGGAACTGCGTAACCGGCTCGGCACAGCCCTCGGCATCCCGCTGCCCGCCACCGCCGTATTCGACCACCCGACGCCACGATCGCTGACCGGGTTGCTACTCGACCAGTACGCCACCGCCGCACCCGCCGAAACTGACGAAACTGACGAAACCGACGACCTCGACCTACTGGCCGAGGTGGACCGGCTCGACGCCGCGCTGGCCCGCGGCACGCTGACCGCAGACCGGCGCACCGCCGTGCTGGCCCGACTCGGAGAAGTACTGGCCCGCCGGTCACCGACCGAACCCGGCACCGAACCGGATCTCCTGCACTCGGCCGACGCCGACGAACTGTTCGCGTTCATCGACGACCAGCTCGGCCGCGCCGCCCGGACCACCGGCGCCTGACCCACCCCCGGCCGCACCCACCCGACCCGAGGAGACGCCGTGTCCGACAAGGACCGCATGCTGGAATACCTGCAGTGGGTGACCGCCGAACTGAAACGGTCACGCGAACGCGTCGCCGAACTGGAGACCGGCACCCCCGAACCAGTCGCGGTGGTGGCCACCGCCTGCCGCTACCCGGGCAGCGCCGACACCCCCGAACAGCTGTGGCGACTGGTCGCCGACGGCGTCGATGCCATCACCCCATGGCCGGACGACCGCGGCTGGGATGTCGACCGGCTCTACCACCCAGACGGTCCACCCGGCACCTCGTACACCCGCCACGGCGGCTTCATCGACGCGGCCACCGACTTCGACGCAGAGTTCTTCGGCATCTCCGCCCGCGAAGCTCTCGGCATGGACCCCCAGCAGCGAGTGCTCCTGGAAACCACGTGGGAACTGTTCGAACGCGCCGGCCTGGACACCGGGCCGCTCCGTGGCAGCCGCACCGGCGTGTTCGTCGGCGTCGGCGAACAGTCCTACCTCGGCCTGGACGGCCCACCCGAACTCGACGGCTTCATGATGACCAGCCGGCTCAGCAGCATCGCCTCCGGCCGCATCGCCTACAGCTTCGGCCTCGAAGGACCCGTGCTGTCCGTCGACACCGCCTGCTCCTCATCCCTGGTCGCCCTGCACCTGGCCGCTCGCGCCCTGCGCGCCGGGGAGGCCGACCTCGCCGTCGCCGGCGGATGCACCGTCTACGGCCACCCCGGCGGGTTCGTCGACTTCTCCCGGCAGCGCGGCCTCGCCCGCGACGGCCGCTGCAAGTCCTTCGACGCCACCGCCGACGGCACCGGCTGGGCCGAAGGCACCGGCCTGCTGCTGCTGGAACGCCTGGCCGACGCCCGCCGCCACGGCCACCGCGTCCTCGCCGTACTCCGCGGCTCCGCCATCAACTCCGACGGCGCCTCCAACGGCCTCACCGCGCCCAGCGGCCCGGCGCAGCAACGCGTCATCCGGCAAGCCCTGGCCGACGCCCGGCTCACCCCAGCCGACATCGACGTCGTCGAGGCCCACGGCACCGGCACCCGGCTCGGTGATCCGATCGAAGCCCAGGCCCTGCTGGCCACCTACGGGCAGGACCGGGCCACCCCGGTTCTCCTCGGCTCGCTGAAGTCCAACATCGGCCACAGTGTCGCCGCCGCCGGAGCCGGCGGCGTGATCAAAATGATCGAGGCCATGCGCCACGGCACCGCCCCCCGCTCCCTGCACCTCGACACACCCAACCCGGCCGTCGACTGGACCCAGGGCAAGCTGGACCTGCTCACCGAGGCCCGCCCGTGGCCGGACACCGGACGCCCCCGCCGCGCCGCGGTGTCGTCCTTCGGGGTCAGCGGCACCAACGCCCACGTCATCCTCGAACACGTCCCCGAGCCACCGGAACCGGACACGCCCCGGCAGCCCGGCCCATACCCGTTCCTGCTCTCGGCCCGCACCGCAGACGCCCTGCGCGCCCAGGCCACCCGGCTACACGCGCACCTGAGCGCCCGGCCCGACGTCGAACCGGCCGACGCGGCGTACACCCTCGCCCTGCACCGCACCCCGCTGGAACACCGCGCGCACGTGGTCGCCGCCGACCGTACCGAGCTGCTCGACGGCCTCGCCGCGCTGGCCGCCGCACCGGACACCACCCCGACCGGCGAACCTGGGCGCCTCGCCGTGATCTTCTCCGGGCAGGGCGCCCAACGCCCCGGCATGGGCGCCGCCCTGCACACCCGCTTCCCCGCCTTCGCCGCTGCCCTCGACGAGGTCTGCGCCGCCTTCGACCCACACCTCGACGAGCCGCTCCGCGACGTTTTGTTCGCCGCCGACGGCACCGAGCGGGCCGGGAAGCTGGCGCACACCGGCTGGACCCAACCAGCGCTGTTCGCGTGGGAGGTGGCGCTGTTCCGGCTGGCCGAGTCCCTCGGCGTGCGCGTCGACCTGGTCGGCGGGCACTCCCTCGGCGAAATCACCGCCGCGCACGTCGCCGGGGTGTTCGATCTGACCGACGCAGTGACCCTCGTCGCCGCCCGCGCCCGACTGCTCCAGAGCCTTCCGTCCGGTGGCGCCATGGTCGCCGTCGCCGCTCCGGCGGACCAGGTGCGGACGCTGCTCGACGAGTACGGCGACGACGTGGTGATCGCGGCCGTCAACGCCCCCGCCGCGGTGACCCTCGCCGGCCAGGAACCCGCCGTGCTCGCGGTCGCGCAACGACTCTCCGCCCAAGGGATCGCCACCCACCGGCTCGCGGTCAGCCACGCGTTCCACTCGCCGCTGACCACCCCCGTCCTCGACCCGCTGCATCAGGTCGCCGCCAACCTCGCCTACCGGGAACCCGCTCTGCCGGTCGTGTCCAACGTGACCGGCGCCCTGGCCACCCCCGGCCTGCTGACCGACCCCGGCTACTGGGTACGGCAGGTCCGTGCCACAGTCCGCTTCCAGGACTGCGTACGCGCGCTGGCCGACGCCGGCGCCACCACATTCCTCGAAGCCGGCCCCGCGGCCGTACTCACCCCGGCGATCGCCGCCACCCTCACCGGCCACACCGGCGTGGTGGTGCCCGCACAAACCGGCCACGACCAGGTGGGCTCTCTGGCCGGCGCGCTGGCCACCCTGCACCGGCACGGTCACCACATCGACTGGCCGAAAGTGCTCGACGGCACCGGGGCACGGCCGGTGGACCTGCCCAGCTATCCATTCCAACGGCGCCGGTTCTGGGTGACCCCGCCCCCCGCCGACTCGGCCGCCCTCGGCCTCGCCCCCGCCGACCACCCGGTACTGGCCGGAACCGTCACCCTGCCAGACACCGGCGAGGTGGTCCTCACCGGCCGGTTCGCCCCGGCCACGCAACGCTGGCTGAACCGCCACCGGGTGGACGGCGCCGTACTGGTGCCACCGTCCGCCCTGGTGGAACTGGCCATCCGGGCCGGCGACGAGTGCACCCGGCCGGTGCTGCGCCGCCTCGACGTGACCGGACCGGTCAGCTGCCCCGACCGGGGCCTGCGCGTGCAGATCCGGGTCGGCGCGCCCACCGGGGACACCCGGCCGGTGACACTGCACGGCCGCCCGGACGGCGCCGACGTGCCGTGGACACTGCTCGCCACCGGCGACCTGGCCGCCGATGCTCTGCCCGCCGTCCCGGCGGCCGAGGGTGAGCCGGTGCCCGTGCGGCTGCCCGACGGCGAAGCGGCCGGCGGCTACGTCCTGCACCCCGAACTCCTGCACGCCGCGCTGGCCGCGACCGGTCACGACGGCGACGCGTACCACTGGCGCGACGTGGCCGTGCACCGCAGCGCCGCCACCACGGCCGGCGTACGCACCGTCGCCACCGACCCGGCCGGCAACGGCACCGCCCCCCGTGGCCTGCTGCTCACCACCGGCGACGGCGATCCGCTGGCCACCGTGGCCACCGTCCGCACCCGGCCGGTCGACGCCGACACGCTGTCCCACGCCCGGCACCGGCCGGGTGACGCCCTGTTCCGCATCACCTGGCAGCCGACCACCGTGCCGTCCGCCACCGGCCCCACTCCCTCCATCATCGACGGTCGCGCCGCCGGATCCGGCGACCTGGCCGCCGACCTGCACCGGCGTACCACCGCCCTGCTCAATGCCTTGCATCGCCACCTGGCCGCCCCGTCCGGTCCGCCGGCTGTGCTGCTCACCCGCGGCGCGACCGGCCCGGGCCCGGTCACCGACCCCGCCGCAGCAGCCCTGCACGGCCTGGCCCGCACCGCCATCACCGAACAGCCCGGCCGTCTCGTCATCGTCGACCTCGACGGCGACGAACCCGCCCCGGAACTGCTGACCGGCCTGGCCGCCACCGGTGAACCGGAGATCGCGCTACGGGCCGGAATCCCGTACGTGCCCCGCGTCGAACGGGTCACCACATCACCCGGACCCGGCCCTCGCCTCGGCGCCGGAACCGTGCTCGTCACCGGGCTCGGCACACTCGGCACCCTGGTAGCCAAACACCTCGCCACCCGGCACGGCGTCCGGAACCTGCTCGTGCTCAGCCGAAGCGGCCCGGACACCCCACCCGCCCGCCAGTTGATCGCCGATCTCGCCGCCGCGGGCGCCACCGCCCGGGTCGTCGCCTGCGACGTGGCCGACCGGGACGCGCTGCGCGACGCGCTGACCGCCGCACCGCCGATCAGCGCGGTCTTCCACACCGCCGGGACCATCGACGACGGCCTGATCGGCGACCTCGACCCGGACCGGCTGGCCCGGGTGCTGCGTCCCAAAGCCGACGCCGCCGCCCACCTGCACGAACTCACCCACCACCACGACCTGGCCGCGTTCGTGCTGTTCTCCTCGCTCGCCGCGACGATCGGCGGCGCCGGGCAGGGCAACTACGCGGCCGCGAACGCCTTCCTCGACGGGCTCGCCGCACACCGCCGCGCAACCGGCCTGCCGGCCACCTCGATCGCCTGGGGCCTCTGGGCCGGCCGCAGCGGCATCACCGGCGACCTCACCGACGCCGACCGGTCCCGCATCGCCCGCGCCGGCTATCAGCCGATCGACCCCGCCACCGGACTGGCCATGCTGGATACGGCGCTGCGGCAACCGGACCCGGTGCTGATCGGCGTACCGATCGACTTGGACGCCCTGCGCGCCCGCCCGGACACCGTGCCAGCCGTGCTGCGTACCCTGCTACCGCCCACGACCCGACGTGAGCCGGCCGACGCGCGCCAGTCCGCCGACAACCTCGCCGACCTGGCCGGGCTCACCGGCGACGAACGCCGCGACGCCCTCACCACCCTGGTCCGCACGGTCACCGCCGACGTGCTCGGCCGCACCGGGCCGGACAGCCTGCCCGCCGACCGGACCTTCACCGACCTCGGCATCGACTCGCTGCTCGCCGTCGAACTGCGCAACCGGCTGGCCCAACGCACCGACCTGGCCCTACCCGCCACCACCGTCTTCGACCATCCCACCCCGCAGGCCCTGGCCGACTACCTCGACACCAGCCTGCTCGACACCGGCCCGGATCAGCCGGCCGGCGTCGACCTGACCGCCGACGTCACGCTGCCCGACGACATCCGCCCGGCGCCCGGCCCCACTTCCCACGGCGCACCCCGGCACGTCCTGCTCACCGGCGCCACCGGGTTCGTGGGCGCGTTCCTGCTCCGTGAACTACTGGCCACGACCACCGCCACGGTGCACTGCCTGGTGCGGGCAAACGACCCGGACGACGCGTGGAAGCGGCTACGCGCGACCGCCCGCTGGTACCGCATCGAGGACCAGTTGGACCCCGGCCGGGTCGTACCCGTGGTGGGCGACCTCGCCGCCGACCGCCTCGGCCTCACCCCGGGCGTCTTCGACACGCTGGCCCGCGACATCGACGTGGTCTATCACGCCGGGGCGACGGTGAACTGGCTCCAGCCGTACGCCGCACTGCGCGCTCCGAACGTGGACGGCACCCGCGAGGTGCTGCGCCTGGCCGCCGCGCATCGCACCGTACCGGTCCACCACGTCTCCACCACCGGAGTGTTCGCCGGCACCGCCCCCGACGGCCACGGCCACGGCCCGCACGACCCGACCGGCCCGGCCGAACTGCTGCCCAGCGGCTACCTGCAGTCCAAGTGGGTGGCCGAGCAGATCATCGGGCTGGCCCGCGATCGCGGCCTGCCGGTCTCGGTGTACCGGGTGGACCTGGTGTCCGGCGACCGCCGCCACGGCGCCTGCCAGACCCGCGACTACCTGTGGCTGAGCATCAAGGGACTGATCCAGACCGGGCGGGTACCGGACCGCCTGGGTGGCAGCGTCGCCCTGGTGCCGGTCGACCACGTGGCCGCGTCGATCATCGCGCTGTCCGCCGACTCGGCGCGCATCGGTGGCACCTATCACCTCTACAACCGCGAGCGGGTCGCCTGGAGCGACATCCTGGACCGGCTCCGCGCCCACGGGCACCTGCTGCCCGTCACCAGTTGGGCCGAGTGGCACGCCGCGGTGCTCGCCGACCGGGACAACGCGCTCTACCCGCTGCTCGACGCGTTCGAGTTGATGGTCGCCGACACCGACGCCTTCTACCCGGTGATCGACACGTCCGACACCGACGTCGCGCTGGCCGCCGCGGGCCTGCCACCGGCCCCGGTCACCGCGGACGTACTCGACACCTACCTGCGATTCTTCACCGAGGTCGGGTATCTGCCACCGGCCCTCGCCACCAGCCCGGCGCGCTGACCCGGACCGGCGGGCCGGTCACCCCCAGCGGGGTGACCGGCCTTCATGGCATCGGGACCAGGCCCTGACCGATGGCCGTGGCCACCTCCGGCCGATGTTCGTCGAGGTAGAAGTGACCGCCGGAGAAGACGCGCAGGTCGAACCCGGCCGAGGTGTGTGCGGACCAGGCGCGCACTGCCGCGACGGAGGCCTGTGGGTCGGCGTCACCGGTGAGTGCGGTGATCGGACAGTCCACCGGCGGACGCGGATTCCACGCGTACGCGTCGATGGCCTGATAGTCGGCACGCATGACCCGCAGCAACTCGGCGCGGAGTTCGGCATCCTCCAGAAACAGGGGATGGGTGCCACCCGCCGCGCGTAGATCCGCCAGGATCCCGACGTCCGTGCGCGGCGGATCCGGACGGCACGGCGGCTGATCCGGGGCGCGTCGGCCCGAGACGAACAGCCGTTGCGGCAGCCGGGCGCCAGCCCCGGCGCGCCGCTGGGTGACCTCGTGTGCGATCACCGCACCCATGCTGTGCCCGAAGAACGCGTACGGCCCGGCGAGCCGGGCCCGCAGCACCGCGTCGGCCTCGTCGACCAGCTCCGCGATGGAGGTACGGCTGGGCTCGGCGCGCCGGTCCTGCCGGCCCGGGTACTGGACCGCCAACACCTCCACCTCCGGTGGCAGCGTCCGGGCCAGCGGCAGGAAGTAGTTGGCCGTCCCACCGGCGTGCGGGAAGCAGACCAGCTGGATCCGGTAGGCACTGCGGGCGGTGAGTGACCGTATCCACCGATCCGCCACTGCGGGGGTCCCGTGCACCGAACTCATCCCCCGACGTTACGCAGTCCGGCAGCCTGCCCGGTCACCGCACACTCTCGGCACGGTCACGGCCGACCCGACGGTCGGGCATCGCGGATCGGTGCGGCGCGCGGCCTCGGCTGGTCGCCTGGGTTTGTTTGTTTCGTTACGGCTGGAGCACCCCGGCAACAGAAGCCTAAAGCAACGGCAACCATCGATCGGCTACTTCTTCCTAGCCTTGGTGACGCACCGAATCCGGTGCATCACAAGGGTTTCCGCGCCTGGTGACAGAACCGCGCGGAGCGCGCCGGCCGCTGCCACGGCCGGCTCAGGAAGGAGCAGCCACGTGAGGCTCACCCACCTCGTCACCCGCCGCCGGCTCGGTACTTTGGGCGCCGCCACGCTCGCGGGTGCGCTACTCGCCACCGCCGGGGTCAACCCGGCGGCGGCGACGCCCACCGGCATCGTCCTCGGCGCTGACCTGCCGACCGCCGTCGCGGGTAGCTACATTGTCGTGCTCAAGGATGGTCAGCAACTCACCCGTTCCCGTGCCGAGGGCTTCACCGCCCGGCACGGTGGCGGCCAGGTCGACCGGGTCTACGGGCGGACGGTCAACGGCTACTCCGCCACGCTCACCGAACGGGCGGCCCGCCGGCTGGCCGCCGACCCGGCCGTCGCCTATGTCGAGCAGGACCAGCGGGTGCGGGCCCTGGCCACGCAGCCGAACCCGCCGTCCTGGGGACTCGACCGGATCGACCAGCGGAACCTGCCGCTGAACCAGTCGTTCACCTACGGGCCGAGCAACGGCGTGCGGATCTACGTGGTCGACACCGGGGTCCGGATCACCCACCGGGACTTCGGCGGCCGGGCGGTGCACGGCTATGACGCGGTCGACAACGACTTCAACACCGACGACGGCAACGGACACGGCACCTTCGTCGCGTCGGTCGCCGCCGGTAGCGCCTACGGGGTGGCCAAGAACGCCACCGTGGTCGGCGTACGGGTGCTCAACAACAGCGGCTCCGGCACCACTGCCGGCGTCATCGCCGGCGTCGACTGGGTGACCGCGAACGCGACGCGTCCGGCCGTGGCCAATCTGAGCCTGGGTGGTGGTGCCAGCGCCACCCTCGACGCCGCGGTCCGCCGATCGATCAACGCCGGCATCACCTACACCATCGCCGCCGGCAACTCGGGCGTCCCGGCCACCGGAACCTCGCCGGCCCGCGTCACCGAAGCACTGACCGTGGGCGCCACCGACCGCACCGACACCCGACCGACCTGGTCCAACTACGGCACCGCGCTGGACCTGTTCGCCCCGGGTGTGTCGATCACCGCCGGGTGGCGGACCAGCGACACCGCCACGTACACCGGCAGTGGCACCTCGTTCGCCGCTCCGCACGTGGCCGGCGCCGCCGCGATCTACCTGCGGAACAACCCCGCGGCGTCACCCGCAACCGTGAACGCGGCGATCATCTCGGCGGCGACCCCGAACGTGGTCGTCAACCCCGGAGCCGGATCACCGAACCGCCTGCTCTATATCGGCACCTTCGGGAGTTGATCGCAGAGCGACCGGCAGTACGACCGTCCGCGCCGACAACCGGCGCGGACGGTTCGCCGTTCGGCACGGGGCGGCTTGCGGTGCGGCAACCCATAAAGTCTATAGTTTCTGTAGGGAATGCTGCTGCGATCTCAGCGGCCAGCGGGTGACTCGACCCACGAACCGCGAGGAGGTGCCAATGAGCGACCGAATCCTGGTCACGAAGGACCGCTGGGTCGTCGCGCACGGAACCGCCGAGGACGTCGTCGAGACGCCTCGGCATCCGTACCCGCATCCGCCCCGTACCGCTGTGCCGTCGGGGTTGGCATGACGAACGTTGCCGTACTTTCCTCGGCCGAGGCCGTCACACTCGCCGCCGAGTTTGCCACCGCCTTCGCCCGGGACGCGGCCGACCGCGACGCGCGGCGCATCCTGCCGGTGGCCGAGGTCGACCGACTCAGCGGATCCGGGCTGCTGGCGATCACCGTCCCCGCCCGGCACGGCGGGGCCGACCTGCCGGTGGAGACCGTCGTGGAGGTGTTCCGGCTGCTGTCGACCGGCGATCCCAACATCGGTCAGATTCCGCAGAGCCACTTCGTCTACGTCAACCAGTTACGCCTGCGGGGCACCGAGGGCCAACAGAAGCTCCTCTTCGGCGAGGTGCTGACCGGTCGCCGGTTCGGCAACGCGCAGTCGGAGGCCAACACCCGACACGTACGCGACATCAAAACCACGCTGACCGCCGAAGCTCCCGGGCGGTGGCGGCTCAACGGCCGCAAGTTCTACGCCACCGGCGCCCTGCTGGCGCACCGGATACCGGTCCTCGCCCACCTCGGGCCGGACGGTCCACTGCACGTCGCGTGGGTGAGCCGGCACGCCGAGGGCGTCGAGGTCATCGACGACTGGAACGCGCTGGGCCAGCGCACCACCGCCAGCGGGTCCGTGGTGCTGCGGGACGTGGCGGTGCCCGACGACCTGATCACACCGTTCGCGCTCACCTTCGAGGAGCCGCAGACCTACGGCGCGTTCGCGCAGGTGCTGCACGCGGCGATCGACGCCGGCATCGCCCGGGCGGCACTGCACGACGCGGCGTGGTTCGTCCGGGAGAAGAGCCGACCCTATCCGGACGCGAACGTCGATCGGGCCGCCGACGATCCCCTCGTGGTACACGCCTTCGGGGAGGTCGAGCTGGCCGTGCGCGGGAGCGAGGCGCTGCTGGCCGAGGCGGCCCGGGCCATCGACCGGGCCAACGCCGACCTGACCGCGCAGTCCGCAGCGGCCGCGTCCCTCGCCGTCGCTGCGGCGCGGGCGGCCACCACGCACGCGGCCCTGGAGGCGAGTAGCCGGCTTTTCGAGGTGGCCGGCACCAGGTCCGCCAGCGCCACGCACCACCTCGACCGGCACTGGCGCAACGCGCGTACCCACACACTGCACGATCCCGCGGCATGGAAGCTCCAGCATCTCGGTCGCTGGGCCGTCGACGGCACCCCACCCCCCAACCACGGACAGGTGTGAGCTGATGACCGAACTCAAGTTCCATTGGTTCCTGCCGACCAACGGCGGCGACGGTCGGCAGATCGTCGGCGGCGGCCACGGCACCCCGGCCGACGTGGGCGGCCGGGCCGCCTCCGTCGCCTACCTCGGGCAGATCGCCCGCTCGGCCGAGCAGTTGGGCTTCGAGGCCGCCCTGACCCCCACCGGCGCGTGGTGCGAGGACGCCTGGATCACCACCGCGATGCTGAGCAGCGTATCTACCCGGCTGAAATTCCTCGTCGCGTTCCGGCCCGGCCTCACGTCGCCGTTCCTCGCCGCGCAGATGGCCGGCACCTTCCAGAACCTCTCCGGCGGCCGGCTGCTGCTCAACGTGGTCACCGGAGGCGAGAGCCACGAACAGCAGATGTACGGCGACTTCCTCGACAAGGACGCCCGCTACCAGCGCACCGGGGAGTTCCTTGAGATCGTCCGCACGCTGTGGTCGGGCAAGCCCGTCGACGTCCACGGCAGTCACTTCCAGCTCTCCGACGCGGTCCTGACCCAGATCCCCGACCCCGTGCCACGCATCTACTTCGGCGGATCGTCACCGGCGGCGCTGGACGTGGCGGCCCGGCACGTCGATGTCTACCTGACCTGGGGTGAACCACCGGCCGCCGTCGCCGAGAAGGTCCGCCGAGTGCGCGAGCTCGCCGAGCGGCAGGGCCGGACCCTCGCCTTCGGTCTGCGGGTGCACACCATCGCCCGGGACACCGAAGAGGAGGCCTGGGCGGAGGCCGACCGGCTGCTGTCCGGCATCTCCGAGCAGCAGATCCGCCAGGTTCAGGCGGGCCTGCGCCGCAGCGAGTCCGAGGGCCAGCGGCGGATGCTCGCCCTCAACGGCGGTACCAAGGACGGGCTGGAGATCCATCCCCACTTGTGGGCCGGTGTCGGGCTGGTGCGCGGCGGCGCCGGCACCGCGTTCGTCGGCAACCATCAGCAGGTCGCCGACCTTATCGAGCAGTACGTCGAGGTGGGGATCAGCGAGTTCGTGCTCTCCGGCTACCCGCATCTGGAGGAGGCGTACCAGTTCGGCGAGGGCGTGTTGCCCGAGCTGTCCCGCCGTGGCCTCTGGCAGCACCCCGCGCCCGTCCGGCAGTCGGCACCGGTCGTACCCTTCGGCGCGGCACCGGCCGCCGACAGGTCGGTGGCGCGGTGAGCGCCCGGGTCGCGGTCGTGGTCGGTAACCCGCGACCGGCCAGCCGCACCCTCACGGCGGCGACGTACGTCGCACGGCAGCTCGCCGGCCGCGAGCCGGATCTGACCGTCGATCTCGCCACCCTGGGCCCGGCCCTGCTGGACTGGGACGATCCGGGCGTGGCCGCGCTGGTGGCCGAGGTCGGTGCGGCCGACCTCGCCGTGGTGGCGAGCCCGACCTACAAGGGCACCTACACCGGGCTGCTCAAGCTCTTCCTCGACCGGTTCGCTGGCGGGAGCGGGCTGCGCGGGCTCGCCGTCCCGCTGCTGGTCGGCGCGGCACCGCAGCATCACCTGGCCGCGGAACTCACCCTGCGGCCGGTGCTCACCGAGATCGGCGCGACCGTCCCTGGTCGTGGCCTGTTCGTCATCGACCGCCAGCACGACGACCCTGCGGCCTACGCTGACTGGCTCGCGGCCACGCGCCCGGTCGTCGCGGCTTTCCTGAGGGCCCGGCAGGAGGCAGCCACGTGATCACGTCGCACGCCGGTCAGGACCTCGCCGGTCGCGCGAGAGGTCCGGCGCTGTTCAGTTTTCCCAACCCGGTAAACGAGGTGTCCGCCCGACTCGTCGCCGGTGGGGTGGTCATCCTGTGCACGGTGACGATCGTGCTGGACCAGCCCTGGCTAACCGCGCTGATCGCGTACGGGTTCGTCGCGCGGGTGCTCACCGGCCCCAAACTCAGCCCGCTTGGCCTGCTCGTCACGCGGGTGATCACACCACGGCTGCCGGTGCGGGCCAAACTCGTCGCCGGGCCACCCAAGCGGTTCGCGCAAGGGATCGGCGCGGTCCTGACCCTGACCGCCGCTGTGCTGGCGCTCGGGTTCGGGCAGCACCTGGCGGCATACCTCGTCCTCGGCGCGGTGATCGTGGCGGCGACGCTCGAATCCGTGTTCGCGTTCTGCGTGGGCTGCGCGATCTTCGCGGGGCTGATGCGAATCGGATGGATCCCCGAGGCGGTCTGCGCCGAATGCGACGACATCTGGAGCCGGTCGGCGGCGGGCCGGTAATGCGTACCGCCGCCGACGGCGGCTCAGCGGTTCGAGGTCGAGCTGCGGGTCGACCGTGCTCGTGCGGATGTTCCCTCGTCTCGGACAGCGTGTCCGATCTCGGCCCGCAGGGCGGCGTACTCGGGCAGGCCCCGCAGGTCGTCCGGGGTGATGCCGGTGCGCGGTAGGTGGATGGGCAGGTCCAGGACGATCCGGCCGGGGCGGGGGCTGAGCACCACGACCCGGCTGCCGAGGAAGACGGCCTCGTCCACGCTGTGTGTGACGAAGATCGAGGTGCGGCCGGTCGCGGTGCTGACTGAGCGCAGGTCTTCCTGGAGGCGCTCGCGGGTGAGTGCGTCGAGCGCGGCGAACGGTTCGTCGAGTAGCAGTAGTGGACGGTCGGCGGCGAGGGCCCGGGCGATGGAGACTCGCTGCTGCTGGCCGCCGGAGATCTGCCAGGTGCGGCGCTTCGCCACATCGTGTAGTCCGACCCGGTCGAGGAGCGCGTCGACGCCATCGGTGGGCTGCCCGGCGTACCGTAGGGCCAGCTCGATGTTGCCGCCGACGGTCTTCCATGGGAACAGCCGGGGCTGCTGGAAGACCAGGCCGGCGCCGCGCCCTGGGATCGGTGGCACACCGCCGGTCAGGACGGTGCCGGTGGTGGGCCGCTCGAACCCGGCGATCAGCCGCAGCAGTGTGCTCTTACCGCACCCGGACGCGCCGACCAGGACGAGGAACTCGCCCGGTGGCACCGTCAGGTCGATGGGACCGAGCGCGACGACGTCGCCGTAGCTGTGCTCGACGGCGGTGACGGCGATCGCCGGGGTGCCGCCGGATTCAGCCGAGGGCACCGGGTAGTCCTTCGGTGTAGATCGCGGCCTGCACGGTTGCCAGGTCCGGGACGGCGTCGATCTTCTGCTGGTCCTTGAGGAACTGCGCCGCGCTGACGAGGTTGTCGGCGAGCTTGCCCTTGGCCGTGGAGGTGCCGAGCCATTCGGGGCTGGCCAGGTCCGCGGGCCTGAGGAAGACACCCTGCGAGAGTTGCCGCTGCGCGTCCTCCGGGCTGAGGTTGAGTTCGGCGCCGACCGACTTCGCTGCCGCGGCAGGGTCGTCGTGGATCAGGTTCAGTGCCTGGGACTGAGCTTTGCGCCAGGCGTCCACTGCCGCCGGGTGCGCCTGGACGAAGGCCGTGGCGACGACGCCGAGGTCCAGAGTGGGCTTGCCGGCGGTGGCGAGCTCGCGACTGGTGACCAGCACGGTACCGGTCTTCCTGAGTTCGTCCAGCGACGGCAACCAGGAGTAGGCCGCGTCCAGGTCGCCCCGGGTCCAGGCGGCCAGGATGTCCTGAGGCTCCAGGTCGACGATGGTGACCTCTGATTCCTTGACGCCGGCACGATCCAGGGCGGCCAGCAGGCTGTAGTGGGCGGTGGAGGCGAAGGGAGTCGCGACCTTCTTGCCGCGCAGGCCGGTCACGTCGGTTACTCCGGAACCGTTGCGGGCGACCAGTGCCTCGTTGTCGCCGGCCACGTCGAGGACGAAGGCGACCTGATACGGAATGTTCAGTGGTGCGGAGAGCCCGCGAGCCACCGGGCTCGATCCGATCGCCGCGATGTCGACGCTACCGGCGACGAAGGCGGTGTTGATGCTCGCTCCGGAGTCGAACTTGGTCCAGGTGATCTGGTAGTCGGGTAGGGCGTCCTCCAGCAGTCCCTGGTTCTTCACGACGAGGTCGCCGCTCGGGAATGCCTGGTAGGCAATTCGGATGGTCTTGCGGGCCGGGTCGCCGCCGCTGGCGGCGCCGTCTCCGCAGGCGGTCAGCAGCAGGGCCACGGCCGCCAGCAGGCCGACAATCTTGCGCATGTGTTGTTCTCCTAGCTCTGGCCCCGCCACGGAATGAGCCGGTTTTCGGCGGTCCGTAGCAGGGCGTCGATGATGAGGCCGGACAGGCCAATGGCGAAGAGGCCGAGGATGACGACGTCGGTCTGGGAGTAGCGCTGGGCGTCGCGGACCATGCCGCCGATGCCGGGCACGCCGTTGATCGTCTCGGCGGCGACCACCGAGGAGTACGCCACCCCGACCGCGATCCGGATGCCGGTGAAGATCTCCGGCAGCGCGTTGGGTAGCACCACGTCACGGATCACTTGAGCACGACTGGCACCGAGCGCCCGCGCGGCCTCCACCAGACCGGTCGGCGCGGCGTAGACGGCTGCCGCGGTCGCGACCGCGACCGGCGGCAGCGCGGCGATGGAGAGCAACCAGAGCTTGGGCGTCTCGTCGATGCCGAACCAGATGATGAAGAGGCTGAAGTACGCAAGTGGCGGAAGGGCGCGGACGAAGGTGACGGCCGGTTCGATGACCACCCGGATCCAGCTGACGGTTCCCATCACCACACCGAGGAACACCCCACCGGCGACGCCGATCATGGATCCGATCAGGATGCGCCGCAGGCTGACGCCGAGATGCTCGATGAGCAGGTGTCCGCTGTAGCCGCGGATGCCGTCGTGGGTGGTCGAGGTCTGGACCAGTTGGTGCCACACCGCACCGGGCGTGGGGATGAAGGTCGGATTGCCGGTGGCCCGGGCGGCGACTTCCCAGAGCCCGTAGAGCACGACGAGGGCGAGTAGCCGGAGCAGGATCCGGCGGCGTCGTCCGCCACGAGGTGCCAGTGACCCTCGGGCGGCCGTCGACGCACCAATCGAGGTTTCCGCAGCGGGTGGTGCGGGGACTGTGGTGGTCACCCACTTTTCCTATAGTACAAGTAGGTAATGGGCAAGCGGAGATCGAAGGGCGGGACAGCGACAGGTGGCAGCGGGGTGGCCGCCGACTGCTTGCCCGATCGATGCCCTGCGACAGGCGGAGACACGTTTGCCCGGTGCACACGGAGCGGGTGCCGGGGCCAGGTGGTGGCGCCTTGTTCCGCTGGCAGGCATCCGCATCGTCCTGGAAAACGAACCAATCACCGCCAACATCGTCGATCGTCAACCATTGCGTCGGAGATCCGTGATGATTCGGCGAGCGGGGTGGTCTATCGGCCGAGGCTAGCGGGGCCCCGTGCCAACTTTTCCCGTCGAGTGGTCCACAGCTGTTGTCCGGTCGGGGCTCTGATCCACTTATGGCGGACGCTGAGATCACCTGTACCCCGCAATGATCCATCATGGACCCGGCACCGAGTTGCGAGACGTCGCTTTGCCTCGGCCGCATTTCGAAGATCTTGTGGCGAGGCGCACATCAGCGATGTTCCTCGTCGGCTCACCTCCCGGATGTGCGCTGGTAGATGCTGCTGTCCATGTCGCAAGGTCGGGTACTGGTCGCCTTTGCGGGTCTGGCCGCCGGGTCGCGGGGCACACCGGATTCGCCTCGCGTTGTAATCTCCATTTCAGACGCTTCCACGCCGGCATTTGGCCAACGTCGGGGAGGTGGCGCTCCGGACGCATCCGGGATTGATTCGTGCGTTCATCCATTGTCGTCTGTCGTGGTTCGGACAGATCGCCCGGGCGTACGCACAGATCGTAAGTCCTAGGGCTCATTGGGCGTGCTTGACGACCTGAGCCACCGTCGAGCATGCGATGTGCCGATGTCCGTAAAAGACAAACGGGGAGGAAGACTGTGCGTGAATCCGGCGGGCGAAAGCTCGCGACAGTACTGATGTTGACGGGTGCCCTCGCCATTCCGGGCGGGCTCCCGGCCCAGGCCGCTGCGGCGGCTCTGGTTTGTCCGACGCCGGCCACCCTGCTGGCCGGTCTGCGGGCCGATCCGCTCACCGACGAGGCGGCCGGGAATCCGGCCGTGCTGGAGAGCGTGAGCTGTGCCCTGCCCTGGGCCACCGCGGTCGTGCCCGCGGAAGGCGAGTACGACGCGTCGTTCGTGCTGTTCCGCTACGAGGATGTGGCGCAGCGGTGGAAGCCGCTCAACGTCGGTTCGGGTGGGGTCTGCGACGAGTCGATGCCGGCCGAGATTGCGGCCCAGCTCGACGGATGCCAGCTGAACGACCCCGGCGACGAGCTGCCCGACGACGATCCGGTTGACGAGACCGAGGAAGCCCCGGCGAGCCAGGCACCCCAGGGCTCCGACGGTGGCGCCGTATCCGCGTTGGCGGCCTCCGCGATCGGCGGGCCGATCACGCGAGCCGAGATCATGCAACGCGCCCAGGGTTGGGTGGACCATCAGCCCGGCCCGTACAGCCAGCGGGCGTTCTCCTGGGACCCCCCGCACACCCGCAAGTACCGGCGTGACTGCTCAGGACTCGTGGGCATGGCCTGGCATCTGAATGCCGACCCCAGCACGCGGACGCTGCACCAGTTCTCCAACCAGATCAACAAGGCGGACCTGCAGCCGGGCGACATCCTCAACATCGCCGCGAAGCACGTCGTCCTCTTCAAGAGCTGGAAGACCGACCGTCGGCACTTCACCTACTACACCTTCGGGTCGACGCCGGTGAAGATCCGGACGGCGGCGATCGACACCGGGACCATCGACAGCCACCGGGCCACCAGCTACGTGGCGCGGCGATACACGAAGATCGCGCAGCCCGCCACGCCGCCTGCCCCGCCGAAGCCAGTTGGGCGCGACGCCCCGACCGTCGCATACGACCAGGGTGACGGCACGATGCGGATGTACCGCTGGCTGTCCGGTGGCAGTTCCTTCAACCGCACCACCGACTACGACTCCGGTTCCTTCCGGCTCACTGCGGTCGGCGACCGGATGGCCTCCGGTGACGTGGACGGTGATGGCAAGGACGACATCGTGATGGCCTACCAGCACTCCGACGGCACCTTCTCCTTCTATGTCTGGCGCAACGGCAACTCCGCTGCCCGTGTCTGGTACACCAGCGGGTCGTTCAACCTCAACAACGTCGCCGGCCGCCTCGTCCTCGGCGACTTCAACGGCGACCGCAAGGCCGAACCGGCGGTGGCCTACGACCAGGGCGACGGCACGATGCGGGTCTACCGCTGGCTGTCCGACGGCAATTCGTTCAACCGCACCAGTGACTACGACTCCGGAGCCTTCCGGCTCAGCGCTGTCGGCGACCGCATGGCCGCAGGAGATGTGAACGGTGATGGCAAGGACGACATCGTGATGGCCTACCAGCACTCCGACGGCACCTTCTCCTTCTATGTCTGGCGCAACGGCAACTCCGCTGCCAGCGTCTGGTACACCAGCGGGTCGTTCGGCCTCAGCCGGGTCGGCGGTCGCCTCGTACTGGGCGATTTCAACGGCGACCGCAAGGCCGAACCGGCGGTGGCCTACGACCAGGGCGACGGCACGATGCGGGTCTACCGCTGGCTGTCCGACGGCAGCTCCTTCAACCGCACCAGCGACTACGACTCCGGAGCCTTCCGGCTCAGCGCTGTCGGCGACCGCATGGCCGCAGGCGACGTGGACGGTGATGGCAAGGACGACATCGTGATGGCCTACCAGCACGCCGACGGCACCTTCTCGTACTACGTCTGGCGCAACGGCAACTTCGCCGCCCGTGTCTGGTACACCAGCGGGTCGTTCAACCTCAACAACGTCGCCGGCCGCCTCGTACTCGGCAACTGGTAGACACAGGCCCGGGCATGCCCACGGTACGGCCTCCGCAACGCTAGCGGAGGCCGTACCGCTGTCCGACTGCTGTTTAGCGCAGGACGCTGACGATGTTGCCGCCGGCCTGGATGTTGGGGGCCTGGAACGAGTAGACGGCAGCGTTCCATGGCTCGGGATAAGGACCTGCCGGGGGGATCGGCTTCGGGATGCGCAACTGCCACGCCAGGCTGTTGCCGCACCAGTCGCCGTGCAGGTGGTCGCCGTGGACGGTGGTGGCGATCGGCTTTCCGGGGATGGCGACGCCGGCTGCGGTGGCCGGGGTCGGTTCGTGCCAGGTTCCGGCGGCGTTGGAGGTGGCCCGGACGGCACCGTCGTGGCCGGCGAACACGACGACGGTCGGGCCACCCGGAAACTGAGCTGCGGCGAGGTGTGCCCCGGCCGGTGCTGCCCCGGTGCCGGCGACGGCGACCGGTTGCCACGGGTCGGGCAGCGGGCCGCCGGTCATCCTCACCTGCCAGATCCGTCCGTCGAGACCGGTGACGAACCCGGCTAGGGCGGAGACCACGGCGACCCCGCCACCGGGTGTGGCGAAGTTCGGCGGGCTGGCCAGGGCGGTCGTCCAGGTGCCGGCGCTGTTTCGATGGACCACGCGCAGTGCGCCGTCGGTGCCGACGAACGCTACGCCGGTGGTGGTTGCGGGGATGGCGGCGACGACCGCGCCGCGTGGGGCGATGCCGGCGACGGTGATCGGCTGCGGCACAGATGGCGCGCTGCTCAGGTATGACCTGTTGACGATGGCGCCGTTGTGGCCGACGAAGAAGACGTCCGAGCCCGCAGCGGCTATTGGGGTCCCGGGCGGGGCGATGCCGGAAGGACCGTCGAAGGTGGTGGCGGGACCAGCGCCGAGCGGCATGGTCCGCGACACGACGAGACCGGCGTTCAGGCCGATCGTGAACGCGGTGCTGGTGCCGGATTGGGACCGGATGATGGCGATACCGCCCCCGGGCGGCCCGACCGGTTCACTGTGAACGATGGCTGGCGCGCGGCCGGTGGACTTGTAGAGGCGGTAGTTCGTGCCGATCGTGAACGCGTCGACCTGGTCGTCGGCGTACGCCGGTGGGGTGGCTATCGGCGCGACCGTGAGGATCAGCGCGGCGCCCATCGCGACTGCGGCGCGCCGGTATCCGGCGCGGATCTGAATCATGCGTGCCCCCTTCGGGTGGTGGAACCGGTGGGGACAGAATCGCCGCACGGCCGTCAATCTCATAGGGTGTTTACCCCACGCTTTTCACCACAAGCCGCTATCTGACGGATTCATGTGAACGTCAGTCGGCCTGTCGGAACTCGTGGGGAATTACGTCGTCGTGGTGTTTGTTCTCTCGGGATTCCCATTCGTCCCGGATAGTGCGCCGACAGGAGTCGGTAGTGTGGGGTTCTGCGCGGATGCCCGGGAGACGCGCGCTGGGGCTGCTCACGATGAGCCGGGCCGCCTATTCTGTTGCTGATGAACGTCCGACAGCGCAAGAAGCTCACTGCCCGCCTGATGGCGTCGTTGTTGCATGACGATCTTCTGGCCGTACGTGCGTTGTTGCGGGCGGGGGCGGATCCGAACGCGGCGGACCGGGAGGGCACCAGGCCCCTCTATCTGGCCGCGGTTCAGGACCTGCGTGCGGCGGTGCGGATTCTCCTGGCCGCCGGTGCGGACCCGAACGTCGAGAGCGGTCGCGGTCAGGAGGGGACACCCTTGACGGCAGCCGCGGCGTGGGGGAACGCCGATGTCGTCCGCGAACTGCTTGTCCAGGGCGCCGATCCGAACCTACGTGAGGACCACGGCAGCGGGCTGTCGCCCCTCGAATGGGCCGTCCGGAACGGTCACTCCGAAACGGCGGCGCTACTCAAAGCCGCAGAGACCAGATGAGCTACGAGGGCACTGCGAAACCCAGGTGATCGCACGTCCCGGGGGCCGGGTGCTCTGGTGGCTCGCTTCTCGCGTTTCGAGAACAGTTTGGACGCCGCTGGCGGGCGTCGGGCACAGTCGGACTGTGGCAGACTCCATCACCGTACGTCATCGCACCATGGACGAAATCATGGAAGGGCTGCACCTCGTGCGGCGCTCCCCGCAGGGTGTCGGCACCCTCGCGTTGGCCGTACGCCGGCCGGCCGTCGACGCCCGGGAGGTGCTCTCCCGGGCCGAACTGGACCCTGACGCCGGGCTGATCGGCGACAGTTGGAGTCAACGGCCCAGCTCACGAACTCCCGACCGGTCACCGCACCCCGACATGCAGCTGAACGTCATCAACTCCCGGTTCGTCGAACTGATCGCAGGTGCCGATCGTGACGCCTGGGCGCTCGCCGGGGACCAGCTCTACTTCGATCTCGATCTGAGCGTCGACGCCCTGCCAGCCGGTTCACGCCTGGCGATCGGAGAGCGGGCCGTCATCGAAGTGACCGCCGAGCCACACAATGGCTGTGCCAAATTCGCCGCCCGGTTCGGACGCGATGCCCACAAGACGGTCTGGAGCGACGAGGGGCAGCGGCTGCGACTGCGGGGCCTCAACGCCCGGGTGCTCGTGGGCGGAACGATCAAGGCAGGCGACACGGTACGGCAACTGCCCACCGACGTCGGCCAAGCCTGACACGCACGTCTCGGCACGGCCGAATAGCTGATCAAGCGAGCATCCGATCAGGAGGCTTCGCCGGAGGTCGGGCGGCACGTCGCGCTACCCTCCCGAGGGTGACGCGTTACCTTGTCGTGCCCGGCCGAGGAGTTCCCTCCCCCGACCACTGGTCGCGCAGTTGGGTAAGGGACCACCCGGAGTACCAGTGGGCGCCGGAACCGCCCGGGCCACCGTACGTCGCCGCCGAACGGGTCGCCGCGCTGCACGCCGCGATAAGTGCCGACAGTGAGCCGGCGATTCTCGTGGCGCACAGCGCGGGATGCCTGACCGTCGCCGTCTGGGCCAGCCAACACGTTGGTCCCGTTCAGGCCGCCCTGCTGGTCACGTCGCCGTACGTGGATCCGGATTGGACGCCCGCTCCGCACGAGACCGTCGATGTCTTCATCGGCCACGTGCCCCGCGAGCCACTGCCCTTCCGTTCGATCGTGGTCGCCAGTCACAACGACCCGCATGCCACGTTCGCGCAGTGCGAGGCGTACGCGCGAGACTGGGGCTCGGAACTGTTCGACGCGGGCGCGGTCGGGCACCTAGACTCCAAGACCGGGTTCGGCCCGTGGCCCGACGGTGAACGCCTAGTTCGTTCATTGGCCCAGCGGCCTCCCGCGTCCACGAATGCCTAGTCTGGGGCGATGCGACCCTTCGGTGAGCCATCGCGGGCCACGGGCCGACGTTGCTCGCGGGTCTGTCGAAGCATGTTGATCTGAAGCTGGTGAGCCGGGTGGAACTCGGCTCGGGGGCAGTGGCGATGCGGTACGAGCCGAGACGGTAGCCAGCAGGCCGGTAGCCCGAGTCGGCCGCCTCAAGGGCGGGTGGTTCCGGGCCGGCGGGTCACCACGTACGGTGCGGGGATGCGAGTCGTACCCGGGTGGGCGCTGGTCTCCGCGGTGGCGGCGCCGATCCTCCTGATCGGTGGCTGGACCCTCGGCGCGGCCCGTCAGCCCGGCGGGTTCGACCAGGTCACGGGGACGATCAGCGCGCTGGCCGCGATCGGCGCGACCGACCGATGGATCATGACGCTCGGCCTGGCCGGCCTCGGGCTGTGCCACTGCGTGACCGCCGCCGGGCTGCGGCCGCTCGCGCCCGCCGGCCGGACGATGCTCGCCGTCGGCGGGTTGGGCACCCTGGCGGTGGCGGCGTTCCCGCTGCCGGCCGGCGGTGAGGGCTCGGTGCCACACACGCTCGCCGCAGCGGTGGCCTTCGGTGCGCTGGCGCTCTGGCCGGCTCTCGCGCCGCCGCCCGCCGAGCCGACGACGGGGCATCCACGTCGGCGGGCACCCTGGGTGGCGCTGACAGTCGGGTTGCTGCTGCCGGTGGCGTGGTTCGTGGTCGAGATGGCCGCCGGAGGCGAGCGGGTCGGCCTGGCCGAGCGGGTCGCGGCTGGCGCAGAGGCCCTTACGCCCCTGCTGGTGGTTGCCGGGCTGCGCCGAGAGGGCCGGCCCGCCGCCGAGGCCGGCGCGCCGACGGGCTGACCGCCGCGCACCTGACACCACTGGCGAACATCGGGCCGATGTGCGGAAAGTCGTGCCCCGGACAAGGGGTCGCTTCGAACTCAGCCGGCGACGGGGTCAACCAGGCCGGATCCCCTCACTATCGCGGCTGATGGGTGGGTGGTTCCGGCAACTCCTGCTGCCAGGTTGGGGTACGACTGCTGGGTGCGGGAGGTGCTGTCCCGCGGACGGGTGGGCCATGTTGCCGCGGGATCCGGCGAGGTTGCTGCACAAGGGTGAGGCTTCGCAGCGAGCGTCGTTTCTGGAGCTCTTCTTCGACCTGGTGTTCGTGTTCGCGTTGACCCGGGTGGTGGCCCGCGCGGCGGAGGATCTCACTGGCCGGGCCGCCATCGATCAGCCGGCGGCCGTGCTGGTCGGCGCGACCAAGGTCCTGTTCCTCCTGCTCGCCCTCTGGTCGGTCTGGCATGGCACTGCCTGGACCACCAGCCGCTACGACCCCTACCAGCCGATGGTGCAGGCCACTGTCCTGATCGCGCTGGTTGCCGGCATGGTCATGGGGGTAGCCATTCCACGCGCCTTCAGCATCAATGCCGAAGCGTTCGTTGCCGGCTACCTGGTCGCACAACTCGGGAGATCGTTGCTGCTCGCCATCGCGCTGCGTGGCCACGTACAGCAGCGGCTCGAGGTGAGGATGCTGATCACGTACGCGGCAACGGCTGTGCTGTGGATACTCGGACTCATTTTCGCCTGGGTCGGCACCCGACTACTGTTCTGGCTTCCGGCCCTCGTCATCGAGTATCTGGCCAATCGATTCGGTTGGCCGGTGCCCGGTCTCGGCCGTTCCGCTCCGCACACCTGGTCTATCGCCGGTGAGCATCTGGCGGAGCGCTACCAGCAGTTCTTTCTCGTGGCCCTCGGCGAGGCCATTCTTGTTACGGGCCTGACCTACGCCGCAGGCGGTCGGAGCCCGGCGTCGACGTTCGCCTTCGCCCTCACCCTGACCATCTCGATCGTGATCTGGCGGATCTACTTCTACCGCGCGGGTCAGATCTTCGCCGACGCCCTCGCGAGGAGTCGCCGACCAGCTCACATCGGTACCTCGGCGGCCGACTCGCACCTGCTGATCATCATCGGCGTGATCACCACCGCGATCGGCTTCGAACTGGCGATCACCCACCCCACAGAACACGCGCCACTGCCCTGGCTCGCGGTGATCCTCGGCGGTCCGGCGCTGTTCATGGTGGGCCGCTCCCGATTCGAGTACGAAGTGTTCAACCGGGTCTCCCCGTCGCGACTCGTCGCCATCGGGCTCCTCCTGGTACTCGTACCCGCCCTGCTGCGGACACCGACCCTGGTCGCCCTGGCCGCGTCCGCCACCGTCCTGACCGGCGTCGCGCTCGCCGACGCGCGACGCGCCTGGGGCAAGCCACCCGAACCACCAGCACCACCGATCTGAATCCCACCAGAGCGTCGATCCGCACCCGCCTGGCGAGCCAAATCCGGCGGGCAGGATCACCCCTCGCGGGTGCCGCGATGGTGCCGTACCCCGGCCGCAGCAGGGGCCCGGCCGGGGATCGGGTTCAGCGCTGCGCTGGGCGAAGGCGCAGGGTGACGACCTGGAACGGTCCCAGAGCGAGATCCACCCCATTGCCCTCGACCGAGACGGGGGCGAGCGCGCCGATCTCGGCGTTGTCCCGTTCGAGCAGGTCACAGACCCGCACCTCGGCGAGATCGAACGACGCGGTGAGGCGGGTGCGGGCACGGCCGCCGAGCGCCTCGTAGAGCCGGACGACCACGTCGCCGGATCGGTCGTCGGCCAGCTTCACGGCCTCCACCACCACGGCGGGGTCGGTCACCTCGATCAGCGGAGCGACCGGTCGGGCGCCCAGGTGTCGGCGGATCGGCAGGTTCGCCCGGTAGCCCTCGCGTACCGCGTCGACGATCTCTGCGCCGCAGACCAGCGCGTACCCGAATCGGTGCGAGCCCTGGTCGGTGTTCGGGTCGGGGTAGCGGGGACCGCGCAGCAGGGAGAGCCGTACCGTGGTCGGCTGCGCCCCCAACGTGTCACCGGGTGGTTGGCGGGTCACGTCGTGGCCGTACGTGCCGTCGTTGACCAGTGCCACGCCGTATCCGGGCTCGCCGACGTGCAGCCACCGGTGGGCGCAGATCTCGAATCTGGCCGCGTCCCATGATGTGTTCGTGTGGGTTGGTCGCTGCACGTGGCCGAACTGGATTTCCGCGCTGGACTGCGCGGCCTGGACGTCGATCGGGAAGGCGACCTTGAGCAGAGTGTCCCGTTCGTGCCAGTCCACCTCGGTGGTGAACCGCAGCACGCGTTCGCCGGCCGCGAGCGACACGGTCTGGACGTACGCGGAGTTGCCGTCGTCGCGGGTCACCCGGACCCGGGCCTGTCGGGGGTCGTCCGCCTCGACCACGATCTTGGTGACCTCGGTCAGGTCGCGGCGCCGGTGGCGATAGAAGTCCTCGATGTCCCACGCGTCGAACTTGTTGGGCGTGTCCGGGTGCAGTTGCAGGACGTTGGCGGCGGTGCCGGGCCGAAGCACGTCGCGGTCGGCGACCAGGTCGCGGATCGCGGACACCGTCCCGTCGGGGCCGAGTTGCACCCGGAGCAGGCCGTTCTCCAGCACGGTGCCATCGGCTGCGGACCGTACCGACACCTGCGGGGCGTCGCTGTCGGGGCCCGCGCAGACCCCGAGCGCCGGTACGCCGGCCCACTCGTGTGGTGCGGCGTTCGCGGTCAACGGCGTCGACCCGGGGCCGGTCAGCGCGGTCAGCGCCGAGTCGATCAACCCTTCCAGCCGGTCCGCCAGCCTCGCGTACGTCTGCCGCGCCTCGCGGTGCACCCAGGCGATCGAACTGCCGGGCAGGATGTCGTGGAACTGGAGCAGCAGCGTCTCCTGCCAGATGGCGTCGAGTTCGGCGTACGGATAGGAATGGCCGGCCCGCAGCGCCGCGACGGTCGACCACAACTCGGCCTCCCGTAGCAGGTGCTCGGTGCGCCGGTTGCCGCGTTTCATCGCCGACTGGCTGGTGTACGTGCCCCGGTGGTGTTCGAGGTACATCTCGCCGCTCCACACCGGGGCGTCCGGGTATTCCCGCTGCGCCTCGGCGAAGAACTCGGCAGGGGGGCGGATGACGACCCTGGGCGAACCTTCGAGGTCGGCCACGCGCCGGGCCGTTTCGAGCATCTCCCTGGTCGGGCCGCCCCCGCCGTTGCCGTAGCCGAACGGCAGCAGCGACACGGTGGACCGCCCGTGCTCGGCGAAGTTGCGCACCCCGTACGCCAGATCCTTCCCGGACAGCTCTGAGCTGTAGGTCTCGGCGGGTGGGAAGTGGGTGAAGACCCGGCTCCCGTCGATGCCCTCCCACCAGAAGGTGTGGTGCGGGAAGCGGTTGGTCTGGTTCCACGACATCTTCTGGCTGAGGAACCAGCGGAACCCGGCCAACCGGGCGAGTTGAGGCAGCGCCGCCGAGTAGCCGAACGAGTCGGGGAGCCAGACCTCCCGGGGCTCGATGCCGAACTCGGCGGCGAAGAACCGCTTGCCCTGGGTGAACTGGCGCACCATCGCCTCGCCGCCCGGCATGTTGGTGTCGGACTCCACCCACATGCCGCCGACCGGGAGGAACTGTCCGGTGGCCACCTTCTCCGCGACGCGGCGGTACACCTTCGGATGGTGCTCCTTCAGCCATGCGTACTGCTGGGCGGAGGAGCAGGCGAAGACCAGTTCCGGGTACTCGTCGGCGAGCGCCACGACGTTGGAGAAGGTCCGAGAGCCTTTGCGGATGGTCTCGCGTACCGGCCAGAGCCAGGCCGAGTCGATGTGGGCGTGCCCGACAGCGGTGATCCGGTGGGCGCTGGGCACGGCGGGCGAGGCCAGTACGCCGGCCACGCAGGCGCGGGCGGCGGCGGCCCCGCCGGAGACGTCGGCGACGGCGAGTCCGTCGAGCATCAGTTCCAGGGCTCGGCGGATCTCGTGGTGCCGGGGGTCCGTGTCGGGCAGTTCCAGCGCCAGCTGGTGCAACACCTGTACGTCCAGGACGAGCGCGTGCACCTGCTCGTCCAGCACCGCGAGTTCCGCCCGGTCCAGCCGATAGAGCGGGCGGTCGGGCAGCGTCTCAGGGTCGCCGAGCGGGGAGACGGTGCCGTCGAACCGGGGGTTGGCGGCCGCCTCGACGTACACCTCGACCCGCTCGCCACCGGCGGCGGGCCGGGCGATCGGCACGTACGCCGTCCGTGGCTCGATGCCCTTGATCGGCGTGCCGTCGGCCGTGTACGCGAGGCCCTCGGAGCGGAATCCCGGCCCGGCCCGCTCGAAGCCGAGATCGACGAGGAGTTCGACCCGACCGCCGCGCATCCGCGCCGGCACCTCTGCGGTGAACCGGAACCACGTGGTGCTCCAGGCCCGCCCCCATGGTTGGCCCACCGCGAAGGGCCGGTACGCCATCGCGAGCCCCTCGCTCGCCGGCACCGGCTCGCCGGGCACGTGCGCCGCCTCGACACGTACGGGTTCGGCGTCGCGGTACAGCGCCGGGATGAGCCGTTCGTGGAGCGCGCGTTCGATCCGTTCGGTCAGGCTGGACAACGACCGGTGCATCCGGAACTCCGGGGGGTGGGGATTCGGTGGGGGTGGGAGCGCCACCATATCCGCGCGTCACGCTACGTTGCCATTCCGAGGCGCTCGGAAATGGATTTCCTGCCGCGTCGCTCGCCGATCCGGTGGCCTTTGCGGCCCGTATTTCTGGTATCAGTCCCAGCGGGCGATTCCCCGCGTAATCGCTCTCGGCGGAAACGGATTCGAGTCGCAGTCGCAGCAATGCCGGTACGAACGTGCAGGCGTCGGCGTCGACCAGCCCGCGCGGCGCCGCGGAGGCTGCGGCCCCGGCGCAGCGGCTAGCCTACGCTCATGGCGAGCACCGAACTGGACGAGTTGATCGTTGCCGACGCCGAGGCGCTGCGCGGGTGGATGTCGGCCAACCACGCCACGTCGCCCGGCGTCTGGCTCGCCCTGACCAAGAAGGGCGGCACAGTCACCACGCTGACCTGGCAGCAGGCGGTCGACGAGGCCCTCTGCTTCGGCTGGATCGACGGGCAGGCCCGTAAACGGGATCTGGAGAGCTCCTGGATCCGGTTCACCCCGCGCCGGCCCCGCAGTTCCTGGTCACAACGCAACGTCGCCCACGTGGCCCGGCTGGAGGAGCAGGGGCGGATGCTGCCCGCGGGTCGTGCCGCGGTGGAAGCCGCGAAGGCGGACGGGCGGTGGGACGCCGCCTACGCCCCGCCGTCGGAAGCCGAGGTGCCGGCCGACCTGCTCGCCGCCATCGCCGCCGACCCCGCCGCCCAGGCCATGTTCGACGTCCTCACCAAAACCAACCGGTTCGCGCTCATCCACCGCATCAATGCCGTCAAACGGGCGCAGACCCGCGAGCGGAAGATCGGCGAGTTCGTGGCCATGCTGGCCCGTCAGGAGACGGTCTACCCGCAGAAGGCCAAGCCGACGAACTCCTCGTAATCCGCCCCCACGGCCTCGCCGGGGATGCCCATAAAATGTGACGGTGATCAACTTTCGCTATCACATCGTCTCGCTCGCTGCGGTGTTCGTCGCCTTGGCGGTCGGTGCGGTATTCGGCACCGCCGCAGCAAACGGCGTTGCTACCGACGTCCTCAGCGACTCGATCAGTGCGGCCCACAAGACGAACGATCAGCTTCGTCAGACGACCGAGGACCTGCAGGTGGAGGCGAGCCGCAAGGACGACTACATCAACGACACGGCACCCGCCGTGCTCGGCGGGACGCTGGACAACCGCCGGATCGTGGTGCTGACGACGCCGTCCGGACGCGACCACGCCCAGGGCGTGATCGACAAGCTCCGGGTGGCCGGCGCCGCGGTAACCGGACCCGTCGACGTCCGGGAGGCGTTCTTCGACCCGAGGAACAACCTGGGTCTGCTTGAGCTGGCCCGGGGCAGTGCCGCGTCGAGCGCTCTCCCGGGTAACAGCAATGGCGCCGAGACCGCCAGCGCACTGCTCGCCGCGGTGCTGCTCGCAGCGCCGTCCGACGTCGACGCCTCGGCGGTGGTTTCCGCCTACGCCAGGGCCGGATACCTCACCGCACCTGAGCGACTCGACGGTCCCGCGGACGGGGCGGTCCTGGTGACCGGGGCGCCCTACGTGACTCAAGAGCCGACGAAGCGAAACGCCGCGATCGTGACCATGGCCGCGCAGTTCGCCATGGTCGGTTCCACCGTGGTGGCCGGCACCGGTGCCGGTGACGGCAGCGCGCTGGGGACGGTGCGCGGGGACGAGGCACTCACCGCGAGGATCTCGACGACCGACGGGGTGGCCGGCGCACAAGGTCAGGTGGTGACCGCGCTCGCGCTGGTCGAGCGGATCACCGCCAATCGAGGAGGTCATTACGGCACGGCCGACGGCGCCGACGCACTGACGCCACGGCGGCCGTGACACCGGGGCCGGACCGGTGCGGGGCCAGGTTGGTCGGCATCGCCACCAGGTGCGGTAAAGCGCCGGTCAGCCCCGAGTTTCAGCTACGGCAACCGCCGGTCGCAGTGGCGGCAACCTTCATGTCGCAGGGTCGCTGCCGTGACGTACACATTGAACGCCGCCATGACGGTGGGCGCCGTCGTCGCCGCGCTGCTCGCCCCGCCCCACGCCGGCGCCGCCCCCACACCGCACGCGGTCGTGACCACCGACAACGAAACCCCGGTCCTGTACGACGACGAGGCTGGTGGGAACGCCTCCGGTGACGACCCGGCGATCTGGGTCCACCCGGCGGACTCCCGACAGTCGATCGTGATCGTGACCGCCAAGGAGGGCGGTCTCCGCGTCTACGACATGGGCTCGCGCTTCGTCATCGACCCGGCCGGCGCGGCGGCGCGGATCCCGCTGACCGAGGTCACCGCAGCGGACCAGAGGTTCCTGTTCAACCCCGACCGGCCGGCCGTCGACGAGGAGCACACGGCCTACGGCCTCGCCGTCTGGCAGCCGCGGCCCGGCGAGACGTACGCCGTCGTCACCCAGGAGGGCGCGACGACGATCGCCACCGTGCGCATCGTCGAGGTCGGCGGCAAGCTCGGCTACACGAACGTCCAGCAGCTCGCCATGCCGAGCAGCTTCCGGCTGCCCGACGGGACGACCTGGGTGCCCTGCGCGGAGCCCGGCGTGTTGCCGCAGCTCGAAGGAGTCGCCGTGGACCAGGCATCGGGCGTGCTCTACGCCGCGCAGGAGGACGTCGGCCTGTGGCGGCTACCGCTACCGCTCGGACCGCGCAGCCGGCCGACGCTCATCGACCGGGTCACGGACTTCGGTGTCCACGATGTCTACGACAGCGAGACCGAGGAATGCCAGCCGGTCGATCCGAATGCCAAGGGCTACGGCGGAAACCTGCTCACGGCCGATGTCGAAGGCGTCGACATCTACTACGGGCGTGGCGCGACCGGGTATGTGCTCGTGTCGAGCCAGGGCGACGACAGTTTCGCCGTCTACGAGCGTCAGGGCGCGAACCGGGCGCGGGGGAGCTTCCGGATCAAGGGCGTCGGCGGCGCCGACGACATCAACGGCTCCGACGG
Organism: Micromonospora zingiberis; assembly: GCF_004331455.1. GTDB lineage: Bacteria > Actinomycetota > Actinomycetes > Mycobacteriales > Micromonosporaceae > Micromonospora > Micromonospora zingiberis. The sequence goes on from NZ_SJJR01000032.1 coordinate 30,496, forward strand.
GCTCGCCGTGACCAACCGTCCCGTCGGTGACTACCGGCAGGGCCTGCTCGTCACGCACGACGAACCCGAAACCGGGCCCGACGTGGACGACGAGCGCGACGCCACGAACTTCTCCTACGTCTCCTGGGGCGACATCGCCGACGCCATGTCCCTGACCGTGGACACCCGTGCCGGCAACGACCCGCGTTTGCGCTGACCCGCCCGATCCCCGTGACCGGCCTGCTCACACACGATGAGCGGGCCGGTCACCGGTGCGTTGTCGGGCGTGCGCGGCCGTGGCGAGGGCGAGGACCAGAGCGAGCTGCCTAGCGCACCCACCGGATCACGGTGATCAGCCCGACCACCGCCAACGCGGCGATGCTCAGTCCGATTGCCGCTGCCAGCAGACAGGGAAAACCATTGCGCCAGAAGCCGGAGATCTCGGGTCGAGGTCCGGCGTCGGTCCACGCCACCCGGGCGGGGCCTTCCTGGCCGGCCCGTTCGATCAGCCGGGTCAGCCGATCTTTCGCCGCCGGCCCGAGGTTGTCGGCCGTGTCAGCTTTGACTTCGAGCATCAGCAGACGGGCCCAGGCCGCAGGGCGCGCCCGCTCGAATGCGGCGATCTCCTCCGGGGCGGCGTCCTCGGTGAGAAAGCCCCACCGCCCGGCCTCCACCATGTTGCCCACCTGCCGATACAGCGCCGCGCGCCGCGCACGTAGGTCCAGGTCGTCGGGGTAGGCGGCAGTCAGGCTTGCCAAGCGCTGCATCGCCGGGTGGTAGTGCCCGCGTCGCAGATCGGCCGCTACCTTCGCCAGCACCTGTTCCTTCGCCATGGCGATGATCGTCCACGGCCGGCGGCGGGGGAGACAGCGAATTCCGGAGCCCAGGCCGGGCGGGGACGTTGGCCGTCGATCCTTGTGGGCTTCAGTCCCGCAGGTACCCGGTCAGCCGGTCGGCGAGTTGCTGTGGGTGGCTGAACGCCACCGAGTGGCAACCGTCGATCTCATCCGGTACGACGCCGAGCCGGTCGGCGGCCACTCGGCGCTGGAAGTCCGCCAGGAAGAGTCGGTCCTCGCGGGCGATGAGCACCTTCGTCGGCACGTCCGGCCAGGCGTCCAGCGGCCACGGCTCGTTCCACTCCGCGCTGACCTGCTCCCGGCTGTGCGCCGCCGCCGCCGCGACGATCTCGGCCGGCACCCCGGTGTAGAACTGCTGTTCCTCGGTGAGCCCCTCCGTGCCGCGGTAGCCGGTGTTGCCCCACCAGTCCCCGGGCCGCTCACCGGGCCTCGGGATCATCGGAGTGAGCAGCACGAGCAGCCGCACGGGCAGCTTGTCGGCGACCAGCGGCGCGGTGAACGCCCCGTACGACTGGCCGACCACCACAAGATCACTCCGGTCGCCGATCGCGTCGACCACCGTTTCACAGAACTCGGCGAACCCGGCCGAGCTGTCCCCGATCGGCAGCTCCGGCAGCACCACGTCGTGGCCCCGGCTGACCAGCTCAGGGGCCAGCAGATGCCAGTCCCAGGCGCTGCCCCCGCCGCCGTGGACCAGAACGAAAGTCGCCATGCCTCGAAGCCTCACACAGGGGTACGACAGCAGCTTCCTTCGCCACCCCATCGTCGGCACCCTGCCCGTGGGGGCGCGATGCTGGTGCTCGCTGTCCCCGGCGGCGCAGCGCACGTCAGCGATGCCCACTATCGTTCTGGCGTGCACATCCGTTTCGACGTCCCCGCCGATCCCGCCTATCCAGGCCGGGTGGCCGCTGCGCTCAGTAGTGATCGGCTGCGTAAGTACCGATATGTCGGCGTGGTGTTGGTGGCGGTCGGGGTGATCGGTTTCGCCGTCTCGCGGGGGTCCGCCTGGGGTGAGCTGGCCCTGTCGCTGTGGATGGCGATGGTCGTGGGTGGTCTGCTGGCGTTGCTGTACTGGCCGTGGGTGCGGTTGCGGGCCCGGCGCCGCTCCAGTGGCTACGCCGTGGACGGCAGCTACGACATCACCGAGGACAACATCATGATGCGCAGCGGCACGGAATCCGGCGGCATCGCCTGGGACGGGGTGGCCAAGGTGCGGGACACCCCTGAGTTCTGGATCGTGTACGTCGGCCGGATGCCGGCAACGGTTATTCCGCGCCGGTTGATGTCCGCCGAGGACGCCGAGACGTTGCGCGTCTACCTGACCGAACGTGGGCTGCTTCAGTCTCGGTGAACCCAGCCACCCCGGGGCGCCGCGGGATCACACGAGGAGACCTCCGGTCGCCCGGATGTTCTGACCGGTGATCCACTGCGCGTCGGGGCTGGCAAGGAAGGCGACCACGGCCGCGATGTCGTCGGGCTGGCCGAGGCGTTGCAACGCGGTGAGGGCGGCGGTCTGGGCCAGGGCTTCCGGGGGATTGACGGCATGCAGCAGGTCGGTCTCGGTCGCGCCGGGCGAGACCGTGTTGACAGTGATGCCCCGGCCACCGAACTCCCGGGCGGCGACCGCCGTGAACTGTTCGAGCGCGGCCTTGCTGGCGCAATAGAGGGCGTGGCCGGGCGCCGGCACCACCGTGTTGAGGGTGGAGATGTTGATGATGCGGCCGTTGTCACGCAGTATCGGCGCTGCCTGGCGGATGGCCAGCACGGGAAATTTGGTGTTGACCGTCAATACGCGGTCGAACTCGTCCTCGGTGATGTCCGCGATCGGCGTTCGGGGATTGATGGCGGCGTTGTTGACGAGAATGTCCAAGCCGCTGCGAACCGGTTGGAACATCGCCGAGATGCTACTGACCTTTTCCTGGTCGGCGCGGACGGCGATGGTGCCGGTGAGTTCGCGGACGAGGTCGTCGGCTGCCGCCTGGTTGTCCTTGTAGGTGAACACGACAGTTGCGCCTTCATCGACGAGCCGATGCACGATAGCCCGGCCGATCCCCCGCGAACCGCCGGTCACCAGCGCTGTCTTCCCGGTGAGCCTCATGCTGGGACGCTATCCCGCAGCGGGTGCCCGGCATAGATGGCAATGCGCGCCGCTCGTTCCGTGGCTAACCCGCCGACACGGCTCATGATCTTGTGAGGTGATCAGGCGGTCCGGGTGCCCGCGTGATCATTTCTGGCGGGCCGTCTTCGGGCCGGTCGGTGCGGCTTCCGCCGATCGGCGTCTCTCGTCACCGCGTTTTTGGAATCGTCGGTGGTGCTGGCAGCGTGGGCGAGGCGGAGGCAACGTGGGACGGTCGGGGCACGACCCGGAACGGGACGCGGGGTCGCCGACCTTCAGCCCGTCCGCCGAACTGCCGCCGCTGTCGCCGGAGGATCTGGCAATGCTGGGCCGGCTCGGCGGGCGGTGGCAGGTCAGTGAAGCGGTACGGGCGCTGCCGGTGGACCCGCAGGCGGGGGAGTTGCGCGGGGCCGGCGGCGCGGGTCGGGCCGCCATGCTGTTCCAGCCGGACGAGACCGGTCAGCTCACCGCCACCCCGATCGCCGAACGGCAGGACACCGCCGAGGGGAGGGCGGTCGGTGGACTGCGCAGGCTGCTGCTCGGGCGGCCGCTGAGCAGCGCGTCGATTCTGCGCGAGCGGATGCCGAAGTCCATCGCGCTGCCGGTGCTCGCCTCCGACCTGCTCTCCTCGGTGGCGTACGGGCCGGAGGCGATGCTGGCCGTGCTGGTCCTCGCCGGCAGCGGCGCTCTCGGGCTGTCGTTGCCGATCGCGGCGGCCCTGGTGGTGCTGATGGTCGCCGTGGGTACGTCGTACCGGCAGACCGTCTACGCCTATCCGCATGGCGCCGGGTCGTACCTGGTGGCCAGCGACAGCCTGGGGCCGCGCGCGGGGCTGGCGGCAGCGGCCGGGCTGATCCTCGACTACGTGCTCACGGTTTCGGTCTCGGTGTCGGCCGGCGTCGCCGCGATCACCTCGGCACTGCCCGCCCTCGCCCCGTTCAGCGTGCCGGTGGCGCTGGCGGTCATCGGTGTGCTGCTGATCGGTAACCTGCGCGGGATCCGGGTGGCCGGCAACGTCTTCGCCGCGCCCACGTACCTCTTCCTCGCCGCCATCCTCGGGCTGATCGCCGCCGGGTTCGTCCGGGCCGCGGCCGGCGGTTTCACCGTCGTCGCGCCACCGCCGACGCCGGCGCTGGAAGGGCTCAGCCTGCTGGTCGTGCTGCGGGCCTTCGCCTCCGGCGCGACCTCGATGACCGGCATCGAGGCGGTGTCCAACGCGGTACCGGTCTTCCGTCCCACCGAGTGGCGCAACGCCCGTACGGTGCTCACCTGGATGGTCGGCATCCTGATCGTGCTCTTCGCCGGACTGACCCTGCTGATCCACCTCAACGGCCTGGTGCCCCGTGCCGACCAGACCCTGCTGTCCCAACTCGCCCGGCTGACCTTCCCGGCCGGTCCCTGGTACGCGATCATCCAGGCCGCCACGGCGCTCGTGCTGCTCCTCGCGGCGAACACCGCCTTCAACGACCTGCCACGCCTGCTGTACTTCATGGCCCGGGACGGCTACGTGCCCCGCCGCTTCCTGCACCTGGGCGACCGGCTGGCACTGAGCAACGGACTGATCGCCCTGGCGGTCGCCGCCGCGGTGATCCTCGTCGCGTTCGGTGGCCGGACACATTCCCTGATTCCGCTCTACGCGGTCGGCGTCTTCCTCGCCTTCACCCTGTCCCAGACCGGCATGGTCAACCACTGGCGACACCACCGCAGCCCGGGTTGGCGGCGACGCGCCACCATCAACGGCCTCGGCGCGGCGCTGTCGGCCGTGGTGCTGGTGACCGCCGCGGTCACGAAGTTCGCCGCCGGTGCCTGGGTGGTGGTCCTCGCCATCCCACTGTTGATCTACGTGTTCCGCCGGGTACGCCGCCACTACGACCACGTCCAGCAGGCCCTCGGCCTGCACGCCGAGACCGGCACACATCCCGGCGGCGGGGTGGAACCGGCCGAGGACGAGCCGCCCGCCGTCGTCCCGCAGCAGGTACGGCACCTCTTCCTCGTGCCGGTGGCCCGGCTCAACCAGGCGGCACTGCGGACTCTCGCCTACGTCGGTTCGCTCGGCCAACCGGCGCTGGCGCTGCACGTCAGTCCCGAGCGGGTGGAGGCCGATCGGTTCCGCGCGCAGTGGGCCACCTGGGGCGACCACATCCCGCTGGAGACGATCCTGTCGCCGCACCGGGTGATCATCCCGCCGCTCGCCGGGTACGTCAGCGCGCTGCGCCTGAGCCACCCCGACCTGACCCTCACCGTCGTCGTACCCGACGTGGTGGTCGACCACCCCTGGCAGCGGTTGCTGCACTACCGCACCGAACAGCGGTTGCGTCGGGCGCTGCGCCGGCACCCCGGCATCGTCGTCACCAGCATGCCCACCCATCTGACCCGCTGAGCGGCACCACTGCGTACCACCTGGTCAGTCCCCGGGCAGCAGCCCGGCCAGGAGGTCCGCGACGGGTGCCTGACGGGCCGACGCGTAGGCCGTTCCCGCCCAGAGGTTGAGCGCCTCGGCATCGCCGCGCCGCGCCGCGGCGGCCCGGATCGGGACGGTCAGATGGTGTACCGCCGGGTAGCCGACGGGCGCCACGTCCGAATAGGCGTCGGTGAAGCGGTTGCGCAGAGCCCGGGCCGGCTGCCCGGTGAAGGCACGGGTCACGACCGTCCGTCGGGGTGCACCGGAGAGCATCGCCTCGCGCTGGACGGTGCGGGTGCCGGCCTCCTCGGCGAGCAGGAAGGCACTGCCACACACGACGCCCACTGCCCCGGCCGCGAGCAGCCCCGCGACGTCGGCCGCGCCGCCGGTGCCGCCGGCCGCGAACACCGGAACGTCGGCGACCCACCGTACGGCGGCGAGGGTCTGCGCGGCGCTCGTGTCGCCCCGGTAGCCGGCCGGTCGGGTGGTGGCTGCGTGCCCGCCGGCCGCGCCGCCCTGGGCGATCAGCGCGTCCGGCCCGACGGCCAGGGCACGGCGGGCCTCCTGCGCCGAGGTCACCGTCACGAGCACCCGCGAGCCGGCGGCGCGCAGCGCGTCGACCACCACCCGATCCGGTACGCCGAAGGTGAAGCTGACCAGCGGCACGCGGTACCGCACGGCGAGTTCCACCTTCTCGGCGAAGTGATCATCGTCGTCGAGCCGTAGCGCGGGAAGATCCACCTCGTACCGGTCGGCCTCCGGTTGCAGCAGCCGCCGGTAGCGGTGCACCGACTCCACGTCGGCCGGGGGCGGCGTCGGCACGAAGAGATTCAACCCGTACGCGACCCCCGCCCGCTCGACCACGCGCAACTCGTCCTCGACCGCCTCCGGTGTCTGGTAGCCGGCGGCGAGGAAGCCGAGGGCCCCGGCGTGGCCGGCGCCGACGACCAACGCCGGAGTCGACGGTCCGCCCGCCATCGGGGCGACCACGACGGGCCGGATCAGGTCACGCATGGGTCGACCCTACGACGCCACCGCGCTCGCAGCCGGCCGACGAGACCACGCCGTGACACCGGCCTCCCGGCCCCGGGGCCGATGCCCCGGACTCGTCCCAGCGGAGCAGCCGGGGTTGCTCCGCTGGGCGGATGTCGGCCCGCCGACCGGCCCATATCCTGGCCGGATGACGGTCTTGGGCTGGTTGCGCGGGCAGGCGCGGGCCCGTCCGCTCCTGGCTGACCTGGCCTTCGCGCTCGCCGTACTCGCGCTCATCCTGCCCTCGTTGCCGGCCCCCGGTCTCCTGCGGGTCGGCTGCCTGGTGGTGTCCTGCACCGCCATCGCGGTACGCCGGCGCCGCCCGTTGCCGGCGCTCGCGCTGGCCACGGCGGCGGCCACGGTCGACCAGGCGTTGGGACGCAGCGACGCGACGCTGGCGGCTGCGCCCGATCGTGATGACCGCCCTGGCGACGATCTTCGCGCTGCTGCCGATGGCACTGGGCATCGGCGCCCACGGCGGGTTCATCTCGCAGCCGTTGGCCATCGTGGTCATCGGCGGGCTCACCAGCTCGACTCTGCTGACCCTGGTCCTGGTGCCGACGCTCTACACGATGGTGGAGTCGCGGCGGCGCCGGCACCTCGCCACCGTCAGCTCGTAGCCTCGACGCCTGGGCGTCAACGTCGAACTCCGCACCGAACGCCTGGGTGGACCCGGCGGCGGAGCCCTGACCAGCGGCGCCGCAGTTGGCGGCGGTGCGACGTGCCGGAGCGCGTGGCTGTGGTGGTCGTCCACAGCCACGCGCCCCGCTCGCTGCGGTGCCTCAGTGGGTCAGTACGACGGTGGAGATGCTGCGCGGGCCGACGTTGACGCTGACCTGGCCGCCGTTCACGCCGACCGACTGGCTGGCCGCGTTGGCGTTCTGCGAGGTGAGGTAGTGCTCCGCACGGGTGACGTTCTGCGGTGCCTGGATCACGGCACTGTTCACCGCGCTGGTCGAGCGGTTCAGGATCACCAGCGTGGTCTTCCCGCCACCGGTGTAGGCGGTCACCTCCAGCGGCGTCGCCTTGGAACTCTTCGTCAGGGCGACTCGCTGGTAGCCGGGGCGGACGTACTTGGCGTACTGCGAGAACGCGTATCCGCGCTTGAGCGGAGCACCTGCGGTGGTGCCGAAGGCCGCCTCGCCGTCGCCGATGAAGGAGTAGTAACGCTTGCCGTACCACCAGACGTAGGCGGTCCAGTTCGATTCCATCGACCTGTGCACGGTGCGCATGATGTCGTCGAGCGTCTCGTTCCAGACTGCCTGGTTGCTGGGGTTGCCCCAGATGTTGGAGCCGTTGCCGTCGGCCGCGTGCAGGTTCCACTCGGTCATCCATACCGGCTTGTTGTGCTGGTCAGCCAGGGGGTAGGACCGTAGCCGACCGGACGCCTCGGTGCCGTACAGGTGGCCGCCGATGTAGCCGATGTTGTTCCGGGCGGTCGTGTCGTTCAGGGTCGGGTCGGTGTAGCTGTAGTTCAGGTTCACCGCCTCGGCGACCATCAGCCGGGTGTTCTGCACCCGCGTGCCGTGGTCGCGGACGAAGTTGCGCAGCTCGGTGCCGTTCCAGTCCATCGAGTCGTAGTCCGGGTGCCAGTCCGGCTCGTTCTGCACCGAGGTCACATCGACCGTCACGCCCTGGTTGCGCATGTACTGGACGTAGCTGTTCAGATGGTTCGCGTAGTCGGCGTAGCGGTCGGTGCGCAGCTTGCCGCCGTTGTTCCGGCTGTTGTTCGTCTTCCACGCGGCCGGCGCCGTCCATGGCGAGGCGAGGATCTTCACACCCGATCCGGCGGACTTCGCCGTGCGCAGGGCGTTGACCTGGGTCGACCATTCGCCGGAGACCGGTGAGATGCCGGTACGCACGATCGACAGGCCCAACTGGTTGGCACCCAGCCCGACCAGGGTTTGCGTCTCGGCCGTCGACCAGGTGCCGCCCCAGATCGGGGTGGCGGCTCCGAACCCGTCGACCGTCTGGTACCTGGTGGCGCTGTTGACCGTGATGTCCGCCGGCCCGGTCGGCGGCGGGTTGGTCGGCGGCGGGTTGGTGGGCGGCGGGGTGGTGGGTGCCACGCCACCGGTGCACGTCACGCCGTTGAGGGCGAAGCTGGTGGGGGCCGGGTTGCTGCTCGTCCAGGATCCGTTGAAGCCGAACGAGGTCGAGCCGTTGGTCGGGATGGCGCCGTTGTAGCTGACGTTCCTGGCGGTGACGGCGGCGCCGCTCTGGGTCACCGTCGCGTTCCACGCCTCGGCGACGCGCTGGCCGGCGCTGTAGGACCAGGTCAGCGTCCAACTGGTGACCGGGTCACCGAGATTGGTGATCCGGACGTCGGCGCCGAAGCCGCCCTGCCACTGTGACGACACCGCGTAGTTCACCGAGCAGCCTGCCGCTGCCGCGCCGGCCGGCAGTGCCACCGCGACTGCGGCCGACGCCAGGAGCATGGCACCGGCCGACACCCGAGCGGCGTTGATTCTGAGTCTTCTGTTGATCTGTCCCATCGCTGTGTGCCCTTCAGGAGTGGTGGTGTGGTGGGTGAGCCGTTATCGATCGGACAATGGGAGCGCTCCCATTAAATGTTCGGCGAGCCGACGAGCGTCAATGCTGTGGTCGGTCGCCGCTGGAGGTGGGGGTCCAGGGTCGTGCGTGGTGGGTGCGGTGGCCCGGCTTGGCGGCGTCGTCGTCCGAGTCGGCCGCCTGGGAGCGTTCACTTGCTGGCTTGACCTGCCCGGCAGGCATCAGCTCCGGTCGCCTGGCCGGCGGGTGGTGAGCCGTGGCCGTCGGGCCTGGGGCGCGTCGAGACGGTGACCACCGCCGATCTGTGGTTGAGAGTGTGGGAGCGCTCCCGTAATATACCTGACGCAGCTGTTAACGTTAACCTAACAACGACGATCGCCAATGTGTGGTTTTCGCCCCGCCGGGAGGGTGCTTCATGTCTAGATCCAGGTCTACCAATGCCGTCCTGGCGTCGGCCGGCGTCGCGTTACTGGCGTCGGCGGCGTTCGTCGTGGCCGTGCCGGCCAGCGCTGCTGCTGCGGGCTGTTCGGTGAACTACAGCGTGCCGTCGCAGTGGCAGGGCGGCTTCAGTGCCAACGTGTCGATCACGAACCTGGGCGATCCGCTGACCAGTTGGACGTTGACGTGGTCGTTCGGTGCCGGGCAGACCGTCACCCAGGCATGGAACACGACATTGACCCAGAGTGGTGCCGCCGTCACCGCCAGAAATGTCAGCTACAACGGCAGCATCCCGACCAACGGCTCGACCTCGTTCGGCTTCAACGGATCCTGGACGAGCAGCAACCCGGCCCCCACCAGCTTCGCCCTCAACGGCGTGACGTGCACCGGTGGCGTGGCGCCGACTCCCACCCCGACCACCCCCGCGCCGACGACACCGCCGCCGGGTGGGTGCAGTTTGCCGTCGTCGTATCGGTGGTCGTCGTCGGGTGTGTTGGCGACGCCGGGGTCGGGGTGGGTGTCGTTGAAGGACTTCACGCATGCGCCGTACAACGGTCGGCATC
>NZ_SJJR01000033.1 GCF_004331455.1 Micromonospora zingiberis
GGCCGCGTACGCCATGCCGCAATGGAGACCGACCTCAGCGGGTCGGTGAAGGCGCGTAGCCTCGCGCGTTCGGTGGCCGCGTACGCCATGCCGCAATGGAGACCGACCTCAGCGGGTCGGTGAAGGCGCGTAGCCTCGCGCGTTCGGTGGCCGCGTACGCCATGCCGCAATGGAGACCGACCTCAGCGGGTCGGTGAAGGCCCGCTGTGTGACCTGTGCCCCGCCCGGATGCACTGCTGGCCGCAATGGAGACCGACCTCAGCGGGTCGGTGAAGGGCCCCGGCCGACCTCGCCGGCCGCCAGCCGCTCGTCGACGCCGCAATGGAGACCGACCTCAGCGGGTCGGTGAAGGGGCTCGTGAACAGCGCAGATAGCTGCTGCTGATTGCTTACCGAATGACCCCGGTAGGCAACATGTGCGCTTTTGCGCCTTTTGAAGCTTCGGAACCCCATGCTTGCGGCGTGACCGCTTGGGGTTCCTAGATCAAGTCGTCCGCTTACCGGCCTGAGTTGCGTTCGTGGAGTTGTCAAGGTTCCGGCCACGGAGGCCAACGTGCGCTGCTGGGCGATGCATGCCAGCGGCAGGGTGGGCAGCGATTAGCGTACGTGCTTCTTGACCGCTTTGACCTCGCCACATGGGACGGCCCCCAGCATCACCGCGAGGACCGCGCGTTCGCCGATCTTGGGGTTGGCCAGGGCCCACAGGATCGGCATGCCGGTCGGGGTACACACCAGCTACAGCCTCAGCCCTCAGAAGACCGGGAGCGCGAAGCGCAGGAGCCGTTTCCGACCCAGCCGGCCAGGTCCGAGCGCTGGACCATAGGGCGGGACATGCCGCAGGGGATGGGGGTGGAGTCGACGATCCAGTGGTTGTCGAACCAGAAGTCACTGTCGCGAGCCACATCCCGGATCACCTTCTTGATCAACGGCAGGGCGGCGCGGAGTCGCTTGCAGCCCGGCCGCTGTGGCAGGTACGGGAACATGCCGGCCAGGTGGACACGGGCGTATCGGATCCAGTGCGCCTCCGGAGCGGGCGCCGAGCAGGACCTGCGCTACGGCCAGGCAGACCAGTTCGGAGTCAGTCAGCAGCGGCGGCGGCCAGCGTGAGCAGGCGAGCAGTCATGATGATTGCGCGAGCGCGGTGGCAGGCATGCTCTACGAAGAACGGGCTAACTCACTTTCAGCAGGTTTCCGACCAGTTCGCGGAGTGCAGCGTAAGTGTCAGGGGAAAGGTCTTCGGGGACTTCTACCTCGCGGGTACGCACGAGGTCGTCGAGGAGGGCGCGGAGTTCGGCTGACCGGTTGTCCGCGTGCGCGACCCGCATGGCGTCGAGCCAGGGGTGGTCGTCGAGACGCGCAGGGTCTGCGAGCCAGGCTCGTTCCACCGCCCATCGCGCCTCGCTGGTGTCTCCACTCTCCAGGTACAGATTCACGAGTTCGTGTGCGGTGTCGACGATCGCGGAGGCGAGGTTGTGCGGTTGCACGTCGCTGCCCGGTAGCCAGGTGTAGGGATTACGGTAGCCCGATGAGTAGGGCAGCTCGGCTCCTGCCAAGGGCTCGCCGCGGACCAGCTCCAGTGCGCGCCGCAGATCCTCTGCTCCTGCCGCTCCCCTGGCTTCGCCGCGGGCTCGGAGGCGGCGGAACAGCTGCCAGTCGAGGAGGACGCCGGGGGTCAGGCGGTAGAGCCGGTCCGGCCCGGCGTTGGGCGGCAGCCACTGCGCGCCGTCTGCACTCTCTCCGAGCCAGCGGCGTACTTTGCTGATGGCGACGCGGCGGCTCCGGGCGTTGACGCCACGTTCGGGCCATATCGCGTCGTCGATCTGGTCGCCTGTGGCACCGGCTCGGCCGCGTTGCGCGAGGTAGACGACCAGTTCGGAGTAGAAGCGGATGCGCTCGTCGGGCGGCTCGCCGGCGGCTTCGACCTCGACCGGCCCGAGGATGGCGATCTTCGGGCGGTAGGGATCAGGGCGGTACCAGGCGTCAACGTCCTCGTCGAGGGTGGGGTCGTGGGGTTCCCGGCTGCTTGTCGGCGTCGTCGTTCGGGACCTTGCCACCTCGCTGATTGGCGCGAGGGCCTGGATGTCGACTGGTTGCGTCGCGGTGGTGCCGGCTTGGGCGGACACCGGGGTGCGATCGGGTTCGGGCACGGCCGGCAGCCCTTCCTGTACGCGTTCGTTCGTCGTCCGGTGTTCGGCGACAGGGCCACCGCGTACACCGTTTTCTTCCTGTTGCTCGTCCTGGTCCTGCGCCGGAGCGTCGCTGTCGTCGAGCAGGTGTCCGTGCGCGTCGGTGCCTTCCGCCCACGGCTCCGGTTCGGGCGCGGCAGGCACCTGCTCGTCAACGATGGGGGCGGCGGCGCGGGCGGCCCGCATAACGGGGGCGAGGCGAGCGAGTTGGTCGCGCGGTAGCCGGGTGGCGGTGGTGTTGGTGATGCTGAGCCAGTCGATGGCGAGGCTGCCTTCGTTGCTGACCTCGACCTGCCAGGTCGTCGCCGTGTCGGTGACGATTGCGACCGCGACTCCGCAGCGGCCCGCCAACCGGAGTTCGGTTTCGAGCGTCGTCAGCTGGTCCTTGGCGTCCGTGCTGTCGGCGATCAGGAGGACGTGCGGCATCCAGGCGTCGGCGGCGATGTCGCCGATCCGCCCGGCGAGGGTGGACGTGATACCGCTGTCGGTCATGGCCTTGGCGTTGGCGGCGGCGCGTCGTCGGGCGCGTTCGATCGCTTCAGTGGTGGAGGTTGCCGCGGTGATGCGGTTACCGCCGATGGTGATCAGGTTCTCCGCGTCGACGGGGTCGAAGCCGACGAGCACGACTTCGGCGTCGTCGCTCCATTGGTTGGTTGCCAGTTCGGCTGCGATGTATCGGATGAGGTCGGCGGCGCGTTCCGGGTCGCCGCTGATGGCGAGCAGCCCGGTGCGTTCGAGGTCGATGAGGAGGTGGTCGCCGCCGGGCCGGGACGCCACAGTGACGAGAACCGGCAAGGGTGCCAGGGTGTCGTCCACGTCGGGGAGGGTCGCTGCGGCGGGCAGCATCCAGCTCATCGCGGTGCTGTCGGCCTGGAAGGGTGCCGGCGCTGACGGGTTGCCTTGGGTCAGCATGAGATGGACTTCGCCGCCGGACAGCCAGGCAGCGGCAAGATCGGGTACGTCGGCCGGGTCGTGGTCGCGTAGGCCGACGGCCAGGGCGCGAAGCGCCTGATCGAGCCGGTTGACGTCAACGGGTTGGGCGGCGGCGCGGACTTGTCGTTCGGCGACGGGGTGGGGTGTGGGGATGCGACGGCCAGGGCGCCGGTGCTGACGCTGCCGGCGTCGGCGTTGGGTGAGGCGGATCAGCAGCAGCGCGGCGAGCAGTCCGGCGGTGGCGAGGGCTGCACTGATGGGTAGCACGGCATCGAAGTCGCTGTCGTCGTCTGTTGGCTTTTCCTCGGCCGCAGCGGTGGGGGTGGTCGATGTCGAATCGGGGATCGCCGTCGGTGCGCTGGACGCCTCAGGGGTTGGCACAGAGGTGGGTGGTGGCGGCGTGGCGGGTGTGATCTGACTGGGCGTGTCCTCCGGAGTGGGCGCGTCCTCGGCTGCTGGAGGTTGCGAGGGTGTCCGGATAGTGCCGGTGGCGTGGCGGCGGGAGCCGCGGTCGTCGGCGTCGGCGGGGAGCCGGAGTCGTTGACCGGGAACGATGTGATCGGGAAAGCGGGGGTCCGCCTTCTTCATCTCTGGGTTGAGGTCGGCGATGTCGACGTAGCGGTCGCCGTCGCCGAGGGTGCGTTCGGCGATGTAGTAGAGCCAGTCGCCGCGGGCCACCACGTAGGTTGCTCTGCTCTCGGTCGCGGGCCGATGGCTGACGACGGCGTCCGGCGTCACGGTCTGCGCGGAGGTGAGCGTGACGCTGTTCTGCCCGTACGCCGTGGCGGCCGGTGGTGCTGTCGGCATGGTGACCGCGTTGGCGCTGGCCACGGCTGGTGCCGCACCGATGGACAGGGCCGCGGCGACGAGGGCGGCGGCGCGACGTTGTTGCCAGGCGAGGCCGAGGAGTCTCGGTGGTCGCCAGCGGAAGACATGGCAGACGATCTCCACGAGCAGCGGTAGGGCGAAGGATGTCCAGCCGATCCAGCCGGCCCAGGCGATCGCGGTCAGGAAGAGCCCGCCGTCGTCGCGGGTGGTGAGTAGTTCCCCGAGCTGCGACCAGCTGGGGATGTGGTCGGGCAGCGGGTTTCCGGCGAGGGCATACAGGGCGTACGGGATGCCGCCGAGCGTGGCCAGGATGCTCAGTTGAGCGACGAGCCGGTGGAGGAGCCCGGCACCGGTACGCCGGGCGGAGGGACTGTGTCTGGTCATCGGTCATCCCACCAGCAGTGTTGCGGTGACGGTGGCGTGTGCGGGGATGGTCGTGACGCCCGGCAGGACGTCGACCAGGAGCGGGTCGTACTGCACGGTGACCGTGACGGTGAGCTGTTGGCCGTCGTCGTCGACGGTCGCCTGCCAGTCGGTGATGCCCGCGGTGGTGAGATAGGCGGACACGGCTTGGATCGCTTTGGTCGTGTCGACCGTCTTCGTTTCGCCGTTGATGGCCTCGGGAAGTCGGATCGCCTGCCCGCCGGCCCTCGCTGCTTCGGCGGCGATGTTGTTCGCGCGCTGGGTGGTGCGGACGTATCCGGCACCGTCTCCGGCAAGCCCGATCATCGCGATCAGGCCCGGCATCATGATGGCGTAGAACAGCCCGATTCGGCCGGCGTCACGACCGGCAGGGCCTGCGAGAAGGCGGTGTGTCATCCGGCTCTGCTCCGGAACAGGTCGAGTGGAGAGCTGTAGGTCGCGGTGATCCATCGGGACGTGGGCATGCCGGGCATGGCACCGGCGGAGAGGTCGACGCGGCATTCGACGGTCACGATGACGCTTGCTGGTTCGCCGACGTCACGGGCGAACTGTGTGGTGTCCACGTCGACGATCAGGTTGAGGCAGTTGATGTCCTGTGCATCGAGGGTGGCGTGGATGGAGGATTCCGCTCGGCCCTGGGCAGTGGATGCGTCCCGGGCCAGTGACGCGGCCCGAGCGCCGGAATAGGTCGCAGCGTCGAGTGCGGCGTTTGACAGGGCGAGCCGGCCGACGAGCATGGCGAAGCTGGCGACCAACAGCAGGCTGGGTGCGAGGATGGCCAGCTCGATGGTGACCGAGCCGCAGTCTCGTGCCCGCATCACGAGTCGTTCTCCGTAGTGAACCGTTGCACGGGGCTGTAGGCGGTTTGGCTGACCTCGAACTGCATGCCCAGCCAGCCGAGAGCCCTGCCCGTGACGGTGACCCGCACCCCGGTCGACTCCGGGGCACCCTCGGTAACCGAGGTGACCGTCACTTCCCAGTCGGTGAGTACGTCGCCCATGCGGGTGAGGTATGCGCTGGCCTGGGTATGGCCTGCTCCGTCCGGTGCGCCATAGGCCGCCTCGGCGGCGGCCCCCTGCTGCGCGGCGGCCAGGGCGACCGTGCGGCCGTAGAAGACCAGTGCGATCTGGACGCCGAGAAGGAGCATCACCACGAAGATCGGGAAGAGGATCGCCATCTCGATGTTGGTCGAGCCTCGGTCCCCCACCGGTCCGCTGAATCTTCGGCCCAGGAGCCCTGTCCGTGGTTTCGTCATGGCGTGGCCGGGGCTGCGGCGTCCGGCCAGAGTCCGATCCATCCGAACACGTAGTCGGACGCGGCGGTCAGCAGAGCGACCGCGACGACTGCGGCGATGGCGTAGATGATCGCGGTCGGTACGACCTCGCCTCGGTCGTCGCGGCGCAGCGTGGTGAGCATCCGCAGCGCGTGCCCGACCCAAACGGCTTGCCTTGGCGCGTCCATGGCGACCTCCTGGTCTGTTGGTTAGTCGACGGTGGGTGCGTCGAGCAGTCGTGCCGCGAAGGGGTAGAGGGCCAGCAGCATGAGCACAACAAGGAGCAGCGCACCGGGGATCTCCAGTTGGGAGGTGCGAAGCTCGGCCCGGGCCAGCTCGTCGGTACGGATCTGGGCGCGAAGCGAGGTGGCTCGGGCACGCAGCGTCCGGTAGACCTGGGCGCCGGTGACACCGGCGGCTTGCATGATGTCGCCGAGGTCGCCGAGTTCCGGCACGCCGAGGTCGTTCCCGAGCCGCTTCAGCCCGTCCCACGGGGCGGAGACCGAAAGCTCGGCGTGCAGAAGGGTCTGCCGGATGCGCGCGAACACCCAGCCGTTGCCCTTGCCTGCCGCTCGGGTGAGCGACTCCTCGGTGCCGCGCCCAGCGGCCCGCTGCAACGCGACCAGGTCGAGGTATGTGCACACGGCGCGGCGGCATTCGCGCCGGGCGATGACCGCTTTCTGGCCGACGTCGCGGTAGACGATGACGATGAGCAGGACGGCAAAGCCGATCACCGCGAAGACCGGCAGCCCGGTACCAAAGGTTCGCCCGATGAGGGCCAGCAGGCCGAGCATGATCGACGGTACGGCGAGCCCGAGGAGTCCTGCGACGATCAGGCTGGTGACGAACTCCTCCGGCGTACGGCCGAGCAGCCGCAGATCGGTTGCGGGGATGATCCGGTGCAGGCGCGCGGCGAGACGGCTGATGCTGCTGGGTCTTCCGGTCGGTGTCGCGGAGTCACCGGTCGGAGGTTGCAGCCGGGCGAGCGCCGGCCCGAGTGCCGGACTGGCTGGACGAAACTCGTGGAAGGCCAGGAACACAGCCAGGCCGAATCCTGCGCCGAGCAGGGCGGTGACGCCGATCCAGGTGGTCGTCATGGCACGCTCCGGGCGCTGGTGTCGGCCGCGATGAAGCGTTCCTCTGCGGGCGGCAGGCTCAGTGTCCGTGCCCACCAGAGGCAGCCGACGAAGGCGCACGCCAGGATCGCGAGTACGACCTGGCCCCGAGGTTCGGTGTACGGGGCGGTGTACTGGCCACTGGCCAGTCCGTACGCGACCAGCAGGACCGACCCGATGGTCAGGAACCGGATCTGGAACCGTGCTCGGGCCCGCTTGGATGAGATTTCTCGACGCATCGCGACCTCGTCGGTCGCTGCCTCCGCAATGCCGGTCAATACGTCGGTCAGTCGGGCGCCCCGGTCGCTGAGGTGCAGCGCGAGCGCCACGACGACCTGGTCGCTGACGGGATCTCGGAGGGCATCGGCGAACTCGTAGAGTGCCGCCTCGGTGTCCCATCCGGCCTGGATGCGCGCCGCGAGTAGTTGGACCTCGGTGGCGATCGCGGTCGGCGCGGTTTGAGCGGTGTCGACGATGGCTTCCTGGAGCCCGACGCCGGAGTCTTCCACGTCGCGCAGCCGGCGGGTCCAGGCTTCTACCGCCTCGACGCGAGTGATGGCGCGTTGTTCTTCCTGGCCTGCGGACATCAGCCAGGGCACGCCGGGGACGGCGAGGGCGACCAGTGGGGCCGCCACGGGTAGCCCGCTGACGATCCACGCGAGGATTCCTGCGCCGAGCGCGCCGACGATCCAGGCTTGGTGGCGGCGTTGGGCTTGTCGGGTGGTGCCGGATCCGTACCAGAGCCAGCGCGCCCGCGCTGCCAGCCGGGACGGTGGGCGATCCGGGGCGGTGCCGGTGAGTGCCGTGATACCGAGGACCAGGCTGGCGACGAGACCGGCGCCGAGCAGGCCCGCGACAAGGAGGGGATTCATGGTCGTACGGCCAGACGTGGTAGCGGTCGGGGCCAGGCGCCTCGGCCGCGGTACGTGGTCAGGACGGTCGGGTCGTAGCCGGCGAGGAGGAGTTGCTGCTTGAGCCGGTCCGGCTGGTGCATTGGTACGGCGCGACCGTCGGGCCCTGGTCCGAAGAGGTGAGTGGTGCGTGGGCGGCCGTCCTCCACCAGGCCGCCAACCTCGATCACATGGGACACGAAGCGGTGCTTGCGCCCGCCGATCGCGCTTTCGTCTATCAAGGAGACGTAGACGACCAGGTCGAGCGCATTGGCGACCTGCAGATAGGCCCGCCGATCTGACCGCTCGTCGCGGTGGCTGAGGGCAAGCTCCACCACACGATCGAAGACCAGACCAGGTTCGCGTGCGTGGATGGTGCACAGGGACCCGTTGGTGGTGCCCATCGCCTGGAGCATTGCGACGATCTCGCGGGACCGGACCTCACCGACGATGATGCGGCGGGCGTTGAGCTGTAATCCGATCGGGATCAGGTCGTGGAGCGTGATCTCCCCGACCGGCCGGCCGTCTGGTCCGCGCTCACCGTGGCCCTCGCGCGTCTCCATGGAGACCGCCCACGGGTGGCGTCCGGTCTTGTGCAGGCCGAGCTCGCGTGCCTCCTCCATGGTGATCATCCACTCGTCAGCCGGGATCTCGCTGGCCAGCGCCCGCAGAAGTGAGGTCTTTCCGCTGCCGGGCACACCCGCGACCATGATGTTGAGGCCCGCCCGCATCGCGGCGCGGAAGAAATCGCGCAGCAGTGGGTCGATCATGGCGCTCTTGTTCGGGTCGGCCTGGTCGAGCGTCACGAGCTCCTCAAGGGTGACCTTGAGAATCTGATGGCTGCGGATGACCGCGACAGGCCGCTGCGTCACCAGGTACGTCGCGGCGAGGCGCTGGCCGCCGGGCAGCTCCATACTCAGGGTGGGTTTGTCTTTGGTCAGCGCCCGTTCAGTACCGCCGGCCCGACGGGCCAAAGCTTGCAGCAGCAGAACAAGTTCCTCATCGCTGTCTGCAATTGGCGCCGCGAGGTCGATGCGTCCGTTCGGGCGCTCGACCCGGACGCCGTCGCAGCCGAGGATCGTGATGGTGTCGAAGGGTTCGCGCAGCAGCCGGTCGAGTCGGCCGAGGCCCAGCAGCGCGGCGAGTACCCCGTCGAGCAGCCGCTGTTCGTAGTGTCGGCTCAACGGGGTGCCGTTGACCCGCTGCTGGTCGACGTACTCGCTGACCCGTCGCGATGCGACCCGCCGCCCTTCGGCTTCCCGGTCGGCCGGGCTGACGGACTCGCGTCCCGCCAGCAGTCGCGACAGCTCTTCGCTGACGGCGTTCTGCAGTGACCGGATGACGGAGTAGTCGGGCTCGTGTGCCGTGGGCGCGGGGCCCGGTGAGACCGGTACGGCGAGCGCGGCACTACTGCCATTGGTGTGACTGTTGTGCGGCGTCGGCCTGGGGACGCGCCGCGTCGAGGGTGGTCCGTCGGCGGGTACGCGCCACCGTGGCTGCTCAAACGTCGACATGTTCCGCCTCCTGGCCTCCAGGGTGGCGGAACCGGCCCCGTCGGTGGGCGATGGCTCCCACGAGGTGGTGCTCGGCCGTGGCCGCCGCACGCAGCAACGGCCACTTGGTCCGGAGAGTGCCGCCGCGCGCAAGCACCTGGGCGGATCGAGCCTCGTCGGGCAGACGGGCTATCACCGGTACGCCGAGGTGCCGAGCCACGACGTGATCGTCGTAATCCCCATCGCCGACGACCAGCAGCCCGATCCGACCGCCGCTCGCCGGGCCGGCGCCCGCGAGCAGGTTCTGCACCACAGCTTGGGCCGGGCGGAGCGATGTCAGCGTCGGCCTGACCACCAGTAGCGCCAGGTCGGCGCGGCTCACCAGCGGCCACGGGGCGTGCGGGGCGACAAGCCGTCCGCAGTCGGCGAAGACGTCGAAGCCCACGCCATGTTCGAGCGAGGCGAAGAAGCCAGCGAGCCCGTGCCAGTTGGGGGCGAGGCTGGCCGCCTGCGCCGGCGCCGCGATACCGGGAAGTAGCAGTCGTCGCGCTGCAGGCGGGTCGAGGTCGACCAGTTGCGACCAGAACTGTTCGCCGGCCTGGCCGCGCAACTCGGCCACCACGAGCTGCATCAGACCGTGTCCACCGTCCAGATCCAGGTGCCGCAGGTAGCCGGACGCAATGTCACCACCAGCCGGATCGCACTCAGCCAGCACTACGGGGCGCGACCAGGTCAGGGCGAAAGCAAGAGCAGCAGTCGTTACCCCCGGCGATCCCTTCGCGCTGGCTAGGGAGATCAGAGCCATGGCTATTCCCCTGCGGTGAGGGTCAGGACCAGCCGTCCCTGCGCGGCGAGCCGGGCGGCAACGGGTCCGTCGTTCTGCCCTACCGCGACCGACACCGTGGCCGTGCCGTCCCGCGTTCCCGCGATGACGTGCACCACCATCGCGCGGATCGTAGGAGCCGCGGCAGCTGGCTCGCCCTGGGCCGCTTCCTCGGTGGATACGAGCAGCACGGTCGCGCCCGGTCGCAGGGGCGTCGACGGCATCTGCCCTGCCTTGAGTGACAGGCCGACCACCTGCTCGCCGGGCGCAGGGAACGGCTTGTCGACCAGGGCACCCGGGTTGAGCAGAGTGCCGGACAACAATGCCACCGCGGTGTACTTGCCGATCATGTCCTGCGCCTGGTCCTGAGGCACACCGGCGATCCCCGGGTTCGGATTGAGATGCACCGTCACTAGGTCACCGGCGGTGAGCTGAGCACCAACCGGCACGTCCCGAGCAAGCGCCAGGTAAGGCTGAGTACGGCTCACATACCCGAACAGCGCCACCGCGCCGAGGGCACAGACCGCCATCAGGGCCACCGCCACCCCGAGACGACCCCGGCGTACGCTGCGTTCGCGGACCACCCGTCGCTGCGGAATCGCTGCCGTGGGACGACCCGACACATCACCAGCCGCTGTGGACGTCACCCGGTCACCACCTGAAGCTCGTCGATGCGGATGGATGTGGTCGCCTCACGGGTCACCGTCTCGCTCCCGGTCACACCGCCACCAGCGACCCACCAGTCGATCTCCCACGTCGTCGTGGCGGTGATCGTGTACCGGCCGCCAGGCTGGGTCCGGCTGGGTCCGGCATACCCGTCGAAGCCACACGTCGTTGACGCCGATGCGCTGTTCTTCGCCTTGCTGTACGGCGTGCCCGGGTTGTCGCAGACGACGGACTGCCCGTTCCCCATGTCCCACCTGATCCGGGTGGCCTGGCCTCTGGCGGTGACGGACATCCCGGGAACTGAGGCGGTCGCCGTGACGGGCCCCCAGGTCTGCGGTGTCACGGCAGTCCAAAGCCAGACCGGCAGGCCCACCAGCCCGGCGCCGTCCGGGTTCGGGCTGATGCCAATCTGGGCACCACGCATTGGCAGCTCGCTGATGGCCCGGGTCGCGAGCTGCGCCGGGCTCAAGCTGCCCGGCGTTCCCGGCGGCGGGTCCTCACGCCACACCAGATCACCGATGGGATCTCCGTAGCACCGCTGCCGATAGACCGAGCCCTCGTCGGGCTCACGGCCCTCCCAGACCGGGTCACCCGCAGGCGGCTGCGGTGATTCGACGATGTAGTAGCAACCGTCGGCCGGATTGAGGTGCCCCCACCCCGCTTGCCAGCACGGGACCGCCTCTCCCTTTGAGGTGCACTCCTGACTTCCACCGCCTTTACCTGCACCGGGTGGGCTGTCGGCACCGCCACCACCAGGGTCTTCGACCTCGACGTAGCAGTCCCCGATCGGCGGGCAGACCCAGTAGTCGGCGCGGGCCGGTGCACCGGCCAAGCCGACAACCAGGAGGAGAGCCGCTCCGGACGCTGCGGCGGCCCGCAGAATTGGCGTCAACATGTCGAACTTCGTTGGGCTGTCGACTCGTACACGTACCACTTCTCGCTGACCCGCTTGACCTTCACCACCACCGGATACCGCTTCGCCTGGGTGGTGGGCGGGGCCTGTCCGCCAACGGCGTTCCAGTTCGTCGAGTCGAAGCAGTCCTGGATCACCGCCTCACCTGCATCGAGCTGAAGCCCTGTGACCGTCGGGCTCCAGGTCGGGCGGCCCTCGTTGTGTACGCCGCTGCGTGACATGTTCTGCAGGTTGTTGAGCAGCTGCCCCAGCAGCGGCTCACCCACAAACTTGGCCAGCTCCTTCGTGCGGTAGTCCGCGGTGGCCGACGCCTTGACGTAGGCCTCCAGATAGCCGTCGTACACGGCGATAACATCCTGCCGAGCCTGCTCCTCAGCGGAGTCCACGGGAGACGGCATCGCCGTGGACGGAACAGCCGACGGTGTGGCGTCCGGGCCCGAACTCGACGAACCGGAACAAGCCGCGAGCGCGTACGCCAAGCCCAGCGCGAGGGCAAATGAGCTGATCATCTTGGCGATTCGTGTCATCTGGACGCCTCCCTGCGTGCGCGGCCCGGCAGAGCCGGACCAACCGGTGGGAGTGATGCCCCCTCACCAGCTTCACTGGCGGGTCCGACGGACAGCAGTCCGAGAGCCCTCGTTCCACGACTGCGCCATGAGCCAGCGGGCATCCCTGTCACCTCCCCACGCAGTAGGACGCACCCATTGGTCTTAGCGCAAATGATCGGAAGCCGCTACGTACCGCAATGAACGCCGCCGCCGAACGAGCACTGCTGTACGCACTCGGCTGTGTGCGCTCTCGGGTGCGTTCGCAACAGACCGCCGCGATGCGCGGCACCGCAGCCCCCACGCGAGGGATCTTCACTCTCGGTGGGTGTCTCGGCAGCTCACGCAGGCGGGCATTGGAAGACCTTGCCTCTTGTACCGCCCCCTCCTCGCAGTCACACTGTGCTCATCGCGCCTCGGCCTCCGATGACGCCGAATGCCGCTGGTACCCGCTGGGAGACAGATAGGGATGTCCGAAAAACGCAGCGAACTACAGTCCGTGGTCGACTTCTTCGCCGTCCCATTGATAGCCGACGTACTCTTTGCCGTCCGAGATGGGCGATCTCCCCGGAGTCTCCCCGCGACATGCAGCCAAAGTGGTGCCGTCGAGGCAGCCATCGCGGCCTTGATGGAGGCAGGCGTTGTCACCGAGCTGGCCGAGCCCGACCACGATGGAGAGCCCCTGCTCACGCTCACCGGCAAAGGCGTCAAGGTCTGCGACTTGGTGCGTCAGGTAATCGACTTCACGGCACCCGCCCATGCCACCGAGCACCTAGCCCTCAGCTGACCCCACTTCGATCCGCTTTGTCCGAAGATGCGCCCGGCAATATTCGACTCTCCGCTCATTTCCCTTGACACCGGGTACACCACCAGCGGCACACTGTTGCCTTGCTGTCGGGTAACCGACATCGAACGACTCCAGCGGCGGGGTATCGGGGGGCGGGGTGAAGTTCGGAGAGCTTCTGGAGATTCGGGACATTATCCAACATCGCTATGTCATTGGCGCCTTGGTGTGCCTGGGTGAAGGCCGACCCCTGCGATACAGCGAGCTGGGCAGCGCCATCACCGGATGGACCGGCAGTCGCATCGGCGACGGCGAGATCACCCGGACCGTAACTCGCCTACTAGAAAGCGGACTCGCCCAAGAGACGTTCGTCGACGGCCACCGGACGTTGACCTTGACCCGAGCGGGGCAGTGCCGGCTGGAGATGATCCGGGCCCTGGGACGTACGTTGCGCAACTTCGAACGGGACGACGACGATGGTGAGCCCGAGGAAGTGCCTACCTGACCGCGCTATCGTAAGCCCAGGACCGAGCCGGAAGTGCTTACCTTTTTTTCGGAATCGGCGGCCTGCCGGTTAGCAGGATCGTTACCACGGTGATCGTTCCGGCCCCCGCAGTCACGGTGCCCGTCTCTACTGCCTGCGTCTGAACGAAGTACGCCGACAGCGCCAGCGAGCCCGCAAACAGCAGCACAGCTGCAGCCAGCCGCGACCATGCCATCCTTCGCATAAACTTCGCATCTGCGGCTATCTGCTCTAACAGCACCTTTGGCGCCTCAGGATCCACCTTCTTCCATTCGGCGATCACGCCGGGTGGGAGCAGACTTGGCCAAGCCGTCTGGGCTGACACTGGTACGGACTGCTCAGACATGATGGCCATCCGATGGCGTCGTTGTCGTTGGCAAGTAAGTAGACAGGGCGGAGGTGAACCGGTCGACACGATCGCTGGCTTGGGCGACTGCGAAGTTGGTTGACGCGTCCTTGGTGAGTGGCAGGTTCAGCCTGTACGCCCAGCGGGCGTGTCGCAACCGGCGCCTATTCCGCTCTGCCCGCAGAAGCTCGTGCATAACATCAGTCTTCTCGATCAACCTCTGGTAGGTGGACATCGAGAGGGGTATGCCATCGCTTTTGTCGGGGGCTCGTGCGCCATCGCCAACCGAGGCCTCGCCGCCCATGGCAGGATTTTTCAGGCGAAGCGCCCGAAGTCTCTCCGCCGAGGCCAGGAACTCCGCCGCGAGCAGAGGGTGCGCGTAGCGAAGCGCCTGCTCAGCATCTTGTCGGTTCCGTGCCTCCAGCAGCTCCGTGCTTAGGAAACGCGGAATCACCCACATCTCGATAAGTTGCACGGACAGCCACAGGCTAGTTGACCTAACCCGACGGTGGTCCATACAGGAGACGCCGGTTTCCCGCTCTCGCGCAACGGGCCAACCCAACTCGGCCCGTGTGGAAAAGTAGAACGGTGCGGCAGTGAGTGGCAATGCGATGAGTAGCAGCAGCCAAAGCCAGGATGCGCGTCCCACGACGGCAGCCGTTGATAGCACTGCGACGATAACCGTGGTTACTAAAAATGCCACGCCTGTCACAATTCGAACCGTGTGGTGGTGATTGTCCAAGGTGTGGCTATCTACGACAGGGTCAGCAGTCCGATTAGGATGGCCTCTGTTCGACGATCCGAACTCATCACTCACGTCCCGAGTGTGCCCGTTCGTCGCGGCCTGCGGCAAGTCCTCCACCTGGGCAACCGGGCCACCCTTTAGGTGTGGATACGTATGGCCTCGTGATCGAATTTGCTCTCATGGCCTCCGGGCGCCCGGCCGTTCCTGATGGCACCGAGTTTCGGTCAACGTCCCTGAGCACTGCCGCGTGGCAGTCGCCAGTGGAGCCGGATTTGCCAGTGCCCGGCTGGCATCGGCCGTCGGCGCGGGCTGCAGTGCTGCGTGGCCGGCCCTCGCCAGGGCTGCCGTCCCTGAGTGTTCCTGTGTCGCCGAGTCCGTCCGCCCAGATCCCGAGCGAGCGGCTGCGCCCGGCTCTCCATCGGCGCAGGGCCCCGCCTTTGATCGCACAATTCTTCGGTAGTGATCCCAAGTGACGCCGCGGTCAGGGTGCCCTTCCGGGCAATGCACCTCGGCGTCATCGAGCCGCGCCAGGGCGAGGCCGAAAGCGCCTCGCCTCATCGCTTCGGTGGCAGCCGCGAATGCTTTCCGTCCGGCCCTGCGATTGATGTCGTGGATGCGCGCGTCGCCGAGGCGTTCGCCCTCCAGCACCTGGGGGTTGGCCTGTGCGTAGTCGGCCATCCACTTGCGCTCCTGCTCCGTCGCGCGCACTGTTTCGGCGGCACACCGCAGCCCGTCGCCTGGGTTCTGCTCTTCTCCGGGGCCGTACTGTTCGAGCGCTAGTACCAGCCGGCGCTGCCGTATCCGGGTTTGCCGGTCCGTGAGAGCGACGTCGTGGGGCGTCTGCTGCTGAGGTTCTTCGCGACGATCCGAAGTCTCGGGGTTCGGGGTCGGCGGGGACGGGATCTCGTTGGTGGCGTGGGTGAGCACGTATTCGCGGCCCGCGTGCCACTCGGCGAGGGAGAGCACACCGCAGGCGCGTGCCTCGTCGAGGCAGTCCAGTGCGCTGGTCAGGTCGCCTGCGGCGTGGGCGGCCTCGGCCTGCTGGAATGCCTCTTCGCCACGCCGTTGCCGGATCTGGTCCCACTGGCCTGGTGTGCGGTACGGAAGTTCGAGGACCTCGGGGTGGTCGGCGATGTAGGTCTTGATCCACTCGAGTTCGGTTGGGGTAGCGCCGACCATCTCGGCGATGTAGCGGTGCGCTGATCCGGTGCTTCGGTGGTAGCCGGCGGCGTGCTCCTCGATCTTCAGCGCGATCTGGCGATAACGGATCTGCTGCTCCCGCTGATCGAGGTCATCGCTGCTTGCAGGTTCTGCCTGGTCGGGCCCCGGCGTACCCGCACCGCGCTCGGGCTCTGCGGTGTGGTCGGGATCAACGTGTGGCTCGTCGTCGTCCGGTATGCCGGCTGGCTGGGTTGCCTCCGGTTCCGCCTCAGCCCGAGCGGCGATGGCTTGAACACGGGCCGCGGATCGAACTGCGGCGTGGACTGCTTCGGTGGCGGCTTCCTGCAACGCGGCCTGGTCCTGCTTGTCGCCGAAGTAGGCCCACCGGAGGAAGTCGATGCGCTCCTCGAAGGCGTCCATGAAGGTGTTGGCGAGCATGTTGGCGAACGGGTGCGCGAAGTTGTCCAGGGAGTTGGCCAGCGCCCACATCTGCGTCTGGGGATCGTTGGCCAGACTGGTCAGCACGTCGGAGAGCCAGGTGATGTCGTCTGCGCTCGCGCGTGTCCCGCGGCCGGCAGCCCAGGCATCAAGGTTGACCGGTGCCGTCACGGCGACGGTGGCAGCTGGCAGTGTCCCCGCAGACTCTGCCGACGGTTCAGGTGTCTCG
The DNA here is from genome assembly GCF_004331455.1 of Micromonospora zingiberis. Taxonomy (GTDB): domain Bacteria; phylum Actinomycetota; class Actinomycetes; order Mycobacteriales; family Micromonosporaceae; genus Micromonospora; species Micromonospora zingiberis. Next base: position 16,314 of record NZ_SJJR01000033.1, read on the forward strand.
GCGAGTTGCTGCGCCCGGTCCGGCGGCGGCTCGGCACGGCGAGGTTCAGGTTCAGCGGGGGGTGGGGCGGCTTCTGTCGGCGGGTTGGTGGTGTCCTTGTGCGCCCCGGGCCAGTCTGCGGGCTGGTCGATCGGGGTGAGTAGGCACCGGCCGAGTTCGGTCTGCCGGTGGCCGTCCGTGGTGTCGTGGCCCTTGATCTTGCCGTTGACATGGACGTATGCGCCGTCGCGAAAGGCGTTGAGGTTGGGTGCCCGCCACGTCCACAGGTTTCCGGACGCGTCGGCGAGGTAGAGCGTGGTGGCGGCGGACTGGCCGCCACCACGTCGGTGTCGGTTGTAGCTGCGAGCGGCGAGGACACGGGCGTCGAAGCTGGCCTTGTCGCCCTTCTGGCCCTGCCAGGTGGACGTTGCCGTGGTATGACGGATGGTTTGGTCTTGCAGGTGCCGCCGGTAGCTGGAGACGGCGGAGACCAGGGTGGCGAAGTGGCGTGGGCCGACGGTGTCTTCCGTGGCGGCGAGCCGAAGTTGGTACGCGTAATCGCTGACGTCAGCGTCGGGCAGCGCGATGGCGTACTCGCGTGCCGCCGCGGCGTAGGCGCGCGTCTCGTCGGTGACCGCGGCGTCTAGTTCCTGCCGCAGCCCGGTGGCGTCGTACCCGTCGCCGTTGATGGCGGTGTCGACGATGGCGGCGGTTGGGACGAGCTTGCCGTCGCTGGCGTCGGCGTCCCGGCGGGATACCCAGCCGTAGGTCTGGATGGCGGCGGCGGTGAGGGTGAGGACCTGCATGGTGTCGTTGCCGTCGGGGTGTCCGGGACGGCCGGTGCGGATGATAGCCGGATCGACGTGCTTCGGCGCCGCTGTGGTCTCGGCGGGGGCAGCCGGCGTCGTTGAAGGCTGGGACTTGCTTGCGTCGGCGATCTGCGCGTTCACCTCCTCCAACCGAAGGAGGGCGGTGCGCAGCGCGTCGGCGTGTTTGAAGGGCGCGTCCAGACCGCTCGTGATCCGGTCGAGGTCCTGTTCCTTGGCCGTGAGGTCGCGTTGCAGTTGCCCGACGATGGCGTCGAGTCCACGTAGCCGGTTTTCCAACCGGTTGACCAGGTCCGCGTTGTCCAGCTCGGCGGGCGAGAGAGCGAACTCGGCTCGGGGCAGGTCTGGCAGGCTGACGTACAGCAGGCGCCGGTTCTGGGCCTCGATCCACCGATGTTCGGCGACGACGTGGAATCCACCGATGGTGGCGACCTCCTGCTCGCCGCGCGGGGGCGGGGCGGTGAGCGCCTTGAGCGCGTCGCGTAGGAGGAGGTTGCCCTGCTTGCGCTCTGCGGTGCTCTGGCCGAGCACGGTGATGCGGAACTTGTCTCCGCTCGTGTCGATGCGACGGGCCCGAGCCGCGGTGGCTTCCTCGATCTCGGTCCGCAGGATGGTGATGTCCTGTTCACGTTCGCGCCGGACCCAGGCCATCCGATCGCGTTCCCGGTGGTGCGAGCGCTCCAGGCGCTCCAATTTGGTCACTTTGGCTTGCAGTGCTGCTTGGTCGAGCAGCAGGGGGTTGCCGGTCGCGAGCGCTTTCACTTCGTTGTAGGACAGCGCGGCGTCGCCGATATCCTCGATCTCGCGGACGTCGAGCCGGCCGCGCATGAGCTGCGCGATGAACTCGGCCTTTCTCGCCACCGTCTGCCACATGAACCCGTCGAAGGAGCCTTCGGTGACGTACCGGATGATCTCGACTTCAGCGTTCTGGTTGCCCTGTCGGAGGATCCTGCCTTCTCTTTGTTGGAGGTCCGCTGGCCGCCACGGGCAGTCCAGGTGGTGCAGGGCGACCGCGCGCTGCTGCACGTTCGTGCCGACACCCATCTTCTCGGTGCTGCCGAACAGGACGCTGATGCGTCCGTCGCGGGCAGCGGCGAACAGGCCCGCTTTCTCCGCGTCGTTGCCGGCCTCATGCATGAACCGGATCTGCGCCCGGGGTACGCCGCGAGCAACGAGCTGCTCTCGCAGCTCGTCATAGGCGTTCCAGCCGGCCGCCGGTACGCCGAGGTCGCTGAAGACGATCTGAAGCGCACCGGGTCGCGGGTGGGGTTGGCCGTCGCTGTCGCTGAAGATGTCGTCGCGGTGTTCGGCGTAGATGCGGGCGATGGTCTCCGCCGCGGCGGCCAGTTTGCTCGGCGCTTCGGTGTCGATGCCGCGGATGGCGAGCAGCGCGGACTGGACTTCCTCGCTGAATGGCCCGGACCACAGCAGTTCAGGCGGAGCGCCCTCGTCCTGCCACACCTCGCCGGGCCATGCGGCAGTGGTGGGGTCCAAGGGGTTGGGCCGTTGCCGGGACCACAGGGCGGCGAGGTTCGCAGCCACGGCGGCGGCTGGCTCGTCTTCGAGGACCTCGAAGCGGCGCAGGACGTCGGCGATCTCGTCTGCCGTGGGTGGCACCAACCGCAGGTCCATCGCGGCGGAGCGGCCGTTGTGGGTGATCTTCAGCAGGTTGTCGTCGGTGGGGTCGACGTCGCCGCGCCGGACCTTGTCGGCCCGGTCGACCAGGGCGGTGAGGTAGTCGCTCAGCCCGTCGCTGGCGGGTATGACGACCGTGCGGGGCAGCCGCTGGCCGTCCTCTCGTTGCTTGAGCGCTGGTACGGGCAGGGCTAGGTCTTCGGCCGTCTTGACGTCGGCGACCTGATGCAGCAACCGCAGCAGCTCGGGCACGTTGTAGAACTTGGCGAAGCGGCTGTTCATGCGTAGTCCGCCGCCTTCGGGGACGACTTCGATTCCCTCGACCGTCTCGCCGAATGTCGCCGCCCACGCGTCGAACTCGTCGATGTTCAGGGAACGCATGAGGTGCAGGGCGAGGTACATGAGCATGGTGTGGACCTCGCCGAGCGAGTTCGCTACGGGGGTCGCGGTCGCGATGGTGCCCACCCGGTCGTTGGTCTCGCGCAGCCACCGCAGCTTCATGTCCAGGTCGGTGGACCGGTTGGATCCAGGGATGCCCATGCCCGGGATTCGGCTCGGCCGCTCCAGGTTCTTGAACAGGTGGCCTTCGTCGACGAACAGGTAATCGACGCCCATCATCTCGAACGTCAGGCCGGGGTCCTTCTTCGTGGTGAGCTTCTTCTTGATCCGTTCCTCGGCCCGACTGATGGCCCCTTCGAGTTGTTTGACGAGCCGCTTCTGACCGGCGGCGTCCGCCGACGCCAGCCGCCGCTCCAGCTTCTCGATTTTCGACTTCAGGTACGTGCGCTGGTACTCCGGCGACATGGCCACCTGCTCGAACGCGCGGTGGGTCATGATGACCGCGTCCCACGCCCCGGTCGTCACCCTGGCCTGGAACAACCTGCGACGGTCCGCGGTCAGGTCCGCGCTGCTGGCGGACAGCAGCCGCGCCTGGGGGTACAGCTGGAGGAATTCCCTGCTGAATTGCTCCAGCATGTGATTCGGGACGATGATCATCGGCTTGCGTACCAGGCCGAGCCGACGTAACTCCATCGCCCCCATGACCATCTCCGCGGTCTTGCCGGCGCCGACCTCGTGCCAGAGTCCGACCGACGGCTCATTGACGATCCGAGCCACGGCGCTGTACTGGTGCGGGTGTGGTTTGAAGGTGAGAGCCAGGCCCGGCAGTGTCAGCTTTGCCCCGTCGTAGGAGCGCAGGACGAGCGAGTTGAATCGCTCGTTGTAGATGGCCAGGTGGGCGTTGGCGCGCTGCGGCTCTCCCCACAGCCAGTCGCTGAACCGCTCGTTGATCTCGGTCGCTTTGGTTTGCGCCGCGAGTGTGGCGTCGGCGTTCAACCGGCGCTTTTCCGTGACGGGATCGATGTCGTAGACGCGCACGGGCCGCTGTTTCAGCAGGTCCTCGGCGATGTCGACTGCGGATCTCCGCTCGGTGCCCCATGTGCTTGTGGCGAGGGTCGTAGCGCGCCGCTTCGAGGTGACCGTCCAGTCGGCTCCGCCGGCGCCGTGTTCGACAGCGAGGGTGGGATCATCCAAGAGCTCTTGCAGGAACTGCTGCACGGTCTCACCGCTGACCCAACTCGCGCCCAGCCGTACGCGAATCTCCTCCGGCGTGAGGTCGGCGGGCTTCACGGCGGTCAGGGCCTCGACGTTGGGCGCGTACCGCTCGTCCTGCTCAGCTGCGGCGCGGGCCTGGTCCAGTTTGACCCGCACGTTGCCGGACAGATACTCCGCCGCCGGGACAAGCCGGTCGGTGCCGGGCTCGTCGAAGACCAGGGTGCCCAGTTGCTGACGGGCCTCGTCCTGGTCTACGCCGAGCAGCCACGCCACCCGCTCCAGCGTGATCTGGCCGTACACGTCCTGGCAGATGGCGAGGGCGTCCTCAGGCGTCTCCGCGCCGAGCTTCGGTGCGCGAGGAGCGATCGCCCGGGTCGTGAAGATGTCGGACTTGTAGGCGATCTGCGACGCCTCGTCAAAGCGCTCCAGGGCGTAGACGAGGTTGGAGAAAGGGTCGGCACGGAATCCGCCCTGTGCGGGGGCGACCCGCCGCAGAATCGGTTCTCCGGTCTCCTCGTCGACCTTGCCCGTCTCGTACGTGTTGTAACGGTTGATCGGCCCGAACCGGGAAACGTAGCTGTCGTAGCGGCGGCCAAGCTGGGCACGCAAATGGCCAATTTCCTCGGTGTCGTCGAGCGTCGCGGCCTCTGCCTCCAGCAGCCGCATGGCGAGGTTGCGCAGTCGCAGCAGCTCTCGCAGTTCGTCAGCTTGCGTCTTCGGCGGCGCATACGGCTCGGCCTGGCCGTTGATCACCCGGGTGAACATGCCGTCCTTGCGCAGCGCCAGGTAGCCATCGGGCTGCTGCTCCGTCGCGGCGACGAACGCGATCGGCTGCGACTGCGTGGCCTGCCGGGCGGGGCTGTAGGTGAGCGCCTGGGCTTGCGCCTCCCCCACCACCTCCTGCAAAGCAACGCGCAGGGCCTGTGCGCAGTCGCGGTCACCGACGACGGCCAGTTCGTCTCCGCTGTAGAGGCCGCCGGTGCCGAGCCGGCCGAGCACCCGGCCCGGGCGGTCGAGGAAGTAGGCGTTGACGCGTACCTCATCCTCGCCCAAGGTGACCCGCCGGGTGGTTTCCCACTCCCGCGCGGCGGTGGCGGGGCGGCCTTCCTCTCGACGGCGCAGGATCAGTACGTCCATGACGGCGTCGGTGCCCGCAGCTCTCGCCATGGCCTTTGAGGGCAGCCGAACGGCACCGACCAGGTCGGCAAGTCCCGTGATCTCCCGGCGGGCCGCAGGGTTCGCCCGGTCCATGCTGAAGTGCGAGGTGAGCACCGCCATGAGCCCGCCTGGCCGCAGCTGGTGAAGGCTTTTGATCATAAAGTGGTCGTGAATGCTATGACCGCCCGGGTTGTGCCGGCGGTCCGTCAAAGCGACCTTGCCAAAGGGAAGGTTTCCGATGACGAGATCGAAGGCACCTGTGGGAATGCGGGTGTCAGCGAAGCTCTCGTTGAGGATCCGGGCGTCCGGGTAGAGGGCTGCAGAGATGGCTGCGGTGACCGGGTCCAGCTCGACACCGACCATTCGCGCATGCTCCGGCGCAAAGGCAATGAAGTTGCCGCTGCCGGATCCCGGTTCGAGTACGTCGCCGCCGGTGAAGCCGAGCTGCTGCACGGCGTCCCACACCACTTTGACGACGGAGACGTCGGTGTAGTGCGCGTTGAGCGTCGTCCGTCGCGCGGCACGCCACTCGGTCTCGTCGAGCAGTTCGGCAAGCTGCTCCCGCGCCCACACGTAGGTGCTGTCGTCGCGATCCGGGTCGAAGACGGCCGGAACGGCACCCCATCCGGACCAGCGAGCGAGTACCTGTTGCTCCTCGACGGTGGCGGGCCGCTGGTCGGCTTGCAGCGTGCGCAGCACCCACAGCGCAGCGATGTTCGCCTTGATTCGGGCGGCCTGGCCGGAGGGGGCAAGGTCCGTCTGCTCGGTGGGCCGGAACCTCGGTCCGCTCGGCGCCGCCTCGGTGTCGTGCGACTCGAAGCCGGAGGAGCGGGCGGAAGGAACGGGATCGTTCTCCGGCTCGATTGCGGGTACGGGCGGCGCGGAGTGTGGCAGGTTCGCCAGTTCGCCAAGCAGGTCGGTGGCCGCGGTCGGGTTGTTCGTCGGCCGCTGAGCGGGTTGGGTGATGTCTGGCGCGGTGGAGTCGGGTGAAGCCATCGCCACCGGGGGCGGTAGCGCAGCCCCCGGTAGCGGTACGGCAGGTTCTAGCGGGCCGGGCTCAGGTCGGTTGCCGGGTCGGGCAGCATCTCCCGCAGGACCTGGCCCTCGGCGCTCAGCCTGGCGTTGTTGAGCCGGCCGACCTTGCTCAGGTACGTCTCCTGCTCCGGGTCCGGGCCTGCCAGCGTCCTGCTCAGCTCCTCGATCTGCTGGGCGATTTGCTCCCCCAACTCCGTGAAGAACTCGTCCGGGTCCTCGACCTGCCGATACCGATTCGGCAGGTGGCTCCTCCAGTGACTCATTGCTTGCGCTGCGTACTGGTTCACTCGCCTCCACCTCCAACTCGTCGAAGTCGTCCGGCTCCGACGCACGCGCCCAGAGGTAGTCGTCGAACGACAGCTGCCCGGCTATCTCCCTGCGCTTCCTGGCCAATGGAATCACATCCCCCGCTGCCTGCGGTCGCCCTTATCCCGGCCGTTGTTGTGGTGGTCCTTGGCCGCCGATGGGGCCTCGCGTGGCTTGTCTCCTGACGGTGACTTGCGGAGGATGGCGTCGTCGGCGCTGGGCGTCATGCTGCGGCTCCTCGTCTATCTGGTGTGCGGACGGGTGCCTGCCCCATGGATCGGCGCTCCACCGGGTTGGTGGGCCGGGGAGCCGGCGGCAGCGCCCGGCGCGGCAGTGGGCGGGACTGCAAAGCTCAGCTGGGCAACGCCATTCGGCGGAGCTTCCGGGTTGGCCGTCCCGGCGGTGCCGGGGTCGGCAGCGGCGGTGGGTGTTGCCGACGCCGGTGGTGGATGGGTGGGCGTAGTTCGGGAGGTGACTGCTGGCGTACGGGCATAAGCCCGTGCGGCTTCGGTGCGCAGTGGCCCGTTGGTGGCGTCGGTGAGGAGGGTGAGCGTGGTCGGGTTGGTTCGCACAGCCACCCATGGCCGGTCCCCAAGACCAATACGGTCCGCCATGCCGCGCACGATTTCCGACCAGTCGTGGTCGGAGAGTTGGCGCTCACCGGGTTGGGTACGCAGGGCGAGTGCCGTCACGCGGGCGCGGTCGGCAAGCCGTCGTAGGTCGACACGCCAGGTGCCCGTGTGCCACCCGCCGCCGACGTCGATGACGCGCGTTTCGGCCAGATGACTGCGATGAGCAGCTCGGCCCACCGCCCGTACCGTGATCGAGCCGGCGATCTGTCGCGAGGACTGAGAGTCGTAAGCACTTACCAACATTGGTGATGCCTCCAGAAATGGCCGGGCTCGCGAGGAGCGCCAGCAGGAACCAGCGACAAGAAGGTCGGAAATGCCGAGTTCCTGCTCATCGACGGATATGCACCCCCGCCGAGTCCAACCAGGACAGCGGGTCGACCGCGTTCGCAGCCGTCAGCGGCGGCGCGTTTCGGTGGACCTCGAAGTGCAGGTGTGGACCGGAGGAGCGACCTGTGCTGCCGACCCAGCCGATGAGCTGCCCAGCCTGGACCTGCTCGCCGGCGGAGACGGCGAGACGCACCGCGTGGCAGTAGCGGGTGGCGATGCCGTTGCCGTGGTTGATGTTGACCAGCAGCCCGCAGCCCGACAGGTTCGGGTTTCCGGGCCGGTCGCAGTACGCGCTGTCGCACCGGGCGGCTAAGACGACGCCGGCCGCAGCGGCGTAGATCGGAGTTCCGGTCGCCGCGGCGAGGTCGACACCGTCGTGGCTGGGCCGCGATGGCGGCCGGAACCTGCTGACGAATTGGTAGCTGTCGGCGGGTAGCGGAAGGCGCCAGGCGCCGGTGCCTCCTGCTTCGAGGGTGTACTTGCCGATGCGGGAGCGGACCTGATGGGGATAGTCGTGTGCCTTGCCCGCAGCCGGTACCCCGCCGGCGCTGGCGATGCAGCCACGGCCACAGAAGTAGCCGGCCCAGGCGATGTCGAGCGGGTCGCCCTTCAGCACGTTCGCCGTAATGTTGCGGGAGGCCCACGCGACGAGGTCGCACATCAGGCGACCCATCGCGTAGATGGCGTCTTCGGGGTCGTCCGGCCCGTTGCGCCCGTCGTCGTCGTAGTCGTCGCCCCAACTCGCCCACGTGCCGCGCTGGAACTGCGCGATGCCGATGGCAGGCCCACCGCGCTCGGGCGGATTGTCGGCGACGGCGTCGGCACGCCAACTGCTCTCCAGGTCGATCTGCGCGGCGATCATCGGCGGCGTGATCTGGGGGCAGATCGATCCGGCGCGGACCACCCAGGGAGCGAGGTAACGCGCATGGGGCGGTATGGCGTCGGCGTTGAGTGGGCCGCTGGCGGGGGCGGCGACCAGCGCTGGACTCGCGGCGAGCAGGGCGGCGGCACCCGAGGCCACGAAGGCGACCAGACCGGCCGCAATGGCCACCACGCCGGTGAGCAGCAGTACGAGGGCGCGCACCGATGTCGGGCTGGCCAGTCCGTTCGTGTCGGTCATCGCCGATCAGCCGATCTCGTATTCGCTGATCCGCCATCCGACCGTGCTCGGCCGCAGACCGCACACGACGGTGTGGCGTACGAGCGGGCCCCGCCAGCCGTCACGCCCGATCGGTTGCACTGTCACGAGTGCGCCGACGTGCCGCTGCTCGGCGGTATCGGGCGGAAGCGCGTCTCCGACATACGGGCCGAGCTGAACCTCGGTGTAGGCGCGGTGGTGGACCAGTTCCTGCCATTGCGGGGTCTGGCGCGCCGAGTCCTGGTCGACCACCGTCGCAGCCAACCTGGCGTCCAGGTACATCGCGGCCCGCCGGTAGACGTCGGCGCGATCACGGTCGACGGCGGTGTCCACACGATGCACGGCGACGGCGAACGCGGCGCACACCGCGTACGGGTCGCGGTAGTTCACCGACGGGTCGACGAGCAGAGGCGACGCCTCGAACGGCTGCGGACGAGGCTGGGGGGCCGCCGCCGAACAGGCAGCGAGTAGCCCGGCCAGGAATGCGCCCGCCAGGAGGGCGGGAATGCGACTGAAGCGGATCATGCTGGTCACGCTCAGGCCCGCCCGTAGGCGGCGACGCTGCCGTAGCGCCGTAACCCACCGGCTCCGCGCGCCCGGGGAGCAGAAGAAGCCGAGGCGTGGATTCGCCTCACCGGCACCAATCAGTCCGGCGACGCACGGAGAGCCAGCCACGAGACCGGCCTGCTCAACAGATCGAGGACGAGCCCTGTCGCGCCGGACACCCGCGCAGCAGCGGAGAGCAGTTCCGGACCAGGGCTACCCCTAGCGCCCGTAGCCCTCCCGTCAACGTCGGCAGCAACCGTAACGGCTCCGCACCCCAACGAACGTCTCCGGCAGCGGCCCCAACCGGGCCGCACTTCGATTGTCGGAGGAGATCAACATGATCCTCAAGCTCGTCGTTGCCGGCCAAGCGGTGCTCGCCGCGGACGCCCCGAACCCTGCGCCGTCAGCACCGCCCGGAATGGAAGCAGTAGCCACCAGCTTCCTCAGCTGGGGAAAGTGGATCTTGCTGGTCGCGGGTGTTCTCGGGTTCATGATCTGCGCCGGTATGATGATCATCGGACGGCGTAACCGGTCGCAGACCGCCGTGGATGGTGCCGCGGGCGTGCCCTGGGTGCTCGCCGGACTGGCGCTGACCAGCTTGGCCGCCGGCATCGCGGGGGTGGCGCTCTCGTGAACCGCCGCATCTCGCAAGCGACACCCCGTCGCCGCATCAGTCCCACGGTCATCGTCACCGTCGGGTTGGCACTGCTTGTGCTGGCTTCGGTTGCGGTCGCCCGCAGTGGCGACGACAACCGCAACGATCACGCCTCGCCCGGACAGCCACTCACCGAGGCGAATCCGCCGGCGGATGCCCCGGCGCCCGACGTACCCCAGCAGGTGGCCGTCGAGGTTTCTTGGCCTACCGACTTGACCTGGATCACCGTGGCGGGGCTCGCTCTGCCGGTCTCCGCTACCGCGGGTCCACGCGACTCCGCCGCTGGGCGAGCGCGAGGTTTCGCGCAGACATCGTCCGGTGCCGTTCTCGCCGCGCTGCATCTGCTGGTGCGGACCAGTCCGCAGGTGGGGCCCCGGGTTTGGGAACCGACGCTGCGTGAGCAGGTCGTCGGGCCGGACGTCGGGGCGTACATCGACGCGGTGACCCAGGACTACGCCGTTGCCCAGGAGCAGTTGCAGATTCCCTACGGCGATCCGTTGTCTCCGATCTACGCCTCGATCGCCGGGGTCCGCATCGACTCGTACGGCCCGCAGGCGGCCAGCCTGCGGCTGCTCATCGAAGCGCCGGACGGCAGCGGTGGCGTGGCTCGCGCGGCCACGGTGGTGCAGGTCTCCTGGACGGGCACGGACTGGAGTCTGATCGCTCCGCCCCGCGGTGATTGGTCCACGGTCCGTGCTCTGGTCGGCCCTGCCGTCACCCGTAGCTACACGCCGTTGCCGGGCAGGTAGCCATGTGCGACGCGTGGGATCTCAAATGCCAGTTCAAAGAGGGCGCGACCGAGGTGGCGGGCGCCGTGGCCGAGACGATGATCGGTCAACTGGCGGACCTGATCAGCCAGGCCCAGTCCACGCTGATCACGTCGACCGTGACGTGGTGGCTGTACCTGCCGCCGGTCGACGTCGAGCATGCGCCAGCGGCGCAGACTCTCCAGCGATGGATGCTGCCCTTCGCCCTGATCGTCTCGGTCGGCGGCATCATGTGGCAGTCCCTCCTGCTGATCATCAACCGCAAGGGGGAACCGCTCGTCGCGGTGGTGAAAGGTCTGTTCACGACCGCGTTGTTCGGCGCGGTAAGCCTCACCGGCACGCAGATGCTGCTCCGGGCGTGCGAGTCCTACACCGAATGGGTCCTCACCTGGGGTATGGACTGCGCGCCAGGTCTCGGCGTCGACCCGGGCTGCAAGACCAACGCGCTGGCCGCGCGGATGCAGATGCTGCTGCTTCCCGCGGGACCGAGCATCAGCAGCGTCCTGGTGGTCGTCGTGGGCATGGTCGTGCTCGTGGCGAGCATCGTGCAGGCGATGCTGCTGCTGTTCCGCAACGGCGCCATCATCATTCTCGCCGGAATGCTGCAACTCGCCGCAAGCGGCAGCTTCACCGCAGCCACCAGCAACTGGTTGAAGCGGGTGCTCGGCTGGCTGCTCGCGATGGTCTTCTACGAGCCGTTCGCCGCCACCAGCTACGCGGTCGCGTTCATGCTCGTCGGCGATCCGCAGAACCGGGACATCTCGACATGGTTCACCGGCGCCGGGATGCTCGGCATGACGCTCGTGGCGTTGCCGGCCATGATGCGGTTCTTCAACTGGACCGTCGGCGCGGTACAAACCAGCGGGAACTCCGCCGGCATGCTGGCTGCGGCGGGCGCCGCAGGGCTGCACGCGGTCGCGTCGAGACGCGGCTCTTCCGGCATGTCCGCGACGGACTATGCCCGGGACATGGACCGCCGCTACCCGCCGCAGCCCAGCGGCGGCGACAGCGGATCGGGCACGCCTCGACCGACCCCACCGGTATTCACCGGCCCCTCCCCCACCGCTGGTGCCGCCCCCTCGGCGAGTACCGCGACGACCACCACCGCCGGCGCCTCAGCCGGTAGCGCTACGACGACGGCGGCGACCGCGGGCGGCAGCGCCGCAACGGGTGCGGGCGCTGGTGCCGCAGGCGCCGGTGCGGCCGGGGCGTCCGCCGCCGCAGGCCCTGCCGCGCCTGTCGTCGCCGGTGTCGTTGTCGGCGCGCAGGTTGCGGGGGCAGCAGTCAAGTCCGCAGCGAGCACCGCGTCCCGATCGACGGAAACCGGGTGATCGGGATGTCTACGAAGGCTCAGGCCGAGGAGACACGAACCTACGGCGGTTGGCGTCGCGCTCGACCGCTGGGCATGTTCGGGCTCGGCTTCGGTCAGACGATGGTGGTGCTGGCGGCGATGACCGTCGCGCTGATCACGGTGTCGGTGAGCCTGACCGCTCTCGCGGTGGTCGGCCCCGTCTGCCTGATCGTCATCGTCGGCAACGTCGCTCAGTGGGACGGTGTGTCCCTGGCGCAGGCACTCGTGCAGCGCTTCCGCTGGGTCACCGGTTCCGGCCGTGGCCGCACGAGCTTCCGCGGCGGCGTGATGTCGGCGCAGGAGCACGCCTGGCAACTGCCGGGCGTGCTCGCCCCGACCGTCCTGCTGTCCGTCGATGACGGCCACGGCGGCACGTATGGCGTGGTGTGGCATCGCCGGCTCAGGACCATGACCGTCACGCTGCGGTGCGCCGCGCAGTCGACCTGGCTGGCTGACCCGGAGGCGGCGACCGCCTGGGTGTCGAACTGGGGCGGCTGGCTGGCCGGCCTCGGTCACGTGCCGATCGTGCGGTGGGTCGCGGTCACGGTGGACACCGCGCCGGATTCCGGCACCCGGCTGGCTGACTACATCACCGGCCGGCTGGCACCGGACGGGCCAGCGGCAGCGGTGCGAGTGATCCAGCAGCTCATCGCCGCCGCACCACAGGCCGCCGCTGACGTGCAAACGACCGTGTCGATCACCTTCGAGCCGGCGGCGTCGCCGGCCCGGCCCAGGACGGTGCCGGACTGTCTCGCGGAGGTCGATCGCGCCTTGCCCGGCTTGCAGGACGCGCTGGCCGGGTGCGGGCTGACGGTGCTGGGGCGAGCGACAGCGGCGCAGATCGCCGGAATCGTGCGGCACGCCTTCGATCCGACCAGTCGAGGCGAGGTGACCCGGCTGCTCAGCGCCGCGCCGGACGCGGCAGCCGAGTTGCTGGACTGGAGCAACGCCGGCCCGGTCGCCGCCGAGGAGCACACCGATCGCTACGAGCACGATGGCGCCACCAGTGTGACCTGGGCGTGGCACGAGGCACCGCGTCAGCCGGTCACGCATCACGTGCTCGCCCGGCTGCTCGCCCCCGGCGAGCAGCCGAAACGGGTCACGCTGCTGTACCGCCCGATGACCGCCGGGCAAGCCGCCGGCGAGGTCGAGCGGCAGGTCAACGCCGCCCAGTTCCGGTCCGCCTACCGGCGAGCCCGCAAGCTCGATCCGACCGCCCGGGACATCGCCGACCACGAGCAGGCCACGCAAGCCGCACGAGAAGAAGCGCTCGGCGCAGGTGTCGGCCTGATCAGCCTCTGGGTGACCACCACCGTGCTCGATCCGGCCGACCTCGGCCGGGCCGTCGCGGATGTGGAAAGCCGCGCGGAGACGTGCAAGGTGCGGCTTCGTCGCCTGTGGCGTTCCCAGGCGGCCGGGTTCGCCGTCACTCTCCCGGCCGGGATCTGCCCGCCGGTGCTGGCCCAGCAGTGGCCGAACTGATCTTCCTCTTTCCAGGAGCACTCCCATGGCATTCGCAGATATTGACGTGTCCGCGCTCGGCCCCATGCCCCCGGCCTGGGGATGGCGTCGACCCGGTGCCGGGCGCGCCGTCCACGTAACGGCCGGTACCGAGTACCAGGCCACGACCGTGCAGGCCGCCGGCTTGTACCCGTTTACCGCCGGCAGCGGCGCTCCCCTGCTGGGCGTGCCGATCGGCCGCCACCAGCTCTGGGGTGAGTCCGTGCTGCTCGACCCGTTCGAGTGGCTCAACGCCGGACTGATCACCAACACCGGTGTCTTCGTGCTCGGCCAGCCGGGCGCCGGCAAGTCCGCACTGGCCAAGCGGCTGGTCATGGGAATGGCCGCCACCGGTGCCCAGATCTTGATTCTCGGTGACACGAAGCCGGACTACACCCGGGTCGTGCAGCACCTGGATGGCCAGGTCATTCGGGTCGGCAGGGGCTTGGACCGGATCAACCCGCTCGACGCCGGTCCGCTCGGCACCGTGTTGTCACGGATGAGCGGACCCGACGCCGACCAGCTTCGTCTGGAGGTACGCGGGCGGCGGCTGACCCTGCTCATCGCCCTGTGCACGCTTGTGCGTGACGGCGGGCAGGTCAGCAACACGGAAGAGGTCGTTCTCGGCAGGGTCGTCGACCTGCTTGCCGAACGGCGCACCGGAGATCCGGTGATCCCCGACGTGCTCGCGGTGCTTGACCAGGGGCCGGACACCATCCGCGCCGCGGCGCGGGCTACCTCGGCGGCCGACTACCGCCGCCGAATCGACGACTTGGTAGCCACCCTGCGCCTGTTGTGCGAGGGCACGCTCGCCGGTGTCTTCGACTCCGCCACCTCCACCCCGATCGACCTGTCCGCCAAGGCGGTCAGCATCGACATCTCCCGGGTGGCCGCCGCCGGCGACAAGCTGGTCGCCGCCGCGATGCTGTCCACCTGGAGTTACGGATACGCCGTCATCGACGCTGCCGCCGTGCTCGCCGACCAGGGCCTCGCTCCCCGACGACGACACCTCGCCGTCATGGACGAGCTGTGGCGGGCGCTCCGGGGAGCGCCCGGGTTGGTCGAGCCGGCCGACGCGCTCACCCGGCTGTCGCGCAACCTCGGCGTCGCACAGATCATGCTCACCCACTCGCTGGACGACCTGGACGCGCTGGCCAGCGACGAGGACCGCGCCAAGGGACGCGGCATGGCCGAACGGTGCGCCATCAAGGTCCTGGCCGCGTTGCCCGGCCGGGAACTGGACCGGATCAGCCAGATGGTCCGGCTGTCCGAGCCCGAGCGGGACATGGTCGCATCCTGGGCCGCCCCCGAAGCACTGGTGCCCGGCGCCATGCATCCCGGTCGCGGAAAGTACCTCGTCAAGACCGGCGAGCGGGCGGGAATGCCCGTCGCACTGCACCTGGTCGGCGAAGAACTCGCCCTCTACGACACCGACGCCGCCGTACGGGCAGGTGCCCGATGAGCGGCATCCGCAACCAGCAGCCGATCTACCCACGCGGTAGCGCCGGCGGATACCCCCTAGCCCCATGGCTGATCCTGGGGGCCTGCGCCGCCACCGCGGCCTTGACCTGGCTGGCGTGGATCGCCGGCCGCCTCGCCGCCGTGGCCGCCGGCCGCCCCTGGGACACCGGCCCATCCTTCGGCTGGGAGTTCACGAAGCGCCTGCTTGACCAGGACTGGCAGCATCTGTGGCCCGGCGTGCCACCGCTACTGGTAGCGCTGATCTACGCGCTACTGCTCACCACGACGGTCGTGCCCGGCTTCTGGGCGTGGGCGTGGTGGCAGGCCCGCCGCCCGCAGGCCGGAGACCCACTGCCGTCCCTCGCCCGCACCCGCGACGTCGACGAACTCATCGGCACGACCGCGCTTGCGCGGGCACAGCGGCTACGGCCGAGCCTCGCCGGACGTGCACCCAAGCAGGTGCCCGCCACCGCGATCGGCATCGCGCTTGGACGACTCGTCAGCGGGGGCCACCGCCGCGGGCCGGTGCTGCGGTCCAGTTGGGAAGACGTGCTCCTCGCCGTGATGGCGCCCCGGGCCGGCAAGACGACCAGCCTCGCCGTGCCCCCGATCCTGGACGCACCGGGACCGGTGCTCGCTACCAGCAATCGCTCCGACCTGTGGGCGGCCACCGCCCGAGCCCGCGAGCGGGTCGGCCGGGTCTGGACGTTCGACCCACAGCGGGTGACCCGGCAACCTCAAACGCTCTGGTGGGACCCCCTGGCCACCATCAACGGAGTTGAGGAAGCCGCACGGCTCGCCGACCACTTCATCCAGGAGATCCGGGGCGTCGGTTCCTCCGACCCGTTCTGGCCGCTGGCCGCCGGGGACCTGCTCATGTGTCTCTTCCTCGCCGCCGCCAACTCCGGCGGCACGCTCACCGACGTGCAAGCCTGGCTGTCCGACGTGACCAGCCGCGAGCCGGTCACGCTGCTGCGCGCCGCCGGGTACCCCCAGGCCGCCCGTGCGCTCGCCGGCCGTCAAGGAGGGGCCCCGGAAACCAGGGACGGCGTCTATGAAACCGCGCGTACGGCCGCCCGGTGCCTTTCTGATCCGGAAATCATGGCCTGGGTAACACCGCCGACCAGCGCCCTGGACCGGCTCGACGTGACCACGTTCCCCGGCGCCCGCGACACCCTCTACCTGCTCAGCAAGGAAGGTGCAGGTGCCGCCGCTCCCCTGGTCGCCGCGCTCACCGACGCCGTGTTCCGCACCGCCGTCGTCCACGCCGAGGCCGCCGGTGGCCGCATCGACCCGCCCGTCCTGGCGGTATTGGACGAGGCGGCCAACATCTGCAAGATCAATGACTTGCCGCAGCTCTACAGCCATCTCGGCGGTAGAGGGGTCATCCCGATCACCATCATTCAGAACATCGCCCAAGGCCAGGGCGTGTGGGGTGAACGCGGCATGACGGCCCTCTGGTCCGCCGCCACCGTCAAGCTCATCGGTGCCGGGCTCGACGACGCCCGCCACGCCGAGGACATCTCCCGCCTGATCGGTGACCACGACGTCGCGACGACCTCGATCAACCGCGACGGCAACGGTCACACCAGCTACTCCACCAGCGCTCAACGGCGCCGGATCCTCGAACCGGGTGACCTTCGCGCCCTCAAGCGGGGGCGGGCGATCCTGCTCGCCACCGGCGCCCGAGCCGCGATGATCGATCTGATGCCGTGGTACCGCGGCGAGCACGCCGAAATCATCGGCGCCGACACCACCGCCAACGTCGAGGCCATCACCCGCACCGCCCTCGCCGACCTGGGTGCCGACCACCTCGGTCCGTCGAGTTCGGACGCAACAAAGTCCACCGACCGCGGAGGCCTGTCATGAGCGGCCACTCCTCACGGCTGTCGGCCGACCTGCGCTGGGTGGAGGCGATGCTTACCGACCTGCAGCGGCAGATCGACGAGCTCGCCGGTGAGCTGCGGGCGCTGTCCCACCTCGTGCATGTGCACACCCTCGCAACGCTGCGGGCGGACACGGACAGCACCGTCGCGCCGGCCACACCGACGGAGACCGACGATGCCCGGTGAACGCCCCGCCCCGCCGCCGGAACGCCTCTACGCGGTCAACGCCGCCGCCGCCCAGTTCTACGCCAGCCGGCTGCCCGCCTCAGGCAAGGCGGCCCGTTACCTGCACAGCCACGGCATCAGCACCGCAGCGGACCCCACCGGCCCCTGGCAGGTCGGCTACGCACCGGGACGGTGGACCGAGCTGGCCACCCACCTCCGGGCAGCGGGATTCACCGAAGACGAGGTGACCAGCGCCGGCCTCGGTTTCGTCCACAACAGGAGCGGACACCTGCTGGACCGCTTCCGCGACCGGCTCATGTTCCCCATCACCGACGTGCACAACCGCGTCGTCGGATTCACCGCCCGCGACCTGGGCGGACGCGGTGAGGCCAAGTGGCTGAACACGCCGGAGACGGCCATCTACCGCAAACGCCTGCTGCTGTACGGTCTCGGCCAGCAGCTCGCGAACCGGCCCGCCGGTATCGGCGACCCGATCGTGTTCGTCGTCGAAGGCGCCGCCGATGTCCTCGCGATGCACCGCATGGCCGCCGCGCACGCCGCTGTCTCCGACAAACAGTCGCTGTACGCAGTCGCACCATGTGGCACCAACCTCACCCGAGATCAGCTCGACCTGATCCAACAAACCCTGCCAGGTGCGCACCTGATCCTGGCATTCGACGGCGACGACGCCGGACGTCGAGCTGTCGACCGGGCATATCCGATCGCCTCTCGATGGCCCGGCCAGGTCTCCGGAGTACGCCTGCCGAAGGGACAGGACCCCGCCGACATGCTCGGCGCCATGGATCCCGCCTGGGCGATCAGCGAAATCATCGGCGCCATCCAACCCCTCGCTCAGGTCCAGATGACCAACATGATCGACCGGCTGTTCGCCACCAAGCGGATCACCGATCCGGTCCGATTCGTCGAAGATCGGCTCATCGCCTACCGGGCTATCGCCGAGTTGTTCGTCGACGCGCCGCACGCCACCCGTGACATGGCCGAAGCCGCCGCCGAGCGGCTCGGCCTGGCCTCGACCGACGTCGCGCGTGGGGTCATCGAGGCATGGAGCGCCCGCACCGACACCCCCGGCGGAACCGACCCGCCGCCGGACGTAGCTGCCCAGGCCCCCGCCGCTCAACCGGCGGCAGGCCCACCGGCCGAGGGCTCGACTCCCGTCAGCCCTCGTGCAGCCACCGAGACAGACATGACCGTCTCGGCCACAGCTCACTGCACGGTGGGCCGCCGCGCCGGCACCACTGCCGCGATCACACGCCACGACCCGAGCAGCGGAATCACCGTCTGGGCACTTGCCGACGGCATCGGCCGCCACGCGCAAGCCGCGACCGCCGCGCAGATGGCGGCCGACATCGCGGCGACGGTCAGCCTGCGCTCCACGCCAGCGGCCGGGCTGCACGCTGCACGGGCAGCGATCAATGCCCTCTACGGCGGGGTCCACGCCAGCCAGGCGGGCGACGCCTCCCTGCTCGTCGTCTCTGCGTACCCATCCCCGACACACCGTCACGGCGTACGGTGGGAGCTTGCCTGGGCCGGCGATTGCCGCGCCTACACCATCCGCGCCGGCCAACTTGCCCAGGTCACCGCCGATCACACCGCCAGCCGGCAACGCCGCGATCGGGGAGAACACCCGACGCCTGGTATCGCAGACGTGCTGCTCACCTCCAGCATTCGCGCCGGCGACATCAGCGTATGCCCTCTTGATGAAGGGCCCCTGCTGCTGTGCAACAACGGCGTGCACCGCGCGATCCCCGAGCGCCAGCTCGCGGCAGAGCTGGCGGGCATGAGCGATGCCCAAGCCAGCGCCGACCGGCTCGCCCGCGGGGTCGGGCAGCACAACGCGCGAGATGCGACGGTCCTACTCATCCACGCCCGATCCGCACCACCGGCTCTGGTCACCACGACCAGGACCAACGCCCACGCGACGGTGACGGCGTCAGGATCCCCGGCGGCCCTGGCCAAGACCTGCTTCACGGACGCAGAAACCGGACCTGCGGCGGTCACGACGCCGCAGGCCGAGTCGGTGCGAAGGTTCGGTCAGCCGGCCGCCGGCCGCTGGCGCTGAGCGGCTGTGGCCCTGTGCGTCCGATCGCGGAACACGCAATCGGTCCCCGGGAAAGACCCGGGGACCGATTGAAGCCTTGCTTCCGGCGTCGTAGCCGGCACCTCGCACCAACCTGTCCGGCGACATCGACTCACCGGCGCGAATGATCGTGGCGGCTCGGACGTGGCACGACCTCCCGTGCAGCCCGGTCTATCGCGCCTTTCGCCTGCTGGCTTGGCTCGGCGTCGACCGGCGCCGCGAAGGCGAGCTTGGCCAGGCGTGGTGCCGCGCGGGGTAGCTGCGACGGCGTCGATGCGAGTGCGGAGGAGCCCGCAGCGGCGAGCGCTGACCTCAACCGGTAGACCTGCTCGTCGTCTGGCTGCGCAACGCACCATCGGGCGACAGCGTGGTACACGAGCGACCTGGGCACGCGTTCGAGTTCCCGGCGGCCGAGAACGAAGAAGTGGCGGTTTCGAGCGGCCATCTGGGCTGCCACACGCAGAACCTCCGACAGTGACGGAAGCACCGCCGCCAGCTTGTCGATCGCTTCGAGTCGGGACCCACGGCTGGTGACATGGCCTGGTCGCGGTGGCCCAGGACGGACCCATCTTGTCACCAGATCAAGCTCACGAGCTGTCTGCGCTGCTGCCGGGCCGTGTGGGGGCGTGCCGTGTAGCTGACCGGCTGCGTGGGCCGCTGCGCTCCACGATCGCCAGTCCGCTCCAACAGCGCCGGGTGAGGCGAGTGCGCTGACCGCGAGTGCCGCTTGGGTCGCCTTGGCCAGGTGCATGACGCGCACCTCGCCGGGGTTGCGGTGCATCCAGTCTCGCGTGGCGACCAGCGAGCGCAGCGCCGACGCGCCATCGCTGATCGCCGGGCGACCTACCGGGACCGGTGGCGGCGGTTCCAGCAGGTGCAGCAGCGATGGAGCGTCGCCGGCGTCCGAGATCATCTGGTGCACGACCTCGGTCAGGGAGCCGCTGCTCGTCCAGCGGGCCTCGTCCGCCACCGTCTCGAAGACGCCGTACGCGAGTCGATGGCTGCCGGACAGCCACTCAGGTAGCCCTGCGTCGATGGCCAGCATGTCGGTGGTCAGTACGGCGATGTCGACCAAGCCGGCTTTCCGCCCGGCACCGGCACGAATTGCCGCGCCCTCCGGCGTCAGCGGCTCCCGGGCCGGCGGCGCGTGACCGGCCAGGATCTCCCCGGCCACCGCGATCGCCTCCGCCGCCGACTCCAGATGGCGGCCGACCCGGCAGATCGGCACCGTGGGGAGAACGGGCCGCCGGTCGCTGCGAGCCGCAGCGGAAAGTCCCAGGTAGAGCCGTGTCGTGTGATCCCCCGCCTGCATCCGCAGAGCGACATCGACGGTTCCGCGGTCAATGTCGGCACGAGCCGGTTGGCCGCCGACGACCAGCTCCACGAGTTTGGCCAGCCGGGCATAGACCCGCTGCCGGGCCACGACGGTCGCTCCGACGTCGTCGAGGGTGACCGCCGGATCCGACGCCAGGCGTGCTTGCGCCTCGCTCAACTCGTCGTGCGCCCGCGACAGCCAATCTCCGTACGTCACACCAGACCTCGCACCGCGGCGTTCAATCGCTCGGCTGTCGCGGCGTAGGCGAAGCGGCGCTGAGCCGACAACTCCGGCTGCTGACTCGCCTGGTCGTAGCCGTCCCCAAGCACCGAGACGAGGCGGATGAGGGTCCGTTGCGTTGCGGTGGACGCGATCGAGGACCGCGCCGTGGTGACGGTGACGGCGATCGGTGCCGGTTCGGGATACAGCTCGGCGAGCGCAGTGAGCAACTCGAACCCGAGCAGTGCCCACTGCTGGGAGGGCACGTCCGGAGAGTCGAAGGCCAGACAGGCCAGTCGCAGGCCGGCTTGCGCCTCCGTGTCGTCGACGATTCCCCGTTCCTCCACACGAGTGATGGCCTGCTGCAGCGCGGTGATGTAGTCCATTCCCGGATCCTTTCCACAGCCCAGAACTCTGTCCACAACGGCAGCGAAGCCCTGTGAATAACTGACCAAAGCGGCGTCGCATCCGCCCTCGGGTGCTCGCACCGAGCAGTTGTCGGCGCTGGTCAGGTGAAGCAAGAGTTGTTTGTCGCAGAGGCCGTCGCCAGGTTCAAGGTCGAGCCCTGGCAGGGTTTGCTGCGCTTCGGGGATCGCTTCGGCGAGAGGGCGGTTGTACCGCGACAGCCAGACCGGATCTCTGCCGAGCGTGCTCTGCCGCGCGTTCAGGAGAGTTTCCAGGTCGCAGGCCGAGTGGAAGAGGCTCGGCCGATCGCGCCGCATCTCGCCCCAGCCTCGGGGCGTCTTGAGAGGACAGAACCAGCACGCGGACTTGAGCGGAACCGGGAGTTTCGCTCTGGCGATAATGCCCGCGCAGTCGTGGCGGCGTAGTGGAGGATCGTGGTCAAGCAGGGGGTACACCGGGATCTCGTACGGCATCGCCT
The DNA here is from genome assembly GCF_004331455.1 of Micromonospora zingiberis. GTDB lineage: Bacteria > Actinomycetota > Actinomycetes > Mycobacteriales > Micromonosporaceae > Micromonospora > Micromonospora zingiberis. The sequence continues at coordinate 37,751 of NZ_SJJR01000033.1, forward strand.
GGCGTCTGTTGACCCGCTCGCCTCGTCTAGGCTGATGCCGATGCCCACCGTCGCCGGCCTGTCACGGCCCGCGCCGTGCTGCTTCAACCACTTCCCGATGACCTTGATCTTGAAATCCGCAGTACATGATCTGGTGCCGGGTGCGCCGTTCGACATGCGAACCGGGATGGGCAGGCTTCGTGATCCCTCGCGGGTGAGTCGGCCCCACAGGGTCTCGACGGTGCCGTCGCGGCGTGGGCGGTGCAGCTCGTGAAGCTCGATGCCGTGCGCCGCCGCGTACGGCTTGGCGTACCGCTGGTGGTACGCCAGAGTTGCTGGGTCCTCAGAGTCGCGACCGGTGTTGGCGAAGAGGAATGTGGAAAAGTTGATCTTTCCGGTGGCGGCGAGGACCAGCAGCGCCGTCGACTGGACGCCTCCGCCGAACGCGACCGCTCGGATCGGGGCGGTCATCAGTCCCACCACCCGTCGGGGGCGGAGTCGGCGGTCGCCGACGGCAGGTCGGTGTGACGGGCTGCGCGATCTTCGTCGGCGGCCCGGCACTGTTTAAAGGACCCGCTGTCGCCGAGTAGTTCGTGGATGTGCCGGTCGACCTCGACCGACCAGCCGGACATGCCGGTCGGGGCGAGACGGCTGACTTCCCAGGAACGCCAGAGCAGTTCGAGGCGCCAGATGGCCTCTGCGTGGCGCCACCACTGCGGGCACCAGTGCCAGCGTTGCCCGTCGACACGCCACGCGAACATCGGGAGGAACAAGCCGGTGACCCAGGCTTCTACGGTCGGGAACCTCAAGGCGGCCGGCGCCTCGGTGGCACCGGGCGCCTGGTCGTCGAGCCGCTGAGTGAGTTCCGCGACCTGGGTCTGCAAGGCGGCGACCATTCCGACCAGGTCCTCGTCACGGCGGCTGGTCACCGGGTCCTCCTCAGGGCGGGATGCGCGGTCGGGGTACGGGCTGGCATGGCGCTCGGGTGAGCGGTGAGTGCCCGCTGCGCGGGCAGGGCGAAGGACTCGGCCGCCAGCCGCGCCGCCGCTGGCGCGGTCGCATCGTGGGCGCTGGCATCGGCGGCGAGGTCACCGGCGCGGCCGGTTGCCGCTGCTGCGGCGGCGCGAGCTGCCTGGTGTTCGTTGACGGCGGTGGCGGGGTCGTCAGGGGTGGCTTCGGTGGTGGCCGCAGTGCGCTGCTCGGCCTCGGCCCGGTCGAGGAGGGTCTCGATGTGAGCGAGTGACTGCGCGGACCAGCCGCTGTCTTCGAGGTTGCGTAGCAGTCGGGCCCGGCCAACCGGGTCCAGCGTGCCGGCGAGTCGGGTGATTTCCTGGTCGAGTTCGTCACCGACTTGGGTGAGCGCGCCGACGGTGGAGGGCTGGCCACCATGCGGACGGGCGGGACCCGATCCGGACCAGACGTAGCGGGCCGCGTCCGCCATCGCGTCCTGGCGTGACAGGCCGGCGTCGCGGCCCCGTTGGTAGAAGTCGATCAGGCTCGGGGCGCGGCGGCGCAGTTCCTCTTCGGCGGCGGTCAGCACAGCGGCGTCGGTGGGATTGCGGTCGGCGTTCCGGGCCGCCTGTCCCCAGTGCCGCGCCACCTCCACGGCGGGCAGGTCCGCAAGGTAGCCGCGTAGCCCGTTCTCGTCCCCGACGAGACGGACCCATTCCCGCTTGCGTCGGGAGGCGTCCGCTGCGGCGAGCCGCTCGGCTTTCCGGTTCGCCTTCTGCTCGTCCCGCTTCGCCTTTTGCTTGTCCTGTTCCCGGCGTGTCTGGTCGCGTAGTTCCTGTTCGGCTCGGTTGGCTTTGGCGCGGGCGTTCTCAGCTGCCAGCCGCGACCCGGCCTCGACAAGTACGCCGAGGGCCATGAGCCGTTCCATCGCGCGCTGGTTGCCCTCGCTCCAAGGATCGTGATGCTCGGGTTCCATGCCGGCGATGCTGCGGAGCGCCGGTTGTCGGCGGCGCTACCGGGAGCGGCTACGGGTGGACATCCGGGTCGACTCCGCTACGGGTAGCGGCTGACAGGTAAGACTGCTGCTGGGCAGGCAGCGGCAGGAGTGATCCGGAGACGATCTGAACAACGGTCAGTTCGAGTTCCGAGTCATTGCTCGTTCTTGGCGTACCTGTTCGAGCACAGCAAGGTCGGATGCAAGGTCCGGACGGCCGACTTGGCGGTCGAGGTCGACGACGAGTTCGAGCTCGCCGATAGCCAGGTCGAGGTTCCCCTCCGCTCGGTGGATCATCGCAATGTTGTATCGGGTGGCGGCTTCGCCGACACGGTCACCTACCTCCCGCCGGATGGGCAGGGCCTGCCCGTAGTAGGCGAGAGCCTGCTGCCGATCCCCCAGCCCGTCGTACACGGCACCGATGTTGTTGAGGGTGGCGGCTTCGCCGGCACGGTCACCTACCTCCCGCCGGATGGGCAGGGCCTGCCCGTAGTAGGCGAGAGCCCGCTGCCGATCCCCCAGCCCGTCGTACACGCGGCCGATGTTGGTCAGGGTGGCGGCTTCGCCGGCACGGTCACCGACCTCCCGCATCATGGGCAGGGCCTGCCCGTAGTAGGCGAGAGCCCGCTGCCGATCCCCCAGCCCGTCGTACACGCGGCCGATGTTGGTCAGGGTGGCGGCTTCGCCGGCACGGTCACC
>NZ_SJJR01000034.1 GCF_004331455.1 Micromonospora zingiberis
ACCTGTACCTCGCCGCCACCATCGTCACGATCCGTCAACTCATCCAACGCGCCCGCACGCTCTACCGCTGGGACACCCGACCCACCACCCGCCGCCTCAAGTAACACCTACTGCCGGTCTGTCTAAGGGACGTCTCGTAACCCTGGTGTCTGTCTGTTGAGGATTGTCGGGCAGGATTCCTGGGTGCAGGTGATCACCGCAGCCCGCCCGGAGTGGATCTTCCCGTTCACCGGGCTGCAGCCCAACCAGTTTCGCAAGCTGGTCCGGCTGGTCGCCGAGCGTGGCGGTGACGGCATCGCCGACGGCCGGCCGGGCCGGCAGTGGGCCCTGGACCTCGCCGATCGGGTGTTGCTGGTGGCCGCGTACTGGCGCACGAACTTGACGATGCGCCAGATCGGTCCGCTGTTCGGGGTGTCGCACTCCGCGGCGCACCGGGTCATCGACACCCTCGCCCCTCTACTGGCCCTGGCTCCGATGCGCAAACGGCCGGTCGAGCAGATCGCGATCGTCGACGGCACGCTGGTCCCCACCCGCGATCACCGCCTGGCCGCCCGGAGCAAGAACTACCGCTACTCCACGAACCTGCAGGTCGCCATCGACGCCTCCACCCGCCTGGTCATCGCCGTCGGCGACCCGCAACCCGGCAACCGCAACGACACCATCGTCTACCGCACCTCCGGCATCGCCGAGAAGCTGGACGGGCGGCCGGTGATGGCCGACGGCGGCTACCGCGGCAACCCCGAGGTGATCATGCCGTACCGCAAGCCGTCCGACGGCAGCACACTGCCGGACTGGAAGGAAGCCCTCAACATCCAGCACCGCACCGTCCGCGCCGGGGTCGAACACGCCCTGGCCAGGATGAAGTGCTTCAAGATCCTGCGCGACTACCGCCGCGCCGCACACACATTGGCCGACGCCGCTTCCGGCATCGCCAACCTCCACAACATCATCCTCGCCGGCTGACCACCGGCCCGGTGCCGGGCAACGCCTGCACCCAGTTACGAGACGTCCCTTAAGGCAGGCAACAGTCAATGCCCATTCGTATATTTAGTGCCGTGACCACGAACGTTCACGGTGTTGGATGACCCGCCGTCCGGCCTGTCGGCCGGGCGGCGTCGTGCCGGTCAGGCTGTGCCGGTGGCAGATCCTGTAGGCGGCTGAGTGATCAGGAAGGTCAGCAGCTGCTGCGAATCACCCGCCGGGGCACCGGCTCACCGATCCGACTACGTCGGGCCATGGTCGTGCTCGCGTCCGCTGACGGGAACACGGTGCTGGCCATCGCCCGCCTGGTCCAAGCCGATGAGAACACGATCCGGCAGGTCATCCACCGGTTCAACGAGATGGGGATGGCCAGCCTGGACCCTCCGTGGGCGGGTGGTCGTCCCCGCCAGATCGGTAGCGACGAGGAACAGTTCATCATCGAGACGGCCAACACCCGCCCCGAGAAACTGGGGCGGCCGTTCACCCGGTGGAGCATTCGCAAGCTCACCGACCACCTGCGGGTGCATGCCACCCGCCAGGTTCGGGTAAGTCGGGAACGGCTGCGCCAGATCCTGCACCAGCACCGGATCACCTTTGAACGGACCAAGACGTGGAAGGAGTCCACCGACCCGCACCGCGATGCCCAACTCGCCCGGGTCGAGTACGTCAGCGCCCACTTCCCGCAGCGGGTGTTCGCGTCCGACGAGTTCGGGCCCTTCGTGATCCGCCCGCAGTCTGGCACCGGCTGGGCGCCCGCGGGCCATCCGCGTCGGCTGCCCGCGAACTACTACAAGCTGCACGGGGTCCGGCAGCTACTCAGCAAGTCTGGGGCGTCGTCCGGCGCCGTAAGAGCGCCGCGAACACCCTCACCGCCTTGAAGTCGATCCGGGCCGCCCGTGCGGACAGGGCACCGATCTAACGTCATCCTGGACAACCTGTCCGCCCACAAGGGCCGCAAGATCCGCACGTGGGCGGCCCGCAACAAGGTCGAACTGTGCTTCACCCCGACCTACGCCTCCTGGGCCAACCCGATCGACGCTGCGCTGGGTTCCCCTGCGCGCCACCGGCCGCCTGGCCCTGGGACTCCTTGCAGCCGCAGCAACCGGTTGAAACGAGAGTACGTCGGGGGCAGGTGAGGCGCTCGGCATCGCCTCCTGGAATGTGTTTCTGCCTCACATCGCGCCTTTGGCCTGGAAGTTCGAACACCAGTACAGCAAGTCAGGAAACTCGACTGCGCGTCTAGCTGGCATGGAGGATGGAATGCGCGATATGTTGTGCGGCTCGCTGCTGGGCCGATCATGGGGCCCTCGTTTTTGTTGTCCGGCATGAGGCAAATGCGGCGACTGCCCACGGCCGGTAATCCGAAGGGGGCTCTTCGTGGTCGCCGAAAACTCTCCACAGCGCGTCCTACTCACGTGGGCCGACATCGCCGCCGCCGCAGCGGACCTCGAGCCGGATATGCGGGAGCTGCTGTTGGAACTAATTCGGACCAAGAACCCGAATTTCGAGACGAGCATCACCACGGCCGAGGGACCGTGGTACGTACGGACCGTGCACGTACGTGGCCATATCGGAGTCGCCGAGGAAGCCGTCGACCTGCACCTGGAGCCTACGGCAGGTCTCACAATCGTTACGGCGCGCAACGGTACCGGAAAGACGAGCATCGCCGACGGCGCCCGGCACACACTCAGCGGCGGAATCAAGCGCCCCTATCAAGTATTAGCAAGTAACATTCACTATCCGCATCGCGAAATCGTCGTTACGGTCAGCAATGGGCGCCGTGACATGGAGATTGTCTGTGGAGCAGACGAGATCGTTCAATGGAGCGAGGCGGACGGCTCTCTCAGCACGCCGCCCAGCGAGTGGACCGAAGCATTCGCACGCTACATGCCGGTGCTGCTGTATCCCGAGATGTCCCAGGTCATTCAGGATCCGAGTAATTTGCACGCGTTCCTGAAAGACGCGCTGGAGTTGACCGCACTTGAAGAACTGCAGGCTCTCCTAAAAACCGACCGGGAGAAGGGCACTGCCGCGCGGCGCACGGTGGAGGCCGCCCACACGAGCGCGCTAAGCGGCATCCTCAAGGCCGGTCACGAGGAACTGGCCAGGATCGTACGGGGCTGCGGTGCGTTCCCGCACCATGAGGTCCGAGCACGGATCGAGGCGCTGACCGAGACTTTGCCGGAATCGGCGCCGGCCCCCTTGGGCCTGCCCGACGTCTGGGCGGTAGATGACGCGTTACGTGACCGGGCCGTCGGCACCCTCACCCGGGTGGACGACGCCCTCCATTCGGATGCGGCCGGAGGAAATGCGCTCCTCGCGGTGCTCCAGAAGGCGCTCGCCCTCGGTGACGCACGGCTCAACGACCTGCGTGACCGGGATGTGTGCCCGGTCTGCCAGACGGCTGGGCACAAGTGGGTGCGCCGCGCCTCCGAGGACGCCGACCGACTGAGAACGGCCACCAGGGAACTCCGCACTGCGACCGCCGCCGCGACTACAGCACTCCGGAATCTGGGCAGATGCTTCCCGGCGCCGTTGACCGACTCCCTGCGCCAGGCACTGACCCAACTCACGGATCCGGCCGTCGAGCTACGGATAAGACAATGGGACCGGCTCGTCCGCCTGTCAACCGACTTCGCCACGAAAGTGCCGTCCGTCGCGTCGCTGACTGAAGCACTCGATGAGAGCGCCGACCTAGCCAACTGGTACCGGAAGATGCGTTATGACCTACTTGCCCGACGCGACGACGTAATCGCCGCGCAGGCAACGGTCCGCGCACATATCGGATCGTGGATGGATGTTCGCGGCCAGGAGCAGCCCGCACTGACCAGGCTCGCCGTGGCCGAGCGGCTGGACCGTAGGGTCGACCGGTGGATACGGACCGCACGCGCAGACATCTTCACCCCTATCGCTAAAGAGGTGATGGAGTTGTGGTCCGTGCTCAATCCAGACGCAGACCTGAAGCTGACCGGCATCGCGTTGACCGGCGGGACGAAGATGCGACGGAGTGTGGCCCTGGACCTCGCCGACGGCGAGGTGGCACTGCCAACCGGAAAAAACAACTCCGCGGTCCTGAGCACCGGTCAGCGCAACGCACTCTCATTGGCCACCTATCTGCCCCGCGCTACCCAGCCAGAGAGCCCGTTCGGATTCCTCATCCTCGACGACCCGATCCACGCGTTCGACACCTGGCGGGTGCGGTATTTGGCTCGGCACCTGATGACCCTCGCTGAGCGCTTCCAGGTCATCGTGTTCACCCACGACGACCGCCTCTGGCGCGAGCTCCGTGGCTTGGGCGCGATGCCAACACACATCCGAATGGACCGGCACGGCCACGGTCGACGGCAGGTGCGGGTGAGCCATGTGGCCAGCCCTGGAATTCAGCGGCTTGACGAGATCCAGCGAATCCTGGGCGCCGAGCGGGCAGCGCCCATCGGCACCCCCGACGCGGTCATCGCGATGTCCCTCGCCGTGTGCCGGCAGGCCGTCGACACCGAGGTTGTCGCGCAAATCGAGATGCTGGGACGACGAATTGGGTTGCCGGAGGCCTCAATCGTCGCCGATCTCAGGAAGGCGCGGAAGACTCTCGATCAGTTGGCACTTCTCAACGGGTATGCACGCCGGGCGGGCATGAGAGCCATCGACGTCAACGGCTTCACCCCAACGGTCCACGCACTCAACGGAGCAGCCCACGGCCGCGCCCCCGACGGAGATCCGCGGCTCTGGATACGCCAGACCCGGAAGATCATCAAAGCCGTCCAGGAGATCGGTAGTTGAGATGGCGACGTATCCGGACGTCCAAATAGCCGACCTGCAAGCCGCCTACCAGGGCTGGCCCGGCAGCCAGGCTGAGAAGGCCGCACTCGCGGCACTGGTGCTTCGCGTCCGAATCGAGCGCATGGCAGCCAGTCTGCCCAGCACGGTGATAGCCGCGACGCCTGACATCTCCATGATTGAGCGACGGTTGTATCTCAGCATCGGCGAGCCCGGCTTGTCACCGGAGGGCCAGACACGGCGGATGCGGGTGATCGCCGGTGCGCTCGAGGCATACGTCGCCATCTGCGAGATCCTGCATGGCCGAAATCCGGATCCGGCGCCTCCTCTGGAGGACGTGGCCTCATGGACCGTCGCTGTCGACGCGCTTGAGGAGGACCTTTACCAGGCACCGGCTACCGTGCGAGCCAAAGCGCCGCAGGGCGCGACCGCAGGAGTATGAGCCACGGTGACAGGTGGCCGTGCTTGCGCCGACGAAGGGCGGACACGGCCACCCACGTGGTGCAGTCCCTTGTCGTACGAGCCGCGTGAACCTACTCCGGGATCTGCGGCGGTTCGGTGAGCAGTTGGGCGATGTGTTCGGTGGCTTGTTGGCGGCGGGTGGCGTTGATGCGGGTGTAGTAGCGCATGAGGGTGCCTGGGTCGTGGCCGAGTCGTTCGGCGACTTCGTGGATGCCGTATCCGGCGTCGAGGTAGGTGGAGGCGAGCAGGTGCCGGATCTGGTGGGGTCCGATGGGGCGGACTCCGGCGCGGGTGGCGAGGTGGTTGAAGCAGCTGGTGACGTTGTCGGGCCGCAGGGGCTGGCCGGTACGGCCGGTGAACATGTACCGCGAACCGGCCGCCGGCATCGTGGCGGTGACGGTCTTGAGAGTGACTGGGTCGAGGATGAGGGTTCGGGTGCTGTTGTGGGACTTGGGTGGCTTGTCGCGGACTCGACTGGCCGGGTCTTCGACGACGCGTTGCCGGCGGACGGTGAGGGTGGCCAGGTCCGGTTCCAGGTCGCGCCACTGCAGGCCGCACAGTTCGCCGCGTCGTAGGCCGGTGACCAGCAGCAGCCGCCACAGCGGGTAGAGCCGGTCATGGTGGACGTGGTCGAGGAAGCGGCGCGCTTCGGTGAGGGTCCAGACAGGCCGCAGGGTGTCGCTTTCGCGTGGCCGGTGCGCGCCGAGGGTCAAGCCGGTCTGTTCGCCGTATGCCTTGGTCAGCACGAGGTCGAGGGTGCGCAGGGTGGTGCGGGAGTAGCCGGCCGCTTCCAGTTGGCGGTAGGCGCGCTCGGTCATCCGGGCGCTGAGCCGCGAGCCTCGTACCGTGCCCAGGTAGGGGTAGATCAGGCTGAGCAGCCACGTGTAGTTGTAGAGAGTGTTCGGCTGTAGTTCCTGCTCACGGGTACGAAGCCAGTCCTGGCAGAGGGTTTCGACGGTGTCGGTGAGCCTCGGCCGGACCGTCCGCGCGTCGCGTTGGCGGCTGAGCCGACGGTACTCGGCCAACGCCGTCTTCTCCGTCACGAACCCCGTCCGACGGGCCTGCATCCGCGCGCCGTTACGGTCACGTCCCATCTCCAGCCGGAACCCGTACGACCCGGTTGCCGGATCCCGAACGATCACACCGCTATCGACCACGACGACCTCCTCACCGCCTGGCAATCACCTCCAGCACTGGAGGCCCACCCAGCCATGGGAACCCCGCCACCCGCTGACACGACGGACCAGCTGCCCGCCGCAGAACACGCGCAGCCGCCCATCCGGTTCGGGGTCGATCGTGACGGGCGGCGGGAAGCACCGACGTCACCGTACGGACATTCGTGTCGAAGGTGTGTCAGGGTCATCCACAAGGGACGAACGTCGAGACCTGAGGTAAGCCCTTCCGGGCCGCAGTGCCAAGACGCAGGAAGCCTCCGGACCGCAGGGCAGAGAACAAGGCCGTCACGCCTGCTCAAGCGGCCTTCACCGCCTTCGCGGATCTCTACCGAACTCCGCGCGACATCGGATGCAGCCGCGCCACGCGCACTCGTCGTCCGAGCGCAGACGGGACGGCGATCGATCTCGGACCGTACGCTCGTACGGGCAGAATCAAGTGTCGAAAGCCGATCAACACATCCATAGGCGCAAATAAAAAAGGCCAGCTGAGCTGGCCCTTCCTAAGTCGGGACGGCCGGATTCGAACCGACGACCCCTTGACCCCCAGGGAGAACCAGCAGGACTGCCGGGGCCTGCCGGCCGGTACCGGCTCCTGCCGGACATGCAGGTCAACGGCCATGTGGCAGTCCGGGACAGGTCGGGCTCTATCGAGCCTTCCCGGACCATCCGTGAGACGGGCGTGAGACATCACGGCAGTTCGTTTTGGAGTGGCGCTGGCGCAATCGCCAGCGCCACTCCCTCGATCACAACAACGCCGTAGGCCGTCGCCACTTCCGGCCGCCGCGTCCCGTCCGATCGATTCAGCGCGTCCCAGCCACGCTTTTATCGTCCGGCAGTGTGCCGGCATCGGAAGCCTCGAGGCCGGCGAGCATCTGCTTGTACGCGGTGGGGTGCACGATCGGAATGCCGTACTGGCGGGCCTTTTCAGCCTTCCCGGACATGCTGTCTGGGTCGGCAGCAACAAGGAGTCGGGTCTTCTTCGTGACACGGTCGCCTACGCGCAGGCCGGCTGCTGTCGCCTCCGCCTCCCATTCCGACCGCTGAGGCCGCATCTCACCGGTGAAGACCACCAGATCGTCTGGTTTAAGGTTCCACTGGTCGCGGCGGTGCCGTCGCTGCCGGCTACTGTCGGCCATGGCGATCTGCAGGGCATTGTCTACCTCGGAGCGTGACAGGCCCAGCAGATCGGCAACTTGAATCAGGTCATGCCGCTCGGCGGCCGTCACTACACCGTCCTCGGCTGCGACCTCGGCTAGGCCGGCGAGGTAGGAACGGTGTAAATCCTCAACATCGACCCGAGCCAACCCGAGGTCTTCCGCCGTGGCGACAAGTGCGTCTGCCTCAGTGGTCGAGACATGCCGATCGAGGAGCGCCTGGTCAAGCAGATCCAGGTAGGCATCACCCTTCGGCTCGTGCAACCGTGGCAGTCGATCGACGAGTCGGGCGAGGAAGTGCTGCTCGCGATAGCCAGGTGTCCGGCGTTGGACGGGCACGACCGATCCGGCCCGAATGGGCGGCCACGGAAGCTTGGCCGCCGTCGTTATCGCGGACTCCCATGGAGGTGGGGTGCCGGCTGAGGCGAGGTACCGCACGAGCAGTTGGGCGGCCGCTCGGGCATCATGCAGCGCGGAGTGTGCTCGGTGCGGCGGCAATCCAGCCGCCCGGCAGCAGTCGTACAGACTTCTTCCGGCCGACGGCAGGAAATGCGACGCCAACCGCATCGTGCACAACCCAGCGGCTGGGTCAATAGGTGCCTGAATTCCCGCCCGCCTGTACTCAGCCCGCAGGAACGACGCGTCGAAGTGGAGGTTGTGCGCGGCGAGAACACGACCGCGCACCAGCCCAGCGACATGTCCGGCGACCTGCTCGAACCTGGGAGCCCGCCGGGCCTCGGCTGCGGTGATGCCGTGAATGAGCTGCGGACCGAGATCCCGCTCCGGGTTGACGAGACTGCACCATTCCCCGGTGACCCGGCCGTACTCGTCAAGGTGCACCACGGCAACCTCGACAATCCGGTCGTGCCAACTGGTCCGCGTGCCAGTGGTCTCCAGGTCGATGACCGCGTACATATCTCCCTCCCCTACGCCGACGTCGCTGCGCTGCTGGCCACGGCTTCCCGCAATCGCGCTAGCCAACGAGGTGGCAGCGGCAGCGGCTCACCCAACGAGCGCAGGTAGCTACGCCGGTAACGCGTCTGCTCGGTGTCCTCCCACAACTGCGCGGTGGCTGCGACAGCCGACGTCAGCGCCAAGGCAGCCGCCGCGACCGGTGAAGCAGCCGCCGGCTGCACAGACGTGCGTTCCGCGAGTTCCTTCCGAGCCGGCACCTCAGTCGGCCAGGCAAGCGAGGCGATCTTCGACTTCGACAACGCACGATGCCGCTCGACGGCCTCGTCGTACCGGGCCCGCTGCTCGCCGATCTCGTCAAGCAGATCGGGAATAGCAAGAACGTTGCCCTCCAGAGCGGCAACCATCGGAGCCGGCAGCAGATGGCCGATCCTGCCCAGGATGCTGGTCGCGGCTTCGGCATCCCAATCGATCAAGCACCTGTCCAGCAGCAACCGCACAACCGCGACCAGTTGCTCGGCATCGCGCTCGACCTCGTCAAAACGCAGTACCCAGGCGCCGCCAGCACGCCCCGCGGCGCTCAACCGCCAGACAGCCAACGCTTCGCGACCGTCGCTATCGGCACCCACCGCGAGGACCGCGTGGCCACGCGCCCCGGGCACATAGTCACTTGTGACAGCAAGTTCATCGTCGGGTTGATTAAGATCCGATACCACAGCTCTCCTTCACCATCGAGAAGGGAGGTCGATGTAACCACTCCCGACGGTGCGCCAGATCAGGTGAAGGGCCACCACTTCTCAGTCCGAGGTGCACTCTCGACATCCATCCGGGTGATCCGCACCAGCGAGATGAACCGTCTCGGATCTTGTAGAGGTCTCCACAGAACCCGGAGCGGTTAACCGGCACTGCTGATCCCTAACACGTCCCTCGAGACCTGTGGCCACCCGAAGGTCAGAGCCGGAGGCCGCCGTCAGGCCTGGGCCAGCTGCAGCGCCCGTTCTGCGCTGTCGAGCAAATCTTTGTAGGTCATCACCTGCACCCGCGTCAGGTGCGTGTTGTAGCTGCGGATCGTCTCGGCCACCTCAGCCGCCGACGCACCGCAGGCTACATATCGGGGATGACCGATCACCACCGTCATCGCCGCTCGGCGGCAGTCGACCTCCAGATCAGACTGGATAATCGCCTGTTGCTGGTCCAAGTGGTCCAGGTAGTTGATTACCTGCCCGACGGCCTCATTCACCGATGGACCGACGATTAGGCGATCGTAATGTCTCACGACCAGGTCCTTTATCCGGGCGGTCTTGAGTTCGACACCGTGTAACGACCCGTCAGCGCGGATCAGCGGGATATCTAGCTGTTCGCGCAGAGTGAGTTTGCGGCGTGCCGACTTGCCGATGTAGAAGCCGCCGAACATCCAGGTGTTGCGCTCCAGCACCCGCTGGAGCGCATTCTCGCGACTCCTCGGGTCATCGATGAGCTCGCGCAACTCGGCGATTGCTGCCCACCGCATTCGCCGCTCCAGCAGGTCCGCCAGCAACGCTGCGGCATCCGTCTCGGCGAACGCGTCTGCGGCGGCCGGGTCGGTGCGTAACACGGCCAGCAGCCTCTCGACTGCGGCCGTCACCGACGCCATACTGGCTGACTGCGGCTCGCCGACCGGCTGCTCCGGCCCTGGCGCGCCATCCGAAGCGCTCCCCGCTGTGTGGCGGCCCAGCTTGACCGAGACGCGTAGCCGTTGCTGGCGACGTGTCGGGCCCGGCTGTAGCGACGCGATCGGGCCCCGCGGGAACAGTCGAAAAATCGGTGCCGTCAGCTCTTTGCGCCGTCCTGGACCTCGTCTGCTGAACGGGTCGGCAACAACTCGCTCCCGCCCTGTCATGACCCAGCGCTCGACGGGCTTGGCCTGGTCCACGACGAATTCTCCGAGATACGTACATCTGCCGCGGGAGTTGCGGAAGACGCGCAACGGACGTCCACGGCGAACGTGCTTCGCCACGGCATCGTTGGCGTACGAGATGCCCATGTCCGTCTCCGCCGCACCGGTGACGAGGAACGCCCCGTCGTCACTCCAGCTAGACGCGGCATCAGCCGGCGACAAGGTCGTGAAAATGAAGGTGTTCGGCGTGCTCTCGCTGTCTGACACCGTCGCGGCCTTCTGCCCGCCGAAGACTAGATACAGATCGGTGCGGCTGACCACCGTACCCACCGCGATGTCCCACCGCGCCGGCCACCAGATCTCCCGGTCCTCCGGCGCGATCCGGACGATGGCACGCCACGCCGCATCCGAAATCTCCACCGGCCGCCGCGAGCCACGGCGGGTGCTGGCGAACGCGTATGAGGCCGGCGCGGTTGCCGCGCGCAACCATTCACGCTCGATGGGCCGGTCGAGGAAGAGTTCGTCGAACATTACGGTGACCTGATGTGGTGAGCACCGCTCGAAGCGCGATTCGGGCGGATCGCTGTGCGCGGACACGACCGCCTCGACCTGGCCGTACGCCACGATCCCACCGCCGCGCCCCGCACGCCGCAGAGCCACTCCGTCGCCTTCGGCCAGCGGCGCAAAGACATGAGCATCCCCGAGACAGTCCGATGTCACCCAGGTATTACCTTCGAGACCGGCCTGCTGGGTACGGTGCAGCCGGGTGTCGCCGGTGGTGAGCAACCATTGCGCCATCGCCCGCATCTCTCATGGGTAGCCGATCTGTAACCGACAGATGATAGTCAACGCGGTTTGCCCGCCACCACCCGACGCCACCGCGGACACCTCAACCCCGCCTAACTTCGAAGAGCCCCTTTACACAGGCCACCTCACTACGCGCGGCCAGGTCAGACGCACCTCAATCGACTACGCAATCACCCCTGCAGCTGAGCCCCATCCAATTCGTGGAACAGCGTCCCCAACGACTGCTCTCGCGCGTGCACCAGATCGGGGTCATCCGCGTGCTATCCAGTTGTCGATGACCCGATGCGCCGCGGAGTGCGACACCCCGACAGCATGTGCGACATCCGGGAGGTTCACGAGGCCTTGACCGGCACGTCAGCAATCCAGATCTCGAGCGGGGCCATGATCCGTAAGGGTGACGGGTTCTTCGGCACCGGCCGTGACCGCACCGCCGGCAAGCACCAGCGGGTCTCGGCTGTCTTCTCGGTGCACGAGTGGTTCCCCGGTGGCCCCTACCGGCCGCGAATAACCCGGTTCGACAACCCCCTAGCGTCGTACGCCTCCCCGCAGACGCGATTCCCTGCGGCGGCCACTGGGGCGTTACCGAACAGACCCAGCAACACGTACGGGCCGACTGGCTGGCGCCGGCACAGGCCATGCTGCCCGCCTGATTCCTCTACTGAGCCCCAAGGGGCCCGAGGACTGCTCTCCAGCTGGTGGAGATGCGCTGGGCGGCCACCCAGGCAGCAGCCTCGCCGCTGCGGTCCCACAGGTGGTCGTAGCGGCGGCTGTTGAGCGGCCGACCATTGCGGTAGCGCAGCAGTTGGTCGATGGGGCAGCATCGCGCGCCACGGGCGCGCGGGCGTGTTGGGCATTGATCAGGTCATATGATCGGCGGTTGGCGTGGCGGGCGGCTCGGGTGATGTTGGTTGCGCCGGCGGGTGGTGCCAGCCGATCGCGGTGTCACGTAGCGTTGCGAGGACGGCGGCTCCGTTGCCTGTCCGGGCCTGGTGGAGGTCTTCACGGAAGGCCGCTGCACCTACAGCGCCAGGAAGGATGCTCGATGTGATCGTGACTCCACTACCCGGTAGCAGCCGCGAGACGCTCCAGGGCATTCTCACCAACCTGCTCAACCAGCTCACCAACATCCGGGGCGGTCAGAGCGGATCCGCCGTGAGCCGGGCCAGCGCCTACATCGATTGGTTCTACGAAGCACGCCGGCAGCTCCGGAACCAGGTCCGGCCCTTCGACTTCGAGCGGCTCCTCTCGGCGCGCAGCTTCGAGGTGGTCTTGGCGACCACCGCCACGTTCCCGCCTCCCGGATTGGGAGAGGAGCGGCTCCTGAACGGTCTGATCAGCACTGAGATGACCGAGCGAGCCGACACCCTTCGAGACCGCGCGAACCGAGCTGCGTACCGAGGCTGAACGGTACGACCGGGCCGGTCAGCTCGTGGTGCTCGACACCACCGTCTTCATTCATCACGACCTGAAGTTCGAAGAACTGAACATCGCCTCGATTCTCGGGACTCGGGCGGACCCCATCCGAATCCTGCTGCCGATGATGGTCATTGATGAGCTTGATGGCCAAAAGCGCGCCGGACGGGACGAGGCGAGGTGGAGGGCCGGGCACGCCACCGCTGTGATCGATAGGCGCGTCACCTGGCCCGCTGGCGAGGGCGTTCTCCGAAGCGACGGGGTCGGCACGCTCATGACTGGCGGCGACGGCCTGGGCGAGGTCACTCTGCGGGTCCTGCTTGACCCTCCGGGGCACGTTCGTCTGCCTATCCCCAACGACGAGATCATCGATCGGGCCCTCGCTGCCCAACTCGTGGCCGGACGGCCCGTCACCCTGGTCACTTACGATACGGGTCAGAACATGCGGGCCCAGGCTGCCGGCCTGACCGTGATCAGCTGACTCAGCGCCTCGCTGACGATCCCACGAAGCCAAAGCCACGGTAGGAAATACAGGAGGACCAGGCCAGGCCCCAGGCAACTAGGTCTCGGCGTGCGGGTCAACACGCCCCAACTGCTGCCGTCGACCTGTGGTGCCCGGCAGCCACATCAACCAGCCGTTCCCCGCGTGCAATTCTGATCCTCGGCAGACGGCAACACATAGCTTCCTATCGGTAGCGATGCCAGATTGCCGACGTATCGCCCGCCAGGTACGTACGTAGCCGATGGCCGAGCGTCTGGGCCACTTCCGGTCTGCCGGGCAGCTTGTCCATCACGCTGGTCACGAGTTGGAGTTCGCGCACCTCCCGTAGGAGCGGCCAGGACGATGACGTCGCGAGGTCGAAGCCGTAGACCTCGACGAACCTCTCGTACGGCTCAATGGGGTCACCGAAGCGAATGGCGCTATGCACCAATGGCACAAGGTCCCACTCGCGTGGCCCGATCGACAGTGAATCGAAGTCACACAACCGGCCTGCGAGAAGGTTGCCCACGTGGGCGTCACCGTGAACGACGCCGATCGGCAGTTCCCAGGTGGCAGCCGCAACGCGGGGCTCCAGGTCCTCGCAGCGCGCGTCAAGTCGTGCCACGAGGTCGTCGAGAGGTAGCTCGACTTCTTGGGACGCCCACTGTTGCGTGAACAGGAGCTCGTCGGCGGGAAGACTGGCGAGCCCGGCCAGCCGGCGTCGTGCCGTGGCCACCGGCGACCAGCGCGGCAGGAACGGTGGTGTCTCGGCGATGGCGTGCAGCCTCGCCAGCGGTTCGGCCAGCTCGACGGGATCGGGGCGGCGCGTCGGATGAGGTATGTAGTGCCAAATCGTGGCCACCCACTCGTCCACCACCACGGGCTGCTCAACGCTGGTGTCCAGCTCGACCGTTGGCACCTCGTGCTCCGTGAGTAGTGCCATTGCACGGACGACCCGCTGTGCCCGCTCAAGTGCCACCTCGCCATGCGAGAGCCGCAGCACCCTGTCGCCGATCCGATAGACCGCGTTGATCGTGTATCGCATGAGGTGCGCCTCGCCTGAGACGAGTCCAGCCTGCTGACGGACGGCGTCGAGTCCCCGCTGGATCTCGTCGGCAGCCTCAGCGGTCAGGGTGGTCGACATACCCGCCAGGTTAGGTCACGCGGCTACGCGTGCCCGGATGGCCGTCACCACCTCCGCCAACTGCTTGTCTTGGCGCGGTTCGATGACGTCCGCGACGTCGCTGAGCCGGTCGAGCAGTCGGCGGGATCGCACATGCCGCGCGGCATCCAGGACTGCTTGTGTGTGGGGTGCGACCTTGTCTTGTTCTCCGAGGAGCGCGTATCCCAGTGCCATGGTCACATGGTCGAACGCGCCACTGCGTGACGTCTCGGTTCGCCGTTCCAACGCCCGGCCGGCGTGAGTCAGCGCGAGGGCGGCGTGTTGCTTGCGGTACTGCGAATAGCGAGCCAGGGCCGAGTGGACGACTCCTGACATTCCTTCCAGGTCGGCTGGCTCGCAGAAGAACCTTGTCCATTGGGGTGCTTGCGTGGTGTCGGCTCTGCCGATTTCGTCACGAGCGCGCGCCAGTGAGTCGCGCATAGCAGGCGCGTTTCCCATTCTGGCGTGGGCCCAGGCGATGTTCGCGTGCAGGATCGCTACCGAAGTCAGGCAGTTTGAGTTCGTGGCAACGATCTGGCCGAGCTGGAATAGGTGCAGCGCCTCTGCGGGGTTGCCCTGGTGGATGCTTACTCGACCGAGACGGTAATAGGCGTCCGCCATCAGCGTTGAATCACCCGCCTTTTGGGCGTAGACGAGCCCCTGGGCAAGATGGCGGCGCGCCTCCATGTGTTCACCCAGGTCATGGGACATCCACCCGACAAGGTTGTGCAGGTCCGCCAATTCGGCATATAGCCCAGCGGACAGGTCGGGAGTCTGGCAGCGGCTTCGGGTCAGACAGCTCGCCCACGCCAGGTAGCCCCGCGCCGAGTCGCGACACGAACCGCCGCCGTACGCGGCGTCCAACTCTCGATGTCGTTGAGTAACCTCCCGCACGGTGGCAATGGCCTCCGAGTTCACGACCTCCGGCACTGAGACGGATTGCTCTCCGGGCCGAGGGAGCCACGCCTCGATGTCTGGTGAGCCGCCAACGGCAAAGCCTGCCAGGGCGGCAATGAAATGCTTCCGGTGCTCCGGTTCACCTAGGGGCAGCGGCTCGGGATGATGTTCTTGAGTCGGTTCTGTCCCGTATCCGAGGCCCATCAAGGCGCGCGGTATGCCCAACCCCTCTGCGATTCGCACAAGGACGTCGTACGCCATGACCTGCCGACCACGGGTGATTTCGTAGACCTCGGACGCAGCGAATCCAGCAAGCTCGGCGATTCGGCGTTGTGTCATGCCGTGACGCCGGTTCAACAGCATGAAGATTTGACCTACGTCCCGACGCGCCAGGGCACTTCGCATCGCCGGCTCATCCCACCACGACTGATCAGGATGCGTCATCTGCGAAAAGCGGTCCACGTTCACGACAGCCCCATCGACGGAGGGAAGTGAGAGCAGCATAACCGGCAGTCATCGCCCAGCCACCCCACTCGCCAACGCACCAGTCAAGGCGACTAGTCGCGCTAGTCGTCTGCCGCAGCCCAAGCTAATCCGGGCGGCCTGACCTGCCGCGCGGGTTCCATCTCACCGGCACCGGTTGCCATGGTCAAACCGCTTCCACATTGGCCCCGACCCCCCGATAGGCCAGGGACTGGTCGGAGGCCACGAGCAAGCCGGGTGCAGTGCCCGCCGACCCATTCGGCGACGGCGACTGCGTCCCATCGGTCAGGTGCGCGGTCGGTGCCGGGGAGGGCCCGGCCGCGCATCTCAACTCAATCAGGAAGGTGAAGGCGTGCGCGTCAAGTGGTTCGTCCCCAGCGGCGAGGAGTCGTTCAAGCCTTTCGGCCTCGGCAATGAAGGGGCGGCGCTGTACCGCCACCGTGGCGAACCAACGCGCAACGGCCGCAGCGACGACACCGCCATGGCAACCGACCTGGCCAGGCATTGCCAA
This sequence comes from Micromonospora zingiberis, assembly GCF_004331455.1. Taxonomy (GTDB): domain Bacteria; phylum Actinomycetota; class Actinomycetes; order Mycobacteriales; family Micromonosporaceae; genus Micromonospora; species Micromonospora zingiberis. The sequence goes on from NZ_SJJR01000034.1 coordinate 16,089, forward strand.
ACCCGTCGGGCGAGCCCAGAACGGCCGACGCTGAGCAGCCCCCCGAGGCAGTGCTCGGGGCGGGGAAGGACGCGGCCGTGACCCGGAGTCCTCAGCCCCTCCCCGAGGTCGCGGCCGGCACGCTGCTGCGGCTCGATCCGAACGATTGGTCCTACGGCCGTGACCTCACCCCCGGCACTGCGGCAACTGTCGTCGTCGCTGGCGTTCGCGATCTCCCCAACCGCAGCGACGAGTGGGTCTGGGTGCTCGGTCACCGGCCTGAGTGCGACTACCCGCACGTCGACCGGCATCCGCCATGCATGGAGGTTCGGGTCAGCGTGGCCGCATTACACCGCCATTCCCCCGGGCCATGACCAGCACCGACGACGGCGACCGCCCCGTCGATCGCTTCGAATCGGCGCGCAACACGGTGCTCCAGCATCGCGACGGCGGCACCTGCTTCCACTGCCAGACCGGTGGATGCGGGCAACACGCCTGGGCGATCGAGGAACTCGCTCGCCACCCCGGCGGCCGGAAGCTTCTTCGGCAGCTTGGGTTCCCCACCCCTTCTGACGAATCGACCGAGGAAGGTCAGCCACGGTGAACACCCCACCCTCCGGCGCATCCAACGATCACGCACCCCACCTGTACGAACACCCGGCACCAGTAGAGCCGGCCCGGCCGGTACGGGCCGTTGGCAGCGCGGCCGCCCACACCACCACGCGTCTTGCCGACGAGTTCTTCTACCTGGCCCACGACGACCAGACCGGCCGTCCGCGTCTGTTCGAGTCCGCGACGGCACTCGGCTTGGCCGCCGCACTGTTGGCCGAGCTGTACCGGGAGGGTCGGGTCACCTTCGAGGGCCGCCATGTGCGGGTGATCAACACGGTCCCGCCGAAGGACTGGCTGCAACATCTCGTCCTCGACCGGCTGGTGGCCGAGCCGCGTCACACCGCGACCCGGACCTGGCTTTCGTTCCTCGCCACCACGGCCTGCGAGCAGGTGATCACCCGGATGTGGCAGCTCGGGCTGCTGCGGCCGGAGCAGGTCGGTCGGCTGTGGCGCCAGCGCACCGTCTACGTCCCCACCGACGTGAACACGGCCGCCTGGTCCTGGGCCCGGCTGTCCTTCCAGCTGCGCAACTACCAGCCGCTCAACGCCTTCGACCAAGTCCTTGCGGGTCTGGCGTTGCACACGCAGCTCGATCCGATCCTGCTCGACGGCACACCCCTTGCCGTTCGCGCGTTCCTGCGCCACCAGGGCGACCAGGCCCCTCCCCCGCTACGCGAACTCCTCGCTGACCTCGGTGCCGTCGTCGGCGGCGCCGTGCTGAGCCACCGCACCTCCTGACTGCGGCCACTCCCTATCCATCCCCTCTTTGCTGAGAGAGAACCGATGTTGCACTCGAAACCCGACACCGTGTCCGCCGTCCTCGCCAGGGGGCGGCTCGGTATCCCGTCGGTGGTGTTCTTCGTCATCGCCGCCGCCGCACCGCTGACCGTCGTCGCCGGTGGCGCGACCACCGGGTACGCGGTCACCGGCGTCACCGGCATCCCGGTTTCCTATCTGCTCGTAGCGGCGGTGTTGGCGTTGTTCGCGGTCGGCTATGTGGCCATGTCCCGCCGGATCGTCAACGCGGGCGCCTTCTACACCTACGTCACCCGGGGACTCGGCCGCCCGGCCGGGGTCGGCGCCGCCATGATCGCGCTGCTCGCCTACAACGCGATGCAGATCGGCCTGTATGGCGGGGCCGGTGCGGTCACCGCGCAGTTCCTCAACGCCCGGTACGGCTGGCAGCTCACCTGGTGGATGTGCGCCCTCGCCGTGTGGGCCATCGTCGCGGTGCTCGGCGTGGCGCGGATCGACCTCAACGGCCGGGTCCTCGCCGTCGTCCTCGTCGCCGAATGCGTCGTCGCGTTGACCTTCGACGCCATCATGCTCACCCACCCCGCCGACGGCACCGTCAGCTTCGCCACCCTCGCCCCGACGCACGTGCTCGCCGCCGGCATCGGCGCCGCCCTGGTCACCGCCATCACGGGCTTCGTGGGCTTCGAAGGCACCGTCGTGTTCTCCGAGGAGACCAAGGACCCGCGCCGAACGATCGCCCGCGCCACCTACATCGCCGTGGCCGTGACCGGCCTGCTGTACGGGCTGTCCGCATGGGCGATGTCGGTAGCCACCGGCCCGGACCGCATCGTGGCGGCGGCCCGCACCGACGGCACCGACCTGATCTTCAACCTCGTGTCGCCCTACCTGAGCCAGAGTGTCATCACCGTCGCCCGGGGCCTGTTCATCACCAGCCTGTTCGCCGCCCTGCTGTCCTTCCACCACACCGTCGCCCGGTACCTATTCGCCCTCGGCCGCGAACGGGTACTCCCGGCCGTGTTCGGCCGGACCAGCCACCGCACCGGCGCACCCAAGGTCGGCTCCCTCGTCCAGAGCGGACTCGCTCTCACTGTCCTGGTCGGCTACGCCCTGGCGGGGGCGGATCCGATCGTGCACCTGTTCTTCTGGATCACCGTCACCGGCGGCCTCGGCGTGCTCATCCTGATGACCCTCACCTCCGCCGCTGTCATCGGCTTCTTCACCCGCACCACCCACACCGAAGGACCATGGCGGTCGGTGATCGCGCCAGGAATCGCCGCGGTCGCCCTCGGCGGGATCCTCACCGTCACCCTGCGCGAGTTCACCACCCTCCTCGGCGTGGCCCCGGACTCGCCGCTGCGCTGGGCTTTCCCCGCCGCCTACGCCGCTGCCGCACTGCTCGGCATCGCCTGGGCACTGATCCTGCGCACCACCAACCCGCACGTGTACGCCGCCATCGGCCTCGGCGCCGACAGCGACACCGGACCACTGCGCGCCCCCGATCTCATCCGCCAACCCGCCTGACCAGGAGGCTCCTGTGGCTGTCACCAACAACGACCTCATCGTTCGCCCCGCAACCGAGGCGGATGCCGGCAGGCTGATCGCCGTCCTCGCCGCAGCCTTCCACGACGGACCCGTCGCGGACTGGCTCATCCCTGACGTCGAGCAACGATGCGCCGTCTACTACCGCTACTTCCGCGACGCGCTCCACCACGGCCTAAAACACGGCGAGGTCTACACCACCAGCGACCAATCCGCGGTCGCGATCTGGCACCCCCACCTTGAACCCGGACCCACCGACCTACACAAACGCCTGGAAACACTCGAAGCGATCGCCGGGGTCCACGCGCCGAAGTTCGTGCTCCTCGAAGAAATGTTCGACGCCTTCCACCCCGACGAACCACATCACCACCTCGCCTACGTTGCCGTCGACCCACAACAACAGAGCCGCGGCATCGGTGCAGCGCTACTCAACCACCACCACCGCCACCTCGACCGACTTCACCTGCCGGCGTACCTGGAGGCCACCAACATGCGTAACCGGCAGCTCTACCTACGACTCGGCTACACCGCCGGCCCCACCATGGCGCTACCAACCGACGGACCCACGATCTGGCGCATGTGGCGCGGCAGGCCGATCGCCACCAGACGCTCCCCGTTCCCGCCCACCAGACCACGCCGGCGGTCGCTGTGACCACCCCAACGGCGACGCCACCCCTCCGACCCGCACAGACCCACGACGTGGCCGCCATCGTCGCGCTGCTCGTCGATGCTGCCGCAACGGACCCGGTCGCCGCATGGCTAGTACCGGACCCTGCCGAACGGCAGGACATCTTCCACCGAGTGCTGCCGATCGAAGTGGACCACGCCGTCGAGTTCGGAACTGTCGACGTCACGCTCGACATGACGGCCGTCGCCGTGTGGCACCACCATCCGGCACCGGAAGCGGCCCTGCTGGCAGATCATCACCTGGGCGCGTTCACCGGCATGGCGGTGCCGCGGTTTCAGCGACTGCACACCCTGGTCCGCAGGTACCGGTCCGATGCACCACATCATTGGCTCGCCTGGCTGTACGTCGCCCCCGGTGCTCGCGGCCACGGCTTCGGCCGGGCGCTACTTGCCCACCACCACCAGCGCGTCGACCAGATCGGCTACCCGGTCGACACCCTGGTCACCGCCACGACGGCCCGGGACCACCTGGTCGGGCAGGGCTACCGCGCGGGCGTCCCGCTGCATCTACTCACCGGCCCGCAGCTGTGGCCACTGCACCGCGCCGGCCGACCGGTCCCGCCCACGATGGCCGGTTGAGCACCACCGGCCTCCGGACCCCGGTGGCTGCCTCAACCATGCGGCAGCCTTCGGGGCCACAACCACCACAAGGAAGGAACTCGTACCCAATGGCCAAGCTGACCACCCCAGCCCGCTGCCTGGCTCTCGCCCTCGGCAGCGTTTTCCTCGCCGGCTGCCAAGCCGTACCCGCCAACCCCGCGCCGTCGACGTCCCTGCCAACACTTGCCGGACCACGGTCCGTAGCCACGCCCGGCATCGCCTCCCCCACACCGGGGCTCACCCCACAGGAAAGCCTCACCACCATCGCCGCCACCCTCACCCCAACCCCCGGCGACCGCACCGCGGACCTGCCCTACACCTACCTGCACACCCAAACCTGGGCCCGCGCCAGCACCACGATCATCCGCACCGACCTGCAGCGCTGGCGGCACGATGACGGCTCAGGCCAGGAGACCATCCGCCGCGCACCCGACCTGCCAACCCTGAAGCATCAGCCCACCTCCGACGAACGGAACCTGTTCCACCAGGCCCCGCCAACATCGACTCAGCACCCGGCAGGAGGCCTGCATCCGTACCTGTCCGGAACGATCCCGACGGACCCGACCACACTGGCCGCACGGCTGGCTCCACCCGAGCTGGCCGGCGAGCCCGCGTACCCGAGACTGCTCGCTGGTGGCGTCGTCAGCCTGACCACCAACCAGTACCTCGGCCAGCAGCAACGGGCGGCGGCCCTACGCGTCCTCGCCACTGTTCCCGGGATCGCCTACCTCGGGGCGAGCGTCGACATCGCCGGGCGAGCCGGACTCGGCTTCCGGGTGACCGCCGACGGGTCGACCACCACCTTGTTCATCGACCCGACCACCGGCGAACTGCTGGCCGCGCAGGAGCTGATCGCCGGTTCCAGGCCTGGCCTGTTCTCGTACGTCCTCATCCTCGATCGCGGTCACACCGCCGAAGCGGGAGCGTCGTGGTGATAACCGCTGCTGGCCGATCAGGTGGCGGGCCGGACCTTATACACGCGGGAACGGCGTCGCGCCCCCTCGACTGGTAGCCCTGCGCGAGGCGGTGTTGGTTACGGGTTCGCGGGGTCTTCGCCGTCGGCGGGTTGGTAGCAATCGGTGGCGATGATCAAGGCGATGCGGTCTCGGCTGGCGTTGGTGGCCAGGCTGATCGTGACGGAGGTGGCGGCCTCACGCATGGAGACCACGCCACCGTCGCCCTCAGTGAAGGCACGGTCTTCGGTGATCTCGTGGCCCTGCTCTCGCCAGCTGTCCCGAACTCGATGCAACGTGGCGATCTGCTCGGTGGGCGCGACGGGCAGTCGAGCGAAGCCGGTCAGAGTCCAGCGTCCATCGTCGGCAATCTCGCCGCCTCGGCCCACGCAGGGTGCGGTGTTGGTCCTCCAGTTCTCCAACGGCACCCCGGCGGCAGCGGACACCGCCTCAGCATGCTCTTCGGCCAGGCTATTCACCTCAGCGGCGGCCTTGATTTCCAACGGATCCTCCTTTCCGGGGGACACACTGTCGCCACCGGGCGTGCACGCGGTGCCGAGCAGCGCGACGACGGCCACGACCGCGGTCGTCCGCCACGACCAGCGCCGGGTACAAGTCATGGCCGCTGACCATGATCGAGTACGGCGGCCTCGTAGTTGCCGGCGATGATCGCTCCCTGAGATAGCAGGGTCTGACTGCCCCTGGTCCAGTATCCGCTGTGCCCGGAAGTATCCACCTGCAGGGCGTTCCCACCGAACTCCGGCAGATGCGGGCCGGGCCCGTGAATACCCACCGCACCAGCGGCGGCCCAACTACCGACCACGGGTATGCCGGTCAGCCAGCGGGCGTTCTCCTCAGGCCGGGCCACGAAGGTGTCGTCCGCCGCGGCGGCGGCCCACACATGTCGAGGATCGACGCCAAGCTCCTGAGCGTGGTCAACCCGCATCCCTGGACTGCCGACAGCGATCATGTCGTCGACGGCCAGACCGTCGCCGCTGCTGGCAGCTTCCCCGAGGACGGTGGAGCCGTAGCTGTGGGCCACGACGGTCAGATGCGACGTCCCGCCGTCGTGGGCAGCACGCAGACCGTCGACGAAACCGTCGAGAGCGCGGGCGCCCGCTTCGGACTTCCCACCGAACGGTGCGGTGACGATGTCCGTGTCGACCGACGGGGTGTCGTAGCCGAGCCACGCCACGACCGCGACCTCACTGCCGGTGGGCGCCAGGTCGATCGCGGCGTCCTGCAGGTCGTTCGCCCGACCGATCAGACCACGAATACCGGCCAGTTCCGTACCGACGCCCGGAACGAGCACAGCAGTGTGATCAGCAGTGTCCGGGTTGCCAATAGCCACGGCCGCTTTCCCATCACCCCTCGGGTCGACCGACAGCAGGTACAGACGCTTGTGCGGCGGCGCGTTCTCCGCAGCTTCGAGCTTGTCCAGCAGCATCAGCGCGGTGGCGTGCTGCGGGTTGCGCTCGTCGCGATACAGGTTGACGTTGTCACCGATGTAGGTCCGCAGCACCAACTGGTTCGCCGCGTCACGGTCGACGGCCGGCAGTCCATCGAGCGCGCCGATCCGCTGCGGGTACGCGGTCAGGTAGACCTGCCGTTCGTCGTCGGACAGCTGGCTCCACCACGCCCGTACGTCGGTAGGGCTGCTGCCCTGCGCGGGGATGTCACCCTCGCTCAGCCCGAGGGCCGCAGCGGCGGCCCGCGCTCCGTCCTGGGCCTTGTTGTACTCCCACGGCCGCTGTCCCGGCACGCCCGCCTTCAACTCGGCCAACGCCCGAGCGACCCGGTTGTCGGCCTCGGTGGCGTCGGCGACGATCCGCGCGATCAGATCGGTGTAGATGGCCGCGTTCTGCCGATCCCGCTCATACAGCAACGCGGCGTCCGGATCGTTCCTCACTGCCGACGGGATCGGATGCGGGGACACCCGTCCGTTGTCATCGACAGTCAGACCCACACTGCGGGCAGCGTGCACCGCGGCGGCCAACCGTCGCTGCACATCCTCGAAGTCCTCCGCAGCCGACCGCAACACACTCGCCGCAGTGCGGGTCTGCAGGCTCGCCACCTCAAACTCGTCATCGAGCACATCAAGCCGATCCAACGCCGCGTTCGCCGCCGGCCCCGCCCACCCCGAGGCGCGCAACGGCCCAGTCAGATCAGCACCACACCGCTGTTCCAGATCCGCGCAGGCCCGCGCCAACTCCGTCCACGCCTGGGCGGCGTACCGCAGCGGAGCGACACGCGCGTCCCGCACATCCGCGTAGCTGACCACCAGAGATCACCGACCGCGAATATCGAACAGAGCGGCGTTCGCGTTATCGCTGTAGCGGTAATCCACCGCACACTCGTCGAACGCATCGCCCAGCGTCGACAGGTAACCCACGAGCTTTGCTAGATCGTCCTGCCACGACACCGCCAACTGCTCCAAGGCAGAACGACTTCGCCACCCCGGTAAACCCGACACCGCAGCCAGCGTCTCACCATCGACATCCGCAGCGCTCTGCCGCAGCCCTTCGCGCAGATCCCCGCACACGCCGGCTGCCCTCGTCAGCACCTCCGGCTCAACACGCACTTCCGTCACCTGCTGGCCTCCCCCCGCCACAAGGTGAACCTACAGTAGTCACACACTCGCAAAGAGCACCAGCAGATGGCTGCGCCGGATCGATCATCAACCCGACGACGCCACCTCGCCGGCCGTGTTCGTCGCGGCCTTTCGCTTGGTGTACCCGTCGCCGCAATGGGGACCGACCACGGCGGGCCCGTATCGGCTGCGTGGGAGTCAGCCCATCGCCAGCGCCTACTGCCGCAATGGAGACCGGTCACGGCGGGCCGGTGAAGGCACCACCGCACGGATCCGGTTCGGCCCGTCGACCAAGTCGCCGCAATGGAGACCGGCCACGGCGGGCCGGTGAAGGGACATCATTCCACGATCACCTCAATCTCTAGCGAACTGCCGCAATGGAGACCGGCCACGGCGGGCCGGTGAAGGGCTCGGGCGGAGAGGGCGGGACGGGAGGGGCGCCAGCCGGCCGCAATGTAGACCGGCCACGGCGGGCCGGTGAAGGCCAATGGTGGTCGGTCCGTCGTCGTCCTGGACGAGGGAGCCGCAATGTAGACCGGCCACGGCGGGCCGGTGAAGGCCGGGCTACTTTCGGGTAACTTGGGGGTGCCCAAACGGCGCCGCAATGTAGACCGGCCACGGCGGGCCGGTGAAGGTCTGTTCTCGGACGGCGTGGACGCGGTGGTCGCGTACGCGCCGCAATGTAGACCGGCCACGGCGGGCCGGTGAAGGGGCTCGCGAACAGCGAAGACTTCCACTCGTCGACGAGTTTCATATCGAGCACGTGTCCGTATTGCGCGTTCCATGCGCCTACGGCGGTTCGGAACCTCTCGCTTGCGCTGTGCGTGCTTGGGGTTCCTAGATCGATTGAAGTCCGGTGGTCGGGCTGGCCCATGGTTTGTGGAGTTGTCAAGGTTCGGATCGCGGGCGAACGAGTATGTCTTGCTACGCGGTGAGGTTGACCGGTATGGGCACGAGGACGCCGGCGGACTTGCGCCCTTCGATGGGGCGTCGTTGGGCGGCGGCGACGGCGAAGACTCCGAGCGCTTTGGCCTTTTCACCCGGCATCGTGATGTGGTTGCCGTCGCTGGTTGGTGCGAGGTCGGGGTGCTCGATGAGGGTGGTGATGGCGGCGAGATTGAGGGGCTGTCGCCAGAGCGGCCAGAGCATGATGCGTCGTCGGTTGGGAAGTCGTCGCCAGAGGGTGGCGGTAGCGGTGGTTCCGTCTCCGGCGAGTCGCAGTAGCGGTAAGGCCATGATGGCGAGCCAGGTGGCTCCCGGTACGCCTCGTTCTGATCCGGGTTCGCCGCGTGGGTGGTCTGCGGTGCTGTGGAGTACTCGATGGTCGAGGTATTCGCCGGTGAAGCCGGTGATGCGTCGCCATGCGGTGAGTGCGTCCAGCAGGTGTTCTGGTCGGGCGCGGATGTGGGCGGCGGATGCTCCGAAGAAGGATCGGACGGTTTGCTGGCCAGCGGGGGCGGAGTACGGGGTGAGCGCGACTCGTCCTCGGTCGTCATGGCCGAGGTCGGTGATGAGGCAGGACAGCCATTGCACGGCGTCGTCGCCGAGTTCGGTGACCGCGTCATGGAGTGTGGGGTAGTCGTCGCGAGCGACTCGCATCGGGTCGGATCCCTTGGTGCCTGTTTTGGGTAGCGGGAAGGCGGCGGGGAGGCCGGGGATGACGGTGTCGTCGGTCATGGTGGCGGCGATCGCGGCGAGGTCGTCGGCGACGTGCCGGCAGGTGTGGTAGGGGCCGTGGAGAGTGGCCTGGCCGGTGGTGTCGTCAAAGCTAAGGCGTACGTCAGCGGTGGTGTGGGTGGCGAGTAGCCGAAGCAGCCCGAGTGCGGCGAGAAAACCGAGGGGGTCGCGTCCGTCGAGTGCGGATAGCGGTAGGCGGTGGGTCACGGCGTGTCCTCGATGGCTTCGTTGCGGGCGGAGCACCAGATGTCCGCGAGCCGGACGATGGTTTCCAGCAGTGCGAGGCCCCATCGTCCGTAGGTGGCGTTGAGGTCGATGAAGCGACTCGGCTGCTGCCAGTCGATGGTGTCGGCGGTGTCGAAGGTGCCCACGTCATCGATGGTGACCTTTGTGGGTGCCGGATCGATGATGGGCGGCAGGAGCGGGCGGGCGTGTCCGTGGTGGCTGGCGACGAGGTGGATGACCAGCTCGGGGTGGACGCGAGGGTCGTTGGTTGACCGTGCGGCGACGATGACGGCTGACAGCGCCTCGTGGCGCATGCCGTTCGTGTAGCCGCTGGCTTTCCGTGCGCGGGCGAAGGCTGCCCGGTCGCTGGGGTCGAGGCCGGATTTCGCCAGCGGTTCGTCGGCGATCTCGGCGGCGGCGCGGTCGCCGCCCCAGAGCATGGTCTGGAAGCGGGGGTCGCGTTTGCCCTCGTCGTGCCAGCGGGCTGCGGCTGCGATGCTTTGGATCACAGTGGTCGGTAGGTTGAGTCGTTCGGCGAACTGGCGAGCGCGGGCGGCGACGGCTGCCTGATGCGGCGTGAGGCGGATGCGTTGTCCGGCACTCGACGATCCCGCGGCGGTGTCGTCGTCGCCGAGTCTGCCGATCTGGGCGGCGATGAGTCCGAGGTAGGGCCGGAAGCCTGTGCTCACGGGAGTTCGTCGGGTCACTCGGGGGTGCGCGCCGAGGAGCGCGGTGAGGACGTCGCGCAGCGGACCGCCCGGTGCGGTGTCCCGCATGGTCTTCAGGGTCGGCAGGTACGGTTCGGCGACAGGCCGGGCCGTATGAGCGTCCGCCGCTGCCTGGTCAACCAGTCGTTGGGCGAGGCCGGCAAACTGTTCGCCCCAGCGTCGGGTTGCCTGCACGAGGGTGGGACCTAGTCGCAGGACGGGCCGTCCGCGTCGCAGCGCGAGGTCGGCGACATCGAGCACAGGGTCTGTCGATGCCGGATGCCATCCGTACGGGTCGCAGCCCCCCACGTCAGTGGGTAGGACGATGGTGTCGCCGGGACAGATCTGCCAGGGTGCCGCGAGCGTGGCGTCGCCTCGCCCGCGATACCTCAGCACCAACGGAATCCGGGCTGGCTGTCGGCTGTTGGTATCGGTCGGCCCGGTCGGGATGGTGGTCGGGTTGTCCAGGTCGCTGGCGCTGTGGTCAGTGCCGGACTCCAGCAGCCATCGGCGTACGGCGGTTGCGGGTAGTTCCAGAGTTTCCTCAGCGACCGGGGGTACTTCGTCGATCAGTTCTGCCCAGGTGTCGGGGTTGCCGAGGCCGTGGCGCCAGACCACTGATATCGGCGGTTGGTTGTCGGTGATTCCGTGCAGGAACGGTTCGATCGGTTGGTCGGGTTCGGGGGCCGGCGCGGTGCGGGCCCAGGTGTCGAGGTGATGGCGCTGGAGTACCGGAATGTACGGGGTGATCCCGCGCATCGCGGCGTGCTCGTCGTCAGTGAGGGTCGCGGTGAGGCGACGCAGAGCAGTTGGTGCGGCATCGAGCCAGTGGGCCGCTCTGGTGGGGTCGAGTTGCTGCGCGTACCGGACCGGTTCGACGATGTCAGCCAACCATTGCCAGGTGGCGAGCCGCGCTGGCCCGTAAACCGGATCGTCCTCGCCGGTCGCGGTGGGGTGCACGACGACGGCGACGCCGTGCGGGTGGCGGCTGCGGGCGACCCGGTTGAGTCGGCCGAGCCGCTGCACCAGTGAAGCGAGCGGTGCGCTTTCCGTAATCAGGGCGTCGAGGTCGATGTTGGCGCCGACCTCGATGGTCTGGGTGGCTACGACGATCAGTGGCTGCTGCTGGTCACGATCACGGTCGACACGGAGACGCGGGTAGTAGGCGGCCAGCAAGCAGTCCCGGTCGATCGGGCGGCTGCGCCCGGTGAGCAGGACGGCGTCGTGCTGGTCGCGGAGTAGCTCGAAAACGGCCCGGGCGCGGGCCACCGTGTTGGTGACGACACCGACCACTCGACCCTCGGCGAGCCGCTCGGCCAGGGCCGCCATGGCGGCGGACACGACCGAATCCTCGGACTTCTTCGTGGTCTTGACCTCAACCAGGTGCAGGCGCTTGGCGGCGGTCAGCCGCTCGCCGGCGATCTCGTGCTGTTCGTCGTCCTCGCTGATGCGATGTATGCGATCACCAACGGCGGTTTGCTCGGTGGTCCGCCGCGGCGGGCTGGTGGCGGACATCGTCACCACGACAGGGCGGCGTGCCACCGAAGTGGCGTCGAGGTCGAACGCGGCTTGCGCGGTGTTCACGAACGCCTGGGCCAGGTGCGCCTCGTCGATGACGATCAGGCTGTCCGTGCCGACCAGTGCGGCGTCGATGGAACGGGCCCGCTCGCTGACACCGTAGCCTCGAAACAGGAGCCTGCTGCCGATCTGGTCGACCGTGCCGGTCACGATCGCATACCGGTCCGGGCGTTCGAGCCAGGTCCGTTCCCAGGTGACTCCGCCGCGCATGCGGGTCACGTCCAACGTGACGTCGTCGTCGGAGGCACGCAGCTGCTGCGCCACCAGGCGGGTGGTGTCACCGGTCGGCCGGTCGAGGGCTGCGGCGATGCGACGGGCGTGCTCGTACGCCTCATCAACGATGAGGCGCCGGTCCACGACGTAGAAGATCCGCCGACGCGCACCGTCCACGCCGAGAGCGGCCGCGAAGACCGCCACGTCCAGGATCGAAGTCTTACCCAGCCCGGTCGGCACGTCGACGCCGTCTGGCCACCCCCGTTCGACGACGCGCCGGAGCAGGGCCAGCTGCCAAGGAAACGGCTGCCGACGGGCCTGGGACGGGTCCCCGCCGCTGTGTACCTCGCCGAAGAAGTCGGCGAACTGGTCAACGGTCAACATGCTCGACCTCCGGGACGAACAGCCCGCTGCCCAGGTAGCGCAGGGCTCCGGCGATCACCGGTCCGCGGACCGGCTGCGCGAACTCGATCCGGCAGTGCAACATGGGTTTCCGGGCCCACCGCGGCACGCTGCCCGGCCGGGGTGCGCGCATCGCCCCACGCACGACCGGTTCGACCAGCGTCTCCACCTTGGCCGGCGCCGGGTAACCCGCCGTCTGCAGCGAGCCAGCGATCACGTCGGCGAGGTCGTGACGGCGGTTGGGGTACCGGTCGAGCATCAGCGGAGTGACCGTCACCCAGCTGCGCGCACCGTCCGGTGCCAACCACCGTCCGGGGTCCAATCCGCGAAGCTCCACGGGCGGATACTGCAACTCCAGCCGCTGCCCGCGCCTGCTGCGCAGCAGCGACATCGGATCGGCCGCATCCGCGCCCAGCAGGCCACGCAGCAGGGCACGACGGTCCGCGTCCGGCAGCTGCCGTGGCACCGCGACCCCGGCCCCGAGCAGATGCCCGTCGGCGTGCCGGTGACCGACATCCAACAGACCGAGGTATGCCACATGCGGCCGGCCGTCCGCACCGTGCCCGCTCACCTGCACCGGCAGTGGATCAGCAACCCGGCTGAGCACCGCGCGACGCAGACCGTCCGTCACCGACAGCAGGTCATCACCACGCACCGGCACCGCCGGTCGGCGCAGCCCCCAGATCAACAGATCCGCGTACGGCCCGTCGACGACCCCGGCCGCCGGCGCGTCCGTCGTCTCGGACTCAGCAGCGTACGCGATCGCGGGTGCGGTGACATGCCACGCGGGCACACCATCCGCGTACGCCTGCTCCAAGGCGTCCAGATACCCGGCATACGGCACCCGCAGCGGCACACTCGCCACACGGCCCAACGGCACCGGTGCAAACCTGACCCACTCCGGCCGAGATGGCACCGCTGCGGCGACCACCGTCACCTCAGCCGAGGACGTGCTCCGACCGACGTACGGCACTTGGGAGGCGAGACGAACAAGCCGCGCCAGCGTCGCGTCATCCGGCTCTGCCGGCCACAGCACCGCGAACGTGTCGCACCCTGGTAACACGCCGGACCGCTGCCGCAGTCCACTGCCCCGACCTGGCCATGTCTGGCTGCCCCGGCCACCGGTAGCGTTCAACACCACATACCCGGAGGTACGCGTCGTGGCCACCTCGGCAGTCGCCCACACCTCGGGCAACCCCGCCGTCTCCAGCCACCGCAACGCCTCCCGATCCGCCTCCGAATCCACTGAAGCGACCAGCGCACAGAACAACCGCGCCGGATGCGGCGGCCACTCCGGCGCAGCCGAGTCGATGCCTGCAGCGTCGTACCGTCCCTCTCGCAGCCGAACCTGGATCGCGAAGGCCACCGCCTACTCCTCGGCGTCCGCGACGGCCTGGGTACGCGCGTACACCATCGCCTCGCGCAGCTGCCGGATCGGCGTCACCGCCACCACGTCGTCGGCCATCGGCACACCCGCAGCCGCCGCCCGCTGCCGCAGAGCGAGAAAAGCGGTGATCGCATCAGCTACCGACACCTCGATCGGCTCCAGCTCACCGCCGGCAACCTCAAAAGCCACCGTCTCGGAGATCCGCGTCAGATCACAACCCGAACGCAACGACACCGACGGCCGCCCGAACGCCAACCGGTCTCCCACCAGCGCCAACGCCGCAAGCGCGGCCCTGGCCAACCCGGCAGCCTCTGCCGAGGCCTCCCCGAACCGCAGCCGCTCCAGACTCGCGAACGACACCCACGCGCGCCGACGTACCTCCCGGACCGTCACCCCCCCATGCGCGGGGTTCGGTGCGATATGGCCATGCCCGATCTCACTCAGCCGACCGCCCTTGGCCTTCTGCCCCTCCGGGACAAACCGCCAGTCCGCCTCGGCCTTCGCCTTGTCGTCAACCGCACCGGTGAGATTCATCGGGTCGAACCGCCCGCTACGCCGATCACCGACGATCGGATCCAAGCCGTACATCATCGACTGGTACAGCCGCGCGAAACGCGGCCACCGCCCCTTACGGTGCGAATCCCACGCCCCGAACAGCAGCGAGTACGGCTCACGCGCGTACAACGGACGTACGTCAAGCACGGTGGTCGACCGCAGCGACTTACCGACCGGACTGTCGTCAAAGCGGACCCCGTCCACCTCGCTGTCCCGCAGGTACGCATCCGCGTACCGGTGCGGAAACTGCAGCGACGTCAACCGAACACCGTCGACCACCATCTCAAAGATCGGCACCGACAGCCGCCCACCGTCGCGGGCCGCAAGCAGCGCCTCCTCCACCCGGTTGGCCTGACTCGGCACCTGGTCGACCACCACGGTGAGCATCCGCTCACCATCGATCCAGCGCTCCTCCAACAGGTACGGCGAGCCACCCCGTTCCGGCGGCGGAAAAGTCGGCGGCATCACCTTTCCACCAACCCCTCCCACCGGCTGATACACCGCCTCGACGACCAGCCCGCTCTCGCGACGCTGCTCCCCCACCGCAGCAACCAGCCGATCTACCAACTCGACACTCGCCATGATCGCCTCCAGCCACTTCACTAGTCCGCGAAACAGATACCAGAGAGCTACGACAGTCCAACAAAGAGTGAACCGGCTGGCGCAACGGAGTTACCCGGAAGCACCAGCCGGCCCTCGACGGTGCGGCATGACAGCTAGCCACGGCTGACACCTGGCGAACTCACTGCCCCAATGGAGCGCACCGTCAGTCTTCTGCGGCTTGGGCTAACGCGGACGCCGTCGATCCTTCCGGACCGACGACCCACTACCGTCACCGCCGCCATGGGCAACCCAGAGCGCGACAACAACCCGCCGTGGCAGACCATACTCGCGTGCCACGAAGGTGGGCGGACAGCCCTGGCGCAGCCTGCGTACCACCTGACGTTCGATCGACCGAGGTACGCGCATGTCGAATCTCTACTTTCAACTCGATGATCAGCGATGTGCGCGCTCAGGGAGCGTAGCATCACTGAGCGTTAACACACCAGATCTGATGCGAAGGTTCAGATGGCTGGCCTCTAGCTAATTCACTGAAGTGCCCTCGTCCGGATGCCGATCGAACTCATCCGCGTACCCCATCACGCCCCAGCTTCCGGCCGGATCCCAGCGACGACGAACGCCCGTCAGCGAGTTCAAACTCAGCGGGTCGGTGAAGGCACCGGCTGCAGCGTCCCGTCAAAGCCAGCCTTCCGGCCGCCGCGATGGAGACCGACCTCAACGGGTCGGTGAAGGTTCATGCAGGTCGACCTGTTCCGGGCGCTGGTGGCGGCACCGCAATGGAGACCGACCCCAGCGGATCGGTAAAGGTACGGCGACCACATGGCCGCTGCCGTCGTGGCGTTCGAGCCGCAATGGAGACCGACCTCAGTGGGTCGGCAAAGGTTGACCTGGTTCAGCGTCGCTTCGCCGCCGTCGAGCGTGCCGCGATGGAGACCGACCTCAACGGGTCGGTGAAGGTCACCTGGCGGCACATCGGGATTCGCTGACCCTCAGCAGGCCGCAATGGAGACCGACCTCAGCGGGTCGGTGAAGGCGGCAGTCGCCGAGGCCCGCGAGGCCGGGAAGGTGCCGGTGCCGCAATGGAGACCGACCTCAGCGGGTCGGTGAAGGCACAGGCCGGACATTCGCGTCAGCCGATCATCAGCCGGCCGCAATGGAGACCGACCTCAGCGGGTCGGTGAAGGTGCCGGTCCTTGAGGGTCAGCGTCGTTGCCAGGGCAACGCCGCAATGGAGACCGACCTCAGCGGGTCGGTGAAGGGTCGCCCAACCCCACCCCGGCCCCCAAGCCGCCGGCCAGGCCGCAATGGAGACCGACCTCAGCGGGTCGGTGAAGGCAGCCATGCGACCGCCAGCAGCCCGGCCGCGTCGCCACGCAAGCCGCAATGGAGACCGACCTCAGCGGGTCGGTGAAGGTCTGCGTCGGAAATGCTGTCGTCGCCACTAATCGGCGGCCGCAATGGAGACCGACCTCAGCGGGTCGGTGAAGGGCCGTTGGCGTCAAACAGCCCTACATCTCGATGATCGAGCCGCAATGGAGACCGACCTCAGCGGGTCGGTGAAGGCACGGTGGCGTAGATGGCGTCCACGACGTCGGTTGCTCGGCCGCAATGGAGACCGACCTCAGCGGGTCGGTGAAGGTTGCACCCTGCCAGTCGCCGGACGGGTGAACAACGCGCCGCAATGGAGACCGACCTCAGCGGGTCGGTGAAGGTGGTGGCCGGACGCACAGGTGAGGCGGCATCCGACGCCGCAATGGAGACCGACCTCAGCGGGTCGGTGAAGGACTTGTCGGCTGCGCTTGCCCGCGCCGTCAACGACACGCCGCAATGGAGACCGACCTCAGCGGGTCGGTGAAGGTGAGCAGCCCCAGGAGCCCGCGTGAGCGCCCAGGATGCCGCAATGGAGACCGACCTCAGCGGGTCGGTGAAGGTCACCGCGGCTGTTGAGCGTCCCCACCGCGGTCTACCGCCGCAATGGAGACCGACCTCAGCGGGTCGGTGAAGGCCAGGTAACCACCCCGGTAACCACCCCGGCCGCAATGGAGACCGACCTCAGCGGGTCGGTGAAGGCCTGGGCCGATTCCGTCTCGCTCGGGTGCACCCCGGCGCCGCAATGGAGACCGACCTCAGCGGGTCGGTGAAGGCGACGAACGCGGCGAGCAGCCAGCCCGCGACGAACCAGAGCCGCAATGGAGACCGACCTCAGCGGGTCGGTGAAGGGTCTGGCCCGTCGCTCACGGGCCTAGCCGTACGCTGCCAGCCGCAATGGAGACCGACCTCAGCGGGTCGGTGAAGGCTGCTCGATCACGTTGAGGTGCTGTCTCCGGCGCAGGTGCCGCAATGGAGACCGACCTCAGCGGGTCGGTGAAGGCAGATGTGGTCGAACGCTCCGCTCTTGGCCCCGGCGAGGCCGCAATGGAGACCGACCTCAGCGGGTCGGTGAAGGTCACCACCTGGTCGCCATCGGCGGGACGTCGAGGAGCAGGCCGCAATGGAGACCGACCTCAGCGGGTCGGTGAAGGCGCGTAGCCTCGCGCGTTCGGTGGCCGCGTACGCCATGCCGCAATGGAGACCGACCTCAGCGGGTCGGTGAAGGCGCGTAGCCTCGCGCGTTCGGTGGCCGCGTACGCCATGCCGCAATGGAGACCGACCTCAGCGGGTCGGTGAAGGC
>NZ_SJJR01000035.1 GCF_004331455.1 Micromonospora zingiberis
GACGACATGATGGCGGCCCACCGGAGCCGGTTCGCCGACCAGTTCCGGGACATCGTCGCCGCCCAACGCAGCCAACTCCGCATCCAGTCACCCGCCCTGGACGACATGATGGCGGCCCACCGGAGCCGGTTCGCCGACCAGTTCCGGGACATCGTCGCCGCCCAACGCAGCCAACTCCGCATCCAGTCACCCGCCCTGGACGACATGATGGCGGCCCACCGGAGCCAGTTCCGTGTCATGCTGGGAAGCCTCGCCACTGCGACGACTTACCGTACGGCCCTCACTGGCACAAGTAGCCTTTACGCAAATACGCTCGATATCGTCCTGGAAAATCTCGAACAGGCTGTTGAGCGGGTTGACCAATTGACCCAGTCGGAAATTTCCCTTCTTTCAATCTGGGCAGAGTCGTTGCGTGAACTCGGTGCATGGCTGCGACAGCCCGGTGCCGCCTGGACAGCCGTCGGACTTGTCTGGTTCGTAGTTTCCTACGTCTTTGTAATGCTCAAGACGGAGAGGCCGGACGTAGCAGACATGCTTGAAGTTCCCTACACCTTACTGTGCAGCATCATCCTAGGGGCAATGGCAAACGCGGCTTACAGCAAGTGGACTAAAGAGTAGTCTCACTGTTCGCAACCAATCTTGCTGACCCTAAATCTTTCCGCCTCTCAACCGCTGATCGCATCAATCAGCAACGTGGCCACTTCGCCCATGTTCGTAATCACTGCATCCGCCCCGGCGGCCCGAAACCGTTCGGCCTTTGCCGACCGGTTCGCGTAGCCAATCGACCGCACTCCGGCAGCACCCGCCCCGTCGATATCCGAAAGCGAGTCGCCGATCAGCACGCACCGGCCAGCCGTAGTGCCGAGTGCGTTTACGGCTTGCAGGATCGGCGCAGGGTTGGGCTTCATCCGATCCGGGTCGGCGTACGACCGACCGACAATCGGTGACACATACCCGGCGAGCCGATGCGCCACGAGGTACGTGCTCACTGCGACGGCTGAGTTGTTACTGACCACCGCCACCGGCACTCCGGCTTGCCGGGCAGCCACGATGACTTCCCGCCCGTACGGCGTCGGTTCGGCAGTCTCGACGGCCCGGATTTCAGCTGCACAAAGCGCGTCTTCTATGGCCCGCGTGACGCCCTGGTCGCCGACCGCGCCGGTTCGGCGTAGCACTTCAAGCGGGTCTGGCTCGCTGGCAAGATCAGGCGGCACCTCGACCCTAAGACGCCGCAGTACGTCGACCAGCTCGGCGGCAACCTGCGGTGCGGGGTATCCCGCGAAGATGCTGCATACCGGCCCGTCGAAGTCGAGTAGCAATGTGTCCACGTCGCCGAGCAGTCGACCGAGGTCGGCGTTCATGCGTCGTACCGGTAAGCGATGGTCGACCACACCGAGTCGAACCATTGGCGGGACGCCTCTACGAACTGCGTACCGTGTGAGGTGTCGTCATCGGTTACGGCGTAGTGGAACAGCGGCACATCCTTGCCCATCAGGTCATAGATAGCCATCGGCTCACCCTTGATCGATACGGTGCGTTCGGTAACTGGGTAGAAGCCGTAAAAGACTTCTTCGCTGTTGAGAATGTAGAGCTTGAACAGCGGGGACGCTCGGTGCATCCGCACCTCAACGGTGGTCGACCGGATCAAGCCGAGGTCGCCTAGCTCGGTGACCTGATCGATTATGCCGTCTGCTGCTCGGCGGGTGATTCGCTCGGCGCGCTCGCGTACCGCTGGATCGTCGGATTGTGTCTCGGCCCGTGCGGGCAGTGCCATGGGTGCGGTCATGTCGGAGATCAGGACGCGCACGGCGATCGTCTCGGGCGCGAGTCGACCGACGCGCACCTTGTCGAGGGTCTCGGCGAGCGCGTCGCGCAGCGTCTCACCGGAGAATCCCGCGAAGTCGATGGTGACGTGGGGTCGCTCGAACGCAGCTTCGATGTGGGGGCGCAGCTCGACGGCTCGCTGTGTCTGCGCTCGGACGAACGCGCCGCTTCCCTGCCGAGAGACGATCAGCCGCTCGGTCCGGAGTAGGTCCAGGGCTCGCTTGACCGTCTCTCGGGCTACGCCGTAGCGGGTGGCTAGCTCGGGTTGCGACGGTAGCTTGTCGCCCGGTGCGAGTCGGCGCGTGAGGATGGCCGCTCGCAGCTTGTTCGCGATCTGCTGAGACGCCTGTTTCGGGTCGTCGGGATCTAGCTGGCCGAGGAAGTCAAGGTTCTCGCTCACCAGGTCAGCCTAGCTCTGACTAGCCAAGCACGGAAAGTTCGTCGCATGGCCTTGACCTGACTAGCCAAGGCGGCTTAAGTTCATTTCGTCGAACCTGGCTAGCCAGGAAAGGCAAGCCGGTTGGTTGCTGCGTCGGCGTTGCGGCTTTGGCTGTGGCGTTCGCGAACGGGCCGCCGTGTGGTCGTTCGTTGACATCGCCCATAGCAGAGACGCCGCGTTTGATCTGGTCTGCGGTATTCCCGCCTTGATCCACATGGTGGCCGACCCCGGTAGATCCCGGGCGAGCGGGCCGAGTGGACCGGTCTTGGCGCGCGGTACGTCTTCTGCCTCTCTGCACTCACCCCGGGGTGGGGGTTCGCGCTGCTCTGGCACGCGGCCTCACCCCGGGCTCCCCGTTCTGATTCCCCGCTGTGGAGGTGAGCCGTCATGACCGTGAGCGTCTTCGCTGCTGTCCGTGTGACCACCAAGAGCAACGTCACCTGGAAGACCTGCGACCGCTGCGGCGGCCTCGCCCCGCTCGCTGCCGATGAGCGTCACTGCCGGGCGTGCCCGCCGGTGCGTTCTCGCCGTTCTGGAAGGAACCGAACCCAGTGATGACCCACCGCGCCACCGCCGGGCCGACCGCCGCCGACCTGGCCGCGATCGACACCGAGTGGCCGCTGATCGCCGCCGAACTGGACGTGCTCGACGCGGAGATCAGCCTGATCTACGCCGAGGATCACGGCGGGCCGACCGCCTTGGACTGGCGCAGGCTGCGCCGGGCCGAGTCCCGCGTCACGCGGGCCGCCGCCGAGGTGGCCACCCGCACCACCGGCCCGGACCGCGCGGCCTGATGTCCCGCATCCGTGCCGCGTTCCACGACCCGGAGGGGACCCGCTACGGGATCCCGACGTTCTGGTGGAAGGGTGCCCCGCCGGGCTACGCCACCCGCCGTCAACTGCGCGCCGCTGGTCTGCGGCCCGGTGGTCAGCCGGTGGCCGCGCAGATCCTCTGGCGCGGCGTCGGCGGTACCCGCACGGCCTACCTGTACCGGGTGGAGCTGGCTAGGCCGAAGCGCATCGCCACCCCCGCCCAACGCCGCGCGATCGACGCCGCTCTGACGGCCCGTCGTACCTGCCGTGTCTGCGGTGTGGTCCGGCCCTACTGCATTCCGCGCTCGCTCGGTGAGTGCGTTGACTGTGCCTATCCCGAAGGAGTAGCCCCGTGAGCAGCCGTAAGAGTCGCCGTGCCGTGCTGGCCGAGTTGCTGTTGCTGGCCGACCCGAAGCACTTCCAGACCAACACCGATGGTGTGTCGCTGGCGTTCGACTTCGACAGCATCGCCGACCTGCGGTCGTGGCTGCACCTGGCCGGACTCACCGACCCGGACATGCTGACCGCCGAGCGCACCGGCACCACCGACGACGGCCGCCCCTACCGGACGATGTACGCCTATCCGACTTGGCACGGGTGGGAGATCTACGCCTACGCCAAGGAGTACACCAGCGGGCCGGCTCTCGCCCCGGCCACCGTCGACCGGCTCTCCGCGCTGGCGGTGGAGGGATGAGCGGCCGCACGTTCACTCACCCGTCCGTGCTGTCCGCGTACCCGAAGCCGGTGGACGAACTGGTGCCCGCCGCGCGGGACCTGGCCGACCGGCTCGGCACGGTTCCGTCCCGCAACCGGATCAAGAAGGAACTGCGGGTGGGCGGGCCGAAGGCCGACGCCATCTTGGCCGAGCTGACCCGCACCCCCGACGTACCCCCGACGCTCGACATCGACCCCACGCCCGAACCCACCCCACCCCCGGCGGATCCGGCGGTCCCGGATGAGTCCACCCCGACCGACCCGGCCACCCCCGCCCCGGTGGCGGACTCGCCGCCGCCCGCCGACACCATCGCGCCGCCGGTGGAGGCGCAGCCCGTACCCGTCGTAGACCCGGGCACCAACATCACGTCCCGGCCCGCCCGTCGCGCTGTGGTGTGGCCGGTGGTGCTGCTGGCGCTGCCCGCGTTCGTCGCCATCTGGTCCGGGTGGGTCGGACTCGGTGAACTCACCGGGTTCGGGGTGGTTCACCCCCTGCCGGGGATCTGGGACAGCTTCTCCATCAACTCCGCGATCACCCTTCCGATCGGTGTGGAGACGTACGGCGCGTACGCCCTGTACGTGTGGCTGTCCGGCCGCGTCCCGGACCGGGCGCTGCGGTTCGCCAAGTGGTCTGCGATCGCCTCACTTCTGGTCGGCGCGCTCGGCCAGGTGGCCTATCACCTCCTGGAAGCGGCCGGAGTCACCTCGGCCCCGTGGTGGATCACCACCGCCGTGGCGTGCCTGCCGGTCGCCGTCCTCGGCATGGGCGCTGCCCTGGCGCACCTCGTCCGCGAGGACCACTGATGGGCAAGCGCAAGGCGACCGGGCAGGACCTGGTGAACATCGTTGCCGAGTGGGCCGTGACCCAAACCCACCGCGACGACACCACCCGCGCCGCCTGGCGCAGTCTGCCGCCGCACGTGCAAGGGCAGATCCACGGATGGGCCGCCGACGAGCGGCAGCGACGCGCAGACGGCACCACGATCACCGACTGATTTCGCCCGGCGGCACAGCCCCACGGCCTCAGAAACCAGTGCTGTGCCGCCGGTCCTCATCCCCGTTCAGCCCTCACGGACCTTTGGGAGAGAACCTTCATGTTCGCAGATCCGACCGGTGCGGGCGCTGTCGCGTTCGCGGCCGTGTTCGCCGCTCTCTATGCCGCGCATCAGGTGGCGGATCACTGGGTGCAGACGCAGCGGCAGGCCGACTGCAAGAGCGAGCCCGGATGGCCGGGCCGCCTCGCCTGCGCCGCCCACGTCGCCTCCTACACCCTCACCGCCGCCGTCGCCCTGGCCACCCTGATCCTCGCCACCGGCCTGCGCCTGGACCCGTGGGGCGTCGGGGTCGGGTTGACCGTGTCGGCGGTGTCGCACTACATCGCCGATCGGCGCACCCCGTTGCGTCGCCTTGCCGAACTGCTGGGCAAGGACCCGCACTGGCTGACCCGAGGTGGCGGCATGTACGCCCTGGACCAGTCCTGGCACACCGGCTTCCTGTTCATCGCGGCCCTGTTCTGCGCGGCCTGACCACTCCCATCGGGCACCCCCACACCCGCCGTGGTGGGTGCCCGTGTGGGAGCGGTCAGACCCGCTGACCGCCGCCACTGGGAAGGGAGCCCCGCGTGGGCCGCAAGTTCCTGTTCAGCGAAGACGCCAACGGCCGGTCCCGTGAGATCAAGGTCGACCCCAAGCACATCGACCGGCAGATCCGCGACGAGCGGGCCGCCGGTCGCACCCCGACCGTGCTCGACGAGGACGAGCGCATCCGCTTCGGGCGACTCTCCCAGCAGCACAAGGGCCGCCGCTGACCACCACCGTTTCACCCGGCGGCACAGCACCTGGCCTAGGAAACCTCGCTGTGCCGCCGGTCCATCCCCGCAACCCGAAGGGCATTGGGAGGACCACCAGTATGCACATCTCCGACCCGCAGTATCGGGAACAGCACGACCGGCGCGTGACCCGCAACCGTGACGCTCGCCTGGCGCAGATGGCCGAAGCGCAGCGGCAGGCCGACGACCGCAACCGCGCCAACGCCGACCGGCAGGCCACCCGGTGAGCGCGAAGCGGTTCACCGCCGCCTACCAGCAGTGGCAAGACGCCGAAGCCGTCGCCGCCGCCACCGGCAGATCCGCCGACCGGACCGCCGCCGAGCAGCAGCGCCAAGCCCTGCGCAACAGCCCGGAAGTTCACCGCGCCAGGCAGCAGCTCAACGGCCGGGCCGCGCCGCGCGACAGCCGCTAACCCCCCGCCCGCAACGTCTGACCGCTTCTGTCGCCACCGGCCCATTGCCCGGTGGCGGTGGTGGCCGCCAGAGCGTCTGGACGGCCGGAAGGGAGCACCCCCTGATGGGCAAGAGCAAGGACGAGCGGCGTGCCGCGATCCGGGAGCACAAGGACGCCCGCGCCGAGTTGGCGCGGGTCAGCAGCAAGACCCGGGACGTGACGCCGGAGTACCTGGCCGCGAACCGCCGCGTGCTCGACGCCGAGAAGAACCTCCCCTGGTGGCGTCGCTGACCTAACCCATCCCTGTCCGGCGGCACGGCCCCTGGCTACCCACCGTGCCGTGCCGCCGCCCCCTACCCCCGATCACCTGCAACCGGTGGAGGAACCCCCATCATGACCAGCGAACCCATCACCCCCGCCGGGCCGCCGGATGAGAAGGCGGCCCGCATCGTGGATCTGGCGCAGCGGCGAGCGGACCGGGCCGCCGCCGCGCAAGGCTTGTCCGCCGCCGACGCGGCCGACGCGGAGACGGTTGCCCCGGAACCGGTGCTGGTCGGTGAGGTGGTCGACCCGCCCGACCGTCGCCCGGACCTCTCCGAGCTGCTCGACCGGCGCGGCGGCCCGGTGCTGCCGTTGTGGCTGACCGACCCCGGTCAGCGTCGCGACATGCTGCGCCGCGCGGTCAACTCCGCCGGCTACCACGTGGGCACCCACCTGGCGTTGTCGCCGGTGTATGCGGGCAAGGTCGCCTGGTACGCCCCGAAGGGTGCGGCCCGTCTGGTCGGTCAGGTCCTCGGGTGGACGAGCGCTGAGACGGGGAACTGGCATCTGCGGCAGGACGCCGCCAACCGCAACGATCCGAAGACGTGGCTTGACCTGGACCGGCACCGGATGCGGCAGGCGTCGTGGCGGTGGTGGGTCACCGGCGCAGGCACCCTGACTGCTGGCACCGGCGGTCTGGTCCTCGCGTCCGACCTCACGCCGTGGTGGGTGAAGGTGCCCGTCCTCGCCGCTGGGCTGGTCGGCTTGGCCCGGCACGGGCGACCCCTGGACAAGCCGATCCTGGCCCGCACGGTGGTCCGCCCGGTCTACCGCAAGCTGACCGCCGAACTGACCCGCAAGGGCATCATGGCCACCGGCCTGGTCAAACGGCCCGAGGACATCGTGTTCCCGGCCGGGGTGGGGGAGATCCGCCGGGACGGTCCGGGTTACCTGGCCATCGTGGACCTGCCCGATGGGGTCATCGCGGTGGACGTGGTGGAGAAGCGGGAACTGCTGGCCGGTGGCCTGCGCCTGCCGGTGGATCAGGTGTGGCCGGAGGTCATGCCCCGTGAGCACCCGTCCCGACTGGCGTTGTGGGTGGCCGACCGGCCGGTGTCGGCGATGAAGCAGCCGCCGTGGCCGTTGCTGCGGGGTGGGCAGACGGACTACTTCAAGCCGTTCGTGTACGGGTTCGACCCGCGCATGCGGCCGGTGGACTACCGGATGGATGAGCGCAACAGCCTGTTCGCCGGGTTCCCCGGGTCGGGTAAGTCCCTGTCCGCGCGGGTGGTCATGGCCGGGATGGCGCTGGACCCCCTGGTGCAGTTCGCGGTGTTCGACCTGGCCGGGCGCGGGGACTTCGACGCGTTCGAACCGCTGTGCCCGCCGGACCTGTTCGGGTCGGGTGCGGACGAGGGCACGAAGCAGGCCGCCTACCA
Organism: Micromonospora zingiberis; assembly: GCF_004331455.1. Lineage (GTDB taxonomy): Bacteria > Actinomycetota > Actinomycetes > Mycobacteriales > Micromonosporaceae > Micromonospora > Micromonospora zingiberis. The sequence continues at coordinate 7,711 of NZ_SJJR01000035.1, forward strand.
GATGTTGATGTGGCTGCTCAAGGAGTGCGACGTGCGCGGGCCGCGCATCAAGCACTACGCCACCCAAGGGCTGAACAGCGAGAACAAGCTCAACCGGGCCATCGCGGCGAAGGACGCCCGGTTGCGGCCGGTCGTGGCCGCGATCGATGAGGTTCAGGAACTCATCACCGATCCGGAGATCGGCAAGTCGAGCGCGGCAGCGATGACCAGCATCATCAAACGGGGCCGGGCGCTGGGTATCCACCTGGTGCTGATGACGCAGCGCATCGACAAGGAGTCGCTGCCCAAGGGCGTCACGTCCAACATCGCCAACCGCACCTGCCTCGCCGTGCCGTCACACGTCGAAGTCGACCTCGCGTTGGGCACCGGCGCGTACCGGCAGGGTGCCCAGCCGACCCGCTTTGAGGTGGGTGTCGACTCCGGGTGGGGTGTGCGGGTCGGCTACGGGCCGATGGTCTCCGCCCGCGCCGCCTACCTCGACCGGGCCGCCATCGAGAAGATCTGCGCCCGGGGCGTGGCGTTGCGCGGCGGCACCGCCGCCGCCGTGGACATGCCCACGGCGCGGGACATCCTCGATGACCTTCGGGCGGTGTGGGTGGCCGACGAACGAGGCCAGCACTGGGAGGTGTTGACCACCCGACTGGCCGATCGGTTCCCCGACGCGTACTCGTCGCTCACCCCCGACGCGCTGTCCGCGTTGGTGCGCGGCAAGAAGGTCGAGTGCTCACGCCAAGTGAAGGTGAAGGGCGCCAACCGGTCCGGCCTGTACCTGGACAACCTCACCAAGGCACTCGCCGAACGCGACAGCACCCCCGATTGAGAACCGGTAGCGCGGCCGGTAGCGGTCCGGACAGAGGTAGAGCGAACTCTACCCAGACCGCTACCGGCCCCACCTGCGCCGATCTTCACCGGTAGCGGTAGCGGCCCACACCGCCTACCGCCGGTTACCCCCTGTTTGGAGCCCCAAGTGACCCTCATCGTGGCCGCTACCAGCACAAACATGCCCGGAATGTCCGTAGTCTGGTTCGCCGGAATTGCCCTGATCGTTGCTGTCGGTTACGCCGCCGCCTGCTACGTCCGGCCGTTCACTGCCTGTCACCGCTGCAAGGGCACCGGTACCGCCCCACCCCGCCTCTGGGACCGGCTACGCCGCCGCATCACCCACCCCCGCGCCATCCATGGGCGGCCCGACTGCCGCCGCTGCGCCGGGACCGGTCTGCGGCTGCGCATCGGACGCCGGACGGTCAACTACATCCGCCGCGTCCGCAGAGTCGGCCGGTGACCCGGCGGGCCGCCGGTCACACCGACTGGTGCGGCCGGGACCACCGCTGCAACCTCGGCGAACACCGCTCCGACGAAATCGTGGTCGACATCAACGGCCGGGCGCGGGCCGTGCTGGTGCGGGTGCGGACGACTGCCGGGCGCGACCACGCTGAGGTTCGCGTCCGTGTGGCGCTGGCCCCGGCGGAGGTGGCGGCCCGCCGTCAGTTGGTTGTGGGCTGCTCGGTGACTTGCGGCAGGCCGTGACCCGGGCCGCGATCGCGGGTCGACCTCGGCCGAGGTGGTGACCCGATGGCCCGGTGGCTTGTCGCCAGCGCCGCGATGGGACGGCCGGTGACCGACGACGAGCCGTACCCGCACGTCTGCCGACACCGCATCGACGCCACCCACACCCAGAGCGGCCGGGAGGTCTACCTGCAACGGAGCGCCTGCGCCGCCTGCGCCCACGAGCACCACCACCGCCGCCGACCGGCCCGACACTCGCGCCCCGGCGCGGCCGATGGCCGCCTGACCTGATCGGCGCGCTTCGCGCGCTCACCACCCGGTGGCCAGCGTCCGCCCCGACCCGGCCACCGATGCGCCGCCGCCGACATTCACCTGAACGGAAGGAGAGGTTTCGTCGTGCCCTTTGCCGATCTGCTGACCTGCGCTCTCGCCTACGCGGCGCGGGGGTGGCACGTCTTCCCGCTGCGCCCCGACCGACCCGACGCCAGCGACCCGGACGGGGCGAAGCGGCCCGCGTTCCCGAACCGGTGCACCGCCGACCGCTGCGACCGCAGCGACCCGCGCTGCCGGGCCGCCGGGCGGCACGTCGGGTGGGAGGAACGCGCCACCACCGACCCGACCCGCATCCGCCGCGCCTGGTCGACCCGCCCCTACGGCGTGGGGATCGCGTGTGGCCCGTCCGGGTTGGTCGTGGTCGACCTCGACGTGCCCAAGCACCCCGACGACATGCCCCCGGCCGAGTGGCAGGGTGCGTGCGACGGGTTGGACGTGTTCTCGATCCTCGCGGCCCGGCACGGCACCCCCATCGACCCGTGCGGCGGGTTCGGCGAGGACGATCCACCTCGGGCCGGGATCGACGTGACGTACACGGTGCTCACGCCGAGCGGCGGTAGCCACCTGTACTACCTTCACCCGGACGGCGGGCCGGTGCTGCGCAACACCACCAGCGACCGGGGACGCGGGTTGGGGTGGAAGGTCGACACCCGCGCCCACGGCGGCTACGTCGTCGCCGCAGGCTCCAGCGTGGCGGGCCGCCCCTACGAGGTGGCGTTGGACTGCGAACCCGCCCCGCTACCGGGCTGGATCGCCACCCTGACCGCACCACCGGCCCGCCCGGCGGCCCGACCCGCGACGGTGCCGCTTCCGGCGGACCGGCGCGGCCGGTATGTGGCTGCGGCGATCCGCCGTCAGGTCGACCACCTCACCGGCGCCGGTGAGGGTGCCCGTAACCATGCCCTGTTCACCTCGGCGGTGGCGCTCGGTCAGTTGGTGGCCGGAGGTGCCCTGACCGACACCGACGTGTACGCGGTGCTGGAACCCGCCGCCCGGTCGCTGCCCGGACGGCGGCCCCTGACCGATCGGGAGATAGCGCGGACCATCGCGTCCGGGCTGCGCGTCGGTGCGCGCCGGCCACGGCGGCTAGCCGAGCTGGGGAGGGTGGCATGACCGGGCGGGTGCAGATCGGGACCGGCCCGGAGAGCATCCGGGCGCTCAAGGCCGCGTTGGTCGACGGCCTGTTGCCGGACACGTACGTGTCCGGCGGGTCGCTGGTGCACATGGAAGCCGTGTCCGGTGGGGTGGCCGCCGCCACGGACGAGGACTCCCCGCTACCGGTCAGTGCGAGTCCGATCAACCCCGCCGGGTTGGCCGGGCTGCTGGCCGAACACGCCTACGTCTACCGGGTGAAGTCCCGCAAGGACGAGAAGGGCAACCCGCAGACCTACGAGGAAGAGGCCACCCCCTCCCGCGAGGTTCTGTCGTCGGTGCTCGCCGGGAAGACGTGGCCGGGCGTTCCCGGTCTGCGCGGCGTCATCGGCGCGCCGGTGCTGCGCCGTGACGGCACCCTGTTGCAGGCCCCCGGCTACGACCCGGCCACCGGCTTCTACCTCGCCTCCAAGGTCGCGCTACCGCCCGTCCCGGACGCGCCCACCACCGAACAGGTGGCCGACGCGCGCCGGTTCCTGCTCGGCAGGTTCCTGCGGGACTTCCCCTGGTCGTCCGCCGCCGATCGGGCCAACTACATCGCGCTGTTGGCCACGCCGATCCTGCGGCACTTCACCCGCTCCCTGACCCCGTTCGCGCTGATCGACGCCACCATGCCGTCCTCCGGTAAGTCCATCCTCACCGCCGGTCCCGGCATGCTCTACGGCCAGCGCGTCATGCCCTGGGCCTACGCCGACGAAGAGTTGCGCAAGTCCATCACCGCCGTGTTCACCGAACAGGTCGGCGTCGTCATCTGGGACAACCTCGCCGAGGGAACCGTCATCGACTCACCCACCCTCGCCCTACTCGTCACCGCCGGAGAGTGGTCCGACCGGCAGTTGGGCGCGTCCCGCAACATCGCCACCACCAACGACCGGCTGTGGATGGCCACTGGCAACAACCTGCAAGTCGGCGGAGACATGGCCTCCCGCACCGTCCGCGTGCACCTCGACCCCGACATGCCCCGCCCCGAACTGCGCGACCAGTCCGGATTCGGCATTCCCCACCTCGACCAGTGGATCACGAACCCCGCCAACCAACTCACCGTCCTGTGGCACCTACTCGTCCTCGTGCTCGACTGGACGCGCCACGGAGCACCACGCGTGACCGGGGTGACGATGCGGCAGTTCACGCCGTGGGCACAGCACCTCGGCGGGTTCCTCGCCCACCACGACATCGACGGATTCCTCACCAACGCCGCCGACGTCCGCGACATCGACCAAGGCGAACAACGGTGGGGTGCGTTCCTCACCACCTGGCACGACCGCCACGGCGACCGACGCATGACCGCCGCCGAACTCCGCAGCGACGCCGAACCCACACACTTCGGCAGCGACACCCACGACCCGTGGGACGGCCAATTCATCACCACCGACTCCGGCCGACTACCCAACCCGCTACAACTCGGCAAACTCCTCACCGGGCAAGCCGGACGCTGGCGCGGCCACCACGTCGTCCGCACCGGCACCAACGACCGAGGACGCGCCGTCTACTGGGCCGAACACCGCGACGGATGAAAACCCGCTGAACCATCTCGGTATCTCGGCATCTCGGCAGAACCAGCCCACCACCAGCAGAAACACCCTGCCGAGATCAACCCCGTAGACAGCCTTCAATCTCGGCAACTCGGCAACCATCTGCCGAGATGACACCGGTTTGCCGAGATGCCGAGAACCCCACCAACACCATCTCGGCACACGTTCACGCAGGTCAACACCACGTTTGCCGAGATGCCGAGATACCGAGATGGTTCAGCCCTCCCGCAATCAGTGGAGGACCGCGCGGCAGGACTACGACGACGGCTCAGCCGTTTCCCGAGCGGCCTTGCGCTGCTCCGCGACCTGGCGGCGGTAAGCCGCCTGTTGCCGCGCTTGCTCACGAAGCGCTGGCAAACCATCCGAGGCACCGAACGCAACCTTCGCCCCCAGAAGTTCGGCAACGCCGTCCGTTAGCAGATTGTCGGAGCGCAGGCTGTCGACCACGGACACCAGAGCCGTCGCTTGAACCGCAGGAGCCCACCGCGCCAACAAGTCCATCAACTCCCCGAAATTGTTGACCTTGACGAACGGGGACCCTTGCGCCATATCCCAGACATCAACGATGAACTCATCCCGCCCGTCCACCGTCCGCCGGTACGACTGGACACGCAGGTAGGAGAGTTCATCACCGACGCCTAAAAACTCGGACCAGCCTTGCTGCTCCAACCACACCCCCACGTCGACGGTGTCCGGCGCACCTTCAAACGGATCGAAGATCTCATAGCCCATCAGCACATCTTGCCGCTTCCACTGCACTCACGGCAGCACCCACGCCCAAGTCGACCAGCTTCCGCTACCCGCTGAGAGCCACACAGACGCACCGGCCCTACGCCGTACACCAACCCTGCCCGGATCATGCGTCTACGGCGCTCTCAGTGGGTCGCCCTACGCCGTTCTGCGGCAACGCCTTACCGGCCCTCCGCATCTGCCCGCCGGTCGCCAGAAGGCGGTCATCGTGCGAATCAGGCTGCGCAGCGCACCCGCCACGGCACCACGGAACCCGCCTTGCCCCGCCCTCCGGACCACCCCCGCCTTCACCTCGGCGGCACTCCGAGGAAGGACACCCCGATGACCACCCCCATTCGACGCGCCACGGCGGCACCCCGCCCGAATCGCCACCTCACCATCGCTGACATCTGTCACGAGCTTGGAATCACCCGGTCGACCTTCTACGACTGGCGGGCAAAGCGGAAAGGTCCGCCGTCTCGGAAGCTGCCGAACGGCGAGATCCGAATCGAGCGCCGCGACTACGAAACCTGGCTTGACTCGCTCTATGAGGAGGTTGCTTGAACACGAGCTATGACGTACGGATTTGGTCAACGCAAACGTACGACGGGGCAAGAGGGAAGACGTACCGGGTTCGGTGGCGCGTGGCCGACCGGCAACACAAATCGGTGTTCAAGACGAAAGCTCTTGCGGACAGCTTCCGATCGGGACTGATCACTGCAACCCGCAAGGGTGAGGCTTTCGACATCGAGACGGGCCGCCCGCTCTCAATGCGCCCGTCCGCCAAGGTCAGTACGTGGTACGAACTCGCCTGTTCCTTCGCGGACATGAAGTGGCCGCACGTGGCCGCCACGACGCGCCGCACCCACGCAGAGGCGTTGACCGCGCTGACCGTGCTCATGCTCACCGGCACGAAAGGCCGCCCGGACGGGAAGCTGTTGCGCTACGCGTTGGGCCGGTGGGCGTTCAACACTTCCCGCCGCGAGGCAGAGGACGTGCCCGCAGAGGTGCGGTCCACTCTCGATTGGGTGAAGCGAAACACCCGCGACGTGGCCAGCATGAGCCGCCCGGAGGTTTTGCGGCCCGTGCTGGACGGGCTGACCGTACGCCTTGACGGCGCTCCCGCCGCCCCGAGCGTCATCAGCCGTCGCCGGAAGATTCTCAACACCGCCATTGAATACGCGGTAGAGAAACGGCTACTGCCCGCGAATCCGTTGCCACAGTTGAAATGGAAGCCGCCGAAGACGGTCGCCACCATCGATAGGCGGGCAGTGGCTAACCCGGTGCAAGCGCGCACTCTACTGGAAGGGGTCCGGGACCAGGGACGTATCGGGCCGCGCATGGTCGCGTTCTACGCCTGCCTGTACTACGCCGCGATGCGGCCCGAGGAAGCCGTACGCCTCGCCAAACCGAACCTCCACCTACCAGAGAAAGGGTGGGGAGAATTCACTCTCGACGGAGCCGAACCGCACGCCGGTCGGGAGTGGACCGACAGCGGCAAGAACCGGGACAGTCGCCAACTCAAGCAGCGAGCGCGCGGCGAGACGCGCTCGGTTCCCTGCCCGCCGGAACTGACCGCGATCATCAACGCGCACATCGACATGTTCGGGTTCGGCCCGGGTGGCCGGCTGTTCGTGGGGGAGCGCAACAAGGAGGAGTTACCCAAGGGCACGATCAACCGCGTGTGGAGGTGGGCACGGGCCGCCGTGTTCACACCCGAGGTCTACGCCTCGCCGCTGGCCCGCACGCCGTACGACCTGCGGCACGCGGCGGTGTCGACGTGGCTCAACGAGGGCGTGCCGCCGACTCAGGTAGCCGAGTTGGCCGGACAGTCGGTGGAGGTGCTGCTCAGGATCTACGCCAAGTGCCTTGACGGCGGAGACGCGGTGCTGCGGCAGCGCATCGAACGGGCGCTAGGCCACGGCTGACCCCCGCCAAACTTGGGCACGTATATGGCGCAGACGACCGCCACGGGCCGGTGACGGCCGGACACAGCCGGACATACGAGTAAGGCCGTTGACCGGGTTTGCCCTGGTCAACGGCCTTTTCGTGCTGGTCCGCTCTGGTGCCCCCGGCAGGATTCGAACCTGCGCCCCCGCCTCCGGAGGGCGGTGCTCTATCCCCTGAGCTACGGGGGCTCAGCGACTGGAGAAGACTAGCAAACCCCGTAGCCGAACGCCGAATCGGTATCGGCGAGTCAGGCGGCCTGGGCGCGCCCGCAGCTTGGCAGCGGGTGCGGCACGATCCGTCGGGGTAGCCGGCGCGGCCACTCGTTGCGGGCCCAGGAGCCGTCCACGATCAGGTGTACCGTGCGTTGTTCCGCGCCGCTGAGCCGCAGGACGAAGTCGCGGGGCAGTGCCGGGTCGACCGACGGTGTGGTGATCATGAAGCGGACCCGGCCCCGGGACGAGACGGCGGAGACCACGTCGGCGGCCGGCATGGTGCCGCGTAGCCGGACCCGGCCGAGCCAGTAGACCTCGGCGACGTGTTCCTGGGCGGCGCGGGTGATCGCCGGGTACTCGCTGCGTACCCAGCGCTCGACCGCGCCGACGCAGAGGCCGCAGGCCCGCTCGCGGGGCTCGCGCGGCCCCAACCCCCAGGCTCGCAGGTACGCCCCGACGGTCCCGGGGTCGAGGGTCAGCCCGAAGTGCTGCTCGATCAGGGCGTGCAGGCTCTGCCGGGTCCACAGCTCGTCGTCCAGGCCGAACTCGTCGGGGTGGACGCCCCGGAGGGCGTCGATCAGTTCCAGCTCCTGTTCGCGGCTGAGCGCTCCCGGCTCGCCCTGCCGCTGTCCGCGACGGACGGCTGCCACCGCCCCGTCACCGCCGATGGTGTGGCGCCGGCACCAGCTGGTGACGGAACGCCGTGCGTCTCTGAGTGCAACCCCCACGTCCTGGACAACGAGTGCACTTCTCTCTAAGTAACCCCTAGAGGGAAAATCGGTCTTATGCCACCAAGACGTGACGGAGTCTACGATCCCGGGTCGAGACGGTGGTGGTCCGCCTCAGGCTGCGCGGTGTCGAAAACGACGGCGCCGCCCCGCTCGAAGCTGAGCGGGGCGGCGCCGGTCGGGTCGCGGGCGGCGGGGTCAGCCGGCGGCCTGCTGTAGCTTGCGCAGCTCGTTGATCTCTTTCTGCTGCGCCGCCTTCATCGCCTCGGCGAGCCGGACCACCTCGGGGCGGTCGGAGGCGTCGAGCACTCCGTCGGCCATGTGCACGCCACCGATGTGATGCTTGATCATCAACTCGATGAAGAGCCGGTCGACCTCGGCACCCTGGGCCTCGTGCAGGCGGGTGATCTCCTCCCGGGTGGCCATGCCGGGCATCAGCCCGTCCGCGTCCACCCCGACGCCGTCGGGCATCCACGCCATCGCCGGCCGGGAGCCGGTCGGCAGCAGGTTCCATTCCTGCAACCAGCGCTGCATGTGACCGATCTGGGCCTGCTGGGTCAGGGCGATGTCGTACCCGAGCTGCCGGATCGCCGGATCCTGCCCCTTGGCGTACGCGACCATCGCCATCTCCACCGCCTGGGCGTGGTGCCGGGACATGTCCCGCGCGAAACCGGCCTCGGCCGACTCCTCACCAGGGGTACGCCCGGTCGCCAGCGTGGCGGCGGTCCAGCCGACGCCGAGCAGCAGCAGCGCCGTGACGGCCAGCGTCAGGTAACGCAGGGTCCGGGACGTCGGCCGGGGTTCGGCCGACTGCGTCGTCTGCTCCTCGATCGTCGTCTCCTGCACGGCGCTGGGCATCGTCAGCCGCCCATCGAGGGCTGCATCTCGCGCGGCTCGGTGCCGGTGCCAGTGGTGTAGTTGCCCGACGAGCAGGGCACACCCGGCTCCATCGAGGCGTTCTGCGCCAGGACGGTGGCGAACTCCTTGATCCGCGGGTCGTCGGCGTTGTCGACCTTGAGCTGGTAGCCCCAGGCCTGGATGGAGACCGCCTTGTCGAGGCCCTCGTACGGGCTCATGAACATGAAGTCGTTGCCGCGGATCACGTCGGCCAGCTTCGCCACGTCGGCCTCGGGCAGGTCGGGACGGTAGGTGAGCCAGACGGCGCCGTGCTCCAGGCTGTGCAGCGCGTGCTCGCTGGCGATCGGCGCGTCGTAGATGTCACCGAGGCAGCGCTGCCAGGTGTTGTTGTGCGGGCCACCGACCGGCGGGCTCTGCGCGTACTCCTGCTTGCCGGAGCGGTGCTCCTGGTTGCTGATGCTCTCCGGATCCGTCTCCCGGAAGTTGACGATGCCGTCGATCTGCGCGGCCTTGTCCTGCCACGACTGGCCGCCCCGGATGGCCGCCCAGGCGCCGTACCCGATGATCGACGTGGCGAGCACGCCGACGGCGACGAAGAGGGCGATCGGGCCCCACGAGCGGCCCTGGCTGACCTTGACCGGGGTGATCGGCTTGCGTGGCCCCTTGCCACCCCCACCAGCCCGTTTGGGCGTCGCCGACTTGCCGGAATCGGCCTTGGCGTCGGCGGCCGGCCGACCCGCCGCCGGCTTCTTGCCGGTGCTGACCACGGTCGGGCGGCGCTGCGGTCCGCCCGGGGTGCTGATGCTCATCGGTCCTCGTCAGGTCGGTCGGTTAGGGGACTCCGGCGGCCCGGCCCCCGATGCCGGGTCGCCGCCGCGGGGACCGAGTCTACCCCCGATAACATGGATCGGTGACTCCCGCAGAACTCGCCGAAGCAGTCCTTGCCGCCGCTCACGCCGTCTTCGCCGACCGAGGGCTGGACCGGTCGGCGCTGCCGGAGCAGACGACGGTCGAGCGACCGCGTAATCCCGAGCACGGCGACTACGCCGCCACCCTGGCGCTGCAGCTGAGCAAGAAGGTGGGCGTACCGCCGCGGGAGCTGGCCGGTGATCTGGCCGCCCAGCTCGCCAGCACGCCGGGGATCAAGTCGGTGGAGATCGCCGGTCCGGGCTTCCTGAACATCCGGCTCGACGCCGCCGCCGCCGGCCAACTCGCCCGCACCATCGTGGCGGCGGGCGCGGAGTACGGCCGGGGCGACCTGCTCGCCGGCCTGAAGATCAACCTTGAGTTCGTCTCGGCCAACCCGACCGGCCCGGTGCACATCGGCGGGGTCCGGTGGGCGGCCGTCGGCGACGCGTTGAGCCGGCTGCTGCGCGCCACCGGCGCGGACGTCGGCACGGAGTACTACTTCAACGACGCCGGCTCGCAGATCGACCGGTTCGCCCGCTCGCTGCTCGCCGCCGCCAAGGGCGAGCCCGCCCCGGAGGACGGCTACGGCGGGGCGTACATCGCCGAGATCGCCGCCCAGGTCACCGCCCGGCGGCCGGAGGTGCTGTCGCTGGACGACGCCGCCGCCCAGGAGGTGTTCCGGGTCGAGGGCGTCGAGCTGATGTTCACCGAGATCAAGTCCTCGCTGCGGGACTTCGGGGTGGAGTTCGACACCTACTTCAACGAGAAGGACCTGCACGACCGGGGTGAGCTGGAGCACGCGCTGACCCGGCTGCGCGAGCAGGGGCACGTCTTCGACGCCGACGGCGCCACCTGGCTGCGCACCACCGACTTCGGAGACGACAAGGACCGGGTACTGCGCAAGTCCAACGGCGAGTGGACGTACTTCGCCGCGGACTGCGCCTACTACCTGGACAAGCGCGAGCGGGGCTTCGACCGGGTCGTGATCATGCTCGGCGCGGACCACCACGGCTACATCGGCCGGATGAAGGCGATGGCCGCCTGCTTCGGCGACGACCCGGCGCAGAGCCTGGAGATCCTCATCGGTCAGCTGGTCAACCTGGTCCGCGACGGCGCACCGGTGCGGATGAGCAAGCGGGCCGGCACGGTGATCACCCTGGAGGACCTGGTCGACGCGATCGGCGTGGACGCCGCCCGGTACGCGCTGGCCCGCTACTCCAGCGACTCGCCGATCGACATCGACATCGAGCTGTGGACCCGGGCCACCCGCGACAACCCGGTCTACTACGTGCAGTACGTGGCGGCCCGGACGGCCAGCGTCGGGCGGAACGCCGCCGAGGTCGGGCTGACCCGGGGCGAGGCCGACGCGTTCCGGCCGGAGCTGCTCGACCACGACAAGGAGAACGAGCTGCTCAAGGCGCTCGCCGAGTTCCCCGCCGTGGTGGCTGCCGCCGCCGAGCTGCGCGAGCCCCACCGGGTGGCCCGCTACCTGGAGGACCTGGCCGGGGCGTACCACCGGTTCTACGACAACTGCCGGATCCTGCCGCGCGGTGACGAGGAGGTCACCGACCTGCACCGGGCCCGGCTCTGGCTCAACGACGCCACCCGGGTGGTCATCGCCAACGGTCTCTACCTGCTGGGCGTCTCGGCGCCGGAGAGGATGTAGCCCGATGCGTGCTCACGAAGCGGGTGCGCTGCACGGCGACATCGGCAACCGGGGGCCGGCCTGGCTGCGTACCCCGGCCGACGTCAACGCCCTGATGCCACAGCTGTGGCCGCGCAACACGGTACGCGGTGCGGACGGCGCGCTGGTCGTCGCGGGCCTGGGGGTACGCGACCTCGCCGCCGAGTTCGGCACCCCGGTCTACGTGCTCGACGAGGACGACCTGCGTTCCCGCTGCCGGGACTTCCGGGCCGCCTTCCCGACCGAGGACGTCTACTACGCCGGCAAGGCGTTCCTCTGCCGCGCGGTGGTGCGGATGATCGCCGAGGAGGGCATGTTCCTCGACGTGTGCAGCGGCGGTGAGCTGGCCGTGGCGCTGGCCGGCGGGATGCCGCCGGAGCGGATCGGCTTCCACGGCAACAACAAGTCCGAGGCGGAGCTGCGGCGGGCGTTGGACGCCGGCGTCGGCCGGATCATCGTCGACTCGTTCGCCGAGATCGACCGGCTCACCGCGTTGGCCCGCGAACGCGGCGTACGGCCCCGGGTGCTGATCCGGGTCACCGTCGGCGTCGAGGCGCACACCCACGAGTTCATCGCCACCGCCCACGAGGACCAGAAGTTCGGCTTCTCGCTGGCCGGTGGGGCGGCCATCGCCGCCGCGCTGCGCATCCTCGACGAGGACGCGCTGGAGCTGCGTGGCCTGCACTCGCACATCGGTTCGCAGATCTTCGACACCAGCGGCTTCGAGGTCTCCGCCCGTCGGGTGTTGGCGCTACAGGCGCAGATCCGCGACGCCCGTGGGGTGGAACTGCCCGAGCTGGACCTCGGCGGCGGCTTCGGCATCGCGTACACCACGCAGGACGACCCCTCGGCCCCGCACGACCTGGCCAAGCGGCTGCGCAAGATCGTGGATTCGGAGTGCGCGGCGGAGCGGTTGGCCGTACCGCAGCTGTCCATCGAGCCCGGCCGGGCGATCGTCGGCCCGGCCGTGTTCACCCTCTACCAGGTGGGTACGGTCAAGGACGTCGACGGCATCCGGACGTACGTCAGCGTCGACGGCGGGATGAGCGACAACATCCGGACCGCCCTCTACGACGCCTCGTACTCGGCCACCCTGGCCTCCCGGGCCAGCACCGCCGAGCCGATGCTCGCCCGCGTGGTGGGAAAGCATTGTGAGTCCGGGGACATCGTGGTGAAGGATGAATTCCTGCCCGCCGACGTGCAGCCCGGAGATCTTGTCGCGGTGCCCGGCACGGGTGCCTACTGCCGCAGCATGGCCAGCAACTACAACCATGTGCCCCGCCCGCCGGTGGTCGCGGTACGGGACGGCCGTGCCCGGCTGATCGTTCGACGGGAGACCGAAGCCGACCTGCTCGCCTTGGATGTGGGATGAAACAACCTGTGCGCCTGGCCCTGCTCGGCTGTGGCACCGTCGGTGCCGAGGTGGTCCGGCTGCTGCACGAGCAGTCCGCCGACCTCGCCGCCCGGATCGGTGCCCCGCTGGAGATCGCCGGCATCGCCGTACGCCGGATCGGGCGGGATCGTGGTGAGCTGCCGATCGACCCGGCGCTGTTCACCACCGACGCGCTCGGGCTGATCAAGCGCGACGACGTCGACGTGGTGGTCGAGGTGGTCGGCGGGATCGAACCGGCGCGCAGTTGGCTGGTGGAGGCGTTGCGGGCCGGCAAGAGCGTGGTCACCGCCAACAAGGCGCTGCTCGCCGAGGACGGCGGCGCGCTGCACGACGCGGCGGCCGAGGGCGACGGCGACCTGTACTACGAGGCCTCCGTGGCCGGCGCGATCCCGCTGCTGCGTCCGCTGCGCGAGTCGCTGCACGGCGACCGGATCACCCGGGTCACCGGCATCGTCAACGGCACCACCAACTTCATCCTCTCCGCCATGCACGCCACCGGCGCCGGCTTCGCCGAGGCCCTGGAGGAGGCAACCGAGCTGGGGTACGCCGAGGCCGACCCGACCGCCGACGTGGAGGGCTTCGACGCGGCGGCCAAGGCCGCCATCCTCGCCTCGCTGGCCTTCCACACCCGGGTCGGCGCGGCCGACGTGCACCGGGAGGGCATCACCGAGGTGACCGCCGCCGACGTGGCCAGTGCCAAGGCGATGGGCTGCACCATCAAGCTGCTCTGCATCGCGGCCCGGGGCACCGACGGGCAGGGCCGGGAGGCGGTCAGCGTCCGGGTGCACCCGGCGATGATTCCGCTGACCCATCCGCTGGCCAGCGTCGGTGACGCCTTCAACGCGGTCTTCGTGGAGGCCGACGCGGCCGGGCAGCTGATGTTCTACGGTCGGGGTGCCGGCGGTGCGCCGACCGCCAGCGCGGTGCTCGGTGACGTGGTGGCGGTGGCTCGCAACCGGCTCGCCGGGGTCCGCTCGGCCAGCGAGTCCGCGTACGCGGCCCTGCCGGTCCGGCCGATGGGGGAGGCGCTCACCCGCTACCACATCAGCCTCGACGTGGCCGACCGTCCGGGCGTACTGGAGGCGGTGGCCGGGGTGTTCGCCCGGCACGACGTCTCCATCGCCACGGTGCGCCAGGGCCCGGCGGACGGCGGCAAGGGCGACGCCGTACTGGTGATCGTGACCCACGTGGCGCCGGACGCGGCCCTCGCGGCCACCGTCGGCGAGCTGCGTGGCCTGGACATCGTCCGGTCGGTGGCGAGCGTGCTGCGGGTCGAGGGCGGCCTGTGAGCAGGCTGACCAGCTGACATCGTGGTCTGCCGGGTGACCTGACCGTACGGCCGGTGCCGGGCCGGCGGGGCTAGCTGGTTGGGTGGTGGGCGGGGGTGTCCCGCCAGGTGGGTCGGCGCGGGTGCGCCCATGCGTGGCCGGCGCGGCTGCGCCACGCTGGAGACGGACCCCGTGTGGACGGGGCAGGTGCAGAGGCGAGGAGAGCGACATGTGGCGGGGCCTGATCGACGCCTACCGTGACCGGCTGCCGGTCACCGACGCCACGCCGATCGTCACCCTGCACGAGGGCAACACGCCGTTGCTGCCCGCCCCGGTCCTCTCCGCGCGGCTCGGCTGCGACGTCTACCTCAAGGTGGAGGGCGCCAACCCGACCGGCTCGTTCAAGGACCGCGGCATGACGATGGCGGTCTCCAAGGCGGTCGAGGCCGGCAACAAGGCGATCATCTGCGCCTCCACCGGCAACACCAGCGCCTCCGCCGCCGCGTACGCGGCCCGGGCCGGGGTGACCTGTGCGGTACTGGTACCGCAGGGCAAGATCGCGTTGGGCAAGCTGGCCCAGGCGCTGGTGCACGGCGCGAAGCTGCTCCAGGTCAACGGCAACTTCGACGACTGCCTGGCGCTGGCCGCCAAGCTCGCCCAGGACTACCCGGTGGCGCTGGTCAACTCGGTCAACATCGACCGGCTGCACGGCCAGAAGACGGCGGCGTTCGAGATCGTCGAGGCGCTCGGTGACGCGCCGGACATCCACTGCCTGCCGGTGGGCAACGCCGGCAACATCTCCGCCTACTGGATGGGCTACGCCGAGGACGTCGAGGCCGGCAACGCCACCCGGCGCCCGAAGATGTACGGCTTCCAGGCCGCCGGTGCCGCGCCGATCGTGACCGGCCAGGTGGTGCCGGAGCCGTCCACCATCGCCACCGCCATCCGCATCGGCAACCCGGCGAGCTGGACCAAGGCCCTGGACGCCCGGGACGCCTCGGGCGGCCTGATCGAGGCGGTCACCGACCGGGAGATCCTGGCCGCCTACCGCCTGCTGGCCCGGGAGGTCGGTGTCTTCGTCGAGCTGGGCAGCGCGGCGAGCGTGGCGGGTCTGCTCCAACAGGCCGCCGCTGGTCGGGTGCCGGCCGGCTCCACGGTGGTCTGCACGGTCACCGGGCACGGCCTGAAGGACCCCGAGTGGGCCATCACCACCGCCCCCGCCCCGGTCACCATCGCCAACGACCCGCTCGCCGCCGCCCGCTCCCTCGACCTCGCCTGAGGTCACCGGACGACGCCCCACCCGGTGGGCCGTGCCGGTCGGCGGTGTCAGTGGGCCTTGCGGGTCGGTGGCGCCGATGGGCCGTGTCGGTCAGCGGTTTCGGTGGGGCGTGTCGGTCGGGTGCGGTGGGTCGTGTCGGTTGACCGGGGGTGAGCACTTCGCGCCCTGTCGAGCTGAACCGTTGGTGCGGTCGCTGTCGACGGCCGTGCGCTTCGGGTGGGCGCATTCGGGCGTTTTCGAGTGCCCGCGCGAGGGAGTATGTCTGGCCGATCAGCAGGTGATGGTCGGGGTGGGCAGAGGCGGCCGGGTGGTGGCGGAGGGTCACGGGGTGGCCGCCCGCCCCGACGATTCGTTCGCGCTGTCAGGTCGACAGCGCCGGCGTCAGGACTCGGCCGCTCCTCGGGTGCGGCGCCGGACGCCACCGACGACGAGCTGTGGGCCGCGCTGCGCGCCGTCGACCTGCACGACAGGGTCGGCTCGCTGGACCGCGGGCTGGACACGACATTGACCGCCACCACGGTCTCGGGGCGAGTGGCAGCGCATCGCGCTGGCCCGGGCGGTGCTGCGTACCCCGGATGTGGCTGTTGCTCGACGAGGCGACTTCCCAGGTCGGCGGGCTCACCGAGGCGACGGTGGCCCGGTGCGTCCGGCAACGTGCCGAGGCGGGTGCGGTGATCGCCATCGCCCACCGGTTGTCGACCATGTTCGATGCCGACCAGATCGTCGTGATGGACGGTGGCCGGATCCGGGCCGTCGGCGACCACGCGACCCTGTTGAGCACCGACGAGCTGTACCGGGACCTGGTGGCGTCGCTGCGGATCGGCACCACCGAGCCGGTTCCGCTGGTTGCCGCCCCGGGAGTCGGCGAGCGGAGTGGGTCGGGCAGACTGCTCGTACCTCTCGACCAATTCCCCCCAGGAGTGAGCCTCGCCGATGTCGCTGCTCGCCAGATTCAGCCTCGCCAACCGGGGGCTGGTAGCCCTCATTGCGGTGGTGACCACAGCGTTCGGTGCGTACGCCGTGCCGTCGCTGAAGCAGCAACTCCTGCCGTCGCTGGAGTTTCCCGCCGCGTTCATTGTGGCCTCGTACCCCGGCGCCGCGCCGGAGGTCGTCGAGTCCCAGGTGACCGAGCCGATCGAGAACAGCCTGCGCGGCATTCCCGCGCTGGACACCGTTACCTCCACCTCCCGCGAGGGTCTGACCACCATCTCGGTGCAGTACGAGTTTGGCACCGACCTGGACGATGTAGTCAGCAAGATGCAGGCCGCGCTGAACCGCACCGATCTGCCCGACGGCGTGCAGCCGCAGGTCCTCGCGGGCAGCACCGACGACCTGCCGGCGGTGGTGCTGGCCGCGTCCGGCGGCCGCGACGAGCGGGACCTCGCCGCGAAGCTGCGCGACGTCGTGGTGCCGGAGTTGGCCGCGATCGACGGCGTGCGCAGCGTCGAGTTGAGCGGCGTGCGGGACCAACTCGTGGTCATCACCCCGGACCCGGCGAAGATGTCCAAGGCGAAGGTGCCGCCGACCGCGATCAGCACCGCGTTGAAGGCCAACGGGGTGGCGGTGCCGGCCGGTGCCGTGCTGGACGGCGACCGTAGCCTGCCGGTGCAGGTCGGCGCCCCGCTGACCACCCTGGACGAGCTGCGCGACGTGATCGTCGCCCCGCCGGTGCGCAAGGCCGGTCCGGTCCGCCTCGGCGATGTCGCCACTGTGGAGGAACAGCTCGCCCCGGCCACCGCGATCACCCGCACCAACGGCAAGGAGAGCCTGGGCGTCGCGGTCACCGCCGACCCGGACGGCAACGCGGTGGAGATCTCGCACGCGGTCGCCGACCGGCTCGCCGATCTGCGGGGCGCCACCGGAGCCGAGTTGACCGTGGTGCTCGACCAGGCTCCGTTCGTGGAGAAGTCGATCAAGACGCTGAGCACCGAGGGTCTGCTGGGCCTGATCATGGCCGTGGTGGTCATCCTGGTGTTCCTGCTGTCGATCCGCTCCACGGTGGTCACCGCGGTCTCCATCCCGCTGTCGGTGGTGGTCGCGCTGCTCGCCCTCTGGATCGGCGACTACTCGCTCAACCTGCTCACCCTCGGCGCGCTGACCGTCGCGGTCGGGCGGGTGGTGGACGACTCGATCGTGGTGCTGGAGAACATCAAACGCCACCTCACCTACGGCGAGCCGAAGCGCACGGCGATCCTCACCGCCGTCCGCGAGGTGGCCGGCGCGGTCACCGCGTCCACCCTCACCACGGTCGCCGTCTTCGCGCCGATCGCGCTGGTCGGTGGCTTCGTCGGGCAGTTGTTCGCGCCGTTCGCGATCACGGTCACCGTGGCGCTGCTGGCCTCGTTGCTGGTGTCGCTGACGGTGGTGCCGGTGCTCGCGTACTGGTTCCTCAAGCCGGTGGCCGGTGCCGACGGCGCCGCGATCCGTCGGGCCGCCGAGCAGCGGGAGCTGCGTAGTCCGTTGCAGCGGGCGTACCTGCCGGTGATCCGGTTCGCCACCGGCCGGCGGGCGTACCGCTGGGCCACGCTGGCCGTGGGGGTGCTCGTGCTGTTCGGCACCTTCGGCCTGGCCCGCCAGTTGGAAACCAACTTCCTCGACGACTCCGGCCAGGACACCCTGAACATCCGCCAGGAGTTGCCGGTGGGCACCGGGCTGGCCGGCACCGACACCGCGGCCCGCCGGGTCGAGGCGGTGCTGGCGGACACCCCGGGTGTGGAGTCGTACCAGGTGACCGCCGGGGGTGGGAACAACCCGTGGGCCGGCGGCGCCGGCAACAACGTGGCCAGTTACGCGCTGCGGCTCGACGGTGAGACCGACGCCAAGGCCATGCGCGGCGTGCTGCGGGAGCGGTTCGCGGCGCTCGGCGCGACGGCCGGTGAGATCACCTTCCCGGCCGGTCAGGGCGGCGCGTCCGCCAACGAGCTGGCCGTGGTGGTCCGCGCCGCCGACCCGGAGGCGCTGACCCGCGCCGCCGAGCAGGCCCAGGCGGCACTGGCCGGCATCGACGGCGTCGAGGACGTGTCGACCACCCTGGCGCAGCGGGTACCCCGGGTGGACGTGACCGTCGACCGGGTGGCGGTCAGCCGGGCCGGGCTCACCGAGGCGGCGGTCGGCCAACTGGTGGCGCAGGCGTTCCGTGGTACGCCGGTGGGCCAGGTGAGCCTCGACGACGGCAGCCGGGACGTGGTGCTGCGGCTGTCGGCGAAGCCGCCGCTGACGGTGGACGAGCTGAAGGCCCTGCCCGTCGGCCCGGTGAAGCTCGGCGACATCGCCGAGGTCACCGAGACCGAGGGCCCGCAGCAGGTACGCCGGATCGACGGTGAACGCAGCGTCTCGGTGACCGGTACGGTGACCGGCTCCGACCTCGGCGCGATCAGCACCGAGTTGCAGCGTCGGCTCGACGCGATCGACGTACCCGGGGCGACGTTGACCGTGGGCGGGGTCAGCGCCGAGCAGCGGGAGACCTTCGCCGACCTCGGCCTGGCCGTGCTGGCCGCGATCGCGATCGTGTTCCTGATCATGATGGCCACGTTCCGCAGCGTGGTGCAGGCGTTGATCCTGCTGGTCTCCATCCCGTTCGCGGCCACCGGCGCGGTCGCCCTGCTGCTGGTCAGTGGCACCGCGCTGAGCGTGCCGGCGCTGATCGGCGTACTCATGCTGGTCGGCATCGTGGTGACCAACGCGATCGTGCTGCTGGACCTGGTCAACCAGTACCGGGCGCAGGGGCTCGGCGTACGGGAGGCGGTGGTCGAGGGCGGCCGGCACCGGTTGCGCCCGATCCTGATGACCGCGATCGCGACCATCTTCGCGTTGACGCCGATGGCCTTCGGGCTCACCGGCGAGGGCGGCTTCATCT
The DNA here is from genome assembly GCF_004331455.1 of Micromonospora zingiberis. Classification (GTDB taxonomy): domain Bacteria; phylum Actinomycetota; class Actinomycetes; order Mycobacteriales; family Micromonosporaceae; genus Micromonospora; species Micromonospora zingiberis. The sequence goes on from NZ_SJJR01000035.1 coordinate 27,100, forward strand.
CCCGGCCGCTGGCCATCGTGGTGATCGGCGGGCTGCTCAGCTCGACCCTGCTCACCCTGATCCTGGTGCCCACGCTCTACGCGATGGTCGAGGACACCAAGGAGGCGCTGCGGCGCTGGCGGGCCGGCCGCTCCGGCGGCTCGCCCGGTGACGGGCAGCCCGGTCGGGAGACCGAGCTGACGGAGCCGGCCGGCGGGACGACGGCCACCGCCGGGCGGGTCACCGCCGGGGTCGGCGCCGCGTCGACCGAGCAGCGGGTCGCGGAGAGCCGGCCGGTTCCGGCGGCACCCTCCGGCGCGCTGGTGGACGGCACCGACCAGTTCGAGGTGCTCCGGTTGCCCCGGAGCCGCAACTCGCCCTTCCCGCCGACCGAGTAACGACGCCGACGCCGACGCCCCTGGCCAACCGCCGGGGGCGTCGGCGTACGCGGGGCCTGGTGGACCCGCCGGTGCGGCTCAACGGCGCGGGTTTACGCGATCGTGGCGACGTCGTTGTCGTTGTCCGCGCCCCGACTCAGTTCGTGCTGACTGCCGGGTAGGGTCCGCCTCGTGACGTCCACCCTCTCGGTCCTCACCCGCAACCGAAACTTTCGCAACCTGTTCCTGGCCGAGCTGGTGGTCTTCGGTGCCGACTGGTTCGTGATGGTGCCGTTGCTCGTGCTGTTGCCGAAGTTGACCGGTAGCGGCGTGTGGGGTGCGCTGGTGCTCGCCGTGGACACCGGCATCCTGGCGTTGCTGCTGCCGTACGCCGGGACCATCGCCGACCGGTTCGACCGCCGCAAGATCATGATCATCTCGAACGTGGCGGCGCTGGTCGGGGTGCTGCTCCTGCTCGGCGTGCGCAGCGCCGGTACGGCATGGCTGGCGATGCTGGGCATCGGCGTGGTCGCGGTGGCGAAGGCGTTCTACTCCCCGGCCGCCCAGGCCGCCCTGCCCAACGTGCTCGACCCGGAGGAGTTGGCCGCGGGCAACGCGGTGGCCGGGTCGGCCTGGGGCACGATGACCATCGTCGGCGCGTCGCTCGGCGGCGTACTCACCGCCATCGCCGGGCCGTACGCCTGCTTCTGGGTCGGTGCGGTCGGGCTGGTGGTCGCCGCGGGCCTGGCCACCCGCATCCGCCGGCCGTTGCAGGCCCCGCGCGAACAGGGCACGGTGGTACCGCAGACCTGGACCGCGATCCGCGAGGCACTCGGCTACATCGGGCACCGCCCCCGGGTGCTGGCGCTGGTCACGGTGAAGTCGGCGGTGGGGCTGGGCAACGGCGTCCTGACCGTCTTCCCACTGCTCGCCGGGTTGTACGGAGTCGGCCCGATCGGCGCCGGCCTGCTGTTCGCGGTACGCGGTGCGGGCGCGCTGGTCGGCCCGATACTGATGCGCCGGGTGCTGACCAACCGCGCCTGGCTGCTGCCGGGACTGGCACTGTCCATGTCGGCGTACGGCTTGGCCTACCTCGGCACCTCCGTGGTGTCCTGGTTCCCGTTGGTGCTGGCCCTGGTCTTCGTGGCGCACTTCGCCGGTGGCAGCAACTGGGTGATGTCGAACTTCGCGTTGCAGGGCGAGGTGCCGGACCGGTTGCGTGGTCGGGTCTTCGCCACCGACATGATGTTGGCGACCCTGGCGATCTCGGTCAGCCAACTCGTGGTCGCCGCCGTGGTCGACGTGGTGGACGAGCGGGTGATCCTGGCCGGATGCGGCTTGGTCACGTTGACCTACGCGGTCGGCTGGCGGATCGCCACCCGGCGGCTGTCGCTGACCAACCCGGTGGCCGCGCCGCAGGCCACCACGGTGTCGTAGCGTGCCCCGGGTGCTGGCCCGCCGTCCCAGGGGGCGGGCGGGGGCTGGCCGGTGTCGGTTCGGGCCCTAGCATGGGGCGCGTGTCGACCACATTCGCCACCGGTCCGGTCCGGGTCCGGGTTCCCGCCACCAGCGCGAACCTCGGTCCCGGTTTCGACGCACTGGGGCTCGCCCTCGCGCTCTACGACGACGTGTCCGCCGAGGTGACGTCCTCCGGCGTCACGGTGTCGGTGGCCGGCGAGGGCGCTGGCGAACTGCCGCTCGACGACGGTCACCTGGTGGTACGCGCAATGCGCGCGGCCTTCGACACGCTCGGCGGCCAGCCGTCGGGGCTGGCCGTGGAGTGCGTGAACCGGATCCCGCAGGCCCGTGGGCTCGGCTCCTCGTCGGCGGCCATCGTGGCCGGCGTACTGCTGGCCCGGGCGCTGGTCGCCGACGGGGAGCGTCGGCTCGACACCGACGGCGTGTTGCGGCTCGCCGCGCAGATCGAGGGACACCCGGACAATGTGGCGCCCTGCCTGCTCGGCGGCTTCACGGTGGCCTGGACCGAGCCGTCCGGCGCGCGGGCGGTCTCGCTGCCGGTGGCCGCCACGGTGCGTCCGACCGTGCTGGTTCCCGCCGAACGCGGCCTGACCGCGTCCGCCCGCGCCGCGCTGCCGGCCGAGGTGCCGCACGCCGACGCCGCGCTCAACACCGGCCGGGCCGCGCTTCTCGTGCACGCGTTGACCGCGCAGCCGGCTCTGCTGCTGCCGGCGACCGTCGACCGACTGCACCAGGACTACCGCGCGGCCTCGATGCCGAGCACCGCGAAACTGGTTGGTGCGCTTCGTGAGGCCGGTGTGGCGGCCGTGGTCAGTGGGGCCGGCCCGACCGTGCTCGCCCTGTCTGACCTGCCCGAAGGCTTCGACGCGGGAACAGATTGGCAGATTCTGCGGTTGCCGGTAGACGTGCCCGGCGCACAGGTCGAGCAGGGTAGACTCGGACACGCGGAGCGGGACCCTGTTGCCGCAGGTCGGAAGAGTTGATTACGCTCTAGACTTAGCACAGCCGCGAAGCATGCGATCTCCTGCGGGTCGGCGCACCCCCGAAGCTCTCGGCGGTAAGCCCGTCACCCCTGCCTAGGCCCACGCCGCACCGCAGTCTTCACTGGTCGCCGCAGACGGCGAAACCCGTTCACCGGCTTCCTGGTGGGTCGGGCAACCGACCGGCTGCTGTGTCACAGACTCCCGCGGAAGCGTCATGCGAGGCGGGTGCACCGAGGCCGCCCGGCCACCTGTTGTCGATTCCGGGCAGTCCCGGCCTATCGAGGGAAGGAATCCATTGAGCGACACCACCGACGTGACGTCGGATGTTTCCAACGTCGCTGGCGATGCCACCACCGCTGCTCCTGCCCGCCGCCGGCGCAGCGGCACCGGCTTGTCGGCGATGCTGCTGCCGGAGCTGCAGAGCCTGGCTGCGTCGCTCGGCATCTCGGGGACGGCTCGCATGCGCAAGGGCGAGCTGATCAGCGCGATCACCGAGCGGCAGGGCAGCGCTGCGGGCGCCCCTCGACCACGGGCCGAGGTCGCGGCGGCCGCCGCCGCACCGGTCCGCGAAGAGGTCCACGCCGAGGTACGCGAAGCGGCTGAGCGGCCGGAGGCCGATCGCCGGGCCGCCGAGCAACCGGTGGCGAGCGTCGAGACCGAGGGCCGCACCCGGACCCGGCGCAGCCGCGCCGCCGTGGCGGAGCCGCGTGCCGAGGAGGCCGCCGCCGAGACCAGCGAGCGCAACGAGAGCCGGTCCGGCCGCGACCGTGGCGAGCGCGCCGCCGAGCGTGCCGAGCGCGGTGAGCGGGCCGCCGAGCGCGGCGGTGAGCGCGCCGACCGTGGCGACCGCGCCGAGCGTGCGGCTGACCGTGGCGAGCGGGGCGCCGAGCGCGGTGACCGTGCCGAGCGCGGTGAGCGTGGCGCCGAGCGCGGTGAGCGCGGGGACCGTGGTGAGCGTGCGGTCGAGCGTGGCGAGCGCGGTGACCGGGCCGAGCGTGGCGACCGTGGTGACCGTGGCGAGCGCGGGCAGCGTGCCGAGCGGGACAACGACGGCGACGACGACGGCGAGGGCGGCGGCCGGCGCAGCCGGCGTAGCCGCTTCCGGGACCGCCGGCGGGGCCGTAACGAGCGTGGCGAGTCCGGCGGCGAGTCCGGCGGCCGTGAGCCGCAGGTCGGCGAGGACGACGTGCTCGTACCCGTGGCCGGCATCGTCGACGTGCTCGACAACTACGCCTTCGTCCGGACCACCGGCTACCTGGCCGGCCCGAACGACGTGTACGTGTCGATGTCCCAGATCAAGAAGTACGGCCTGCGGCGCGGTGACGCGATCACCGGCGCGGTGCGCGCGGCCCGGGACGGCGAGCAGCGGCGCGACAAGTACAACCCCCTGGTCCGGCTGGACACCATCAACGGGATGGAGCCGGACGAGGCCAAGCGGCGGCCGGAGTTCTACAAGCTCACGCCGCTCTACCCGCAGGAGCGGTTGCGGCTGGAGACCGAGCCGCACATCCTCACCACCCGGGTGATCGACCTGGTCATGCCGATCGGCAAGGGGCAGCGGGCGCTCATCGTCTCGCCGCCGAAGGCCGGTAAGACCATGGTGTTGCAGGCGATCGCGAACGCGATCACGCACAACAACCCCGAGTGCCACCTGATGGTGGTGCTGGTCGACGAGCGGCCCGAAGAGGTCACCGACATGCAGCGTTCGGTGAAGGGCGAGGTCATCGCGGCCACGTTCGACCGGCCGCCGCAGGACCACACCACCGTCGCCGAGCTGGCGATCGAGCGGGCCAAGCGCCTGGTCGAGCTGGGCCACGACGTGGTCGTACTGCTCGACTCGGTGACCCGGCTCGGTCGGTCGTACAACCTGGCGGCGCCGGCCAGCGGCCGGATCATGTCGGGTGGTATCGACTCCACCGCGCTGTACCCGCCGAAGCGCTTCCTCGGCGCGGCCCGCAACATCGAGAACGGCGGCTCGCTGACCATCCTCGCCACCGCGCTGGTGGAGACCGGTTCGATGGCGGACACGGTCATCTTCGAGGAGTTCAAGGGCACCGGTAACGCGGAGCTGAAGCTGGACCGGAAGATCGCCGACAAGCGGACCTTCCCGGCCGTGGACGTCAGCGCGTCCGGTACCCGCAAGGAGGAGATCCTGCTCGCGCCGGAGGAACTGGCCATCGTGCACAAGCTCCGCAAGGTGCTGCACTCGCTGGACTCGCAGGCGTCGCTCGACCTCCTGCTGGACCGGCTCAAGCAGTCCCGCACGAACATCGAGTTCCTGATGCAGATCGCCAAGTCGACGCCGGGGGAGTAATCCGCCGACGAAGATCGACGAAGGGGGCGCGGCCAACTGGCCGCGCCCCCTTCCTCGTGTTTTGACCATCGTGGGGATTTGTGGTGGTCGAGGTCTAGCGGAACAGGGAGAACCCTGTCCATGATCTGAGTTCTCACACAAAGATCATCAATGGGCAGGGTTCTCGATGAGGAGAGTAA
>NZ_SJJR01000036.1 GCF_004331455.1 Micromonospora zingiberis
CTCCTCGCCCGAGCAGTGCTGATTTTGGCTCGGGACTGCGGGGCTCGCAAGCTCACTCCTCGCCCGAGCAGTGCTGATTTTGGCTCGGGACTGCGGGGCTCGCAAGCTCACTCCTCGCCCGAGCAGTACGCTTGTCTGTCGTGACAGCTGCCGATTACGCCGACCAGCTCAAGGATCTCGACGCCACCCTGCGCAACATCGAGGCGGTGCTCGACCTGGACCGCCTGCGGGCGGACAAGGCCCGCCTGGAGCAGGAGGCGTCCGCTCCGGACCTGTGGGACGACCAGGCCCGGGCCCAACAGGTCACGTCGCAGCTGTCGTACGTCAACGGCGAGATCGACAAGCTGGGTAGCCTGCGCTCGCGCCTCGACGACGCGCACGTGCTGCTGGAACTGGCCGAGGCCGAGGCCGACTCGGGCGTGCTCACCGAGGTCGAGTCGGAGATCACCGGGTTGGGCAAGGCCATCCAGGAGATGGAGGTCCGCACCCTGCTCTCCGGCGAGTACGACTCCCGGGAGGCGCTGGTGGCCATCCGGGCGGGTGCCGGTGGCGTGGACGCGGCGGACTTCGCCGAGATGCTGCTGCGGATGTACCTGCGCTGGGCCGAGCGGCACGGCTACCCGACCGAGGTCTACGAGACCTCGTACGCCGAGGAGGCCGGGCTCAAGTCGGCCACCTTCACGGTCAAGGTCCCGTACGCGTTCGGCACGCTCAGCGTGGAGTCCGGCACCCACCGGTTGGTGCGGATCAGCCCCTTCGACAACCAGGGCCGCCGGCAGACCAGCTTCGCCGGGGTCGAGGTGCTGCCGGTGGTGGAGCAGACCGACCACATCGACATCCCCGAGAACGAGATGCGGATCGACGTCTACCGCTCGTCCGGGCCGGGTGGGCAGAGCGTCAACACCACCGACTCGGCGGTACGGATCACCCACATCCCGACCGGCATCGTGGTGACCTGCCAGAACGAGAAGTCGCAGCTACAGAACAAGGCGTCCGCGCTGCGGGTGCTCCAGGCCCGGCTGCTGGAGCGCAAGCGCCAGGAGGAGCAGGCCAAGCTTCAGGGCCTGAAGACCGAGGCCGCCGGCTCGTGGGGCGACCAGATGCGGTCGTACGTTCTGCACCCTTATCAGATGGTGAAGGATTTGCGTACCGAGCAGGAGACTGGTAACCCGACCGCCGTTTTCGACGGTGAGCTGGACTCTTTCATCGAGGCGGGTATCCGCTGGCGCAAGCAGCAGCAGCTCGCTGGCGACGCTGCGTGACCGATCGTGGGCGGAGTGCGTCATCGATCACCACGTGACGTGCTGAATCAATGACATGTCCCGCAACGGCGGGGCGTAGCACTTGGCACGACAGTTACACCGCGTAGACTCACCACCCGTGATTCAGCTTGAGCAAGTGACGAAGACGTACCCGAAGGCGTCGCGGCCTTCGCTCGACAACGTGTCCGTGTCGATCGACAAGGGCGAGTTCGTCTTCTTCATCGGTCCATCCGGCTCCGGCAAGTCCACGATCATCAAGATGCTGCTGCACGAGGTGACCCCCAACAAGGGTCGCGTCGTCGTCAACGGCAAGGACGTCACCTCGATGCGGTCCTGGAAGCGCCCGCACTTCCGCCGCTCGATCGGGTGTGTCTTCCAGGACTTCCGGCTGCTGCCCAACCGCACCGCGTACGAGAACGTGGCCTTCGCGCTTGAGGTGATCGGCAAGACCAAGGCGGTGGCCCGCCGGGTCGTGCCGGAGGTGCTGGAGCTGGTCGGCCTCGGTGGCAAGGAGCACCGCTACCCGCACGAGCTTTCCGGTGGTGAGCAGCAGCGTGTCGCGGTGGCCCGGGCGTTCGTGAACCGTCCGCTGATCCTGCTGGCCGACGAGCCGACCGGAAACCTGGACCCGGACACGTCCATCGAGATCATGCGCCTGCTGGACCGGATCAACCGCACCGGCACGACCGTCGTGATGGTCACGCACGACTCCAACATCGTGAACCAGATGCGCCGCCGGGTCATCGAGATCGAGAGCGGCCGCATCGTTCGCGACCAGGCCCGCGGCGTCTACGGGTGACGAGGCGAACCCACCGCACCCTGATCTGACGACGAACACCTCACGCCGGAGAGCCGGAGGAATATCCCGATGCGGATGAAATACGTCCTGTCCGAGGTACTGGTCGGACTGTGGCGCAACGTGACGATGACCATCGCGATGATCATCACGTTGGGTGTCTCGCTGACCATGCTCGGTGCCAGCGGCCTGATCTACACCAAGGTCGCTGACATGAAGGAGCTCTACTTCGAGAACATTCAGGTGTCGGTCTTCCTGAAGACCGACATCTCCGAAGAGGAGCGCGCCGAGCTGGGCGCCCGGCTGGAGGCCGACCCGCTGGTCTCGCAGGTCACCTACGTCAACAAGGAAGAGGCGTTCCAGCGCTTCCAGGAGATGTTCCGGGACTCGCCGGACCTGCTGAGCGCGGTCAAGGCGGACCAGCTGCCCGAGTCGTACCGGCTCAACCTGGTCAACCCGGAGGAATACAAGACCATCTCGGAGCAGTACGCCTCGGCTGCGGGCGTCGACCAGGTGGTCGACCAGAGCCAGGTGCTCGACAAGATCTTCAACCTCTTCACCGCCGGGCAGAACGTCGCGCTGGCCGCCGCCGTCGCCATGGCCGTCGCCGCGCTGCTTCTGGTGGCCAACACCATCCAGGTCGCCGCGTACAGCAAGCGGCGCGAGGTCGCGGTCATGAAGCTGGTCGGCGCCTCGAACTGGTTCATCCAGGCGCCGTTCGTACTGGAAGCGGTGGTTGCCGGCCTGATCGGCTCGGTGCTCGGCTTGGGCGCCCTGATCGCGTTGAAGAAGTTCCTCTTCGACGACGCGCTCAGTGCCCTGCAAGGGCTGTTCGCCCCGGTGAGCTGGGGTGAGGTGCTGCTGACCTTCCCGCTGATGGCCGGCATCGGTGGCCTGATCAGCGCGGTCACCGCCTGGGTCACGCTCCGCTTCTACCTGCGGGTCTAGCTTCGGTACGACGGCCGCTCGCGCGGACTGCGGGGCTGGCGAGCCCCCTTCTCGCTCACGCTGACCAAAGGGCCCTTCCGCGCCGGAATAAATGGCGCGGAAGGGCCCTTGTCGTTCGGGTAGCATGATCTCCGCTCGCTGGCCGGTCGCGGCCGGTGGGAGCGGGTAACCGGGAGGGGGTGGCGCCGCGATGCCACGGGAAAAGGGGCGTAAGGTCGTCGCCTCCAACAAGAAGGCCCGCCACGACTACGCCATCCTCGACACGTACGAGGCGGGCATGGCGCTGACCGGCACCGAGGTGAAGTCGCTGCGGGCCGGGCGGGCTTCGTTGGTCGACGCGTTCGCGCAGGAGCGTGACGGCGAGTTGTACCTGCACGGCATGCACATTCCGGAGTACACCCAGGGCACCTGGACCAACCATGAGCCCCGGCGTACCCGCAAGCTGCTGCTCAAGCGGTTGGAGATCGACCGGCTGATTGGCAAGACCCGGGAGAGCGGGCTGACCATGGTGCCGTTGCAGGTCTACTTCTCCGACGGCTGGGCCAAGGTCGAGATCGGCCTGGCCAAGGGCAAGAAGGCGTACGACAAACGTCAGGACCTCGCCAAGCGGGACGCGGACCGGGAGATCCAGCGTGCGGTCGGCCGGCGAGGTAAGGGAATGGGTGACTGATTTGTCCGAATCATCCTCGGTGTCGGCGGCGACGCGGGCTCGGGATGATTCGGGTTGCGGCAGGCGTTACGCTTGTCGGAGCCGCCGGAAGATCGGCGGCCTGTCGAGGGGGTGACTGGTTTCGACTTCGTACGTTGCGGCAGGGGAAGCGAGCCGAGGAAGCCGACGTCGTCTCGAGAATCGTTCGTCGGAAACCAATAAGCGCCAAGAGCAATCGCGCTGACTTCGCTCTCGCCGCCTGAGGCGAGTAGCAAGTCTGTCGGCCTGGGAGTGCCTTCGACCCAGATAGCCGGCATCAGCTAGGAGGCTGGCCAACCGGACCCGGTCGCGGGGTCCGTGCGGCGAGATTAATCAGCGACTGGGCCCGTCACACCGACTCGCTCGCGTGATCGGAGGGGCCGAGTAGAGGCACAGCGAGCTGCGCTCGGAGAAGCCCTGACAAGGCGGCGAAGGACCCGGGTTCGATTCCCGGCACCTCCACCACCTGTACTGCGCGCCCCGGTCACCCGACCGGGGCGCGCAGTCGTCTGTGCTGCGGGCGGGGAACCCCGCCGGTCCGTGGCCCGTCAAACCGTCATGCGCCGATCGGTCGCCCTGCTGGGCCTGCCACTGATGATGATCGTCTCCGGGTGCGGCCCGGCGGGCACCGACCCGGCCGGGCCCGGTGGCCCGGCCGACAGCTCCGGTCGTGCCGACGACCGCCGGGCGGTGTTCGAGCGACGAGCGGGCGCAGCGGCGCAGGCATGGCAGCCCGGCGGCGCGTGGACCAATGGCTACGTACCGCTCCAGGAACCGACAGTCCTGGTCGGGGAGGCCAACTTCACCGCGCAGACCAAGACGGCCTTCCTGGCCGGGTGGTACCAGAACACCGTCGAGTTGCCCGCCGCCAAGCCCGCCGACGGCGCGGTGCGTTTTCCGGACGGCGCGACGACGGTGCCTCTGATCAGTGCCACCGAGGCGTACCAGCAGCTCGACCAGGGTGGTTCAGGAGCCTGCTCCGGCCCGCCAATGGACCCGGCCACCCCGCCACCGGCCGCGCCGGGCGGCGAACCGGACAACGCGGTGAGCAGCCGCCCACAGGGCGACTGCGTCCGGCTGACCATCACGAAGGTCGAGCTGGGTACCGCGCCGGTGCACACCACCCGGGGTGAGGCGCAGGTGCCGGCGTGGCTGTTCACCGTCCCGCAGATCGAAGCGGTGGTGGCCCGGGTGGCGGTCGCACCGGGCGCGGTCGGCGCCCTGCCCGAGCCGTCGACGCCGCCCGGGGCGCCCCCGACGGGCCTGGTCAGCGCACAGGACATCGAGGCCATCGACGGTACGAAATTGACCTACCGACTCGGCGTGGGCAGCTGCGACACCGAGATCACCCCGCTGGTGCAGGAGTACGACCACCTCGTCGTGGTCGGCGGCACCGTCACCCCACCGGTCGACGGGTGTGACGACATGCTCAACCTGCATCCGGTCGAGGTGACGCTGTCCGCCCCGGTGGGCGTACGGCTGATCGTCGACGCGCTCACCGGGGCCCCGCTTCGATTGGCGGCCGCCTGACGAGACCTGGGCCGGGCTTCCGGAGGCGCTCAGAGGATCGGCGGGATGTCGGTGCGGATCGGCACCGGCAGCACCGTCGGTCCGTCCGCCCGCAACGCGCTGCCGAGCGCGTCACCGAGCTGGTCGGGGGTCTCGACCACGGTGGTGGCGCAGCCATAGCCGCGCGCGATCGAGGCGATGTCCAGCCCGGGCAGGTCCAGCCCGGGGACCCCCGGAGTGTGCTTGAGTTCGGCGAACGCCTTGAGGATGGCGTACTGCTGGTTGACCGGGACGACCACGACCAGCGGCAGCCGCAGCTGGGCCGCGGTCCACAGCGCCTGCACCGAGTAGTGGAACGAGCCGTCGCCGATCACGGCGACCACCGGCCGGTGCTGACCGGTGTCGCGTTGGGCCAGCGCGATGCCGACCGCCGCCGGCAGGCCGTAACCGAGCCCGCCGCTGGCCATCGTGAAGTACGAGCCGGGCCGGTTGAACCGCAGCCGGCGGCGCAACGCGGACAGGTTGGACGGTGACTCCTGCACCAGCACCCCGTCCTGCGGCCAGTACCGGGCCAACGCGGCGAAGAGCGCGTCGGCACTGAGCGGGAGGGAGTCGTCGACCGGTGACAGGTCGGGTCGGGCCGGTGGCGGCGGCCGGTCCACCGGAGGCATCAGGTCGGCCAGGGCGGCGAGGGTGAGCCCGGCGTCGCCGAGCAGGCTGTCACCGACCGGAGCGCGAGCCGCCTCCTCGGGATCGTCGGTGATGTGCAGCAGGCGGGCACCGTCCGGCACCGTGTCGCCGGGCACGTGCGGGTAGTAACGGAACACCGGGGCGCCGGCCACCAGGACCATGTCGTGCCCGCGCAACCGCTCGGCCAACGGGCCGGCAGCGAAGGGCAGCACCCCCTGGAAGTGCGGATGGTCCTCGGGGAAGGCGGTCCGCTCGGACGCGGGGGCCGACCAGACCGGCGCGGCCAGCCGCTCGGCCAGCGCGACGGCCGCCTCCCACGCGCCGGCACGGTCCACCGCCGCACCGAGCACCAGGACCGGTGACCGGCTGGTCGCCAGCGCGGCGGCGAACTGCCGCAGCCGCTGCGGATCGGCCGCGTACCGGGTGGCCACCGTGCGGGTCTGCGGTGGCGGATCGGCGGGCTGTGCCCAGTCGTCCAGCGGCAGGGAGAGAAAGACCGGCCCGGCCGGCGGCTGGATCGCGGTGGCGTACGCCCGCATGAGTGAGGCCGGCACGTCCTGCGCGCGGACCGGCTCGTGCGCCCACTTGACGTACGGCTGGGGCAACTCGGTGGGGCGACGGGCGGTGAGTCGCGGTTCGAGCAGCAACATCTGCCGGGTCTGCTGGCCGGCGGTGACGATCAGCGGTGTCCGGTTGTGCCAGGCGGTGACGATGTTGCCCATGGCGTTGCCGGTGCCGGGCGCGGTGTGCAGGTTGACGTGAGCTGGGCGTCCGGTGGCTTGGGCGTACCCGTCGGCCATCCCGACCGCCGACGCCTCGTGCAGCGCGTGCACGTACTGGAAATCCTCGGGGAAGGCATGCAGGAACGGCTCCTCGGTCGAACCGGGGTTGCCGAAGACGGTGGTCATGCCCAGCGCGCGGAGCAGCTCGTAGGTGGTGTCACGGACCGTTGCCATCGTCCCTGAATCTAGCCGGGTGACTCCGGCCGACAGGGCCATTCCGCTGTGCCGGAGGCCGCCGATCGCCGGTGCGTGACGGGTGCCGGCGGCCGGCTGCTCGTCGCCGTGGTGGATCTCCGGGCACCGCTGTCGATCACCCGACGATCAGACCGTCGCCACGGTCGGGGACGCAGGCTATGGTGCCAGACATGGCAACGACAGCGCGGATGGCATCGACGGGGCCTGCCGTCGGTGTGCACGATCGGCCCCGCCGGCTGCTGCACGGCTGACGGGTGCGCGTGATGCAGGGAGAGGGGCAGGCGATCGGCGGGCGGGCCATGGAGTCGATGACCGGGAAACTGCTGGTGGCGACGCCCGTGCTGAAGGATCCGAACTTCGACCGTACGGTGGTGCTGCTGGTCGCCCACGAGCCGGGTGGCGCGCTCGGGGTGGTGCTGAACCGGGCGACCGAGGTGCCGGTGGCGGACGTGCTGCGGGACTGGGGCGATCTGGCGCGGCATCCGGCGGTGCTGTTCGAAGGCGGTCCGGTGCAGCCCGACTCGGCGATCTGCCTGGCCCGGATGCGTCAGCCGGTCCGCCGCCTCAAGGGCTTCCACCAGGTCTCCGGCGCCGTCGGCACGCTCGACCTGTCCGTCGATCCGCACCGCCTGCGGGAGAGCGTGCAGACCATCCGGGTTTTCGCCGGGTACGCCGGCTGGGGCACGGGGCAACTGGAGCAGGAGATCGAGGACGGTTCCTGGTTCGTGCTCGATGCGCTGCCCGGTGACGCCTTCGTGGATCGGCCCGACGATCTGTGGCCCATGGTGCTGCGCCGGCAGGGCGGCATGATGGCCGCGGTGGCGCATTTCCCGCCGGACGTGGCGCTGAACTGACCCGTACGGCCCGGGGACCCCGCGAGATGACCATGCCGGGCGGCGTGTGTATAGTTCTCTCCGTGCCCGGGCGACCGGGTGCGACCGCAAGGGGCCGTGGCGCAGCTGGTAGCGCACCACACTGGCAGTGTGGGGGTCAGGGGTTCGAGTCCCCTCGGCTCCACCTTGTTTTTGTGCAGTTGAATCGGCATCAGTCATCGACTGGTGCCGATCATTTGTGATCTTGTGGTCACAGCTTTGATCACCCGGCGCCCCACACTACGCCTCAGCGGCCAGTGTTGGAACGCCCGAAGAAACCGCCTCTGACCTGGGATTATTACTGCCCCTCGGGCTGCCCGAGATACCGAGGCCGAAATGTGGGGCGCAAGATCGTGTAGTACGGCGGTGCCGGCCCGTGTCACTTCGTACGAATCGGTCGCTGAGTTACCCGCTCGACGCCTGTTCCCGAGGGGGAGGTTGCGGCAGGCGACTGCCGGGAGCCGTCAGCGGGTGGTTCGCGCTCCGGCAGCACGAGCGGTGTTCCCCGTCGGATCGGTGATGACGCGGGCCCGTACACCGAACACTGTCTCGACCAGTCGCGCGTCGACGACCTCGGCGGGCGGACCCTGGGCGAGTACGGCGCCGTCACACATCGCGACGATCTCGTGGGCGTAACGGCACGCCATGTTGAGATCGTGCAGCAGCCGCGGCTGCGGCCGTCGCCAGTCCCGGCCAGCGGCGCCGGGCGTCCTGCCGGGTCATCTTCGCCGCTGCGCCGAGGTCGCCGTACGAAGCGCCGGCCTTTGCGGCTGCCTGCGCGGCCGCCGTGCTGAACTCGCTCACCATGCGGGCGACGTGCTCGGTGACGGCGACCTCGACCAGCGCGATCTCTCGGGGTCGCTGCTGCTGGGATTCAGGCAGCAGCGACCGTGAGGCCAGACCGAGAGCACGCGCAACAGCTTCGTCGATCGCGCCCCCGATGCGGTCGGCCAGCTGCCGCCGTTGGCCGTTGGTCAGGTAGTCCACTCCAACACCTCCGTCGTCGACAACACCTGTTGTCATACCTCGGCACCCGTAACCTTGAACGAGATCAAATCAGCCCACCGGCTGCCCGTATCGTCTGTCCGGTGATCCACCTGCCGGCCGGTGACACGAGGAAGCCGACGACGTCGGCGATGTCGTCGGGTTCACCGATGCGGCCGAGTGGGGTTATCCCGGCTACCTGGTCGGGGTCGACCATCAGCATGTCGGTCCTGGTGGGGCCGGGCAGCACACTGTTGACGGTGATACCGTGCGGTCCCATTTCCTTGGCGGCCACCTGAACGAGGGTGTCCCCTGCAGCCTTGGTCGCCGCGTAGGGGCCGGTGCCGGGGTTCAGTGCCACTACGGCACCGCTGGAGATGATGACGATCCGTCCGCCGTCGCTCATCCTGCGGGCGGACTCGCGTATGCCCAGGAAGGTGGCGCGGGTGTTCGTCCGCCACATTCGGTCGAACTCGTCGTCGGAGGTGTCGGCGATGGCGGCGTTGGTGGCGGTTGCCGCGTTGCCGACGAAGACGTCGATGCCGCCGAAGTGGTCCTCGGTCGTCTGGAAGAGGGTGCGCAGTTCGCGAGGGTCTGCGACGTCCGCCGGGACGGCTATGGCCTTGCGGTCGAGGGCTTCGACGTGCCGGACGGTTTCGGCTGCTGCTGCGGCGGCGGTGTGGTAGTTGACGACGATGTCGAAGCCGTCGGCGGCAAGCTTGTTGGCGATGGCACGGCCGATGCCGCGTGAGCTACCGGTGATCAGGGCAACGGGCACGCTGCTCTCCTTCTTTCTGGCTCAGGCGTCGTAGACGGGGATGAGAAGTTCGTCCATCGCGGCGGAGTCGCTGGTGACCACGGACCTGATCACGTCCGCGACCGCCTCCGGTGTGGTAGCGCCGGCCAGCAACGATGGGGGAAGCACGTTCCGGTTGGCGGCGGTGGCGATGAGTTGAGGCAGGATGATGTTGACCCGGATGCCGTACGGGCGCAGTTCGAGGTAGAGGATGCGGGCCAGGTGCACCAGGGCCGCCTTGGTGATCCCGTAGGCGGCGGCACCAGCGGTCGGCTCTATTCCCGACCGAGCTCCGGTGTGGACGATGACACCCCCGCCCTTGCGCCGCATGTGCGGCACCACCGCCTGGGTCAGCCACAGCGCGGCGCCGAGGTTGACGCCCATCAGCGCGTGCAGTTCCTCAGGTGTCACCGTCCGGAAGTCGCCGAACGCGTGGGCACCGATCGTGTTGACCAGGACATCCGGCTCTCCGACCTCGCTGACTACCCGATCCAACAGAGGTCCGGCGGTCGCCGGGTCGGTGGGGTCGGCGACCACCCGATGAATGGCGGCGGGCAGGTCCGCAAGGTTCGCGTCGGTACGGTCGACGGCGACCACGGTCAGGCCCGCGGAGTGGAGGGCGCGAGCCGTCGCCTGCCCGAGCCCGCCACCGGCGCCGGCCACAACAGCGATTCGTTCGTGCACTATTTCAGAACCTTCCTGTACGTATTCTGTGCAGCCGTCATCGATTATCCGAAGCATTCGGGCCGGTTCTTGCGGGAGCTGAAAAGAGACGGTAGTCAGACACCGTGCGCCCGAAACAGGGCGCTGCCGCCGGGGGTGATAGCACCGCTGATACGGCGGTTGATCTCGCGCATTTGACGTACCTGGGCGGCGGTCAAGGGATCGAGGATGAGCCGACGCACCATTTCGACGTGCCCGGGTGCCGCCTGACCGACCAGTTCACGGCCGGCCGGTGTCAGCGTGGCGAGCGTCGTCCGGCCGTCGTCGGGATCCGGATGGCGGACGAGCCATCCACGGCGCTCAAGTTTCGTCGCCACCTGGGACAGACGCGACTGGGAGCCGTTGGTGACAAGAGCAAGATCGCGCAGGCGCATCGTGTCCTCGGGCGCGTACGTCAGGCCGGATAGCACCAGGTACTCGTAGAAGGTCAGCCCGGAATCGGCCTGCAACTGGGCGTCGAGGGCGCCCGGCAGCGTCAGCAGGACCGACGCCAGCGCCGTCCATGCCTCCTGCTCGTCCTCGTTCAGCCAACGCGGCTCCTCGACCTCACCCATCCGTCCCACCCTTCCCACGCGTTCCCGCCGCCCACACCGTGGGCGACGGCCCGGCCGAGGCTACTCCTTTTCACTTCAAGGGTCAAGTGACCTCACTTCAAGCTTGATGTGAGTAATGAAACTCGGTCAACCCCTGTCGGTCCGTACGGTACCGACGGTTATGGTCGTCCCATCTGTGGACGGCTTTGAAAGAGGTAAGAATGCGCGCGTCGGTATTGCGGAACGGCTCGATGATCTATCGCGACGACGTGGAGGACCTCGTTCCCGCCAAGGGCCAGGTCCTCGTGAATGTCCTGGCATGCGGCGTCTGCGGAGGCGATCTGCATTTCGCCGAACACAGCGCCCAACTGGTCGAACTGGCCGGGCAGTTGCGTGGCGCGCCCACCCTCACCGACGGACTCGACCTGAGCCTGGATGTCTTCATGGGCCACGAGTTCGTGGGCGAGGTGATCGCCGCCGGTCCGGACACCGACGCGCCCGCGCCGGGCAGTGTGGTGACCTCCATGCCGGCGCTGCTGACATCTCAAGGGATGGCACCGCGGCTCTACTCAAACACCACGCCGGGCGGATACGCGGAGAAGATGCTGCTCAGCGCGCCTCTGCTGGTGCCGGTGCCGAACGGGCTCGACCCGCGGCTGGCGGCACTCACCGAGCCGATGGCGGTGGGCCTACACGCGGTCAACAAAGCCGGGATCGATCCCGGCACGGGCGCTATCGTGATCGGGTGCGGGCCGGCCGGCATCTCCATCATCGCCTCGCTGAAGGCCCTCGGCGCGGGACCGATCATCGCATCGGACTTCTCGCCCGCCCGACGCCGGCTGGCGATGCTCATGGGAGCCGACAACGTGGTCGACCCGGCAACGGAATCCGTCTTCGACGCCGGGGATCGCATCGGCACCGACGCTCTCGTCGTGTTCGAGGCCGTCGGCATCCCGAAGATCCTCAATGAGATCGTCAGGGAGACCCCGATGGGTACCCGAATCGTCGTGGTCGGCGGCGTGATGGAGCCGGACGTCCTGGTGCCCTACTTCGGCATCGCGAAAGAGGCGTCCTTCCAGTTCGTGCAAGCCTACAGTCCGGCCGAGTTCACCGAGTCGCTGCGCCGGATCGCCGACGGGGAGGTCGACGTCGAGCCGATGATCACCGGCGAGGTCGGGCTGGAGGACGTCGGCTTGGCCTTCAACCAGCTGCGGAACCCGGAACGACACTGCAAGATCCTGGTCCGGCCCGGCCTGACGACGAACCCGACGCCGACTCTCTGACCGCGGAAGACCGAGATGATCGACGATCTGTTGTCCGAGGTCTTCGACTTCGTCGAAACGCAGAGCCTGATCTCGGATGCCTTCTCCGCGCGGGGTCCGTGGGTGACACGCTCGGCCACCTCCGACCCGCTCAAGCTGATCGCTGTGGTCAATGGCGGAGCCCGGCTGACCACCGACGGCATCGACCGTCCGCTCCAGATGCAGGCAGGAGATGTCGCCGTGCTCAACAACCGCTCCTGGCTGAAGATCCAGGGCGGTAACGGGGACGGGATCCCACGCGAGATCCCGTCCCCGCCGGGGCCTATCGCGGTCCGGCTCTTCGAGGGAGGCAGCGACGACACCGATGTCGTGCTCGGCAGCCGCCTCCGACTCAATCCCGTCGGCCAGGAGCTGCTGCTGCAGGTCCTTCCCCCGGTCGGCTACCTGCGGGCATCAGCCGCCGCAGCGACACAACTACGGTGCAGCCTCACCCGCCTGATGGAGGAGACGAACACGAACCGGATCGGCTCGGCATTCGCTGTCCGCCGGCAGACCCAGCTCATGCTGCTCGACATCCTGCGCGCCTACATCGAGCAGATCCACCTGCCCGCGGGCTGGCTGAGGCTGCTCACCGACGACCGGCTGCGGCCGGTGCTCAGTCTCATGCACACCAGGCCGGGCGAGCGGTGGACGGTGGACAAGCTGGCGCGGGCCGCGGCGATGTCGCGTACGTCCTTCGCCAACCATTTCCGCTCCGTTGCCGGCGTTCCACCACTGACCTATCTGAACACCTGGCGCATGCTGCTGGCACAGCGCTCACTCAGCGACAGCGATGCAGCTGTCGGACCGTTGGGGGCACGGCTCGGATACGCCTCGGAGAGCGCCTTCAGCGCGGCGTTCAAACGACATACCGGAGAATCCCCGTCGCACTACCGGCGCGGGCAGCGCCGTGCTTGGCAATTCGCTGATAGTTCCTGACGCACCCGACTACCACCAGACCGAGCACCTCGGATGAACCTGGCCTGCGCGCTGCCTTCCGAGGCAGCCGCAGGCCGGCCCCGACAGCTCAGGACAGGCTTCGATCCGGCCAGATGGCCGCGGTGCTTCCGGCACCAGTTGCGCCAGCACGCAGCAGACTGCTCAGGGTGCTGGCGTCGGATGCCGCGCCGAAGGCCGGGCTGCCCGGCACCAGGTTCACTCCGGCGGCGAGCGGACCCGCATCGACAGAGTCGAAACCGAGCCGATCGAGCAGCGCCATCACCGTCGTACGCGCTGCCGGGTCGTCTCCGGCCACCCCTTGGGCAACCCGCTCGGTCGCGACCCATGCGGCCTTCAGGGCGTGATAGCCGAGCTGGTTGAGCGTCTTGACGACCCGCGCCTTCGGGAACCACTGCTGAACCGTCGCACTCGAGTCGCCGCCCGCCGGTGCCCTATCGGCACCATCCACCGGTTCCCAGTAGTTCATCGCGTCGATGACGATCCTACCGTCGAGCAACCCGCGGTCGAGCGTGTGGAAGCGGTGGAACGGCAGAGCGAGCACGACGACATCGGCGGATTCGGCGACCGCGGCGGTCGTGGCCGCGCGCACTCCGGGAGCCAGCAGCCGCACGGTCCAGGCGAGCCGGTCGACATCACCCGAGCCGGAAATGACCACCTCGATGCCGGCGTCGATCGCGAGGCGGGCGACCGTCATCCCGAGCTTTCCGGCGCCGATGATCCCTAAGCGCATCGGCTCGGTCGCCGTCACGAGCCGGCCCGCGCCTTCAGGACTCGCGGTTTCACCTCGGTGCCCAGCAGTTCGATGGAGCGCAGCATGGTGTCCGGCGCCATCATCGAGTTCGTCATCTGCAGGGTGAACCGGGTGAAGCCACCTAGCGCGAGTTCCAGGTCCAAGATTTTTTGGGCGACCGTTTCCGGGTTGCCGATGAAGAACGCTCCGTGCTTACCGGTCTCGGCGTCGTAGCGTGCGCGACGGGGGGCAGGCAGGCCTCGTTGCCGGCCGACGGTGGCCATGGTCCGCTCGTAGCCGGGCCAGAAGTCGTCTGCGGCCTGCTGGTCGCTGTCGCCGAGGAACCCGAAGCAGTGGATACCGACCTGAAGCGTCGCGGGATCGTGGCCCGCCTGGATCCCCGTCTTGCGGTAAAGGTCGAGCAACGGACGGAACTTCCGTGGATCGCCGCCGATGATTCCCACCATCAGAGGCAGACCGAGCACGCCCGCGCGTACGAATGAGGAGGGTGTGCCGCCGACACCGATCCACATCGGCAGCTTCGCCTGCGCCGGACGAGGGAACACGCCCTGACCGGTCAGCGGTGGGCGGTGCCTGCCCTTCCAGTACGGATGGACGTCCTCGCGTAGTTGGAGGATCAGGCCAAGCTTTTCCTCGAACAGCGAGTCGTAGTCGGCCACATTCAGCCCGAACAGCGGGAACGCCTCGGTGAACGAGCCCCGTCCCAGTACCATCTCGGCCCGACCGCCGGAGATGAGGTCGAGGGTGGCGAACTGCTCGAACAGACGCACGGGGTCGTCGGCGCTGAGCACCGTCACGGCGCTGCGCAGCCGGATTCGCTCGGTCACCGCGGCGGCCGCCGCGAGGATCACCACCGGTGCCGAGTCGAGAAAGTACTGATGATGGTGCTCGCCCACGCCGAAGGAGTCGACGCCGGCACGATCCGCGGTGAGGACCTCGGTGAGGAACTGCTTCATCCGCTCGGGCGCAGGGTAGACGGTTCCCGTGTTCGGATCGACGACCTCCGAGACGAAGTTGTCGATGCCGAGCTCCATGCTCGATGTCACCTCGCTCATCGCAGGCTGCCCCGGGCAAACGCGTCGTAGACGCCTTCGGCCGCCATGGCCTCGAAAAGGCCTGCCGCAGCGGGCACGGAGTAGTCGCCGAGCATGCCGCTGATCATCGGTGCGGTGGTCAGCAGCGCGATCCCGGCTCGATGCAGCAGGTCGCGGCTGTTGAGCGCCGCAGTGCCGGTCGAGGCCGCCGAGACGTCGGTGAGCGCGACGACCTCGAACCCCTCGGCCTTCGCGGACAGTGCCGGCGGCACTAGGCAGACATCGGTGGTCACCCCCGCCATAATCAGGTTCTGCTTGTCGGTGGCGCGGACGGCCTCGACGAACGCCGGGTCGTGCCACGCGTTGACGACACCGGTCCGCTGGATTCGGTTCTCGTGCTCTTGCGGCAGGATGTCCTTGAACTCCGGCAGCATCGGGCCCTGCGCCTGATCCTCCTGACCGCTGGTCAGCACGACCGGGATACCCGCGCTCTTGGCGAAACGTGCCAGCACCAGCACCCACATCCTGAGTTGGTCCCGCTGGTCCTGCGACGTCAGCTCGCCGGCCCAGCCGATTGTGCCGACCTGGTGATCGACCAGCACAACGGCCGAGTTCTCGATCGTGAACGTGGTGTGGTCGGTGGGGTCAACCATTGTCACTCCCTGTTCTTGGTATGTGCCCCAACCCTGCCTCCGAGATCGACCCGGCTGAATGCTCGACAGTGCGGGCTTCTTGCGCCGCAGTACAGATCTCCCCGGCCGACACCGCCGTGGACATCACTACCAGCCCCAGGCCGTCACCTTGGCCATAACCCGCGCCCAACTCGTCCTGGACGGCAAGGCCATGGCCGCCGGGACGCCTTCGCCTCCCGCCACCGCAACTGTCCTGACTCGTCGTACCAGTACTGCTGGGCTCAAACCTGACGCAGCACCTCGACAGCGGCGACCCCAGGCCGGCCGTCGGGGCAGTCGGGCTGTAGCCGGCCCGCAGCAGGGCGATACCGTCGGTGCCAATCTGTTCCACGTACTCGCGCACCGCGGCCGCCTCGGTCGGCTGCCGCTCGTGGCGCCGTCCGCATCGTCTCCGCGACCAACTCCATACCCGATCCAATCGGCGAACCGCCGCGAGAACATGGGTGGAGTCCGTACGCTGCCGGCCCCGCGCCCGCACCCGACAGCATCAGCCGCGAAGCCGCCATCTGAAGGATCCGCCACCAGCACATACAGAGGTGGGAAGAGCGCCGACAAAGCCGTCTCCGGCAGAAGGTCAGACCACAAGGGCCGACAACGTGGTGGCTCTCCCCACCAGCAACCCAGCTTGCCGCACCCCGGCCACCAGCGGCAAGCCCATCACCATGACCACGAACCCGCTGGGGCTGGGACTGCGTAGATTTCCGTGTTTGACCTGGGTGTGGTCCGTTGGACAGGACGTTGATCCTGTCCGGGAAGGACCACGTCATGGCAGACAAGAAGAACGCTGTTCAGCTTCCTGAACCGACGGCGGCGGAGATGGAGCTCGCGCAGCAGTTGGTCGAGCGGGCCAAGGCCGACGGAGTCTCGTTGGTCGGTCAGGGTGGGCTCCTCGCGGGGATCACCCGCGCGGTTCTCGAGTCAGCGCTTGGTGCGGACCGTTCGGCAACGCCCTGGATGGGGTGGCACGGAGCCTTCCACACCGATTGGGGTCACATCGGTGGTCACAGCTCAAGATCAAAGAGTCGTCACTGTGCGGCATCTGGCGGCAGGGGGCGTCACTCGCCCAGGAGTCTTCTCCCTGCTTGGGGCACCTGCGGACATCCTGCGGAACGGCGTGACGGAATCGTTACCATGCTGGCAGTGTGGGGGTCAGGGGTTCGAGTCCCCTCGGCTCCACCTTGTTTTTGTGCAGGTGAATCGGCATCAGTCATTGACTGGTGCCGATTGTTCGTGATCTCGTGGTCACAGCCGTTGTCACCCAGCGCCCCACACTGCACTTCGGTGACCGTTGTTGAAGCTTCGGAAGAAACCGTTTCTGAGCAGGGATCTTTCTACTACCTTGGCCGCCCGAGCGTTGTTGGGGCGAAATGTGGGGCGCAAAACCAGTGCCGCCACGTCGATGCTGGTCGCGGGCGCCACACTCGTGGAGATCGGCCAGGTGCTGCGTCACCGGCGCTGACCACCGTGGTCTACGCGAAGGTCGACCGACGGCCCTGGGGGTGCTGGCGCACTCGACGAGCGATGGTACGGATACCCAAACGGAGGGGCCAGTGCGGCGAAGCCCTGGGCCACGGTCGATATCTCGTGTGCTCGTCGCGGCTCGCCTCCGCAAACCCGGGCAGCTCACCGCGTCCGGAGCCGGACGAAGAACGTGGCCAGAATTCTGACCAGTCGTTAGAATGGCTGCTATGGAGACCATTCCGATCACGGAAGCTAAGGCCCGGATCGCCGAGCTTGCCGACCGGGTCGCTCGGGAGCACGACCGCTTTACGATCACCAGAAACGGCCGCGCCGACGTGATGCTGATCTCGGTCGCCGAGTACGAGTCGATGCGGGAGACGCTCGACCTGCTCTCCGACGACGAGGCCCTCGCGGATCTGCGCCAGTCGCGGGAGGATTTCGCGGCCAGCGACACGTTCTCGATGGACGAGGTTCGCGCCGAGTTGGAACGGCGTCGCGGTAGGGCGGCCTGATGCCGTCGCAAGGCGGGCGGCGGGACGACACGGGTGAGGCGACCAGCCCGTACACGGTGATGTTCTCCCGGCAGGCCCGCCGCAACCTGCACGAGGATTTGCCGCTGGAGGTCGCGGTCGCGGCGACGGAGACCATCCAGCACGCGATAGCGGTCAACCCCTATCGGGCGGGCAAGCCGCTCGACGAGCCCTTCGGTGCCTTCCACTCCGCCCGCCGCGGCACGTACCGGATCATCTACCGGATCAACGAGGCCAAGCGTGTCGTGGAGATCCACTCGATCCGCCACCGGCGCGACGCCTACCGCTTCTAGGGCCACGTCTGGAATCGCGCTTCATTGGGCTGGCCTGCCCGTTCGCGGCGGTAGCGGGCCACCGGCGATGGTCACCGACTGGTTCGCATGGTGGTACCTCCGGCTCCACCGAACGCACCATTGAGTGCGAACCGGTGAACTCAGGACAAATGCCCTCGCCGTTCCGGCGGGGGCATCGTCGTCTGTGCCGCTCACCAGGACCTTGCTACTTCCGGGTAGATCAATGCTTGACGGCGCAAGTTGTTGCGTCGACAATTCGAGCTTGTTAACGTTCACATTGATCAATCCGAGGGCTGTCTATGCGACGTACGCCGTTCCACCCCCGGAGTACCTCCCCCACCGACCTCCCGTCCCGACGCGCGACCGGACGGCTTGCAGCCGCACTGGTCGTCGCACTGACCGCCGGATTGCTGCCGGCCACACCGGCGCAGGCGGCACCCGCCTATGACGTCACCGCCGGTCTGCTGCTCCGCTACGACCTCGACCAGACCGCCGGCACGACGGTGACCGACACCTCGGGGCACGGCCGGCACGGCACCCTGACCGGTGGCACCTGGACCGATCGGGACGGGCTCCGGCTCGACGGCGTGGACGACCACGTCCGGCTGCCGGACAACCTGATGGCCGGGCTGTCGTCGATCACCGTCTCGGTCGACGTGTACGTCGACCCCGGCCAGCAGACGCCCTACTTCATCTGGGGACTGGGCAACCCGGCGACCTCAAGCTCCGGCACCGGATACCTCTTCGCCAGCGGGGATGCGTTCCGGGCCGCCATCACCACCACGAACTGGTCCGGCGAGCGGGTCACCGCCAAGGGTGGCAACCTGGCCCGTGGGGTGTGGAAGTCGGTCACGTACACCCAGACCGGCACCGTCGGCACCCTCTACGAGGACGGTGTCCAGGTCGCCCGCAACACCGCCGTCACGGTGACCCCCGGCGCGGTCGGCAACGGTACGACGACCAGCAACAACCTGGGCCGCTCCAACTACGCCTCGGACCGGTTCCTGCGCGGCCAGGTGGCCAACTTCCGGATCTACGACCGGGCACTCGACGCCGCCGAAGTGAGCGCGATCGCGCTGCCGGAGGCCACCCGCGTCACCCGCGACGCGGCCAGCCTGGACCTGGGTGATCTCTCGGCGGTGACCGGGGCGCTCACCCTGCCCACCCAGGGCAGCTACGGCGCGGCGATCACCTGGGCCTCCACTGATCCCGCGACGATCAGCCCGACCGGTGCGGTGACCCGACCGGCGGCCGGGGCCGACCCGGCGTCGGTCACCCTGACCGCCACGGTGACCCGGGGGGCGGCCACCGCCACCCGGACCTTCACCGCCACGGTGCTGCCGGACGCCTCGGACCGGGAACGGGTCGAGGCGGCTGCCGCCGCGCTGGCCCTGGTGCACGCCGACGACGTCCGGGGCAACCTCACCCTGCCCACCAGCGGGCTGCACGGCGCGACGGTCAGTTGGCGGTCGGCCCGACCGGAGATCGTCGCTCCGGACGGGGTGGTCAACCGACCACCGAATGGCGCCGGTGACGTCACGGTCACCGTCACCGCGACGGTCGTCCTCGGCGCCGCCAGCACCGAGCGGAACTTCGAGCTGACCGTACGGCAGATGCCCCCGGCGGCACCGTACGTCGGCTACGCGTTCAGCTACTTCACCGGCAACTCGATCGAGGGCGAGAAGATCTACTTCGCGGCCAGCCAGGGCAACAACGCCCTACAGTGGACCGAGCTGAACGGCGGACGGCCCGTGCTGGAGTCCACCTTCGGCACCCGGGGCCTGCGTGACCCGTTCCTGATCCGCAGCCCGGAGGGGGACCGGTTCTTCCTCATCGCCACCGACCTGTCGATCGGCCGCAACGGGGACTGGGACGCCTCGCAGCGGCACGG
The DNA here is from genome assembly GCF_004331455.1 of Micromonospora zingiberis. Lineage (GTDB taxonomy): Bacteria > Actinomycetota > Actinomycetes > Mycobacteriales > Micromonosporaceae > Micromonospora > Micromonospora zingiberis. Next base: position 19,692 of record NZ_SJJR01000036.1, read on the forward strand.
CAGCCGGTACCTGGAGGTGTGGGAGTCCACCGACCTGGTCAACTGGTCCGAGCAGCGGCACGTGCAGGTCTCCCCGCCGAGGGCCGGCAACACCTGGGCGCCGGAGGCGTACTGGGACGACGAGCGGGGCGAGTACCTGGTCTTCTGGGCGTCCAAGCTGTACGCCGAGAACGATCCGCAGCACACCGGTAACACCTACAACCGGATGCTCGCGGCCACCACCCGCGACTTCGTCACCTTTGACGAGGCGACGATCTGGCAGGACCGGGGCGAGTCCCGGATCGACTCCACGGTGATCAAGGAGGGGGACACCTACTACCGGTTCACCAAGGACGAGGGCGGCGGCGGCACCGGCTGCTCCGACATCATCCAGGAGAAGGCCGCCTCGCTGACCGCCGTCGACCTGCCCGGCCGACCCGCCTGGAGCAGGATCACCGCCTGCATCGGCCGCACCGCCGGCACCTCGGCCGTCGAGGGCCCGACGGTGTTCAAGGCCAACCCCGGCGACACCTCCGGTTCGAAGTACTACCTCTTCGTCGACGAGTACGGCGGCCGGGGCTACATCCCGCTCGGCACCGACGACCTGGAGAACCCGAACTGGCGGGTGCCGGCCCGCTACAGCCTGCCGGCGAGCCCTCGGCACGGCACCGTCATCCCGGTCACCAAGCGGGAACTCGACGCGCTGACCGACGCCCCGCCGCCGGTCCGGGCCACCCCGCAGGGCCTGGTGCTGCACTACCCGCTGGCCGAGACGAGTGGTCGTACGGCCACCGACGCCTCCGGCAACGGCTACCACGGCACGCTGGCCGGGGACGCCGCGTTCGGTGGCGGCAGCCTGCGGCTGGGCGGGACCGACGGGCATGTCGGCCTGCCCGACGACATCATGTCCGGGCTGGACGAGATCACCGTGTCGATGGAGGTGAACATCGCCGGCGACCAGGCCACTCCGTACTTCATCTGGGGGTTGGGCAACAGTGCGGGCGGCGCCGGCAACGGCTACCTGTTCACCACCGGAAACAACTACCGGACCTCGCTGGCCACGGGTAACTGGACCACCGAGGAGACCGTCACCAACGGCGCCGCGCTGCCCCGCGCGGTGTGGCAGACGTTGACGTACACCCTGGACTCGGCCGGCACCGCCCGGCTCTACCTGGACGGGGTGCGGGTCGCCGAGCGGACCGGGGTGCTGCGGCGGCCCGGCGAGATCGGTGGCGGGCGGACCACGGCCAACTACATCGGTCGTTCCCAGTACGCGGCCGACCGCTTCCTCAAGGGGCAGGTGCGCAACTTCTCGCTGCACAACCGGGCACTCAGCGACGCCGAGGTGGCCGGGCTGGGCGGCAACGGCACCAGCATCGTCGCCGTGCAGTTGGACAGCCTCAAGGTCCCCGCGATGATCGACGCCGCGACGAGCACCGTGACTCTCGCCGTACGACCCGGCACCGACCTGCGTACGCTCCAGCCGACCTTCGTGGTGGCGCCCACCTCGACGGTGACCCCGGCCGGGGTACGGGACTACCGCGAGCCGGTGCGGCTGACCGTGACCGACGCGGCCGGCGGCCGGCGCGAGTGGACGGTGCGGGCGGTGTCGATGGGCTCGCCGGTGCTGCCCGGCTACAACGCCGACCCGAACATCGTCCGGTTCGGCGACACCTACTACATCTACGCCACCACCGACGGCTTTCCCGGTTGGGGAAGTTCCACCTTCAAGGTCTGGTCCAGCCGGAACCTGGTCGACTGGACCGAGCACGACACCATCCTGGATCTCGGCCCGGACGTCAGCTGGGCCGATCACAACGCCTGGGCGCCGGCGGCGATCGAGAAGAACGGCAAGTACTACTTCTACTTCTCGGCGCAGCAGAACATCGGCGTCGCGGTGGCCGACTCACCGCTCGGGCCGTTCGTCGACCCGCTCGGCAAGCCACTGGTCAGCAAGGACGACTACAACGGCGCCCAGCAGATCGACCCGGCGGTGTTCACCGACGACGACGGGCGCAGCTACCTGTACTGGGGCAACGGCACGCCGTACGTGGTGCCGCTCAACGACGACATGATCTCGTACGACGTCACGAAGCGGGTACGACTGACCGGCCTGACGGACTTCCGTGAGGGGCTGTTCCTGCACAAGCGGGCCGGGACGTACTACCTGTCCTGGTCGATCGACGACACCGGCAGCGAGAACTACCGGGTCGGCTACGGCACCGGCACGAGTCCGCTGGGGCCGTTCACCGCCCGGGGCGAGATCCTCACCAAGGATCCGAGCCAGGGCATTCTCGGCACCGGACACCACTCGGTGCTCCAGGTGCCGGGCACCGACGACTGGTACATCGCGTACCACCGGTTCGCCATTCCGGGCGGCAACGGTACGCACCGGGAAACCACCATCGACCGGCTGCACCACGAGCCGGACGGCTCGATCCGCCGGGTGGTGCCGACGCTGACCAGCGTGGAACCGCTGCGCTACCAGGGTGGGCAGCCGAAGGTGTCGATTTCCGGAGCGGGCCGCGACGGGTGGTACGGCGCCTCGGCCACCCTGACCGTCGCGGCGGGCAACGGCGTCCGGCTGGTGGAGTACCAGATCGACGGCAAGGGGTGGTTCCCGTACCGCGAGCCGGTGCCGCTGCCGCACGGCCGTTACCGGATCGACTACCGCGCGCAGGGCGTGAACCTGTGGTGGAGCGAGACCTGGTCGACCTCGGTACAGGTGGACCGGGTGGCACCGCGGGTCCGGGCGACGCTGAACGACCGGAAGCTGACGATCATCGCCGCTGACCCGCACTCCGGGGTGGCCCGGGTCGAGTACCAGGTCGACAACGGTGCCTGGCAGCGGTACACCGCCCCGGTGCCGTTGGACCACAAGCGGCACGTGGTGCTGTTCCGGGCGACGGACACCGCCGGCAACGTCGGCAGCGGCTCGCTGGTGGTGGTGGCCGTGCTCCGGCCGGCGCCGGTGGCGAAGAAGCCTCCCGTGGTCAAGGGCAAGCCGAAGGTCGGCGCCACCCTGACCGCCCAGCCGGGCACCTGGAGCGAGTCGGGACTCACCTTCCAGTACCAGTGGCTGCGCGACGGGCGGGTGATCAGCGGCGCGACCAGCCGGACGTACCAGCCGAAGAACGCGGACGTCGGGCACCGGCTCAGCGTGCGGGTGACCGCGGTCCGGGCGGCCACCAAACCCGGCGTGGCCACCTCGGCCCGAACCGGGGTGGTGACCCGGCGTTGACCGATCCGGGCGACCGACCCGGCCGGGTCGGTCGCCCGGGGTGGCGCCACGGATTCGTACCGCCACCCCGGGAGGTGGGCGGCCGACGGCCCGAATTCCGTCGAACTGTTGACCTCTTTCGTCCGTACTGGTGGGTGGGAGGTCCGACCGTGGAGACCGTAGGTCGAATTGTCGTCACGATGCTGGCGGCCGTCGTCGCGGTGAGCACCAGCGCGGTGCCGGCCGCCGCGCAGGGCGCACCGTCGTTTCCGGTCAGCAGGTCCGCCGCCTGCGCGCCGGAAGGCAGGTACGTGGACACACCGGCCTGCCGGGCGGCGGTCCAGGAGGGCGCCGCACTGCGCGAGTGGGACAACGTCCGGGTGTTCGGCGTGGACGGCCGGGACCGGGAGCGGATCCCCGACGGAGAGCTGTGCAGCGGTGGGCTGTCGGCGTACCGGGGGCTGGACCTGGCGCGTACCGACTGGCCGGTGACGGCGTTGACGGCGGGGGCGGAGTTCGACTTCCGCTACCAGACGACGGTCCCGCACAAAGGGACTTTCCGGGTCTACCTGACCCGGGCCGGGTACGTCCCGACGACGAAGCTGACTTGGGCGCAGGTGGAGACGGTGCCGTTCCTGCGGGTCACCGACCCACCGATCCGCGACGGGGTCTACCAGATGTCCGGCCGGCTGCCGGCGGACCGCGTCGGCCGTCACGTGATCTACACGATCTGGCAGAACTCCGACACCTCCGACAGCTACTACTCCTGCTCCGACGTGAACCTCCTGCCGGCCGGCGTCACCGACGAACCGGCGGCGGTGGACGTTACCCCGGCCGCCCTCGAGGACACGTCCGGCGCGGACGCGGAACCGGCCGGCGGTGGCACGGCGGCCGGCGAGGTGCCGGCGCAGGAGGTGTCGGCCCAGGTCGGGGGCAACGTGGCGGTGGCCTCGGTGACCGACCTGGACGGCCGGCGCTGGTCGCTGCTCGCCGGCGTCGCACTGGGCGCGCTCCTGCTCCTGCTGATCGGGATGCGGCTGCGTGGATCCCGCAGCGGACCACCGCCCGGGCGGCCCTGCACGGTACGCAACCACCGGGCCAACCCGCGCGTCTGGTGAGCACGCCGGCGAGAGCGCGGACCCGCTGCTCCGACTGACCCGGGCTGCCGCGCGGGCGCGCGGGTTCGCCCCGGCGGATCGGCGGCTGTCGTGCTCTGCGGCGGGTACGGTCTTTAGCCATGCGCTACGTGCGGCTCGACACCCCGAAGCCCCTGTCCAAGATCGGCCTCGGCACCTGGCAGTTCGGGTCGCGGGAGTGGGGCTACGGCCCGGACTACGAACGGTTGGCGACGGACATCGTCCGGCGCGCGGTCGAGTTGGGTGTCACCGTCTTCGACACCGCCGAGGTGTACGGCTTCGGCCGTAGCGAGCGGATCCTCGGCGCGGCGTTGGCCGGCGACCGGGACAAGGTGGCCATCGCGACCAAGATCTTCCCGGTGCTGCCGGTGGCATCCGTGGTGCAGCAGCGGGCGGTCGCCTCGGCGGCCCGGCTCGGGGTCACCCACCTCGACCTGTACCAGGTGCACCAGCACAACCCGCTGGTCAGCGATCAGAGCACCATGCGGGGCATGCGGGCCCTCCAGGGCGTCGGCCTGGTCGGTGAGGTCGGGGTGAGCAACTACAGCCTGCGCCGCTGGCAGGTCGCCGAGGCGGCGCTGGGCCGCCGGGTGCTGAGCAACCAGGTCCGCTACAGCATGCTCGACCGCAAGCCCGAAGAGGGCCTGCTGCCGTACGCGGAGCAGGCCGGTCGGCTGGTCATCGCGTACAGCCCGTTGGCGCAGGGGTTCCTCTCCGGCCGGTACGACGCGCACCATCCACCGGTCGGCGCGGTGCGCCGGGCCAACCCGTACTTCCTGCCGGAGAACCTGGTGCGCGGCACGGCCCTGGTCGAGACGCTGCGCCAGGTGGCCGCCGCGCACGACGCGACTCCGAGCCAGATCGCCCTGGCGTACGTGCTGCGTCACCCGAACGTGGTGGCGATCCCCGGCGCTTCGAGCGTGGAGCAGATGGAACGCAACGCCGCCGCCGCCGAGATCGACCTGACCGAGGACGAGTACGCGGCACTGGTCAACGCGGCGCGGGCGTTCCGCCCGGTGACCGGGCTGGCCGCCGTACCGCGCATGCTCAAGGCCCGCGCCGCCCGCTGAGCGGAGCCGGTCCGTCGGGTCTTGATCGTCTGCGCTCCAGTGCCTCGCGCCCCGGCGTGTCGAGTCAGTCGAGCGCAGACGATCAAGGCTGCGGTGGGTCGCTAGGGGAGGTCGCGGGCGTAGCAGCGGGAGAGCGGCTCGCCCCGGTACGGGCCGAAGTTGTCGATGCGGTGGTAGCCCTCGCGCTCGTAGAAGCGCATCGCGTCGGGCTGGGCGGTGCCGGTCTCCAGCAGCAGGGTGCGTACGCCCGCGTCGCGGGCCTCGTGTTCCAGGGCGCGCAGGATGGCGACGGCGACGCCGGTGCCTCGGGCCGCCGGGGTGACGTACATCCGTTTGATCTCGGCCGAGCCGGGGGCGAGCAGCCGCAGGCCGCCGCAGCCCACGGCGGTGCCGGCGGGGTCGCGGGCGACGAGGAAGATGCTGACGGTCTCGGCGGTGGGGGGCGCTCCAGGCTCGTGGTCGTCGCCGCCGTAGCGGGCGTCGAGTTCGGCCCGTTGGGCGGCGCGCAGGCGGGCCGCGTCGCTGGACTCCCACGGTTCGTGGTCGATGGAGACGACCATGGGCCGACCTTCCTTCCGCCGAGTGTTCGTAACAAGCGTTACCGTAACGTACGTTACGGTATGGCTTCCATGGTCAGGGAGGTGCCGGAATGGCGAGACGGCGTGATCTGGCCGACCAGCAGCGCCGGCTGTCCGCGGCCACCTGGTCGGTGTTGGCCGAGCGAGGGCTGCCCGGCCTCACCCTGCGCGCGGTGGCCGAGCGGGCCGGCTGCACCACCGGCATGGTGCTGCACACCTTCGCCGACAAGCAGGCCCTGCTGGTGCACGCCCGCGAACTGCTGCACCGGCGTACCGGCCAGCGGGCCGACGCCGCCCAGAGCGCCGGCCCGCCCCGGGCGGCGCTGCGGGCCGTGCTCTGGCAGGCCGCGTCGCCGACCGAAGAAAAGCGGGAGGAGGCCCGGGTCTGGGTCGGCTTCCTCGCCGCCGCGTTGGCCGACCCGGTCCTCGCCGACCTGCACCGCACCTACAACCGCCGCTTCGTCGACCGGATCACCACCCTGGTCGCCGCAGTGCGCCCGACCTGGCCCCCGGCCGACTGCGCGGCCACCGCGACCAGCCTGGTGGCCCTCGTCGAAGGGCTCAACGCGCTCGCGGCCGTCGACCCGGCCACCTACTCCGACGAGGCGCAGCGCAACGCCATCGACACCGCCCTCGACCAACTCGACACCCAGCGCGGTCAATGATCGACCAGGTCTGGTGTCGGGGTGAGGACTCAGCGAGGGGGGTTGCGGGGCCCAGAGGTGAGCTAGCGTTGGTTCGGTGAGTGACTTCCCGGTAACCCCGGTACCCCCGGCCGAGCTGCCCGGCACGCTCGGGGCGCTGCGCGCGGCGGGCCACCGGTACCGCACCGTCAAGCAGGAGCTGCGTGACAACCTCCTGGCCCGGATGCGCAACGGCGGGCCACGGTTCGCCGGCATCGTCGGGTACGACGACACCGTGCTGCCCGAGGTGGAGCGGGCTCTGCTCGCCGGGCACGACATGGTGCTGCTCGGCGAGCGTGGCCAGGGCAAGACCCGGCTGATCAGGTCCCTGGTGACGCTGCTCGACGAGTGGACCCCGGTGATCGTCGGGTCGGTGCTGAACGAACACCCCCTGCACCCGATCACCCCGGCGTCACGGGCGCTGGTCGCCGAGGCCGGCGACGACCTTCCGGTCGGCTGGCTGCACCGCTCGATGCGCTACGGCGAGAAACTCGCCACCCCGGACACCAGCGTCGGTGACCTGATCGGCGACGTCGACCCGATCCGGCTGGCCCAGGGGCGTACGCTCGGCGACCCCGAGACGATCCACTTCGGGTTGGTGCCGCGTACCAACCGGGGCATCTTCGCCGTCAACGAACTGCCCGACCTGGCCGAACGGATCCAGGTGGCGCTGCTCAACGTGCTGGAGGAGCGGGACATCCAGGTGCGCGGCTACCAACTCCGGTTGCCGCTGGACCTGCTCCTGGTGGCCAGCGCCAACCCGGAGGACTACACCAACCGGGGCCGGATCATCACCCCGCTCAAGGACCGGTTCGGCGCCGAGATCCGTACCCACTATCCGACCGAACTGGAGTTGGAACTGGCGCTGATCCGGCAGGAGGCCCACCTGGTCGCCGAGGTGCCGGAGCACGTACTGGAGGTGCTGGCCCGGTTCGCCCGCGCCGTACGCGAGTCGCCGTCGGTGGACCCGCGCTCGGGGGTCTCGGCCCGGTTCGCCATCGCCGCCGCGGAGACGGTCGCCGCCGCCGCGCTGCGCCGGGCCAGCCTGCTCGCCGCTCTCGCCGAGCCGGCTGCTGAGGGTGAGGTGTTAACAGGGGGCCCTTCCGCTACCGCAGACGTTAATAAGGTGCCCTTCCTTTCACCTGATGCGGTGGCGCGGGTGGGGGACGCGGTGTCGGTGACGTCGACACTGCGCGGCAAGGTGGAGTTCGAGAGCGGCGAGGACGGCCGGGAGATCGAGATCCTCGGCCACCTGCTGCGTACCGCCACCGCCGAGACGTTCCGGGCCCGGCTGGCCGGGCTGGACCTGTCCGGCTTCACCGCGCTGGTCGAGGACGGCAAGGCGATCGAGACCGGCGAGTTGGTGCCGGCGGTCGACCTGCTGGGCCAGGTGGGCACCGTACCCGGGCTGGCCAAGGTGCTCGACCGGCTCGGCGTCGGCGATGCGCCGAGCCCCGGGCAGGCCGCCGCCGCGATCGAGTTCGTGTTGGAAGGGCTACACCTGAGTCGCCGGTTGGGCAAGGACGTGACCGACTCGGGGCGTACCCGCTACGGCGGCCGGGACTGAGCATGGCCGGCAACCGGTTCCGGTACGGGCAGTGGCGCGGGGGCCCCGATCCGCTGGCGCCGCCGTACGACGTGCAGGCCGCGGTGGATCAGGTCGGCCAGGCGGTACTGGCCGGCGGCAGCCTGCGCCAGGCGCTGCGGGACCTGCTGCGCCAGGGGCCACAGGGACGGGGTGGCCTGGACGAGCTGACCGCCCGCGCCCGCCGGCTGCGCCGGGAGGTGCTGCGCCGGGGTGAGCTGGACGGCGCGGTGACCCAGGCCCGCGCCCTGCTCGACCAGGCGCTCGCGGCCGAGCGCGACGAGTTGGCCGGCCGGCAGGACGAGGCGGCCCGGTTCGCCGAGACGGTGCTGGACAACCTTCCCCGTTCCACCGCACAGGCGGTGCGCGAGCTTTCCGGCTACCGGTGGGCCAGCGACGAGGCCCGGCAGATCTACCAGCGGATCCTCGACGGGCTGCGCGACGGGGTGCTCGGCCAGCGGTTCGCCGGACTGCGGGAATCCGCCCAACTGGCCGCCGATCCGGCGGTGCAGGAGCGGCTGGCCGAGATGATGCAGGACCTGAACGCCCTGTTGGCCCGGCATGCCCGCGCCGAGGACACCACCGACGCGTTCGCCGAGTTCATGCGCCGGCACGGCGAGTTCTTTCCGGAACGGCCGGCCAACGTCGACGAGCTGATCGACCTGCTGGCCCGCCGGGCGGCGGCCGGCCAGCGACTGATGAACTCGCTGTCGGAGCGGCAGCGTGCGGAACTCGCCGGCCTGATGCGCCAGTCGCTCGGCGACCGGCTCGCCGGGGAGCTGACCGCACTGGAGCGCAACCTCCGGTCGCTGCGGCCCGACCTGCGCTGGGGGCGCGGCGAGCGGATGCAGGGCGGTCAGCCCCTGGGCTACGGCGAGGCGGCCGGCGCGCTCGACGAGGTGGCCGAGCTGGACGACCTGCTCGACCAGTTGGGCCAGGCGCATCCCGGGGCCACGCTGGACGACATCGACGTGGAGGCGGTGGCTCGACTGCTGGGCCGCGACGCGGCCGACGACGTACGCCAGTTGCGGGAGCTGGAGCGCGAGCTGCGCGGCCAGGGTTGGGTGGCCCGCGACGCCGAGGGTCTGACGCTGAGCCCGAAGGCGCTGCGCCGGCTCGGCGGCACCGCGCTGCGCCGGGTCTTCGCCGACCTGACCGCCGGCCCACGTGGCCAGCACGACCTGCGGTCGGCGGGGGCGGCCGGCGAGGTCAGTGGGGCGTCCCGCCCCTGGGAGTACGGCGACGAACAGCCACTGGACGTGGTGCGTACGCTCACCCGGGCGGTCCGCCGGGCCGGCCCGGGCGTACCGGTGCAGCTCGCCGTCTCCGACTTCGAGGTGGTCGAGACCGAGCGACGGGCCTCGGCGGCGGTGGCGCTCTGCGTCGACCTGTCGTACTCGATGATCTCGCAGGGCCGCTGGGGGCCGATGAAGCAGACCGGGCTCGCCCTGGCCCACCTGATGGCGACCCGGTTCCCGCAGGACGCGTTGCAGATCATCGGGTTCGGCCGGGAGGCGGCGGGGCTGACCCAGCAGGAGTTGGCCGCGGCGGAGCCGGACATGGCCCAGGGCACCAACCTTCAGCATGCGCTGCGGCTCGCCGGACGGCACCTGCGCCGCCATCCGGACGCCGAGCCGGTGGTGCTGGTGGTCACCGACGGGGAGCCCACCGCCCACCTGGATCCCGAGGACGGGGAGGCGCTGTTCTGCTGGCCGCCGCTGCCGGAGACGATCGAGGCGACGATCCGGGAGGTGGACCGGTTGAGCCGGTACGGGGCGACGCTGAACCTGTTCATGCTCGGCGACGATCCCGGTCTGCGCCGGTTCGTCGACGCGGTGGCGCGACGCAGCGGCGGCCGGGTCTTCACCCCGGACACCGAGGACCTCGGCGAGTACGTGGTCAGCGACTACCTGCGGGCCCGTCGCGGTCGGCGCTAGCGTCACCGGGCCGAGTTGTTAACAAGGGGCCCTTCCTCTACCGCAGGCGTTAATAAGACAGACCGGCAGTAGGTGTTACTTGAGGCGGCGGGTGGTGGGTCGGGTGTCCCAGCGGTAGAGCGTGCGGGCGCGTTGGATGAGTTGACGGATCGTGACGATGGTGGCGGCGAGGTACAGGTAGA
>NZ_SJJR01000037.1 GCF_004331455.1 Micromonospora zingiberis
GATGCCGACCGTTGTACGGCGCATGCGTGAAGTCCTTCAACGACACCCACCCCGACCCCGGCGTCGCCAACACACCCGACGACGACCACCGATACGACGACGGCAAACTGCACCCACCCGGCGGCGGCGTGGGGTTGCCGCCGTCGACGCGGACGAGTTGCCACTGCTGGTGGTTGCCGTTGAAGTCGTCGTACTGCACGATGTTGCCGCCGTCGGCGGTCGAGGCGCCCTGTACCTCCATCACCTTGTTCGAATTCCGGTTGATCAACCGGACGTAGCCACCGGCCGAGTCGGCCAGCCGGAACTGCTGGTTCGTCCCGTTGTGATCAGCCCACTGCACGATGCTGGCGCTGTTGGCGGTCGAGAAGTTGTAGACGTCCAGCACCTTGCCCGAATGCCGCGACTTCAGCCGGTAGTAGCCACCACCGGAGTCGACGAACTGCCACTGCTGCTGGTTGCCGTTGTTGCGCGCCCACTGCGTGATCCGCGCGCCGTCCGTGGTGGCCAGGTTGTACACGTCCAGGGCCTTGCCACTGTTGCGGTTGATCAACACGTACCAGGCACTCGTGTCGACCGTCGCCGCGGACGCCGGTGTCGACACCACTGCCGCCGCGACACCGCCGGCCAGCACCGCCGCTACGCCAGCGGCGAGGGCGCGCAGCAACCGCCCGCGCCGCCGTGTCGGCGGCGCGAGTGATGAAGATGTACCAAAGGCAGACATGATCCTCCTCCAATTGACCAGGACCCGAACGGTCCGACCGAAGATGGGCACACCGCGACGCACGGCCGGGCGTCCGCGCCAGCGCGGTGTTAGCGCTAACATTCATGCCCGCATGCCCCTGGCGCACACCCGAACCAAGATCCGACGAAGCGGCCTCGCCCGGTAGCCACTGGCGCCGTCACCCTTGAACATCGAATGTGGGCGATAACATGCCGTTCGTCAAGACGTAACTTCCCGGACCCATCAACCGGCGTTCGCCGCAGTCGTCGGCCTGACCACTCCCCACCACCGAACCCACGCAGGTGGCGCCGGCCCACCGGTCCCGATCGACGCCGAACACCCATGATCGCGTTAACATCCAAACTTACGGATGGGTTGCCCGCCGCTCGGCAACGTCGAGCGACCCGGCGCCATCCACCTCAGGCCCCGGCAGGCGGCCGACCCGGCGGAGGTCGACTTCGCGGGACAACGCCTGCGGGAAAAGCGTCATACACTGCGACCGGCGGTCCGGTGGATACCGAGCGGTTCGCACTTCCGCCAATCCGACCCGGCTCGGGCATCCGGCTGATGGAGTGACGTGACGTGGCATCCCAGGAAACACCCACAAATTCGTCGAAGCATCGTCGCCTGGCTATCGCCCTCGGGCTGTGCGCAGGGCTCGCCGCAATAGTGGCCATCCTGGCGGTGATTCCCCGCGCGAATCATGACGGCTGGGGCATCCTCAACGGCCTACGGTCATCGTCGTCGGCGACGCCCGAACCCGAGCCGACTTCGAAGTCGGCGTCCGGGTTGGACACCCCACCGACCCAGCTCATGGTGGATTGCATCAGGCAGACCAAGGGCCCCGAGGCGACGGAATTCTTCCTGGAAGACATACCAGAAGACCGCTGGGGCGACCCGGTCAGCGGCACCCTGACGACATTCGGCGAACCGTACGTCCTCTGGCTTTTCGACGCCGAATGCAAGTCCTATGAGGCGGTTGCCGTACCGCGTGCAACCAGTCGCACGTTCGAGGCGTACGTGGGGCAGGTCTGGTATTACGCCGAGGCATCGGTGAAGCAGCCGGGCGAGACGTGCGACTGCCGGGTGTTCAGCCCGGCGAATAGCGGCGTCCGGCAGGAATTCAGCGACACCGGCGCGCTTACCTACCGCATGTAGTGGACCTCTTTGCACCCCACGGACCCAGGGCCGGCGGGTAGCGCCTATCGCCACCCCGACACCGCATCCGACCGTACGGGGGAGGAACACACCCCGGAAATCGCTCAGAGTGAATGGATGACTCCACAGCGAAAGGGGAACGGGATGCGTCGCTCCGGCAGGATCACTCGGAAGGCCCTCGTCGGGGTGGTTGCCACCGCGCTGGTGATGTCCTCGTCGGCGGTCACGGCGACTGCCGGCCCGGCTGCCGTAGGACGGCACCTGCTGGGCACCTTGGGCGGATCCTGGAGCTACCCCAACGACCTGAACAACGCCGGTCAGGTGGTCGGCCACAGCCAGGCCACGGACGGGCGGGGCCACGCGTTCCGGTGGCAGCGGGGCGTCCTCACCGACCTGGGTAAGCCGGGCGAGACCAGCACCGCCAACGCCGTCAACGAACGTGGCGTGGTGGTCGGGACCAGCGAGAACCGGGCCGTCATGTGGCGGAACGGCAGCATGTCCATCCTGGTCGAGGCGACCGAGGCCGGCCCGGCCATGGCGTACGGCGTCAACGACCGCGACGAGGTCATCGGAGTTCGTTACCTCCCGACCAGCTACATGTACGGCCAGGGCTTCGTGTGGCGCAACGGCCGGTTCGTGGACCTTCCCGGGCTCGGCGGCGACAGCTACCCGGTGCAGATCAACAATCGCGGAGACATCGTCGGCTTTGTCGAGTACGACGACGGCGCCAGCACCGACGCCGCACTCTGGCGCAACGGCCTGCTGACCGTGATCCAGCCGCCCGGCGCGGTCGTCAGCATGGCCCACGCGGTGAACGATCGCGGTCAGGTGCTCGGCAGCATGAAGACGATCACCGACAGCTGGCATCACTTCCTCTGGGACAACGGCGTGCTCACCGACCTCGGCGACCTCAACACCGTAGGGATCAACAACCGCGGCGAGGTAGCCGCCAACCCGGACCGGGAGCCCGGGGCGTTGCCGGTGCGCTGGCACCGGGGCACGCAGACCGCACTCGCACCCCTCGGCGGCGGCTCCGCACGAGCGTCCGCGATCAACAGCGCGGGTGCCGTGGCCGGCGAGTCCAGCACCACGGGCGGCCAGCGGCACGGGGTTGTCTGGCTTCGGGGCGGGCGGACCATCGATCTGGGTCCGCTGCGGTTCGGCACCTCCACCGCCAGCGTCTGGGCGATGAACGACCGAGGGCTCGTGGTGGGCGTGGTCGACCCGGACGGCGCCGGCACCCAGGGGGTCGTCTGGAAAACAGCGAAGGGTTGAGAGGTCGACGGCAGCGAGCGCGGTAGGCCGATCAGCGGCCTACCGCGCTCGTCGTGAAGGGACCCGATACGAACCCTGGGGCGTTGGACCGTGCCATGTACGCTTCTCACCGGCCACCCATGAGGCGGACCAGCAAGGAGGTGGGTTGCAATCCTCCCCGCCCAGACCATTGACCTGGCGTTCTTCCCCCAGCGTGACCGGTTCGACGTCTGGCAGGACGTGATCTCCAAGGGAACCGCGCCGTCGCTGTTCTCCAGCCCGCACTCGACGAACTTCACCGGATTCGCGCAGGCGATCGATCTCGGTGTGCCGCAGGTCCTGTCGTTCCGCTATCCGGAGCTGACGATGCACCGCTCGCCCCGGATGATCCGGCGCGGCGACCCCGAGTTGTACGAGATCGCGCTACCCCTCACCGGCCAGGGCAATCTCGTTCAGGAGCGGCGCGAGGCCAATCTTCAGCCGGCAGAGTTCACCTTCCTGTCGACCTCACGCCCCTACACGTGCATGCATGTCCCACAGCAGGAGCCGGCAACTGCGGAGGGACCGGAGGCGGGGCTTCCCCCGACGGCGAAGACTGTCGCGATACTCGTCCCGCAGTCAGCCATCCCGCTTCCGCCGAACAAGGTCGACGGGTTGCTCGCCCGCCGGCTGCCGTCCGAGGGCATGGCGTCCCTGCTCGCCCAGTTCATGCTCCAGGTCGCCGGGCACCCCGAGCGGTTCCGGCCGGCCGACGCCCCGCAGCTCGGCAGCATGGCACTCGACCTGCTCTCCGCCACGTTGGCACAGCACCTCGACCTGGAGGCCAAGCTTCCGATCGAGGTACGACAGCAGACGCTGCGCGCGCGTATCGACGCGTTCATCACGGAGCACCTGGCCGACCCCGATCTGAACGCTCGTACCATCGCTGCTGCCCACCACCTCTCCCTGCGTTCCCTGTACCGGCTGTGGGAGGGCGAAGGCACCGGCATCGCCGAACTGATCCGCCAGCGGCGGCTGGAGCGATGCCGGCGTGACCTGGTGAATCCACTTCTGGCGGAGCGACCCATCTACGCCATCGCCGCCCGATCGGGGTTCGCGGACAAGGCGAAGTTCGCGCGCTCGTTCCGCGCGATGTATGGCATGTCGCCGCAGGCCTACCGGCAACAGCCGGCATCCCGCCAGGAATGACGGCGCCGCGCGGCCGCACTGAGTAACCACTCAGGCGTGAGTGGAGCCTCGCAGGTCGGCAGGCATCGACGCAAGGCCGAGTGACGAACCCGATCACCCATTGCGAGACTACCCTCACAACTTGCACACTTAGGCGGTCTTGAGTTCTGGAAGTTGCGCGATCCGCAACTATGAGGCCGAGCCGTTGGGAGTCCACTGTGCCAGCACCGGAGGCGAAAGCAGTACGCAGGCCGGTGACCGTGCCGGTGTGGAAGGCACTACCGAATGCCCTGCGCGACGCCCACGGATCCCTTGTGGACGCCGGCAACGCGACCGGCGGAGAGGTCGTCCGCCTCGGGCTCGGGATCTCCAGCCCGTACCTCGTCACGCACCCCGACCACGTACAGCAGGTGCTCCAGGAGCGAGCCGCCAACTACCCGCGCGGGGACAACACCGCGCTGTGGCGCTCGGTACGTCGGCTCGTTGGCGACGGCATCCTCTCCGAGGGCGACACCTGGCTGGCATCCCGCCGGACGCTGGCGCCGCTGTTCCGGCCAGCTCGGATCAACTCGCTGGTCGACACGATGGCCGTGGCGATCGAGGAAGCGACCGGGCGACTGGACAAGGCGGCGAACGCCGGTGCGGTCGTCGACATCGGAGCCGAACTCTCCCGTCTCGTCTGTGCAGCAATCATGCGGGTGTTCTTCGCCGACCGCCTGCACGTGGACGACGCCCTGCGGATCATGGCCGCGCAGGAGTCCATCGTCACGGCGATGGCCCCCCGCCTGCTGGCACCCATGGTGCCGTGGTGGGTGCCGATGCCCGGCGATCGTCGGTTCCACCGCGCGGTGCAGACCATCGACGACATCCTCCTACCCGTCCTCCGGGACGCACTGCGGCAGCCGGGATCCGAGGACGACGTGCTGTCGACCCTGGCCCGCGCCCGCCGCGACGGGCAGCCCCTGACCGAGCGGCAGATGCGCGACGACCTGGTCTCCATGGTCGCCGTCACGACCGAGACGAGCTACGTCGCCCTGACCTGGCTGTGGCCCGTCCTGGCCACCCACGACGACGTCGCCCGCCGGCTCTACGCCGAGATCGAAGACGTGATCGGTGCCGGGCCGGTCCGGGCCGACCACCTGCCTCAGCTGAAGTACACCCGGATGGTGCTCGACGAACTCCTCCGGCTGTTCCCCGCCGGCTGGATCGTCCCCCGCCGCGCCGCCGGCCAGGACGTGCTCGGCGGGGTGCGGATCGACAAGGGCGCCACGATCGTCCTCTCTCCGTACGCCACCCACCGGATGGCGGCATTCTGGGGGCCCGACGCGGAGTCCTTCGACCCGGAGCGGTTCGCCCCCGAACGTGTGGCACGCCGGCACCGCTATGCCTACTACCCCTTCGGCCTCGGGATACATCGCTGCCTGGGCGAGCACCTGTTCCAGCTGGAGGCGCAACTGATCGTGGCGACGCTACTCAGCAAGTACCGCTTCACGCTGACCGAGCCCACGGTGCCTGGCATCCGGGTCGCGGCGTCGCTGCGCCCGCAGCGACGCGTCGAGCTGACGCTGACGCACCGCGCACCCTCCGTCGCCCGATAGGAGCCGACCATTTCTTCCCCACCTCTCGCCACCACGTTCGAGCTGGCCGCCGAGCAGGGACGCAGCTGCTCCGTAGCGACCAAGGGTCAGCGTGATCTGCAACGGATCGTCGCCGCCTACCCGAGCCTCTTTCCCAACCCTCCGGTCGACGGGGCGATGCTCAGCGCGTTGGCGCTGTCCACGGCGTTCATCGCCCCGTGGTGCAGCGCGGCCGACCTGCGTACGGCGAACCGTGCCTCCCTGTGGGTCACCGCCGAGGACTGGTACATCGATTCGGTGGCCACGACCGCCGAGGCCGCCGCCGCGACCGTGACGGCCTGCCTTTCCGTGGCCGCCGGCGATGCGCCGTCCGCCCACGATCACCTGGGCCGGTTCCTCGCCGAGATCCGCGCTGATCTCGCTGCGGCGCCGTACTTCGACCGCCTTCGGCATTTGTGGCAGAAGGAGCTGCACCGCATGCTCGACGCCGAGCTGCGGGAGTGGCAGTGGAGAGTTGCCCGGGCTGCCGATCCCAGCGACCTGCCGACCCCGGACGACTACCTGGACAACGCCGCCGGTTACGGCGCCACGTGGGTCAACGTCTCGCACTGGATCGCCACCGCAGCGGTGGAGAACGAAGCGCAGCTGGTCGACTTGATCGACGCCAGCCTTGAGGTGGAGAAGGTCCTGCGGCTCGTGAACGACCTGGCCAGCTACGGCCGCGACCGCACCGTCGGCGATCTGAACATCCAGGTGCTGGGCGTCGACGAGGACACGGTTCGCCGGCTGGCCGGCGAACGGATCCGTCGCTGCCAGACACTGTTGGCGTCGCTGGACGGCACCGTCCCGCAGGAGGCCGGCTACCTGCGGCGCGTACTGGGTTTCACCACCGCGTTCTATGGCGAGACCGATTTCTGGGGCAGCGGTGACCACCACTGACCACGCGAGGCCGACGGGGTTGACCCTCAGCGCGGTTGGGCTGGCCCATGACCTCGTCGCCGAGATGATGCGTGATCCGCCGGGCCGGACGTCACCCTCGATCTACGAAACCGCACGAGTGGTGAGCCTCGCACCGTGGCTGGTCGGGCACGCCGACCGGGTGCGGTATCTACTCGACACCCAGCGTACGGACGGCTGTTGGGGACCGCCCGGGGGTTATGCCCTCGTCCCCACGCTGAGCGCGGCGGAGGCCCTGCTCACGGTGCTGCGGTCGCCGTCGCCGGTGAACACGCCCGACCTGGTCCGTGCCGCCGATCGGGCCCTGCACGGCCTGACCGTGCTCCTGGACGACCCGGCGCCACTGCCGGACACCCCGGCCGTCGACCTGATCGTGCCCGCCCTGGTCGACTCCCTCAACCAGCACCTCGACCACCTCGCCGGCAGCCCGGCCGTTCCCAGCGGCTGGCTGGGCCGCCGGCTGCGCCCGCCGCGCGGGATGACCCGGGAGCGGCTCGACGCCGTCCGGCGCCTGGTGGCGGCCGGCGCACCGGTACCCGACAAGCTGTGGCACGCCCTGGAGGTACTGCCCGATCTCGCGCGATCGGCATCGGGGGTGGCGCCCCTCTTCCCTGGAACGGTGGGCGCCTCGCCGGCCGCGACCGCCGCGTGGCTCGGCACGCCCCACCGCCCCGACGGCAGGCAGGCCCTGGCGCACCTGGAGGAAACCGTCCGCCGCTACGGCGGCCCGGTCCCCTGTGCGACACCGATCACCGTCTTCGAGCGGGCGTGGGTCACCGCCACACTGGCGAAGGCCGGCATCCATGTGGCGGCCTCTCCCGGACTGGTCGAGAGCCTCACCGCCACGCTGGGCCCGGCGGGCACACCGACGGGGCCCGGCCTGCCTGCTGACGCCGACACGACCGCTGTCACGCTGTTCGCGCTCAGCAAGATCGGAATTCCGGTTTCCCCGGATTGCTTGTTCCATTTCGAGACCGGCGACGGCTTCTGCACCTGGCCCGGCGAAGACGGATTCAGCGTCACCACCAATGCCCATGTTCTCGACGCTCTCGGCCAGCACGCGGCGGTGCACCACAAGCCGGAACACCGGTACCGGGTGGCGGTGGACCGGCTGGTGACAGCGCTTCAGGAGCGTCAGGAGGCGGACGGTAGCTGGAGCGACCGCTGGCACGCCTCCCGCTTCTACGCGACGGCATGCTGCGTCACCGCGCTGGCGGAGGTGGGTCCATCGCCCCTGGTGAGCGCGTCGCTCGCCGCCGCCGCCGACTGGGTGCTGGCCACCCAGCGCACCGACGGCTCCTGGGGCAACTGGGACGGTACGACCGAGGAGACCGCGTACGCGGTACAGATCCTGATCGCCAGCGGCCGACGAAGCCCCGCAGTCATCGACGCGGTCCGTCGCGGCCACGCCCACCTTCGTCAGGACGACGGACGGGACGGGCCGGCGCTGTGGCATGACAAGGATCTCTATCAGCCGGTGCGCATCGTCAGTGCCGCGGTGCTTGCCGCCCAGCACCAGGCCCACGCCCTGATGGACGCCCTGCCCGAGGGCGCGTGAGGGCAACGTCGGCCACGAGATGACAATTGCGGCCTGGTGTCCACTGTAGACCTAACCGTTAATCACGGTCTTGAGCCAATAGTCAGATAACTGCTAGCGTGCGTCGGTCTGCCTACACCGGCGGCTTGTTCGGCATGCCCCTGCCGGCAAGATCTCTCTGCTCGGCATGGGACGGTCCAATGCGGTCTCGCAGCGCAAATCTGCGCACAAAGGTTATCGCGCTTCTAGCCTCGCTGGTCGCCCTCTGGGCGTTCGCCGCGTGGGTGACCCTACGAGAAGGCGTTAACCTGCTGGGCGTCCAGACGGTCGACAGCCGAATCGTGTCGCCCAGCGAGCCGCTGCTGCTCGACCTACAGGTCGAACGGCGTCTCGCTGTCGCCTATCTTGGCGGCCCGAACGCCGACCGTAAAGAGGCGCTCGACGCCGCACGGCAGGCGGTCGACGGGCACGCCGCGACGTGGAAGACCACCGCGCGCAGCTGGCTGGGCCGCGCCTCGGTGAGCGGCGACGCCGCGGTACGGGTCGACGAGGCCATCGCCGAGCTGGACGAACTGGCCAGCGTGCGCGCCTCGATCGACAGCCGCTCGGTGGACCGCGCGAGCACCATCAGGTCGTACAGCACGCTCATCGAGTCGCTCTTCGAAATCTACGATGCCGTCGGCTCACTCGATGATCTTGAGATCGAGCAGGACACCCGCAACCTCATCGAGCTGTACCGCCTCCGCGAGCTGATCTCGCAGGAGGACGCACTGATCTCCGGGGTGCTGGCGGCCGGCCGGATCACCACGGACGAGCAGTACCGCTTCACCGAGCTGGTCATCTCGCAACGGTTCGTCGCGGGTCGTACCCGGCTGAACGACTCCGACCAGGCCGCCTTCAACCAGGTCATCGACGGTGAGGCGTTCCGTAGCCTGCGGCTACTCGAGGACCGGGTCATCGACAACCGAGGGTCGGCCCGCCCCGCCGTCAACGCCGCCGAGTGGAACAACGTCGCCGACCGCGCGCTGACCCACCTGCAGGAGATGGTGCTCGGCAGCGGTGACGCCCTGGTGCAACGGGCGCTGCCGGTCGCGGTCGGGGTGGTCATCCGGCTGGTCCTGGCCGCAGGTCTGGGCCTGCTCGCGGTCATCGCGTCGATCGTCGTCTCGGTCACCACCGCCCGTGCCCTCGTCGCCCAGCTTCAGCGGCTACGGGACGCGGCCCACCAGCTCGCCGACGAACGACTCCCCGGGGTCGTCGAGCGCCTCCAGCGCGGCGAGACAGTCGACGTCGCCACCGAAGCCCCACCGTTGAACTTCGGAAACGACGAGATCGGACAGGTGGGTCAGGCATTCAACCGCGTCCAGCAGACCGCGATCGGCACCGCGGTCGAGCAGGCCGAGCTGCGCCGCAAGGTGCGTGAGGTGTTCCTTGCCCTGGCCCGGCGCACCCAGGCCCTGGTACACCGTCAGCTGACCCTGCTCGACGAGATGGAACGCCGCGAGGAGAACGCCGACGAACTCGAAGATCTCTTCCGGGTCGACCACCTGGCCACCCGGATGCGGCGCAACGCCGAGAATCTCATCGTGCTGTCCGGCTCGCAGCCCGGCCGTGGCTGGCGCAAGAACGTGCCGATGGTGGACGTCGCCCGGGCCGCCCTCCAGGAAGTCGAGGACTACACCCGGGTCAAGGTGATGCCGTTCGGGTCGGTCGGGCTCGCCGGCCGCGCCGCCGGCGACGTCATCCACCTGCTCGCCGAGCTCATCGAGAACGCCCTGACCTTCTCGCCCGGACACACCTCGGTGGAGGTCCGGGGGCAGCTCGTCGCGCGCGGGTTCGCCATCGAGGTCGAGGATCGCGGCCTGGGGATGGCGGACGAAGACCTCGCCGGCATCAACGAGCGCCTCGCTGCCCCGAGCGGTGATTTCGACCTTGCCGACGCCAACCGGCTCGGTCTGTTCGTGATCAGTCGCCTTGCCGGCAGGCACGGTGTCGGCGTGCGGCTCAAGGCGTCACCGTACGGCGGCACCACCGCCGTGGTCCTCATCCCCGAAGACCTGGTGACCACGGCCGAAGCGACGGCCACCCCGCCGAGGAGCGCTGGCAGCTCGATCACGACCGACCGGCGGGCCGCAGACGCCGCACCGCGCGCCGTGACGACGCCGACGGCCGTCGCCGTGGCGGAGCCGCTCAACGAGCCGCCGTCGCTCAACGAGCCGCCGTCGCTCAACGAACCGGCACCGCTCAACGAACCGTCATCCCTCAACCCGGAGACGATGGAGCTGCCCGCACTCGGCCGGAGGGAGCCGCTGCGCGTTGCTACGGACCGGGCTGCCACGTTCGCTGGCGAACCGCCGAGCGATCCCGCTCCCCTGGCACAGCGACCGAAGCCTCCGGTGGTCCACACCGAGGGCGGGCTACCCGTGCGGCAGCGTCAGAAGAACCTGGCACCGGGACTGCGCGGCGGTCCCACTACTGAGGAGGAGACGACCGACGACGTCGACGAGGGCAGGTCGCCGGAGGCCGTACGCAAGATCATGACCTCCTACCAGAGCGGTACCCGCCGCGGTCGAGCCAACGCCGCCGCCCTCGGCGATTACGACGAGGAAGGCGCTACCGCTGGCGACAACCCGACGAGCGAAACCGATGACCGGTAAGAAAGAGGAACGGGCAAGTGCAGCAGCAGAATTCTGCAGGGTCCGATCTGACCTGGTTGCTCGATGACCTGGTCGGGCGGGTCAAGCAGGCCGAGCATGCCGTCGTACTCTCGGTTGACGGCCTGTTGATGGCCAGCTCCACACGGCTGTCCCGCGATGACGCAGAGCACCTGGCTGCAATGGCAGCGGGAATTCAAAGCCTCGCCAAGGGCGCGGGAAAGCGGTTCGGTGGTGGGCCTGTCCGGCAAACCATCATCGAGATGAAGTCGTCCTTCCTGTTCGTCATGGCAGCTGGCACTGGCGCCTGCCTAGCCGTCCTCGCCGCTGAGGACGCCGACGTCGGGCTTGTCGCCTACGAGATGACCATGGTCGTGAGTCGAGCCGGAAAGTTCCTCGCCTCACCTACTCGGCGCATCACCGACAGCTAGGGGCCGCCATGACGAAACCCGACGCCGACCAGCAGTGGTTAGACGAAGATGCTGGGCCCGTGGTTCGGCCATACGCAGTGACCGGCGGGCGTGCCAAAGCGAAGAACTACTTCAACGTCGTCGCGATCGTGATCGCGACCCGGACGGCACCGCCTGCGGATGCGGCGCCGGAACAGGCAAAACTCATCATGCTCTGCCAGCGGCCGCTCGCGCTGGCAGAGTGCGCCGCGCACCTTGGCCTGCCCCTCGGCACGGTCCGCGTTCTGCTCGACGGACTGCTCGATCGCGGGCTCGTAAGGGTCAACGAGCCCCGCCAGGCCGCCAACCTTCCCGACGACAGCGTATTCGAGGCGCTCATCAATGGACTACGTGCACTCTGAGCTGGGGGGCCAGCCGAGCCTCCCGACCGCCGTCAAGATTCTCGTCGCGGGTGGCTTCGGCGTTGGTAAAACGACCATGGTCGGAGCGGTCAGCGAGTCCAAGCCCCTACAGACGGAGGAGATCCTCACCGAACGGGGCGTCGGCGTCGACAACACCTCGGGCGTCGAGGCGAAGTCGACGACGACCGTAGCCATGGACTTCGGCCGGATCACCATCAACGACGAACTCGTCCTCTACCTCTTCGGCACACCGGGCCAGGATCGGTTCTGGTTCGTCTGGGACGAACTGTCGCTCGGCGCCCTGGGTGCCGTCGTTCTCGCTGACACCCGCCGGCTGGCCGACTGCTTCCCGTCCATCGACTACTTCGAGCGGCGCCGCCTGCCCTTCCTCGTCGCCGTGAACTGCTTCGACAACGCCCGCCGCTACGGACTGGAGGAGGTACGCACGGCCCTGGACCTCGATCCAGACGTGCCGGTCGTGCTCTGCGACGCCCGCAAGCGGCAGTCGTCCAAAGAGGTTCTGATCGAACTGCTCCAACACGTCATGAAGGGACACGGGCTGACCCGCCCACCACAGCCGGTGAGCCACTAGGTCCTAGCCGCGGATCTTGGTACGAAACGGCCCCGATAGAGGCCGTTCCGTACCAAGATCCGCGGCTAGGACCTGGCGCGCCAGGTACCGGACGCTTCGCCCGGACCGGGGTCGGTGCGGCCACGGCTGGCACGGGACACCCCCCGGCTGGCACACGAAGCCAGCATCGCCACCGCGAAACGACGCAGAATCTCCTTGACGGGCCGCCAAGGCACGAGCAATGGAGTCGCCAGACGGTGGAACCGACGGGGGTCGCTCGCACCGCGCTGAGATCGAACACTGGCACATGCTCCGTCACGACGGGCCCCGTTCCAGGGCGCAATCCCTGGGACGGGGGCCATCGCTCGCCGGCCGCAACCCGAACCCTGGGGCGGCACCACGATCTGCTCCGGCCCACCGCAGGGCGTTCCTGACGGCTCCCCCGATCGGTCGATCAGCCGCAATTTGCCCAGTCCCCCACATTACAACGCCCAATGGTCGATCAGCCGTCACTGAATGGCCTTTCGTCAGCCGACGGGTGTCCAGTTCGGACTGTAACGCGCTGATATTGACGGGAGCGACCATTCAGAGCATTACCTACTGTTCTGTTGCCGGTTGCGAGGCAATAGGGAGTGGCGCGCCGTGGCGGATCAAGAAATAAGCGTATGCGGGAGGTGTCGATCGCGGCGGCATTCGCGTACGCTGATCGCACGTCACGGGGTCACGAATGTGAGGAGGTGATCACGATGAATGGTGTGGTGCGTGGTGAGGTTCGCGGAGCGGTCGACGCGCTCTGACGTTGAGTGTGCTAGCGCCAGCGATTAGGCTTACCTGTGTCGCTGGCCCGGCGAGCGCGCCTAGCCGGCAGCACGCAGCAATTCCTGAGCTGCGAACATACCGCGCCGGCTAGGCGCCCCGCCACTTTTCGGGCCGCACGACGACCCGACCGGAAACCACGGGAAATCGTACGGTCGAAATCACTCGGCGGTTACCGGGAATTCAAATACCGCAACTCGCCGATTGCACTTTTCCTCCGAACACCAGCTGAATAGCTCCGAGACTGCGGTCCGGCCCCGACCGGGACAAGCCGCTGACAAAAAGCATCGGCCGCATTCCGGCCGGCGGCGGTGCTCCGACCAGCCCAGGGCTCGCCTCAGGTGACGGACTCGGAGACCTCCTTGCGGGCCGGGCCGGTGAGTGAGTAGACGATCAGGCCGCCAAGGGCGAAGAGGGCGGCCGTCAGCGCGGCGACGGTGTCGTCGGGCGGCTGGCCCTGCCACGTGAGGATCGCTCCCCAGGTGCCTGCCTGTGGATACATGGCCGCGATCGTGGTCCAGCCCAGCGGCAGGAACCAGGAACGGGCGGCGCCGAGCACCGTCGCGCAGATCGCCGTCAGACCCAGCAGGCCGGCTGCGTCGCGGACCACCAGGGTCGCCGGTCCGAAGCGGGCACCGGTGTACCGGGTGACGAGCAGGGCCACCAGGACGACCAGCAGACCGGCGAGCAGGTGCACCGCGCGCCGCCACGGCCAGCGCATCGAAGCAGTCCGATCCAGATTCTCGTCAGGGCCGGCGAGGGTGACCGAGAACACCACGACCATCAGCACGACGGTCATGACGACCGTTGTCGGGGCGACGTCTCGTTCGTCGGCGAGGGCCAGCCACAGCGTCCAGATCAGCACCGCGCCGCCGGTGGCCGCCGCCAGTGCCAGGGGCACCCGCCGCGAGCGCAGGTACAACATCGCCCAGGTCACCCGGCACTCCGAGACAGCAGTTCGCTGGGGTCCTCACAGGCCAGTGCAGCGTCGCGGACCGCCGCCACCCGGGCCAGCGCCTCGTCGTCGGACAACTCGCGCAGCCCCTGCCACAGGATCAGCGCCTCGGCATTGATTTCGGGCTCCTCCTGGATCAACCCGGGAATCAGTCCCACGTCGGACCGCGGCTCGCGGCCCAGAAGCCAGTACGCCGCCGCACGTTCGACCGCCTCACTGCGCAGGCGGCAACTTCCGTCGTAGGCAACGCCCAACCCTCTGACGATCTCGGGGGCGACGACGGCCGGGTGCGCGAGCCCACCGCGCTTGTCGATCCGGACCGGAATCCGCACGACATCGTCACGGGGCGGAATCTCCGCACCGCGCCCGAAGGTGGAGGTGTCCTCGTGCACGGCGGTCGGCGCGCCCGGAAGTTTCGCCAACGCCGCCAGACCTTCCCGGGCCAGCGGGGTCAGGGCGTCGAGCACGTGCGTGTTGACCCGGCTCACGCACACCGTCGGGGCGTCGTCGGTACACACCAGCACCTGGGCGATCGGGTCGACCGGTGCGTCGAGCACAGCCGGGTCCCGGGGTACGACCGCAACTGCCACGGTGAGCCCGAGCAGCACCGGCACCAGCGCCGCCGTACGGGCCCGCCAGCTGCCGGCGACGAACAGCAGCAGGCCAGTGACGGCGAGCGCGACCATCCAGATCGCGATCGCGCCGCTGACCCGGTTGTCGATCGTCGGGTAGGAGTGGAACTGGCTCGTACCGTAGATCGGAGACATCGCCGCGGCCAGCCAGTCCGGGGAGATGAACAGGCTGAAGGAGACGAGCAGGACACCGGCCACCCCCAACGCCGGGGCGGTCGCCAGCGCGGGCAGCAGACGCCCGATCCCCAGACCGAGCCACGCCGCACCGATCAGAGCCAGCACACCGACCCCGGTGACGACGGCGAAGTTCAGCAGGGGCACGTACCGGACGCTGACGATCCAGGCGAGGCCCACCACGGTCACCAGCAGATAGGCCACGGCGAAGGTGATGGCCAGCGCGCCCAGGACCGGCAGCATCCGCTGGGCGCGGGGTCGGGCGGTGGTGGCGAACAGCTCACCGACCTTCGCCCGGTGCTCCCGGCGTCCCTGCCAGGCACCGGCGGCCAGGGCCAGCGGCCACATCAGGATCAGATACTCCCGAAGGACCATGGCCAGCGACATCCAGCCACCCGACCACCGGGCCGGAGCCCCATAGAGTGCGCCGACCCCGACCAGCACCGTGATCAGTGCGGCACCGACCGCGGCGGAGCGGCGTAGTTCGACACCCAGGATGCTCATCGGGCAGCCTCCGCCCGGTGCCGGCGGAGAACGGCGGAGTAGCCCCGCTCCAAAGGACTGTCGCCGGGGTGGCTCTGGTCGCCCTGCGCGGCCAGGGTCTCGGGAGTGCCCTGCCACACCAGGCGGCCCTCGTTGAGCAACACCACGTCGGTGCAGGCGGCTGCCACGTCCTCGACCAGGTGGGTGGAGACCAGCACGCAACTGTCGGTACCGAGGTCACGCAGCAGCTCACGGAAGTCGAGTCGCTGCTCCGGATCGAGACCGACGGTCGGCTCGTCGAGCAGCAGGATCTGCGGATCGTTGACGATGGCCTGCGCGATACCGGCCCGGCGCAGCATGCCACCGGAGAGCGTCCGCAGCCGGGCATCGGCCCTGGCGGTCAGCCCGACCCGATCGACGGCCCGCTGCACTGCCGCCGGGATGGCGCTCTTGGGCATCTCCTTGAGCCAGGCCATGTACCCGACGAACTCGCGCACCGAGAACCGTGGGTAGAAGCCGAAGTGCTGCGGCAGGTAACCCAGGGCGCGACGCACCGGTCGCAGGTCGGCGCGGCCGTCGACCGGGCGACCGAGCAGCGTCAGCCGACCGCCCGCCGGCGCGAGAACGGTCGCCAGGGACCGCATCAGCGTGGTCTTTCCGGCACCGTTCGGGCCGAGCAGTCCGTGTACGCCGGTGTTCAGGGCCAGATCGAGACCGTTGACGGCCAACTGCCGTCCGGCGCGGACCTGTAAGCCCTCCGCATGGATCGCCCAGGGATGGGTGGTGGCAGCCGTCTCGGCCGCACTCAGGGCACGCATCATCATCTCCTTCATTCGGATCGGTGAGGTCAGCGCCGCCGGACGGCGGAGTCGATCAGTCCTGTCGGGACAGTCGGCGGAAGGCGTCCACCCGGAACAGGGCCGTGATGGTGAGCAGGGCCGTGGCCAGCGCCCAACTACCGGCGCTGTCCGCCTCCAGCACCGCCGGTATCCGGGCGGCGGCGAGGCTGGGGGCGATCACCGCGAGCGTCCAGATCGCGATCAGTCCGATCGCGGCCCGGCGTACGCCCACGAGCGTTCCCAGCAGCAGCGTGGCGGCGGTGAACGCCAGACACGGCAACAGCATCAGCGCCAGCGACGCCCCGGTGCCGGCACCCACCAGGGCGAGCCCGGGAACGACGAAGGCCAGCACCGCCGCGGTACGCCGTAGCAGCGTCGTCAGACCTGCGGCGGGGGTGGCGGCGATCAGTTCCCACGCCGGATCGGCGCGACGATGCCAGGCGACCGCCACGCCGGGCAACGGGGCAAGCGGTGCGATCAGCAGCACCAGCGAGGGCAGGCCGGCCCGCAGCCCGCTGAGGACGGCAGCACAGGCGAGCACCGCGGCGGTCATGGCCAGCCAGGGGCCCAGGGTGCCGACCAGCCACCGGTGGCGCAGCACCGACCAGGACCGGCTGTTGGCGACCGGGGCCGGCGTCGCGGCGATCTCCCGGTCCAGGCTCATCGCGACCCGCTCGATCATGGCCCGGCTGTCGGCCGTGGTGCTGCCCGCCAGGCGGGCCCGACAATCGGCGCAGCCCTCAAGATGCACCTCGATCGCCCAGACGCTGGCCTCGTCCAGCCCAGGATCTCCGGTGGCGTAGCGCGCGATCTGCGACAGGTTCGGATGGGGGGTCATGACAGCGCCTCCCGCAGGGCGATCCGGGCCCGCCGGACCCGGGACTTGACGGTGTTCTCCGGTACGCCCAGCAGCACCGACGCCTCGCGCGGCGAGAGCCCGTTGAGGACGGTGGCCCGCAGGGCGGCACGCACCTCGGGCGGTAGGCGCAGCAGGGCCTGCTCCAGTTCCTGCCCGACCCGGGCGGCCATCACCTCGTCCTCGGCGGCCGGTGCCGTGCTCGCCATGAGGGGCACCTGCGGCACCCGCGCCCGCCGTGCCCGGCTGCGGAACGCGTCGACCAGCCGGTGGGCGGCGATGGTCCACAGCCAACCGACCGCACTCCCCGGTGCGCCGCCGCCCTTGGCCCGGGTGCCGACGAAGCTGCCCGCAGCCCGCCAGACCGTCAGGTAGGTGTCCTGCAACACCTCGGCGATCATGTCCGGGTCGGCGCACCGGCGGCGCAGGCGCACCTCCAGCCACGGTGACGTACGCCGGTAGAGCTCGTCGAACGCCCGCCGGTCACCACCGGCGACGCGGCGCAAGAGTTCACCCTCGTCAGCCGTGTCCATTCCTGTCCTCACACCCGGTAAGACGACCGGCCCGGCACGATCGGGTCCCCACTTCCTGTGATCGCCGTCACCTTTGTCCCGGGCGCCGACCACCGAGGGTTCGGACCTCCGCGACCGCGTCGGCAAGGATCTCCACGCCTGCGGTGATGGCGCGTTCGGTGAGGGTGGCGTAGCCGAAGATCAGCCCGCCGGGTCCGGCGGGGCGTAGTCGATACCGGGAGATGCCCTGCACGACCAGTCCGTGCCGGGCGGCGGCGGCCACGACCGCGGCCTCGTCGAGGTCGTGCGGGAGCCAGGTCACCACGTGTTGGCCCGCCGCGACACCGACCGGTTCCAGTTCGGGCAGCCGGGTGCGCAGTGCGGTCAGGAGTGCGTCGCGGCGGCGGCGGTAGATCGGACGCATCCGCCGCAGGTGCCGGTCGAATTCGCCTCGGCTGAGGAAGTCGGCGAAGGTCAGTTGGTCGATGACGGGAGAGCCCCGGTCGGCCAGCACCTTGGCCGCGGTGATCTCGTCGACCAGGTGTGCCGGCGCCAGCAGCCAGCCGAGGCGCAGCCCCGGCGCCAGGGTCTTGCTCGCGGTGCCGCAGTACACCACGGTGTCGGGCGCCAGCCCCTGCATGGCGCCGATCGGCGAGCGGTCGTAGCGGTACTCCGCGTCGTAGTCGTCCTCGATCACCACGGCGCGCCGACGCTGCGCCCAGTCGATCACCCGGGCCCGCGCGGCGGCCGCCAGCACCCCGCCGGTGGGCCACTGGTGCGAGGGCGTGAGCACGACGGCGTCCGCGTCGGTACGTTCCAGTTCCTCGACGAGAATGCCGTCCGGCCCGACCGGGATGCCGATCACGTCCAGGCCGGCGGCGGCCGCGACGGGGCGGGCGTCGTCGTCCGGGGAGGGATCCTCGACGGCCAGTCGGCGGGCGCCGCGCGCCGCGAGCACCTGGATCAGCAGCGCGACGCCCTGGCCGTAGCCATTGCAGATCACCACGTTCTCCGGGCGGGCCGACGTGCCACGGACCCGGTTGAGGTAATCGCTCAGGGCTGCGTGCAGCTCGGGCACGCCACGCCCGTCGAGGTAGGCGAAGTGTTCGTTCGGCGTGGTGGTGAGCACCGTGCGCACCGAACGCAGCCAGGCGGCCCGGGGGAACGACGACACGTCGGTGCGGCCGTACCCGAAGTCGATCCGGGCCGCCGGCCGATCCCCGGCGCGGCGGCCCGCTGGCGTCGCGACCGGCTCGACCGCAACCTGCGTGTAGCCGCCGGCCCGGCTGGTGAGGTAGCCCTCGGCGACGAGTTGCTGGTACGCCTCGACCACGACCCCGCGGGACACTCCCAGGTCGGCGGCGATGGTGCGGGTGGGTGGCAGGGACGCCCCGAGACGTAACCGGCCGGCCCGGATGCCGCCCCGGATCGAGGCGGCGATCTGCCGGTGCAGTGGTTCGGCCACGGACCGGTCGACCTCGATGAACAGGTCCTCCGCCGTACTCGAATTGGTCCTGGTTCGGCCCATGTGATCGGACCTTACCGGGGGTACCGATTCCCGCCAGGCTCAAAAGCATGACGACAGCGACCGGCCCTCGCTTCGACGGCCGCCTCCTCACCTCGGGCGACCCGGGTTACGACGCGGCCCGAACCGTCTGGAACGCCATGATCGATCGCCACCCTCGGATGATCGTGCAGGCCGCGAGCGTCACCGACGTGGTGACCGCAGTCCGGCTGGCCCGCGAACTCGACCTGGAGATCGGGGTGCGCTGCGGCGGGCACAACGTGGCCGGCCTCGCGGTACCCGCCGACGGCCTGATGATCGACCTGACCCCCTTGAACGGCGTCCGGGTCGACCCGATCCGGCGCCGTGCCCGGGTCCAGGGCGGCGCACTGCTCGGCGCACTCGACCGGGCGTCGCAGCCATACGGCCTCGCCACGACCGCAGGTAACGTCTCGCACACCGGGGTCGGCGGCCTGACCCTCGGCGGCGGCATGGGCTGGCTCGCCCGCCAACACGGATTGGCCTGCGACAACGTCGTCTCCTACCGGGTGGTCACCGCCGACGGGAAGGTCGTGACCGCGAGCCGAACCGAACACCCCGACCTGTACTGGGGCCTACGCGGCGGTGGCGGCAACTTCGGCATCGTCACCGACTTCGACTTCCAACTGCATCACACCGGAACGCAGACCCTGGTCGCCGAATTCGACTTCCGCGCCGAGGACGCCGTGCCGGTGCTCGAAGGCTGGCGGGACCTCAACGCCGTCGCGCCACGGCAGGCGACCTTCACCGCCGATGTGTACAGCACGGCCAGCGGCCCGCTCGCCACCGTCGGCTTCGTATGGGTCGGCGACCCTGCCCAGGGCCACCAACTGCTGCCGGCGATGCGTGCGCTCGGCCGCCCGGTCGCCGAGCGGGTCACCACGCCGTCATACCTCGAACTCCAGCAACGCGACGACACCGCTGGCGGCCACGCCTACCGCCGGTACTCCAGCGCGCACTACCTGCGCCAGTTCCCCACCGCCGCGATCGAGGCCTTCCTGCTGCGCGGCGCGACAGACCTACACGCCGGCACCGAACTGCCCGGCGTCGGCCTCCAGGCGTACGGCGGCGCGATCGCCGACATCGCGGACGCCGACACCGCGTTCGGTCATCGCGGCACCACCTTCGAGTTCGGCGCCGGCTCCCGCTGGACCGAGCCGTCCGAAGACGACAGCCGGACCGCTGCGGCTCGCAGTGCCGCAGCCGCGCTCGACCCGTACGCCGACGGCGTCTACGTCAACTCACTCGCCGCCGACGAGGGGCAACGCGGGGTCCGCCGCGCGTACCCGGACGCCAAACTCGCCCGGCTCACCGCCCTCAAGACCGTCTGGGATCCGCAGAACGTCTTCCACCTCAACCACAACATCCGGCCCAGCCACGCCTGAGCCGACACCAGATCGAAAGGATGCTCATGACCTCCACCGCCCCCACCGACCGGCTCGGCACCCCCGGCCAGCAGCGCCGCCGACTGCTCCTACCCGGCCTGGCCGCAGCGGCTGCCGCCGCCATCACCGTGACAGCCGTCGCGGCCCTCGCCATGGCCACCGGTGTCGATCTCGAACTCCCCGACGGCGGCGAATCGATACCGCTGCTCGGCTTCACCCAGCTCACGTTCACCTTCAGCGTCGTGGGCATCCTCGTCGCCCTGGCGATCCGCCGTTGGGCGTCCCAGCCGGCACGCACCTGGATCCGCACCACGGTGGCACTCACCGCGCTGTCGCTCGTACCACCATTCCTGGTCGGCGCGAACCTCGCCACCGAATGCACACTCGTGCTCACACACCTGATCGCCGCCGCAATCGTGATCCCCGTCATCGCCCGTCGGCTGGCAATCTGACGACCGGCATTCCCCGGCCAGCCGGCGTCCGGCGCGCCCACGAAAATGATTGATTCTATTGCAATACCATCTTGGAGAGCTTCCAACTCGAATACCAGATCCTCGACATCCTCGTCGACTTGCGCACTATGCTCATGGACGGCAACGTGCAGAGTTATCCGGTTCGAATCCAGATCAACAGAGATTGCACGCATTTCCGGCGAGATCAGTCCGAGCGCCGCCTGGACAACATCAAGCACCAATCTGCGCGGCCACTGTGGTACGCATCCAGCACACTCTGGGCGTCCGCATGACTCTTTGAGGTAACTCTTGCCGGTATTGGCGTGCAACGGATCTCCCTGGACATGCCGGCCCTGCTTCTGCCGACTGATTTGCTGAGCACGGATGACGCAGCGTGGTCACATCGCCGACCGACTCCAGTCGCGGTCACGTCGAGGTGCGTGTGCTCGGACGTGTTCGACTATGTTACGAAGTCGTCTGCGCGCGGGTCGGCATCCCACCCAAGCCGAGCCAGTTCCCTAAGGACTGCCCGCGCACGAGGAGTCCAGAAAAGCAGAACTTGATCACGTTCTGCGGTCCTGAAGGACACCGCGAGTGCAAGGGCCCAATGCCTGCCCAAGATCGGCCCGTGTGGCAATGCGGTCACCTCAGCGTGTTGCAGCACGTCCGAGCCGGCCCGTGACGAAAAAGTCAATTTGCTGCCCTCGACCCAGAGGCGTACTGACGGCCAGCGCATCCGCTCGACGACGCGCAGTGAATCGCCGCGGGTGAAGTCACGACGATCGACATAGGTAAGTCCACCGCGTGCCAGCAAGGTCTTGGAGGCCATCGCGGGATGATATGCCTACAGCCCGATAGCTCGGCGTGCGCCGGCAAGCCTCAGCGGTTCCGCAGGAACCTTCATGGTCAGCTGTACGGATCAAGTAGCGGTCGAGCGGGGGCGCTGGTTAGGCATTCTGCTCGTCAAACGGCTCGTCACTCCACCGCCACCACGCCTCGTCGCCATCGAGGTGAAGAAGAAACTTAGACAGACCGGCAGTAGGTGTTACTTGAGGCGGCGGGTGGTGGGTCGGGTGTCCCAGCGGTAGAGCGTGCGGGCGCGTTGGATGAGTTGACGGATCGTGACGATGGTGGCGGCGAGGTACAGGT
>NZ_SJJR01000038.1 GCF_004331455.1 Micromonospora zingiberis
CAACCCCTCGGCCACTTCCACCTCACCCCCGACCGCAACTACATCAGCCTCACCCGAACAAAATGATCAACAACTCATGACACATCTACCGGGACTTCCCCTTGACACATGTCTCGGGACAGGACAGCCCTCATGGTGGCCGTTTCGTACCAAGATCCGCAGCCGATAGCTGCTCAGAACCGACGGATTACACGATCAGGTCCAAAAACGGGCACTAGAACGCTGCTGCGCGGTTTACGCGTGGACAAGTCGGCCAGGTGAGCAGCACCCGCTCGGCGGGACGTCGAGCACCCGATCGGACACTCCGGCTGCGCTTTGTCGCCTGCTAGGACCTTCGCCCTCGGACCGCCGGGTCAGACGGCGCTGGCGGCGGTCTTCGAGGCGTCGGTCAGCGGGTCTTCTTGGTTGCTCGTTTGCGGGGCGGGGTCAACAGGTCGGCGACCGCGGCGATGGCGGACGGCACGAGGCGGTAGTACGCCCAGACCCCGCGCTTGTCACGCTCCAGCAGGCCAGCCTCGGTGAGGATCCGCAGATGGTGACTGACGGTCGGCTGGGAGAGTCCGAGAGGCTCGGTGAGGTCACTGACCGACGCCTCCCCCTCCGGAGCCGACTGGATCAGGCTGAGCAGCCGCAACCGGGCCGGGTCAGCGAACGCCTTCAGCACTCCCGCGAGCCGCTCGGCATCGGCACGCGCGATCGGCTCGCCAGCGAGGGGCGAGATAGCAGACGTCGCAGTCTTCAAAGTTCCCACGTCTTGCATCGTTGCAGCAAACCCCATCGATCCGCTGGCGAACGAGGGCAGGATCACCGTGAATTCGTATGGCAGCCCACCGCTTCAACCGTCTCGACATGACGGACTGCAGCGCCTCGACGACGCCGGACCGGCCGATGATAGTGCGCCAGCATGATTGCGGAGAGTGGCTGCCGGACGAACTGCCGTCCGCCGGTCGCTGAATCCGGACGAGGGAGTGGGCATCTTCAGGTGAGGAGCTCTTCTGTGAGGTCCATCAACCGCCCGGCGTTCTGCGGGTCGAGCGTAGGAAAACTGAGCGGAAGTCGCTTGTCGCGGTCAATGGCGGTCAGCGGCGCGGCCGGTGGCGTGTCCAGGAACTGGTGGATCGGCGCTACCGCGTCCGCGATGGGTTTGGCCGTCACTGACACCGCCGCCAGCAGCCCGTGGAGCACCAGCGGAAGCGGGCTACGGTCACCGCTTCTGGTGAAACCGGGGTGGTAGAGCACGTATCGGGCACGGCTGTCGGACCGCTGGGCGAAGCCCACGCCCAGCAGGTCGTTGGCTCGACCGGCCTGCAACTGTGCGCTGACCATGGAGTAGCCCGAGGCCAGTTGCGGGTCGGACCAACGCACGCCACCCTTGGTGACCCCGACGCCGGCGACGTTAACGATCACCGGCGCGATAGCTCGGTCCAGGGCCGGGCGCAGGCCGAAGCTGAGCAGATAGCGACTGAGGTAATAGAGCGCGAAGGTGCGCTCCAGGCCCTCGCCGGTCACGATGCGACGCGGCGCTACGGCATTGGCGAATAGCGCCAGCGCGTCCACGACCTGGTACTCGGTGAGGATGTGCGCGATGGCCTGCCGAGTCTCGGCCACGCTGGAGAGGTCGACGGGAAGGAAGTCGATCGCGCTGGCACCCAGTGCCTCGCCGCGTTCGCGATTGCGGCCGAGCACCAGGACACGGTTGCCGCGTTCGGCCCGCCCGAGGGCCAACGCCCGTCCCATTCCGTTCGTGCCCCCGCTGACCACCACGACGCCCATGTCGCCCTCCGTTACCGTTCTCCACTGACGTGTTCATCCTTGGCGGACGGCCGACGCAGCGAAAGAAGGCACTTTCATGACCACAAGGAACACCGCTGTGCGTACCTCGCTGGACACCCACCGATTGCCGAATCCCGTTCCGATCGGCGAGTACGAGCGCTGTCCGGTCACCGACGTGCTCCGGCGGGTGAACGACAAGTGGACGCTGCTGCTTATCACTCTGCTCGGCCGGCATCCGTACCGGTTCAACGAGTTACACCGGGCGGTGGAGGGGATCAGCCCGCGCATGCTCACGCGGACGCTGCGGACGTTGGAGAGCGACGGTCTGGTCGAACGTGAAGTGTTTCCGACGGTGCCGCCGAGCGTCGAGTACCGGCTGACGCCGCTCGGCGTCAGCCTTCTGGAGCCGCTCGCCGCGCTGGCCGACTGGGCGGTCGACCACCACGCCGAGATCGCTACGGCACGTCAGCGGACCACCTGATACGCCACGGGCACACGGAGATCCCCAATGCGGTCGCGACCGGAGGTGACGTCGGTGACGACGCTGACATCCGGGACGGCCGAGATGAGGGAGGCGTTCGTATGGTGAGTCATCGCAGTGCTGCTGCGAGGTCGGCGGCGTTGTCGAACGCGGGTGCCGCCCTTTCGGATTCGTCTTCCGTGAGCGTGACGGACTGGGCGCGGGCCAGCATATCGGCCGCGGTCTTTGGATCCTGCAGCACCATCGCGAGTTCGGCACGGTAAACCAGGACCTCTACCTGCTCGACCGGGTCGTCGTCGGCTTGCGGGCGGGCCAACGCGCTGTCGAGGATCCGAACGGCCTGTCCGACGCTTCCCCTGGAATCGGCCTGCACGACAGCATTCGCTAGGGCCTTGGCCAGCCGCCCAGCACGCGTGGTAGCCGGCATGGGCGCGGTGACGGCCTGCCGGAAGACGCGGATCCAGTTGCCGCCCGGGTCGATGACGCTGAACCCGCCCAACCCGTCGGCGTTCTTCCGCGCCCTTGGCCGGGTCATCCGCGGCGTTCCGGACACCAGTACCTTGCCGTACGCGGCGCGCATGCCGGCTGCGAATGCCCGGTGTAGCCCCTCGATGTCCGCGGTGAGTACAAGACAGGAGCCATAGGACTGCTCCGGGTCAAATCCGGCGATCTCGAAGAACTGGAGCTGCAGGTCTTCCCGCTGCACCCCCACACACGCGTTGGGCTTGCGCTGCTTGTACGTGGTGCGGAAGCCGAGAACTCCGTAGAAGGCTTCGATGTCGTCAATGGATGCGCACGGCAGCAGGGGAACGGTTACCTCGTTGGCCATGCCTCCTTCCTAGGCGTCGTAGAGGTCCGTCGCACATGGAAATAGCCGATCATCGCCTTCGGTCATCCGATCGGCCGATGACCCAGAGCGCAACGCGCCGAGCCGAGCAATCGGCGGTGCCTTCCTGCCTGCCATCCGGCTCGCCAAGGTCAAGTGCCCGGATCTGCCGCCGACTGCGCACGCTGGTAGCCCTGCTTCGAGTTGCTTGGCCTCTCCGTAGACAGCAGTGGAGATTGACGGCGCAGGCTCGCGGCATCCTCATCTGCCGCGATCCGCATGCTTTACCGGGATCATCGTGCGTCGAGCCTGCCCGGGCGTACGGAGCCGGACAGGAGGACGAAGTTCAGCCGATGATGGCGGCGAGAGTTGGGTTCGCAGCTCGCGTCGTAGTCGACGGCTGCGGCGAGCAGTCTGGCGGTTGCTGAAAGCTGGGACTGCAGTTTCACCTGCCAGTTCGTCGGGAGCCGGGTCGCCGACCGCTACCCGCAGACCCAGAACTGCGGGGTCGGGTCGGCTGATCAGCCGGTCCGTCGACGGCACCAGGGCTGGAGAACGACACCGAAGGCGCTGCAGGACGGGAAGACTTCGGTGGCGGCCATTGCGACGCCGCGATCTGGGCCCCGGTGACCGGCAGGGTGGGCGAGATCTGGTCGAGCAAGCGCTGCGCCAGGGTGGCGTCGATCTCGACGTCTGCGCTGATGCGAACATCGGCCGCGGTCGCCAGGTCCACGACGTCGTCGCTGGTGAACGCATCAGCTCCGAGAGTGCTCAGCCGTCGCGCGAACTCCTGGACATTGATCATTTGCAGCCTCACCGTCGGATTGTTAATTATCCACCGTAACCCCGCTTCGGTCGGCGGATCCTGCGCCCGCCGTGCGGGCCACTGGGGCCGACAGTCGGCGCCGACAACTGCGACCGCTGCGCGGAAGTCCGCAACTCTTCGGTGAGCTAATCGCGCGCCTGCAGGGCCGTCACGCTCTGTGTTACCCATGCTGTCCCGCGACGCCCGGAAATGCCGCTGTTCGAGCGCGGCCGCGGCGACCGCGAATGTCCGGGCCAAGGTTGAAGGCTGCTTCTCCTAGCGTCTCTGTTGACGAGTCCGTACAGGCAGGTAGGCGGCAGTGGTCCCCGCGAGGCTGCCGAGGGACAGGGCGACGACCAGCGGCAAGAACACGTCCCACGGCGCCCGCAGCCCGCCTGTGACAACGATGCCGATCACCAGGCACGCTACAGCGGCGACCACGAAGAAGAACGCCATTCGCAGTCGGTATCCCCGGCGGACGCGGGGTGTCCCAGTGGCGGCCAGGCCGGCTACGCCCGCGTGTTCCGCCCACCCGAAGCCGACCGCCACCAGGCAGATCACCAATCCGACGATGACGCCCAGCAACGAGTCGCACGCGGTACTGCGCAACGCCCTGGAAAGCGGCGGTTCAGGGAGGCCCGACTCGCCACTGAAGATGAGACGCCCGGCTCGGCCGTATGTCCAACCCTGCACCACCGAACCCGCAGGCTGCGACTCGCGCTGCCCGGCGGCATCGGTATCTGCTTCCATCAGCCCAGTGTCAGCCGCCCATCAGCCGATGTCGACCTTGCCGACGTAACGGAACTCCGCCACACGTG
Organism: Micromonospora zingiberis; assembly: GCF_004331455.1. Classification (GTDB taxonomy): domain Bacteria; phylum Actinomycetota; class Actinomycetes; order Mycobacteriales; family Micromonosporaceae; genus Micromonospora; species Micromonospora zingiberis. Next base: position 4,704 of record NZ_SJJR01000038.1, read on the forward strand.
ACGAGTCATCCGCTCCCCAAGGGCGAAATCGCTCGCTGCCCGTTTGCGAAGCTTGCCGGTGCCGCACTTGAGGCGAGTCTGCTGGAGTTGCGGGCCGGAGGCCGTGCTCTGGGTCACTGTTGCTGTTGCGGGTCGTAGGACCCGGGCGGCAGGGCCGCGAGCCATGCATGTCCCGGATGTACTTGCTTCAGTAGCCTGAAGAGCGTCTCGCGTTGAGGGCGAGTCAGCAGCGGGAGAACGCCGTCGAAGTCTGCCTGGTCCTTGGGGCGCACGTGCTTGGCCTTGAAGAGTAGAACGAGTTCAGGGGTCAGGTACGGGATCCGGTCCGGGGTGTGCCGGATGATGTCGGCGTAGGGCAGTCTGATCGTTTCGTCTCTTCGGCAGATCCACACGTCGCCGTCGTGTGGCTCGCGGAAGACATCAAGCAGGTAGCGCCCTGTCTCCGGCTCTCGCAGCCACGTCTGCCGAGTGGCAGCCAGTACTTCTGGCGTCGCCGATTCCCAGATCCGAGCGGCCCCGATCGCGTCGAAGGTGAACTCGGCGAAACGCTCGCGGATCTCAGGAAATCGCCCGACCGGCACAGCGATCTCAATGTCGTGGTGCTCACGGGTCTGCTCACCACGAAACAGATCCAACGCCCAGCCTGCCGCCACATACCACGGCACGGCGGTCCCGACCAAGCGGCGTGCAACATCGATCGGCTTCCAACATCCTGTCCAGCGGGCTTCGAGTGCCGCTACGTCGCCAGGCTGCACCTCAATACCGCCGCAGGGCAACTGGTCATCCACGCGCCGAACATATCGGGGATCGACCTCCTACTCGGCGATGGCGTCTTCTTCTGGTCAATGTCCGCTCAGAGAAGGCTTGAGGACGCTCCACCAACGGCGAAGCGTCCCCCGGACTCGGCCCGGCTCGAACGGGCTGCCACCCTCTCCTATGGATCGCGGGCGCGGTCATCCGGAGCCACCGCACCTTGGGCGAGGACGGGAAGAGTCTAGGGGCGGAGACAACGCACGGACATGCCGCGAGTCGCGCGCTACCCGGACGGGCGCGGCCCGTTTGGAGGTCGACGCAGGTTCCTGCGGAGTCGAGTCTGCTGTTGCAACAGCGTCGGGACTAAATGTGCCCTCAGCGTCACCCGAGTGGCTCGCCCTCACCCGTCCTGCAACGAGCCTGCGGCTGCGGCTGGACGCCGGTAGCGGCCACAGCTGCTGAACACGGCCGTGGACAGGAGGTTCGAAGTCAGCCGCTTCGGCGGTTGCCGTACTGGCGAGGACTCTGCACCGTGCCGGAACGGCCGTGGGCGCGGCTCGCGGTACTCCCGATGTGGTTGGCGGTGGCCTTGCCCTTGGACCGGCGTGCCGCCCGGTTCTCGAAGGGCTGCGGCTGTTCCTCGGTTCCCGCTTCGGCGTCAGCGGTGGGATCGGCGTCGCTGGTGGCGTCGGTCATCAGTATCTCCTCGGGCTGTTCAGGAGTGGGCTATATCGCTGCGGATCTGGAAGCGTGGCCGCCGCGATACGCAGACGGTAGCGGGCAGGCCGACCCGAGTCGGGACCGACTGCCCGGGTAAACCATCTAGTCACGCCAGAGCCCTCGCCAGGGTGATCCAACCACGACGCCGTCCGAGCATCCGGATTTGCCGCTGAGCGCGCGCTTAGAGCGACCGGCAATTGGTGGTGGTGACGCAGCGGGAGGTCGAGCGGCCGGAAGCGGACGCGGCACATGCCCAGGGGCCCGTGACCCCAGGCAACCATCTGGCAGGCTCGCTGCCCCGCCAAGGCATCCGAAATCTTGGTACGAGTGCGCCCCTCAAGGGGCAGATTCGTACCAAGATCTTCCCTGCCCAGGGTGGCGGGCTGGCTATCAGGACGTGTCGGCCTATTGCCGGTCGCTCTAACCCTACGATTTTGCCCTACGCTCGCGGTCTTGCCGATTAGCGAGCACTTGTCGGGCTTCGGGCCATCAGCGCGGTGGGCGTCCATCGCTGTGCGGTGCGGGTTCCGGTGGTCAGCACGCGCGCCGTCGTGGTTTTGGGGTCTACGCGTCTTCCTGTGCTGGTGCGCCGACCGCGACCTGGACCCACTGGCTTGGCGTGGGTGGATGTCGAGCGGTACGTGCGCTGGCTGGGCACCAACCCGCAGGATGCGTCGGCCGTTGCCTGGGCGGTCCGTCCGCTCGTCGTGGGGGTTCAGGACTATGCCGACAAACCTCGGATCATGGCGTCGAGTCCGGGGCGGAAGTGGTCGCCGGCGTCGATGACGCCTTGGGCCAGCAGGTTGTCCGCGGGCGGGCGGGCTGATCGTTGCCGTGGCTGCAGTCCGGTGATCGCCGTCGCAGAGACATCGAGGGCGCAGCCTACGACGTACGCGCGGAGCGCCTGTACCGCCTGCATGGCCTGCCCGGCGGTGAACCCGCTGGCGACCATGAGTTCGATGGCGTGGTTGGCGGCCCGGACGCCGAACTCGGAGCGGACCGGTCGCGATGCGAACACGATCACGGCGTGGGGATGACGGATCAGGACCTCGTACAGCTGGATGCAGTAGGCCGTCAGCAGGTCGGACCAGGGCGCTGCCCAGGGCAGGCCCGCGGCGCCGACTTCGTCGACCAGGGTCTCGGCGATCGCCTCGAACAGATCCTCGCGACCGCGGAAGTGCCAGTACAGTGCCGACGGGTCGACGTTTAGTTCGGCCCCGAGCCGCCGCATCGAGAAGGCGCTGGTGCCGCCTTCGTCGATCATGCGCAGCGCGGTGGTCGCGATGCCGGTCCGGGTGAGGCCGGGTTTGCCGCTGTTGTTCGATCGCTTCCGTGGCGCCACCCGGCGAGCATAGGCTCACTATCCGGCCAGAGCCGCGCGGAGCGCGCTCGCCCAGCCCGCCGGGTCGTCCTGGTAACTGAGGTGATGGCCGGGGAACACCAGCAGCGGCGCGTTCAGGTCAGCAGCCAGTTGCGGCATGCCGGTCGCCTGCAAGCGGCCCTGTCGGCGGCTCAACTCGCCCACCGCGCACAACACCGGGACGCCCGAGGCGGTGATGCGGCGAATGTCAGGTGAACTGGCGAAAAGCGCCGCTAGTTCGGTGCCGATGACAAAGGCTTCGTCATATCCGCGGCTCTGCGCGTCCGGCGGAGTGGCGCCGAACGCGGACGCCGGGATCCCGAGTCCGAACAGGAACTGCAAGGTCGCCGCCGAGGAGCCGTACCGCAGGCGGGTGCTGGCCACCGCATGCAGGAACGTTGCCCAGCGCCGGTCGTAGGAGGGTAGGGGTGCTTCGTGAATGAGCAGTTTGCGGACTGCGGCGGGATGGTCGACGACCAGTTGCAGTCCGACCAACGCTCCGCCACTGCTGCCGACAACGGTCGCCGAGCGGTGTCCGGCGGCAGTCAGGACGGCGACCGCGTCGCGCGCCTGCTGGGCGAAGGAGAACGTGGTGGGATGGTGGCGGGTACTTCGGGCATTGCCGCGACGGTCGTAGGTGATGACCTCGTACGAGGTGGCAAGCAGGTCGGCGATCCGCTCGTAGTAGCCGCCGTCCCCGCCCGCACCGGCAATGAGCAGCAGGGGTGGGCCGTTCCCGCGAGCCTCGAAATAGAGGCTGTCACCTTCGGCGTCGATTCGGCTGGCCCGGACCGGCACGGGTGGTATGTCCGGCACCGCCGGTCCTGGTGCAGTCACCACCGCGACCGCCAACGAGCCGACGAGCGTGAGCAGACCGAGCCCGGTGACGCCGACCGCCGTCGCCGCGCTCCGCAGCCGCCATGCCGGCCGGCGGCTCGCCACCGCGTCCGCCAGTCCGGCCAGCACGGTGACCGTCAACGGAACGAACACATCGACGGCCCGCAGCCGTCCGTGGGGGAACAGTTCGAATGCGGTCAGTGCGAGGGAGGAATACAGGCCAGACCGTACCCACCAGGCTGGCGGTAACCCAGGTCCACCGCGTTCCCGCAACCGGTACGTCACGGCCACGCCGATCACCAGCGGCGGCAGCACCGCCAACGCGGAGCCAGGCCATGCCTTCTGATCGTCGAGGTAGAAGCCCAGACGGCCAAGGTGCTGAATGGACAGGGAAAGCGCCGCGGCAGCTGCGGCCGCCAGTGCGGCGAGCAGTATCCGGGTCCGCCGAGGGGCATGCTCGCCGTCCTGCCGCAGCCGTGTGGCATGCCAAGCGGCCACCACCCATGCCGTCACCAGCGCCAACATCGAACCCAGGTCATGTCCGTACAGCATTCGAAACCCCCGCTCCTCAACGCTGTTGAGGAAATGTACTCAACGACGTTGAGGAGTAGCAAGAGGGCAAGAATGCCCACCCGGTCGCCGCCGCTCACGAAAGTCCGAGGTTCTGCAGACGCGACGGGTGACGTTGCGCGACGGGTGTGCCCGCGCCCAAACTGTTCCCTCGACGCACGGATCTGTCGATGAGCGAGCATCGGATCTTGCTGCATCCGCTAGGTCGGTGCCAACGGTCGCAGTCGCCAGCCGAGCCGGTTTACCATGCGCTGCCGCCATTTCGCCGCGAGGTTGATCCGCTATGCGCTGTCTGCCGAGGTGACAGGGTAGTGAGATCGGGCGGCTGGGTGATGCAGGCCCGGGTGGACGCCCGGCGGGTTCCCGGTGTGGCCGGCGAGCCGTTGCAGGACTGTGATGAGCTGGGCACGTTCGTCGGCATCGAGCGCGGCGAGGATCTCTTCCTCGTGCTGGTCGGCGACCCTGCGAGCGCGGGGTAGCAGCTCGCGCGCGGCGCTAGTCAGGTGAATGGCGTGGGCGCGGCGGTCGGCGGGGTGCCGCCGACGTTCGACCAGCCCGCGCTGCTCGAGGTCGTCGAGTAAGCCGACCATGACCTTGCGGTGGATGCCCAGTGCGTCGGCGAGCTGTTGCTGGGTGCTCCCTTCGCCTCGATCGAGGTGTGTCAGGAGCCCGAAGTGGTTCGGCGCGATGCCCAACGGCGCCAGCCGTGCTGCGAACGTCTGCGCGATGTGGAATCCGAGCTGAGAGAGCAGGAAGTTGGCCCGGCCGGCCAGCGGCCGGTCTGCGCCTGGTGCGGAGTGGTCAGACACCCAAATATGGTACGCCCTGGCGATTGTCCGATACGGTAACAATTACTGAGGCTCCATATTTTGGAGGTGTCCATGAGAGTGACCGTCTTCGGCGCGACCGGCGGCATCGGGGGCCACGTCGTGCGCCAGGCGCTGGACCGCGGGTACGCCGTGACCGCAGTCGTCCGCGACACGGCCCGCCTCGATGTGCGTCATCCGACGCTGGAGGTGGCGACGGTGCCAGCACTGGACGACGCCGACGCGTTGGTCCCTGTGCTGCGTGGCAGCGACGCGATCCTGTCCGGAGTGGGCCCACGCGGACGTAACGACGGGCCCGTCGCCTCCACCGCCACGCGCACGATTCTGGACGCCATGCGTGCCGAAGGCGTCCGCCGTCTCGTCGCGATCAGCGCCGCTCCGGTGGGCCCGACACCCGACGGGGACAGCTTCCTCAACCGCCGCGTCGTCCTGCCCGGTATCAGTGCCCTGCTCAAGGACCTCTACGCGGACCTGCGTGCCATGGAGGACGCAATAGCGAACAGTCCTGCGGAATGGACGGTCATGCGGCCGCCCAAGCTCGTGCACAAACCGCTGACCGGTCGGTACCGCACCGCCATCGGCGGCAACGTCGCGCGCGGCTACACGATCTCGCGGGCCGACGTGGCTCACGCCATGCTCGCCGCCGTCGGCGACCCCGCGACGATCCGCCGGGCGATCGGCATCGCGTACTGACTTATCGCCGTTTCCCGTCGAAGCCGGAGGATGCACGATGCCCTATCCGCTGCCCCAGTTCGCCGTGCCGGAACCGTACGGATTCATCTACCTGGGTTTCCAAGCCGAGCCCGCACAACGGTTGCCCGTCCACAACCGCACCCCGCAAAGGCACCGAGCGGCGGCGTGGCTCGTACAGGCCGTCCCCACACTCGTGCGCCGCCCGGACGTCGTGTCCGTCCGCGTCTTCCGGGCAGTGCTCATCCCGCCGCTGCCCGGCGTACCCCGCTACGACCTCGCGATGCTCATCCGCACCGCGCGCGTGGACCAAATGGAAACCGTGCGCACCTGCGCCGAAGTCTCGGCCCTCGACGGTGAGCAGATCCTCGCCGGCGTCAACGCGGCCCGGATCGGCGATACCGAAACCCGAACCGGCACCTTCCTGTTCAACCACTTCACCGCCGCGCCAGGAACCGACGCCGAAGCCGTCTGGCGCTCCGTCACCGGCTGGTACACCACCAAGACCGGAGTCGACAACTCCACCGCCCTGCGACCCACCGGACCATCGTCGTTCGCGCTCGTCAACTACGCGCGACTGCCCGCCGGGCCGATCCGTTTCCTGTCCGGGCAACTCACGCGGCCGAGCTTCCATCGCTTCGTGCGGGCCACGCTCGACGCGCACGGGATGCGTGCCCTACCCGCCTTCCACCGGCTCGTCCACGCATCGGCGTAACGCTTGAACGGAAAGGAGCCCTCCATGCGCTTTTCGCGCCTTGCCGGCATCGCCGGCATCGGCTTCGTCGTCATCCTGATCGCGGCCAACCTGCTGCTGACCGCAGCCGGCTTTCCCACCCCGTCCGAAGCCACATCCGTCGACGAGATCACCACGGTCTTCGCCACCGAATCCGGATCACTGCGCCTGGCCTCGGCACTCCTGCCGACGGCCTGGTTGCTGGCCACGATCTTCGCCGTCGGGGTGTGCGTCTACCTCCGGCGCGACGAGCGGACCCGGACGGACCCGTGGTCCCTCGTCGGTGTCGCCGGAGTGCTCATGCAGTCGGTGGTGTTCACCAGCGTCGAGGCCACCCGGCTCGCGCTGACCTCCGCCGCCCAGCACGACGCCGACGGCGTTGCCGGACTCTGGGGCTTCTACACCGCGCTGTTCGGCTTCAACCAGGTGTTCCTGGCGACCGCGCTCGTCGGGTTGTCGATGTTCGGCATCCGTACCGGCGTCATCGCCCGATGGCATGCAGGCTCCGGTTTCCTCGCCGCCACGCTGTTGTTCGTCACCGCGACGACGAGTCCCTTCGACGTCGGCGGCGTCAACCCGTTGGCCCTGCTCGGCCTCATCGGCTGGCTCCTCTGGCTGGTATGGATCGTCGCGTACAGCATCATCCTGATCCGAAACACGCCCGCGCCATCCACTCCAACGGACGACGCCAACACCTCTGTCGCAGCTACCAACACGTAGCAACACCATTCCCATACAGACCGCGCTTTCGCCAACCAAGATCAAGCGTCCGCAACTGCCGCGTCCAGCGCGCCTTCATGTCGGTGTTCAGGTGTCGGCGGCTTGACGCACGGGTGCTAATAGCCTCTGTGGAGCGTGTCAGGCGGGCTTAGGTCGATCGAGTTTGGGCCGGTCAACACGCCACCCTCTACGGGTAGGGTGTGCCCGGTGATCCATGCGGCGTCGTCGGAGCCGAGGAAAGCGACGGCTGCGGCGATGTCCTCTGGCTCGCCGATGCGGCCGAGCGGGTACATCGGTTTGAGCTTTTCCAGCGCGTCCGGTTGGGAGTCCCAGTTCGGTGTCCGGACGGTGCCGGGGGCGACCACGTTGAAGCGCACGCCGAGCGGACCGTACCGGGCGGCGTAGTTCTGCGACATCGCGATCTGGCCGGCTTTCGCCGCGGCGTACTCCACGTTCCCGAAGGCCGCGATGCCGTTTACCGAGCTGATCGTGACTACGTTGCCGCGAGTCCTCACCAGGTGCGGGATGGCCGCCTGGATGCAACGGGCGGCGCTGACGAGGGTGAAGTCGAGCTGACGGTGCCAGTCCTCGGCTGAGGTGTCCTCGGGGATCGAGGTGACGATGCAGCCGCCCGCGTTGTTCACCACCAGGTCGAGCCGGCCAAACCGTCTGACCGCCGTGGCGACCGCGGCATCGACGTCGGCGGGTGAGGTGACATCGACCTTGACCCCGAGCGCGTGCTCCGCGCCGACTTCCTCGGCAAGCGCTGCGGCCGAGTCCTCCCGCAGGTCCGTGACGACCACCGTACCGCCCTCGGCGGCGATCCGCCGTACGACTGCCTGCCCGATGCCCTGCGCCGCCGCCGTGACGAGTGCGACCTTGCCCTCGAATCGCCGCATCACCACTCCTCCAGAATCATTGCCGCCACTTTCCCCGCGATCCAGCCCCGGCATGGTGGCACCGAGACCGCGGCAAAGCACGACCAAACCATCGCCCGCGACTCGTTCCGTCCACCACACCCCAATCAGCCGGCCCAGGTCGACCGTCGTGAGCAGTCGATCGGTGAACACCATCGCCGCGGCATTCGCTCATAGCCGCGACCCGCGCCGCAGTCCTGCCCAGCGGCGGCTCCGGTTAGCTGCCCAGGTCGGTGAGCGACAGATCGTAGCGTTGAAGCCGGATGCCGAGCACGTCGTAATGCGAGTACGTGTGGATGTCGTCGGTCGTTTCCAGCAGCAGCGCCCGGTCACCCCGTCGCCACACTGCTCGGTAGCTGTCGTACGCTCCGGTCACCACGATCTCCGGCGTACCGAGACGGGCAGTGATTAGCGCGGCGAGGCGATCGCGTTCGGCATGAAACTCGGCCCGCTTTGCGTCCGGCCGTCGAGCCCACAGCCGCGGCATGTCTTCGTCGTACTCGTCCTCGTCATCCACGTTGTCGGGCTCTTCCGCCCCGAACGCTGGCCAGTACAGGGCGCACGGTAGGTGCACCCACATGTCCGGATCCGGGGGTGCCGCCCCGAGCTCGACCGACCACCCGGACAGTTCGCCATCGGCGTCGACGGCGAACTGTGGTGCTGCCGAGCCACCCTCCCACTCGACGCCCTCGCCGGGACGGGCGAGACCCCACTCCACGAACATCGCCTCGACCGTCGCCCGTTCCCAAGGCACGCTGCACAGCCGGACCATACGGTCCACCCATACCTCGTCGACTGGGAGCAGCTTGAGTGACATGAACGCAGACCGTACACGGCCGCGCTCGCCGAGTCCTCAGGGAAGCATGCGCCTGGCTCGTCGGCGGGACCATTTGGAGTTTCCGCTCAGCGCTCGGAGCCGGCCTGCCGCGACGACGTCCGCTCATAGCCGCCGAAAAGTGTGTGGGTGTTGCTGTGTACGTCGACGGGACGCGGTTCAGCGGAAGTCGTCCGCATGGTCGTGCGCCCACGTCGCGAACGTTCTTGCCGGGCGTCCGGTCACCTGCTCAGCCGTGGGTAGCGGTCCGGAAAACACCGGATCGAACGCCTCGGCGGCGGTCGGGGCGGTGTCGTGGCCGGAGTAGCCCTCGAAGCCAAGGAGGAAGTCGGCGTTGGCGGCGGCGAACCCTCCCTGCTCGCGGTAGTGCTGTCGTGCCCGGCTCGGAGTCACGACCGCCAGCCGCACGTCCTCGCCGATCGCCTCGGCGATGGCACGCACCTGATCCCGGTGGCTGATGAGCTGGGGGCCGTTCACGTCGTACACACGGCCAGCGTGGCCGGACTGCAGCAGCGCGGTGACCGCGACGTCGGCGACGTCACGCTCGTGCAGTCGTATCAGCTCTCCTTGCCCGCGCGCTTGCCTGCTTGGTCGCCGTCGAAGCGTTCCCCGGCCAGTCGGTCAGACTGCGGTGGGCCACTCATTCTGCCGCCAGTTCGTTTCCGGCACCGCGAAGTGTGCCGCGCCTGAGCCCGCCAGGTAGGCGGCGACCGAGGTCGGCAGCACGTCCGGGTAGTCCGCGTTGCGGACGTCGCGCAGCGAGGCCGTCCCGTCGAACATGGCGATCTGGTATTGCAGGGCCAGGTACTCGAACATGCTGGACGCCGTGAACTGGCGGCGGGCGATCTCCGCGCGTAGGTCCCGCAGGGTGCCCTTGCGTACCAGGTTCCATCGGCGTCCGGACGCCGTCTCGACCTCGTTGCGAAGTTCCAGCATGGAGAGCTGCTGACCGACCACATGTACCTCGCGGCCGGCGGTCCCGGGGTCGAGCGCGATCGCGGCCGTGTACGCGGCGGTGTCCGGGATCGTGGTGATGTCGATCGGGCGGGTGCCGTCGCCCCATATCGAGAAGGTGCCCGCCATCGGGTCGAGGATCTCGTGGACGTCGGCGAGAAGGTACTCCGGGAACGCGCCGATCGACACCGACGTACGTGCGACCGTCGATGAGTCGAACTCGTCGGTGAACGTGCGGCGCAGGTCGGACAGCACGTTGACGCCGTATCCGTAACCGTAGAGGTTGATCGAGAAGTCTGACGGGATCATTCGGTGCACACCTGCGCGCTCCGCGGCCCGCAGCAGTTCCCGCTGCCCGTCGATGATGATCTCCGGACCGCCCTGTACGGCGGAGACCACGACATCCACGCCGTTGACGTGCGGCTGGAGCGCGGCGGCCCCGTCGGTCAGGTCGCCGACGTACGGCGTCAGGCGGGGATGGGTCGGCAGTTTGTGCTTCGACGACCCACGGACCAGGGCCCGGACGTCGGCGCCTCGTTCCAGCAGGTTTTTCACGATCAGGCTCCCGACACTTCCGGTCGCACCTGCTACCAGGACTGTCGTCATCGTCGTTGCTCCTCAGGTTTTTCAGGTGCCCGCGGGGAGGCGCGTGTGGCGTGGGATGCTGCCGAACTTTCCGGAGTGGAAGTCGCGGTATGCCTGTTCGATCTGGGCCCGGGTGTTCATGACGAACGGGCCGCTGGCGACGACGGACTCACCGATCGGCCGGCCCGCGAACAGCAACACGGTGGTCCGCTCGTCCCCGTCGCCGGTGGCCAGGTTCAGTGTGGTCGCGTCGCCTTGACTGGATACGGGATCGGACCAGGCGGTCTGTCCGGTGCCTACGGAGCGACCTCCGATCGTCAGCCGTCCCGCGATTACGTACGCGAAGGCGCGCTCGGCGCCGTCGATGACCTGCCGGTACTCGGTTCGCGGATCGAGGGTGATCACCGCGCCGAGGATGGGCCACTGGTTGACCGCTGGGCCGCGTGCGGTCCCGGTCTCGCCCGAGATCACCTGGACGAGCACGCCCGGCTCGGTATGCACGGCCTGCCGGCCGGCCCGTAGGTCCTGGTAACCGGTGGGGACGAACTTCAGGTGCGACGGCAGGTTGAGCCACAGTTGGATCACGCGAGCGTGTTCGGCCCGGGCGGCGACCTCGCGGTGGATGACACCTCGTCCCGCGGTCATCCACTGCACATCGCCCGGCCCGAGCACTCCGGCGTTGCCGAGGGAGTCGCCGTGTTCGAGGGCGCCGTCGAGGACCAGGGTCACGGTCTCCAGTCCACGGTGCGGATGCCAGTCGAACCCCGGCTGGTTGATCAGTTCCTCTCCCATCAGCAGGAACGGGTCGGTCCAGGCGTCGTTGCCGGGGGCGATGGCCAGGGTGCTGCGCGCCGACATGGGCGTCGGGCCCAGGTCCACCTGGTCGACGACCCGATTCACCCGCCGGGCCACCGGGACGGAAAGTGTGGTCATGATGCCTTCGCCTTTCGTCGGTCGGAGGAAGCGTCCCGCTTGTCGACTGGTGTTGGCAAAGAGCATCCAAGTTGCTTACATTTTAGAAGTGACTTTGCCATCCAGCACGGCCGTCGACGAGGACAGCTGCCACCGCATCCTGCGCGCCATCGCCATCATCGGCGCCCGTTGGACCGGGCCGATCCTGCTCGCCGGGGCCCGCGGGGCGCGCCGATTCAAGGAGTACCGGGCTCTCGTCCCGGGTATCTCCGATCCGCAACTGACTCTGCGGCTCAAACAGCTTCAGGAGCGCGGGCTCATCGCGCGCACCGTCGTTCCCAGCACCCCGGTCCAGATCACGTACGCCCTCACCGCCGACGCCAGAGAGCTGATCGCCGCCCTTCAACCTCTGGCGGACTGGAGCGAACGGAATCTCCCGAACAACGACGCGTAAGGTCCATGCCCGGCCGCCGGTTGAGCGCTGGAGTCCGTCGTCTACGTCGTCGTGGCGGCGACCTGGCCAGCCTGACGAAACACAACGGCGCGAGGGGGGCCGGTGCGACGGCGGCGATCCAGCGGGTACGCGAGGTCAGTGACAACGGCTGCGGAGGGGCTGACGAGCGGCGGCGGACCGGGGCGAGCGGGCAACGGCATCGGTCGCCCCGCGCGTGCTCTGCCCAGGGGCGTTCGGCTGGTCGCCGTGCCACGTGTAGCTCGGATTACCAGGCGATGGTGCCCCTGACGCAGGTAGTGGCCGCACCACCGGCCCACACCGCAGCGTACGCGCAGCGCTCGATCGCCCTGCACCGTCGCGAAGAGCACGATGCCGGCGCGCTGGGAGTCGCCGGGCTCAAGCACGCCCTGTGCCTGCCCTTGCAGGATCAGGGAGTCCATTAGCCCGAACGGCGCGGCGGCGGCTGCGACGAGCCGTTCGGCGCCCTCGCGGTGCTTGCCGGTGAACATCAGTTCCAGCAGCGCGGTGTCCTCGGTGGCGAACCGCAGATAGGCCGCCGCCACGGCGTGCAAGCGCGGTCCGAACTCCTCACCCGCGGCCGCGCGTAGCTCCGCGTCCAGCCGGGCGAACCCGGCCTCGGCGAGCGCGTCCAGCAGCGCCTGACGGTCTGGGAAGTGCCGACGGGGGGCGGCGTGACTGACGCCGGCCTCGCGGGCCAGCTCGCGTAGCGAGAGCTGGTCCGCGCCGTGCTGGCGCCGGCTGCGCTCGGCGGCGGCGAGCAGCGTCGTCCGAAGGTTTCCGTGGTGGTACGCGGGCACGAGGGCTCACCCTAACCGAAAGATGTTGCCGTTGACATCATTGTTGGCGACGCCTACATTGTTGCTCATGGCAACATTCACGATCGCGCAGATCCCCGCCCTGATCGACCGCACTGTCGTCGTCACCGGAGCGAACAGCGGCTCGGCCGCGCCGCCGCCAGCGCGCTCGCCATCAAAGGAGCCCGCGTCGTGCTCGCCGTCCGAGACCCCGCCAAAGGGTGGGCCGCCGCCGCGACCATGACCGGCGACGTCGCGGGCAACGGACCGGCACGATCGACTTCGACGACCTCAACTGGAAACGTAGGCCCTACCGGGCGTTCCCCGCGTACGCGCAGTCGAAGCTGGCGAACCTGCTGTTCACCGCGGAACTGCACCGTCGCCTCACCGAAGCCGGCTCGCCGGTGCTCGCGACCGCCGCGCACCCCGGCATGGCAGCCACCAACCTCCTCACCCACCTCGACGACGAGCGGTCCCTGCTGCAGCGGATCCTCACGACCGTCACCGACCGCCTCTCGCAGAGCGACGACGAGGGCGCGCCGCCCACGGCGGCGGTGGCGGACATCCCGGGCGGCAGCTACGCCGGCCCCGACGGCTTCCTGCAGGGGCGTGGTGCGCCCAAGCTGGTCGGCCGGTCGAGAACCGCCCGGACAGCGTCCTCGCCCGTCGCCTGTGGACCCTCTCCGAGGATTCGACCCGCGTCACATTCTCACTGACCGCGACGAAGACCACGGCCGGCGCAACCTGATTGAAGGGTCCGAGATGACCGACCAACCGACAGTCCAGACGGCCTCCGGCACCGTGCGTGGCCGGACCCGAGACGGTGTGGCGACCTACCTGGGAGTCCCCTACGCGGCCCCGCCGGTCGGTGACCTGCGTTTCGCCGAGCCCGAGCCGGCACCGTCGTGGCCGGGCGTCCGGGAGGCGTGCGAGCCCGGTCCGACCGCACCCCAGAACGCCCTGAAGAGCTTCTTCGGCATGGACATGTTCACCATCACCGGCTCGCAGTGGCGCCGGGGAGAGGACTACCTCACCTTGAACATCTGGGGCCCGGCCGAGGGCACGGGTCACCCCGTCATGGTCTACATCCATGGTGGCGGCCTGGTGGCCGGCACCAAGGACGCCGCCGTGTACGACGGAAGGAACTTCGCCCGAGACGGCGCGGTCGCCGTGACCATCAACTATCGGCTCGGGGTCGAGGGATTCATTGCCATCCCCGGCGCCCCGACGAACCTCGGTCTGCGCGACATGCTCGCGGCGCTGCGCTGGGTTCGAAGCAACATCGAAGCCTTCGGCGGTGACCCTGCCAACGTGACCGTATTCGGGGAATCCGGCGGCGCGATGGCGACCGCCTGCCTTGTCACGAGCCCCATGTCCACCGGCCTGTTCCGGCGGGCCATCATCGAGAGCGGTCACGGATCCGCCGTCTATCCCCAAGAAATCGCTCACCGGGCTACCCGGAAAATGGCCGAACTGCTGCAGATCACCCCCGATCTGAACGGGTTCCGCGCGGTCGACGCCGAGACATCACTGCAGGCACTCCGGCAGGTGTCCCAGGCCGGAACGGTCGACATGAGAGATGAGAGCGGGTTCGACCCGTCCTTCGGCCAAGGGGTGATCAACCCGATCGTCGGAGACGACGTGCTGCCACGTCACCCTCTCATCGCGCTCGGTGAGGGCGCCGGACGTGACGTCGATCTCCTGATCGGAACGAACGAGAACGAGTTCAACTTCTGGCTCGCGCCGACCCGCCTCATTCTGGCTCCGCGTTTCCTGATGCGACCTCTTCTGCGTCGGCTCGGCGGCGACGCACACGGCATCCTCGCTGCCTACCGACAGCAGAACCGCCGGGCACGAGGCGGCGAGATCATCTCCCGGATCATGAGTGACCTGGCCTTCAGATGGCCCGCCCGTCAGTACGCCGCCGCACATCAAGGCCGCACGTTCTTCTACGAATTCGACTGGTACTCCCCAGCCAGCGGCGGCAGGCTCGGCGCGGCCCACGGCCTCGAACTCCCCTTCGTCTTCGACACCCTGGCGGCCGTCAGCGGACCACGAGGATGGCTCGGGAAAAATCCCCCACAGCACCTCGCCGATCGAGTACACGGCACCTGGCTACGGTTCGCTGCCGACGGCAACGTGCCATGGCTGGAATTCGACCGCACGACGAGGATCGTGCAACGACTCACGCGTGGCTTCGCCACACCAGAGGACACATTGCCGGCCGCAGCGTTCATCCCGCCGCCAGCCCTGGATCTCGAGGACGAAACGGCGGCATAGCCTCATGATCGACTTCACTCTCATGGCCGGACACCGATCCTGGACCAAGCCTCTTAAGTAGCCGATGAGCGGATACTGCCCTCTCTGCCGGTATCGACGGGACCGGGTGGCTAACCGAACCGGTCAGCGAGCTTCGTCAGCTTGGTGACGTACGCCGGCCAGTCGTAGTCGTGGGGGACGCCAGAGTTCTCCCGCCGCAAGCCGATCGCCCTGTCGTGTTGCTCGCGCATGATGTCGGCGTGACCGGCGTGACGGGCGAGGTCGCAGGTCACGTGGATGATGATTCTGTGCAGCGTCACGTCCCTTTCGTCTGGGCGCCACCACGGCACCTGCCCTGGCGCGTCAAGGGGTAGCTGTTCGATCGTCTGATCCGCGAACACCCCGACACGGCGATACAGGTCGATCAGCCCCTTCTTCGTCTCGCTCTCCCGCGCGTACCAGTCTGCCTGCGGGTCCTCCTCGAACGCCTGCATGGGGACCAGTTCCTCAGGCATCGGGAACTCACGTCCGAAGGTAGGCCCGAAGTAGCCGGCTTCGACATTGAGGCAGTGCTTGAGGACTCCCAGCAGATTGTTGCCAGTCGCGGTGCGGGGCAGTCTGGCCTCGCGTTCACTCAGCCCGTCGAGCTTCCAGATCAGGTTATCGCGAGTCGCCTGGAGGTAGTGGTGCAGCGCAGCCTTCGGGTCGCCCAGATCAGCCATGCCTGCCAGTCTTCCTTATGCGCCCGAGCCATTTCTGCGAGGCGTCGCCCGCAAGATTTCACCGCACGCGGCTTGGTGCGGATTGTCGCGCTCTGCTACGCACATCCCCTGTACCCCATGTTCATGGGTCGCTTTCAGGACGACCGGATCTGCCGCTCCTGGTGGGTTGGTGTTCATCGTTGGTGACGCACGATGATGTACGGCCACCTCTCCTGTCTCCGCACTCCGTGCCGTATCGGCCGATCAACTCGTCCTGCGCGCCGGTGTCGGCCTTCCTGGGCCGCTATCGTGGCCAGACTCGGTTTCATACCGAGCCGACCTGCGTGTCTTCCTCCGCTGGTGCACCGACCAAGACGAGACCGGCTGGCTGCGGTCCGGGTGGACACGGAGCGGTATGTGCGATCCGCGTCGGCCGAGCGCAGTCCGCAGCGTTTCATGCCTTGGAGCCGGTGGGGAGTCGTTGCGTTGCGGCCGGAGGGCATGGCGGAGCGGCTGCTATCGGCGATCTGCGCGTACGGTGCGGCCGTCTGCGATCAGTGCTCTACCGCCGGGCCGAGGCGGACCGCTGGCGTGCCGCTTCGTACAGTACGACAGTCGCGGCGGTCGCCGCGTTCAGGGAGCTGGCGGACCCGAACATGGGGATCCGGACGAGTTGGTCGCATGCCTCGCGCCAGCCGGAGCTGAGGCCGGTGGTCTCGTTGCCGATCAACGCCAGGGTGGGTTGTGTGAAGTCGTACTCGGCGGCGTCCAGGTTGC
>NZ_SJJR01000039.1 GCF_004331455.1 Micromonospora zingiberis
CCGGCTTTCACGGCGCCGGCTTTCACGGCGCCGGCTTTCACGGCGCCGGCTTTCACGGCGCCGGCTTTCACGGCGCCGGCTTTCACGGCGCCGGCTTTCACGGCGCCGGCTTTCACGGCGCCGGCTTCCACGGCGCCGGCTTCCACGGCGCCGGCTTCCACGGCGGCTTCGGCTGTGCCGTCGGCGTCTACGGCGTCGGCTTCCCCGGTGGCGTCGGTTCGTCCCGTGGCGTCGGCCTTGCCGGGGGTGCTGTTGAGTCGGACGCTGGACGCCGCCGCGCAGGCGGTGGCGCTGGTCGCGTTGCTGCTCACCAGTGGTGCGGCCCGGCACGCCGCCACGGTCTGTGTGTTCTGGGCCGCCGCGCTCGGGCTGCGATTGCTGCGTCGGGACGAGTCGACCGCGCGGCGGTGGGTCTTCGCCGCGATTGCCGGTGGCAGCGTGCTGCTGGGCAGTTGGCTGCTGTTGGTGGCCGGCGGGGTGACGGTGCTGGAGGCGTACACCGTGCCGGTGGCGGTGCTGGCGCTCGCTGCGGGCACGGCGGCACTGCGTACCCGCCCGGGTTTGACCAGCTGGCTGGCGCTCGGTCCTGGCCTGGCCGCGGTGCTGCTGCCCAGCCTGGCCGCCGTGTTGTTCGGCGCGGACCCGCAACCGTGGCGGCGGCTGCTGCTCGGCGCTGTCGCGCTCACCGCGACGCTGCTCGGGGCGACCCGGCGCTGGCAGGCGCCGGTGGTGCTCGGCGGGGCGACGCTCGCCCTGCTCGCCCTGCACGAGCTGGTGCG
The DNA here is from genome assembly GCF_004331455.1 of Micromonospora zingiberis. Lineage (GTDB taxonomy): Bacteria > Actinomycetota > Actinomycetes > Mycobacteriales > Micromonosporaceae > Micromonospora > Micromonospora zingiberis. The sequence continues at coordinate 780 of NZ_SJJR01000039.1, forward strand.
CAGCTGGGACCTGCTACCCCGGTGGGCCTTCCTGGCCGTCGCCGGACTGGCCCTGATCGGCCTGGCCGCCACCTACGAGCGCCGTCGCCGCGACCTGCTCCGCCTACGCACCACGGTCAGCCGGATGAGCTGACCGACGTCGATCTTGGTACGAAAGCGCCCCCCCGAGGGCACTTTCGTACCAAGATCGGGTTAGGCGCCGAACGCCTTCACCAACTCTGGCGGTGCGTCCTTGACCTCGTTGGCGGGGGGCTTGCGTACGGTCACTGGGGTGCCGAAGTCGGAGTAGGTGGCCTTGATCTCGCCGATCCGGGCGTCGAGCGTGGTCATGTCGATGACCAGTCCGGTCAACCGGCCCTCGGTGTCGACGGTGGCGGTGAACGGAACGGACGCGGCCTTGTCGCCGAACATCCTCACCAGGTCGGAGTCGACACCGGCGGTCTTGGTGTAATCCACGGTGCCGGCGTAGTTGCCAGGGCTGGTGCGGTCGACCGCGACGATGCTCTTGATCAACGCCCTGACGTTGCCCGGGTCGTCAGCCATGATCTTCAGATCGCTGTCGTCGTCGAGCTTGGACGTGTTCACGTACAGCCACTTGTCGGACAAGTCCCCGGCCTGCTCGCCACCGAGCTTGAGGTACAGGTCGTCGCCGATGGTGAGCAGCCGCATCGTCTGTCCGTCGCCCATGTCGAGCGCCATGTCGGCGAGCAGGTTCAGCGGATGCAGGGTGCCGGCGGCGTTGACGACCGCCGAGACGAGTTCGAACCGGCAGCTCTGCTTGTTGATTTCCTCCAGCGCCGCCGTCAGCTCGGCCCTCGGGTCTGCCGCCGTACTGGTGACCGGCGTGGCCAGCGGGGCCTCGTGCTGGTTGCTGCCGGGCGCGCAGCCGGTGAGCCCCAGCGCGAGTGCGGCGGCGAGCGCGAGTCCGGTGCTCGCTGACCGGATTGGGTGCATGGGATGGTCTCCTTGTCCAGGCCGCACCGGGACCGCTTGGTCACGTTCGGCTCGGCGGCCAGGCTAGCGGCCCAGCCGCAAGCGCGCTGCCCGGCATCGCGGTGGCGGCCGGTCGCGGCCGGTCGTTGCTGGTCGGCGCTGTGCCGGTGGGCAACGGTAGGGTCTGGCCATGGCAGAGGTGCTCACCGCCGAGGCGGTACGAGACGAGCTGGGTGGGCTCGCGGGCTGGTCAGGAGACCCCGCCGGGATCACCCGCACCGTGGAACTGGCCAGTTTCCCGGACGCCATCGATGCGGTCGACCGGGTCGCCGTGACGGCCGAGGAACTGGACCATCACCCGGACATCGACATCCGCTGGCGTACCGTGACCTTCCGCTGCGTGACCCATTCGGCGGGCGGTGTCACCAGGCGGGACATCGAGTTGGCTCGGCGGATCGACGAGATCGTGGGAGGCGCCCGATGAGATTCGAGATCAGTAAGGTGCTGGACGCCATCGAGGGGCGGGTCTGCACCGATCCGCAGTTGGTCCGCGCGGTGGTCGACCTGGCGGAGATCATTCGCTATCAGGACCTCGACGGCGGTCGCCCGGCCAGCACGCTGCGCCTCGGCATGGTCATCGACGCGCTGGCGCGCAGCCTGGAGGAGGACAACGCCGCGGTCTACGCGGTCGTGCACCGGGGTGTGCTCTCCGACGCCGACCTGACCTCCAACGAGCGGATGGTGGTCCGTCGCTGGGCCGACGACGGCCTGGTCGAGGTGCTCGACAACCCCGGTGACCGGATGCTGGAGGTGGCCGACCTGCTCGGCCTGCCGGTGCTCAGCCGGGTCCGTTTCGACGGCCTGCGCGGCCGGTTCCCCTGGTTGGTCGAGCAGCCCGGTCGGGCCCTCGCCCCGGTGCCGGGTGCCGGCGGACCGGTGTTCATCGCCCATCTCGGCGGTGGCCACACGCCGGTGGCCGGGCCGCCGTCGCCGGCCGCCGCCAAGCTGCTCGCCCGGGAGTGGCGCTGCCCGGAGTCGGGCTGCAACCTGTTCGGCGGGAGTGGCGGCGGCGGTGCCTTCGCCGACCTCGCCGCCGTGGGCCGTAAGCCGACCGGCCAGGCGCCACCGTCGCTGCGTAACGGCGTGCCGACCTGCCCCCGGCACGGTACCCGGCTGCGCGACGCCGGCCCCCGCCCGCGCAGCGAGGTCCTCGCGGTACGCGTCGGCGGCCTGATCCGGCGCCGCTTCGTGGTCACCGAGGAGCAGCCGGTGCTGGTCGGCCGGGCACCGGACGGCAGTGGTGGGATCATGCTCGGGCAGTGGCTCAACGACGAGGCCCGCCGGTGGATCAGCCGCAGCCACGTGCGGTTGGAGCTGCGCGGTAGCGACGTGGTGGTCACCGACGTGAGCACCAACGGTTCCGGCATCCGGCCGGCCGGCTCGCTGGCCGAAGCGGACCGGATCTCCCTCGCGCCGCAGCAGTCCCGGGTGCTGGCCAGTGGCGACATGGTGGAGCTCTACCCCGGGGTGCAGATCGGCCGGCCGTCCGAGCTGCCGGCGGGTGCGTCGTACAACCCCGATTCGGTGATGTCCGAGGCACCGACGATGGCGATGCGCCTGCCCCGCTGAGCCCACCCCACGGTGGTACGACAAAGGGCGGGCGCCGGGACCGTGGTCCCGACGCCCGCTCCGCGCGTACGACTGCTCAGCCGGCCAGGACGGCGGCCAGTTGCTCGACCGCGTGGTCGATCTCCTCGGCGGTGATCGTCAGCGGCGGGGCCAGCCGGATGGTCGAGCCGTGGGTGTCCTTGGCCAGCACGCCGCGCTCCATCAGCCGCTCGCAGGCCGCCCGGCCGGTCATCAGCGCGGGATCGATGTCCAGCCCGGCCCACAGGCCCCGGCCGCGTACCGCGACCAGACCCTTGCCGATCAGGGCGCGCAACCCGGCGTGCAACCGCTCGCCCAGCTCGGCGGAGCGGCGCTGGAACTCGCCGGTGGCCAGCAGCCGGACCACCTCGGTGGCCACCGCGCAGGCGAGCGGGTTGCCGCCGAAGGTGGAGCCGTGCTGGCCCGGCTTGAGCACACCCAGCACGTCGGCGTCGGCCGCCACCGCGGAAACCGGCACGATGCCTCCGCCGAGCGCCTTGCCCAGCAGGTACATGTCCGGTACGACGCCCTCCTGCTCGCAGGCGAAGGTCGCACCGGTACGCCCCAGCCCGGACTGGATCTCGTCGGCGATGAACAGCACGTTGCGTTCGGTGCAGAGCTGGCGTACCCCCGGCAGGTAGTCGGTCGGCGGCACCACCACACCCTGCTCGCCCTGGATCGGCTCCAGCAGCACCGCGACGGTGTGCTCGTCGACCGCCTCGGCCAGCGCCGCCAGGTCGCCGTAGGGAACCACCCGGAAACCCGGGGTGTACGGCCCGAAGTCGGCCCGCGCGTCCTCGTCGGTGGAGAAGCTGACGATGGTGGTCGTACGCCCGTGGAAGTTGCCCTCCGCGACCACGATGTTGGCCTGCCCGGCCGGTACGCCCTTGACCTGGTAGCCCCACTTGCGGGCCACCTTGATGCCGGTCTCCACCGCCTCGGCGCCGGTGTTCATCGGCAGCACCAGTTCCTTGCCGCAGAGCGCGGCGAGTTCCCGGCAGAAGTCGGCGAACTGGTCGTGGATGAACGCGCGGCTGGTCAGCGTCAGCCGGTCGAGCTGGGCGTGCGCGGCGGCGATCAACGCCGGGTGACGGTGACCGAAGTTCAGCGCCGAGTAGCCGGCCAGGCAGTCCAGGTAGCGCCGGCCGTCCACGTCGGTCACCCAGGCACCCTCGGCGGAGGAGATCACCACCGGCAGCGGGTGGTAGTTGTGCGCGGTGTGGCGCTCGGCGTCCTGTACCGCAGCCGGAGTCCGCAGCATGTCCTCGATCACTTGCTTGCCTTTCCCTGACGGAGTCGCAACGTGCAGCACTTCGGGCCACCGCCGGCCTTACGCAGCTCGGACAGGTCGACGCCGATGGTCTGGTAGCCCCGGTCGCGCAGCTTGGCGGCCAGGTCGGTGGCCTGCTCGGGCAGCACCACGTGCCGGCCGTCGCTGACCGCGTTGAGGCCGAGCACCTCGGCGTCGGCCATGGTGGCGTGCACCGCGTCCGGGAAGAGCCGGCGCAGTACGGCCTGGCTGCCGGGGGAGAACGCCTCCGGCAGGTACGCCACGGTCCGCTCGTCGAGCACGGTCAGCGCGGTGTCCAGGTGGTAGAAACGCGGGTCGACCAGCTGCATGGTGATCACCGGATAGCCGAAGACCTCCTGCAACTGGGCGTGCGAGGCGTGCGCGGTACGGAAACCGGTGCCGGCGAGCAGGTGGTCGCCGGCCAGCAGGACGTCGCCCTCGCCCTCGTTGACGTGCTTCGGGTCGTACATCTCGAAACCGGCCGCCTCGAACCAGGCGCGGTAGGCGGGGGCCTCGTCGGCGCGCTGCGGGTCGCGGAACTGCACCGCCATCGCCCTACCGTCGATCACGGTGCCGCCGTTCGCGGCGAAGACCATGTCGGGCAGGCTCGGCACCGGGGTGATCTCCTCGACGGTGTGCCCCAGCTCCCGGTACACCTGGCGCAGCCGCTCCCACTGCCGGACGGCAAGCTCGGTGTCGACCGGGGCGGCCGGGTCCATCCACGGGTTGATCGCGTAGTCGACGGCGAAGTACGTCGGCCGGCACATCAGAAAGCGCTGGCGGGTGGCGTCCATCGTCATTGTCCTGCTCCCAGGGGTCTTAGCGCGCCCGGCCACCGTCGGCCCACGGGCTGGCGCCGTGGCTCAACGGTATGCGGCGCCGACCCGCAGGATCCACCGCTGACTCTTGCCTGAGGCAGCTGATCGTTGCGTCTGCGCGGCTTTTGTCAACCGATCGTTGCACCAGCAACCAGCTCGACCTCATCTCACCCGTCGGCGGGTCGGTCGACCCCGTCTCGCGTGTCGGCCGGCTTGGTCGACCCCGTCTCGCGTGTCGGCCGGGATTGTTCGACCCCGTTTCGCGTGTCGGCCGGCTTGGTCGACCTTCGTTCCGCTGGTGTGGCGGTATCCGGGGCGTGCGGAAGCCGCCGTATCGGCGGAACGGCGAAGAGGGCTGCGGACATACGTCAGGGGCGGCGCACCGCCGCCCCTGACGAGGTATGTGCCCGGCTGGTGAACCACCAGAGCTGGTCGGGCTGCGGCCGGTTCCTCACCGGCCGGGCGCCGGTGAACCACCGGCGGGCCGAACAGTGCCCCCTAGATGCGATCCACAAACTGTGAGTCGAGCCACTCGCGCAGGCGGGCCACCGTGTCGCCGTCGGTGGTCGGCCAGTCGTACTGGCCGGTCATCGCCAGCACGCCCAGCACCACCGCGCCGAGCCCGAAGGCGATTCCCAGCAGCGCGTCGGGCTTACCGGCGATGTGCCGGCGCCGGGTCGCGATCAGGCCGAGCACCGCCAGCACCGCACCGACCGCACCGATGCCGATGCCGTACCCGGCGAGTGTCCCGGTGAGTACGAACACGAGACCGGCGACGCCGACGATCAGGCCGAGGGTGGCCAACAGACTGGACCGGGGCCGCCGACCGGCGGTCACCGTCGACTCGTCCACCCCGGCGGCCGGCTCCCGGTCAACGGCGCGTTCTCCAGCGCTCTTGCCCAGGTCGGCGGTGCCGTCCCTGTCGGCGCTCTTTCCCAGGTCAACGGTGCGTTCTCCACCGGCGTTCTTGCCCAGGTCGGCGGTGCGCTCAAGATCAGCCGTGCGGGCTCGCTGGGCGGTGCGGTCCCGGTCGGCAGCGGCGGTGCGGCCATCGGTCGGCGCCGATGCGGCTGCCGGCGCCGGTGCGGCTGCCGGTGCCGGGGTCGGGGCGGCGGAGCGGGCTCGGCGAGAGCCGTCGATGCCCGACCGGGCCGTGGCGGCCCGGGCGGCGGCGCGCTCGGTGGCAGGCTGCTTGGCGGCGGGGGCCGCGTTGGCGGAGGGCGTGCCGGTGGCGGCAGTCGCGTTGGCGGGGGCCGTGCCGGTGGCGGAGGTCGCGTTGGCGGGGGTCGTGTTGGCGGAGGGCGTGCCGGTGGCCGCAGTCGCGTTGGCGGGGGTCGTGCCGGTAGCGGGAGTCGCGTTGGCGGGGGGCGTGCCGGTGGTGGGGGTCGTGCCGGTGGTGGGAGTTGCGGTGCTGCCGCGGTAGGTCCGAGCGTTGCTCGGCTCGGCGGCCGGGCGGGTGTCGGTGGCGACCGGGCTGCTCCGGTCGGCGGCGTCCTTGCTGCTCCGGTCGGCGTCCTCGTCGACTGTCGTCGCCGGTTCCGTCCGGCGGGTCAGCGAAGGAAATCTCATGGTGTCACCTCCTGGTAATGCGTGGCCGGCCCCACCCCGTCCCACCCGCCACGCGCCAATACACCCCAGAGTTACCCACCCACCCCCTCCCCAACACCACGCCCCGTCCGCCGCAGATCTTGGTACGAAACAACCCCTCCAGGGGCACTTTCGTACCAAGATCCAGGCCGGCCTGGCCGGCCTGGCCGGCCAGGCCGGGGGCGGGCTAGCGGGGGCGGGTTAGGGGGGAGAGGAGGGAGGTGAGGAGGGCCATGCGGCGGGGGCGGGAGACGTGTACGGGGCGCTCGCGTACGCATCGGACCAGGGTTTCGACCGCGCGGTCGACCGAGATCATCAGCGGTCGTACCGAACCCTTTGCCATTTTGGTGTCGACGAAGCCGAAGCGGACGGTGGTCACGCTCACGCCCTGTCCGCGCAGTGCCGCCGACAACCCCATGAAGTACGACGACATCCCGGCCTTCGACCCGGCGTAGCCGGGCGCGTCGCCGGAGACCAGTCGGTCGGCGAGGCTGGACAGTCCGATGAGGTGGCCGTCGCCGGCCGCCACCATCCTCGGTACGACTGTCGCCGCCGTGCGTACCGCGCCCATCAGGTTCACCTCGAAGGTGCGGGTCTGGGCGTCCAGGTCGGCCAGGTCGACCGGCTCGCCGATTCCGGCGGCGTACACGCAGAGGTCGACGTGGCCCAGTTCGTCGATCGCCTTGCCCAGCACCTCCGGATAGTCCGGGGCGGTCACGTCGACCGTGTGATGGGTGTACGTCGGCACCGCGATCGTGATCTCCCGGCGGGACAGGCCGGCGACCCGCCACCCGTCGGCCAGCAGCCGGCGGGTGAGCGCCAGCCCGATTCCGTCGCTGTTGCCGACCACCACCGCGCAGCGCACCCGTTCCGTCATGACCAACCGTCCTTTTCGCACCGGCGTGGTGTTCGCCGTCCCGGGCGTCCCGAGGCGCAATTGAACCAGACGTTCCTGCGTGTTCCCTACCAGCGAGTAGCGGCCGGCTGCGGTCGCGGTCCGCCTGCATGGTGGAGGACCTGCCGGCGGAGCAGGGCGAGGCCCGCCCGCTGGACGAAGATCGACCGGCGGGCGACGGCCTGACCGTTGCTGTCGAGTTGGTATCCGTCCACCCAGACCCAGCCGTCGTAGGTGACCCAGTCCAACTCGCGGATCACCCGGAACAACATCGGGGTGTGGAACTGCACGCTGGCGGCTGCGGTCACCCGCAGCAGGTCACCGGCCTTCAGGCCGGTCGTCGTCGGGGGTCGACCGGGTGGTGCCGTCATCTCAGCCAGCCCATGAAGCGGTGGTGCAGGGTCCCGGCGGTGGACCAGCCCAGGTCCTGGCTGGCGGCCACCAGGCAGGCGCCCATGTAGAGCGCCAGCGAGACCGGCGCCCGGTCGTACTCGGTGCGTAGCTCGATGCGGCGTCGGGCGCAGGGCCACGGCCGGTCGCAACCGGCGCAGACCCAGGTGGGCAGTACCGGCCCGTGCGCGGTCACCGTTCGCGCTCCAAGGGCGGGAAATTTTCGGGTACGCGCATCAAGGGTCCTTTTCCTTCGCCTGTTCGGTACGCGGCGGAGCCCCGGGCCGGCCGGGGGGTATTCGCGATTTCGGCCGGCCGGGGCGGCGTGCATTGGCGAATTTGGTGTGCGGATTCTGCCGGGGGAGCGGTTATTGTCGACGCTTCTTTCTCGCGCCGACCGACCGGCTCGACGGACCCAGAATGCGCCGTTGCGCATACCTTGCGCAACGGGCCGCCCCGTCACTAACCTCGATCCAAAATAGCGCACGACGAATGCAAAAAATACGCGCGTGCGCGGATACGTCGGACGTTGCACGAGGGAATCGGTGATGTTGCATGACGGATGAAACAAGCGGGTCCACAGTGCCCCGTCGCCAGCTCGGACGGCTGCTCACCCAGCTCCGCGAGGAAGCCTCGGTCACCCTCGACGCGGCGGCGGAGGCGCTGGACTGCTCCCGGCAGAAGGTCTGGCGCATCGAGAAGGGCCTGGTGCCGGTGCGGGTGGTGGACGCCCGGGTGATGTGCGACCTCTACCGGGTCTCGGAGGAGATGAAGGAGATCGTCGCCGGCCTCGCGAAGGAAACTCGCGCAAAGGGCTGGTGGCACTCGTACGGTGATGTGGTGCCGTCCTGGTTCTCGCTCTACGTCGGCCTGGAATCGTCGGCCTCGCTGATTCGCCGATACGACTCCGAGCTGATTCCCGGCCTGCTCCAGACCCGCGAGTACGCCACCGAACTGTTCCGCCGCAAGAACCCGACGATGACCGGCGAGGAGCGGGAGAAACTGGTGGCGGTGCGCCTCCAGCGGCAGGGCATCCTGGTCCGCCGGCTGCCCAGCGCCCCCACCCTCAAGGTGGTGCTGAGCGAGGCCGTGCTGCGCCGCACCATCCCCGACCGGCGCGCGATGGCCGAGCAACTGCGTCACCTGCTCGACGTGGCCGCCCTGCCGAACGTCTCGCTGCGGGTGCTGCCGCTGTCCGCCGGCCCGCCGCTGGCCAGCGAGACCGGCACCTTCGTCCTGCTCGGCTTCCCGTCGGCGTTCGGCCGGGCGTCGACCGAGCCGACCACCGTCTACCTGGAGAACATCACCGGCGCGCTCTACCTCGACAAGCCGGCCGAGGTCACCGCCTTCGAACACGTCTGGAACGACCTGGAGACGCTCGCCCCGGGTGAGGCAGAATCAGAGAAAATGATCAAGATGATCATCGAGGAGCATCATGACTGATCTGGCCGGGGCCGTCTGGCGCAAGAGCACCCGCAGCGGCGGGAGCGGCGGCGACTGCGTCGAGGTGGCCGACAACCTGCCCGACGTGGTGGCCGTACGCGACAGCAAGGACCCGTACGGCCCGGTGCTCACCATCACCCCCGCCGCCTGGGCGACCTTCCTGAGCGAGGTGCCGCACCCTGAGCGTTAACAAGGGGCCCCTCCTATACCGGAGGCGTTAATAAGGTGCCCTTCCTTTCGTCTGGGCTGGGCGGGGGGATGGCTAGGCTTGGTGGTCGTGCCAGAGGGACACACGATTCATCGCCTGGCGGCCCGGCATGCCGAGCTGTTCGCCGGGGACAAGGTGCTCGCCGCCAGCCCGCAGGGCCGGTTCGCCGAGGGCGCCGCGCTGCTCTCCGGCAGCGTGCTGGAGGCCACCGAGGCGTACGGCAAGCATCTGCTGCACCACTACGCCGGTGAGCGGATCCTGCACGTGCACCTGGGGTTGTACGGCAAGGTCACCGACGGTGCGGGTGAGCCGCCGGAGCCGGTGGGGCAGATCCGGCTGCGGCTGACCAGTGACCGGCACTGGCTCGACCTGCGTGGGCCGACCGCCTGTGAGCTGCTCACCCCGCCCGAGGCGGCGGCGCTGCGGGCCCGCCTCGGCCCCGACCCGCTGCGCGCCGACGCCGATCCGCAGCGGGCGTACGCCCGGATCTCCCGTAGCTCGACGCCGCTGGCGGCGCTGCTGCTGGACCAGTCGGTGGTCGCCGGCACCGGGTTGATCTTCGTGACCGAGGCGCTGTTCCGCGCCGGGCTCCCGCCGACGCTGCCCGGCCGAGACCTGACCCGCCCCGACTGGGACGCCCTCTGGGCCGACCTGGTCGAGCTGATGACGCTCGCGGTCGCCACCGGCCGGATCGACACCGTCCGCGCCGAGCACCTGCCCGAGGCGATGGGTCGCCCGGCCCGCGTCGACCGGCACGGCGGCGAGGTGTACGTCTACCGCCGCCCCGACCACCCCTGCCACGTCTGCGCCACCCCGATCAGCCGAGGCACCATCGCCACCCGCAACCTCTACTGGTGCCCCACCTGCCAGGCGTGAAGCCCACCGCTCGTTACCGCAGTTGCCAGACCTGGTCGGCGTAGCCGCGGTTGGTCCAGATCTCGACCGGCTTGTCCTCGTCGTTGATGCGGACGTCGAGGACCCGGTCGTTGAGTTTGCTGACCAGGCGGCTCTTGGCGTTGAGCTGCCACTGCTGAGCTGGCTTCGCGGTGCAGGTGGCAGCCTGCACCGGCGTGCCGTCATCGGAGCCACCGAAGGCGACTTCCATACACAGGCCACGGGAGCGGAAGGTGCCGTCGTCACGTGCATCCCACCACTGCGCCGGCTCCTCGGCGCAGGCCCGCAGCTTGAGCCGGGTGCCGCTGCCGGTGCTGCCGGAGCTGACACAGAGCTTGGTCTGTACGTGGTAGATCTGCACCGCGCCGGCCGGGCGCGTGGGTTTCGGCGCGGGGGTCGGCGACGCCGCCGGGCTGGACGGCGCGCCAGTGGGCCGGTCGGTGCTCGGGCTCGGTGCGCCGGAGGGCTGGGTGTCCTTGGTCGGGGTGGGGGTCACGTACGGCGGCGCGGTCGACGGGGAAGGCGCGGTCGGGGCCGAGCCCGTCAGCCGGGAGTCGAGCGCGTAGATGTCGGCGAGGGACTTCACCGACCGTAGGAACGTCTCGGTGTGCCGGTCGATGGTGCCGCCGGACTGTCGAACCGCCGTGATGCCGTCGCGGTAGGCAGCGAGCGCGAGCAGCAACGGGTCGCCCTCCAGCGCGGACAACTCTTTGACCAGGCCGCACATGGCGTCGCCCAGGGCGGGGATGGCGACCTCCGGCTCCCATACCGAGCCGCCCGTGGGCCCGTACGACTGCCAGACCTCGGGTAGGAACTGCGCGATGCCGCGTTGACCGGCCGGACCGAGTCGGTTGGCGTCGAATCCGGACTGCGCCATGAGCTGTGCGGCGACCAGCGGAGGGGTCACCTGGTCGCAGACCGAACCGGCCTCGACGACGAGCGGCACATACGCGGCGGGCACGTGCTTCGCCTCGACGGCGGGCAGCGTCGGGGCGGTGGTACCGGCCCCGCCGAACTGCTTCAGCTTGCCGTAGTACCCGGCGTAGTCGCTGACCTGGTCGACGTACTCCGCCGCCGCGTCGGGCACCCGGTTGGCCTCGGTGACGGCGGGCAGTCCGATGTGGAAGGCAGCCACCGCGAGACGCCATTGGTCACCGGTGACACCCGCCACCCGGAGTTGACCGGTGAAGTCGCACATCTGGTGGGCGAGCGCCAGGATTCCTGCGGACGTGTCGGAGCGCTGGGCGGCCGGCCACGGCTTCCACGACTTCCAGTCGCCGTCTCTGAGGCCGGCGATGCCACGACCACCGGAGGTGGTCTTCTCCGCCCGGTTGTCCAAGCCCGATTCGGCCATCAGCTGCCCGGCGATCCTCGCCGGCGTCAGGACCGGGCAGGACGCGGCGGCGGTGACGAGAACGGTCATCTGCTTCTCGGAGACCGGGTCGCCGACCACCGCGTCGCTCTGGGCCGAGGCGACGCTGTAACTGATGGTGGCGACGACGGCAGAGAGGATCGCCAGCGCGGCCAGCAGGAACGCCAGTATCCTGCGCGGCATCCGGGCGGCCTTGAACTTCTTGAGTATGAGGTCGGAGGTCACAGACCCAAGTCCCTTTCGGCGTGGCGACACCTCTCGTGACGGATCTCCATCGCTTCGCGTTCACCACCTTGCCCGGCATTCTCGACCGTGATGACCATGGCCCGCAATCCGGCCGCACCGCCGCGGCCGGTGTCGTCCGGGATCAGCGAAGGCGGCGGATGTCGCCGTAGGCGCGGTAGAAGCCGCCCCGGCCGGACTCGCGGACCTCGGTGACCAGGTAGCGGGCACCGGGCTCGCGGATGCCCTTGGGGAACTGCACCGACCAGTCGCGGTGGTAGCCGGTGGACAGCACGTGCACCCGCAGCCGGCCGCCCTGCTCGACGCACTCCACGATCACCCCGTCACCCGCGTCGGCGACCACCTCGACCTGGGTGAAGGCGGCCGGTTCCGGTAGCCGGGCCGGGGCCTTGACGTCGACCACCTCGGGCACGGTGCCCGCCTCGGCCGCCCGGATCGCCGGCTCGCTGGCGTCGATGCAGGCCAGGTGGCCGCTGGTGGTCACCACGTAGAGGCGCTCGTCGTGGTACTGCATCGAGTACGCCGAACCGCAGCCGGTGCCGAGCTTCCACAGCCGGGTCCCGTCGGCGGCGAAACAGTAGATCGAGGACTGGCTGTCCCCGGCGAAGACGTACCGGCCGTCGGAGGCGGTGGCGCAGGAGAAGACCGGCGCGTCGGCGCGGTACGTGCGGGAGGCGGCCCGGCCGTCCTTGCCGATCCGCACCACCTCGCGGGTGGCGGTGCCGGCGAACACGGCGTCGCGCTCCTGCCAGCCGAACAGCACCGAGCCGGTGCGGGTGTGCCACAGCTCCCGTCCGGTGCGCCAGTCGTAGCCGCTCACCCCGGTCGAGTCGCCGTGGTAGACCGCGTCGGCGTCGCAGCGCACCATCCAGGCCGACCGGCCGCGCCCGGCCCGCCGCCAGAGGAACTCGTCCTCGTGGTCGATGGCGGCGATCCCGCCGTCGGCGTCGGAGACACCGAGCACACCGTCGTGGATGTCCAGCCAGTAGATGTCGATGTCGGGGGCGATCGCGTACGCCACCCGGGGGATCTTGCCGGAGAGGTCGTAGACGTTGCCGTCGTCGCAGCCGGCGTAGATCCAGGCGTCGTCGGCCACGATGCACTTCACCCCGTCGGGCAGGCGGACCTGGTCCAGCACCCGGGCGTCGTGGTCCAGGGTGGTGATCACGCCGCGTTCGTTGCCCACCATGCAGGTGCGCCCGTCGATGAAGATGCCGAACGCGGGGGCGCCGGAGTCGTACCGCCAGAGCACCGGGGCGGTGCGGGCGGTGGAGCGGGTGCTGACGATCTGCCGCCGGGAGACCGAACGCTTCTGGCGTACGCCGCGCACCGCCGGGGCGTACCCCTTGCGGATCTTCTCGCCGATCTTCTTCGCGGCGGCGGCCCGCGCCCGCGCGTTGTCGGCATAGCCGCTGGTCTTCACCTGACCCTGGTCGCCGATCCGGCCGTAGCGCACCGTCAACGTGGTGTCCTCGACCACCACCTCGTAGAACTTGTGTGCTCCACCGTCCACTTCGGACAGTTCGAGGTAGGTCGTCTCCTGCGACATGGGGGTCCTCCGAGGGGTCGGCACCGCCCCTGACTGGGACAGCGCGCACACGCTAACCGTCGGCACCGACAAAGATCGGAGCGAACCTCAGCGTGGGGCGAGGGCGTCGACGGCCTTGCGGGCGGCGACCAGCACCGGGTCCCAGACCGGGGCGTACGGCGGCGCGTAGCCGAGATCCAGCGCGGTCATGTCGTCCACCGTCATCCGGTTCCACAGCGCCACGGCCAACGTGTCGATCCGCTTCGCCGCCTCCGTCCAGCCGACGATCTGCGCGCCGAGCAGCCGGCCACTGGGCCGCTCGGCGATCAGCTTCACCGTCATCGGGCGGGCGCCCGGGTAGTAGCCGGCGCGGTTGGTCGAGTCGGCGATCACCGAGACGAACTCGAAGCCAGCGGCGAGGGCGTCCCGCTCGCGCAGCCCGGTACGCCCCACCTCCAGGTCGCAGACCTTGGTCACGGCGGTGCCGATCACCCCGGCGAAGGTGGCGTACCCGCCACCGATGTTGATCCCGGCGATCCGGCCCTGCTTGTTGGCGTGTGTGCCGAGCGGCACGTGCACCGGCATCCCGCTGACCCGGTGCAGGGTCTCCACGCAGTCCCCGGCGGCCCACACCCCGGGTACCCCGGTGACCCGCATCCGGCGGTCCACCCGGATCCCGCCGGTCGGTCCGAGCGGCAGGCCGGCCGCCTCGGCGAGCGCGGTGTTGGGGCGTACGCCGAGACCGAGCACGACCAGGTCGGCGGGGAGGTCACCGGCGTCGGTCCGGATCCCGGTCACCCGGCCGTCGCGCTCGGCGAGCCCGGTGACCCCGACACCGGTGCGGATGTCCACGCCCAGCCCGCGCATCGCCTCGGTGACGATGCGGGCCATGTCCGGGTCGACCGTGGACATCGGCTGCTCGTCCCGCTCGACCAGGGTGACCGACAGGCCCCGCAGGACCAGCGCCTCGGCCATCTCCACGCCGATGTAGCCGCCGCCGACCACCACCGCGCGTTGCGGCGTGGGGTCGCCGTCCAGCCACTTGCGCAGCGCCGAGCCGTCGTCGAGGGTCTGCACCCCGAACACGCCGGCGGCGTCGGTCCGGGCCCAGTCCGGCTTGGTCGGCACCGCTCCGGTGGCGTACATCAGCAGGTCGAAGGGCTCGCGGACCTCGCCGCCGCCGTCCAGGTCCACGGCGGTGACCTCGCGGCGGTCCAGGTCGATCGCCACCACCTCGTGCCGGATCCGGACGTCGATGTCGTACTTCTCCCGATGGGTCGCCGGGTCCCGGGCCACCAACTGCTCGCGGTCGCTCACCAGGCCGCTGATCCAGTACGGGATCCCGCAAGCCGAGTACGACGTGAAGTGTCCCCGCTCGAACGCGACGATCTCCAGGTCGTCCCGGCCCCGGCGGCGCCGGGCCTGGGCAGCGGCCGCCATCCCGGCGGCGTCGCCACCGATGACGATCAAACGTTCCGCCACGGCAACCCTCCTGTCACACCGGGGTCTCTCCCCGGGTCTGTCGCGCGACCTGTGTCACCACATCCTCCAACCGTCCGGTGCGGGCGTACACCGATCGCTGCCGCGCCGCGCCGGTGCCCTGCTCGCGCAGCTCCGCCAGCAGCCCGGTCACCTCGGCGAGGTCGCCGTGCCGCTCCAGCGCCGGACCGAGCCGCCCGACCAGCTGGTGCAGCAGTTCCCAGGCCGGTCGCAGCTCGCCGCTGGTCGGTTCGACCGCCGTGCCCTCCAGACCGTCGTGCGCGGCCCGCCAGTGCGCGCCGACCAGCAGGTGATGGTCGGTGAGCAGCGGTGGCCGGTCGGCGGCGATGTCGTCCAGCGCGGTCGCCACCAGGGCCCGGACCAGGGCGGCGACCAGGACGGCGTCGTCCACGGTCGGGCAGACGTCACCGATGCGTAGCTCCACCGTCGGGTACTTGGCCGACAGTCGGGCGTACCAGTAGAGCATCCCCTCGTCGAGCATCACGCCGCTGGCGATCAGCTGACGGATCAACCGTCGGTAGTGCTCGTGCGAGGCCAGGTACGGCGTCGGCGCCACCGACGGCCAGCGTTCCCACTCGATCGACCGCCAACTGGCGTAGCCGGTGTCCACGCCCCGGCTGAACGGCGAGTTGGCGGTGACCGCGTGCAGGATCGGCAGCCAGGGGCGTACGTGGTTGAGCACCTGCACGCCGGTGTCGGGGTCCGGCACCCCGACGTGTACGTGCATCCCGTTGTTGCCCGGGCCGGGCACCAGCAGCCGGTACCGCTCGATCATCCGGTCGAAGCGGGGCTTGTCGACCACCGGAGGCACCGGCCCGTCGACCGGGCCGGTGCCGATCGCGAGCAGCCGTGCGCCGGCCCGCTCGGCGGCGTCGGCGAGCGCGGCGCGCAGCAGACCGAGGGAGTACCGGATCGAGGCGAGTTCCACCCCGGGTGGGCTGCCGATCTCGATCTGACTGGTCTGGAACTCGCGCTCCACCTGCCCGCGTAGCTCGGGCGGCACCTGCTCCAGCACCTCGTCGACGGCCGGCACCGCGGCCCCGGTTTCCGGGTCGACGAGCAGGAACTCCTCCTCGACACCCACGGTGAGCAGGTCGGTCTCCGCTGCCGGAGGGTTCGGAGCCACCGCTGGTTGCCTGACCATCGCCACCACCGTCCGGATCAGCCGGGGCGGTCGGTCCGCACCGGGTTCGCCGGCAATTACCCGCAGTGCCGGGCTCCGGAAACTCCGTCCGGGCGCGGCGTGGCACGTCGCCGGTCGGCCGGTCGATCCGATGTGTGGGGGTGCCACCAGATCGACATTGACAACTGTTCGGGGGAGACGTACAACTCGGGTGAGAGCGCTCTCTCACCCCGTCCCCGCAGAGAGGCACGTCCCATGACACCTACCCCGGCGGCCGCCGCCGCCCCGCCCGCGAGACGCCGGCTGCCGCTGGCGTTGGCCGTGCTCACCGCCGTCACCACCGGCCTGGCCGGGATCGCCGCGACCGCCGACGCCGCCGTGCCGCCGCCCCCCGCCGGCTGGAGCCTGGTCTGGAGTGACGACTTCACCGGCGCCGCCGGCACCCTCCCGTCGGCCAGCAACTGGATCATCGACACCGGCACCAGCTACCCGGGCGGCCCGCCGAACTGGGGCACCGGCGAGATCCAGACGTACACCAACAGCACCTCGAACGTCAGCCACGACGGCGCCGGCAACCTGCGGATCACCCCGCTGCGGGACAGCGCCGGCCGCTGGACCTCGGCCCGGATCGAGACGGTACGCAGCAACTTCAAGCCGCCCTCCGGTGGCGTGCTGGCCATCGAGGGTCGGCTCCAGATGCCCAACGTCACCGGCGCCGCCGCCTCCGGCTACTGGCCGGCGTTCTGGGCGCTCGGCTCGCCGTACCGGGGCAACTACCAGAACTGGCCGGGCATCGGCGAGTTCGACGTGATGGAGAACGTCAACGGGCTCAACTCGGTCTGGGGCGTACTGCACTGCGGCGTGGCGCCCGGCGGCCCGTGCGACGAGTTCAACGGCATCGGCGCCTCCCGGGCCTGCCCGGGCAGCACCTGCCAGTCGGCGTTCCACACCTACCGCTTCGAGTGGGACGCCTCGATCAGCCCTCAGCAACTGCGCTGGTACGTCGACGGGCAGCTCTACCACACGGTCAGCCAGACCCGGATCGGCGAGCCGTACTGGTCGCAGATGACCAGCCACGCCGGCTACTTCCTGCTGCTCAACGTCGCCATGGGCGGCGCCTTCCCGAACGGGGTGGCCGGCAGCACCACGCCCACCTCGGCGACCGTGCCCGGCCGGCCGATGCTTGTCGACTACGTGGCCGTCTACAGCCGGGGTGGCGGCAGCACCCCACCGCCCACCACCCCGCCGCCGACCGGCGTACGGGACGCGTACGCGACCATCCAGGCCGAGTCGTTCAACGCGCAGAACGGCGTAATCGTCGAGGCGTGCTCCGAGGGCGGGCAGAACATCGCGGCGCTGCGCAACGGCGACTGGGTCCGCTTCGACAACGTCGAGTTCGGCTCGACCGCGCCGCGTGACTTCGTGGCCCGGGTCGCCTCCGGCGCGGCGGCCGGGGTGAGCGGCCTGGTCGAGGTGCGGATCGGCAGCCCGACCAGTACGCCGATCGGCAGCTTCGCGCTCGCCAACACCGGGGGCTGGCAGAGCTGGCGCTCGGTCCCCGGCAACGTGTCGTCGGTGACCGGCCGACAGACCGTCTACCTCACCTTCAGCAGCGGCCAGCCCAACGACTTCGTCAACGTCAACTGGTTCCACTTCCGCCGCTGAGGTGTAAGGAAGGGCCCCCTGTTAACGCCTCCGGTAGAGCAGGGGGCCCCTGTTAACAAACCCTGCGCCAGCACTGGACAGAAATAGTTAACACTCTTAATAATGGGCGCGAGGTTGACGTCCATGGATTTCCGTCCGGTCTGGAGGCAGGCATGAAACGGTCCAGAGCCCTGGTGTTGTCGGTGGTCGGCGCATTGGCCGCCGCCCTGGGGGCGGTGTGGCTGGCGCCGGCCGCGTACGCCGCCGGACCCACCGCGAGTTTCGTCAAGACGTCCGACTGGGGCTCCGGCTGGGAAGGGAAGTACACGATCACCAACGGGGGCACCGCCACCGTCAACGGCTGGAGCCTCAGCTTCGACCTGCCCGCCGGCACCACGGTCGGCACCTACTGGGACGCGCTGCTGACCTCCAGTGGCCAGCGGTACACCTTCACCAACCGCTCCTGGAACGGCACCATCGCCCCCGGCGCGTCGGTCTCCTTCGGTTTCCTGGGCAGCGGTTCCGGCGTACCGACGAACTGCCGGCTCAACGGCGTGGCCTGCGGCGGCGGCACCACGCCGACCACCCCGCCACCCACCACCGCGCCGCCGCCGACCACCCCACCCCCGACGAGCCCGCCGCCGGTCACCGGGCTGCCGAAGCACATCCTGACCGGCTACTGGCACAACTTCGACAACCCGGCGGTCGAGCTGCGGCTGCGTGACGTGCCCGCCGAGTACGACCTGGTGGCGGTAGCCTTCGCCGACGCCACCAGCACGCCCGGCGCGGTCGGCTTCGCCATCGATCCCGGCCTGTCCGCGTCGCTGGGCGGCTACACCGACGCGGAGTTCACCGCCGACGTACGCACCCTGCAAAGCCGGGGCAAGAAGGTCATCATCTCGGTCGGCGGGGAGACCGGCCGGGTCGTGGTCAACACCTCGGCGTCCGCGGTGGCCTTCGCCGACAGTGTGTACGCGCTGATCCAGCGGTATGGCTTCGACGGTGTCGACGTCGACCTGGAGAACGGCCTCGACCCGACCTACATGGCGCAGGCGCTACGGTCGCTGCGGGCCAAGGTGGGCAGCTCTCTGATCATCGCGATGGCACCGCAGACCATCGACATGCAGAACCCGGCCACCAGCTACTTCAAGCTCGCGCTGGACATCAAGGACATCCTGACCGTGGTGAACACCCAGTTCTACAACTCCGGGGCGATGCTCGGCTGCGACAACAACGCCGCGTACGCCCAGGGGACGGTCAACTTCATCGTCGCCCTGGCCTGTATCCAGTTGGAGGCGGGCCTCCGCCCCGACCAGGTCGGCCTCGGTCTGCCGGCCGGTCCCGGTGCGGCCGGTGGTGGCATCGTCGCGCCCAGCGTGGTCAACGCCGCCCTCGACTGCCTCACCCGGGCCACCAACTGCGGCAGCTTCCGCCCCCCGCGCACCTACCCGGCCCTGCGTGGCGCCATGACCTGGTCCATCAACTGGGACGTCACCCACAACAACACCTTCGCCCGCACCGTAGCCCCCCACCTCCGCACCCTCCCCTAACTCCCCCTCCCTTCCCCCTCCCCGCCCCGACCCTCCCGCTCTCCCGCTCTCCAGCTCCCGCGATCTTGCACTTTCGGTCGCCGTTACGCAGCTTTTGCCCCGATAAGGTCCGACCAAAAGTGCAAGATCGACGGGGTGAGGAGCGGGCGGGGCGGGGCGGGGAGCGGGCGGGCGGGGTGGGGGGCGGGTGGGGTGGGGTGAGGGGTGGGGCGTGCGGTGGTCACTCTGGCGGGTGGAGGGTGGGGTCGGCGGGGCCTTGGCGCCAGCCACCC
>NZ_SJJR01000004.1 GCF_004331455.1 Micromonospora zingiberis
CGTTGATGGAGTTGGTGCCGGCTTCGGTGGTGCCCATTTCCTTGGCCATGGCGTCCATGTCGATGTTCTTGCCTTGGACGGAGAGGGCGTTGCGGGCGGCGGCGGGGCCGCAGTAGTAGAAGTTGGGTTGGGCTTCGTAGCGGACGTCGAGCTGCCGCTCGCCGTTGCCCTTGCGGTCGGCCTGCACCGAGGCGGTGACGTGCTGCGCCGGTGCGGCGTAGGCGGTGGTGATGGGGCCGGCGATGGCGCCGCCGGTGAAGGCGAGGCCGGCAGCGGTCAGGGCGGTCTTGCGCAGAATGTCGGTACGCATGATGATCTGAGCCTTTCGTTCGGGGATGCGCGGCGCGGGCCGCGATGGGGGATGCGGCCGGCCGTGCGAAAGGGGATGTGGACCAGGGGCCGGGAAGGCCACTCACGATGTCCGGGGAGATGTAACGCCGGGCGGCGCGGAGTCATTCCGGCCGGACCCGGGGTGCGGCGCCGGGGGAGGCGTCGCGCGGTCAGCCAGCGAGGCGTCGCGCGGTGAGCCATGTACAACGACCGGGGGCGAGCCGTCATTCCGGCGCCAGCGTGACCCGGGCCACCCGGCAAATCACCACATATCCGGCATGGTGTCGCACTCTCGTACCAACGTCTCTGTCCCGGACCCGTGCGGTGGCGTTTTCGGGCACCGGGAGCGGGAAGGCTCGGCGGGCAGGCAGCCGACGACCCGAGGGAGGGCCCGTGGGGCAGCAGGCCCGGTCCATCGCCATCCGCGAGCACCTGACCCCGGTCGCCGGGGCACCGCTGTGGTGCGACGCGCGGGAGTTCGGACTGCAAGGCGACGGAAGAACCAACGATCAGCCCGCGCTGGCCGCCCTGGTGGACCGCCTCGGTGAGGGGTACGTGGCCGACGGACGCGCCCGGGTCATCTACTGCCCACCCGGCATCTACTCGATCCGGGACGCGGGCACCATCTGGCGCAGCGGAGTGTCCCTGATCGGTGCGGGTTCGGGAGCGACCCGGTTCCTGTTGAGTAACGAGGGCAACCGGGCCGAGCCGACCCCGTTGGCCTACTGGACCACCCTCCAGCACGGCGCGGACCGCGACCGGCACATCGCCGACTGCACCTTCGCGGACTTCGAGATCGACGGCTCCGGCGTGGCCATGGCGCAGTACAACTACCTCGCCAAGGGCCTGGGACTGCAGTACGTGGTCCGGGGGGTGTTCCGCAACCTCTACATCCACCACACCGGCGCCACCGGCCTGGGCTGCGACTTCCTCCAGGACTGCCTGATCGACGGGGTGGTCGTGGTGGGCTGCGGCCGGCTGGACAACGGCGAGCAGATGGGCGGCGCGGGGATCGGCATCGGGATCGGCGGTTGGGGCGAGGTGGAACGCTGCACCATCACCAACTGCACCACCCTCGGCAACGGCACCAACGGCATCTTCCTGGAGTTGCAGAAGTCGTACTGGTCGTCGCCACGCGGGTACCGCATCATCGGCTGTCACAGTCAGGCCAACCGGTTCGGCATCTCCGACTGGGGAGCCGACGGGCTGATCGTGTCGGCCTGCACCATCACCGGCAACCTGGAGGCGGGCTTCGACGTGTCCGCCAACGGTACGGCCGGCGTCGCCGGACGCGGCGGCATCCTCACCGACTGTGTCATCGACCGTAACGTCCGCGACGGGATCAGCATGGGCAACACCCCCGGCCCCTACACCATCCGGGGCAACCGGATCAGCGGTAACGGACGCCACGGTTATCACCAGCACGACCTCGGTGCCGGCTACCAGGGAGCCGCCTCGGACGTCGTCATCGACGGCAACGAGTTCTGGGAAAACGGCCTGGACGCGATCCGGATCGACCGGCCGATGGTCGACGCCATGGTGGTGGACAACCGGATCCGCAACAACGGCCGGCAGTGCGCCCCGGCGGCCACCGGGTCCGGCGAGTCGGTGCGCTACGCCCGCCGCTCCATGACGGACCGGTCGGTCCAGTGGCGGACCGACGGGCACCGGGGCAAGGTGTTGCGGGTCGGCTCCCGGTACGCGGTGGTGGTCGGCAACAGCGACACCGACCTGGCCCTGGCCGACCTACGTCCCGATGCCGACAACGCGTGGAACGAGGACATCCCGGCGCCCGGCACGGCGTACGAACTACCGGCCTCGGCGCCGGTACGCGCGGGCATCACCGTCAATGCCGAACTGCACTCGGCGTCGGTGCGCGGCAACCGGATCTGGGACAACCGCGACGACCCGACGCAGACCTACGGCCTGTGGATCACCGAGCGGGGCCGCTGTGTGTCCTGCCGGGTCGAGGAGAACGATCT
This sequence comes from Micromonospora zingiberis, assembly GCF_004331455.1. Classification (GTDB taxonomy): domain Bacteria; phylum Actinomycetota; class Actinomycetes; order Mycobacteriales; family Micromonosporaceae; genus Micromonospora; species Micromonospora zingiberis. The sequence continues at coordinate 2,313 of NZ_SJJR01000004.1, forward strand.
CGCCGGCAACGCCGAGGGCCCGCTGCGCCTGGACACTCCGCCGGTGGGTGGCCGCTGGGACCGCAACCACACCGAAGTGGACTGAGCACTCCGGTGGGCAGCGCTCACTCGTTCTCGCCGGCCGGCGAGAACGAGGTCGCCTCCGCGTGCCGGTTGCGCAACCGGTCCCGGATCTCCTCCGGGGTGTACGCGCGCCGCCGTCGCTCGGCCCGCGCGATCACCACCCCGGTGGCCGCGACACCGGCCAGACCGGCGAGACCGAGGACCTTCCACCACCGCACAGGTCGCCGCATCCGCTTAGGGTAGACCCTCATGAGCATCAGCCTGGACGAGGCGGTGGAGCTGACCCGTACCGGCGACGTGTGGGTCTTCCGTGGGCGGAGCGTGCCCGACCGGGCCATCCAGCTGACCACCAACAGCCCGGTCAACCACGTCGGCATGGCGGTCGTGCTGGACGACATGCCACCGCTGATGTGGCACGCCGAACTCGGCCGGTCGCTGCCCGACATGTGGACCGGCGGCCACCAGCGCGGTGTGCAACTGCACGACCTGCGGGACGCGGTCTGCGTCTGGGCCAACCGGTACGGGCAGCGGGCCTGGCTGCGGCAGCTCGATCCGCCGGCGGACCCGGAGATGGAACGGGCGGTGTTGCAGACCGTCGCCCGGCTGGACGGCACGCCCTTCCCGTCCACGGCCCAACTGGCCTGGCGGTGGTTGCGGGGGCGGGTGCCGACGCCGCGCCTGCCGGTGCCGCCCGCCCGGCGGCGCGCCACTGCCAACGCCGAGCGGACCCTGGAGACCGCGTACTGCGCGGAGGTCGTCGCGGTCACCTACGAGGCGATGGGGTTGCTGCCCGCCGGCCGCCGTCCGAACTGGTACGACCCCGGACGGTTCTGGAGCGGCGACGATCTCGGTCTGCACGGCGGCGCCCGGCTGGGCAGCGAGATCGAGGTACGGATGCCGGCCCGTTGAGGTTTGGTCGACCGGCCGGCCGGCAACTTCCTGCGGCGTGACTGCCTCCACCGACCTCGACACCCTGACCGACTTCTTCGACCGGTACGGCGTGGCCCTGACCGCCGGCGACCTGCCGGCCATCGCCGGCTGTTACGCCCTGCCAGGGCTGGTGGTGGCCGACACCTACAGCTTCTCGTTCACCTCGCCCGCCGCGGTGGCACTGTCCTTCGTGGGCGCCGCACCGGACTACACCGAGCGGGAGTTGATCGCCGCACACGCCGACCTCGAACAGATCCAGCAGGTCTCCGCCCTGCTCACCATGGTGGCCGTCCGGTGGGAGTTCCTGGACAGTCAGGGGCGACAGGTCGCCGGTGAGCGTTACCGTTACCTGTTGCGGGCAACCGACGACGGACCGCTGATCTGCACCGTCATCCGGACCGGCTGAGTCGGTCGCCGCGCCCCCTCTGGGCAGGCAAAAGGCGGCGATTCGGCCGCTCCGGGCGGACCGGTCGGCCGGGCCCGCACCGCCCGTTGGTCGCCGTGCCGGCGTGACTAGGCTGGCGCGTCGGTGACCATGAGGGGGGCCTCCATGCCAGTGCGACCGGCGGGCGACGAGTCCAGCGAGGAGTCCGGCCGGCCGGCGATGCCCAAGGTGATCGCGTCGGCGCCGTGGGTGGTCGTCCTGGTCGGTATCGCGGTGCTGGCCGTGTTGCTGGTGGTGGCGACGTTGTCGTTCCGCAAGCCGGAGCAGCCTGCGGCCTGGACCCCCGGTCCGTCGATGGTCCTGCCGACACTGGACGGCACCGACGCACCGCCCACGCCCACGCCCATTCCCACGCCGACACCGGCGGTGGCCCCGACGGCCTCGGCGGCCACGCCCACCGCCTCGTCGGCGCAGCCGGTGCTGCCGTCGCGAACCGCGTCGGCGGCCGGGCGGGCGGAGGCCGACCGCTCCCCGGACAATCCGGCCCCGCCCGAACCGTCGGCGACGGCCGACACCGGGCTACTGTCGGCCGACTACCGGGTCAAGACCAGCGACCCGGGCTCGTTCCAGGCGCAGTTGGTGGTCCGTAACGGCACCGGCCTCCCGGTCGGTTGGGTGGTGGAACTGCGGTTCACTGGCGACGTCACCGCGGTGCGGGCCTCCAGTGGCCCAGGCGTTTCGGTGAGCATCAAGGGCGCCGGTTGGTATCTGCTCAGTGGCGCCGGTCTGCTCGACGCCGGGGGGCAGCAGACGGTGCAGCTACGGATCAGCCGTACCGGTGACGGAGAGTACCCGGCACAGTGCACGATCAACGGTTCGCCATGCGCGTTGGTCTGACCGTACTGTTAGGACAACTGGTGATTCGGCGGGTGCTTTCCGGAATTGCTCTTGATCGTTACGCTTGCCGGGCTGCCCGCTGAGGAGAGACATGTCCGGTATGCGTCGCGCTCCGCGTCAGATCCCGCCCCCCAGTGCCACCGCCGTGGCGTCCTCGCCCTGGATCCTGGTGTCGTTCGGCGTGGGCGCGATGGTGGTGCTGCTCATCATCGCCGTGGGGGCGTACCGTGGCCCCGGGCCGAACTACGATCCGGCGCCCCCGGCGGGCGCCCTGCCGCTGCCGGAACGCGCGTCGTCGGCCGGCCGGGAGGCGTCGGCGTTGCCGTCGCAGGCGGTACCGGGGCTCTCCCCACGCCGCACCGACCCGCCCAGCCCGGCCGCCACCGGGTCGGCCGCCACCGGGTCCGCCGCCACCGGGTCGGCCACGCCGAAGCCGTCGGCGTCCGCCGCAGCTCCGACGTACGCGACCCGCCCAGCGCCGCCGGCCAGCAGTGCGCCAGCGCCCCCGCCCCCGCCTGCGCCGCCGCCACCGTTGGAGGCGCGGTACCGGGTGACGGACACCTTTCCGGGGGGCTTCATCGCCGAGGTGCTGATCCGCAACGCCTCTCGCGGAGATCTGGGCTGGGTGGCGCGGGTCGAGTACCCGGGCGGCCGGGTGGTGACGGCCTGGTTGGAGGGTGTCCCGCAGGGGACGTTCAGCGGTGCCGGTGGCACCCTGACCTATCGCAGCGGCCCGGACCTGGCGGCGGGCTCGGCCGTCGCGCTGCGCTTCCACATCGAATCCGCCTCGCCGCGCCCGGCGAACTGCGCCGTCTCCGGCCGGACCTGCACCGTTCGGTAGGGACGGTCCGCTTCGACGGGCGGCTGGTTTCCAACTTTGCGCAAGGTGTCGACAGTATTGCCGGTTCGTTTGCAAGGTATTGCAGAATGTTTCGGCAAGAGCTAGCGTGCGGGCCAATCAGCGACCAGAGGAAGGCCGTCGATGAATCCCCCGCCGATACCGCGCAAGGCCCTGCTCGCCCTCGTCTTCCTGCTCATCCTCACCCTGCTCGGCACGCCGGTCGCGGTGCAGCCGACCGCTGCCGTCGCGGCCGCCGCCGGCACCGGCCCACCGAGCCCCACCGGCGCCGTGACCTGGAACGCCGAACCCACCGCCAAGGCCCTGCTCGACGCGGGGACCAGCCGGGCCCGCGCCGAGCAGTTCTACTTCGTACTGCCCGACCGGTTCGCCAACGGCGACCCGCGTAACGACCGGGGTGGCCTGACCGGCGACCGGCTGCGCACCGGCTACGACCCCACCGACAAGGGGTTCTACCAGGGTGGCGACCTCAAAGGGCTGATCGATCGGCTCGACTACATCGAGGGCCTCGGCACCACCGCCATCTGGCTGGCTCCGGTCTTCAAGAACCGGCCCGTGCAGGGTGAGGGTGACGACGTCTCGGCCGGCTACCACGGCTACTGGATCACCGACTTCACCCAGGTGGATCCGCACTTCGGCAGCACCGCCGACCTCAAGAAGCTGGTCCAGTCGGCGCACCGGCGCGGGATCAAGGTCTACCTCGACGTGATCGTGAACCACACCGCCGACGTCATCACCTACGCCGAGGACCGGTACAACTACGTGGACAAGGCGACCGCGCCGTACCGCGACGCGCAGGGCCGGCCGTTCGAGGACCGCAACTACGCCGACGGCAGCCGCGGCTTCCCGAAGGTGAACACCGACTCCTTCCCGTACACGCCGACCTTCGCGAGCCCGGCCGACGCGAAGGTCAAGGTTCCGGCGTGGCTGAACGACCCGACCATGTACCACAACCGGGGTGACTCCACCTTCGTCGGCGAGAACAGCGAGTACGGCGACTTCTTCGGCCTCGACGACCTGTGGACCGAGCGGCCCGAAGTGGTCCGGGGGATGACGAAGATCTACGCCGACTGGGTGCAGGCCACCGGCGTGGACGGTTTCCGGCTGGACACCGTCAAGCACGTCAACATGGACTTCTGGCCGCAGTTCAGCCAGGGCATCGACCAGGCCGCCGCCCGCGCCGGCAAGCAGGACTTCTTCATGTTCGGCGAGGTCTACAGCGCCGACCCGGAGATCACCTCCGACTACGTACGCCAGGGCGCCCTGCCCGCCACCCTGGACTTCGCCTTCCAGGAGGCGGCCCGGGGCTACACCGCGAACGACGGTTCCGCCAAGGCACTGGCGAACGTGTACGCCCGCGACGACCTGTACGCCGCCCGGGACACCCACGCCGGCCGGCTGCCCACCTTCCTCGGCAACCACGACATGGGCCGGATCGGCTCCTTCATCGCCGGCGGATCCACCGATCCGGCCACCCACCTGCGCCGCGACCAGCTCGCCCACGAGCTGATGTTCCTCACCCGGGGTCAGCCGGTGATCTACTCCGGTGACGAGCAGGGCTTCACCGGTGCCGGCGGCGACAAGGACGCCCGGCAGCCGATGTTCGCCGCGCAGACCCCGGACTACCTCGACGACGACCTGCTCGGCACCGACCGCACCCACGCCCAGGACCAGTTCGACCGGACCCACCCGCTGTACCGGACCATCGCCGGGCTGGGTGAACTGCGCCAGGCCCACCCGGCGTTGCGCGACGGCGTGCAGGTGACCCGGTACGCGGCCGACGGCCCCGGCGTCTTCGCCTTCTCCCGGTTCGACCCGGACCAGCGCACCGAGTACCTGGTGGCGGTCAACAACGCCCCGACCGCGCAGACTGTCACCGTGGACACCTGGTCGCCCGGCGCCACCTTCACCGGCATCTACGGCGCCACCGGCCGTCCCGCCGCTGCCGGCGACGGCAAGCTCACCCTGACCGTGCCGCCGCTGTCGGCCGTGGTGCACCGGGCCGGCAAGCCGGTCGCCCTGCCGTCGGCCAAGCCGGGCATCACCATCACCACCCCCGACGCGCCGCCGGCCACCCGGGCCGAGGTCACCGCCCAGGTCACCGGGGATCCGCTGGCCACCGTCACGATGGCCGCCCGGGTCGCTGGCGGCCGGTGGACCCTGCTCGGCACCGCCCACCGGGCGCCGTACACCGTGCACCACGACCTGACCGGCCTGGCCGCCGGCACGAAGGTCGAGTACCTGGCGGTGGTCCGCGACGGCCGGGGCCGTACCGCCACCGCCCGCTCCGCCACCACCGTCGACACTCCCGAGCAGGCCGGTTCGTCCCGCGACTGGCTGGTGGTGCACTACCAGCGGCCCGACGGCGAGTACCCCGACTGGGGCCTCTACACCTGGGGCGACATCGACCCGGCGTACGCCACGCAGTGGCCGCAGGGGCAGCCGTTCGCCGGCACCGACGCGTACGGGCGGTTCGCCTGGGTGAAACTCAAGCCGGGCGCGAAGTCCGTCGGATTCCTGGTGGTCGACGCCGACGGGAACAAGGACGTCGAGAACGACCGGACCGTGGACGTGACGCAGACCGGCGAGGTCTGGGTCAAGCAGGGCGACCCGGCCACGTACCAGAGCCGGGAGGAGGCTGCTGGTGAGCCGGCGCCGCCGGTCGAGGAGGGTACGGCGGTGATCCACTACCGCCGCCCCGACGGCAACTACGACGGTTGGGGCCTGCACCTCTGGGACGGCGCGGCGAACCCCACCGACTGGTCCCGGCCGATGCCGCCGACCCGGATCGATTCGTTCGGCGCCGAGTTCCGGGTGCCGCTGGCCGAGGGCGCGACCGGGCTGAGCTACATCGTCCACTCCGGCGACGAGAAGGACCTGCCGCAGGATCAGCGGCTCGACTTCGCCGAGGCCGGCCGCGAGGTGTGGTTGCTCGCCGCGACGCCCGGCCGGCTGTTGCCGTCGACGGCCACCGGCACCGGTACGGACACCGACATCGGCAAGCAGCGGGCGCACTGGATCGACCGCTCCACCGTGGCCTGGCGTACCGGACCCACCGACGGCCGGGCGTACGCGCTGGTGACCGCCCCCGCCGGTGGGGTGCGCGTGGTGGACGGCGAGCTGACCGGCGCGTACACCTCGTTGCCGTTGACCGCGCAGCGCAACGGGCTCACCGAGGCCCAGCGCGCGGCCTTCCCGCACCTGTGGGACCACCGGGCCTTCACCCTGGACCGGCGGGACCTGGCAAAAGTGCCGGCGGCGCTGCGTGGGCAGCTGCTGGTGACCGAGCGGGCCGCCGACGGCACCCTGCTCGGTGCCACCGGCGTGCAGATCCCCGGCGTGCTCGACGACGTGTACGCCCCGGCCACCTCCGCCCAACTCGGGGCGACCTTCACCGGTGGCGTACCGACGCTGGCGGTCTGGGCACCGACCGCCCGGACCGTGTCGCTGGACCTGTTCGACTCGCCCACGGCCACGCCCCGCACCCTGGCCATGCGCCGCGACGACCGCACCGGCGTCTGGTCGGTACGCGGCGCGCGGGACTGGACCGGCAAGTACTACCGCTACCGGGTGCAGACCTGGCAACCGGCCGCACAGCAGATGGTCACCGCCGCGGTGACCGACCCGTACTCGGTGGCGCTCGCGGCGAACTCCACGCACAGCCAGATCGCCGACCTCACCGACCCGAAGCTGGCCCCGCCCGGTTGGGCCACGCTCCGCAAGCCGGCCGGGGTGCCGGCGGCCAAGGTGCAGATCACCGAGCTGTCGGTGCGGGACTTCTCCATCGCCGACAGCACCGTGCCGGCCGACCGGCGCGGCACCTTCCTGGCCTTCACCGACCCGGCCACCGCCGGCATGAAGCACCTCAGGGCGATCAGCGACGCCGGGGTGAACCACCTGCACCTGCTGCCCGCGTTCGACTTCGCCACCATTCCCGAGCGGCGGGCCGACCAGCGGCAGCCGGACTGCGACCTGGCCGCCCTGCCACCGGACTCCGACCGGCAACAGGAGTGCATCGCCGCGGTGCGCGACACCGACGGCTACAACTGGGGGTACGACCCGCTGCACTACACCGTCCCGGAGGGCGGGTACGCCGTCGACCCGGACGGCGCGCGGCGCACCACCGAGTTCCGGCAGATGGTCGCCGGGGTCAACGGGGCCGGCCTGCGGGTGGTCATGGACGTGGTCTACAACCACACCTCGGCGGCCGGCACCGACCCGCGCTCGGTGCTCGACCAGATCGTCCCCGGCTACTACCACCGGCTGCTCGACGACGGGGCGGTGGCCACCTCCACCTGCTGCGCCAACACCGCACCGGAACACGCGATGATGGGCAAGCTGGTGGTCGACTCGCTGGTCACCTGGGCCAAGGCGTACAAGGTGGACGGGTTCCGGTTCGACCTGATGGGCCACCACCCGAAGGCGAACATCCTGGCCGTGCGTACGGCGCTGGACAAGCTGACCGTGGCCCGCGACGGCGTGGACGGCAAGCGGATCCTGCTCTACGGCGAGGGGTGGAACTTCGGCGAGGTCGCCGACGACGCCCGGTTCGTGCAGGCCACCCAGGCCAACATGGCCGGCACCGGGATCGGCACCTTCAACGACCGGCTGCGCGACGCGGTACGCGGCGGTGGGCCGTTCGACGACAACCCGCGCCAGCAGGGCTTCGCGTCCGGGCTGTTCACCGACCCGAACGGCGACCCGGTCAACGGCTCCGCCGCCGAACAGCGGGCCCGGCTGCTGCACCAGCACGACCTGATCAAGGTCGGGTTGGCCGGCAACCTGCGTGGCTACCGGTTCACCGACTCGGCGGGCCGGACGGTGACCGGTGACCAGGTCGACTACAACGGCTCGCCCGCCGGCTACACGGACGCCCCTGGTGAGGCGATCACCTACGTCGACGCGCACGACAACGAGATCCTGTACGACGCGCTGGCCTACAAGTTGCCGCAGGCCACCTCGGCCACCGACCGCGCCCGGATGCAGGTGCTCGCGCTGAGCACGGTGGTGATGGGTCAGGGCGCCGGCTTCGTCACCACCGGCACCGAGCGGCTGCGGTCGAAGTCGCTGGACCGCAACTCGTACAACTCGGGGGACTGGTTCAACCAGATCCGCTGGGACTGCACCCAGGGCAACGGCTTCGGCATCGGCCTGCCGGCCGCCGAGGACAACCGCGACAAGTGGCCGTACGCCCGGCCGCTGCTGGCCGACCCGAAGCTGGTGCCGGACTGCGCGGCGGTCGAGTTGGCCGACGCCCGGTACGCCGAGCTGCTGCGGATCCGGGACTCCGCACCGGTGTTCGGGCTGCCCACCGCGCGCGAGGTGCAGCGGCGGGTCGGGTTCCCGCTGTCCGGCCCGGACGAGACGCCCGGGGTGCTCACCATGACCCTCGACGCGCGGGGCCTGGGCGGGGCGTGGAAGTCGGTGACGGTGGTCTTCAACAGCACCCCGGAGTCGGCGACCCAGCGGATCACCGGGCTACGTGGGGCGGACGTCGCGTTGCACCCGGTGCTGCGTTCGTCGGCCGACCCGGTGCTGCGTACGGCGGCGTTCGACGCGTCGACCGGCACGTTCACCGTACCGGCGCGCAGCGTGGCCGTCTTCGTCCAGCGGTGACGCGAAGCGGGGCTGGCCGATAATCGGCCAGCCCCGCCCGCGTGCCATGTACGGGTGATCGGTCAGCCGCCGATCGCGATCGCGAAGATGTGCATGGTGGCGACGCCGACGGCCGCCCGGGCGCTGATGTTCGGCAGGTCGACCCGGGCCACCTCCTTGTCCTCCAGTGGCAGCCCGACCACGTAGACCGTCGCCTGGGTGTTGGCCCGCTGGTTGTTGGGCCGGTTCTGGTAGGGCGCGACGATCGCCCCGACCCCGCCGGGGCGCGGCGGGCCGGCCCAGTCCGGGCAGCCGAGGGTGTGGGTCGTGCGGGTGCCGTCGGCGTAGACGACGGTGGCCGGCCCGGACACCGCGCCGTAGGTGCCGGTCAGCAGGAAGCCGAGGGTCTTACCCTTGCCGGTCACCTTGACGGACTGCCCGGAGGCGATGACGTTGTCGGGGCTGCCGATGGCGCCACCGGGCCAGGTGAAGTCCACCCCGCCGGCGTTGACCGTGGCGCCCGGGGTGACCCCGACCTGAGCCAGCGCCTGGGCGGAGATGGTGCCGCCGTTGCCGTCGAAGTTGCCGGCGTTGGTGTTGGTGTCGGCGGTGACACCAACGTTGGTGAAGCTCTCCTCGACCGGGGCCTCCCGGCCGTCCCAGACCCGGACCCGGGCCGTGGCGGACGCGGTCCAGTCCCGGCCGCTGACCTCGGCGACCAGGTCGGCGGTGCCGCTCTGCGCGGACTCGGCGGCGGTCACCGTGAACTCGACGGTGCGTTCCGAGTCGGGCGGCAGCGGACGCAGGTCGAGGTGCGCCGGTGTGACGCTCCACCCCGACGGGACCTTGAGCGAGACCCGCGCCGAGGGCGCGATCGGCATGTCCACCGCCCGGACCGTCACGGCGACCGTCGCCGCCGCCCCCCCGCCCACCTCGTACGGCGCGCTCATGCTGACCTTCTGCAGGGCGTACGCGCGGTAGGTGTGCCCGGCCCTGCCGGCGAGTTCGACCAGATCGGCCTCGATCTTTCTGGGCCTGACCACCCCGTTGCCGCGGGTGATGTCCCGCACGGTGTAGCGCCCGGCGAACAGTTGGCCGCGCAGCTTGACCCGGCCGTCGCGGTCCGCCTTGACGAGGATCTCGTCGGCCTGGCCGCCGCTCCACGTCACGCCCACGGTGTAGCCGCCGCGCCCGCGCAGACCCTTGACCTTCCCGTCCGGCCAGGCCGCCGGTAGTGCCGGTAGCAGGTGCAGTTCGTTGGCGTGGCTTTGCAGCAGCATTTCGGCGATGCCGGCGGTGGCGCCGAAGTTGCCGTCGATCTGGAACGGTGGGTGCAGGTCGAACATGTTGGGGGCGAGGCGGGCGGGGGTGGCGAGGTAGCGGATCAGGTCGTGGGCGCGGTTGCCCTCTTCCATCCGGGCCCAGAAGTTGATTTTCCAGGCCAGGGACCAGCCGGTGCCGTCGTCGCCACGGATGTCCAGGGTCCGTCGGGCCGCTTCGAACAACTCCGGGGTGCCGCGTTTGGTGATCTGGTTGCTGGGGGCCAGGCCGTAGAGGTGGGAGATGTGCCGGTGGGTGCGTTCGGTTTCCACCCAGTCGTACAGCCACTCCATGATGTTGCCGCGCGAGCCGATCTGCATCGGTGCGAGCCGGTCCCGGGTCGCCAGGACCTGGGACCGGAAGTCGGCGTCGATCCCCAACAGCCTGCTCGCCTGGGCGCAGCCGTTGAACAGGTCGACCAGGATCTGGTTGTCCATGGTCGGCCCGGCGCAGACGCTGGCGTTGGCGTGGTGGCCGATCTCCGGCGAGTTGGAGGGGTTGGTGACCAGGTAGCCGAGATTGGGTTCGGTGACGAGGGTGTCGAGGAAGAACTGGGCGGCGCCCTTCATCGCGGGGTAGTTGGCCCGGAGGAATTCGAGGTCGCCGGTGAACAGGTAGTGGTCCCAGATCATGGTGGCCAGCCAGGCGCCGCCGGTCTGCCACATCCCCCAGAACGCGCCGTCGACCACCGACGAGCCGCGCCAGGCATCGGTGTTGTGGTGGGTGACCCAGCCGCCAGCGCCGTACTGCACCTGGGCGGTGCGGGCGCCGCTGACCGTCAGATCCTGGATCATCCCGAACACCGGCTCGTAACACTCCGACAGGTTCGTGCTGTCGGCCGGCCAGTAGTTCATCGGCAGGTTGGCGTTGATGGTGTACTTCGAGTCCCAGGCCGGGGTCAGCGAGTCGTTCCAGATGCCCTGGAGGTTCGCCGGCTGGGTACCGGGCCGGGAGGACGCGATCAGCAGGTACCGGCCGAACTGGAACAACAGCGCGGAGAACTGCGGATCGTCGAGGCTGTTGTGCTGGGCGATCCGTACGTCGGTCGGCTGGTCGGCCGCCTCCGTACGCCCCAGGTCCAGCTCCAGCCGCCCGAACAGCTTCTGGTAGTCGGCCACGTGCCGGCGGCGCAGTACGTCGTAGGAGCGCTCCTCGGCCGCGTTCAGGTGGCCCCACGCGACGCCCGTGTAGTCGCCGCCGACGTTGCGGTAGTTGACGTAGCTGGAGCCGATCGAGATCAGTAGCGTCACGCTGTCGGCGGCGGTGACCTCGAGCGTGCCGGCGGAGCTGGCGACGCTACCGCCCTCGACGATCGCCCGGGCCAGGGCCAGGAACCTGACCTGACCGCTGACCCCCTCCTGGTTGCTGGAGACACCGTCGATGGCCACCGTCGCGCTGTCCGGGCTGGAGACCGTCGTCCGCTGTGGACTGTCGAACCGCGCCGTGAAGGTGATGGCGCCGGGTCGGTCGGCGGTCAGCCGCATGGCGATCACCTGGTCCGGCGCGCTCGCGAGCATTTCGCGCCGGTACCGTACGCCGTCCCGGACGAACGTGACGGACGTGGTGGCCGTGGTGAGGTCCAACTGCCGGTGGTACTCGGAGAACCCGGCGGGGCCGGGGAAGGTCAGCCGCAGATTGCCGACGGTCTGGTAGGCCAGTTGGCCGGGCGGGTTCCCCATCATCGTCTGGTTGATCAGGTTCTGGGCCTGGACCCACTGGTTCTCGAAGACCAGACGTTGGATCTCGGGCAGCGCCTCGGCGCCCCGGGGATTGCTGGAGTCGTACGGGCCGCCGGCCCAGACGGTGTCCTCGTTGAGCTGGATCCGTTCGGCGTCCACATTGCCGAACACCATGGCACCGAGCCGGCCGTTGCCAATGGGCAGCGCCCGCAGCCAGTCCGTGCCGGCCGCCTCGTCGTACCAGAGCGCGAGGTCGCCGGCGGCGCGTACCTCCGGGGGTGCGGTCGACCCGGCTCGGGCGGTCGCCGTCCAGGTGAATGGGAACAGTGTCGCGCCGGCTCCGGCGGCGCCGAACCTGAGCAGTTGCCTTCGGGAGAGATCTGGCATGTCGGTCCTCCAGTGGGGGGACGGGTTGTCCTTGCAGGAGGCCGGTCCCACTCCGGGGCGACTGGGGGTGCGGCGTCGGCGATGGGTGGCAGGGCTCGGTGCGGGGCGGCGGCGGTGAGGGGCTCGCTGCAAGATGACGGCAAGGCTACAAACATGTGATGTATCGAGTCAATGACTGTAACGAAAGATATTGATGTTGCGCTGTTGCCCAGGCTGGGCCGGGTCTGTCAGGTCCGCAACGGTCGGTGTGGAGTGGAACCGCTCACGGCTGCGTTCCGTAATCATCAGACCTTTGATGGGGGTGAGGTGAACCCGCCGGACGCGCGACGCGGACCGGCCCCCTTCCGCTTTCGGAAGAGGGCCGGTCCCGGTCGAAGCCGGTGTCAACACCGGACAACCAGATGGATCAGCCGAAGCAGCCGTCCGGAATCACCGGGCTGCCGAGGCAGTTGGTGGGGCGGTTGTCGGTGATGACGGACTTGTCGTCCAGCACCACGCCGTCGTTGGTGGTGAAGACACCACCCGGCTTGTTGGTGGCGGTGTTGTGAGCCACCTTGGTCTTGGTCAGGTAGACCCAGCCGCCCTTGTTGAAGATGCCGGCACCGGTGGCGTGCGGGCCGACGGCACGGTTGCCCGTGACCTCGGTGTTCCGCAGCGTGGTCTTGCTGTCGTCGTTGAACAGGCCGGCACCGAAGAACCCGGCGACGTTGTCCTTGATGACGCTGTCGTCGACCGTGGCGGTGCTCCAGTCGACCACCGCCAGGCCGCCGCCGACACCCGCGGTGGTGTTCTTCGCGACCGTGGTGTGTGCCAGGGTGAGCTGGCTCTTCTTGGCCGCGAGGATGCCGCCACCGGCGATCAGCGCGGTGTTGTCGGAGACCTTCGAGTGCTTGACGGAGGTCTGACCGCCGATGTCGAGGATGCCACCGCCGAAGCCGGTGGTCTCGTTCCCCTCGATCTCGGACTTCTTGACGTACAGCGTGCCGTTGTCGATGCCGGCGTGGTGCAGCTTGCCCTGGTACGGCTTGAACTTGACCAGGCCGTTGGAGATACCGGCACCGCCGATGATCGCCTGGTTGTTCTTCACCACCGACTTCTCGATCTCGAGGACGCCGACGTTGAGGATGCCGCCGCCGAAGAGGAAGGCGGTGTTGTCGGCGACCTTGCTCTCGTCGATCCTGGTCTGGCCGTAGTTGGCCACGGCACCACCGCTGGCGCCGGACTGGTTGTCGACGAACTCGGTGTCGAATACATCGGCCCGGCCGCCCGGCTGCACCAGCAGGCCCGCGCCGTCGAAGCGGCCCGGCTCCCAGTTGCCATCGGCCTCGACCTGCTCGTCGGACTGCCACTCCTGCTCGCCGTCGACCTGGGCGGTGGCCGGCGTCGCCGGCGCATCGATCTTGGCCGGCGGCTCAGCCGCTGCCGTCGGCCCGGCCTGCAGCGCGGTGGCCAGCGGCTTGCCGCCCTGGACCGCGTCCGTCGCCGCACCCGAGCCGGAGAACTGCGACCACGTCTCGCGCGGCTCCGGCGCCGACACCTTCTTGGCCGGCGCGGTCTGGCCGCCCTTGATCGTCAGGCCCTTGAGGGTGAGTTCCCCACCGGGGCCGACGTTGAGGATGCGGAACGGCTTGGCCGTGGCATCCCGCTCGATCTTGGTCTTCTCACCCTTGAGGGTGATCGGCTGGGTGATCTTCGGTAGGCCGTTGCCCCACTTGTCGTGCCGGGTCAGCTTGTAGGTGCAGTGCTCGGCCAGCTTCAGCGTGGCACCGTTCCTGTTGTTGGCGAGGGTGATCGCCTCGATCAGCTTGTCGGTGTCGCAGGGCACCTCCTTCGCCCGCTCGTCGTGTCGATCGCGGTCCTTCTTCTTGCCGTCGTGTCCCGTGTCGCCCTGGTCGCCGTCCCGGCTGACCTGCTGAGCGGTCGACCACTTCAGGCCGTCCGTACCGCCGACCGCCCCGGCGCCTGCGACGCCGACCGCAGCGATGCTCACCACGCCGGTCAATCCGGCCACGCCGCTGGCCACCCAGAGCTTGCGGCGACGCTTCGGCGCCGTCGGCCGATCATCGTTGTTCGCTAGGTAGTTGGACATCGGAGCTCTCTGCCCTCTCCTCGTACCAGACAGGGTCGTTCCGCCATAGACGGACGTCCCCTGCTACAAATCGGTTGTAGCTCCCGAAACCCACGGTATGAGAATCTTCCTCACCTCGCGGGCAAATGCGAAACAGCCCCACATTAGGTCCATTCCCCGCGCCCCCCACCCCACCCACCCACACACCCCCACCCCGCCCACACCCCGCCCTTCCACCCCACCCCACCCCACCCTCGTCCCCGCCCCACCCCGCGCCCTGGCCCCGCCCCCGGCCCCCGTCCCGGCCCGCGCCCCGCCCCCGGCCCGCGTCCTGGCCCCGTCCTGGCCCGGGTTGATCAAGAGCTTTGCGTCGCGCTCCTCGCCGTTCCAGGACGCAAACCCCTTGATCAACCCGGGCCAGGGTCCGCGCCCTGGCCCTCGTCCCGGCCCGCGCCCAAGCCCGGGTTCTGACCCGAGTTGATCAAGGGGTTTGCGTCGCGCGACTCGGTGGTTCGGGACGCAAAGCTCTTGATCAACGCGGGCGAGGGGCAGGGGGAGGGGGGAGGGGGGAAGGGGGAGGGCTCCGCCGGGGCGCCGGGGGCGGCCCGGAGGAGCCCTCCGGTTATGTGGTCTGGCTTCTGGTGTGTCAGCCGAAGCAGCGGTCCGGGATGACCGGGCTGCCGAGGCAGTTGGTGGGGCGGTTGTCGACGACCGTGGACTTGCTGTCGATGTCGACGCGGTCGTTGTTGGTGAAGATGCCGCCCGGCTTCTTGGTGGAGAAGTTGAAGGCCACCTTCGACCGGATCAGGCTGACCTCGCCGCCGTCGTTGAAGATCCCGCCGGCCTGTGCGTACTTGCCGACCGCCTGGTTGGCGAGTACGTCGGTGTCCCGCAGCACCGTGGAGCCGAAGTTGTAGATCCCGCCACCGTTGCCGTCGGAGACGTTCTCCTTGATGGTGCTGTGCTCGATGACGGCCTTGGTGCCCTCGCCGATGCCGATGCCACCGGCCCGGCCCTGGGTGCTGTTCCTCGCGACGACGACGTCCTTGAGGGTCAGTTGGCTGTCCTCGTTGGCGAGTACGCCACCGACGTCGGAACCGGCGGTGTTGTCGGTGAACTCGCTGTGGCTGGCCGAGGTGGTCCCGCGGTTGTCCGCCAGGCCGCCACCGTCACCTGCGGTCCGGTTCTGACTGATTTTGCTCTTGAAGATGTAGACGGTGCCGCCCTCGACCCCGTACGGCTTGTCGGGTGTGCCGTTGGCGACGCCGCCACCGCCGTCCTCGGCGCTGTTCTGCGACACCTTGGACCGTTCGAGGTTGAGCACCCCGGCGTTGAAGATGCCGCCGCCGACGCCGCCGGCACTGTTGCGCTCGATCAGGGTCTCGTCGATGCGCGTGGCGCCGAAGTTGGCGATGGCGCCCCCGTCGCCGGCCGCGTGGTTCTGCACGAAGGTGCTGTCCACGACGACGGCGCGACCACCCTGGTGTACCAGTAGGCCCGCGCCCTCGGTGGGCGTGTGCCCGTGCGGTCCGGTGGGTGTGGCTTGCGCGCCGGCTTCGGTGCCCGGCGTCACTGCCGTGGTGGCGGCCGGTCCGGTCGCGGCAACCGTCGCCTCGGCAGCCGCGGCATTCGACGTGACACCGGCAGCCGCGGCATTCGGCGTGGCGCCGGCAGCCGCGGCATTCGGGGCGGCCGGGGCGACCTCGGCCCCGTTCGGTGCCGACCCCCACCGCACGCGGGGCTTCGAGTAGTCCTTCTTCTTGTCGTCCTTGAGCTGACCGCCCTTGATGGTCAGGCCCTTGAGGGTGAGTTCCCCGCCGGGACCGACGTTGAGGATGCGGAACGGCTTCGCCGTCGGGTCCCGCTCGATCCTGGTCTTGTCGCCCTTGAGGGTGATCGGCTGGTTGATCCGTGGCAGACCGTTACCCCACTCGTCGTGCCGGGTCAGGGTGTAGGTGCAGTGCTCGGCCAGCTTCAGGGTCGCGCCGTCGGTCCGGTTGGCCACGGTGATCGCGTCGATCAGCTTGTCGGTGTCGCAGGGCACCTCCTTCACCCGTTCTCGGCCGCCGGAGCCCTTGCCTTTGCCGCTCCGGTCGTCCCGGTCGCTCTGGTCGCCCTTGCCGGACTCTTCGCCACCGGTCTCCTCGGCCTCGCCCGCGTCACTGACGTTCTGTTTCGGCGCCGACGCCTGCGTGTTCGACGCCTGGTGCCGCTCGCCGGACTTCTGGTTGCGGGCGGCCAGGCCGCCCACGGCGGCCAGGCCGACGACACCGGTCAAGCCGGCCACCCCGGCGGCCACCCAAAGTTTCCGTCGTCCTCGTCTCGGTGGGGCCATGGGGGCCTCACCGGAGGGAGTCGTTAGGTCATTGGACATCAGAGCTTTCCGCCCTTTCCTGCTACCAAACGGGCTCGCACCACCCGAAGGAGGCGCGGGCAGCTACAAATCGGTTGCAGCCTCCGATGACCACCGTATGAGAGGGATCCTCACGACAAGGGCGTATACGAAAAAACCCCGCATTCATTGCACTACGGGCATCCCCCGGTCAAGCCGCCGGCCCGGGCAGAAAGGGGTTGGCCAGGGCAAACACGGACGGGCCCCGCCCGGGGGTGTGCAGGACGTACGAAACGTCGCACACCGCCGGACGGGGCCCGTCGTGCGGTCGTAGCGCGGTCAGCCGGGCAGGCGCAGGCCCGCCTCGCGCTGCTCGGCCAACCAGGTCTCCACCTCGTCGGCCTGGCGGGGCAGATCCGCCGACATGTTCACCGCCCCGGAACTGGTCACCAGCACGTCGTCCTCGATCCGGATGCCGACGCCGCGCAACTCCTCGGGGACCAGCTCGTCCTCCGGCTGGAAGTACAGCCCCGGCTCGACGGTGAGCACGTATCCCTCGCCCAGGGCGCCGTCGCGGTAGGTCTCCTTGCGGGCGTTGGAGCAGTCGTGCACGTCGATGCCGAGCATGTGCCCGAACCCGTGCAGCGTCCACCGGCGGTAGACGGTGGACTTCTCGTCCATCGCCTCGTCCACGCTCACCGGCAGCAGCCCCAGCTCGGCCAGCCCTTCGGCGAGCACCCGCATGCAGGTCAGGTGGACGTCCTTGAACGTCACGCCCGGCTTGATGAACTCGATGCCGGCCTGCTGCGAGGCGTACACGATGTCGTACACCTGCCGCTGGAGGGCGGTGAACCGGCCGTTCACCGGCAGCACCCGGGTCACGTCGGCGGTGTAGAGATTCTGCCCCTCCACGCCCATGTCCATCAGCAGCAGCTCACCCGGCCGGGTGACGCCGTGGTTGTGCACCCAGTGCAGGATCGTGGCGTGCTCGCCGGCGCCGACGATCGAGCCGTAGCCGACGTCGTTGCCGTCGTGCCGGGCCCGCAACGCGAAGATCCCCTCCAGCAGCCGCTCCGAGACGCCCCGGTCGGCCGGCAGCACCCGGGCCACGTCCTCGAAGCCGCGTACGGTGGCGTCGATCGCGTCCTGCAACTGGCCGATCTCCCACTCGTCCTTGACCAGCTTCAGCTCCGACACGGCACTTGCCAACTCGCGGTCCCGGGCCGGCTGGCCCTCGTCCCGAGGGCCGTCGTACACGCGTACCGCGGCGTCCACCCGAGCGTCGAAGCCGCGTAGCACCCGGGTCCGGGCCGGGGCCAACTCGGCCAGCGCCGCGTCCAGTTCGGTCAGGTCCACGGTGGGCAGGCCCAGCTCGGTCGACTTCTCGGTCAGCGTGTGCCGCCGGCCCACCCACAGCTCACCGTGCCGGCTGCGGAAAAACTCGTCGTTCTCCCGCGAGGAACGCGGCCGCATGTACAGGATGGCGTCGTGTCCCGAACCGTTGGGCCGCAGCACCAGGACGCTGTCCGGATCATGATCACCCGTCAGGTACGCGAAGTCACTGCCGGGGCGGAACCGGTACTCGGTGTCGTTGGCGCGTACCTTCTCCCCGCCGGTGGGGATCACCAGCGTCTCGCCCGGGAAGGCGGCCGAGAGGGCGGCCCGGCGCTTGGCGTAGTTGGGCACCTCCGGTCGGGGGCCGACCGGCAGCGTCGTGTCCCGCCAGCCCTGCCGCATGAACGCCAGGAACGCCGGTGGAAAGTCCGGGTCGTGCGACTCGGTGCCGTCGGCCGGTTTGCCGTCGGTGCGTTCCTCGGTCATGCCCCGCTCCCTTCATGTCGTTGCTGGCCCCGACGGTACCGCGAAACCGGTTCGCCCCGGCGGCGGCGGTTGCCGCCACCAGCGCCGCGAACCGAGGCGAACCCCATCGAGCAGGCGCTACGCGGCGTGCCGCGCGACCGGTCCGGGCGAGCCCGCCCGTGCCGCGACGGCCGATCCGTACGCGTGGAAAGATGACCACCATGTGCGGACTCCTGGCTTTTTTCAGTGCGCGCGGCGATGCCGCCGCTCACCGCGACAGCATCGCCGGGGCGTTGGAATGCCTGCACCACCGCGGCCCGGACGAGACCGGTGTCGAGGTGGTCGGGGACGCCTCCGGCCAGTACGCGGACGGGGTGTTCGCCCACAAGCGGTTGGCGATCATCGACGTCGCGCTCAGCCACGAGCCGCTGCCCTACGCCGACGGGCGCTACCTGCTGACCTTCAACGGCGAGATCTACAACTACATCGAGCTGCGTGAGGAGCTGATCCGCGAGCACGGTGCGCGGTTCGCCACCAACGGTGACGGCGAGGTGATCGTCGCCGGCTACCACTACTGGGGCGAGCAGGTGCTCACCCGGCTGCGCGGCATGTTCGCCTTCGTCATCTGGGACCGGCAGGCACGTCGCGCGTTCGGCGCCCGCGACTACTACGGCATCAAGCCGCTGCACTACCTGGAGACCGCCGACGGGCTCTACCTCGCCTCCGAGAAGAAGGCCCTGCTGCCCTTCGCTCAGTCCGCCCACGTCGGCGACGCCGGGGTCGACACGGCGAACCTCAGCCACTACCTGACCCTGCAGTACGTCCCCGAGCCGGGCACGCTGCACCAGCAGATCAGCCGGATCGGGTCGGGGGAGTACCTCACCTGGGCGCCGGGCAGCCGGATCGACGTGCGCCGCTGGTACCGCCCGGTGTTCCGGCCCGCCCCGGTGCCCGACGAGCAGAAGCTCTACCACGAGATCCGGGAGACGCTGCGCGAGAGCGTACGCATGCACATGCGCTCGGACGTGCCGGTCGGTTCGTTCCTGTCCAGCGGGATCGACTCCACCGCCGTGGTGGCGCTGGCCCGGGAGTTCAACCCGAACATCCTCACCTTCACCGTCGGCTACGACGTGCCGGGCTACTCGGAGATCGACGTGGCCCAGGAGTCGGCCCGCCATCTCGACGTGACCACCATCCCGACCAAGATCGGGCCGCAGGACATGATCGACGCGCTGCCGAAGATCGTCTGGCACCTGGACGACCCGGTGGCCGACCCGGCGCTGGTGCCGCTCTACTTCGTCGCCAAGAAGGCCGCCGAACACGTCACCGTGGTGCTCTCCGGTGAGGGCGCCGACGAGTTCTTCGGCGGCTACACGATCTACCGGGAACCGCTCTCGCTCAGCGGCGTCAACGGGTTGCCCGGCGGCGTGCAGAAGGGCCTGCGGGCGGTCTCGAAGGCGATCCCGCAGGGGGTCAAGGGCAAGAGCTTCCTGGAGCGCGGCACCACGCCGATCGAGGAGCGCTACTACGGCAACGCGCGGATGTTCACCGAGGAGGAGAAGCAGCACCTGCTGCGCCGCTACGACCCCTCGGTGCGCTACACCGACGTCACCGCGCCGATCTACGCCGAGTGCACCGAGCTGGACGACGTCACCAAGATGCAGTACGTCGACCTCTACACCTGGCTGCGCGGCGACATCCTGGTCAAGGCCGACCGGATCTCGATGGCGCACTCGCTGGAGGTGCGGGTGCCGTTCCTCGACCGCGAGGTCTTCGAGGTGGCGGCGAAGATCCCCGTCGAGCTGAAGCTGCCGCCGCGCTCGGACGCCACCAAGTACGCCATGCGCCAGGCGTTGCAGGGCGTGGTGCCGCCGGCCATCGTCAACCGCAAGAAGCTGGGCTTCCCGACCCCGACCCGGGTCTGGCTGCGCGGCGAGATGTACGAGTGGGCCCGGCACGTGCTGACCACCTCCGGCGCCGGTGACCTGCTCGACCTGTCGTACGCGCTGCGGCTGCTGGAGGAGCACAAGCGGGAGGAGTTCGACCACTCCCGCAAGGTCTGGACGGTGCTGATCTTCTGCATCTGGCACGCCATCTTCGTGGCGAAGACGCTGGATCCGGGCATCCAGCGCAACCAGTCCGCCCTGCTCACCAAGCCCGTCGTCGGGTCGATGGTGCGCTGAGCCGCCAGCGGACAAGCGCAAGCGGAAGGGGGCCCGGTCGGGGCCCCCTTCCTGGTGCTGGTGGTCAGCTGGCGGTGCAGGTGATCGTGGGAGACGAGCTGCTGCCGCTGGCAAGGAAGCCGAAGCTCGTACTGCCGTTGGCTCCGATGTTGCCGTTGTACGACACGTTGCGGGCCGTCACCGACGATCCGGACGTGGTGTGAGTCGCGTTCCAGACCTGGCTGATCTGCTGGCCACTGGACAAGGTCCAGCTCGCGGCCCAACCGCTCAACGGCGCGGTGCCGGTGTTCCTGATCTCCACCTCGCCCTGGAATCCACCGGACCAGCTGTTGGTCACCTTGAAGGTGGCCGTGCAGCCGCCGTTGCCGGGCGGCGGGGTGGTCGGCGGCGGCGTGGTGGGCGGCGGGGTGGTCGGCGGAGGAGTGGTGGGCGGCGGGTTGGTGCCCCCACCGATACCGGTCACCTCACCGTTGCCACCGTCGAAGACCACATCGGAGCAGCCGAAGAAGTTCTCCTGGCTGTCCGAGCGGACCCACCGGGAGTAGATGATGTGCCGGCCGCTCTTGTTCGCCGGGAGGGTGCCGGTGAAGTAGTAGTGGCCGTCGTTGGTGCCCACCGCGCCGCGCTGCGGCGGGTTGGTCACCGTCAGGAACGGCTGCGCCTCCAGGTCGCTCCAGGCCAGCGCCCGGGTCGGGCTCCAGCTGTCCCTGGTCACGTAGAAGTAGAACGTGCCCGGGTGATGCGCCCAGTTGCTGTACCGGAACTCCATGCTCCGGCCCGCCGTCAGGTGGGTCAACGGCCAGTCGTTGCGGGCCAGGTCGTAGCCGCGGAAGCCGGTGGCGCCGCCGCTGCACAGCTGACCGTCGGGGATGAAGCCGGTGGTACGACCGTTGGCGTCGGAGCGCAGCACGCTGAACCAGTTGTACAGGGAGTTCGCCCCGCTCTGCGCGACCGCCGCCGCACAGGCCGGGTTCTGCGGACGGATCTCGCCGGTGGGGGAGAGCCCGTCGCGCCAACAGAGGAAGGTACGGGCACCCGGCGTCATCGCCGCGCCGTGCGCGGCGGCCGGGTCAGGGCTGGCGGTCACGGCAACGACCGCGCTCGCAGCGAGGGTGACGGCCGCGAAGAAGATCGCGGCCAGACGAGGACGGTGCACAGGTTCTCCTGACTCGCGGGGCACACCGGTCCGGTGGCCCCGCCGGAACGCGCGGGGTGGCGAGTTACGCCCGCCCCGCTGCGGTGGGCGGATGCGACGATGCGGCAACCTGCGCCCAGGGCGGATGGCCTCACGGGCAGGTGCCGTCAGCATTCGGTCGACGCGTAGATGCCCTCGCGTGCGGTGAACCCGGCGCCGGTGACGCGCAGCCCCACGTCACCTGACATCCCTATCCCAGCATGCCGGGCGCATCGGCGCAATAGTCATCTCTCGATGCCTGTCGGGGGCGCGGCTCGCGTGCTGCGCGACGGGCCCAATACCGTGGCTTCGGCGCCCGGCACGCTCGCGCTGTGCCAGCCTGGGCATCACGACGGCCGACGGAGGGAACCGGCAGATGGGATACGCGGTGGTGTTCGGCGAGGCGCTCGTCGACCTGCTCGACACGGAGTGCGACGGCGTGCCGGTCTACCGGCAGGCGATCGGCGGCGGCCCACTCAACGTCGCGGTGGGCATCGCCCGGCTCGGCGGTGCGGCGCAGTTCGTCGGCTCCCTCGGCGACGACGCGCTCGCCGACCGCGTCCGCGCCTTCCTCACCACTGCCGGCGTCGGACTGACCGGGACGGTCACCGCCGCCGTACCGACCACGTTGGCCGTGGCCACCTTCTCCGGCGCCGAGCCGGACTTCCGCTTCTACGGCGAACCGCCGTCGTACGCCCTGCTGAACCCCGAGGACCTCGACGTCACGCTGGTCGAGGGCGCGGACGTGCTCTACTGCGGCTCGATCGTGCTGCTGTCACCGGCAACTCTGGCCGCCGCGCGACGGGCCTGGTCACTGGCACCAGGTCTGCGGGTGTTCGACCCCAACGTCCGGCCCCGGCTGCTGTCCGGCCCGGCGGCGCTGGCCGGGCTGCGTGCGGTGGTCGCCGAGTTCGCCGCCGGGGCGCACCTGGTCAAGCTGAGCACCGCCGACGCGGAGCTGCTCTATCCAGGTGAGCCGGTCGAGTCGGTGGCGGCCTACCTACGGGAGTTGGGCGCGGGCACCGTCGTGGTCACCCTGGGCGCCGCCGGTGCGGTGGTCGCCGCCGCCGGCACCGATCCGGTACGGGTACCCGCGCCGAAGGTGGTCGCGGTCGACGCCACCGGCGCGGGCGACTCGGTGATGGCCGCCCTCGTCGCCGACCTGCTCGGCGCCGGTGAGCCGGCCGACCCGACGGGCTGGCACGAGCGGGTCGCCTTCGCGCTGCGCGTCGCCGGGCTGGTCTGCGAACGTGCCGGTGGCGCCGTTGCCATGCCCACCCGGGCCGAGGTGGCCGAGCGGTTCACCAGCTGACCGAGGCTGCCGGGAACGCCGCCAGATCAACACCGTTCCGGCGCGACGGAGGTGACCAGTCCCACCGGATACCGCCACCACGCCGTAACGGAGTCGATCACCGCACGGCGGCTCAGGCGGTGCCGTCCAGCTCGGCATAGCCTCGGCGGGCGGCGATCAGCGCGGGCCGGGCCGGGAACGGTGCGTCGGCGGCGACCCGCTCCGGCGGAGCCGAGCCGGTGTGCCCGGCCCGGATCAGCCAGGCCAGCTCGACCAGTTGGGCGTGCTGTGCCCGGACGAACTCGGTGTCCACCGGCTCGCCGTGACCGGGCACCACGACCGTGGCGGGAGTCGCGGAGCGCAGTAGTTCGGCCACCGCGTCGGGCCACTGCAACGGGTAGGAATCCTCGAACGCCGGTGGGCCGGCCTGCTCGACCAGGTCACCGACGATCAGCACGTCGGCGTCGGGCACCTGGACCACGAGGTCGGCGTCGGTGTGCCCGCGGCCGGGGTGGCGCAGCACCACCCGCCGGCCCCCGATGTCGAGGGTGGCCTCGGTGTGGACGGTGTGGGTGGGCGCCAGCACGGTGACGTCGGCCAGCTCGTCGGCCAGCTCGGGGTGGTCGGCGCGGAGTTCCGCGTACGCCTCCCGGCGCAGCCGTTCCGGGTCGTCGCGCAACGCCGCCGCGGCCAGTTCGTGTGCCCAGACCGGGCGCGGCGGGTCGACGGCGAGCGTGGCGTTGCCGAAGCAGTGGTCGAAGTGGTGATGGGTGTTGACCAGGGTGAGCGGATCTCCGGTGACCGCGCGTACGGCGGCAGCCAGCTCGACCGCCTGCCCGGCGGTGGACAACGTGTCGACCAGCAGCGCCTCGCCGTCGCCCAGCACCAGCGTGACGTTGACCGCGAGCAGCGGCTCCCGCAGCACCAGCACCCGGTCGGCGACCTCGACGAAACCGCCGCTCATGACGGCACGCCCGCCCGCTCGACGAACGTGTGCCGGTCGACCATCACCCGCTCCACCCGCCCCTCGGCCACGGTCTGCCCGCCCTCGGTGACGGTCACCTCGAACGTCAGCCGACGCCGGTCGACCGTGGTCAGCTGCGCCTGCGCCACCACCGTGCGGCCCACCGGCGTCGCGGCCCGGTGCGCCAACTCGACCCGGGTGCCGACGGTGGTCGTGCCGACCGGCAGGTGTCGGGCGGTCGCCGCCACCGTCGCCGCCTCGGCCAGCGCGAGCACCCGTGGGGTGCCGAGCACCGGTACGTCGCCGGACCCGACGGCCTCGGCGGTGTCGGCGTCGGTCACGGTCAACTCGACCCGGGCCGTCAAACCCGGCGTCAGGGCATGATCCGGCTGCTCCTGCATGGCCACAGCGTAGGGGTTCGCACCGGCCGGGGGCACGCAGGCGGTCACCAGCCCGCTCGATCAGGGATCGAGTGGCCGGGCCGCCGGTCCAGCCGACGCGGATGCCCGGCAGCCCGGAGTGCGACACCTGTCACTGCCCCGGCGTGGCAGGCGGTCCTGCGTGGGGCGGTCGTTGATCCGCCGTTAACCTTGTCCGCGATGTCTGCCGTGACCGACCCCCAGCCTGCCGCCCCCACCGAGTCACCCGCCCCGCCCGACGGTGGCCGCCGCCGCGTGATCGCGATGTCGGTGTGGGCTGTCGCGTTCGTGGTGGGCTGGCTCGCCATCGGCCTGCCCACCGATCCGCTGTACGCCTTCTTCTGGATCTGGGCCGGCACCATCGCCTGGAACTCCGACCGCCCGTGGCGCAGCCACCTGCGTTTCGCGCGGGACTGGGTGCCGGTGGTGCTGTTGCTGGTGATCTACAACCTCTCCCGTGGCTTCGCCTACCACGACGGGACGGTCCCGCACGCGTACGAGTTGATCCTGGCGGACCGGGTGATGTTCGGCTGGGCCACCGGCGGTGAGGTGCCGACGGTCTGGTTGCAGCAGCATCTCTACCACCCCGACGTGCGCTGGTACGACGTACTGATCAGCTGGGTGTACTTCTCCCACTTCGTGGCGGCGCTGGGCGCCGCAGCGGTGCTCTGGATGCGCGAACGCAGTCGCTGGGCGGCCTTCATGCGCCGCTGGTTCTTCCTCTGCGCGACCGGCCTGGTCACCTACTTCCTCTACCCGGCCGCGCCGCCCTGGTGGGCCGCGCAGAACGGGCTCCTGGACGAGGTGGCCCGGATCTCCACCCGGGGCTGGCGGGAGTTCGGCATGCACGGCGCCGGCAACATGCTCAACGCCGGACAGTT
Source organism: Micromonospora zingiberis (assembly GCF_004331455.1). Taxonomy (GTDB): domain Bacteria; phylum Actinomycetota; class Actinomycetes; order Mycobacteriales; family Micromonosporaceae; genus Micromonospora; species Micromonospora zingiberis. The sequence continues at coordinate 27,540 of NZ_SJJR01000004.1, forward strand.
GGCCGCCAACCCGGTAGCCGCCATGCCGTCGCTGCACACCGCGTTCGCGTTGTTCGTGGTTGTGTTCTTCCTGCGCGGCGTGCGGCGCCGCTGGTGGCCGCTGCTGCTGGCGTACCCGCTGGCGATGACCTTCACGTTGGTCTACAGCGGCGAGCACTACGTGATCGACGTGCTGGTCGGCTGGGCGTACGTCGGGATGACCTTCCTCGTGGTCGGGCTGGCCGAACGCTGGTGGGCCCGCCGTAGGTCCCGCCGCACCCCGACCGACCCACCCGCCACCACCACCGCCGACCCATCCGCCACCCCGGCCGACCCACCCACCGTCCCGGCAACCCGCTGACCGGCCCGATCCGTCCTGATCGTCTGCGGCTCAGTGACCCGACACGCCGGTGTCGCAGTCGCTGAGCCGCAAACGATCGAGGTCTCGCGGCGGAGCTGTCACTCCTGACGACGGGCGGCGTGGCCGCGCGCGGACAACTCCGCCGCGAGCGCCCACGCCTCGGCGACATCCCGGTCCACCGCCGCCGCGCCGGCCCCACCCGCCGTGTCGGCGTGCACCGTGGCCAGCCGCAACAGCCGCTGCAACGGCCCCTGCACCACCCGGACGCTCTGCAGTCGGGCGTACGGCACGACGGTCACCTGGCGGGTGAGCAGGCCGGCGCGTACCGCGAAGACCTGCTCGGTCAGGCCGGCGCCGAGCACCTGACGGCTCAACGGACTGAGCCAGCGGGCCCGGGTCGGCGGTGCGGTCAGCGGCAGCGCCGACAGGCTGACCCCCGGCAGCACCTCGGCCACGATCATCTCGGCGGTGGGCAGGTCACCCACCGGCAGCAGGCGATCCGGCCGGTTGCGCTGGTCCGACTCGCCGGACGCGTAGCCCGCCACCTCCAGCCGCAGCCGCAGCCAGCCCTTGACCCGCCAGAGCAGCGGCCAGGTCACCCCGATGGTCTGCACCCGGTGCAGCGGTACGGTCTGCACCCTGGTCTCCAACAGCCCGTTGCGGATACGCAACCGGTCGTCGTCGCGAGCCAGCTGGAACCGCCAGTCGTCGAGGACCCGGCGCACGGGTTGCAGCAGGATCCCGGCCATCGCGGTCAGCGTGCTCGCCACCGCGATGAACGACCAGGAGCCCTCCGAGAGGAACTGGGCGGCGACGAAGACCACGCCGAACGGCAGCAGGAACGCCTGCGGAGTCAGCAACTGGCTGACCAGCAGATCGTGGTTGCGTACCGCGTGCAGTGGGCGGCCAGCCGGCGGCTCGGGCCCGATCGGCGTCGGCACCGGTCCGGGCGCGGCAGCCTGCCCGGCGGCGGGCGGTCGGCCCGCCAGCGCCAGCAGGCGCTGCCGCAGCGCCGACGCCTCCGCGACGCTGAGGAACGCCAGCGGCGCCTCGGTCTTGCCCCCGCCGACCACCTCCAGCCGCAACTCGGCCAGCCCGGTGAGCTGGGCGAGCAGCGGTCGTACGACCTCGACGGCCTGGAGCCGTTCCAGCGGGATCGCCCGGGTCCGGCGCCACAGCAGCCCTTCGTGAATCCGCAGCTCCCGGCCCACGACCTGATAGCCGGTGTTGTACCAGCTCACCACGGCCAGCACCGCGGCGCCCAGGACGATCACGATGACCATCGCCACGAACCAGCCGAACCCGACCCGGGACAGCGTCGACCAGGACAGCCCGGCGATGACCACCACCAACGACCTGGCGCTGTGCAGCACCGGACTCAGCGGGTGCAGCCGCTGCCGTACCTGCGGTGCGCCCGGCTGCCCCGGCCACCCACCGGGCGGGTACCCCGGCGGCAGCGCACCCGGCAGGTATCCGAGCGGATACCCCGCCGGCGGATAACCGGCGGGCGGATAACCGGCGGGCGGATGACCGGCGGGCGGATAACCGGGCGGTGGGTAACCGGGCGGTGGGTAACCGGGCGGTGGGTAACCGGGCGGTGGGTAACCGGGCGGTGGATACCCCGCCGGTGGATACCCCGCCGGTGGATAGCCGGGCGGTGGATGACCGGCGGGCGGATACCCCGCCGGTGGGTAACCGGGCGGTGGATAGCCGGGCGGGTGGGCGGTTGGGGAGGTGTCCGGCGCGTGGTCCGGCGGAGGCTGGCCGCCGGCCGGCGGCGGCGATCCGGGGGGTGGTGCGGCGCCGGGCGAGGGGACGGACCGCTCCGGGTCCCAGCCGGCGGGGTCGCTCACAGGCCTTCCGCCCGGTCCTCGCCCAGTGCGGTGAGTCGGTCACGTAACCGGGACGCCTCCGCCGGCCGCAGACCTGGCACCCGGGCATCGCTCGCCGCGGCGGCGGTGTGCAACTGCACGGTCGCCAGGTCGAAGGCCCGCTCCAGCGGGCCCGCGCTGACGTCGACGAACTGCATGCGGGAGTACGGCACGATGGAGAGTCGGCGGACCAGCAGCCCGTGCCGCACCAGCAGGTCGTTCTCACGTTCGGCGTACCCCCAGGCGCGGACCGCCCGGACGATGGTCACCGCGCGCCACAGGCCGAACAGCAGGACCACGCCGAGCGCCAGGCCGAAGGGCCAGGCACCGCTGAGCACCCAGCCGACACCGGTCATGATCGTGAATACGGCCACCGCGGCGGACAGTCGCAGCAACTCCACCCAGATCAGGTCGGACGAGATCGTCTGCCATCGGACGGTGTCCGGCCACGGTTCGAGCGGACCCGGCTGCCCGATGCCCGAGACCGGCGGTTCCCCGCCCAGTTCGTCACCGCTCATGGGGTGGAGGTTTCGTTGTACGCGTTCACTCTTCGAGCGTAGGCGATTCGGCCAGCGGGGCGACCTCACGCAGAAAGCCCCGAGCGGTGAGGAAATCGCCGAGATGGCTGCGGTGCGCGTCGCAGGCGAGCCAGGTCTTACGGCGTTCGGGCTGGTGCAGCCGCGGATTGTTCCACCGCAGTGACCATCCGGCCGGGGCCTGACATCCACGGGCCGAACAGACCAGGGCCTCGGTGGAGGTGTCGGGGTCGCTCATCCCGGCCAGTCTAGGGCGATGGGAGAGGGTGAGCGCCGGGCGGCCACGGGGGAAGCCGCCCGGCGACGGATGAATGGTACACACGCCGGGGCGGGATCTGTCCACTGGTGATCGGCGATTCGGTGTCGCCGGCCGGCGTGGCGAAAATCGGTCGCTCCCGCCGTCCGTACTCAGCCGGGCATGCGAGGCTTGGTAGCGCACAAGCCGCGACGACCGATTCATGCTGTGGAGGACCGGTGGCCCAGCCGACCACGCCCGACGCCCCGACGCCGAACGGGACGCAGCCGCAGGCGCCCGCCGCGCCGACCACGCCGGCGCAGGACGCCGGCCTGCTGGAGCGGGCCCTGTTCGAGATCAAACGGGTGATCGTCGGACAGGACCGGATGGTGGAGCGGATGTTCGTGGCGCTGCTCGCCCGGGGGCACTGCCTGCTGGAGGGCGTGCCGGGGGTGGCCAAGACGCTCGCGGTGGAGACCCTGGCCAAGGTCGTCGGCGGGTCGTTCGCCCGGGTCCAGTTCACCCCGGACCTGGTGCCGGCCGACATCATGGGTACCCGGATCTACCGGCAGTCCAGCGAGAAGTTCGACGTGGAGCTGGGGCCGGTCTTCGTCAACTTCCTGCTCGCCGACGAGATCAACCGGGCCCCGGCCAAGGTGCAGTCGGCGCTGCTGGAGGTGATGAGCGAGCGGCAGGTCTCCATCGGCGGGGAGAGCCACCGGGTGCCGAACCCGTTCCTGGTGATGGCGACGCAGAACCCGATCGAACAGGAGGGCGTCTACCCGTTGCCGGAGGCGCAGCGGGACCGCTTCCTGATGAAGATCGTCGTGGGTTATCCGACCGACGCCGAGGAACGCGAGATCGTCTACCGGATGGGGGTGGCCGCACCGGAGCCCACCACCGTGTTCGACACCGACGACCTGATCGCCCTGCAACACAAGGCCGATCAGGTCTTCGTACACAATGCGTTGGTCGACTACGCGGTGCGGCTGGTGCTGGCCACGCGTACCCCGGCGGAGCACGGCATGCCCGACGTGGCGCAACTGATCCAGTACGGTGCCAGCCCTCGGGCCTCGCTCGGCCTGGTCCGGGCCACCCGGGCGCTGGCGCTGCTGCGCGGCCGGGACTACGCCCTGCCGCAGGACGTGCAGGACATCGCGCCGGACATCCTGCGGCACCGGCTGGTGCTCAGCTACGACGCGCTCGCCGACGACGTGCCGGCCGACCATGTGGTGCACCGGGTGATGTCGACCATCCCGCTGCCGTCGGTGGCGCCCCGGCAGCAGGCGACCCCCACGCCCCCGGGTGCGGTGGCGCCGACCTCGGGGTGGCCCGGGCCGCGGCCGTGACCCCGAGCACCCCTGGGCATCAGCAGCCACCGAACGGGGCGGACAACCGCTCGGGCGCGGTGCTGTCCCGGTTGCAGCTGCTGGTCACCCGCAAGCTCGACGGCCTGCTCCAGGGCGACTACGCCGGTCTGCTGCCCGGACCGGGCAGCGAGGCGGGCGAGTCGCGGGAGTACCGCCCCGGTGACGACGTGCGCCGGATGGACTGGCCGGTCACCGCCCGCACCACCACCGCACACGTGCGGCGTACGGTGGCCGATCGTGAGCTGGAGACGTGGCTGGCGGTGGACCTGTCGGCGAGCCTGGACTTCGGCACCGGCCGGTGGCTCAAGCGGGACGTGGTGATCGCGGCGGCGGCGGCCGTCACGCACCTGACCGTACGCGGCGGCAACCGGATCGGGGCGGTGGTGGGCAGCGGCGGTGACCTGCCCGCGCCACGGCGGGGCCGGCGGGCGGCGCCCGCGCCGGTGGGGCCGGGGCGGCTGGTCCGGCTGCCGGCCCGGTCCGGGCGCAAGGAGGCGCAGGGCATGCTGCGCGCCATCGCCGGCACCGAGATCCGGCCCGGCCGCAGTGACCTCGGCGCGCTCGTCGACATGCTCAACCGCCCGCCCCGGCGGCGCGGCGTCGCGGTGGTCGTCTCCGACTTCCTCGCCCCGCCGGACCAGTGGGCCCGTCCGCTGCGCAAGCTGCGGGTCCGGCACGACCTGCTGGCGATCGAGGTGGTCGACCCACGGGAACTGGAGCTGCCCGACGTCGGGGTGCTCCCGGTGGTCGACCCGGAGACCGGCGAACTGCACGAGGTGCAGACCGCCGACCCGAGCCTGCGGCACCGCTACGCGGCGGCGGCCGCCGCCCAGCGCGCGGAGATCTCCGCCGCGCTGCGCGCCGCCGGTGCCGCACACCTACGACTGCGTACGGACCGAGACTGGCTGCTGGACATGGTGCGCTTCGTGGCCGCGCAACGGCACGCGCGTACCCGGGGGACGACACGATGATTCGACTGCTGCAACCGTGGTGGCTGCTGGCCGTGCTGCCGGTGCTCGCCCTCGCCGCGCTGTACGTCTGGCGGCAGCTGCGCCGCCGGGAGTACGCGATGCGGTTCACCAACGTGGACCTGCTGCGTACGGTGGCGCCGAAGGGCCTGGGCTGGCGCCGGCACGTGCCGGCGACCGCGTTCCTACTCGCCCTGCTGGTGCTGGCCGGCGCGCTGGCCCGGCCGGCGACGGACACCCGGGAACCGCTGGAACGCGCCACCATCATGCTGGCCATCGACGTCTCGCTGTCCATGCAGGCCGACGACGTGCCACCGACCCGGTTGGAGGGCGCCCAGGAGGCGGCCAAACAGTTCGTCCGGGAACTGCCCGAGACGTACAACGTGGGGCTGGTCTCGTTCGCGAAGTCGGCAAACGTGCTGGTGCCGCCGACCAAGGACCGCCCGGCGGTGACCAGCGCGATCGACGGGCTGGTGCTGGCCGAGGCCACCGCGACCGGGGAGGCGGTCTTCACCTGTTTGGAGGCGATCCGGACGGTCCCGGCCGACGGCGCGGCCGGCATTCCGCCGGCCCGGATCGTGCTGCTCTCCGACGGCTACCGTACGGCCGGCCGGTCGGTGGAGGAGGCCGCCGCGGCGGCGCAGGCGGCGAACGTACCGGTCTCCACGATCGCGTTCGGCACCGACGGCGGGCACGTCGACATCGGCGGGCAGTTGCAACGGGTGCCGGTGGACCGGTTGGCGCTGGCCGCGCTCGCCGAGACGACCGAGGGCTACTTCTACGAGGCCGCCTCGGTCAGCGAGCTGAAGCAGGTGTACCAGGACATGGGCAGCTCGATCGGCTTCCGTACCGAACCCCGTGAGATCACCCAGTGGTACGCGGGCATCGCCCTGCTGTTGGCCCTCTGCGCGGGCGCCACCAGCCTGCTCTGGTCCTCCCGGATGCTCTGAACCCGCTGCCGCGCCGGCCCACCCGCTGCCGCGCCTGTCGGCGCGGGGGCGGGGCGGGTGGTCAGTGGGTGCCGCTGGCCAGGACGAAGAGGACGGCCACCCAGACGGCGGCGAGGGTGAAGCCCAACGGGGCGACGTAGCGGCTCATGACAGGCTCCGGGGTGGGCGGCTCGCCGGTCGAGGGCACGGTGGACCGGCGAGGAGAGGATCAGGACGCACACACACGAAGTCGTGACCGGACTGCTTCCGGTTCGCACCCGCAGGCTCTGCCGCCCCGGTTGCAGGGCGGGTGGCGCAGTGGGTGCGCGGGCAGCGGTGCCAGCTCAGGCGGAGCGGGGCTCAGCGTGGCTGGCGATCGGCCCGGCCACGACTGGGAGGATCGCTATCTGGCACAGCGATCACCTCCTGCGGTCGGGGTCCGGGGCGATACGGGCCGCCGTGCGGCCCGCAAACGGGGATCAGCGTACACCGGGGGTGTGGGATCGGCGTACTCGGCCGACCGGCTGAGGACGGTCGGCACGACGGTTCCGCGTTGGCGGACCAGAACCGCCAGTACGACGGCGAGCGGGTACGACGTGGGGCTGGTTAGTGATTACCGTGCGGTAGCGCCTAGTCTCCAAGCCGCAGCGATCTTTGGAGGGGACGCACCGTGTCTCGAACTGTGCTGGTTACCGGCGGCAACCGTGGCATCGGTCTGGCCATCGCCCAGGCTTTCGCCAAGCAGGGTGACCGGGTGGCGATCACCCACCGGGGCAGCGGGGCGCCCGACGGGCTGTTCGGCGTGCAGTGCGACATCACCGACAGTGAATCCGTCGACGCGGCCTTCGCGGCGGTGGAGGCGGAACTCGGTCCGGTGCAGGTGCTGGTCGCCAACGCCGGCGTCACCGACGACACACTGCTGCTGCGGATGTCCGAGGAGCAGTTCACCCGGGTGCTGGACACCAACCTGACCGGGGCGTACCGCTGCGCCAAGCGGGCGTCGGCGAAGATGCTGCGGGCCAAGTGGGGCCGGATGATCTTCATCTCCTCGGTGGTCGGTCTCTCCGGCGGTGCCGGTCAGGTCAACTACGCGGCCAGCAAGGCCGGCCTGGTCGGGGTGGCCCGTTCGATCACTCGCGAGTTGGGCACCCGCAACATCACCGCGAACGTGGTCGCGCCCGGTTTCATCGAGACCGACATGACCGCCGTACTCTCCGAGGAGCGCAAGGCGGAGATCCTCAAGTCGATCCCGGCGGGCCGGATGGCCAGCCCGGACGAGGTCGCCTCGGTCGTCACCTGGCTGGCCGGCGACAGTGCCGGCTACGTCTCCGGCGCGGTCATCCCGGTCGACGGCGGCCTCGGCATGGGCCACTGACACTGAGCACGGAGGAATGAGCGCAATGTCCGGACTGCTGGCCGGTAAGCGGCTGCTCGTCACCGGCGTCATCACCGACGCCTCCATCGCCTTCTCGGTGGCCAAGCTGGCCCAGGAGAACGGCGCCCAGGTCGTGCTGACCGGGTACGGCCGGCTCTCGCTGGTGGAGCGGATCGCCAAGCGGCTGCCCGAGCCGGCGCCCGTGATCGAGCTGGACGTGACCAACCCCGAGCAACTGGCCGGGCTGGGCGACAAGGTGCGCGAGCACGTCGACGGCCTGGACGGGGTGGTGCACTCGATCGGGTTCGCCCCGCAGAGCTGCCTCGGCGGCGGGTTCCTCGACGCCTCCTGGGAGGACGTGGCGACCGCCCTGCACGTCTCCACGTACTCCTACAAGTCCCTGGCCGTCGCGGCGCTGCCGCTGATGTCGCCGGGCGGCGCGGTGGTCGGGCTGACCTTCGACGCCACCCAGGCCTGGCCGGTCTACGACTGGATGGGCGTGGCCAAGGCCGGCCTGGAGTCCGCCTCCCGCTACCTCGCCCTGCACCTCGGCAAGCAGGGCATCCGCAGCAACCTGGTCTCCGCCGGGCCGCTGCGCACCATGGCCGCCAAGTCCATTCCCGGCTTCGAGCAGTTCGAGGACGCCTGGTCCGAGCGGGCCCCGCTGGGCTGGAACCTGACCGACCAGGAGCCGGCCGCCCGCGCCTGCCTGGCGCTGCTGTCGGACTGGTTCCCGGCCACCACCGGCGAGATCGTCCACGTCGACGGCGGCTACCACGCCATCGGCGCCTAGGTGAAAGGAAGGGCCCCCTCTTAACGCCTGCGGTATAGCAGGGGGCCCCTGTTAACGGCTGGGACCCGGGGGCGTTGCCGGCTCGCCGCGCGTCACCGGCAAGAATGGAGCCATGTCGTACGACGCGGTGGTGCTGGTGTCCTTCGGTGGTCCGGAGGGCCCGGACGACGTGCTGCCGTTCCTCCAGAACGTGACCCGGGGACGGGGCATCCCGCCGCAGCGGCTGGCCGAGGTCGCCGAGCACTACCAGCACTTCGGCGGGATCTCCCCGATCAACCAGCAGTGCCGGGACCTGCTCGCCGCGATCCGCGCCGACTTCGCCGCCCACGGCCTCGACCTGCCGGTCTACTGGGGCAACCGGAACTGGCACCCGATGCTGGCCGACACCGTGGCGCAGCTGCGCGACGACGGCGTACGACGGGCGTTGGGTTTCGTCACCAGCGCCTTCGGTGGCTACTCCTCCTGCCGGCAGTACCAGGAGGACATCACCGCCGCCCGGGCCGCCGTCGGTCCGGACGCGCCGGTGATCGAGAAGCTGCGCCAGTTCTGGGACCATCCCGGCTTCGTCGAGCCGCACGCCGACGCGGTACGGGCGGCGCTGGACCAACTCGACCCGGCCCAGCGGGACAGCACCCGGTTGGTCTTCACCGCACACTCCGTACCCGTGTCGATGGCCGACACCGCCGGCCCGCACGGCGGCCGGTACACCGCGCAGCTCGCCGAGACCGCGCGGCTGGTGCATGCGGCGGCCGCTCCGGACCTGTCGTACGACCTGGTGTGGCAGAGCCGCTCCGGCCCACCGCACGTGCCGTGGCTGGCGCCGGACATCAACGACCACCTGGCCGACCTCGCCGGTCAGGGGGTCACCGGCGTGGTGGTCAGCCCGATCGGTTTCGTCTCCGACCACCTTGAGGTGATCTGGGACCTCGACACCGAGGCACGGGACACGGCCAAACAGCTCGGCCTGGACTACGTCCGCGCCGCCACCCCCGGCACCGACCCCCGCTTCGTGACCATGGTGCGGGAACTGGTGCGTGAGCGCATCGACCCGGCCGGCGCCGACCTGCGCCGCCGCCTCGGCGAGCTGCCGATCTGGGACACCTGCCCCACGGTCTGCTGCGTTCCGCCCCGGCGTCCGTCCTGACCGCTCTGGCGATCCCGACACCCCTGCGGAGACCAGCATGCATGACCGTAAACCCGTCGAGAGTTGGCTCACCGACATGGATGGCGTGCTGGTGCACGAGGGCCAGCCGGTGCCGGGTGCGCCGGAGTTCATCAAGCGGCTGCGCGCCTCCGGCAAGCCGTTCCTGGTGCTGACCAACAACTCGATCTACACCCCGCGTGACCTGCAGGCCCGGCTTGCGCGGATGGGACTGGACGTGCCGGAGCCGGCGATCTGGTCCTCCGCGTTGGCCACCGCCCAGTTCCTGGCCGACCAGCGGCCGGGCGGCACGGCGTACGTGATCGGGGAGGCCGGGCTGACCACGGCGCTACACGCGGTGGGCTACGTGCTCAGCGACTTCGCGCCCGACTACGTGGTGCTGGGGGAGACCCGCACCTACAGCTTCGAGGCGATCACCAAGGCGATCCGGCTGATCAACGACGGGGCCCGGTTCATCTGTACCAACCCCGACGCCACCGGCCCGTCCGTGGAAGGCGCCCTGCCGGCGGCGGGCTCGGTGGCCGCGATGATCTCGAAGGCGACCGGGGTGGAGCCGTACTTCGTCGGCAAGCCCAATCCGATGATGATGCGTTCGGCGCTGAACACGATCGACGCGCACTCGGAGAGCACCGCGATGATCGGCGACCGGATGGACACCGACATCCTCTGCGGTCTGGAGGCCGGCCTGGAGACCATCCTGGTCCTGACCGGCATCAGCACCCGTACCGAGGCCGAACGCTACCCGTACCGCCCGTCCCGAATCGTCAACTCGGTGGCCGACCTGATCGACGAGATCTGACCCGGCGGCCCCCACCCCCACCCCCACCCCGCAGCGTCGATCTTGCACTTTCGGTCTCCACATAACGGGCCTATCCGCACAAAACAGCGACCGAAAGTGCAAGATCGCGGAGGAGGGGCGGCGCGGAGGAGGTGCGGCGGGGTGCGGGCGTGTGGTGGTGTGGTGGTGTGGTGGTGGGTTAGGGGCGGAGGGGGGCGTTGCAGGCGGCTACCAGGGCTTGGCGGCAGGCGGCGGTGAGGGGGCGCAGGGCGGCGTCGCGTTGCTGGGCCTCGTAGTTGTTGACCGCGCCGCCGGGTGCGGCGTGCCCGGCCAGGGCGAGCACCCGGTCCAGTACGGCGGCGCGGGCGAACAGCCGGCGGGCCCGTGGGTCGAAGCCGGGCGGCAGGTCGGTGGTGCCGTCCGGGCGGCGCAGCGCTTCCAGGGCACCGGCCAACTCGGGGCGCCACTGGGCGATGTCCAGTCGGGTCAACGCCGCCGTCGTGTCGGCCAGCGCGGCGGCCAGCTCCGCCTCCGCCTCGGCGGCGCCGGGCAGGGTGAGCGAGGCGGCCGGGGCGTTCGCCGGCAGCGGGTACACCCGCCAGAGCACGGTCTCGAAGGTGTCGCCGGAGCCCGAGGTGTGCACCCGTACCTCGGGGATCAGGCCCAGCGCACCGGCGATCACCGCCTCACCGGCGAGCAGCGCGGCGCCGGCGAAGTCACCCGGGCCGGGCAGGCCACGCGGGTCGCCCGGCGCCGGCAGCACCAGCCGGATCTCGTCCGGTGAGAGCTTGGCCAGGGTGGGTAGCCCCTCCCGCAGCGGCACGTCCGTCCAGGTGCCGGGCGCGTCAGCGACCAGGTGCTCCTCGTCGCCGGCGACCGCGTCGGCAACCTCGTCGAAGGGCACCAGCCCGGCGCGCCATGCGCGCACCCAGGCAACGAACCGGCTCGACCGGCGCGGCGCGAGGATGGCCGCACCCGCAGCGGGGGTGGACATGCCGAAAGAGTACGTGTTCACGACGGCCTGTGTCTCGACTGCCGCACCCCCACTCCGCTCCGCTCGCGTTTCCGCCGCACCGCCGCGCCGATCATGAAGTTCTGGTCTGCGAATAAACCGCTTATGCAGCTTTTGTGACGACCAAAACTCCATGATCGACGGGAGTTGGGGTGGGGGCGGCGAGTCGGGGTGTGGTGCGGGAGTGCGGGAACTAGCCTGCGTGGGATGGGACGGCGGTATGGCGAGGACGTGCTGGCGGGGGACTGGCGGCGGCGGAAGGTGATCCCTGAGGTCGACGCCGAGGCGGATCTGGTGGTCGAGGACGCCGACTCGGGTTTCTGTGGTGCGGTGGTCGGGTTCGAGTCCGGCGCGGTCGTGCTGGAGGACCGGCACGGCAAACGACGCAACTTCCCACTGCTTCCCGCCGCGTTCCTGCTCGACGGTCGACCGGTCACCCTGCGCCGCCCCGCGCGGGCACCGGTGCCGGCCGCGCGGCGGCGCACCGCCTCCGGCTCGATCGCCGTCGACGGGGTACGCGCCCGGGTCGCGCGGGCCAGCCGGATCTGGGTGGAGGGGGTGCACGACGCTGCCCTGGTCGAGCGGATCTGGGGCGACGACCTGCGCATCGAGGGCGTGGTGGTGGAGCCGCTGGAGGGCATCGACGCCCTCGTCGCGGAGGTACGCGAGTTCGAGCCGGGCCCGCACCGGCGGCTCGGCGTACTGGTCGACCATCTCGTGCCGGGCTCGAAGGAGAGCCGGATCGTGGCGGGGGTGACCTCACCGTACGTGCTCGTCACCGGGCACCCGTACGTCGACGTGTGGCAGGCGGTGAAGCCGGCGGCGCTGGGCATCCGGGCGTGGCCGGTGGTGCCACCGGGACGGCCCTGGAAGGAGGGCGTCTGCGCGGCGCTCGGCGTGGCCGAGCCGGCGGACATGTGGCGGCACATCCTGTCCCGGGTGAACACCTACGCCGACGTGGAGACACCGTTGATCAACGCCATGGAGCGGTTGATCGACTTCGTCGCGGAGCCGGGGTGATCCGGGCGGATCACACGCGTGCGGGCAGCGCGGACGTGAGGCGCTACGGTGGACGGCCTGATCCCTACCATCCCGGGGGTGCCGTTTGAGCCGGTTCGAGCAGTCGCGGCGGCGGCTGCGCCAGGCGTACGAGACGGGCCGCGAGTCGGTACGCGCGGCCCGCGAGCGACAGCGGGAACGGGCGGCGATCCGTGCGGAGGAGCCCGCTCCCGGCTACCTCGCACCGGTGCCCCGGCGCCTCGATCCGCCCGCCGAGGCTGGTTCGACGACCAGCCGCGACGACTCCGACGTGCCGAAGGCGCTGCGGATCGCCGCCGCCTGGTCGTGGCGTCTGATCGTCATCGGGGTCGTCGGGTGGGCGTTGCTGCGCTTCATGGGCGCCGTCCGCATCGTCATCGTCCCGTTGCTGGTGGCGCTGCTGCTCGCCGCGTTGTTGGCGCCGGCCGTCGGCTGGCTGCTGCGCGCCCGCTTCCCCCGTACCCTGGCCACCGCCCTGGTGCTGATCAGCGGGCTCGCCGCGGTGGTCGGCACGCTGACCCTGGTGGTCAACCAGTTCATCATCGGCCTGCCCGACCTGAGCGTCCGGGCCGCGGCCGGCATCGGGCAGATCCAGGACTGGTTGCGCGACGGGCCACTCGGGCTTTCCGACGGGCAGCTCAACCGGTACGTCGAGGCCGGGCAGAACTGGATCAACGAGAACAGCCAGACGTTGACCACCGGCGCGCTCAGCACCGCCGGCACGGTGGTCGAGGTGCTCACCGGCACCCTGCTGGTGCTGTTCGCCACCTTCTTCTTCCTGCGTGACGGTGACCGGATCTGGCGCTTCCTGGTCGGCATGCTGCCGGCCGCCGCCCGCTGGCGGGCCGACGACGCCGGTCGTGCCTCCTGGCTGACCCTGGTGGCCTACGTCCGGGCCACCGTGCTGGTGGCGTTCATCGACGCGGTGGGCATCGGGGTCGCGCTCGTGCTGTTCGATGTGCCGTTCGCCTTCCCGCTGGCCGCGTTGGTGTTCCTCGGCGCGTTCATCCCGATCGTCGGAGCCACCCTCTCCGGCGCGGTGGCGGTCCTGGTCGCCCTGGTCGACAGCGGCTGGGTCACCGCGCTGGCCATCCTCGGCGCGGTGATCGTGGTCCAGCAGGTCGAGGGGAACGTCCTCCAGCCGTGGATCATGGGCCGCGCGGTGGCCCTGCACCCGCTGCCGGTGGTGCTGGCGGTGACCGCTGGCGTGGTGCTCGACGGCATCGTCGGCGCGCTGGTGGCCGTACCGCTGATCGCCGTGCTCAACACCGCCGTGCGCCGGCTGGCCCAACGCCCGCCGGAGCCGGCGGCACCGGTCCCCGACGCGGTGGTGGTCAGGTCGACACCGCCGTGAGCCGGTTCCCGGCGCCGGTCAGGGCACGTCGTCGGGGGAGCGGGTGAAGACGAAGGTGGCGATGTCCAGGGCGACCGGGCTGCCGGCGTCGTCGCGGAGTACGGCCAGCACCTCGCCGTGTTCCTCGCCGCTGACGCCGCGCCAGCGGTCGGGGCCCTCCGGGGTGTAGCGGCTGGCCGGATCGCCCGGCGTGGTCCCGACCAGCTCGGCGCGGGCGGCATCCCAGCTGACGTCGAGCGGGATGCCCATCCACCACCAACGGCCGGTGAGGGGGGCCACGTCGGCCGGGGGCGGTGCGTCGGCCGGGAGCCACGGCGGGGCCGGCGCCGGTTCGGCGTCCAGCAGCCGGGTGAGCAGCTGTCGGCCGAGTGCGCCGAGGCCACCGCTGCGGAAGCTGTACGAGTTGGCGAAGCCGACGATCCCGGTACGGCTGGTCCGGTGCACGTCCAGCACGGCGAGGTAACCGGGCATCGAACCACTGTGCCCGACGTACACCCGCTCGCCCTCGCGGTGCAGGCCCAGTCCGAGGCCGCGCCCGGCCCGCCAGGAGTCCCGGTCGGTCATCGTCACCGGGGCGCACATCTCGTCGAGGGTGTCGGGGGCGAGCACGGCCGGATCGGGGTCGGCGAGGAAGGCCGCCCAGCGGGCCAGGTCCGTGACGGTGGACCAGAGCTGCCCGGCCGGTGCCATGGCCCCGGTGTCCGTACGTGGTTCCTCCCGCAGCGTGTCGTGCCGGGGGTGCACCACGTAGCCGGGGGCGAACGGCTCGGTGGCCGGGTACGTGGTGCGGTCCATGCCGAGCGGGGCGAGGATCCGCTCCCGTAGCAGCTGCGCCCACGGCGTCTTCGTGATCCGTTCCAGCGCCCCGCCGAGCAGCCCGTACGCCAGGTTCGAGTAGTGGAACGTGCGGTGCGGCGGGTAGGCGATCTTGGCGGTGGAGAACCCGGTAAGCAGGGTGGTCAGGTCGACGCCTTCGTTGCGCTCCCACCACGGGCCGTCCGGCTCCCGTTGCAGGCCGCCGACGTGCCCGAGCAACTGCCGCAGGGTGACCGGGCCGGCCGCGGCGGCCTCCGGCAGGTGCCGCCGCAGCGGGTCGTCCAGGGCCAGCCGGCCGGCGTCGCGTTCCTGCATCACCAGCACCGCGGTCATCGTCTTGGTGATCGAGCCGATCCGGTACTGGAGGTCGGCATCGGGGACCGGGCGGGCACCGGCGGCGGCGACGTGGGCCAGCGCGCCGTCGCGGACCACGCCGACGATCAACGACGGAATGTGACCGGCGGCCTGGGCGTTGGTAACCAGGGCGTCGATCTGCCGAGCGGTGTCGGGACGCAGGGACACGACCCTCCCTTACTAGTGGTACCCGCGAGCCTACGATCATGACAGTTCGATGACACGTGCTTTGCCATGTCACGATCGTGATATGGATGCCGTGTTGTGGATCGTGCTGGGCGTGGTGCTGGCGGTCGCTGAGATCTTCACGGCGACCCTGTTCCTGATCATGTTCGCGGTCGGTGCGTTCGCCGCTGCCGGCGCCGCCGCGCTCGGTGCCCCGGTGGCGGTGCAGGCGGTGGTCTTCGCCGCCGTGTCTGCGCTGACCGTGCTGGCCGCCCGGCCGGTCATCCAGCGGCACAAGCAGAGCGCCATGGAGTCCGGCGACACCGCGTTCGGGATCGAGGCGATCGAGGGCTCCACCGCCCTGGTGCTGGAGCAGGTCGACTCCGATCAGGGCATGGTGAAGATCGACGGCGAGGTGTGGAGTGCCCGCGCCTACGACGCCACCCAGGTTTTGGCACCCGGCGAACGGGTGCAGGTTATCCAGGTCAAGGGAGCGGTAGCCCTGGTCTGGCGGGATGTTGCGACGCCCAGTGAGCTACCCGAAGCGGAAAGGTGAACGGATGGAATTCGTGTTCCCCGTCCTATTGATAGGTATTGCCCTGATCTCGGTGATCACCCTGGCCAAGGCGTTGCGGATCGTGCCGCAGCAGCGGCAGGACGTGGTCGAGCGGCTCGGTCGGTACAAGCGCACGTTGAACCCGGGGCTGAACCTGCTCGTGCCCTTCATCGACTCGGTGCGTACCAAGGTCGACATGCGGGAGCAGGTGGTCAGCTTCCCGCCCCAGCCGGTGATCACCTCGGACAACCTGGTGGTGTCGATCGACACCGTGCTCTACTTCAAGGTCGTGGACTCGGTCCGGGCCACCTACGAGATCTCCAACTTCCTCCAGGCGATCGAGCAGCTCACCGTCACCACGCTGCGTAACGTGATCGGCTCGCTGGATCTGGAGCGCGCCCTGACCAGCCGCGAGGAGATCAACCGGCACCTGTCCGGCGTGCTGGACGAGACCACCGGCCGGTGGGGCATCAAGGTGACCCGGGTGGAGATCAAGGCGATCGAGCCGCCGCCGAGCATCCGTGACTCGATGGAGAAGCAGATGCGCGCCGAGCGGGACCGCCGGGCGGCGATCCTCAACGCCGAGGGCCACAAGCAGTCGCAGATCCTCTCCGCCGAGGGTGAGAAGCAGGCGGCGGTGCTGCGCGCCGACGGTGACCGGCAGGCCCGCATCCTCCAGGCCGAGGGTCAGGCCAAGGCGATCCGTACCGTGTTCGACGCCATCCACCAGGCCAACCCGAGCCAGAAGGTGCTCGCCTACCAGTACCTCCAGGCGCTGCCGCAGATCGCCAACGGCACCGCCAACAAGGTCTGGATCGTGCCGGCCGAGCTGACCAAGGCCCTGGAGGGCATGGGCGGTGCGCTGGGCGGGCTCAGCCAGATGGTCGGTGACGTGCCGAGCAAGGCGGCGTCCGACGACGCCAGCGCGGTCGAGCGGGAGGCCGCCGAGGCCGCGCAGGCTGCCGCCGCGGCGGCAGCCGAGATCCACGACGAGGTACGCGTGGCCGAGGCGCAGGCCACCGGCGGTAAGGGTCCGCAGGGCCTGCCCGCGCCGGAGCCGGTCTCCCCGGCGAGCCTGCTCAACGACCCCGCCGACCAGCGCGAGCGCGGCTGACCCACGGGCGTGCCCACCGTTATGCCGTAACGGTGGGCACGTCCGCCGTTACGCCGTAACGGCGCTATCCGGCCGGCCACGATCCCGCCGTTCCGGAGGAACGGAGTTCGGCCGGCCACGATCCCGCCGTTCCGGAGGAACGGAGTCGATCGCCGGTCGGGCGGTAATGCGAGAAAGCCTCATGAAGCGCCCCGGTGTTTGCCACCATCGGTCCTAGGGCCGGTCTGGCCAGGCATCGGGGCGCTTATTGCGCGCGTCCCGCGCCACGTCGGTGGATGAGCGAGGTGAGGCATGGAACCGCTGCGGCGCTTGTGGTCCACCCCGGAGGTGCCGGGGATGCACGATCCCCAGGCCCCGCTGGGCACCCGGCGCACCGGCGGCGGCTTCGGCGTACTGCCGTTCATCGACGAGCCCGCGCCACCCGGGCCCGCCACCAACGCCAGCTGGGCGTGGTCGCTGCGCCGGCTGGCCCGCGCCGCGGTCTGGCTGCTGCCCGCGTACGCGATCCTCTACGGCGTGGTCGCGATGGCCAGCGACGGCGGCGTCGGCAACGACCCGTACCCGGCCGACGGCCGCGCCCTGTACCTGATCGGCTGGGTGGCGGCGGTCTGGCTCGGTCTGCTGGCCCTGCTCGGCCTGACCGGGCTGCTCGCCGCCACCCGCAGCCGCCACCCCGCCGTCGCCGGTCTGTTGGTCAGCATCGCCGGCACGGTGCTGATGCTGCCGTTCGCCGGCCTGGCCGAGCAGACCCCGGTCTTCGGCACCACCGCGCGGACCCTGGTGCTGGTCGGTGCCGGCTGCTACAGCGTGGGTTGGCTGCTCACCGGCTGGGCGGTAGCCCGATCGGGCATGTTCAGCATCGGTGACGGCACCATGCTGATGATCGCCAGTCCGTTGCTCGGTCTCGGCGGGGCGTTGATCGGCTCGTTGCAGACCTTCGGCGCGATCTTCGTCCTGATCGCCGGCATCGGCATCGCGTACCGCTCCGGCCGGCTGCTGCCCCGGGAGATCCTGCGCGACGCCACCAGCGCCAGCGTCGCCACCGCCGGCCCATCCGGCCCCGTCGGCCCACCCGGCGCCGGTCCCCTGGGCGCCGCCTAACCAATCCCGCCCCAGCAGATCTTGGAAGGAAATCGCCCCCATCGGGGCAGTTTCCGTCCGAGATCTGCTGTGAGCAGCGCAAAGAGCGCTGGCAAGTTGTGGTGAATTGGCTGACAAACGGGGAGCCGGGGTGGTCGGAAGGTGGCTTTCGCGGCAATCCTGGTGACCATGGCCACCCCTACGCCCCTGTCGCGGCTGTTCACCGTGCTGCTGACCGGCGTGCTCGCCGGCCTCGTGCTGGCGGTCGCCGCGCTGCCGGTCAACCTGGTGTTCGGCTTCGCCGCCCAGGCCGCACTCGGTAACTACGCCGCGCTTCCGGACGCCCTGCGGACCCCGGCCACCCCGCAGCGCTCCTACCTCTACGCCAACGACGGCAAGACGTTGATCACCACGTTCTACGACGTCAACCGCACCGACGTGGCGCTGGCGGAGATCGCGCCGGTGATGCGGCAGGCGATCGTCGCCGCCGAGGACCGCCGCTTCTACGACCACGGCGGGGTGGACCTGCGCGGCATGCTGCGGGCGCTGGTCACCAACGTCACCGAGGGCGGTACCGAGCAGGGTGGCTCGACGCTGACCATGCAGTACGTGCGCAACGTGCTCAAGACCGACCCGAACCGCACCGCCGAGGAACGGGCCGCGGCCACCGCCCAGACGGTCGGGCGCAAGGTCCAGGAGATCCGGTACGCCAACGCCCTGGAAGAGCGCCTCGGCAAGGACGAGATCCTCAACCGCTACCTCAACATCGCGTACTTCGGATCCGGCGCGTACGGCGTTGCCGCCGCCAGCCAGCGCTACTTCTCCAAGGCACCCGCCGACCTGACCCTCGCCGAGGCGGCCCTGCTCGCCGGCCTGGTGCAGGCGCCGGAGGCGTACAGCCCGATCGACGGTGACGCCGACGCGGCGCTGGCCCGGCGGGCGTACGTGCTGGACTCCATGGTCGCCACCGGGGCGATCACCGCCGAGCAGGCGGCCCAGGCGAAGGCCGAGAAGGTGAAGTTGCGGCCCAGCGAGCAGCCCAACGGCTGCGCCGCCACCGCCAGTTCCCGCGACGGGTGGGGCTTCTTCTGCGACTATCTGCGCCGCTGGTGGGTCACCCAGCCGGCGTTCGGCGACACCGTCGCCGAGCGCGAGCAGGCGTTGCGCCGGGGCGGCTACACCGTGGTCACCACGCTCGACCCGAAGGTCCAGGCCACCGCGCAGAAGCAGGCCACCAGCGTGTACGGGTACGACAACCCGCGCGCCCTGCCGATCGCCGCGGTCGAGCCCGGCACCGGCCAGGTGCTCGCGATGGCGGTCAACCGGCACTACAGCGTCGACGCCAACCCCGACGGGCAGGCCAACTACCCGAACACCGTCAACCCGCTGATCTCCGGTGGTGGCAGCGTCGCCGGTTACCAGGCCGGTTCGACGTTCAAGCTGTTCACCATGCTCGCCGCGTTGGAATCCGGCCGCACCCTGTCGACCGGCTTCGACGCGCCCAGCCGGCTACCCACCCGGTACCCGGCCGGCAGCGACGAGAGCAGCTGCGGCGGGCAGTGGTGCCCGGCCAACGCCAACCCGCAGTGGATGGACGGCTACCGGATGATGTGGGACGGCTTCGGCCGCTCGGTCAACACGTACTTCGTCTGGCTGGCCGAGCAGGTCGGCCAGGACAAGGTGGTCGAGATGGCCCAGCGGCTGGGCATCACCTTCCGGGCCGACGCCGACGCCCGGTTCGCCGACGACAACGCGGCCAACTGGGGGGCGTTCACCCTCGGCGTAGCCGCCACCACCCCGCTCGACCTGGCCAACGCGTACGCCACCGTGGCGGCGGAGGGGACATACTGCACCCCCGTACCGGTGCTGTCGGTGACCGCGCCGGACGGGCAGCGACTGCCGGTCGGCGACCCGTCCTGCCGGCAGGTGCTCGACCCCGACGTGGCCCGGGCCGCCACCGACGCGGCGCGCTGCCCGGTGGGCCAGCAGTCCGCCTTCGGGCAGTGCAACGGTGGTACCGCCACCGCAGTGGACCGGATCCTCGACGGGCGCCCGGTGGCCGGCAAGACCGGTAGCTCGGAGAACGCCGCCACCGAGACCTTCGTCGGCTTCACCCAGCAGGTGGCGGTCGCCGGCATCGCCGCCAACCCGGACGACCCGAGCGACCTGGTCGGCAGCGCCGTGCAGGCCCGGGTGATCGAGGCGGTCGCCCGCATCATCGACACCGCCGTCGACGGCCAACCGGAGCAGTCCTTCACCGCACCCACCCGCGCCCTCGCCGGCACCCCCCGTCGCCCGGTGGAGCGTGATCCCCAAACCACCCGCCCCGCACCCGACAACCCCCTGTCCGACCTCCGCCGCTGGCTCCAGAACCGAGGCTGACCCCACCCCACCCCACCCGCGCCTCACCCCGCCTCGCCCGCACCCCTCCCGCCTCCGCGGACCTTGGTGCGAGGCGGCCCTCATGGGGGCCGTTTCGTACCAAGATCCGCGAGACAGAACCTGGGCGGGTGAGGTTAGGGGGTGGTGCGGCGGGGGCGGTAGGTGGTGACGACGCTGGGTAGGCCGCGGCGGATGATGCCGGCCCAGTCGGTGTCGCCGCGCAGGATGGCGGCGGCGGTCTTGCGGGCCTGTTCGGCGGTGAAGTGTGGGGGCATCATCAGCTCGGCGGGGTCGACCAGGGCGTTGATCACCGTCGGGCGGTCGGCGCTCAGCGCCCGGTCCCAGGCGTCGGAGACCTGGTCCGGGTGGTCGACCAGCTCGCCGCGTAGGCCGAGTACGTCGGCCCACCGGTGGTAGGCGATGTCGGGCAGCTGCTGGCTGTCGGGGAACATCGGGGTGCCCTCGGTGGAGCGTTGTTCCCAGCTCACGAAGGCCAGGTCCCGGTTGTTGAGCACCAGCACCACGAAGCGTGGGTCGGCCCAGCCGCGCCAGTACTTCGCCACCGTGATCAGCTCGTTGACCCCGTTCATCTGCATCGCGCCGTCGCCGATCAGGGCCACCAGTGGCCGGTCCGGGTGGGCGAACTTGGCGGCCAGGGCGTACGGCATGGCGCCGCCCATGGACAGCAGGGTGCCGGAGAGGCTGGCCAGCATCCCGGGCCGGACCTTGACGTGCCGCGCGTACCAGGCGGTGGTGGTGCCGCAGTCCACGGCGAGCATCACGTCGTCGGGCAGCCGGTCGTTGAGGCTGGCGAACAGTCGTTGCGGGTTCACCGGCTCGGCGTCCTGCGCGGCGAGTTCGTGCTGGGCCTGCCGCCACGCGGCGGTGGCCCCGGCGATGGTCTGCCGCCAGCGGGTCGGCCCCGGCCCCGGGCCCAGCTCGCGCAGCAGGGCGCGCAGGGTGGGTGCGGCGTCGCCGGTCAGGTTCACCTCGGTCGGGTACCGCAGACCCAACTGGGTGCCGTCGTGGTCGATCTGGACCGCCCGAGCCTGCCCGGCGGGCGGATAGAACTCCGAGTACGGCATGTTGCTGCCGACGATCAGCAGCCGGTCGCACTCGTCCATCAGCTGCCAGCTCGGGCGGGTGCCGAGCAGACCGATCGCGCCGGTCACCCACGGCTCCCGGTGATCCACCACGGTGAACCCGAGCAGGGCCGTGGCCACCCCCGCGCCGAGCCGGTGGGCGACCTCGCGTACCTCGTTCTCGGCGCCGATCGCGCCCTGGCCGACCAGCATCGCCACCCGCTCGCCGCCGCGCAGCACCTCGGCGGCCTGGCGGACGTCGGCCTCCGGTGGCACGGTCGGACCGCTGCTCGGCACGCTGCTGGTGTGGTAGTAGCCGTGCGCGTGCGGCGGGTTCGGCATGGCGGCCAGGTCCTGCACGTCGAGGGGGAGGACCAGCGCGGTCACGGTACGCCGGGCCAGCGCCGTCCGGCAGGCCCGGTCGACCAGGTGCCGGACCTGGGACGGGTGGTCCAGTTGGGCCAGGAACGCCGCCGCGACGTCCTTGTAGAGGGCGAGCAGGTCCACCTCCTGGTAGTAGCCACCCCCTTCGGCGGTGAGCGCGGTGTGCCCGACCAGCGCCACCACCGGCTGGTGGTCGAGTTTGGCGTCGTAGAGGCCGTTGAGCGCGTGGATGGCCCCCGGACCGCTGGTGACCAGTACGGCGCCGAGCGGCCCGCCGCCGTACTTGACGTGGGCCGAGGCGGCGAAGCCGGCGGTTTCCTCGTGTCGTACCTGGATGAACTGCGCCTGCTGGTACGTGCGTTGCAGGGCGGAGGTCATGCCGTTGATGCCGTCGCCGGGATAGCCGAAGTACCGGCGTACGCCCCAGCAGGCGAGTCGCTGCACGATGTGGTCCGCGACGGTGGCGTTGCGGGGCAGGGGCCACGGGTCGGCCGGCACGAGACTGCCGGCGTGGTCTGCGCTCACCTGGCTTGCCTTTCGGGTAGTGCGGCTGAACGAGCGCGACCGCATTCCCGTTCTTACCCGGACAAAACAACCAGGCGGCGCCGTCAGCTCAGGCGCGGATGGTCGGCGAAGAACGCCCAGATCAGGTCGGTGGCGCGCAGGTCGACCTCGGGCGCACCCAGCCGATCACCCGAGGCGCCGGGCCAGGCGTGCCCCATGTTGTCGATCAGGTACACCTCGACGTCGCTGCGGTCGGCGCAGCGGGCCCGGGTGAGCGTGGCACCCTCGGCCGGGGCGGCCGGTGGTGGGTTGACCGGGGTGCAAGCCAGCCGCTGCTGCCAACGGTCGACCCCGGTACGGAACTGTGCGGCGTACCGGTCCTGTTCGCCGATGAACGTGATCACCGAGACGGGGTGCCTCGGTGCGTAGTCGCCGGCGGCGGCCCGCTCGCCGATGAACCCGCCGCTGACCACCCCGATCGCGGCGAACGTGCCGCTGGCCTCCACGGCCGCCCGGAAGCTCAGGTCACCGCCGTTGGAGATGCCGGTCAGGTAGACCCGGTCGGGATCGACCTGCCAGCCGTCCACCAGATGGCCGGTGAGCGCGGCGAGGAAACCGACGTCGTCCGCGTCGCCGCAGCAGACCAGGGCGTTGAATCCACCACTGATCCCGTCCGGGTAGGCGACCAGGAAGCCCTTCCGCTCGGCCAGCTCGTCCCAGCCGAACAGCCCGCTCATCGCCAGCCCGTCGCCCGGGTACGGGTGCAGCGCGATCACCAGCGGCACCGGCCGGGTCGGGACGTAGCCGGGCGGCGCGTGCACCCGGTAGCGGCGGCTCACCCCGTCATGCTCCAGGGTCAACTCGTGCTGCCCCGGGCTGGGCGAGACGATGGGACCCGACCCCGACGGCCTGGACAGTGGTCCGACATCCCCACCACACGCCGCGGCCCCCATCAGCACACCGACTGCCACGCACCACCCGACCAACCGACGCATGCCGCCCCCTCCCGGCCGTTGGTCCGCCCACCCTCGCCGGTGGGTCGCCGCCGGAACAACCCTTTCGGCGTACGCCGAAAAGCTGGCAACCTTGAGCCTGTGATCACCCTGCGGCTCGACGCGGCGGATCTGACCCGGATCCGGTTCGGTAGCCGGCCGCACCCGGTCGGCACCGCGATCCTGGCCAGCCAGGCACTACGGGACCCGGCACTGGCGGCGCGGATGCCCGACCTGGCCGCCCGTGCCGAGGCGGCCTCGGCGGGCACCGCCGCACTACGACACCTGCTGCCAGCGCGGGGCCTGCTGCCGGACTTCCTCACCCCGTACCAGGGGATCGAGTCGGTGACCGCCGGCATCGAGTCGATCCGGGCCACCCCGCGCCGCCAGATCGTCGCCGAACTCACCGAGACGTACGCCAACCTGCCGTCCAGCCCGTGGCGGCGGCGTTTCGTGGCGGCCGACCCACAGATGCTGGAGGTGCTGGTGGCGGCGCTGCGTCGCTACTTCGACGCGGTCCTGGCCCCGGCCTGGTCGCACCTGACGCTGACCCACCGGGGCCACGTCGAACAGCGGGCCCGCACGTACGCGCGATCCGGAGTGGAGGGGTTGTTCGCCGAGCTGCATCCGGCGATCCGGTGGCGACCACCGCTACTGGAGATCGACAGCTGGTGGAGTGCGGAGCTGTCCGCCGGCGGCGAGGGAGTGGTCCTCGTTCCCAGCCCGCTGGCCGGATTCCGCCCGCGCGTGCTGGCCCGACCGGGACAGCCGGTGCTGCTGGTGTACCCGGTCCCGGCGCCGCCCGGATCGCCCACGACCGGCCCCGACCCGCTCGCCCAACTTCTCGGCGCCACCCGGGCGGCGGTGCTGCGACGCCTCGCCGAACCTGGCCGCCACACCACCACGACACTCGGCCGGCAGGTCGGGATCAGCGTCTCGTCCGCCTCCGAACACGCCGCCGCGTTGCGGGCCGCCGGACTGGTCGGCAGCGAGCGTGTCGGCGGCGCCAAGGTGCACCGACTCACCCCGCTCGGCGTCCACCTGCTCGCCGGTGACGTCCGCCCGCCCACGGGGTAGCCGGTCGGCGCTCGCGCGCGTGGTCGACACTCGAACCATGTCGCTCAGCGCGCACGACGTCGACCTGTTCGAGCAGTCCCGGGCCCGGCTGGCGGCGGTGGCCTACCGCCTGCTCGGCTCCGCCAGCGACGCCGAGGACATGGTCCAGGACACGTTCCTGCGCTGGCAGGCCGCCGACCGGGAGCGGATCGAGCAGCCGGCGGCGTGGCTGACGAAGGTGCTCACCAACCTGTGCCTCAACCAGCTCACCTCGGCGCGGGCCCGGCGGGAGAGCTACGTGGGCATGTGGTTGCCCGAGCCGTTGCTCGCCGGGGACCCGATGCTCGGCCCGGTCGACACCGTCGAGCAACGCGAATCGGTGTCGATGGCGGTGCTCACCCTGATGGAGCGGCTCTCGGCCAACGAGCGCGCGGTGTACGTCCTGCGCGAGGCGTTCGGCTACCCGCACGGTGAGATCGCCGAGATCCTCGATCTCACCGAGTCGAACAGCCAGCAGCTCTACCGGCGGGCCAAGCAGCACCTCGCCGCCGGTCGGGCCCGCGTCCAGGTCGACGAGGACACCGCCCGCACCATCGTGGCGGAGTTTTTCGCCGCGGCCGACAGCGGCGAGACCCGACGGCTCGTCGAACTGCTCACCGACGACGCGATGAGCCTCGGCGACGGCGGCGGCAAGGTCCCCGCCCTGGCCAGGCCGATCGTCGGCGCGCTGGCGGTGGCGAGGTTCCTGCGCGGCCTGCTCAAGCCCAACAACCTGAAGCGGGTAACGCTGGGCGGCAGCGCGGCCCTGTACGCGGAGATCGTCAACGGTGGGCCGGCGTTGGTGATCGTCGTCGGCGATCGGGTCGTGGGCGTGCTGTGCCTGGAGGTGACCGCCGAGGGCGTGGCCGCCCTGCGCGCTCAGGTGAACCCCGACAAGCTCGCCCGCGCCACCCGCCAATGGTCCGCATCGGCGCACCCGGAGCCCGCTCTCGACAGGTGGTGACCCAGGTCATAGCCGACTCCTGTCAGCAATCGCGGTGCTGCCCGGTTCAGGAGGCGTACGCACCGAGACAAGGAGTGGGAGCAATGACGCATCGCATTGTCGTCCTCGGAGCCGGCTACGCGGGGGCCAGCGCCGCCGGCCGCCTCGCCCGACGACTGCACCCCGACCACACCGAGATCACCGTCGTCAACGCCGCCCCCGAGTTCGTCGAGCGGGTCCGCCTGCACCAGCTCGCCACCGGGCAGCACCTCACGCGTCGTACGCTGCGCGACATCTTCGCCGGCAGCGGCGTGCGGGTACGGGTGGCGCGGGTGACCGGCGTCGACGTGGAGCGCAGAACCGTCGCGCTCGACGCCGACGAGATCGGCTACGACACGCTCGTCTACGCCCTCGGCAGCACCGCCGCCGACCAGGGCGTACCCGGCGTCGCCGAGCACGCCCACGACGTCGCCGGCAGCGCCTCCGCGCTGCGGTTGCGGGAACGCCTGGCCGACCTCGATGCCGGCGGGACCGTGCTGATCGTCGGTGGCGGGCTCACCGGTCTCGAAGCGGCCACCGAGATCGCCGAGGCCCGACCCGACCTCGACGTCGCGATCGCCAGCCGGGGCGGGCTCGGCGACTGGCTCGACGCGGGGGCCCAGCAGCACCTGGCGGAGGTGTTCGACCGGCTCGGCATCGCCGTGCACGCGCACACCGACGTGGCCCGGGTCGAGGCGACCGGCGTCGTCACCGGCGACGGCCGGCGCATCCCGGCCGAGGTGACCGTGTGGTCGGCCGGCTTCGCCGTACACCCGATCGCCGCCGCGACGACCCTGACGGTGGCGCCGAGCGGCCAGATCGTGGTCGATGCCACGATGCGCTCGGTGTCGCACCCCGACGTGTACGCCATCGGGGACGCCGCGCTCGCCGAGGGCCCCGGCGGCAAGCCGCTGCGGATGGCCTGCGCCTCGGGGGTCCCGATGGCCTGGCAGGCGGCCGACGCCATCGCCGCCCGGCTGACCGGCCGGCCGGTCCCCAAGGTGCTGCTGCGCTACTTCAACCAGTGCGTCAGCCTCGGCCGTCGGGACGGTCTCATCCAGTTCGTGACCGCCGACGACCGGACCAAGGCGTTCCACGTGCGGGGCAGGCTGGCAGCTCGCTACAAGGAGTTGGTCTGCCGGGGCGCGGCGTGGCTCGTCTCCCACCCGACGCTTCTGCTGCCGACCCGGCGCCGTCGCATCGACGCGCTCGCCGCGGACGGCACCGCCCGCCCGTCGACCTCTGGTGTCTAGGACTCCACCTCGGGGCGAGGTGGAATCCAGTTGGCTGCCCGGCCGTACCCCGCCGGTCCGGTCAGGGCCGGAAGCTGGCCTGGTACTCGGTGGGGGTACGGCCGGTCAGCTCCCGAAAGGCGGCGTTGAACGCCGACAGCGAGCGGTAGCCGACCAGGAAGGCGATCCGGGTCACCGGGGCGTCGCCCGTGGACAGTTCCTCGATGGCGCGCAGCACCCGCATCCGGCGCAGCGCCGCCCGCCAGGTCATGCCGGTCTCGTCGGCGAAGCGGCGGGCCAGCGACCGGGGCGCCAGCCCCACCTCGTACGCCAGGTCCTCGAAGCGGACCTCCTCGCCGAGTCGCTGCTCGGTCAGCCGGAGGACGCGTCGCAACTGCGGAGACCGGCCGACCGGCACCACCACCGGGCTCGGCTGCTCGGCCAGCCGCCAGGTCACCGCCGCGAGCGCGGCGAACAGCGTCTCGGCGTACGTGGGGAGTGGCTCGTCGCTCTCGCCCCACTCGCCGCACTCGGCGACCAGGGCCCGCGCCAACGGGCTGAGGTCGAACACGGTCAGCGGTGCCGGTGGCGGTGCGGTGAACGCGGTGTCGAACAACACCGACGCGGTGGTGACCGGCTGCGGGATGCTCACCCGGATACGCTGCCCCGCTTCGATCAGGGCGGCTCGGGCCGGCGGTAACAACCACACCCGGTCCTGCGCCTCCAGCCGGAGGGCACCGACGGAGGCGCAGAGCAGGTAGTGGCGGTCCACGCAGAGGTCACGCGCCGGCTCCGCCCGGAACGTCCGGACGAAGCTGTACGCCTTGCGGCTCACCGGGGCCCTCGCACCGGCCGATGGTAGGGGTGCCCGCCGTGGCCGGTCAGCCGACCGTCTCCCACAGTTCGGCGCGGAACCGTCGGCTCACCGGAGCCTCGATCATCATGGGCCGCAGCGCCGTGCCCGAGCGCGCGAAGGAGTCCGACGCCAGGTACCCGGCGAACGAGGTCTCGTCCGCCCACTCGTGCACGATGCTGACCCGGGTGTCGTCCTCCCGGCAGGCGTGGACCCGGAAGGCCAGGTTGCCGGGCATCGCCCGGACCTGGTCACGCTCGCCGTCGAGCCGGGCCAGGGCGGTCGGGCGGTCGACGGCGGCGGTCCTGAAATCGACCATGGCGATGATCACGGGGTACCTCCGGAGGCGGGCGGCGGCTGCCGCAGGCGAACGCTCCGATCCTCGCCCCGCAGCCGGCCGTCCCGCCGCCGTCAGTCGGACAGGTTCCCGCTCCCACCGGCCACCCGAGAGCCGGACCTCAGTGGCGCTTTGCGTGTTCGAGGAAGGCGCGCCAGGCGGTCGGGTCGATGGCGAGGACCGGGCCGCTAGGGTCCTTGCTGTCCCGCACGGCGACCACGCCGCCCAGGTCGTCAGCCACCTCGACACACTCGCCGCCGCTGGTGCCGCTGCGGGTGGCCTTTCTCCACCGAGCGTTACTGAGGTCCATGCTGGCCTCCTGGAGTCAGTGTTGCTTGGTGTGTTGGAGGGAATCGCCAAGATCGCCAACGGTCACCGATCGGCTGCCAAGATCCACCGAGGGTCACCGTGGTCAGGCTCGATGCATTCCGGGCGTAGCGGTGTCCTCAGCAGACTGTCACGCATGCGGATCCGCTCCCATCCACGCCGGGACGGGGTGGGTTCTGCGCCGGGGCCACCCCACGCCTTCCCCCGCGTCGGGTGGCCCCGGGTCCATCGGTCGACGTGGGTACGTTTCTTGTCGCCAGAGCGACAAGAAACGTACCCACGGATGTCTTTCCTGGGAGGTCGACCGTGCGGGTCGCCTGGTTCCTCTGCCCGACCACGCTGCTGCCCCGCCGCCGCGCCCGCCGCCGCGCCCGCCACCGCGCCCGCCGGCACCATCCGGCGCCGCCACCGCGAGGATCCGCGCCGGACGAGCGGGCCACCGGGGGACCTGCCCCGGCGCGAGCCGGGGGCCGGGCTGCCGGCGTGGAGCGGTGAGTCGACCCGGCCGCTGCCGGTGCGGCAGCCTGGGCGGCCCGGCTGGTTGATGCCGGGTCAGCGGTGGCGGGCCAACGGTGGTCACTGGTGATCACGACACGGCTGCCCACGCCCGGCGACGGTCCTGACCCGAAGGCCCTGTTCGACCGCTTCCTCAGCTGGGCCGCACCCCGCCGCCGGGCGAGCGGGCCGCCGACGTGAGACGGACCGGGGCGGACGCCGTTCGTCACCGGCTCGACGGGGCCGCCGTTGGCAGGGTGGCGATCACGAGGCGTTCCACGTCGGCCCAGGTGGGCGTGGATCGACCGTAGCCGGGTACCGGGCGTTGGGGGCCGAAGAAGTACTGGTGTGCGACCGTGCCACGGATCGCGGCGTGCACCTCGGGATGGTCGTCCACGAAGTGGGTGAGGGCCAGGTCCAGGCAGTGCAGCCGCTTGTCGGACCGGGCCCGGCAGAACCGGACCCGGGCGGGGTCGACGCCGCTGCGCCGGTGGAAGTCGTGGGCGGCCAGCCAGCGCAGGGTACGGGCCTGGACGCGTGGGCCGCACTTGGAGACCAGCCAGACCTGGCCGCCGAAGCGGGGGACCAGCCGGGCGATGGTCTCGACGGCGCCGGGCACCTCCGGGGTGGCCAGCATGGTCGCCTCGTCGCCACTGAAGAAGGCGGTGTCACCGCCGCCCGGATGGGCGGGACCGTCGATGATGACCCGGCCGATGTCGATGCCGAGCCGGGGAGTTTCCTCGTTCATGTCGCTCAGCATCGATCCTGAAGGGCGTACGCAGAACTATTGATTTGTCGACCATCTATAGTCCTGGGCTATGGCTGGGCGGGATCTGTTGGAGGCCGACGCGCTGCGGTCGTTCGCGGTCTTCGCCGAGCACCGCAACTTCACCCTGGCTGCGGCGGCGCTGCACATCAGCCAACCCGCCCTGCACGTCAAGATCCGGAAGCTGGCCGAGGCGCTCGGCGTCGAACTGTACGAGCGCGACGGGCGCCGACTGACGCTGACCGCCGCCGGTGTACAACTCGCCGCGTACGCGCAGGACTCGCGGCGGCGGGCCGACGAGTTTCTGCGGGAGCTGCACCATGATCCGGCGCCCACGCTCACCATCGCCGCCGGTCGGGGCGCGCTGCGCTGGGTGATCGGCGAGGCGATCCGCCAGGTCGGCCGGCGCGGGCGTCGGGTGCAGGTGATCACCGCCGACCGCGACGCCGCGCTCTCCGCGCTCTCCGCCGGCCGGGCCGACCTGGCCGTCATCGCGCACGATCCGCCGAGCCGGCAGGTCGAGGCGCGGCAGATCGCCGCGTACCGGCAGGTGCTCGTGCTCGCCGAGGCGCACCCGCTGGCCGCCCGCCGGCAGGTCCGGCTGCGTGACCTCGACGGCCTGGACCTGGTGGTGCCCCCGGCCGGTCGGCCGCACCGGCGGGCACTGGACCGCGCGCTGCTCGACGCGGGCGTACGGTGGCAGGTCGCCGCCGAGGTCGACGGGTGGGACCTGCTGGTGCACCTGGCCGCGCTCGGTGTCGGCGCCACCGTCGTCAACGGCTGTGTCGGGCTGCCCGACGGCCTGCGCGCCGTGCCGGTCGACGGGCTGCCCGAGGTCCGCTACTGGGCCACCTGGCGGCCACCCCGCGCCCACCTGGTACGCGACCTGCTCGACCAGTTCCGGCCGGCCGGTGGTGCGGCCGAGCGTCGGCGCTCCGGCGCGCAGGAGCCGCCACGTTGACCGATCGAGCGACCTCGACCAGCAAGTTCCTGGCGTACGTGCTGCGGCACCGGCCGGACGCCGTCGGGCTCACCCTCGACGGGGCCGGCTGGGTGGAGGTGGACGTGCTGCTCGCCGCGCTGGCCCGGCACGGTCGACCGGTCACCGTCGAACTGCTCGACCAGGTGGCCGCCGGCACCGACAAGCGACGTTTCGAGGTACGCGACGGCTGGATCCGGGCCGCGCAGGGCCACAGCATCCAGGTCGACCTGCAACTGGCGCCGAGTGCACCCCCGGCGGTGCTCTACCACGGCACCGTGGCCCGGCACCTGCCCGGCATCCGTGTCGACGGGCTCCAGCCGCGCGGGCGTACCCACGTGCACCTGTCGGCCGACGCGGAGACCGCGGTGTCGGTCGGTGCCCGGCGCGGCACACCGGTGGTGCTGAGTATCGACGCGGCCGGCATGTACGCCGCCGGCCTCGTCTTCTACCGCGCCGCCAGCGGGGTCTGGCTCACCCCGCACGTGCCACCGCGTTTCGTCGCCCCGCCCGGGTGACGCCGGCAAGCCAGGGCATCCACATCCCTTGATATGTTATCGCTCACACGATACCTTCCGAGGCGGGAGCAGGGGCACGCTCGACCCGCCCTCGCCGGTCCGGGACCCCGGTGAGTGGCCGAGGCCGCGACGCCGACTGACGGGCGACGCCGGTTCCCGGGCGTGGTGTGCGCCTTCGCGCCGATGACCTCGGCCGGCTCGGGATCCGCAGTGGACGCCGTCCGTACCGGACGTGCCGCGCGGCAGCGCGAGACCACCGACCACCACCGACGGTGCGCAGCCCGCACCTCCCGCGCGTCCACGCGACGCGGAATGGAGCAACATGATGGTGAGATCCAGATCGCTCTTCGCGCCCGCCGCGCTGGCGGCGCTGCTGGTGCTGGCCGTGGGAGGGGTGGCGCTGGCCACCAGCCCCAGCGCCAGCGCCACGGCGTCGTCGGCCGACGTCGGCACCCTGGCGGCCACCGCCGGCTGCGGCCGGGCACCCGGGCTCAACAGCGGTACGCACACGATCCAGAGCAACGGCAAGAGCCGCAGCTACATCCTGCGGATACCGGCCAACTACAACAACAACAACCCGTACCGGTTGGTCATCGGCCTGCACTGGCGCGGCGGTACGGCCGTCGACGTGGACACCGGCCAGACGGTGCAGCGGGACACGTGGTCGTACTACGGGCTGCGGCAGTTGGCCAACAACAGCACGATCTTCGTGGCACCGCAGGGGCTCAACAACGGCTGGGCCAACTCCGGCGGCGAGGACGTGACCTTCATCGACGACCTGCTCCGGCAGGTCGAGGCGAACCTGTGCGTGGAGACGACGCAGCGGTTCGCGCTCGGCTTCAGCTGGGGCGGCGGGATGAGCTACGCGCTGGCCTGTGCCCGCCCGAACGTGTTCCGGGCCGTCGCGGTGTACGCCGGCGGTCAGATCAGCGGATGCAGCGGCGGCACCGGTCGGATCGCCTACTTCGGCGCGCACGGCATCCGCGACGGCGTCCTCGGCATCTCCGGCGGCAGGTCGCTGCGCGACCGGTTCGTGAACAACAACGGCTGCACCCCGCAGAACCCGCCGGAGCCGGCACAGGGCAGCCTGACCCACCGCACCACCACGTACTCCGGATGCACGGCGGGCTACCCGGTGGTGTGGGCCGCCTTCGACGAGGGCCACATCGCCGCACCGCAGGACGGCGCAACCGGTGACAGTGGCTCGCGTACCTGGCTGCCGGCCGAGACCTGGCGGTTCTTCACCCAGTTCGGCGGCAGCAACCCGCCGCCGACCAGCCCGCCGCCGAGCCCGACCACCCCGCCGCCGGGCGGCACCAGCGCGTGCCGGGTCGCGGTGACGGTCAACGCCTGGAACAACGGCCTGACCGAGGACCTCACCATCACCAACACCGGCAGCAGCACGATCAACGGCTGGTCCCTGGTGTTCACCCTGCCCGGCGGGCAGAACATCACCGGCGGCTGGAACGCCAGCTACTCGCCGACCTCGGGGCAGGTAACCGCCCGTAACGTCTCGTACAACGGCACCATCGCCCCGGGTGCCTCCGTCGGGATCGGCTTCCAGGCCACCCACACCGGCAACTCCGGCAGACCGTCGTCGTTCACCCTCAACGGCGCCACCTGCACGCTCGCCTGAGCACCCCACGGCACCCCGAGCCGTCCCGTCTCGGGGTGCCGTGGGTCTCGCGGTCGTGCTGGAGCGCCGACCAACCCGTGGCACCCCGAGCCGCTCCGTTCGGGGTGCCACGGAGCGTTATCCGGTCAGGATGCGCAGCGGTGCTTCGAGGAGGGCGAGGAAGGTGCGCATCCACTCGGCGGCCACCGCGCCGTCGACCGGGCGGTGGTCGACGGAGAGGGTGACCCGTAGCACGGTGCCCACCTCGATCCGGCCCTCCTGGACGACCGGTTCCGCCCGGGCCGCACCCACCGCCAGGATCGCCGCCTGCGGCGGATTGATGATGGCCGCGAATTCCTCGGTGCCGTAGCCGCCCAGGTTGGAGAGGCTGACCGTGCCGCCGACCAGGTCGTCCGGCTGGATCCGGCCGGCGCGGGCCCGGGCCGCGAGGTCCCGTACGCCGGCGGACACCTGGGCGAGGCTCATCGAGTCGACGCCGCGCAGCACCGGCGCGACCAGCCCGTGGTCGGTCGCGACGGCGACCGAGACATCGACCGAGCGGTACTGGCGTACCGCCTCGTCGGTCCAGGTGACGTTCATGGCGGGCACCGCGACATGCGCCAGGGCGACCGCCTTGAGCAGCAGGTCGGTGACCGAGACGCGGTCGGTGCGGCCCTGGTTGATCTGCTCCCGCAGCGCCAGCAGGTCGTCCACCCGAGCGCTGCCGCGCAGGTAGAAGTGCGGCGTCTGCTGCTTGCTCGCCACCAGCCGGCTGGCGATGGTCCGCCGGATCCGCGAGTGCGGGATCTCGGTGTACCCGACACCCGACGGCGCGCTGACCGCCGATCGTGAGGTC
Organism: Micromonospora zingiberis; assembly: GCF_004331455.1. Classification (GTDB taxonomy): domain Bacteria; phylum Actinomycetota; class Actinomycetes; order Mycobacteriales; family Micromonosporaceae; genus Micromonospora; species Micromonospora zingiberis. The sequence continues at coordinate 60,785 of NZ_SJJR01000004.1, forward strand.
GGCGTGGGTACGGACGACGCGACGCCCGCGCCGTCCGGCGTCGCGGCGGCCGTCTCGCGCGGCGTCGGGACGGGATTCGGCGGGCTGGCCACGGCGAGCGTCGCGCCGGCCGCCGACGGGCCGCCGACGACGGGCGGGGGAGGGGTGGTCGACCGGGCCGCGCGGGCGGCCTCGACGTCACGTCGGGTGATCCGGCCGTTGCTGCCGGTGCCGGCGATCCGGGCAAGGTCGAGTCCGGCCTCCCGGGCCAGCCGACGCGCGATCGGACTCGCGAACAGCCGGGCCCGGCTCTCCCCGGGCCCCACCGGCGCCGCCGCGTCGGTCGCTGGCGCCACAGCGGCCGGCACCGCCGCCGCGTCGGTCGCCGCCGGTACGCCGGTCGCCGCCGTCAGGTCGGTCACCGGCGCCGGAGTTGCCGGCGCTGCGGCTGTCGGCGGCGAAGCGGTGGCCGCGTCCGGGCCGTTGAGGATCGTGGTCACGTCGACCGTCTCGCCGGGTGCGCCGAGTACCGCCAGGGCGCCGGCCGTCTCGACGTGCCGGCCCTCCTCGACCAGGATCTTGACCAGGACGCCGTCGGCCTCCGCGTCGATGTCCAGGACGGCCTTGTCCGTCTCCAGGCTGACCAGGGTGTCGCCGGCGGCGAAGCTGGCGTTCTCGGCCACGAACCAGGTGAGCAGCGCCGCTTCGGCGCCGGCCGTCTCGGGCACCCGCAGGATGTGGGCCATCGTCAGCTCCCCAGGATCTTCTTGACCGCGGTCACGACCTCCGCCGACTGGGCGATGGCCGCGCGTTCCAGCACCCGGCTGATGCTCGGCGACGCCTCGCCACCGGTCACCCGGTGGACGGGCTCGTCGAGCCAGTCGAAGTACCGGCGTTGGATCTCGTCGGCGAGCCAGCCGCCGTACGAGGTGCCCCGGGCGCCCTGCTCGGCGATGAGTACCCGGTTGGTCTTGCGGATGCTCTGCCCGATGGCGTCCCAGTCCAGCGATGCCCGGTCCAGCCAGCGCAGGTCGATCACGTCGGCCGCGACGCCGTCGAGGGTGTCCAGCGCGTCGAGCACGTACCGGGTCATCGCCAGGTACGTGATGATGGTGAGGTCGTCGCCGGTACGCCGGAGCGCGGCCTTGCCGACCGGCAGGTGGTAGTCCAGGTCGTCCACCGGGCCGTCACCGGTCGAGCCGTAGAGGTCGACGTGTTCGAGGACGATCACCGGGTCCGCGCACCGCAGCGCGCTGTTCATCAGGCCCACGTAGTCGTACGGGTCGGACGGGGCCACGATCCGCCAGCCCGGTTGGGTGGCGAAGACGCCGGCCGGGTCCATCGAGTGCTGGGAGCCGTAGCCGGTGCCCATCGCGACCTTGCTGCGCAGCACGAACGGCACCGCACCGGCCCCGCCGAACATGTGCCGGGCCTTACCGATCTGGTTGAACAACTGGTCCGCCGCGACCCACATGAAGTCCGCGTACATCAGCTCCACCACCGGCTTGAAACGGCCGTCCAGGGCCATCCCGCCGCCGAGGCCGACGAACGCGTTCTCGCTGATCGGGGTGCCCAGCACCCGGTCGGGGTGGGCGGCGGCCAACCCTCGGGTGGCGCCGTTGGTGCCGCCGTTGAGTCGGTGCACGTCCTCGCCGAGGATCATGATCGAGTCGTCCTCGGCCATCCGCCGGGCCATCACCCCGGCGACCGCGTTGATGAACTTCACCTGCTCGACGGCGCCGGTGAAGGTGTCCCGGTCGGCGACGTACGCGCCGTCGAACTCGCTGAGGTCACCCCGTACGCCCACGTCGGCGAAGGCCGGGTCGGGCCACTCCGCCGGCCGGATCCGGCGGGCGCCGGGCTTGCCACCGGCCACCGGCTCGGTGATCTCGGCGGCGATCTCGGCCAGCAGCGCGTCGGCCCGGGCGTACGCCTCGTCGACCTGCGCCTGGGTCAGGATCCCGCGCCGGATCAGGTGCCCGGCGGTGCGGTCGATCGGGTCCCGGCCCCGCCACTGCTGCTCCTCCTCCTTGCTCCGGTACCGGAAGGCGCTGCCCGGCAGGGCACCGTTCTGGTGGTAGTAGCGGTAGAGGTCGGCCTCGATCACGGTCGGTCCGCCGCCGGCCCGCATGTGCGCCACGGCCTCGCCGGTGGCGAGGTACACCGCGAGTGGATCCATCCCGTCCACCCGCCAGCTGCGGATGCCGAATCCGGGGCCGCGACCGGAGAGTCGCGGCTCGGCGGTCGCCTCGGCGACCGTGGTCGACACCGCGTACTGGTTGTTCTCGATGAAGAAGCAGATCGGCAGATCCCAGGCGGCGGCCAGGTTCAGCGTCTCCAGTGTGGAGCCGATGTTCACCGCGCCGTCGCCGAAGTAGGTGACCGCCACGGCGCCGGTGCCGGCCCGCTGGTGGGCGAAGGCGGAGCCGGCCGCCAGGGGGACGCCGCCGCCGACGATGGCGTTGGTACCGATGGCGCCGGCTTCCTTCCACTGCAGGTGCATGGAACCGCCCCGGCCGTGGGAGAAGCCGAGGTCCAGGCCGCAGATCTCGCGCAGGGTACGCAGCGCGAGGGCGCGTACCTCGGCGCTGTACGGGCGGGTCGGGTCGATGCCGTCCGGCTCGACGTGGCTCAGGGCCTTGGCGAGGAACTGGTGGTGGCCGCGGTGGGATCCGTTGACCGTGTCGCCGGGGCGCAACGCCAGCACGGAACCGACCGCGCCGCCCTCCTGCCCCACGCTGGAGTGGGCCGGGCCGTGCACGAGGCCCTCGGTGGCCAGTTGGAGCACGCAGTGCTCGAAGGCCCGGATCAGGATCTGCTGGCTGAACATCGTGGTCAGCAGGCTGGGTGCCGCGGCGTCCCAGTCGGTTTCGGTGGCGGTGAGCTCGACCCAGTCGACGGCGGGTCGCAGCGTGGTGCGCTCTGTCATGTGTGCCGTTCCGCTCTTGTCGGGATACCCGAGCCTGGCACAGAATGGATCCATCATCAAGAGCTGGGGCGAGTCAGGTCCGGCGAATTGCGGGCATAATTGGCCCGTCTGGATCCAAAGGGGGAGTTGTGGGGTTGCCCGGAGTACGTCGGTTCGACCATGTCGGGTTCACCGTCCCGGACCTCGACGAGGCCACCCGGTTCCTCGTCGACGTACTCGGGATGGAATACCTCTACTCGCTCGGCCCGTTCCGCTCCGACGACTCCGACTGGATGGCCGAGCACCTCGACGTCCACCCCCGGGCGGTGATGGTGCGTAACAGCTTCTTCCGGCTCGGTGGCCACACCGTCTTCGAGGTCTTCCACTACTCGGCCCCGGACCAGCGCACGGTCCCGCCCCGCAACAGCGACATCGGCGGTCACCACGTGGCGATCTACGTGGACGACCTGGACGCGGCCGTGGCCCACCTACGCGCCCACGGCGTACGCGTACTCGGCGAGCCGACCGCCAGCCGGGGCGCCAACGAGGGACAACGGTGGGTCTACTTCCTCGCGCCGTGGGGCATGCAGTTCGAGCTGGTCTCGTACCCTGATGGCCGCGCGTACGACCGAAATCCGCTTGGCCGCTGGAGGTAGCAGACGTGAGCACCCCGCCGTCCGGCCCGGATCCCACGGCCGGGCCGCAGTCCTCGGTGGCCAGCCAACGGATCGCGGCCGAGCTGCGCGAGGCGATCCTGGCCGGGCAGATCCCGCCCGGCACCCGCCTCTACCAGGAGGAGATCGCCGAGCGACTCGGGGCGAGCCGGCTGCCGGTCCGAGAGGCACTGCGCATCCTGGAGGCGGAGGGTCTCACCGAGTCACAGGCCAACCGGGGTGCCCGGGTGCCGCTGCGGACCATGCGCGAGGTCGAGGTGCTCTACCGGATGCGCGAGCGACTCGAACCGCTCGCCCTCCACGAGAGCCTCGCCGACCTGCCCGACAGCACGGTCGACCGGCTGACCGAGATCCAGGAGCAGATCGAGGCGAACGACGACGTCACCGGCTTCGTCACCCTGGACCGGGAGTTCCACCTGCTCACCTACTCCGCCTGCCCGATCGACACGCTGCTGGCCACAGTGGTGACGCTGTGGAACTCGACGCAGTACTACCGGCGGGCGTTCATGCTGTACCGCGGTCAGGGCGAGCGCTGGATCATCAATGCCGAGCACCGGTTGCTGCTCGACGCGATCCGTCGGCGGGACCGGATCGACACCGAACGGTACCTCGCCGGCCACATCCGCCGGACCCGACAGGAACTGGTCCGGCATCCGGAGTTGTTCGCGCCTTCGGCGCCGTGACCGCTGCCGCCCCGAGCGCCGTGACCGCTGCCGCCGGCCGGCGCTGACCGCTGCCGCCCCTGGCGCTGACCGCTGCCGCCCCTGGCGCTGACCGTTGCCGGCGCCGGCTCCGGCGCCACCGCTGGCAGCGCCGGAGCAGGAGCGTGGCTCAGAGGTCGACGGCGAGGTACTGGGTCTCCAGGAACTCGTGTATCCCGGCGAAGCCGCCCTCCCGTCCCAGGCCCGACTCCTTCATCCCGCCGAACGGGGCCGCCGGATCGGAGGCGACGCCCCGGTTCACCGCCACCATGCCCGACTCCAACTGCCGCGCCACCCGGATGCCCGCACCGTGGTCGCGGGCGTAGACGTAGGAGATCAGGCCGTACTCGGTGTCGTTGGCCATCCGGATCGCCTCGGCCTCGTCGGTCACGCTGACGATCGGTGCCACCGGCCCGAAGATCTCGGTCCGGGTGAGCACCGAGCCGTGCTCGACGTTGCGGACGACGCGCGGCGCGACGAACGCCCCGCCCGGCGGCGCCGCGCCGACCTCGACCGCCTCGGCCCCCTCCGCCTCGGCCTGGTCGACCAACGCGAGGATCTTGTCGCGTTCCTTGACGCTGACCATCGCGCCCAGGTCGGTCGCCGGGTCGATGCCGGGCCCGACCCGGACCGCCGCCAGGGCCGCCTGGAACCGCTCGGTGAACGCCTCGACCAGTGACTCGTGCACGTAGAACCGGTTCGCGGCGGTGCAGGCCGAGCCGCCGTTGCGCAGCTTCGCCACCATCGCCCCGGCGACCGCCCGGGACACGTCCGCCCCTTCCAGCACCAGGAACGGGGCGTTACCGCCCAGTTCCATCGAGGAGGGCAGCACCCGCTTGGCGGTCTGCGCCAGCAGGATCTTGCCGACCGGAGTGGAGCCGGTGAACGAGAGGGTGGCCACCCGGGGGTCGGCGAGCACCGCCGTGGACACCTCGCCCGCCCTCGCGGTCGTGACCACGTTGACCACGCCGGCCGGGGCACCCGCCCGGTGCAGCAGGTCGGCGACCCAGAGTGCGGTGAGCGGTGTCTCGGCGGCCGGCTTCAGCACGGTGGTGCAACCCGCCGCGAGCGCCGGGGCGAGCTTGCGGGTGGCCATCGCCGCCGGGAAGTTCCAGGGCGTGATCAGGTACGCCACGCCCATCGGGCGGTGGTCCACCACGATCGTCTTGTCCCGGCCCGGTGCGTACCGGAAGTCACCGGCGATCCGGCACGCCTCCTCGGAGAACCAGCGGAAGAACTCGGCCGCGTAGCTGACCTCGCCGACCGCGTCCCGCCAGGCTTTGCCGTTCTCCAGCGCGATCAGCCGGGCGCCCGTTTCGGCCTCGGCGGTCATCAGCTCGTACGCCCGGCGCAGGATCTCCGCCCGCTCGCGCGGGGCGGTGCCCGCCCAGGCGGGAAAGGCGTCGTACGCCGCGCCGACCGCCGCCAGCGCCTCGTCGGCACTGGCGTCGGCCACCGTGGACAGCACCTCGCCCGTGGCCGGATTCCACACCTCGATCCGGTCGGCGGTGTCCTGCCACTCGCCGCCGACGAGCAGCCCGGAGCCCAGCTCCGGCAGCGGCCCGCCGGCACCACTCGTGCGTGTCGGGCTCACTGGATGACCATGCCGCCGTCGATCATGATGAGCTGGCCGGTCATGTAGTCGCTGTCCGAGCTGGCCAGGAAGGCGGCGGTGCCGACCACGTCCTCCGGGTAGGAGTAGCGCTTCATCAGGATCATGTTCTCGGCCAGGGTGTCCATCGACTCGCCGAGCTTGTCGAACTTGCCGATCGCGACCAGGTCGCGGTCCAACTGCTCCCACAGCTCGGTCCGGACCACGCCGGGGCCGTACCCGTTGACGGTGATGTTGTGCTCGATGAGCGACTTGGCCCCGCCCTTGATCATGGCCAGTACCGCGTGCTTGCTGGCCGAGTAGACCACCACGTCGTCGAAGACCTCCCGGGACAGGATCGACCCGACGTTGATGATCTTGTACGGGTAGTCCTGCCGGCCCTGCGCCTTCATCTGCCGCGCGGCGGCCTGCATGCAGTTCAGCGTGCCCCAGGCGTTGACGTCCATGATGCGCTGCCAGTTCTCCCGGGTGATGTCCAGGAAGAACAGCGGCTTGTTGATGCCCGCGTTGTTCAGCAGCACGTTGATGCTGCCGAACTCCTCGACCGTGTGCGCCACGGCGGCGGTCGCGTCGGCCTCGCTGGTGACGTCGAGCCGTACGTGGGTGGCCACCCCACCGGCGGCGCGGATCTCCTCGGCCACCTCGGCCGCACCGTCGACGTTGACGTCACCGAGACAGACCTTGGCGCCCTGGGCCGCGTAGTGCCGGGCGACCGCCGCGCCCATGCCCTGGGCGGCGCCGGTGACCAGAATGTGCTTACCTGCGAGACGGGTCGTGTCCATTACTGCTGTTTCCCTTCGAAAGTGGACCAGGCTGGTCAGTACTCGTTGGCGACGAACAACTGCTGGGCGGGGAAGCGGGTGAGCACCTCGGCACCGCGGGCGGTCACCACGACCTCCTCCTCGATCCGCGCGGCGGAGACCCCGTCGCTGGCCGGGCAGTAGGTCTCCAGCGCGAAGACCATCCCGGCCTTGATCTCGACCGGGTTGGTCAGGCTGTTCAGCCGGGAGATGATCGGCCGCTCGTGCAGCCCCAGGCCGAGACCGTGGCCGAACTGGAGACCGAAGGCGTCCATCTCGTTGGCGAACCCGAGTTCGGTCGCGCGCGGCCACAACCGGGCGACCTCGTCGGTACCCACCCCGTCGGCGACCTTGTCGATCGCGGCGTCCATCCATTCCCGGGCCCGGAAGTACGCGTCGCGCTGCGGTGCGGTCGCCCAGCCCACCGAGAAGGTCCGGTAGTAGCAGGTGCGGTACCCGTTGAACGAGTGGATGATGTCGAAGAACGCCTGGTCGCCCGGGCGGATGATGCGGTCGGTGAAGTTGTGCGGGTGCGGGTTGCAGCGCTCACCGGAGACCGCGTTGATCGCCTCGACCTGGTCGGAGCCCAACTCGTAGAGCCGCTTGCTGGCCAGCGCGACGATCTCGTTCTCCCGGATGCCGGGGCGCAGCACGTCCACGATCTCCTGGTAGACGCCGTCGACCATGGCGGCGGCCTGACTCAGCAGCATGATCTCGTCCACCGACTTGATCGACCGCGCGTCGAGCATGTGCTGCTGGATGTCGACCACCCGCAGCCCCTGGGCCTGCATCTCGAAGAGGAACGCCGGCTCGACGATGTCCACCCCGATCGGCTCGTCGGCCACCCCCGCGTCGATCAGCAGACCCTTGATGGTGGCGACCGCCTCCTTCATCAGCCCCACCTCCGGGCTGATCGCCCCCCGCAGGCCGAGCATGCCGGCCCGACAGCGGTCCTGTTCCAGCCAGGGCGCGTAGAGCTTGTGGTGCTTGGCGGCCGAGCCGAAATCCCACAGGTACGGCTTTGCGTCCCGGGTGAGCAGGGCGTACCGGGACATCTTGTCGCCGAGCGCGCCGCCGATCCAGGTCTGCGTGGTGTACCGGATGTTGTAGAAGTCGAACAGGAGGAACGCCCCGCAGCCGCTGGTCTCCAGCGCGCCCAGCGCGCGACCCAGCCGGTACTCCCGGAGCCGGTCGAAGTCGACCCGAGCCTCGTAGTCGACGGACATGTGCCCGGGGGCGGGAATCGCCCGGTTGGCGAAGTCCAGTGCGGGAACGAGCGGCGGTGGGTCCTGCGTCAGCGTCATGGTGCCTTCTCTCGATGGGGAACCGGCGGTCCACCGGGCCCCGGCGTTGCCGGAGCGTCCCCCGGAACCCGGTGAACCGTTGCGACCTGCACTCACCACTCGGGCGCGACCTCGGGGCTGTCGGCGTTGGCGGCGGTCACCTTGACCGAGGGCATGAAGAGGTTCTCGTCGACCGACTCGCCCTTGAGCACCTTCTCGGCCACCACGACGGCGTTCTGCCCGTCCCAGGACGAGGACTGGAAGATGGTGCCGTCCAGCTCACCGGACTTGATCAACGGGTTGCCCAGCTTGGTGTTGCCGATCGAGGTGATCAGCAGCGGCTTCGGGTCGATGCCCTGGGCCTTGAGCGCGTCGATCGCGCCGGCGACCATGGTGTCGTCGGCCGCGTAGATGCCCTGCACCTTGGCCGCGCCGACCGAGGTCAGCATCTCGCTGGTGACGGTCTGCGAGGTGTCCTTGTTCCAGTTGCCCGGCTGCTCGGCCAGCACCGTGACGTTCGGGCAGTTCTTCTGGATGGTGTCCAGGAAGCCCTGGCGACGGTTGATCGCGGTGGTGTTGCCGGTGAGGCCGTTGACCATCAGGATGCCGGTCGGCTTGCCGTCGGCGAGCTCGCACATGATCTCGGCCGAGGCGGCGCCCTGGCCGTAGGTGTCCGGACCGGAGTACGCCTTGATCAGGCTCTTGTCCGCCGGGATCACGTCGGAGTTGGTCACCGTGACCGGGATGTCGGCGGCCTTGGCCGCCTCCAGGCAGGGCCGGACGGTGTCCGCGACGGCCGGCCACAGGATGATCAGGTCCGGGCGGGCGGCCACCGCGACCTCACACTCGCTGGCCTGCTTGTCCGCGTCGTACTGCGAGTTGGTGATGGTCAGCTTGATGCCGGCCTTCGCCGCGGCCTCCTGCATGGGCGGCAGGTAGGTGGTGCCGTACGGCTGGTCGTTGCCCTGCGGGAGCAGGGCGTAGACGGTGTAACCGTCGGAGCCGTCGCTGGCGGCGCCGGACCCGCATCCGGCGAGCAGCATTCCGGTGGCGACCAGCAGCCCGGTGGCCGCCAGGGTCCCACGAGTACGGAGGATCATGTCTTTCCCCTTTTCTGTACCTGCCACCGCTGGGGGTGGGGGTGGTGGATTCACGCTGGGGTCTCGCCGCGCCGGCCGGACAGGAACGACCGGGCGTTCCCCACGACCGCGCGGAAGCTGGCGGGATCGGTGATGACGGCGAGCAGGAGTACGCCGCCGATGAAGATCTGCTGCACGTCGACCTGGACCCCGGAGAGGGTCAGTCCGACTTCGATGATTCCGAGCGACAACGCTCCGACGAGCGTGCCGACGATGGAGCCGCGACCGCCGGTCAGCGCGACCCCGCCGATGATGGCGGCGGCGATGCTGGCCAGCAGGACGGTCGACCCGGCGGTGGGGTCCGCGGCGGTCCGTTCCATGGTGTTGATGACTCCGGCGAGAGCCGCGACGAAGCCGGAGAGCATGAAGCCGGTGACGAGGCGTCGGGACACCGGGATCCCGGCGTCGCGGGCCGCCTGGCGGTTCCCGCCGACGGCGTAGAACTCGCGGCCGGCCCGGACCTTGGTCACGAAGATCTGTAGACCGATGAAGACCAGGACGAAGATCAGGACCCGGGGGGTGATCGGGCCGATGATCGGTGCGCCGAAGGCGATGCCGGCCTCGATGTCCGCCATCCGTACCGGCTTCTCGCCGGAGAGGACGAAGGCCAGGCCGCGCAGCACGAAGAGCATGCCGAGGGTGGCGATGAACGAGTTGATGCCGACCTTGACGACGAAGAACGCGTTGACGAGCCCGATCAGGAGCCCGGCGCAGAGCGCGACCACGATGCCGAGGGCGACGTTCGGGATGCTCGCCATGACCACACCGGCCACGGCGAGGGTGCTGGCGACGCTCAGGTCCAGCTCACCCATGAGGATCACGGCGGTGAGCCCGAGCGCGACCAGGCCGATGAGGGCGACCCGGCCCAGGGTCACCGGATAGGCGGTGAAGACCAGCGGTTCGAAGCTGAGGGTGGCGACCACCACCACGGCGAGCAGGGCGAGACCCCGCCATTCGGTACGACGAGCCAGTGCGGCCCGCAGCCGGGCCGACCGGTCGGTGGTGGCCGGGCCGAGACTCAGGGTGGGGGTGCTGTTCATCGCCGGGCCGCCTTCCGCGCCAGGGTGTCCACGGAAACGGCGAGCACGATCAGCGCGCCGATGGCCATCTGCTGCCAGCCGAACCCGATCTTCGACAGCACGAGGATGTTCGTCAGGACGCTGACGAAGATGACGCCCAGCAGGGTCCGCAGGACGCTGCCCTTGCCACCGAAGACGCTGGTGCCGCCGATGATGATCGCTGCCAGCGCGCCGAAGTCGAACCCCTGCGCCATGGTGGAGACGGCGGTGTTGGAGAACGCGGCGAGTACGAAGCCCGCCACCATGGCGGAGAGCGAGGTGATCAGGAAGGCGCCGACCACGACGCGGGAGGTGTCGACCCCGGCGAGTCTGGTCGCGGTCCGGTTCGAGCCGAAGGAGCGGATCAGGAAGCCGAAGTTGGTCCGGCCGAGCAGGAACGCCAGGGCGGCGGTCATCACCACGAGCACCAGCGCGGACAACGGCAGCCCGACGACCTTGACCTGACCGAGCGCCCGGATCGGCCCGTCGGGCGGACCGAAGAAGATGCTGCCACCGGAGAGCCAGCGCAGGATGCCCAGGCCGACGAAGGTGGTGGAGAGCGTGACGATCACGGCGTTGGCCCGCAGGTAACCGACGGCCACCCCGTTGACCACGCCGTACAGCAGCGCGATCGCCAGGGCGGCGAGTACCGCCAACCCGAGGCCGGCGGAGTTGCTCACCGCGATCAGCACCACGGCGGCGGTGGCCACCTGGGCGACGACCGACAGGTCGAGATAGTTTCCGCTGATCACCACGAAGGTCATCCCGACCGCGACGATCCCGATCGGTGCCGCGCGGTGGAAGACGTCGGTGATGTTGACGATCGACACGAAGTTGTCGATGAACAGGGCGGCGAAGGCGACAAGCGCCGCCGTGAAGAAGAAGATGCCCCGTTCGGAGACCCACTGCAGGGTCTGGGCGCCGGAGGGCCGCGTACCGCGCTTCATGCCTTACCCACCATTCCGCCGCCGGCCGCCAGTGACATGACGGACCGCTCATCGGCCTCGGGGCCGGACAGCGTGCCGGCGATCCGGCCGTCCCGGATCACGTGGATCACGTCCGACAGTTCCAGCAACTCGGGCAGGTCGGAGCTGACCACGAGCACGGCGGTGCCCTGGTCGGCCAGCTCACGGATCAGCCGGTGGATCTCCGCCTTGGCGCCGACGTCCACCCCGCGGGTGGGTTCGTCGAGGACGATGACCTTCGGGTTACGGCCCAGCCACTTCGCGATGACGATCTTCTGCTGGTTGCCGCCGCTGTAGTCGCCGGCGTCCTTGCGGATGTCCGGTGGACGCAGTCCGACGCTGTCGGCGAGCCGCTGGGCGAAGGCACTGACCCGCGACCGGCGAAGCACCCCGCCGGTCGCCAGCCGGCGACGGTTCGGCAGGGCGATGTTCTCGGCGACGGACATGGTCAGCGCCAGGCCGTCGGTGCGGCGTTCCTCCGGAACGTAGGCGACGCCGTTGCGTACCGCCGACTGGTAGCTGGAGATCGACCTGGTCCGGCCGTGTGCGGTGACCGTGACCCGGCCCGCCGTACGGATGTCCGCGCCGATCATGGCTCGCACCAGCTCGGTGCGGCCGGCACCGACCAGGCCGCCGAGTCCGACGATCTCACCGGCCCGGACGTCGAGGTCGACGCCGTGGACGCGGTGCGCCCGTACGCCCCGGGCGGCCAGGACCACCTCACCGGGCGTGCTCTCCCGGCGGATCTGGAGATCGAGCTTGTACTCCCGGCCGACCATCTGGTCGACCAGCGCGGCCGGCGTCGTCGCGCGGATCGGCGTGGTGCCGATGAGTTGCCCGTCCCGCAGCACGGTGACCCGGTCGCAGATCCGGAAGATCTCCGGGATGCGGTGCGAGATGTAGATGATGGCGAGCCCGCCCTCGGCGAGCCGCTGCAACATCGTCAGCAGGTAGTCGGTCTCGGCGGGGGTCAGCGTCGCGGTCGGCTCGTCCAGGATGAGCACCCGCGGCTTGCGGGCCACCGCGCGGGCGATCTCGACGAACTGGCGCAGCGCGACGGAGAGGCGGCCGACCCGTTCGTCCAGGTCGACGGAGACGCCGATCTCCCGCAGCGCCGTCGCGGCGACACCGCGCAGCTGCCGGGCGTTGGTGAAGCCGAGCCGGGTGGGGAAGGCCCCGAGCATGATGTTCTCGGCGGTGGTCAACTCCGGTACCAGGCTGAGTTCCTGGTGGACCAGGGCGATGCCCGCGTCGAGCGCGGCCCGGGTGCCGCCGGTGAGCGGTCGACCGTCGACGCGTACCTCACCCTGGTCCGGGGTGAGGATCCCGGCGAGGATCCGCATCAGGGTCGACTTGCCGGCCCCGTTCTCGCCGACGAGCCCGTGGATCTCCCCCGACCGGACGGCGATGCTCACGTCGTCCACCGCCGTGGCCCCGCCGAATCGTTTGACGATCGACTCGGCCTCGATGACGACCGGACCCGGTGCCTCGGGCGTGGTCTGGTCAGCGGTCATGGTCTCCCTCTTCGCGGCCGGTGATGGCTGTCGCCATCCGGAGTGCTCTCTCTCACAGAGCGGCGTGGAGGGAGCGTAAATTCAGAGCAAGCACCTAGGAAGTGAGAGGTGGCGAAGGTTACAAAGCCGTTACATGAGACTGCGCACCGGGCTGTGTCGGCAGCTAGCGTAGCCGGTCATATCCCGATATTGCCGACTACTCGTTCACTACCAGTGGACACAGAGAGGCAGTCGGTGGGATGAATCGGGCAGGACGTCAGCCGTCACGCATCAGGGGTGCGGACGCGGGTCGGCCCGGTCAGGGAAAAAGTGGCCGGCGGCGGGCTGCGCCCAGCGCGACCAGCGGCGCGCCGTGCTCAGTCGTGCGCGTGGTTGCTCTCGCCGCCGCCGCGCGGGTCGTCCCGAATGAACCAGATCGCCCGCACCTCCTCGGCGGTGGCGTTCCAGAAGCGATGCGGGATGTGCGAGTCGAAGGCGATGGAGTCACCGGCGTGCAGCACGGTCTGGTCGAAGCCCACCTGAACCGTCAGGGAGCCCTGGACCACGATGCCGTACTCCCGGCTGGAGTGCCGGATGTAGTCCTTCGGCGGCGGCACGGCCTGCGGGTTCGGGGGGTAGACCACCTCGATGAACTCCGCGTTCACCTCGGGCTTCGGGGTCAACCGTTCCCAGCGGGTGCCGCCGGTCAGCGCGATGGTGGGGCGGGCCGCCCGACGCAGCACGATGCCCCCGTCGTCCAGCGGCCCGTCCGGCGTCGGCGGCGCCGGGTCCGCGGCGGTGCTCGCCGCCGGGCTGCCGGCGACCGAGGGCACGTCCTCGAAGAGGCTGTCCATCGAGATGCCGAGAACACTCACCACGTTGTAGAGCGCCCGGACGCTGAACGAGGCCAGGCCCCGCTCGACCTGGGAGACGTGGCTGGACGACACCTCGACGCGGCGGGCGAGTTCCCGAACGCTCAGCTTGGCGGCCTCGCGGGCGACGCGGATGCGTTCGCCGACCCGGACCCATTCGGCTGAAGCATCGCTCTCGCCCACGCCAACCTTCCCCAAGCGCTCATTGTGACAGAACACTATCGCGCTGCGAGTGTAGTTGTGAAGCGCGGGCCGGCCCCGCCCGGGGCCGCGCGGCCATGATCCCCGAATCGGGCAGAATCGGCGGGTGCCCGTCCACCTGATCACCGACCCCGACGACGAGCGGATCGCCGACTACCGCGCCCTGACCGACGTGGAGCTGCGCACCCGCTGGGAGCCGCCGCACGGGCTGTTCATCGCCGAAGGGGAGTTGGTGCTGCGCCGGGCACTGCGGGCCGGCTACCCGGCCCGGTCGTACCTGGTCGACGCCAAGCGGGTCGACCAGCTCGCCGACCTGGACACCGGTGACACCCCGGTGTACGCGGCCACCCCCGACGTGCTGCGCGAGGCCACCGGCTTCCACGTGCACCGGGGAGTGCTCGCCTCGTTCCGGCGCCAGCCACTGCCGAGCGCCGCCGAGGTGCTGGCCACCGCCCGCCGGGTGGTCATCCTGGAGGACGTCAACAACCACACCAACCTGGGCGCGATTTTCCGGGCGGTCGCCGCCCTCGGGGTGGACGCGGTGCTGCTCTCGCCGTCCTGCGCCGACCCGCTCTACCGGCGCAGCGTACGGGTCAGCATGGGCGAGGTGTTCGCCGTGCCGTACGCCAAACTGGATCCGTGGCCGGCGGCGCTGGCCGACGTACGCGATGCCGGCTTCACCGTGCTCGCGATGACCCCGGCGCCGGACGCGGTGCCCATCCAGCGGTTGACGCCGGCCCAGCGGTCCCGGGCCGCACTGCTGCTCGGCGCCGAGGGCGCCGGGCTGACCCCGGCGGCGATGGCGGCCAGTGACGTGCGGGTGGTGATCCCGATGCGCCGTGGCGTCGACTCGCTCAACGTCGCCGCCGCCACCGCCGTCGCCTGCTGGGAACTGGGCCGTGACGACCCGACGCTGAGCTGACCGGCGGTTACCGGAAGCAGGGTCACGGACGGTAGCGTGTCGCGCGTGTTCCCCACCGTCCGTGAGGTCCTCGCGCTGGATCCGGTCCGCCACGGCGCCCCGCGCCTGGTCGCCGGGGAGGCGGGGCTGGACCGGCCGGTTCGCTGGGTGCACGCCGCCGAGGTACCGGACATCGCCACCCTGCTCGGCGGTGGTGAACTGGTGCTGACCACCGGTATCGGGCTGCCCGGCGACGACGCCGGGCTGCGGGCCTTCATCGGCGACCTGGCCGGTGTGGGCGTCTCCGGACTGGTGGTCGAACTGGGCCGCCGCTACCTCACCGGAGTACCGAGGGTGATGGCCGCCGCCGCCCAGCGGCACGGCCTGCCGCTGGTGGAGCTGCGCCGGGCCACCCCGTTCGTACGGATCACCGAGGCGGTGCACGCCCTGATCGTGGACGCCCAGCTCACCGAGCTACGCGCCACCGAGGAGATCCACCAGCGGTTCACCGAGCTGTCCGTGGAGGGCGCCGAACCCGACGAGGTGGTCCGGTGGGCCGCCGAGCTGTCCGGTTGCCCGGTGGTGCTGGAGAACCTGTCCCGCCAGGTCCTCGCCTACGATCCGGCCGGGGAGAACGCCGAACTGCTCCTGGACGGCTGGGAGCAGCACTCGCGGCGGATCCGGCCGGGCGGGCGTACGGCGTACGACCCGGACAGCGGCTGGCTGGTGACGATGGTCGGCGCCCGGGGTGAGGACTGGGGACGGCTGCTGCTGCGCTGGCCCACCGGGGACACCCTGAGCGGCACCGACGGTGGCGCCCCGCCGCACGGTGATGCGTCGGCCCGGGTGGGCGCCGTGCCCGCGCCACCGACCCGGCTGACCATCCTGGTGGAGCGGGCCGCCTCGACCCTGGCGTTGGGCCGGCTGATCCGGCGCGACGCCGAGGGGCTGGAACGGCAGATCCACCGCACCCTGCTCACCGCGCTGCTGGACCGCTCCCGCCCGGTGGACGAGGTGGCCCTGCGGGCCCGGGCGTTGGGGCTGATGCTGGACCGCCGGCACCTGGTCGGGGTGGTGGTCCGGCACCGTGGCGACGACGTCGGCGGGGAGCACAGCCCGGCCGGGGAGCCCGCTTCCGGAGCCGAACCTGGGCTGGCGGGTGCCGGCGCGGCCCGGCTGCGCGACCTCGCCGAGACGGTGGGCCAGGCGCTGCGCGAGGCGAACCTGACCGGCCTGACCAGCGCCGTCGACGACCAGGCCGTCGGCGTCCTGCTGGCGCTCGCCGACCCGGCGGGGGAGGAGCGGGCGCTGGGCGCCTTCGCCGCCGCGCTGCGCCGCACCCGTGGCTCGACACCCGGCGCACTGATCATCGCGGCCGGTTCCGGAGTCGGCAGCCTGCGGGAGGCGGGCCGCTCGCTGATCGAGGCCCGGCAGGTCGCCGAGGCGGCCCGGCGGGACCGCCGGGACCTACCGATCTTCCGGCTGCCGCACGTCGGGCTCGCCGGACTGCTGCACCTGCTGCGTGACGAGCCGCGCCTGCAGACGTTCGTCGAACGCGAGCTGGGCGCCCTGCTGGCGTACGACGCCCGGCATCCGCGCGAACAACTGCTCGGCACCCTGCGCGCGTACCTGGAACAGGGCCGGAACAAATCGGCGGCGGCCGGCGCGGCACACCTGTCCCGACCGGCGTTCTACGAGCGGCTGGCCCGCATCGGCCGGATCCTCGACGTCGACCTGGACTCCGTCGACGCCTGCCTCTCCCTGCACGTCGCCCTGCTCGCCCTCGACGCCATCCGCACTCCCTGACCGGCGACGGTCAGCTCCACCCCACAGGGAGGTGGGGTTACGTGGTAAGGGAGTGCAGGGCCTTGGTGTAGGTGGGGGGGACGTAGGACAGGGCGCCGCTGGGGGTGAAGGCGTCGGAGGCGGCGGCGGTGGTCCAGGCGGTGTCGGGGACGGCGGCGACCAGGGCGGTCACCACCGGGGCGTCCCGCCACTCCGGTTGCTGGGCGAGGAGGCTGAGCGCCACCACCGACTCCTCGACCTCGCCGACGCACTCGAACGGCTTGTGCCCGTCCACGCCGAGCAGCTCCCGGTAGCCCGGAATCTGCGTGGCGTCGGCCAGCAGGTCACCGCCGAAGATGTGGGTGATCCGCTCGCGGGACATGAACGGGGCCAGCGCCAGGAAGACGAACCGGCACTTGGGGCAGTCGCGGCACCAGCGCTCGCTGGCGTCGCGCAGCTTGAACGCCGCGTTGCAGCTGGTCACCACGTCGTCGTAGCGGTCGATGGTGGCGAACAGTCGGGCGATGTGCAGCTCCGACAGCGGACGCAGCAGGGAGAAGTACGGCTCGGCCAGCCCGGCGTGCTCGGCCAGGGCCGCCCGCAGCAGCCCCTCGGCCTCCACCCCCTTGGACCACTGGTGGTTGATCTCGTGACCGTTCCAGATCAGGTTCGGGTCGGACGCCGAACGCTCGTTGGACATCACCACCGGGCCCAGCCCGTGCAGTACCGCGGTGGCGACCGCGATCAGCGAGTTGATCGCGGTGACCGGGATGTGTCCGTTCCGGGCGCCGGCCGCGTTCAGCTCGAACAGCACCGGGTCGAGGCGGCGCCGGGCGGCGAGCGGGGTGAGCCCGGACGCGGCGTTCACCGCGTTGATCACGTGGTTCGGGTTGACCGAGAAGGGCACCGGGTCGAGGCCGGCACGGCGCAACGCCTCCAGGCTGACGATCGAGTCCTTGCCGCCGCCGACCGCCGACAACGGGCGCCGGTCGGAGTTGTCGTACTCGGCGGCCGGCTGCACCCGACCGTCCGGGATGCGCGGAGTCAGCTCCAACACGTACGGCAGTTGGTTGCGGTAGGCGTACTCGGCCAGGCCCTTGGTGTAGACGGCGGTGACGAACTCGGCGGCGGCCGGACCGAGCGGGGCCGGCAGCACCAGCTGCCCCGGCGCGGCGGCCTTGTAGTAGCTGACCCCAGCCACCACGTGCAGCAGCTCCAGCACCCGGCCGAGGGCGGCCACGGCCGCGTCCGACGGTGACTCCTCGGGCACCGGCAACGTGATCACCTCGGTGAACCGTTGCTCGCCGTCGGGGCCGGTCAGGGCGTAGTCGAACAACGCCTCGCCGGTGGAGAGGTCGATCGAGTAGGACGGGAAGGTGAAGGCGTCCATCCGCGCCAGCTGCGTGTTGGGCACACGCCATACTAGGCCCTGGTTCGTCCGGCCGTGCCCGGCTCCGCCGGACCATGTTGCTGCCCTGCCGCCGTCGCATCCGAGGAGAAGCTGTGCGCCTGTCTGACCTGCGCGGACGTACCGTCGCCGTCTGGGGGGCCGGCCGGGAGGGCCGGGCCGCGGTGATCGCGATCGCCGCACACGGGCCGGCGGACCTGGTCGCGGTGGACGACAGCGCGAACTTCCTCACCCTGCCCTGGGAGGGGCCGCTGGCGGAGGCCGCCCCGCTGGTCACCGGCGAGGCCGGCTTCGACCGGCTGGCCGCCGCCGACGTGGTGGTCCGCTCGCCGGGCGTGCCGCAGACCCACCCGTGGCTGGTGGAGCTACGCCGCCGGGGCGCCACGATCACCCAGGGCACCGCGTTGTGGATGGCCGACCACGGCGAGCGCACCGTCGGGGTGACCGGCAGCAAGGGCAAGAGCACCACGTCCAGTCTGATCAGTCACCTGTTGGCGGCGGTGGACCGGCCCAACGTCTTCGGCGGCAACATCGGCGTACCGACGCTGGACCTGCCGGAGGCGGAGCTGTACGTGCTGGAGCTGTCCAGCTACCAGTGCAGCGACCTGACCGACTCGCCCCGGGTGGCGGTGGTCACCGCGTTGTTCCCCGAGCACCTCGACGCGCACGGCGGCGAGCGGGAGTACTACCGCGACAAGCTCAACCTGCTCGCGTACGGGCCACGCACCGTCGTGGTCAACGGTGCGGACCCACGGCTGGCCTTCGAGTTGGGGGACCGGGCGGCGGTTCGCGCCGGCACGGCGGACTCGGTGAACGTGGCCGGCGGACCGGACGGTACGCCGTGGTTCCACCTGGTCGACCGGCCGCTGTTCCCCCGGGCGGTGTTGCCGCTGGTCGGGCGGCACAACGAGGGCAACCTCTGCGTGGCCCTGGCGGTGCTCGACGCGCTCGGCGTGGACGTGGTCGACCGTAAAGACACCCTGGCGCTGGCGGTGGCCGAGTTCCAGGGGTTGGCCCACCGGCTGACCGAGATTCCCGACCCGTCCGGGCTGACCTTCGTCGACGACACCCTGGCCACCAGCCCGTACGCGGCCATCCACGCCATCGACGCGTACGACGGGCGGCCGTTGACCGTGATCGTCGGCGGCAACGACCGGGGCGTCGACTACACCCCGCTGCGCGAGCACCTGGCCGAGCGGGAACTCACCGTGATCGGCATTCCGGACAGCGGCCCGCGCATCGTCGAGGTGCTCGGTGGCCTGCCGAAGGTGCGTACCGAACTGGTCGAGGACCTGACCGACGCCGTGCAGTTGGCCCGCCAGCTCACGCCGGCCGGCGGCGTGGTCCTGCTCTCCCCGGCCGCCCCGAGTTACGGCCGCTTCCGCAACTTCGAGCACCGCTCCGAGGTCTTCGCCGAAGCCGTCCGCACCACCTCTCCCGCCTGACCACCCACCCGTCGATCATGAAGTTGGCCGAGAACTCGGCCCGGCTCGCTCATCATCGGCGAGGGTGGTGTGCAGGGCGCGCATGGAGCGGATCGCCGAGCGGATCTCCTGTAGGTAGCGGCCCGGGGTGAGGGTCGGCTCGGGCAACCGGGTCAGGTCGGCCAGCGTGGGGTCGACGCCGACCGTGTCGATCTCGCAGCGGTACGGCACGGCGAGGGTGCGCAGCGCGTCGCAGTGCTGGAACGGCACGTAGATCGGTGCGGTGACCAGCAGGACCTCGTCGTGCCGGGCGAGTTGCGCGTGTTCGGCCCAGAAACGCTGGGTGTCGGCGGTGTGGGCGCGGCGGCGCTGCGGCTCGCTCGACGGGGCGGCCAACACCCGCACCGGCGGGGTGCCGGCGGGCCGGTAGGTCCGTGACGACCAGGAATGGTGCGGATGACCGGCGTCCAGACCGTCGTCGGCCGCCGGCGCGGACACGGCGAAGGTGTGGCGTACCGCCGCGTCCAGCGCGTCGACCTCCGTGTCGCAGCCGGTCACCCCGACGTCGGCCAGGGTCTGCCGTTCCACCTCGGACAGCGGGCGGAAGCTGCCCAGCACCGCCACCTCACCGCCGACCCCGACACCGGTACGCAGCAGGTGCGCGGCGTACGCCACCCGGCGCAGGCAGGCGTGCGCCAGACCGCCCAGCACCACCAGGTGGGCGTACCGGGGGCGGTGCGGTGGTCGGGAGCGGACCAGGCCGAGCGTGTCGGCGGCGGTGCGCACCAACTCGGCGGTGGGCGGGTCGAGGTCCGGTTCCCGGGCTTCGGGCCGTTCCCGGCCGGCCCGGAAATCCCAGCACCGGGCGGAGAAGTCGTCCAGCCCGGCGAGCACCGCGCCGAGGTCGCCGGCCGGCCATCGGCCGCCGAAGCGGGCGACCAGCGTGCGTAGCGGGGCGCTGCCGATCCAACCGGAGATGCCGTCGACGATCACGCCGTCACCGGTCGGTGTGGCGCTCGGCAGGGGCACGGTCGGGGCCGTGCCGCCGGCTGTCGACGTCGCCCGCACCGTCCGGGCCGGGTCGGCGGTCCCGGGCGGCGGGGCGGGACGCTCGGGCACGGGTCGGATCGTACCGGCCGGCGCAGGGGTACGGGTCGCAACGGGTCATCGCAGCGGCAACGAAAAACGCGGACCGGAGGTCGGTGCCCCGACCGAAAGTGCGGCGGCAGCAGGGAACGGCCCACGGATTGCGTTGACGTTCTGTCAGGGGGTGCGGGGCCTCGCGCGACACGTTGACACTTGTCCAGCCAACGACGGTGGTGAAAGCGTGCGGTTACCGCGAACCGAAGGGTGCGACGATGACCTCCGACGACCTGCTGGCCCGGCATCGGGCCGTGCTCCCGTCCTGGATGCCGCTCTACTACGCCGAGCCGATCGAACTCGTCTCCGGCGAAGGCCGTCGGGTCACCGACGCCCAGGGCCGCACCTACCTGGACTTCTTCGGCGGGGTGCTGACGAACATGCTCGGCTACGACATCGCCGAGGTTCGGGAGGCGGTGCAGCGGCAGCTCTCCACCGGGCTCGTGCACACCTCGACGCTCTACCTGATCCGTCAGCAGGTCGAGCTGGCCGAGAAGATCGCCCGGCTCTCCGGCATCCCCGACGCCCGGGTCTTCTTCACCAACTCCGGCACCGAGGCCAACGAGGCCGCGCTGCTGGTCGCCACCAACTACCGCCGCTCGCACCAGATCCTCGCGGTCCGCAACAGCTACCACGGCCGGTCGTACGCGACGATGGGCGTGACCGGAAACCGGGGCTGGTCGACCAGCCAGCTCAACCCGCTCCAGGTCGCCTGGCTGCACTCCGGCGAGCGGCTGCGCGGCCTGCTGGCCCGGCTGCCCGAGGCCGACCGGATCGACGCGGCGGTGGAGGACCTGCGGGAGGTGATCGCCACCCAGACCAGCGGGGACGTGTCCTGCCTGCTGGCCGAGCCGATCCAGGGCGTCGGCGGCTTCGTGCACGGGCCGGACGGCCTCTTCGCCGCCTGGAAGAAGGTCCTCGACGAGCACGGCATCCTGCTCGTCTCCGACGAGGTGCAGACCGGCTGGGGGCGTACCGGCGAACACTTCTGGGGCTACCAGGCGCACGGCGTCACCCCGGACCTGCTCACCTTCGCCAAGGGCATCGGCAACGGCTACGCGCTGGCCGGGGTGGTCGGCCGGGCCGAGGTGATGGAGTCGGTCTCCGGCATCAGCTTCTCCACCTTCGGCGGCAACCCGCTGTCCACCGCGGCCGGCAACGCCGTCCTGGACTATCTGCTCGACCACGACCTCCAGGCCAACGCCGCCCGGGTCGGTGCGATCCTCGGCGACGGGCTGCGCGCCGCCGTGGCCGACCTGGACCGGGTCGCCGAGGTGCGCGGCAAGGGTCTGATGCTCGGAGTCGAGTTCGTGCAGCCCGGCACCGGCGAGCCGGACCCGGGACTGACCACCCGGGTCTTCGAGGCGTGCAGGGAGGGCGGGCTGTTGACCGGCAAGGGCGGGCTCTACGGCAACGTGCTGCGGATGGGACCGCCGCTGACCCTCACCGAGGAGGAGGCCCGCGAGGGCCTGGCCGTCCTGGTCGACGCGATCCGTTCCTGCGTCGCCGAGGCGGTGACCGCGTGAGCGCGGGCAGCGAGTCGGCTCGGCGAGGCGTGCACCTCATCGGGCACTTCGTCGACGGCAAGCGGGTCGGCGGCAGTTCGACGCGACGTGGTGACGTCTTCGACCCGGCCACCGGTCGGCGTACCGGCGAGGTGGAGCTGGCCTCCGCCGCCGACGTCGCGGTCGCCGTGGAGGCCGCCGAGCGGGCGGCACGTAGCTGGCGGGACGCGTCGCTGGCGAAACGGACCGCGGTGCTGTTCGCCTTCCGTGAGCTGGTGCACGCCCGCCGTGACCAGCTCGCCGAGGTGATCACCGCCGAGCACGGCAAGGTGCTCGCCGACGCCGCCGGCGAGGTGCAGCGCGGGCTGGAGGTCATCGAGTACGCCTGCGGCATCCCCGCCGCGCTGCGCGGCGGCTTCAGCGAGAACGTCTCCACCGAGGTCGACTCGTACAGCCTGCGCCAGCCCCTCGGGGTGGTCGCGGTGATCAGCCCGTTCAACTTCCCGGTGATGGTGCCGCTGTGGTTCGTGCCGGTGGCGGTGGCCGCCGGCAACGCCGTGGTGCTCAAGCCGAGCGAGAAGGACCCGAGCGCGGCCCTGTTGCTGGCCGAGTGGTTCGCCGAGGCCGGCCTGCCCGACGGGGTCCTGAACGTGGTCAACGGCGACAAGGAGGCGGTCGACGCGCTGCTGGAGCACCCGGCGGTCAAGGCGGTGTCGTTCGTCGGCTCCACCCCGGTCGCCCGGTACGTCTACCAACGCGGCAGCATGGCCGGCAAGCGGGTGCAGGCGCTCGGCGGGGCGAAGAACCACATGGTGGTGCTGCCCGACGCCGACCTGGACCTGGCCGCCGACGCGGCGGTCAACGCCGGGTTCGGCTCGGCGGGGGAGCGGTGCATGGCGATCTCCGCGCTGGTGGCGGTGGAACCGGTCGCCGACGACCTGGTGGCCCGGATCGCGCAGCGGATGACCGGGCTGCGCACCGGGGACGGGCGGCGCGGCTGCGACATGGGTCCGCTGGTCACCGCCGCGCACGCGGACCGGGTGCGGTCGTACGTCGAGGCCGGGGTGGCCGCCGGGGCGGTGCCGGTGGTCGACGGCCGCGAGGTGACCCCGGACGGCGACCCGGACGGCTACTGGCTCGGCCCGACCCTGTTCGACCACGTCACCCCCGAGATGTCGATCTACACGGACGAGATCTTCGGGCCGGTGCTGTCGGTACTGCGGGTCGGCTCGTACGACGAGGCCGTGGCGCTGGTCAACGCCAGCCCGTACGGCAACGGCACGGCGATCTTCACCAACGACGGTGGCGCGGCCCGGCGCTACCAGCACGAGGTGGAGGTCGGCATGGTCGGCGTCAACGTGCCGATCCCGGTGCCGATGGCGTACTACTCGTTCGGCGGCTGGAAGTCGTCCCTCTTCGGTGACCTGCACGCGCACGGCGCCGACGGCGTCGCCTTTTTCACCCGGGGCAAGGTGGTCACCAGCCGTTGGCTGGATCCCCGCCACGGTGGGGTCAACCTCGGCTTCCCCACCCAGACCTGAGCAGCCGCAGGGTGCCCGCCCCGGCCAGGTACGCCACCAGGGCGTCGGCGGGCAGCCCGAGCATCTCGGGCGCGGTCTTCGCGGTGGTGCTGTTGGCCACCATGGCGTACACGATGGCGGCGTAACCGGCGACGACGAGCGTGCCCCGGACCGTCGCCCACCGGCGGCCCGACCGGCCGTCTCCCCGCGGCCGGTCGGCCCCGCCCGTCCGGCGGGTACCCGCCTCGATCGGGCCGAAGATCGTGACCAGCCCGGCCAACACCAGGCTCAGCAGCAGCAACCAGGGCAGCCGCCAGCCGAACCAGGCCGCGGTGCCGGCCGCCGGGGTGGGCAGCACGCCGAGCGCGTCCAGCGCGCCCACCAGCAGGATCACCGCGCTGAGGTGCCACAGGAAGGCGGTGAGGACGACCGCGTTGACCCCGATCACCGCCTTCCACGGGCGGCTGCGGCGCAGCCAACGTTCGGCCCGCTCGCGCAGCAGCAGGATCAGCCCGAGTTGGCCGGTGGCCACGGCGAGCAGCGCCAGGCTGGGCGGGGCGGCGTTGTCCAGCCGCTCACCAGGCATGCTGATCATGCTCACCGGGTACGGGCCGGGCCCGGTCAGCAGCACTGCGACCCCCAGCCCCGCCGCCATCATCAGCAGCGCCGCCCGGCGGGACATCGGCAGGCACCGGGTGCGGATCAGGGCGAGTCCATCGGCTGGTCGGCTCCGGTCGCGGTCGGCGTCGGGCCGGTCGCCGTCGGCCGGGTGGCAGTTGCGTCGGCGGGCGTCGTACCAGGCGAAACCGAGTTGGTGGATGGCCAACCAGCCGAGCAGGTAGTTGGGCAGGGCCAACTCGGCCGGGCCGACCGCGCGGCCCAGGTCGCCCAGGGCGACCAGCAGCACCAGGCCCGCCGGCACGGCCAGGCCGAAGCGACGGTGCAGCGCGTACATGACCGGGGTCAGCGGCACCACCGCGAAGTAGGCGGCGAGGAACCACAGCGGGATGGTGGCGAACCAGACGACCGTACGCACCTGGCTCGGCTCGGCACCGACCAGCCGGGCGATCACCGCGCTACCGGC
This sequence comes from Micromonospora zingiberis, assembly GCF_004331455.1. Taxonomy (GTDB): domain Bacteria; phylum Actinomycetota; class Actinomycetes; order Mycobacteriales; family Micromonosporaceae; genus Micromonospora; species Micromonospora zingiberis. The sequence goes on from NZ_SJJR01000004.1 coordinate 85,237, forward strand.
GAGCACCACCACCAGTGCGGTGGTCGGACGCAACAGCCGGGCGCTGCGGCCGAGCAGCCAACCGATCGCGTCCGCGCCCCGGTTCCGCTGGGACGCCAGGGAGGCGGCGTTGGCGTACCCGCCGACCAGGAAGAACACCGGCATGACCTGGACCGCCCAGGTCAGTGGAAAGGCCCAGGGCATCGCCGGCAGGGCCGAGTGGCCGTCGGGTCGGCCCTGCTGGTCGTAGTAGATCGTCGCGATCATCCAGTGGCCGAGGACGACCAGCACGATCGCCAGGGCCCGGAGCAGATCGAGGTAGCGCTCGCGGTCGGCCGGCGTCCGTGCGGCAAGTCGGGCCAACCGGCGCATGGTCCGAAAATATGCCAGCGACAGCGGAGCCACCCGGACTATTCCACCAATTGCTGCGCCTGCGGCGGGGCCGTCAACGCCGCGAGCAGCGCCGCCGTGTCCCGCAGCGCCGTGTCGCGCAGGTCGAGATGCGGTTCGGCAATGCGCCACCGGGGAATCCAGTGATGTAGCCGGACCAGCACGTCGACCGCGTCCTGGTGGGCGTACCGCCCGGCCCAGACCAGCGAGAGGGCGCGACTCGCCGCCTCGCTGAACTGAGAGCCCTTCGGACAGTTCGGGTTTAGCGCGGCCGGATGGGCCAGCCAGCGCAGGACGATGTCGTCGAGGCGGGCCCCGGCGAGTCCGCAGCGCAGCGCCTGACGCCGGCAGAGCGCCTGGATGAGGCCGTCCAGTTCACCGTGCCCGTTCACTTCGACCGTCTCGTGCTCGACGGCGTCCAGGTAGCCCTCGACAGACCGCAGTAGCCGATCGCCCAGGTGCGGATAGCGGCCGATAATTCTGGCGATGCCGGTCAGGCGCCAAGGGATGTCGACATCCTCCGGGTGCGCGCTGGCCCACTCCAACACCACATCGGCAGTGACCTCGGTCAGCACCCTTTGCCGAGTGAGCTGCTTGCTGACGAAGGCGACGTGCGGCGTCGAACGGTGTTGGTTAGCCCAACGGTCCACGAGCGGCGACATCCACTGCGGCAGGTCGGTCAGCTTGCGTATGGCCAGCAATGGTGGCAGGACGAACCCGGCGTGTGCCGTATCGCCGTGTTCTCGAAGCCAGGTTAGCGCGGCGTCCACGCCATGAGCCACGGCCTCCTCCGCCATATCGCTTCGTTCGAGCAGCGGACGTAGCACGAACGGGGCTTCGGTGGAGGTGCCGTGTTGGTCGAGCCAGTGCAGGGCGTGTTGGATCGCGGGTGGTGCGTCCTGGGGTGTCAGGTCGTCACGTTCGAGCAGCGGACGTAGCACGAACGGGGCTTCGGTGGAGGTGCCGTGTTGGTCGAGCCAGTGCAGGGCGTGTTGGATGGCGGGTGGTGTGTCCTGGGGTGGTAGGTCGTCCCGGTCGAGCAGCGGACGTAGCACGAACGGGGCTTCGGTGGAGGTGCCGTGTCGGTCGAGCCAGTGCAGGGCGTGTTGGATCGCGGGTGGTGCGTCCTGGGGTGTCAGGTCGTGACGTTCGAGCAGCGGACGTAGCACGAACTGAGCCTTTTCGGTGGAGGTGCCGTGTTGGTCGAGCCAGTACAGGGCGTGTTGGATCGCGGGTGGTGCGTCCTGGGGTGTCAGGTCGTCACGGTCGAGCAGCGGATGCAGCACGAACCGGGCTTGGGCGAGGGTGCCGTGTTGGTCGAGCCACTGCAGGGCGTGTTGGATCGCGGGTGGTGCGTCCTGGGGTGTCAGGTCGTCACGTCCGAGCAGCGGATGCACCACGAACTGGGCTTCGGTGAGGGTGCCGTGTTGGTCGAGCCAGTGCAGGGCGGCGTCGATGCCGTGGCGGGCATCCTCCGGTAGCAGGTCGTTTCGATTCAACAAGGTTGCGACGACGAAGCTGGCCTCCACTGCCGTCCGGTGCAGCGTCAGCCAGGCGGTGGCCACCTCGATCAGTGGCGCGGCCTGTGCGGTGGCGACCGTGCGTAGTCCCTTGTAGAGGATGTGTCGCGCGGGCAGCGACGTGCCGTGTGCGGTCAGCCAGGGGGCCCCGAGTTGCGGCCAGTGGTGGAACAGGGCCTGCGCCCAGGGGGAGTTGTCCAGCACCGCGCCGAGGGCGTAGGCACCCTCGTCCTGCTGGCTGGCCAGCAGCGCGCCGGCGGTGGTCGCGTTGGCGGCCAGCCAGGCGGTGCACTGCGCGGCGAGCGGCCCGTCGCGGTGCTGGAGTGCCATGTCGCGCAGCAGCCGGTCCAGGTTCATGGCGTACCGGCCGATGGTCCGGGCGCTGGTTAGGCTGGCGTCGAGGATCCGGTCGGCGACCTTGGTGCGGACCGTGTCGAGTCCGGCCCGCACGGTGGTGTGTTCGAGCAGTTGGTCGACCACGATGTCGTGGACCGGTGCCAGGCCGTCCGGCGTGTAGATCATCCAGCCCATCGCGAGCAGGACGTCGAGCAGGTGCTCGGCGCGCGACTCGTCGCTGTGCTCGACCCGGCTGCCGCAGGCGATCAGGGCCGGGCGGGGCTGGGGGGTGGCGGCGGCGATCGCGGCGTAGATCTGGAGCCGCACGTCGGGGTCGCGCTCGTCGTCCAGCCGTTCGGCGTGGTGCAGCAGGTCGTCCTCGTTGAGCCGGCGGACCAGCCAGTCCAGGAGGTTCTCCGGCCGTAGGTCGCCGGTTGCCGCCGACAGTCGACCCCGATCCGCCTGGGCCTCGGCGGCGGCGGCGATCAGGGTCGCGATGACCGGGCGTCGGCCGCACAGCTGCAACAGCCGTTCGTCGCCGAGGATCGCCCGGGCCTGTGGTGCCAGGGTGGTGACGATCTGGTGACGGATCCGGTCGAGGTGCTCGTCGTCGGGTCGTAGCTCGACGGGCCGGAACACCTCGGTGAGGGTGCTGTTGTCCTTCTGGTGGAACCAGCCGGGGCGGGCCGAGCCGAGCAGAGCGAGGCGGATGCCGCGGGCCCGCGCGGCGGGCAGCAGCCGGTGCCGGATCGCGGGATAGTCCAGGCCGCTGAGGTTCAGGTAGTCGATGATGATCAGCAGGCGTTCGTCGGTGGTGCTGGTCACCACCTCGATGAGCTGTTCGGTGGTGACCAGCGGCTCACCGGGGCGCACGTGCAGCACGCCCCAGCCGGCGTCGACCGCGCGGCCGGCGACCTCCAGGCAGGTGCGGGTCTTGCCGATGCCGGCCTGACCGACCAGGAGCAGACCGGACTGGCCGGCCAGTTCGTCGAGGCGCCCCAGCAGCCGTACCGGATGGGTGGCGGCGTGGCCGTCGGCCGGCGACACGTACGGCAGCCGGTCTTCGCGCAGGTTGTCGGCCAGTTCGGTGAGCGCCTCGGCGTGCTCGATGATCCCGGTCGGCAGCAGCTGCGGCGGTTCCCGTTCGACCTGGTCGAGCGAGGTGCCGACCAGGCCGGCGAAGGCCGGGTCGGCGAGGAGCCGGGTGACCCGTACCGCGTCGAGTCGCCCCGGACCGTACCGGGACGGCACCGCCAGTACGACCCCCAGCAGGAGTTGCCGGTCACCGGCGGTCAGCAGCGGCGCGCCCGAGAAGCCGCTGTGCGGGTGCGGCTCCAGCACGACGTCATCGTTGGCGTCGCGGACCACCGCGCCGGTCGCGTCCCGCTCCGGTTGTGGTGGGTTCGGCGCGATCCGGGTGGAGTCCAGCGCGTACCGGTGGTCCTCGAAGCCGAGGCTGGGCATGACCTGACCAGGAAGCTCGTCGAGGCGGCGACCGTCGTGGCTGACCTGGACCCACGGGTAGCCGACGCTGAGGCAGGGCACCGGCTGGTGTCCGCGCAGCTCGCCGTAGCGGGTGTGGGTCTGTTCGGCGGTCCAGCGCGGCACGTCCAACCGGATCAGGGCCGCGTCGGCGTCGATGCCGTCGCCCCGCCAGATCACCGTCGCCCGGTGCTCCGGTTCGACGGGGCTGTCGCTGCGGGAGACCCAGGCCGGTTCGCCGCGTCCGCCCACGACATGACCGGCGGTCAGGACCAGGTCCTCCCCGACGGCGTACCCGGAGCCCAGCAGCCGGCCGCGGACCTTCACCACTCGTTGGACGTGCGGCTCAAGTCCGGTCACGACAGGTGGCCGGCGCAGGTGTGGCGGTTGTCGTCGCTGTTGGTGCCGTCGGGGCAGGTGGTGTTCCGCCAGACGACTCCGTTGATCGAGGCGCCGGTCAGGTCCGCGCCGGTCAGGTCGGCGTTGGTGAGGTCGGCGTGGTCGAGCTTGGCGTTGCGTAGGTCGGCGTCGCGCAGGTACGCGTCGACAAGGCGGGCGCCGCGCAGGTCGGCGGTGGGCTGGACGGCCGGCGGGTTGGCGGCCCAGGCGAAGGCCACGATGCCGACGGCGGCGACGGCGGTGGCCAGCATCAGTTTGTGCAGTGCCCGGGTGAACTGGTGCTTGAGCGCCTCGTGGGTGGCGGTGTCCTCGATCGCGGTGATCCGCTCGTCGAGGTCGGCGATCGCGGCGGCGAGCTGCGTCCGTACGTCGTCGTCGGTCGACGGCTCGCGCTGCGCGGCGATCAGTTCCTCCCGGGCGCCGATGACGTCGGCCGGGGTGGAGAAGCCCTGGAGATACTTGGGGTTGCGGCGGAAAAGGTCGGCCACGGTCGCCAGGTCGGATCGTCGTTGGGCCCACGCCTGGTCGAGGTCGCTGATCAGCACCAGCTTCGGGAGCAGAATCCGTACGGCGGTCCAGATGGCGTACACCACTGCGGAGAGTCCGGCGACCGCGCCCAGAACCGCGATCCACAACCGGGCGTTCGCCACGGAGTCGGGTACGCCGAGCGGGAGTTCGCCGATGCTCGACAGTTGACTGCCGGCCAGCATCGCCGCACCCACCGCGGCGGCGCTGGCCACCAGCCACTTGGCCGCGTCCCGAATGCGATCGTTGGCCCGTTCCAGGGCGTCGGCGCTGCCGCCGGCGTCGTCAGTGATCATCGCGGTCGATGTCCACGCCGGGCTTGGGGCGGACGATCGGCGGCAACTGTGCGCTGCCGAGACGGCTCGGGTCGAGGCCCACCAGGGTCTCGTCCACGCCACGTATGGTCCGGTCGGTGCGTCCGGGCACATTCTCGCCGGGCTGCCGGTGCCCGGGCACCGCCAGTTCCTGCCGTGGCTGCCGCCATGGATATACCGTCAACCGGATCCGATGTGCGTGGGCGTTCTCGGCCGGCGCGAGATGCCACGTGACGCCGCTGTCATTCGCTCGGGTGATCAGGTTCAGCTCCACGTCGACACCGTCGTCGGCATCGCCGGACGTCGAACGTTGCAGGTCCCGGATCAGCGCGGCCAGTGCGTCGGTCAGGGGGATATCCGGCACCACGCCTCCAACATGGACTTCGACTGGCAGCTACTCGCGTATGAACGTTAACCGACCGGCCACGTCGACGAATCCGCCGGTAGGGGTATCGACGGTGACCTTCCGAAGGGAACAAAACAGCGAGTCGGCAATACGACTTTCCGGGTGCGGCCCGGCGCGATTCTGCTAGCCATTGCGCGACGTTTATCGGCGACCGATGCGGACGAGAGTCCAGTGCTCCGAGGGCCTCAGGGGCGAGTTGCGGCCAGGCGGGCGTGCAGGGCGGTCGGGTCGGTCACTCCGGGCAGGTCGCGGGCGGCCAGCCAGGCCGCGCCGGCGGCGCCGTCGCCGGCCGGGAGGATCGGTGCGTCCGGCCAGTGTCGGCGGGTCTCGGCGCGGACCACGGCGGCCAGCGCGGTGTCGCCGGTGAGCAGCCCGCCGCCGAGGACCAGCGGGCTGACGTCGCCGGGCGGGCGGATCCGGCGCAGCGTGGCGGCCAGCAGGGCGGCGGCCTCGGCGATCAGCGTGCCGGCGGTCGGGTCACCGGTGGCGGCGGCGTCGACCACGAGCGGCGCGAGCCGGGCCAACTCCACCGGTGGGCGGCGGGTGACGGTCTGCACGAGCGCGCCCACGGTGTCCCGGGGGCGGGCCGCCACCTCGGCGGAGCCGGCGAGTTCGGTGAGTACCCGTCGACCCAACTCGCCCGGGTCGTGGCCGGCGTCGAGGGCGGCGAGCAGTCGGCGTACCGCCTGCTGACCGAGCCAGAAGCCGGAGCCGGCGTCGCCGAGCAGCCAGCCGTGGCCGTCGGCGACGCGGTCCAGCCGCAGGTCGTGTACCTGCGCGGCGATGGCTCCGGTGCCGGCGACGAGGATGCTGCCGGTCGAGCGGGCGGTGCCCGAGGCGTACGCGACGAGCGCGTCGCTGTGCACCGCGTACGGGCAGCGCAGCCCGGCGGTGTGCCAGGCGCGGTCGAAGGCGGCCCGGCCGGCGGGGTCGGCGCGCAGTCGACCGGCGCCGGCCAGCCCGACCGCGCCGGCCCGCACCCGGGTCGGGTCGACGTCGGTGAGGGCCGACCGCAGGGCGGTCAGCAGTTCGTCGGCGGCGGGTGCGGCGCCGTGGCTGGTGGGGTTGCCGCCGCCGGCTCGGCCGGTGCCGAGGCGTACGCCGTCGAGGGTCACCGCGAGCGCGCGGGTGGACGTACCGCCGACATCGAGGCCGACCACGACGGTGCCGGACAACCCTCCCACCTCCTTGATCGATATGCGTTCATGCTGGTCGCGGCGGGTGGTCGAGGCAAGGTGCGGCGCTGGAGCGTGCCGTGTGCCCCAGGTAACAGTTTGAAAACTTCGCCCACGGTCTTGACATGGAGGTGCCTTCAGTAAGAACTTTTACCACTAACAGTTAACACTCTTTTCCGAAAGGCGTCCGATGGTTGATCACGAGGCGGACACCTCCGCGGGCGCCGCGGTGGCCGATGCCGACGGGGTCGACCGGCGGGGCGCTGGCGTCGTCTCCGATGGCGTGCTGGCCCGGGTGCGGGCCGGCGCCGACGAGCTGACCGGCGCGCTGCGCCGGGTCGCCGAGCACGTGCTCAGCGACCCGGAGGCGGCGGCCCGGGCCACCATCGTGGAGCTGGCCGAACGCAGCGGCACCTCGCCGGCCACGGTCACCCGGTTCTGCCGCGCGATGGGCTTCGAGGGCTACGCCGACCTGCGGCTGGGCATCGCCGCCGAGACCGGCCGGGCCCGCTCGGCCGGCTGGACCGTCGACATCGGACGGGAGATCCAGCCCGGCGACCCCCTCGAACGGGTGCTGGAACAGATCATCGCCGCCGACACCCGGGCCATGCACGACACCGCCGCCCTGCTCGACCTCGGTGAGGTGGAACGGGCCGCGGTGGCCATCGCCGGAGCCAGCCGGGTCAACATCTTCGGTGCCAGTGGCAGCGCCCTGGTCGGCGAGGAGATGCAGTTCAGCCTGCACCGCATCGGGGTGGCCGCCTGGGCGTGGAACGACGTGCACTCCGGGCTCGCCGCCGCCGCGCTGCTGCGGCCGGGCGACGTCGCACTGGGCATCTCGCACAGCGGCCAGACCCGGGAGGCCATCGAGATGCTCGCCGAGGGCGGCAGCCGGGGCGCGACCACCATCGCGCTGACCGGGTTCCGTCGCTCCCCGCTGGCCGAGCTGGCGGACATCGTGCTGCTCACCGCCAGTCAGGCCACCACCTTCCGCCCGGACGCGCTCTCCGCCCGGCATCCCCAGCTGGTCGTGTTGGACCTGCTCTACATCGCCGTCGCCCAGCGCACCCACGACCGTGCCCACGCGGCCTTCCGGCGTACCGCGCAGGCCGTCGACGGGCACAAGGCCGCGAGGGGAGTCACCGCATGATCAGCGCACAGGGGTACGCCGCAGCCGTCCGGCCGGTGCTCGACCGCATCGTCGACCAGGGCGCCGAGCCGCTCGGCCGGGCCGCCGACCTGATCGCCGCCAGCCTGCGGGCCGGTGGGGTGCTCCAGGCGTTCGGCGCCGGCCACTCCGAGGCGTTCGCCGCCGAACTGGTGGCCCGGGCCGGCGGGCTGGTCCCCACCAACCGGATCACCCTGCACGACCTGGTGCTGCACGGCGACGCCCCGCGTGACGTGCTCGCCGACCCCAAGCTGGAGCGCGATCCGGCCATCGCCCACCAGCTCTACCAGATCGCCGCACCGCAGCCGCAGGACGTGTTCGTGGTGGCGTCCCAGTCCGGCATCAACGGTTCGGTGGTCGAACTGGCCCTGCTGGCCACCGAGCGCGGTCACCCGTTGATCGCGGTCACCTCGGTCGAGCACACCGGACGGGTCGCTCCGCGCCACCCGTCCGGCCGGCGGCTCGTCGATCTCGCCGACGTCGTGCTGGACAACGGCGCGCCGTACGGCGACGCACTGCTGCCGCTCGAGGGCGGCGGCGCGGTCTGTGCGGTCTCCTCGGTCACCTCGGCGCTGCTGGCGCAGCTGTTGACCGCGGAGGTCGTACGACGGTTCCACCAGGTCGGAGAGGTGCCCCCTATCTACCTCTCCGCCAACGTCCCCGGTGGGGACGAGCACAACCTCGCCCTCGAGTCGCGGTACGCCGGACGTCTCCGGCGCACCGCCTGACCCGACACCACAAGGAGAGCGAACGATGTCCGTTAACCCCGATCTCAACCGCCGGACCCTGCTGCGCCGCGCGGCGGCCGCGGGTCTCCTGGTGACCCCGGCCGCAGGTCTGCTCAGTGCCTGTGCCGGCAGCACGCCGAGCCCGAGCAACGACAACGCCGGGGAGAAGAGCAACGACAACCCCTTCGGCGTGCAGGAGAACAGCGCCGTGAAGGTGGTCATCTTCAACGGCGGTCTGGGTGACGCCTGGGCGAAGGAGGACCAGGCGGTCTTCAGCGCCAAGCACCCGAACGTCACGGTCAACATGAGCAGCACCCAGAAGATCAAGACCGAAGAACAGCCCAAGATGGCGACCACGCCCAGTGACCTGATCATGAACTCGGGCGCCGACCTGATGGACCTGAGCACGCTGGTCAACGAGGGTGCCATCGAGCCGCTGGACGACCTGCTCGCCGCCCCGGCCTGGGAGGGTGGCGGCACCGTCGCCGACACCCTGCTGCCCGGCACCGTCAGCGACGGCACCTTCCAGGGCAAGTTCTTCGTGGTGTACGTGGCCTTCACGGTGTGGGGCAACTGGTACAACGGCGCGCTGTTCAGCAAGGAGGGCTGGGAGCCGCCGAAGAGCTTCGAGGAGTTCTTCGCCCTGGCCCCGAAGATCAAGGCCAAGGGCATCGCGCCGTACGTCTACGACGCCGTGCACGGCTACTACCCGCGCTGGGCGCTGATGGCCTCGATCTGGAAGTCCGCCGGCAAGCAGGCGGTCGTCGACATCGACAACCTGAAGGAGAACGCCTGGCGGGCCGAGGGCGTGCTGCCCGCCCTGGAGCAGTGGGAGAAGGTGGTCAAGGACAAGCTGGTGCTGCCCGGCCGGCTCGACCACACCCAGTCGCAGCAGGCGTGGCTGGACGGCAAGGCCGCCTTCATCCAGGTCGGCACCTGGCTGAAGAACGAGATGGCGTCGACCATCCCGCCGGGCTTCGAGATGAAGCTCTCCGACTACTGGACGGTCAGCGCCGCCGACAAGGCGCCCAAGGACGTCTTCGCCGGTGCCGGCGAGGGCTTCGTGGTGCCGAGCAAGGCCCCGAACAAGGCGGCGGCCAAGGAGTTCCTGCGGGCCGTGCTCTCCAAGGCCGGTTCGGCGAAGTTCGCCGAGCTGACCAAGTCCCTGGCGTCGACCAAGGGCTCCGGCGACAACGTGGACGACCCGGCGCTGGCGACGGCCAACGAGCTGATGAAGAACGCCGGTCAGGATCTGGTCTCGGTCAAGCTCTGGGACTTCTACGCCGACCTGGACAAGGAGAGCCAGAACCTGTCCCAGGAGCTGATGGCCGGCCGGCTGACCGCCGCGCAGTTCGTGGACAAGATGCAGGCCGCCGCCGACAAGGTCGCCAAGGACTCGTCGATCACCAAGCAGACCCGCAACGCGTGACACCCCGGATCTGACCGAACGAGGAAGTGAGAGAAATGCGGCACGGTGTTGCGCGTTTCGTCACGGGTTTCCTGGCCCTGCCGGTCGGGCTCTACCTCTTCTACGTGGTGTGGCCCTTCCTGCAGGCGGCCGGGTACTCGCTGACCGACTGGGGAGGCTACTCCGACCGGCAGCAGTTCGTCGGGCTGGAGAACTACTTCCGGCTGTTCACCGACGAGCTGATCAGGAAGGCGTTCTGGCACAACGTCTTCTTCCTGGTCACCGTGCCGCTGTTCACCATCGCGCTGGCCTTGTTCCTCGCCTTCCTGCTCAACGTGGGCGGACGCGAGGACAAGGCCGGCATCCGGGGCGTCTTCGGCTCCGGCCTGTACAAGGTGATCTTCTTCTTCCCCCAGGTGCTCTCCCTGGTCGTCATCGCGGTGATGTGGCAACAGATCTACCGCGCGGACGGCCAGGGCCTGATCAACGGCGTACTGATGAAGATCGGGCTGGTCGACGAGAACGACCCGATCACCTTCATGTACGACCCGGAGCCGTTCCTCGGCGTACCGGCGGTGCTCTGGTGGCTGCTGGTGATCGCGGTCTGGAGTGGGGCCGGCTTCTACATGGTGCTCTTCTCGGCGGCCATGCAGTCCATTCCGAAGGACATCTACGAGGCGGCCATCCTCGACGGGGCGGGACGCTTGCACACCTTCTTCCGGATCACCCTGCCACTGCTGCGGGACACCGTCTCGGTGGCCTGGGTCTACCTGGGCTTCATCGCGCTGGACATGTTCGCGCTGGTCTACATCATGACCCCGAGCCAGGGCGGCCCGAACCACGCCAGCGAGATCTTCGCCTCGGTGATCAACTTCAACGCGTTCCAGAAGGGCCAGTTCGGCTACGCCTGCGCGATCGCGGTGGCCCTGGCGATCTTCACGATCCTGCTGGCCGCGTTGCAGCTGAGGATCACCCGTCGTGAGCGCATCGAGTACTGAGGAGACACCGACGATGAGCACGGTGACCCACACCCCGGGTCAGGCCGGGGCCGGCCAGGCCCCGCCGCCGGATCGTACGCCCGGCCCACGTGCCGCCGTTGGTGGCAGCCGCGCCGGCGCGAGGTTCTTCAACGGCTTCTCGCACCTGTTCCTCGCCGTCTGGGCGATCATGGTGGTCTACCCGCTGGTGTGGGTGGTGATGTCGGCGCTCAAGACCGACTCGGAGGTCATCCGCAAGCCGCTGTCGCTGTTTCCGAAGACGTTGCAGTGGGGCAACTTCGCCCGGGCCTGGACCGAGGGACACATCGGGGACTTCTTCCTCAACACCGTCCTGGTGCTGACCGGCAGCGTCTTCCTCACCATGCTGCTCGGCTCGATGGCCGCCTACGTGCTGGCCCGCTACGAGTTCCCCGGTAACCGGCTGATCTACTACATGTTCCTGTCCGGGTTGACCCTGCCGATCTATCTGGCCGCGGTGCCGCTGTTCAAGGGCGTCTACAACATGGGCGTGACGCTGCCCTTCCTCGGCCCGAACCAGCACCTCATGCTGATCCTGGTCTACGTGGCCTGGTCGCTGGCGTTCACCGTCTTCTTCATGCACTCGTTCTTCCGGACCCTGCCCACCGCGATCGCCGAGGCGGCCATGGTGGACGGGGCGTCACACAGTCGGCTGTTCTTCAGCGTCATGCTGCCGATGGCCAAGCCGGGCCTGATCAGCATCGGCATCTTCAACGTCCTCGGCCAGTGGAACCAGTGGTACCTGCCGACCCTGCTGATGCAGTCGGTGGCCGGCGAGCCGAAGAACCAGGTCATCTCCCAGGGCCTGATCGAACTCTCGGTCAACCAGGGCTACCGCTCCGACTGGTCCGGCCTGTTCGCCGGGGTCACGATGGCCATGTTGCCGGTGCTCATCGTCTACATCGTCTTCCAACGCCAGGTCCAGTCCGGCCTCACCGCCGGCGTCGGCAAGTAGCCGCCAGCGCGCCCGCCCGCCCGACTGGCGCCAGCCCGGCGGGCGGCTGTGCTGTCGGGGCCTGGCGGGCAGGTGCCACCCGCCGGCCCGGGTCGGGTCGCGCAGCCAACGTGGACGACGTGAGTATCTAGCAGGAGGTTCACGCTGTCGTTCCGAAGTCGTCCGCGATGGTTTCGTTGATCTCGGGGGCGTCCCAGTCGTCCGAGAGCACCAACTTGCCGCGTAGGGATCCCCGTGCGGTGCGGTTGACCCGGCGCACGAGTGGGATCACCTTCGCGACCGGCTGGCCGGCCCGGCTGATCACGATCTCTTCGCCATGTTCGACGCGTTCGATGATGCGTGACAGGTTCGTCTTGGCCTCGTGGATGTTGAACTGGGCGGCAGCCTCACTTCCCATCTGACCTCCTTGGCTAAGAGCGGCCGGCAATTGGTGGTGGTGACGCAGCGGGAGGTCGAGCGGCCGGGCACATGCCCAGGGGCCCGTCATTGACCCCAGGCAACCATCTGGCAGGCTCGCTGCCACGCCAAGGCATCCGAGATCTTGGTACGAGTGCGCCCCTCAAGGGGCAGATTCGTACCAAGATCTTCCCCGCCCAGGGTGGCGGGCTGGCTATCAGGACGTGTCGGCCTATTGCCGGTCGCTCTAAGAGGTTGGTCCACCTGTCTGCACCCGGTCGAGAAACTTGACCTCGCCGGGCCTGTCGTACGTGCGCGGCAGAATCGTGTTCGTGCTGGTGGCGGTGGTCTCGGACGAGCAGGGCGGGGGAGTGCTGCAACCCCTCGGCCCGGCCGGCACCCCGACCGGCCCGCCGGAGGCGGTGACCGACCTGGCCGCCGCGGTGGCCGCCCGGGAGCGTGCCGCGCAGCCGCGCTGGGTGTGGGCCAGCGGGGCCACCGGCTATCCCGCGCTGCTGCGCGCCGGGGTCCGGGTCGAGCGCTGCCACGACGTGGAGCTGACCGAGGCGCTGCTGCTCGGGCACGCCGGTCGCTGGGGCGAGCCCCGGTCGCTGGCGGCGGCGTGGGCGCGGCTCACCGGCACGCCGGTGCCGGCCGATCCGCCGCCGCGCGCTGTCGCCCCACCCGGTGCCGGTCAGGCCGCGCTCTTCGATGCCGTGCCCGGCCCGCCGGGTCCCGGCATCGCGGCCTTGGTCCGGGTGTACGCCGACCAGCTCACCCGCGTCGCGTCGACCGAGCAGCCGGGCCGGTTCCGGCTGCTGGTGGCCGCCGAGTCGGCCGGTGCGCTGATCGCGGCCGAGATGGGGGCCGCCGGCCTGCCCTGGCGGGCCGACGTGCACGACGCGGTCCTGGCCGAGCTGCTGGGGGAGCCGTCCCCGGTGGGCGGGCCACCCCGCCGGCTGGCCGAGTTGGCCGCGCGGATCGCCGAGGCGTTCGGTGTCCGGCAGTTGCACGCCGACAGCCCGGCGGAACTGTTGAGGGCGTTCGCCCGAGCCGGCGTGGAACTGCCCAACACCCGGGCCTGGGTGCTGCGCGGGGTGGACCATCCGGCGGTGCCGCTGGTGCTGGAATACAAGGAGCTGTACCGGATCTGGACGGCACACGGGCGCAGCTGGCGGGACGCCTGGGTCCGCGACGGCCGGTTCCAACCGGAGTACGTCCCCGGCGGGGTGGTGTCGGGGCGGTGGGCCACCCGGGGCGGTGGTGCGTTGCAGATCCCGAAGGTGATCCGCCGGGCGGCGGTCGCGGACCCGGGCTGGCGGTTCGTGGTGGCCGACGCGGGGCAGTTGGAGCCTCGGGTGCTGGCGGCCGTCTCCGACGACGCCCGGCTGGCCGCCGCCGGCGGGACCGGTGACCTCTACCAGGCTCTGGCGCGTGACGCGTTCGGCGGTGACCGGGGCCGGGCCAAGCTGGCCCTGCTCGGTGCGATGTACGGGCAGACCGGTGGCGAGGCGGTGCCGGCCCTGGCGGTGCTGCGGCGCAGTTACCCGACGGCGTTCGGTTACGTCGAGGCGGCGGCGCGTACCGGTGAGGCCGGCGGGTTGGTGCGTTCCTGGCTGGGGCGTACCTGCCCGCCCGGCACGGCGGTCTTCGCCGCCGACGACGGGGTGGCGGATCCGGATGCGGCTGGCGACCCGCAGTCGCCCCGGGCCCGGGCTGCCCGGTCCCGGGGCCGGTTCACCCGCAACTTCGTCATCCAGGCCACCGCCGCCGAGTGGGCCTCGACGTTGCTGGCGGTGCTTCGCGGCGAGCTCGCCGGCACCGGCGCCGAGCTGGTCTTCTTCCAGCACGACGAGGTGATCGTGCACTGCCCGGCCGAGCAGGCCGAGCGGGTCGCCGAGGCGGTGGAGCGGGCCGGGCGGCGGGCCACCGCGCTGCTGTTCGGTGACACCCCGGTGCGCTTCCCGCTGGACCTGTCGATCGTCGAGTGCTACGCCGACGCGCTCTGAGGCGATTCGGAGCAGCCGGCGAGAACCCCGACCAAGAGCACCTGAAGAATCCTACTATGAGCGTTATGTCGATTCTGGGCTGCGCGCCTCCCGTCCGGATGCGGTCATGAGTCCGGCGGTGGGGCAGCCGTACGCCCGGCTGGAGGGCCACGACAAGGTCACCGGTACCGCCCGATACGCGGTGGAGTACCCGGCCGACGGCCTGGCGTACGCCCAGATGGTGCCGGCCACGATCGTGCGTGGCGTGATCACCGGAGTGGACAGCCGGGCCGCGTCGGCCATCGACGGCGTCCTGGCGGTGCTGCACCACGGCAACGCGCCCCGGCTGGCCGCCGACGTCGACGCGGAGCTGTACCGGTTGCAGGAACCGACGGTGCACTTCCGGGGTCAGCCCGTCGCGGTGGTGGTCGCCGAGACCATCGAGGCGGCCCGGGAGGCGGCCGGTCTGGTCCGCCTCGACTACGACGTGCGACCGCACCGCACCGAGCTGTCCGCCCAGGACCCGCAGTTGTACCAGCCGGGCCATGTCAACCCGAACTACCCCACCGACGTGGTCGCCGGTGACTTCGACACCGGGTTCGCCGCCGCCGAGGTCCGGCTGGACCTCGCCTACCGCACGCCGTCCTACCACAACAGCCCGATGGAGCCGCACGCGTCCACGGCCCAGTGGCGTGACGGGCAGCTCCTGGTGCACGACTCCAGCCAGGGGACCACACCCGCCCAGGAGATCCTGGCCCGGCTGTTCGGGCTGCCCGTGGCCGCCGTCCGAGTGGTCAACCGCCACGTGGGCGGTGGCTTCGGCGGCAAGCTCTACCTGAAGGTCCAGACGGTGTTGGCGGCGATGGCGTCCCAGGTGGTCGACCGGCCGGTCCGGCTGGCGTTGACCCGCCACCAGATGTTCGGGCCGGTGGGCTACCGCACCCCGACCATCCAGCGGGTCCGGCTCGGCGCCGGCCCGGACGGGCGGATCACCGCCGTCGCCCACGACGCGATCAGCCAGACCTCGACGGTGACCGAGTTCGCCGAACAGACCGCCCTGTACACCCGCAACATGTACGCCGCACCCCACCGGCGCACCACCCACCGGATTGCCCGACTCGACGTACCCACCCCGTTCTGGATGCGGGCACCCGGACACACCCCGGGCTCGTTCGCCCTGGAGTCCGCACTGGACGAACTGGCCCTGGCCTGCCAGGTCGATCCGGTCGAGCTGCGGCTGCGCAACGACACCGCCATCGACCCCGAGAGCGGGCACCCGTTCACCAGCCGCAACCTGGCCGCCTGCCTCACCGACGGGGCGCACCGCTTCGGCTGGGCCGACCGGGACCCGACGCCACGCGCCCGACGGACCGGCCGGTGGCTGTCCGGCACCGGGATGGCCGGCTCCAGCTATCCGGCCCGGATCCGACCGGCCAGCGCATCAGCCACCGCGTACGCCGACGGCAGCTTCGAGGTGCGGATCAACGCGGCGGACATCGGCACCGGCGCGCGTACCGCGTTGTGGCAGGTGGCCGCCGACGCGCTGGACGCGCCACCGCAACGGGTACGCGTCCAGATGGGCGACACCGCGCTGCCCGCCGCGGACCCGGCCGGCGGATCGACCGGGTTGGCCTCGTGGAGCTGGGCGGTCGTGCGCGCCTGCGAACGGCTCTGCGAGCAGCTCGTCGGGCTGCGTGGCCGGGTGCCGGCGGAGGGACTGCTGGTCGAGGTGAGCATCGACGACGAGGTGGCCGCACAGGCCACGCTGCCGCGCTACGCGTACGGGGCACAGTTCGCCGAGGTGCGGGTGGACGCGGACACCGGCGAGACCCAGGTACGCCGACTGCTGGGCGTCTTCGCCGTCGGCCGGGTGGTCAACCCGACCACCCTGCGCAGCCAGCTCGTCGGTGGCATGACCATGGGCTTGTCGATGGCGCTGCACGAGCAGGGCGCCTTCGACAACCGATACGGCACCTGGGCCAACCACGATCTGGCCAGCTATCACATCAGCAGCAACGCCGACGTGCCGGCGGTCGAGGCGCACTGGGTCACCGACGAGGACAGCCAGCTCAACCCGCTCGGCATCAAGGGGGCCGGCGAGATCGGCATCGTCGGTGCCGCGGCGGCCATCGCCAACGCGGTGCACCACGCCACCGGCGTACGCGTCCGTGAGTTGCCGATCACCCTGGACAAACTCCTGCCGGCCTGACCCGCTTTGCGTGTTGTTCATGTTCGACTGCCATCCTGCCGCCAAACCCGACCGCTTCGGTCGACGTGGTGAGAATTCCCCGGGGGGTGGCATGGCCAGACGCGTCTACCTGCACATCGGTGCGCCGAAGACGGGCAGCACCTATGTGCAGAACGTGCTCTGGCACAACCGGGACCGGCTGGCGGAGTCGGGCATCCTGTTGCCGGGCAGCGCGGTGGCGCACGACCAGGCGATGGCCGACCTGCGTGCCGCGTCCTGGCGGGACGCCGAGGTGTACTGGACCTGGGACCGGCTGGCCGGCAGGGCCCGGGATTGGTCCGGCGACGTGATCATCAGCAACGAGGGGTTGGGCGCGGCCACCGCCGAGCAGGCGGCCCGCGCGGTGCGGAGCCTCGGCTCCGCCGAGATCCACGTCATCGTGGTGGGACGTGACCTGTGGCGTACCTTCCCGTCGTTCTGGCAGCAGAGCGTCCGGGCCCGCGGCGGCTGGCGCTTCGAGGAGTTCCTGCGCGCCGTCGAAGAGGGCCGGTGCGAGGTGTTCTGGGAGAACCACACGGCGGGTCGGATGCTGCGCCGCTGGGGTGAGCTGGTGCCCGCGCCGCGCCGGCACCTGGTGACGGTGCCGGCGCCCGGCAGCCCGCACGAGGTGCTGTGGCACCGCTTCGCCGGCATCGTCGGCATCACCGAGGGGCGGTACGAACTGCCCGAGCCCACCCCGAACCCCTCCCTCGGCGCCGCCGAGATCGAACTGCTCCGGCGGGTCAACCGGAAGCTCGGCGACCGCTATCCGCTCCGGACGCCGTACCGGCGCGTGGTCCACCGGCACCTGGTCGACGCCGTGCTCCGGCGACGGCCCAACGAGCTGCGCTTCGGCATCGGCCCGGACCGGGCCGACTGGGTGCGGGACCTCGCCGAACGGCAGATCAGCGAACTCCGCGAGTTCCCCTGCCAGGTCGTCGGCGACCTCGACGAACTGCGGCCCGCGCGATCGACACCGGGCGGCAGCCCCGGCGCCGTCGACGACGCCCACCTGCTCGACGTCGCGATCGAGACGATCGTCGACATGCTCGGGCACGCCGAGGCGCTCAGCGACGCGGGGGAGCACCAGCCGCCGGACGCCTTCACCCGACTGCGGCACCGGGCGGCCGGCGGCGTCACCCGCCGACTACGACGGGCCATCCGACGCGAGCAGCGCTGACCGCCTAGGGCAGCAGCTTGTCGCAGGTGATCGGCAGCTCACGGACACGTACGCCGGTGGCGTGGTGCACCGCGTTGGCGATCGCCGCGGCGGCACCCACGATGCCGATCTCACCGATCCCCTTGGTGCCCATCGGGTTGACGTACGGGTCGTCCTCCTCGATCCAGTACGCCTCGACGGCCCCGACGTCGGCGTTGCTGCTGATGTGGTAGCTGGCCAGATCGTGGTTGACCACGTGGCCGTAACGGGGGTCGAGGACGCTGGCCTCGTGCAACGCCATCGACAGGCCCATGGTCATCCCGCCGATCAACTGGGAGCGGGCGGTCTTCGGGTTGACCACCCGACCGACCGCGTACACGCCGAGTTGGCGGGGCACCCGGATCTCGCCGGTCTCCTCGTGCACGCGTACCTCGGCGAACTGCGCACCGAAGCTGTGCATGACGTACCGGCCCAGGTACTGGTTCTCCGGCATGTCGACGGTGACCTCCAGGCCGTCCGCCGGCACCGTGTCGCCGTACTCGGTGCTGAGCCGTCGGCGCAGTTCGTCGGCGCCCGCGCAGATGGTGGCACCCCAGCTGGAGATGCCGGCCGACCCGCCCTCCTGCGCTGCCGGCGGATAGGCCGTGTCGCCGAGGCGCAGCTCGACCCGGTCGAGGTCGACCCGCAGCGCGTCGGCGGCGACCTGGGCCAGCGCGGTACGGGTGCCGGTGCCGATGTCCACCGCCGCCAGCGACACGATGTGCCGGCCGTCGGGGGTGGCCCGGATGGTGACCTTCGTGCCGGGCAGCTGCATCGCCGGGTAGGTCGACGCGGCCATTCCGGTGCCCACCAGCCAGCCGTTGTCCCGGCGGGCCCGGGGGGTGGCGTCCCGCGGCTGCCAGCCGAAGCGGCGCGCCCCCTCGCGCAGGCAGCCGACCAGGCCCCGGCTGGAGAACGGCAGCCCGTCCAGCGGATGCTCGGCCGGCTCGTTGCGGACGCGCAGCTCGACCGGATCCACGCCGCAGGCGATGGCGAGTTCGTCCAGCGCCGATTCGAGGGCGAACAGGCCGGTCGACTCACCCGGCGCCCGCATGATCGTCGGACTCGGCAGGTCCAGGGCGGCCAACCGCTGCCGGGTACGCAGATGAGGCGTGGCGTACATGGTCGGGGTGGCGCGGGTCGCGTGCTCGGCGAACTCCCTGAGCCGGGAGGTCTGCTCGACCGACTCGTGGGCGACCGCGACCAGCCGCCCGTCGGTGTCGGCGCCGAGGCGTACCCGCTGGATGGTCGGCGACCGGTAGCCGGTCTGGGAGAACATCTGGTGCCGGGTGAGCGCGAAGCGCACCGGCCGACCCGCGACGAGCTGTGCGGCCATCACGGCGAGGATGACATCCGAGTGCCGGGGCAGCTTCGCGCCGAACCCGCCGCCGACGTGCGGCGACCGCACCCGGACCTGCGCCGGTTCGAGCCGGAACGCCTCGGCCACGGTGTGCTGCACCCCGGCGGGATACTGCGTGGACACGTACAGGGTGACCCCCTCGGTGGTCCAGCAGGCGATGGTGGTGTGCGGCTCCAGCGGGTTGTGGTGGTACCAGGGGGTGCGGTAGGTCTCGTCCAACTGGATCGCCGCCGACGCGAGCCCGGCGTCCACATCGCCCTTGTCGGTCTCGATCGGGAACAGCGGCCAGATCTGCTGCGGCACCCGCAGTTGGTCCGGTCCGTGTGCGTCGGCCAGCTCGACGTCGTGCGGTCGGGGCCGGTAGTCGACCCGGACCAGGCCGGCGGCGTGCCGGGCGATCTCCGAGGTCTCCGCGATCACCGCCGCGACGAACTGGCCCCGGAAGGCGACCTGGTCGGACTGGAGGATGCGCAGCTCACCGTCGTCGGTGCCGACCCGGGGCGCGTTCAGGTAGGTCAGCACCGCGAGCACGCCCGACTGGGCACTGGCCCGGCTACAGTCGATCCCGGTGATCTGCCCGGCGGCCACCGTGCTGCGCACCGCGGACAGGTACGCCGGCTCCGGCACCGGGTGTTCGAAGGCGTACGGCGCGAGTCCGCGTACCTTGTCCGCGCCCTCGACCCGGTCGAGCGCCTGCCCCATCACGCGGGCCGCGATGGTGCTCACGGCGCCGCCTCGACCAGATCCAGCACGGTCCGGACGATCGCGTTACGGGCCAGCGGGATCTTGAAGGCGTTGTCCGCCTGCGGTCGGGCGTCGGCAAGTTCGGCCTCGGCGGCGCGCCGCAGCCGTTCCTCGTCGACCGGGCCGCCGCGCAGCAGGTCCTCGGCCCGGGTGGCCCGCCACGGCTTGGGTGCCACCCCACCCAGCGCGATGCGGACGTCCCGGACCTGGCCGTCGACCAGGTCGATCGCGGCGGCGACGGAGACCAGGGCGAACGCGTACGAGGCCCGGTCGCGGATCTTGCGGTAGTAGGAGCGGGTGGCGAAGGGCAGCGGCGGCAGGACGACCGCCATGATCAGCTCGCCGTGGGTCAGCACGTTGTCGTGCTGCGGCTCGGACCCGGGCAGCCGGTGCAACTCGGTCAGCGGGATGGCGCGGCTGCCGTCCGGCCCGATGGTCTGCACCGTGGCGTCCATCGCGGCCAGCGCGACGGCCAGGTCCGACGGGTTGGTGGCGATGCAGTCCGGCGAGGTACCGAGGATGGCCAGATCCCGGTTGTGCCCCTCGATGGCAGAGCAGCCGGTCCCGGGCTCCCGCTTGTTGCAGGCGGTGGTGATGTCCTGGAAGTACAGGCACCGGGTGCGTTGCAGCAGGTTGCCGCCGACCGTGGCGAGGTTGCGCAACTGGGTGGAGGCGCCGTTGAGCACCGCCTGGGCGACCACCGGGTAGCGGCGTCGGATGAGCGGGTCGGCGGCCAGGTCGCTGTTTGTCACGCCGGCCCCGATGCGTACCCCGCCGTCGGGTAGTTGCTCGATCGTCCGAGGGGTCACGCGTCGGACGTCGACCAGCAACTCGGGCCGGGCGACGTCGAGTTTCATCAGGTCGACCAGGTTGGTGCCGCCGCCGAGGAACGCCGCCTGCGGTGCGCGGGCGAGCAGGGCGACCGCGTTGGCCGCGTCGGTGGCGCGCTCGTACCGGAAGGGCCTCATGACCGGGCGACCTCCTGGATTGCGGGGATCATGTTCGCGTACGCCGCGCAGCGGCACAGGTTGCCGCTCATCCGCTCGCGGATCTCGTCGGGGTTCGCCGCCAGGTCGACCGGCCCGGTGTCGGTGCCGTCGGTGCCGTCGGGGTGGCGGTACGTCACCGCGCTGGGCCAACCCGTGGCCGCCTCCTCGACCATGGCGACCGCGGAGACGATCTGCCCGGGGGTGCAGTAGCCACATTGGAAGGCGTCGTGCTCGATGAAGCTGCGCTGCATGGGGTGCAGTTGACCGTCGGCGGCCAGGCCGGCGGCGGTGACGATGTCGGCGCCGTCGTGCGCGACCGCCAGCGCGAGGCAACTGTTGGCCCGGCGCCCGTCGAGCAGGATCGTGCAGGCGCCGCACTGGCCGTGGTCACAGCCCTTCTTGGGGCTGGTGTTGCCCAGCCGTTCGCGTAGCGCGTCGAGCAGGGTGGTCCGGGTGTCGACGGTCAGCCGGTGGTCGGCTCCGTCCACCCGCAGGGCGATTTCGGTGTCCATGGTGTCCAGCTCCTGGCGCTCGTGACTTGCCGACCAAGTTATCGGTGTAAAACGGCTCTTTGCCGCTAACCGCGATAAAAACGAGAAAGATGGACGCAGCAGCGCGGTCCTGGGAGGGCGGATGTTGGCGGAGGTGTGGCCGTTCGTCGAGCGGCGGCACGCGGCCGGTCAGCGGGTGGTGCTGGCCCGGCTGGTCCGCCGGTCCGGCCCGGGCTCGCGTCCGCTGGGGGCCACCATGGCGGTGGCCTCGGACGGCGGCTGGACCGGATCGATCTCCGGTGGCTGCGTGGAGGGGCTTCTGCTCGACGAGGCACGGGCGGTGCTCGACGGCGCCGAACCCCGGCTCACCTCGGTCAGCCCCGGCGCGGACCTGATGCCCTGGGAACCCGCCCCGGCCTGCTCCGGCGAGCTGGGCGTGCTGATCTGCCCGGTACCGGGCGGTCGGGTGTTCGCGGCGATCGCCGCAGCCCTCGCCAACCGTCGACCGTTGGCGCTGGCCACCGAACTGACCCCACCCTTTCGCTGGTCGACCGCGGCCGAACGGCTCGGGCTGCCGCAGGACGAGAGCCACTTCGTCGAGGAACTGCGCCCCGGACCGGTGCTGGTGCTGGTCGGCGCGACGGACCTCGCGGCGGCGCTGGCCACCCTCGCCGTCCCGCTCGGCCACCGGGTGGTCGTCGTCGACCCACGGCCCGCCTACGCCCAGCCGGAACGGGTGCCGGCCGGCGCCGACGTGGTCTGCACCTGGCCCGACGAATGGCTGGCGGCCACCGAGTTGGGCGCCTCGGACGCCGTACTGGTGGTGACCCACGATCCCCGCATCGACGATCGGGCGATCCGGGCCGCACTCGCCGGGCCGGTCGGGTACGTCGGCGTACTGGGCAGTCGGGACACCCACGCCCGGCGGCTCGCCCGGCTGGCCGGCCTTCCCGGTCTGGATCGGCTCTGTGGCCCGGCCGGGTTGGATCTCGGCGCTGCCTCGCTCGCCCAGACCGCACTGTCGATGCTCGCGGAAGTGGTGGCGGTCGGCAACGGGCGCACCGGCGGCCGGCTGCGCGACCTGAGTGGCAGCATCCGGACGGTCTCTCCGCAACCGGTGGCGTGAGCGCCTGCTCACCCGGGACTGGACGTTGGCCGAGGACCTGTTGCAGACCGCGCTGGCCCGGGGCTGGGAGGCGTGGCGGCGCATCGACGGCGACCCTGAGCCGGCCGGGTCGGGAAACGGGTTCGGTTCGACAGTAAGGACGTCCTGCTGGCCGGTGGTGTCGAGGTGCGGGCGTTGCGGTATCAGCGGGCCAGTCAGGACAAGAGGGAGCAGGGTAAGAGCGTCGGCGATCAGGGGAAGCTGAACCTTGCGGAGGTGACGAAGCGGTCGTGGTCGGATGCGGGTTCGTTCACCGACAACGACCGGTCGGCCAGCCGGCACGCCACGAAGGATCGGCCGCAGTTCGAGTTGTTGATCGAGCAGATCCGCGCCGGTAAGGGTGATGTGTTGGTGATCTGGGAGATCTCCCGCAAGGAGCGGGGCCGGGGTTCCGCTGATCACGATCGAGAACGAGTTGAACGCCAAGGGCGTCCCGTCCCCTCGGGGGACCAAGTGGCGGCGCACGATCATCCGCCAGCAGGTACTCAACCCGGCCTACATCGGCAAGCGGGTGTTCCGCGGCGAGGTGATCGGGGACGGCATCTGGCCCGCTCTGTTGGACGACGAGGATACGTATTGGGCGTGTGTGCGGCTGTTGCAGGACCCGTCCCGGACGACGACCCGGGCGGGACGGGCCGTCCACCTGTTGTCCTACATCGTCCGCTGCGCCGTCTGCGACGGCCCGGTCTCCTCGCATCTGGTGAGCCGGCGGGGGTGGGAGGGGCAGGTGTACTCCTGCCTGTACAAGCGGTGCGCGGCGGTGAAAGCCGAGTTCCTGGACGAGTACGCGCAGCGCGTCGTGGTGCTATAGGCGGCTCGTTGCGCGTCGTATCGTTGCGTATCGTGCCGTCCGCGACCGGTAGCGCCTCAACGGTGACGACTTCGGGTGGTTCGGGTCGGCTACTGGCAGCCTCGCGTATTCGACTGTTGCGAGTTCTACAGGTTCGGGACTGGGTTCGTAGCGGTCGGTGATCAATCCTCGTCCTGGCTCTGGGCAGAGTGAGCCGGCCAGGTCGACCGAAGTGTCGCGGGCGTACCGCTGCGGAAAGCCTTTCAGCTGACCCGGCCCAAGGTCACGGTGCGGGATCCGGGTGCGAAGTCACTGAAGGACTGTTGCCAGGACTCGCCAGGCCAGTAATACGTCACGCGGCCCTCGATGGGCTGGTAGCGGGCTGTGTAGAGCGTTCTCGATCCCTGCTCGTCGACGGATCGATACAGCGGCGGCTTCAGCATCGCCGCCACGTCGTCCGCGCCTGCGGCGCGGATGGCTCGCAGCCGCTCCTGCGTGCGCATGGCCCGTTCCTGCTCGTCGGTGACCGGCAGGTGCTGGTGATTGGCGGCACAGGCGTCCGGTGCCACCGTCGGCGGCATATCCGGTCCCATGAACACCGTCATCGCCTTCTCGGGATCGACAAGGGTGAGGTTCTGGGGGACGGCGACCGGCAGGGACCGCAGCCTGTCGACCGCCTCATCGACGGTGTCGCACGTCTCCAGCAGGTAGCGCACGAGGATGAGAATGGCGAAGCCGCGTCCGTAGACGGAACGTCCGCCCCAGGTGAGCGAGACCGCCAGACCGGCATCGTTCATCCCGTCCAGCAAGCCCCACAGCATGTCCTGCATCCCGATCACGGGACGCAGGAAGCACGAGGAGACGATGGTCCCCTCGCACTGATCGGGCCGTAGGTCATAGTTGCGCAGCAGAGTGCCGCTCTGGCCGATCTGGGTGCATGCCTGGGAGAACGGCCGCAGTGCCGCGTGGGTGAGGAAGACTTCCGCCTCGGGCCGGTCGAGTTGGCCGACCAGGCGGTCCAGAACCGGAACCAGTTCCGGCATGTGCGCACGGAACAGCGCCCGAACACGATCCGCGCCCTCCGGAGTCCGGCCCTCCTCGGTCAGCAGGCCCTCCATCTCCTGCCACAGGCCCCGGGCGTAGGCGGCCCACCGCCCGTCGCCGCCGTCGCCGATCTCGATCGCCTGGAAGGTCTTGTGCTGTTGCCGCACAGGCTGCCACTCCCCCTGCGAGGATCGGATGAAGTGAGGGCAACCTAGCTAATTGGGCAGGTATTTACCAGGTCGCCGCCGTGGGCGACGGCCAGGCGCTGGACCTGATGAAGCGGTTGAACGTGAGCGTGGCCGATTCCAAGTTGGCGAGCATGTCCCGGGTTGGAGGAGCCGGGGATCAAGAAAGCTATGACTCGTCCACGGCCACGTCCCTGCCTTGAAGCGGTGGGAGCAAGTTGTAGTACGGGTTACCAGATCTGCGTACGCGCCTTTCGGCCCCGTAGCAAGATTTGGCCTTTGGCCGCCAATCTTGCGGAGCAAGATATGGCTTGTGCTTATCATTCTCGACCGGGCGCGGTCGAGAATCCGGTCGCGCTGCCTGGTGGTCACGGGTGGTCGGCTGTCTTGGCGAGCAGCGCCGTGATGAGGTCGGCCAGCGGGGTGATGGTGTGGCGTTGGTGGTGGGGTAGGCGTTCGTGGTGGTGGCAGCCGTTGGGGTCGTTGGTGGGGATGGTGAGTCGGCAGCGGGCGCAGGCGGTGAGGTGTTCGTTGTCGAAGGCGGTGAGCGCGCAGGGTGAACGCCGCGCCGCGACACCCCCCGGCCAGCGCCTCGCAAGCCGGTCAGGCCCTCGGGCCGCGCGCACCGCGCAACTGAGTCGCACGGTGGGGCGAACGTCGGGCCGCCGTCGGCCGCCTCGGCCGGCGGGCACCCTCACCCCGCTGGACCAGGCAGCGCTGCCGGCCGGCTGCACCGAGGCGCGGTGCCAGAGCGCCATCATCGTCCGATCGGATCCTGACGACCCGGGGCGGCCGGTGCGCAAGGAGTTGGAGTGGCCGACGTTGACCTCGATCGACATGTTTCCCAGACGCCCGGACTGCTGCACGTGCGGGTCGCCGGTGTCGAGGTGGTCACCGGCGAGTGGTGGGACTACCAGTTGGCCGGCCACGGCATGTTCGGTGACGCGGACGGTCAGTGGAGGCGGGATTTCGGCGTCGACCTGCGTCGGGGTGACCCGGTGCTGGTCGAGGTCGTGCCCGAGCACGTCACCGGAGCCTGGCAGGTGGTGCTCACCCCGGCCCCGGGCGGTGCGGGCGGGTAGGGGCGGATCCCGGGGGTGTGCCGCCGCTTGCGAACGTGTTGAGTCGGACTCGGACGATGCGCACGGCCTGGGACAACCGGCGGCGCGTAAGCTGAGCTTGCTTCAACGTGAAGCCGGGAACTTGTAAAGGGGCACTCAACGTGGCCGAGTTGGACGCCGTCGGCAGCCGGATCCGCGCTGCCCGCCAGGCCCGGGGGATGTCCCTGCGTGCGCTCGCCGAGAAGGTCGGCGTCTCGGCGAGCATGCTCTCGCTGCTGGAGAACGGCCGGTCCCGCTCCTCCATCCCCACCCTGTACGCGGTGGTGGAAGCCCTGGACATGTCGATGGACGAGCTGTTCTCCGGCGCCCAGCCACCGGCTCCCCGGGCGACGGAGCGTGCCTCGGCGCCGGTCGGGACGGTGCCTTCCGAGGGGGGCCCGGAGTTGACCGTGGTCCGGGCCGACCATCGCCGCCGGATCGAGATGGAGACCGGTGTGGTCTGGGAGCAGCTCGGGCACGCCGAGGCGGGCGGCGTGGAGTTCATGCTGGTCACGTACCCGCCGGGGGCGAGTTCCAGCGACTCGGGACGCTACCAGCGACACAGCGGTCTGGAGTGCGCCCACGTGATGCAGGGCGAGCTGACCTGCAAGGTGGGTTTCGAGGAGGTCACCCTGGGGCCGGGCGACAGCCTGACGTTTGATTCGTCCCGTCCGCACCTTTTTCAGAACGACGGCAGCGTGGCGATGAGGGCGGTGTGGCTGGTGTTGCGCCAGCGTGGCGCCGCCGAGGCCGCCCAGTAGCGATCACGTTGATAAACAATCTTCAACGCCTGTTAAACGACACTTGACAAGGCTGTGACACGGCTCGCATTATTGCGACGCCGATCCGCCGTCCCGCCAGTCCTGGATCGGAGCACACCACCCCCTGGCGGCGTCTGTGGAGGTTCAGCCTTACATGACCACCAACCTGCTACTGGCCGGCGGAATCGTCGTCACCTGCGCCGGCCACGACGATGTGCTGTGGCCCGGCGACGTCCTCATCCGCAACGGGCGGATCGCCGCGATCGGCCGTGACCTCGACGTGGCCGACGCCGAACGGATCGACGTCAGCGGCCGGATCGTGATGCCCGGCCTGGTGGACACCCACCGGCACACCTGGCAGTCCGTGGTACGCAACATCGCCTCGGACTGGACCCTCGACCAGTACCTGGTCGGCCTGCACGCCGGCCTCAGCCGGTACTTCCGCCCCGAGGACACCTACGCCGGCAACCTCATCGGCGCGCTGGAGGCGCTCGACTCCGGCATCACCACGCTGCTCGACTGGTCGCACAACCTCTTCACCCCCGACCACACCGACGCGGCGATCGACGCCCTGACCGAGGCGGGCCTGCGGGCCGTCTTCTCGCACGGCGGCGGTGCCCCGCAGTGGGGCGGGGTGATGCCCTCGCCGGTGCCGCACCCGGCGGACGACGTCCGGCGGCTGCGCAACGGCCGGTTCGCCGCCAACGACGGCCTGGTCACCCTGGGCCTGGCGCTTCGCGGGCCGCAGTTCTCGACGATGGCGGTCACCAGCGGCGACTTCCAGCTCGCCCGGGAACTCGACCTGCGGGTGTCGGTGCACGTCGGCGACGGGCACTGGGGCAAGACCAAGCCGATCCACCAGCTGAACGCGGCCGGGCTGCTCGCACCGACCACCACGTACGTGCACTGCAACACCATCGCCGAGGACGAGTTGCAGTTGATCGCCGACACCGGCGGCAGCGCTTCCGTCGCCACCGACGTCGAGATGCAGATGGGGCACGGCTGGCCGGCCACCGGCCGGCTGCTGGCGGTGGGCATCCAGCCCTCGCTCTCGGTCGACGTGTGCAGCTCGATCGGCGGCGACATGTTCACCACCATGCGCACCACGCTCGCCGTCCAGCGGGCCACCGACAACCACGCCGCGGTCGAGGCCGGGGAGGCACCCGAGCGGGTCAAGCTCGCCTGCTCCGACGTGCTGCGCTTCGCCACCATCGAGGGCGCCCGGGCCAACGGGCTCGGCGACGTCACCGGCTCGCTGGAGGTCGGCAAGGCCGCCGACATCGTCATCCTCTCCAACGACACCCTCGCCACCACGCCGATCAACAACCCGTTCGGCACCGTCGTCTACGCCGCCCACCCGGGTCTGGTGCGGGACGTGCTGGTCGACGGCCGGTTCGTCAAGCGGGACGGCAAGCTCGTCGGCGTCGACATCGACCGGCTGCGGACGCTCGCCGAGGCGTCCCGCGACCACGTGATCGGCTCCATGGCGGGCGCGGAGATCGGCGGCCGGTGGCAGCCCGAGCCGAAGCTGAACCTGGCATGAGCACCGCCGTCGTCGACGCCACTGCGCGCGTCCCGCTGGTGAGCGCGGCCGATCCACTCCGGCTGCGGCTGCTCGGCTGGCCGACGAGCCGGGCCCTGGCGGCGGTGGTCGTGCTGTTCGCGGTGAGCGCGGTGCTCTCCGGCGCGAGTGTCAGCCGTACCGCCCTGCTGGCGATGCTGCCGTTCGCGGCGCTCACCGCGATCGTGGCCGCCGGCCAGACGCTTGTCGTCCAGCAGGCCGGGCTCGACCTCTCGGTGGCCGGCGGCATCTCCTTCGGCGCGCTCATGGTGGCCAAGTACGGCGGACCCGGCCAACTGGGCATCGGCCTGGCGGTGACCCT
This sequence comes from Micromonospora zingiberis, assembly GCF_004331455.1. Lineage (GTDB taxonomy): Bacteria > Actinomycetota > Actinomycetes > Mycobacteriales > Micromonosporaceae > Micromonospora > Micromonospora zingiberis. The sequence continues at coordinate 113,359 of NZ_SJJR01000004.1, forward strand.
GGCGCTCGCCGCCGCGCTGGCCGCCGGGCTGGTCAGTGGCCTGGTCATCACCGCCTTCGGGCTGCCGCCCCTGGTCGTCACGATCGCGGTGAACGCGATTCTGATCGGCCTGGTGCAGTTCCTCTCCGGCGGCTACAGCGCCCAGGCGCCGGAGGCGCTCACCGGATTCGCGGTCGGGCGCACCCTCGGCGTACCGAATCTCGTCCTGGTCGCCGCCGCCGTCATCGGCCTCGCCCAGCTCGTGCTGAAGTGCACCGTCCTCGGCCGGCGCTTCGAACTGGTCGGGGCCAACCGGCGGGCGGCGCACGCCGCCGGCCTGCACACCCGCCGGTACACGATCGCGGCGTACGCGCTCTCCGCATTGCTGGCCGGCGGCACCGGCGTGTTGCTCGCGGGCTTCCTGAGCACCACCACCCTCACGGCCGGGGACGCCTACCTGCTGCCCTCGGTGGCCGCCGTGGTGCTCGGCGGCACCGCGCTGACCGGCGGGCGCGGCAGCCTCACCGGCACCGCGCTCGGCGCGCTCTTCCTCGGCCAGCTCAACCAGCTGGTGCAGACCTACACCCAGACCACCGCCGTACAGAACATCGTGCAGGCCGTGATCATCGGCGTCGGGATCGTGGTGCAGCTCAGCATCGCCACCCGTTTGCGACGCCAGGCGATCCGCCGCAACCCCACCTGAGCAGAAACCCGGAACGACCCGCCGCGGAACGGCCCCCGCCGTCCCGCCGGTACCCCACACCCACACACCCACCCCTGGAGTCCGTCATGTCCCCTCTGTACCGTTCGCGGAGAACAGCGATAGCCTTCGGCGCCGCCGCCGCGCTCGCGGTCACCGGCTGCTCCACCACCAACCAGACCGGCTCGGCCGCCGGTGCCGACCCGAGCGCCGCCGCCCAGGTCGCGGTCGGCAACACCGGGCCGCTCTCGGCCGCCGCCGCGATGGCCTCCGTCTGCGGCGACAAGCCGATCAAGGTCGGCCTGGTCGACGGACTCGGCACCAACTCGTGGTCCAAGATCGTGCGGGCCGAGGTCGAGGACGAGGCGAAACAGTGCCCCAACATCACCGGCGTGGAGTACGTCGCCGGCCGAGGCAACCTCCAGAGCACCCTGGCCGGCATCACCAGCATGGCCAGCAAGGGCGTCAACGTGCTGCTGGTGATCCCCACCGCCGGTCCCGGCCCCGCACACCTGTCGGCGCTGCGCACCGCGGCCAACGCCGGAGTGACCGTCATCCCCATCGCCGCGGACCCCGAGGGCAAGCCCGGCAGTGACTACTTCGACTACGTCGACTGGGACACCGAGTACCTGGGTCAGGTCTGGGCCAAGTGGATGGTCGACCGGCTCGGCCCGGCCGGCGGCAACATCGTGATGCTCGGCGGGCCCGCCGGCAACCCGGTCTCGCAGGCCCACCTCACCGGGATCAAGCAGGTGCTGGCCGGTGCGCCGCAGGTGAAACTGCTGACCGACGAGCCGGTGACCACCAACTGGGACCCGGCGATGGAACAGCAGGCGATGAGCGGCCTGCTCGCCAAGTACCCGAAGATCGACGGCGTCATCAGCGACTACGGCGCCGCCGCCACCGGCGTGCTGCGGGCGTACCAGTCCGCCGGACGGCCCCTGGTGCCGATCGCCACCACCGACGACAACGAACTCAGCTGCGGCTTCGCCGCGTTGAAGGCGAGCAACGGCGAGTACGAACTGGCCACCGTCTCCTCCCGCACCTGGATCGGGCGGGCCGGCCTGCGCAAGGGCGTGGCCGTGGTCAACGGCAAGGCCAACCCGGAGCCGTCCCGGGTGCAGCTCGAAATCTTCGAGGACTCGACCAGCAGCGTCTCCGGTGCGCTGGCGCCAGCCGAGGCGTGCGGCGCCGGCCTGCCCAACGACGCGCCGCCGTCCTCGCAGCTCTCCGCCGACCAACTCGCCGCGCTCTTCAAGGGCTGATTGGACGTCCACGACATGACGACCGTACGGGACCCCCTGCTGACGCTGACGGGGATCGTCAAGCAGTACCCGGGCGTACGGGCCCTGGACGGTGTGGACCTGGCCGTGTTGCCGGGCCAGGTCCACGCCGTGCTCGGTGAGAACGGCGCCGGCAAGTCCACCCTGGTCGGGGTGGCGGCCGGCTCCGTGACCCCCGACGCGGGCCGGATCACCCTCGGTGGCCGGGACCACCCGGCCCTGACGCCCGCCCTCGCCCGGGAGAACGGCCTCGCGCTGGTGTACCAGACCCCGGCGCTGGCCGGCAGCCTGACCGTGGCCGAGTCGATGCTGGTGCTCCTGCCCGAGCAGGTACGCCCCACGGTCGACGCGGCTGCCGCGTGGACCGCCGAGCACCTGCGCGAACTCGGCCTGGACATCGGCGCCGACCAACTGGTCAGCGAGCTGACCGCGCGGGAGGCACACCTGGTGGAGATCGCCGCCGCGCTCGCCACCCGGCCCCGCGTGCTGGTCCTCGACGAGCCGACCGAGGCCCTCGGCCCGGACGAGACGAACTGGCTGTTCGACCGGATCCGGCACCTGGTGGCGGACGGCACCGCCGTCGTCTACATCACCCACCGGATTCCGGAGATCCGCGAGATCGCGCAGACCATGACGGTGCTGCGCGACGGGCGGGTGGTCGGCGGCGGCCCGGTCGGCGACCACACCGACGAGCAGATCGTCGAGATGATCGTCGGTCGGTCGCTGGACACCACCTTCCCCGCCAAGCCCGACCTGGCCGGCGCCGACGTCGTCCTGGCGGCCGAAGGATTGCGCGGTGCCGGCTTCGACGAGCTGACCGTCCAGGTGGCGGCCGGCGAGATCGTCGGCTTCGCCGGGGTGGAGGGCAACGGGCAGCGGCAGGCGCTGCGGGCCCTGGCCGGCCTGGTGCGCTCGCACGGCCGGGTCACGGTCGCCGGCCGCCCGGTCGCGCTCGGCAGCCCGGCGGCAGCGGCCCGGCAGGGCATCACCTTCCTCTCCGGCGACCGGCTGCGCGAGGCGGTCTTCGGTGACCTCAGCATCCGGGAGAACATCGACGCGCTGGCGCTGCCCCGGGTGTCGCTGCTGCGTACCCTCCTGGTGCCCGGCCGGGAGCGGGCGCTGGCGGGGCCGGCGGTGGCGGCGCTGCGGGTCAAGGCCGCCAGCCTGGAAACCCCGGTCGGCACCCTGTCCGGTGGCAACCAGCAGAAGGTGCTGCTCGCCCGCGCCAGCATCGGCGATCCGACCGTGCTGCTGGTCGAGGACCCGACCCAGGGGGTCGACGCCGGGGCCCGGCTGGAGATCTACCGGGTGCTGCGGGAACTGGCCGCGCGGGGCACCGCGGTGGTCGTGCTCTCCACCGACGCGGTGGAACTGGAAGGGCTCTGCGACCGGGTCCTGGTCTTCTCGCGGGGGCGCATCCACGCGGAACTCTCCGCCGCCAACCTCTCCGAGCGGGACATCACCGGGGCCGCGGTGCTGGCCACCGAGCACGCGGTGGCCGCACCGGAACCCCAGGCCCGGCCGGCCAACCGGCGGAAACTGCTGGGTGGCGAGTCGCAGGCAGTACTGATGCTGGTGCTCACCGTGCTGCTCGCCACGGTGACCGCGGTGCAGGCACCGACCTTCCTCAGCACGCTGACCGTCGGGCAACTGCTGCTGGCCACCGCCTCGCTGGCGCTGGTCAGCCTGGGACAGCTGGTGGTCGTGATGACCGGCGGGATCGACCTGTCGGTGGGCTCGGTGGTCGCCCTGTCGGTGGTCGCCGTGTCGTTCTTCGGCGCGGGCCCGCCCGGGTACTTCGCCGTCGGCGTGCTGGTGGCACTCGCCGCCGGAGCCGCCGTCGGCCTGTTGAACGGGGTGCTCGTCTCCCGGGTCAACCTGCCACCGGTGGTGGCCACCCTGATCACCTCGATCGGCGTGGTCGGCGCGGCGCAGCTGCTGCGCCCGCTGCCCGGCGGGCAGGCCGATGACCTGCTGCTCGCCGCGCTGGGCACGACGGTCGCCGGGATTCCGGTGGTGTTCGTGATCGTGGTGCTGGTGGGCGTCGGCGGGCACCTGCTGCTGCGTCGGGCGCGCGCCGGCCGGGCGCTGCGGGCCACCGGGTCGAACCCGGTCTCGGCGTCCAGGATGGGCGTGGCCGTCGCCTCGACCCGGTTGCTGGCGTACCTGCTCGGCGGCGCGCTGGCGGCCGCTGGCGGGGTCGCGCTCTACGCGCAGACCGGCATCGGTGACGCCTCGACCGGGCAGGCGCTCACCCTCGCCTCGGTGACCGTGGTGGTGCTGGCCGGCGCGAGCATCTTCGGCGGCACCGGGTCGGCGTTGGCCGTCCTCGCCACGGCCCTGTTCGTCCAGACCATCACCAGTTCGTTGAGCTTCCTGTCGGTCAGCCTCGCCTGGCAGTACTGGATCCAGGGCATCTTCGTGGTCACCGCGGCGCTGGTGCCGCTGGTGCGTACCCGCCGCCGACGCGCCCCCGGCGCGGCGGTGTCGGCCTGAGCCGACCGAGTAGCACGACGCGAGAGAGAAGGGCAGCTCCATGTACCACGTGACCCGCATCGACGATGCGCTGGCTCGGGAACCGGACGACTACCGGGGCCACAGTGTCGGCTTCCGGCGGCAGGACCTCATCGGCCGCGAGTACGGCTCGCACCACATGACGATGAGCGTCGCCACCCTCGACCCCGGTGGCCGGATCGACGCCACCGTGCACTCGTACGAGAAGAGCCTCTGGCTGCTCGACGGCGAGCTGACCCTGACCATGCTGGGACAGACCCTCGTGCTGCGCCGCAACGACTGCGCCGTGGTGCCGGTGGCCGTGGCCCACCAGCTCAGCACCGCCGACGCCGGTGCCCGCTGGCTGGAGATGTCGGCGCCGGTGCGGCTGCTGTTGGACAACCGCCGCAAGGACACCTTCTTCCTGGCCGGGGACCTGGCGGCGGGCCAGGTCGAGACGGTGGACCTGCGCGACCCGCGCAACCGCAACTTCTTCCGGTTCGACGACGACTCGATGGACCTGGGACGGCTGTCGCGGGGCAGCGACCCGACCGCACCGGAGGTCTCCGCGAGCATGGCCACCGCGCTGCTGGCGTACAGCGGCATCAGCATCCGGATGCTCGCCGACCAGCGGCTCAACGCCCAGCTGCACACCATGTTCATGGTCGAGTACGCGCCCACCGCCGCGGCACACCCGCACGACCACCCGTTCGAGGAGGCGTACGTCTTCACCGAGGGGGAGACCGAGGCGGTGGTCGAGGGCAACCGCTTCGTGCTGCGCCCCGGCGACGTGCTCTGGACCGGATCCGGTTGCGAGCACGCGTTCTACAACCGCACCGACGGGCGGACCCGGTGGATCGAGACGCAGGCGCCGCAACCACCGGCGCAACACTCGTACCGGTTCAGCCGGGACTGGGAGTACCTGGGCGACCGGCTCTGCGCCGGCGTGCGGATCGACCCGAAGGCGGCCGGCGATGAGTGACCAGGTCGGTCTGCTGGGCACCGGACGGTTGGGTACGGCGATCGGCCAGCGGTTGATGCGTACCGGGAACGAACTGGCGGTGTGGAACCGGACGCCGAGCAAGACCGCGCCGCTCGTCGCCGACGGCGCGGTGGCCGTCCCCACCGCCGCCGACCTCGGCAACCGCCCGGTGGTCTTCGTGGTGGTCTCCGCCTCCGCCGACCTGCTGGCCGTCCTGGGTGGCCCGGACGGTCTGCTGGCCCGCCCGAACGGGCTGCGGGTGGTGGTGGACTGCTCGACGGTGTCGGAGACCGCGTCCGCGCAGGCCCGCCAGCTTGCCGCCGACGCCGGGGTGGGGTTCGTGGCCGCCCCGGTCAGCGGCAACGCCGCGGTGCTGGGCGCCGGCCGGGCGTGCTTCGTGGCCTCCGGCCCGGCGGCACAGTACGCCGTCGTGGAGCCGCTGCTGAACAGCGTCGGCCAGTCCGCCGTGCGGGTCGGCGACGGTGAACAGAGCCGGCTGGTCAAGCTCTGCCACAACCTCTATCTGGGGATGCTGGTGCAGGCGTTGGCCGAGGTGACCGCGCTGGCCGAGAAGGGTGGCGCGGACCGCGAGGCGTTCCTGCGGTTCCTCGGCCAGACCGTGGTCGGGTCCCCCTGGGTGCGGGACCGGGCAGCCGCGCTCGTCGCCGAGGACTGGACCCCCACCTTCACCAACGTGCTGCTGCGTAAGGACTTCGACCTCGGGCTGGCGGCGGCGCGGGAGCACGAGGTGCCGATGGCCGTGGCGGGCCTGACCCACCAACTGATCCAGGCGGCGGTCGGCCGGGGCCTGGGGGAGCAGGACCTGCTTTCCCTCTTCGCCGTGCAGGCCGAGGCGTCGGGGCTGGACCTTCAGCGCTGAGGGTGCGGCGGCACGGACCGCCCGGCCGCGACCGAATCCGCCACCGGCGGCGGCGCCGCGACCGGGGCCACCACGGGTGGCGGACCAGAACCAGAACAAGGAAGCGAGAACACCGATCATGGGGACTGCCACGTTTGGCTTGAACGTCGTCGACTGGGAGAACCGCGTCGACATGGACCGGCTGCGCCGCGAACGGCTGGCCCGGCTCAAGCGCCAGCTCGACGAGTCGTCGGTAGGTGCCTTGCTCACCTTCGACTTCCACAACATCCGGTACATGACGGCCACCCACATCGGCACCTGGGCGATGGACAAGCTGATCCGTTTCGCCCTGCTGCCGCGCGGTGGCGAGCCGGTGCTGTGGGACTTCGGTTCGGCCGCCCGCCACCACCAGCTGTACGCGCCGTGGCTGGACTACCGCACCGGTGACGACGTGGCCGAGGCGGCCCGGGGCACCAGCGGCGCGCGGGCGGGCATCTCCGTGTTGCGGGGCGCGTTCCACCCGGACTCCGGCGTCGCCGAGGCGGTCGCCCAGAAGATCTACGAGGAGCTGGAGCGCTACGGCCTGCACACCTCGCCCGTCGGCGTGGACGTGCTGGAGATGCCGATCCTCAACGCCCTGCGCGCCAAGGGGATCGAGGTCGTCGACGGCCAGCAGGTGTTCCTGGAGGCGCGGCGGATCAAGACGCCGGACGAGATCACTCTGCTGACCACCGCGGCGTCGATGGTGGACGCCGCGTACGACGACCTGTACGGCTTCCTGCGCCCCGGGGTCCGCGAGAACGAGACCGTCGGCCTGGTCGCCAAGCGCCTGTACGACCTCGGCTCCGAGCACGTCGAGGGGGTCAACGCGATCTCCGGTGAGCGTTGCTCGCCGCACCCGCACGTGTTCAGCGACCGGCTGCTGCGCCCCGGTGACCCGGCCTTCTTCGACATCCTGCACAGCTTCATGGGCTACCGCACCTGCTACTACCGCACCTTCGCGGTGGGCAGTGCGTCCCGGGCCCAGGTGGACGCGTACAAGCGCTGCCGGGAGTACATGGACCGGGCGATCGAGCTGGTGAAGCCGGGGGCCACCACCGCCGACATCGTCAGCGTGTGGCCCACCGCCCAGGAGTTCGGCTTCGCCGACGAGGAGGCCGCGTTCGCCCTCCAGTACGGCCACGGCCTGGGCCTGTCCATCTGGGAGAAGCCCATCTTCAGCCGGCTGGTCTCGCTGGATCACCCGGAGGTGCTGGAGGAGGGCATGGTGTTCGCGTTGGAGACGTACTGGCCGTCGGCCGACGGGGTGGGTGCCGCCCGGATCGAGGAGGAACTGGTGGTGACGGCCGACGGCGCCGAGGTGATCACCAAGTTCCCGGCCGAGGAGTTGCTGGTCGCCGGCCAGCGCTACTACACGACCGCCGGTGCGTTGCCGACCCAGCGCCACGCCCAGTCGCACGTCAACAACCGGGTCGGGGGCGACGCCTGATGGCCATCGCGACGCGCGATCCGGCCACCGGGATCGTCGAGCGGACCTTCGCGCCGATGTCCGACGAGGAGGTGGAGCGGGCACTGGCCGACGCGGCCGGGGCAGTGGTCGCGTTGCGGCGTACCACCTTCGCCGACCGGGCCGCCTGGATGCGCGCCGCGGCCGACCTGCTGGAGGCCGACGCGCCGACGTTGGCGGCCACGATGACCCGGGAGATGGGCAAGACCCTCGCCTCGGCCGAGGCGGAGGTACGCAAGGCGGCGCACGGCTGCCGGTACTACGCCGAACACGCGGCGGCGATGCTGGCGCCCGAGCCGGCGGACGCCCCGGCGGTCGGTGCCGCCGCGGCCTACTCGGTGTACCAGCCGCTGGGGGTGGTGCTCGCGGTGATGCCGTGGAACTACCCGGTCTGGCAGGTGCTGCGGTTCGCCGCGCCGGCCCTGATGGCCGGCAACGCCGGCCTGCTCAAGCACGCCTCGAACGTGCCGCAGACCGCCCTGTACCTCGGCGAACTGTTCACCCGGGCGGGTTTCCCGGCCGGCGCGTTCGGCACCCTGCTGATCGGTTCGGCGCAGGTCGAGCGGGTGCTGCGGGACGAGCGGGTCGCGGCGGCCACGTTGACCGGCAGCGAGGCCGCCGGCCGGTCGGTCGCCCGGATCGCCGGTGACGTGCTGAAGAAGACCGTGCTGGAACTCGGCGGCTCCGATCCGTACCTGGTGCTGCCGAGCGCCGATGTCGCGCGGGCCGCCGCCACCGCGGTCCGGGCCCGCTGCCAGAACAACGGGCAGTCCTGCATCGCCGCGAAACGGTTCATCGTGCACGCCGAGGTGTACGACGAGTTCGTCGCGGCCTTCACCGAGGGCATGGCGGCCCTGCGGGTCGGTGACCCGGCCGATCCGGACACCGACGTCGGGCCGGTCGCCACCGAACAGGGCCGCGCGGAACTCGCGGAACTTGTCGCCGACGCGGTGGCCAAGGGCGCGACGGTGTTGACCGGCGGCGAGGCGCCGGCCGGACCCGGCTGGTTCTATCCGCCCACCGTGCTCGCCGATGTCGATGCCACGATGCGGCTGTACCGGGAGGAGACGTTCGGCCCGGTGGCCGTCGTCTACCGGGTGGCGGACCTGGCCGAGGCGCTGGAGTTGGCCAACGGCACCGCCTTCGGTCTCGGTGCGGTGGTCTGGACCACCGACGAGGCCGAACGCGTCCGCTGCGTCGCCGAGTTGGAGTCCGGCGCGGTCACCGTCAACGGGATGACCACCTCCTACCCGGAGCTGCCCTTCGGCGGGATCAAGACCAGCGGGTACGGCCGGGAACTGGCCGCCGTGGGCATCCGCGAGTTCTGCAACCTCAAGGCGGTGTGGGTGGGCCGCTGATCGGGCCAACCCGGCGCGAAGGGCCTTCCACCGACCCCACCGGGACGTACGCCGGTGGGGTCGGTGGGCCTGCTCAGTCGGTACGGGCGTGGCGCGCCCGGTCGAACGCCTTTCCGTCCGGGTAGGACACCAGCTCGAACTGCATCCCCCAGGGGGCGAGGAAGTAGACCCAGCGCTGGCCCTGGCTCGGCCCGGAACTCGCGGTCGGTGTGCCGAGCACGGTCACGCCGTGGGCACGCAGGTGTGCCACGGCGGCGTCCAGGTCGTCGACGTAGAGGGCCACGTGGTGGCCGCCGATGTCGCTGTTGCGCGGCTGCTCCGGCCGCTGGTCCGGCGCCTCGTAGTGGAAGACCTCGAAGATCGCCTGGCCGCCACAGCGGTAGAAGTCCAGCCGGCGCATCACCGTCCGGGGGTGTACGGCCAGGTGGTCGGCCATCCAACCGTCGTCGTGCCGGAACGGGCCGACCGAGTAGAGGTACTCGCAACCGAGCACCTCCACCAGGAACCGCCGGGCCTGATCGAGGTCGGGCACGGTGAACCCGATGTGGTCCACCCCGCTCAGCCCAGGCAACATCTCGCACCTCCATATGGATCCATCATCTCCCTTCATAGCAGGGCGGATCCGGAGAAAATAGGGGTGCCGGGTGGTAATTCTGGATCCATTTGTGTCGGCGCTCGACGGCGGCGCCAATCGAGGTCGGCGGGGCGGGTGGGTGGGCACCGGCACGCCGGCTATTACATATCCGCGAATTTGAAGAAAGATGGGCTAGATAGCCAACTTGTGCGATTTGCCCCGCTACTCTCGTCCGGCCGCATCGTTGCAATCGGTGTGCGTCGGATGGACGGACAGCACCACGGTGCCTGCCCGGTCCCACTGTGGAGGGAGCGCAGCTCTGAACCGGATCGCAGGAATGATCATCGCTGCGGGGGGCGGTCGCCGGATCGGCGGCCCCGAAGCCCTGCTGCACCAGGGCGGCAAACCCCTGGTCGACCAGATGATCGACACGCTGACGGAGGCGGGCTGCGGGCAGATCGTGGTCGTACTCGGCGCCGCGGCCAACCAGGTCCGCGAGACCGCCGACCTGAGCCGCGCCACGGTGGTGGTCAACCGGGCGTGGGGCACCGGGGTCGGCTCGTCGATCCGCGCCGGCCTGGCCGGAATCGACGACGACCAGATCGAGGCGGTGGTGGTGGTGCCGGTCGACATGCCCGGGTTGACCGCCGCCGCGGTCCGCCGGGTGATCGCGCTGCCCTTCCCCGATGTGCTGGTCTGCGCCACCTACAACGGCCTACGCGGCTACCCCATGCTGTTCGGTCGTCGTCACTGGGCCGGCATCGCCACCCTGGCCAGCGCCGACGTCGGCGCCCGCCCCTACCTGCTGGCGCACAAGGACCAGATCGTCGACATCGCCTGCGACTCGGTCGCCGACGGCAGCCGCGTGGACACCCCCGAGCTGATGGCCCTCTACGGCCTCTCCGTCCCCGAACAACGCATCGGCGCCTGACCCCACCCCACCCACCCCACCCCACCCCACCCCACCCACCCCGTCGATCATGGACTTCTGGTCGCCGGGATGGGGTGAATGCCCCTTTCGCGGGGACCGGAACTGCATGATCGACGCGCGATGTGGGTGGGGTTGGGGGTGGGGTGGGGGTCAGGGGGTCAGGGGGTCAGGGGAGGTGGTTGGTGGTGGTGAGGGTGCGGTACCAGTGGGCGGAGTCTTTCCAGGTGCGCTGCTGGGTCTGGTAGTCGACGTGGATGATGCCGAAGCGGCGGTCGTAGCCGTACGCCCACTCGAAGTTGTCCAGCAGCGACCAGACGAAGTAGCCACGTACGTCGGCACCGGCGGCCATCGCGTCGTGCGTGGCGGCGATGTGTCGGCGCAGGTAGTCGATCCGGCGGTCGTCGTGGATCGCGCCGTCGGGGGAGACCACGTCGTCGAAGGCGGCACCGTTCTCGGTGATCATCATCGGCAGGTCGGGGTGTTCCCGGTGCAGCCGCAGCAGCAACTCGGTCAGGCCGGCCGGCTCGATGTTCCAACCCATCGCGGTGTACGGGCCGGGCTGCGGCAGGAACTCGACCTGCTCCGAGCCGACCCAGGCCGAGTGCGCCGAACGGCCGTGCCCGTCCGCGTCCGACTTCGGTGACACCCCGTCCCAGGCGCGGACCAGGGTGGTCGAGTAGTAGTTGACGCCGAGCACGTCAAGCGGCACCGCCGCGGTCTGCTCGTCGCCGTCGCGGACGAACGACCAGTCGGTGACCCCGGCGGTGTCGGCGAGCAGGTCCGCCGGGTACGCGCCGTCCAGCATCGGGCCGAGGAACGCCCGGTTCGCCAGCGCGTCGATCCGGCGGGCCGCGTCGGCGTCGGCCGCCGAGTCCGAGGCCGGGCGGATCACGTGCAGGTTCAACGTGACCGACAGCTGCGCCGCCGGAGCCAGCTCGCGGATCACCCGGCCGGCCAGGCCGTGCGCCAGGTTCAGATGGTGTACGGCGGCCAGCGCGGCGGCCGGCTCGGTGCGCCCCGGCGCGTGCACCCCGGAGGCGTAACCGAGGTACGACGAGCACCACGGCTCGTTGAAGGTGGTCCAGGTGTGCACCCGGTCGCCGAGCGCCCCGACGATCTTCTCCGCGTAGTCGGCGAACCGCGCCGCGGTGTCCCGCGCCGGCCAGCCACCGGCGTCCTCCAACTCCTGCGGCAGGTCCCAGTGGTAGAGCGTGGCCACCGGCCGGATGCCGAGTTCCAGCAGCCGGTCCACCAGCCGGGAGTAGAAGTCCACCCCGGCCTGGTTCACCGGCCCGGAGCCGCCGGGCTGCACGCGCGGCCAGGCGATGGAGAACCGGTACGCCCCGAGCCCGAGCGCGGTCAACTGCTCCAGGTCGTCGGCCCAGCGGTGGTAGTGGTCCGCCGCCACGTCACCGGTGTCCCCGTTCAGGGTGCGACCCGGGGTGTGGCTGTAGGTGTCCCAGATCGACGGTCCCCGGCCGCCCTCCTTGGCCGCCCCCTCGATCTGGTACGCCGCCGTCGCCGAACCCCAGACGAAGCCCTCGGGAAACACGATCTCGCTCATGCCGGCTCTCCGCTTCGCTGCGTGCCGGCATGAGGCACAAGCACGCTGAATTGATGGTTCGCTCGCTGACGCTCGCTCACTTCGCCACCTCCGTGACCTCGCAGCCGTATCCGGACGAGACCCCGGCCACCAACTCGGCGGTGGCCGTACCGTCCTGGTAGTGCACCTCGAACTCGGTGCCCGGACCACCGTCGGGCGACGGGATCCGGACCCGGGTGCGTTGCCCGGACGCCGGGGCGTACAGCCGCAGCTGCACGCCGTCGGCCCACGGATAGTCGGGCCGGTCGGTGACCGAACCGAACGGGATGACCGAGCCCGGCCGGGCCAGCACCGGCACGGTGTCGAAGCCGTGCTTCTCGCTCACCCAGCCCGGGCCGGTGATCTGCGCGCCGGTCATCAGGTTCGTCCAGGTGCCGGCCGGCACGTAGTAGGTGACCTCCCCGTCGGCGCTCATCACCGGCGCGACCAGCAGGTCCGGGCCGAGCATGTACTGCCGGTCCAGGTACGCGGCGGTCGGGTCGTCCGGGAACTCCACGACCATCGGCCGCATCACCGGTATCCCCTCGCGGTGCGCCTCGTCGGCCGCCGCCGCCAGGTACGGCATCAGGCTCAGCTTGAGCCGGGTGAACCGGCGCAGCACCTCGACCGCCTCGTCGTCGTACGCCCACGGCACCCGGTACGAGCCGGAACCGTGCAGCCGCGAGTGCGAGGAGAGCAGCCCGAAGGCGATCCAGCGCTTGAAGACCGCCGGATCCGGGGTGCCCTCGAAACCGCCGATGTCGTGGCTCCAGTAGCCGAAGCCGGAGGCGGCCAACGACAGCCCGCCGCGCAACGACTCGGCCATCGCCACGAAGGTGGACTCGCAGTCGCCACCCCAGTGCACCGGGAACTGCTGCCCACCGGCGGTCGCCGAGCGCGCGAAGACCACCGCCTCGCCCTGGCCGCGCTCGGTCTCCAGCAGCTCGAAGACGGTCTTGTTGTAGAGGTGGGAGTAGTAGTTGTGCATCCGCTGCGGGTCGGCGCCGTTGTGCCAGACGACGTCCGTCGGGATGCGCTCACCGAAGTCGGTCTTGAAGCAGTCGACGCCCATGTCGAGCAGCACCTTGAGCTTGTCGGCGAACCACCGGGCGGCGTCCGGGTTGGTGAAGTCGACGAGCGCCATGCCGGCCTGCCACTTGTCCCACTGCCAGATCGACCCGTCCGGGTTGCGGACCAGGTAACCGGCCTGCCGGCCCTCCTCGAACAGGTACGACCGTTGGGCGATGTACGGGTTGATCCAGACGCACACCTTGAGGCCGCGCTCGTGCAGCCGGCGCAGCATGCCCTCCGGGTCGGGGAAGGTCGCCGGGTCCCAGATGAAGTCGACCCAGTGGAACTGCCGCATCCAGAAGCAGTCGAAGTGGAACACCGACAGCGGCAGGTCCCGCTCGGCCATCCCGTCGATGAACTCGGTGACCGTCTTCTCGTCGTACGAGGTGGTAAACGAGGTGGACAGCCACAGCCCGTACGACCAGGCCGGCACCCGGGCCGGGCGGCCGGTCAGCGCGGTGTAGCGGCGCAGCACGTCCTTCGGGGTGGGACCGTCGATCACGTGGTAGGTGAGCGACTGCCCCGGCACGCTGAACTGGGTCTGCGACACCACCTCGGAGCCCACCTCGAACGACACGTGCTCCGGGTGGTCCACGAACACCCCGTAGCCGGCGCTGCTCAGGTAGAACGGCACGTTCTTGTACGCCTGCTCGCTGGCCGTGCCGCCGTCGGCGTTCCAGATGTCGACGGTCTGGCCGTTCTTCACGTACGCGCCGAACCGCTCGCCCAGCCCGTAGATCGTCTCGCCGACGCCGAGGGCCAGCCGGTCGTGCACGTACTTGCCACCCTCGGCGTCGGTGACCACGCCGATGCTGCGTTCGGTGGACGAGGTGACCAGCCGGTCGCCGCGCAGGAAGTCGACCCGCCACGGCCCGGTCAGCGCCACCCGGACGGTCAACTCGCCGGTGGTCAGCCGCGCGCTGAGCCCGGTGACCTCCACCTGCACCGGGTGCCCGCCGTCCTCGGCGAGCGCGAAGCGGGGCTGCTTGGGCAGCCCGCCGCTGTGGTGGCCGACGGTCACCCCGACCACCCCGGGGGCGGGGGAGAAGAATCGTACGGTCACCACCGGGCGGTTGAGGGTGTCCCCCCGCCCGGTGATCTTGCCGATGGGTGCGAAGACGGTGAACGAGCGCTCGTCGGGCTCCACCGATTCGACCGCGCCGGGTCGCAACACGGTGACGCCGGGCCGCAGTTGCCAGTACCCGTCGGTGAACTTCACTTGTCGGCTCCTGCCGTGATGCCACGCGCGAGGGTGCGCTGGAAGATGAGGAAGAACAGAATGGCCGGGAGCAGGCTGAGTAGCGCCCCGGCGTTGGTGGTGGGGGCGTCCATCAGCCGGTCGCCCTGCAACGAGGCGAGCGCGACGGGGACGGTCTGGGTCGAGTTGTCGATCAGCATGACCAGCGGGATCAGGAACTCGTTCCAGGTCCAGATGAAGAAGAAGACCAGCAGCACCGAGATGGTGGGCCGGATGTTGGGCAGCACCACCCGCCACAGGATCCGCCACTTGCCGGCACCGTCGAGCGCGGCGGCCTCCAGCAGCGTACGGGGGAACGCGCCGAGCACCGAGGCGAGCAGGTAGGTGCCGAAGGCGGCCTGGATGACGGTGAAGATGATGATCACCGCGAGCCGGGTGTTGTAGAGCCCGGCCTCCTTGGCGAAGTGGTACAGCGGGTAGATCAGCGCCTCCTGCGGCAGCATGTTCGCCAGCAGGAACAGCCCGATGATCCAGAGCCGCCCGCGTACCCGGCCGATGCCCAGCGCGTACGCGCTCAGCAGCGACACCACCACCGCGAGCACCGCGACGGAGCCGGAGATGAGGATCGAGTTCCACAGCTTGACCGGGAAGTCGACCTGCTCCCAGTAGGTGCGCAGCCCGGTGGTGTAGAACTCCGTCGGCCAGCTCAACGGCCCGTTGGTGGAGTAGTCACCGGGCGACTTGAAGGCGTTGAGCAGCATGAACGCGAACGGCACCAGCATCGCCAGCGCGGCGGCGGTGACCAGCACGAGCACGATCCACCGGCCGGCACCGCGATGATGCCGGTCGGGCCGGCGGTGGGTCACCCGCGGCGGGGTGAGGGTGACGGCCATCAGAGCGCTCCGTCCCGTCGTTCGGCGCGGTTCTGCGCCCGGATGAACAACACCGCCACCACCACGATGATCAGCGTCAACACCATCGAGATGGCCGAGCCGTAACCGACGTTGAGTCGCTTGAAGAAGGTGAAGTAGGCGAAGTACGAGGGCACGTTGGTGGCGTTCTCCGGGCCGCCCCGGGTCAGCGCGTAGATCGGGCCGAACACCTTCATCGCGGCGATGGTGCAGGTCAGGCCGACCACGAAGGTCTCCGGCCGGATCTGGGCCAGGGTGATGGCGCGGAACCGCCGGAACCACCCCGCCCCGTCGATCTCCGCGGCCTCGTACAGCTCCGGGTTGACCCGCTCCAGCGCGGCCATGAAGACGACCACCGGGTAGCCGATCTGCACCCAGATCATCACGGCCATCACCACGGGTAGCGCGGTGCCCGGGTCGCCGAGCCAGTCGTGGCTGAGCGCGCCGAGCCCGATCGCGTCGAGCAGCCCGTTGAGCGCGCCGTCGGGCCGCAGGATCCAGCCCCACACGATGCCGGCCACCACGACCGGCAGCACCTGCGGCAGATAGAACGCGGCCCGCAGGGCGGCGGCGGTGCGCGGCCGGAACCTGCGGCCGATGGTGTCGAACAGCACCGCGGCGAGCACCAACCCGACCAGGGTGGGCACCACCACCATCGCGATGATCATCGCGACGGTGTTCTTGAACGAGGTCCAGAAGACGTCGTCGGTCAGCAGGTTGCGGTAGTTGTCCAGCCCGACGAAGGTCGGGTCGCCGACCCCGGACCACTTGGTCAGGGACAGGTAGCCGGTGTAGACCAGCGGGCCACCGATGACGAGCAGGAACAGCAGCGCGCCGGGCAACAGATAGAGCCAGTACGCGGCGTCGGGGCGCGACGGCCGGCGTTTCGGCCCGGTCGTCGGGTCAGGAGGCGACGTGCTCGCCCGGGGGCGGGCGGCGGTGTCGGGCGAAGCCATGGCAGGTCCTTCCACGCCGGGGGGGCGGGCGTACCGGTGACCCGGTCACGCGGGACCGACGCCCGCCCCCGGTCGCCGCTCAGTCGCGCTTGATCTCCGCGACGCCGTCCTGGTAGGGCTTGGCGATCGCGTCGAGGACCTGGTCCGGCGTCTTGGACTGGTTGATCAGGCTCTGGAAGCCGGAGACCAGCACGTCGTAGTAGCCGGGCACCGGCCAGTCGGGGTAGAAGGCCAGGCCGTCCTGGGAGCTGATGGCGTTGAAGTTCTCGATCAGCTTGCGGTCCTTGGCGTCGCTGATCGTCGCCGGGTCACCGGAGACCGGTACGCCACCGTTGTTGCCGATCAGCGCCTGGATCTCCGGACGCAGGGTGATGTCGATGAAGTCGTACGCCAGGTTCTTGGCCTTGCTGGTCTCCGGAATCACCCAGAGGTTGCCGGACGAGCCGGCGTGCAGGGTGTTGCCGGGGAACAGGAAGCTGTCCCAGTCGAACTTGATCTCGCTCTTGAACCGGCCGTACCACCAGCTACCGGAGACGATCATCGGCGCCTTGCCGGAGATGAAGGCGGTGCCCATGTCCTCGGCCTTCAGGCTGGCCGAGTTCTTGGCGATGTAGCCCTTGCCGACCCACTCGGCGAAGGTCTCCGCGCCGTACTTGACCGGGTCGGCCTTGAAGTCGACCGGGTTGGCGTACAGCTGGTAGTTGTTCACGAACGCCCGGTCGGCGCGGGAGAGGGCGAGCTGGTAGAACAGTTGCCCGGCCGGGTACTCGGCACCGGACATGCCCAGCGGCGTCACGCCCTTGGCGACGAAGGTGTCCATCGCGGCGGTGAACTCGGCCATCGTCGTCGGCACGCTGACCCCGTGCTCGGCGAACAGTTCCTTGTTGTAGTAGACCATCACGTACTCGCCGTAGTTCGGCACGCCGTACCAGTTGCCCGAGCCCATCACGCCGTTGTCGTACCGGGCGGTGGTCTGCAGGCTGGGGCTCAACGCCTTGTCCCAGCCGCGCTTGGTCGCCTCCTCGGTCAGGTCGGTGAGCAGCCCCTGCGAGGAGAGCAGGCCCGAGGTGGCGTTGCCCTTGTTGTACTCCATGATGTCCGGGCCCTCGGACGAGTTGATGATCATGCCGGCGTTCTGCTGGATCTGCTCGAACGCCTTGCGCTCGAAGCGCACCTCGACGCCCTCGTGTTCTTCCTTGAAGATCTCGATCGCCCGGTCCCAGGCGATGCCCATCGCACTGTTGGCGCTCTCGTAGTGCCAGAGCTTCAGGACGTTGGCGCTGCTGTCTTCGCTGTCGCCGCCGCCGCAGGCGACGAGGTTCGTCGCCGTGAGCGCGGCCACCACGGCCGCCACGGCTACTCTGCGGAATCGGTGCATTGCTAGTCTCCCTGACGAGTATCGAGCCGGTACTCCCTCAAGCCCGTCGTCGCGTGGCAGCGCGGCGGCGGGCTGCTTCGGTGCTCGGAACCGTCGGCTCGTCGCCGTCGGCTCCCGTGTTACCTGCGGTGTTGCTCCCCGTACGCGGTGGGCCGCTCGAACCGCGCACCTGTAGCGCGCACGGCAGCAGCTGTTGGTGGATCTCGCCGTTGGCGTTGTCGACGTGCCGCAGCAGCGTCTCGATGGCGATCCGGCCGAGCGCCGACCCGGGCGAGTTCATCGCGGTCAGCGCCGGGGTGGCCAGCTCGGCCACCTGTGGCGAGGTGACCATCGAGACCACCGAGACGTCGTCGGGCACGCTCAGGCCGCGGCCGCCCAACTCCCCGAGCAGGCCGAAGACGGCGTTCTCGTTCATCGCGATGATCGCGGTCAGGTCCGGCGCCTGCCGCAGGGCGGTGGCCAGCGCCGTGCGCCCACCGGCCGCGCTGTCCTCGGCGGGGATCATCAGCGGCTCCAGCCCGTGCCCGGTCATCGCGATGGTGAACGCGTCCCGGGTGCGCGTCGCCGGGCCGTAGCCCTCGGCGATGGTGCCGGCGGAGTGGTTGACGTAGACGATCCGGCGGTGGCCGAGGGCGACCAGGTGCCCGACCGCCTCCTCGACGGTCTGGTCGAAGTCGATGTCCACGTACGACAGGTCGGTGGTGTCGGCGGTGCGACCGATCAGCACCAGCGGCAGGCCCAGCTCCCGCAGCACGTCCACCCGTGGGTCGTGCAGCTGCACCTCCATCAGCAGCGCACCGTCGAGCATCCGCTGGCTGGCCAGCCGCCGCAGCTCGTCGAGGTCGCCGACGCCGATGGGGGAGAGCACCAGGTGGTAGCCGGCGACGCTGGCGGCGGCCGCCGCGCCGGTGACGAAGGCGGTCTCGGTGGCGCCCAGGCCGCGTTCGTCCATCGGCAGCAGCAGACCCAGGATCCGGCTGCGCCGGCTGGCCAACCCGCGTGCCATGGCATTGGGCTGGTAGTCCAGCTCGGCCATGGCGGCGAGCACCTTGTCGCGGGTGGCCTGGGAGATCGGGCGGGCGCCGGTGAGCACGTACGACACCGTGCTGACCGACACCTGGGCGAGGCGCGCGACGTCCTGCATGGTGGCCATCGGGCACCTCCCTCACGGGCTTGTCGAAGCGCTTCGACTAAGCGGTTCGACAGAAGGTAGGTCACGTGTTACAGCCACGTCAATAGCCAATGACGAACCGACGTCGGACCGTGCGCCCGGCCTCCGCCGCCCTTGTTGCCGGGCGCTCTTGTGCTCCGGCCGTGATTTCACCGAGAAAGGAAGATTTCGGTGTGAAATCAGCGCGCGTGGGTGGTGGGCCGGGGGTGGGTCCGGTGGCGGTGCGTGCGACATGTCGCCCCGCATCCCGAACGGCCGAGCCCGGGGCGACGCGATCCGCACCGGCCGGAGAACGTGCCGCCGGAGCGGGTCCGCCAGCAGGTCGCGGTCAGATGTCGAGGTTGAACTTCTGCAACACCGAGGGGGCGACCAGCCCGAGCGTGGCCAGCACCGAGACGATGGTGAGCCCGGTTCGCACGAAGACGATCTCGACCCGGCCGCCGGCCCGCAGCGCGATCTTGTCCGGCAGGCTGATCGGCGTCCACATCCGGCGCTTGATCGGAATCGGCCAGAGGATCGGTACGCCGGCTCTGGTGATCATGTCGCCGATGATGTGCACGAAGGCACCCACGCCGACCGCCAGGCCGATCATCGGGTAACCCCGGTCACCGGGCAGGTTCGCCGCGGTGAAGACGGCTGCGCCGGCCGAGACCAGGGTGACGATGAGCCAGCCCGCGCGCTCGGCCCACTTGTCGAACAGGCCGCGCAGGGCGAGGCCGATCATGAAGAACAGGATGCCGATCACCGCCCACTTGCCGTACGTGGCGCAGAGCGTGGTGGTGCCCCAGCCGAGCAGCACGGTGAACGGGATGGTGTGGGTCAACGTCCGGTGACCGTTGTTGCGTTTCGGGTCGCGGCTGAGCTTGGTGGCGTAGTAGACGCCCAGCGATACTTTCTCCACCACCTCGGCGACGAACAGCGAGAAGACCCCGAAGGTGCGGGCCACCGTCGCGCCGCCCTGGTTGCGGGTGACCTTGCCGGACAGGTCGAGGTCGGGCAGCAGTGCGCCACCGGCACAGACGGCCGTGCCGACGGCGAGCGCCAACGGCGACTGCTCGTAGTCGTAGAAGTGCTGGAGCGCCCAGGACCCGCTCAGCCATACCGCCGCGCCAGACAGCGCGTGCGACGGACCCATCATCTCGGCTCGCCCTCCCCAGGGATCTTGAGCGCCAAACTACGCCACTGTAGTTCTCGGCGGCACCAGGGGGATCACCCGGATGGGTCCACACTGGACAGTGTCCGGGCGCGGCCGGCGGGCCGCGCCGACCACCAGGGATTATGGCAGCGGCAGGTCGCCAGAGCGGGCGAAGTGTCGGCAGATCACCACCAGCGCTTGCGGGGCGGTCGGACGGTCACGTCACCGAAGATCACCCGGCAGCGGACCTCGACCACCGGGCCGCCCGGGGTGACCGGACCGGTCAGCTTGGACTTCTTGCTCCCGAAGATCGCGCTGCCGGTGAGCCGCACGTCGGTGCCCTCCGGCACCACGATCGTGACGCTGCCGAAGATCGCGTCCGCCTCGATGGTGGTGACCTGCCGGGACAACCGGGACTCGTGCAACTCGATCCGGCAGTCGCCGAACACGGCTCGGGCGTCGACGTGCTCCGGCACCGCCCAGGCGCCCTTGCGTACCTCGCTGCCGAAGACGGCCAGCAGTTTCTCCGACGCCGGGGCGAGCGCGCCGCCCGGCCGGGCGGGGGAGCGGCCGGGCACACCCGGCAGGTCCGTGGTCAGCCGGGCCAGTTCGCCACGGGTCTGCGCGGCGTGGGCGGCCCCGGCCCGCTCCGTGTACTCGTCCAGGGTCAGCCGGCCCTCGGCCGTCGCCTTGCCGAGCAGATCCACGACCTCCTCCCGTTCCCGGTCGGAGACGCGTAGCCGGTCGTCGTCGTTGTGCCGTTCCCACTCCACGCGCCGAGCCTACTGGCGCCCCGCACGCAGCCGGACAGCCCAGCCAGCCATTCAAGATCAGCTGTACCTGATCCGCCCCGGGAGGACCAGGCCCAGGTCGTACGCGAGGATCGTGGCCTGGACCCGGTCACGTACGCCGAGCTTGGTGAGCAGGCCGTTGACGTGGGTCTTCACCGTGCCGGTGGCGACACCGAGGCGACCCGCGATCTCACTGTTGGACAGTCCACCCGCGACCAGGAGCAGCACTTCCCGCTCCCGGGGAGTCAACCCGGTGACCGGCGACGGGCGATCCGGCGCGGGCGCGACGAACCCGCCGTTGGCGAAGGCGTCGATCAGCCGACGGGTCACCGGTGGGGCCAGCATGCCGTCACCGGCCGCCACCACCCGGACGGCGGCGATCAACTCGTCCGGCTCGGCGTCCTTGAGCAGGAATCCGGAGGCGCCGACCCGCAGGGCGCGGAACACGTACTCGTCCAGGTCGAACGTGGTGAGCACCAGCACCCGGGGACCGTCGCCGGCGGCGGTGAGCAGGCTGGTCGCGGTGAGCCCGTCCATGCCGGGCATCCGGATGTCCATCAGCACCACGTCCGGGGCCATCCGTCCGGCCAGTTCGACAGCGGCGGCGCCGTCGCCGGCCTCGCCGACCACGGTCAGGTCGGGCTCGGCGTCGAGGATGGCGACGAAGCCCGCGCGCACCACTGGCTGGTCGTCGACGACCAGCAGTCGGATGGACATCTTGGTCAGCTCCTGGGGGTCGGGACGGTCGGCAGCCACAGGTCCACGGTGCCGGGGCCGGTGGTGATCGACCCGCCGAGGCCGGCGGCGCGGGCGGCGAGGCCGGCCGCGACCGGGCCAGCGGTGGCCGAGGGTACTCCGGACACGGAGATCGCGAGTCCGTCGACCCGGTAGTCGAGCCGGACTCGGGCCGGGTCGGGATCGCCGGCTCCGAGGGCCCCCTCGACGAGCCGGTAGGCCGACAGTTCGACGGCTGCCGGGATCCGGGGTGGGTCGGCGGGCCGGTCCAGGTCGACCGGGCGGCCGCCGTTCCGGTACCGGGCACAGAGGTCGGCGAGCGCGGCCAGGGCGGGTTGCGGGCCGTCGTGCAGACCACTGAGCAGTTCCCGCATGCCCGCCAGCGCGGCCCGGGCCGCGGCAGCCACCGCGTCGAGCCGCGCTGTCCGGGATTCCGCACCGGCCGGCTCGCCGTCGACGGATGGCGGCACGGAGGCGTCCGCCGCCGGTCCGCTGTGCCCCGGTGGCTCGGCCACGGGGTCCGCGGCGGCCACCAGCCGGGCGGTATCCCGCAGGACGGCCTCGTGCAGTCCGTGACCGATCCGGATCCGTTCGGCGTGTACCTCGGCCACCACCCGGGCCGTCGCGGCGGCGAGCGCGTCGTGTTCCTGGTCGTCGACGCGGTCGTGCCGCCGCCGCATCGCCCGGCCCACCCCGTGGGCGGCGAGCAGCGGACCGGTGAGCAGCAACGCGGTCACGAACCCGACGAGGACCGCGGCGAAGAACGTGGCGAGGAACAGGGCCAGGGTGGACGCCTCCGGATCCGCTATCTGGGTGCCGCCGGCGGCGGCCACGGTCGCGGCGGCCACCACTGCGAACCCGCCGGCCGCGACGGGTACCGCCAACCAGTTCGGTACGCCACGTCGGGTGGCGTACCGGCCGACCGCGTACACGGCCGCCACCTCGACGCAGGCACCGAACATCAGCCCGAAGAGGGCCAGTTCGGGCAGCAGGTCCAGGCCGATCACCAGTGGCCACGGCAGCGCCGCCAGCAGGGCCGCGCCGAGTGCGAGCCACGGCGCGCGGCGACGCAGCAGCAGCGGTGCGGCGCGTCCGATCAGCAACAGGGCCAGCAGGGCGAGGCCGACGGGATCCACCTCGGCCGGCGGCTCCTCGCCGGCCAGCGACAGGCCGAGCGGGAAGACCACGCACCCGGCGACCACGATGACGTCGGCCAGGCGTGCGCCACGCAGCCGACTGCGGGCGGTCAGCCAGCCGGCCAGGCCGGTGGCGGGCCGGAGCCGTCGGGCGGCGCCAACCTCCGCCGAATCCCGGCCGGGATCTGGTGGCATGGTGTCGTCGGATGCGGCGACCGGGCCGGCCGGCACCAGCGGTTCGGCCGCCGGCAGGATCGCGTGTACCCGCCAACCGCCCGCCGGGGCCGGTCCGGCGCTCAGCCGACCGCCCAGTTCAGCCGCTCGCCCAGCGGCCCCGGCGAGTCCGCGACCGGACCCCAACGAGCCGGCGGTGGCCGACCGGGACCCTGGCCCACCGGTCTGGGCCTCCGATGGCGGGTTTCCGTCGTCCGACGCGCTCGGCCGCGGTCCGGCGTTCACCACGTCGACGTCCAGTCCGGTCGGGCCGTACCCGAGCCTGACCCGCACCGGCGCGCCGGGTGCGTACCGCAGGGCGTTGGTCAACGCCTCCCGCACGATCCCGTAGGCGGCTTCGGTGGCCGCCGGTGGTGGACCTGCCGGCGGCAGGTCGGACTCGACCGTGATCGGCTGGCCCAGCCGCCGGAAGCCGGCGGCGAGATCGAGGATGCGTTCCGCCAGTGGCGTGCCGTCCTGCCGTTCGACGTCGCGCAGCACGGTGACCAGTTGGCGCAGCGCGGCAAGGGTCTCCCGACCGGTGTCGGCCGCGAAGCCGAGCGCCTGTGTGGTCAACTCGGGCCGCCGGTCGGCCAGTCGTCGGGCCGCGGTGACCGTCACGACGATCGCGGTCAGGTGGTGGGCGCTGACGTCGTGTAGCTCTCGGGCCAGCCGGTGCCGTTCCACCGTGGCGGCCCGTTGCCGGTCGGCCTCGGCCCGGGCGAGGCGTTCGGCGGCCCGGTCGCGGGCCAGCCGCCACCGGCGCCGGCCCCGACCGAGGCCGGCCACGGCCAGGTAGACCAGGGCGGCCAGCACGAGCAGGGCGACGTACTCCAGGACGGCACCCAACTGGTGCCAGCTCAGTACGCCCTCCCGGGCGGTGCA
The DNA here is from genome assembly GCF_004331455.1 of Micromonospora zingiberis. Taxonomy (GTDB): domain Bacteria; phylum Actinomycetota; class Actinomycetes; order Mycobacteriales; family Micromonosporaceae; genus Micromonospora; species Micromonospora zingiberis. The sequence continues at coordinate 137,187 of NZ_SJJR01000004.1, forward strand.
GGCGAGGACGGCGATCGCCGTGACCCGGTGGCTCCGGTGTACGGCGACCGAGAAGAGCGCGACGAGATCCGCGACGCTCAGCACGAGCAACGCGTCGACGGGGGTGGCCAGGTGCCCGACCGTGAGACCGAGGAGCACGCCGGTCAGCGCCGCGACCGGCGCGCCCCGCCGGACGGCGAGAGCCACGGCCACCAGCACGGTGGTGGCCAGCGCGACCGCCACCGGGCCGGCGGCGGGCGCGTCGCCACGCAGCACCGGAACTCCCGGCCAGACGGCCAGTTGGCAGCCGGCCAGCAGGCAGGGCAACAGCCAGTCCCGGTTCGGTCTCATCGGGGTACGACGATAGGCCGTTACGGTCGGCCCGTTCCCGACGGCCGGTACGCACACCGCCCGAACCCGACCGTCCACTCCGGATCGTGCTGGAGCTGGCATGGCGGGGCCGGAGGCACAACCTGAGGTATAGGACGGATCGTGCCGGCGGGCGACGTGTCGGGTGCCGGCCCACGACAGGCTGGAAACATGACGAGCCCGCCCCCCGGTCAGCGTCCGGCCGACCTGCTTTCCGCCACCGAGGCACCCCCTGCGCTGCCGTCGGCACCCGCACACCCGTGGGCCGTGGGGCATCCGACAGTTCACCCCGATGCGCCTCCGTACCCGGCGGCCGTGGCAGCGCCACCGGGACGGATCCGGTCGGCGCCGGCCGGAACCCCGTACCACCGGCTCGCCCGGACCACCGCGCACCGTTGGTGGCGGCCGATGGTCGGCACCCTGCTGGTGCTGGTGGTTGTTCCGCTGCTGTTCGTGTTGCTCGCGGCGCCCTTCTGGATCGCCGCCGAGCTGACCGGGCAGCCGGACGATGCGGACGGCATCGCCTCCTTCGGCCCGCTCGCCGACACGGCGCTGCTGCTGCTGTCGTTGGGGGTGATGACCCCGGTGGTGCTGCTGGCCGCGCGCTGGGTGCAGGCCCGGCCGGCCGGCAGTGTCTCCTCGGTGACCGGGCGGCTGCGCTGGCGTTGGCTCGCGGTCTGTCTCCTGCTCTCCGTGCCGACGGTCACGCTGATGGTGGGGGGTCTCGTCGGTTTGCTGGTCGTCACCGGCGACTGGACCGACGCCGACACCGGGCCGATGAGCTGGGTCGGTCTGCGGACCTTGGCGATCAGTATGGCGGTGCTGCTGCCGCTGGTGCCGCTACAGGCCGCGGCCGAGGAGTACCTCTGCCGAGGCTGGCTGTTGCAGGCGGTCGGCGCCTACCTGCGTAGCCCGTGGATCGCGATCGTGCCGCAGGCGCTGCTCTTCGCGGCGGCACACGGCTGGGGTACCCGGTGGGGCTTCGCCGACCTGACGTTGTTCGGCCTGGTCACCGGCTGGTTGACGGTACGCACCGGCGGACTGGAGGCGGCGATCGGCTTGCACGTGGTCAACAACCTGGTCGCGCTGGGGCTGGCGGCGGCGACCGGAGATCTCGCCAGCGACGCCACCGCCGCGGACGCGCCGTGGCACCTGCTGGCGGTGAACCTGTTCGTGATGGTCGGGTACGCCCTGGTGGTGGACCGGCTGGCGGCCCGGCGAGGGCTGGCCGCGACCGTTCCCGCCTGACGAGTGTGGTGTTGGATGGGGTGATGGAGATCATCGACCGTCTCACCGCCGCCTCCAGGATCGGGTTGGGACTGGCGGCCGTCGGCCGTCCGGGCTACATCAACCTGGGGCGCGTCGCGGATCTGCCGGTCGAGCGGACGGTGGAGGCGCTGTGCGCCCGCACGAGCGAACTTCTCGACCAGGCGTACGCGGCGGGCGTCAGGTATGTCGACGTCGCCCGATCGTACGGCCGGGCCGAGGAGTTCCTGGCGCAGTGGCTACGGAATCGGCCGGAGATCGACGACGTCGTGGTCGGCAGCAAGTGGGGCTACACCTACACGGCCGGTTGGCGGGTCGAGGCCGAGACGCACGAGGTCAAGGATCACCGCGTCGCCACCTTCGACCGGCAGTACGGCGAGACCCGTGCGCTGCTCGGCGACCGCCTCGATCTCTACCAGATCCACTCGGTCACCCCGGACAGTCCCGCCCTGCACGACGTGACCCTGCACCGCCGACTCGCCGATCTCGCCGAGCGGGGCGTGCTGGTCGGGCTCTCCACCAGCGGGCCCGCGCAGGCCGAGGTGATCCGTGGTGCGCTCGGCGTGCGGGTCGACGGTGAGCCGTTGTTCCGCAGCGTGCAGGCCACCTGGAATCTCCTGGAGCCCAGCGCCGGCCCGGCGTTGGCCGAGGCGCACGACGCGGGGTGTCTGGTCATCGTGAAGGAGGCGCTGGCCAACGGTCGTCTCGCCGTACGCGAGGACGTGGGCGACACGGTCGCGCTCGCGGCGGCGTTGCAGCAGCCGTGGGCGGGGATCGTCCTCTCCGGAGCCGCGACGAGCGACCAGCTCGCCTCGAACCTGCGGGCGGAGACGCTCACCGTCGATCCCGCGCGCTGGGCGGACCTGGCCGTCGCGGCCCCGCGCTACTGGCAGGAACGAGCGGACCTGCCCTGGACGTGAGCGGGTCGACCAGTCCGTCCGCGCGCCCCGCTGACGCGGTGAGGTCGCCGGGGTGATGATCTTCACCTCGTTCGCGGCGAGGGCGTCCCGCAGGTTGGCGGGCGGCATGGCGTCGGTGATCAGGTAGTCGGCGCTGCCCAGCTCGGACACCTGGGCGAACAGCTTGCGGTCGAGCTTGGAGGAGCCGTCCCGCCGTCTCGGCGGTAAGGCGGTATCCCGCTCACCAGCATCCCACCATGACGCCGGAACCGAGATGTGCAAAGGAGGTTGCGCTGTACCTACTGGTATGTACAGAATGACGGTCATGGAGTCGCGTCAACTGCTGATCGAGACGATGAGCGAGCTCATGTGGGAGCGTGGCTATGCCGACACGAGCCCGCGTGACGTACGCGAACGGTCCGGTGTGGGCCAGGGCAGCATGTACCACCACTTTCCGACCAAGCGGGACCTGGCGGTCGCGGCCCTTGAACGCAACGTCGCGGACCTGCTGCCGGCCGTGTCCGAGCTGGACGGTCCGGGCGACCCGATGGCCCGGATCGAGGCCTACCTGATGCGCCCTCGCGACGCCCTCAAGGGTTGCAAGGTCGGCCGGATGACCCAGGACCCCCAGGTACGCGAGGACCCGGTGCTGCTCGCGCCGGTGGCCCGCGCGTTCGCCCAGGTTCACCTCGGTTGGGTGAAGGTGCTCCGTGCGGCGGTCGCGGCCGGCGAACTGCGCACCGACCTCGACCCGGAGCGTCTCGCCCACACCCTGATGGCCGTCCTGCAGGGCGGCTACGTGCTCGCGATCGCGCAACAGGACCCGGGTCCGTTCGACGCGGCCCGCACCGGCGTCCTCGAACTGCTCCGCGCGGCGGCACCAGCCACGACGGACGACAGACACAAGATGGGGGAGTGAAGTCGTGACGGTACGGATAGGCATCAACGGGTTCGGGCGGATCGGACGCAGCTACCTGCGCGCCGCCCTGGCGAACGACGCCGACGTCGAGGTGGTCGCGGTCAACGACCTCACCGACGCCCGCACGCTGGCCACCCTGCTCGAATGGGACACCATCTCCGGTCACCTCGACGGCGTCGGCTTCGACGGCGACGCGATCACGATCCGGGGCAAGCGCATCACGGTCCTCGCGCAACCGGACCCGGCCGCCATCGCCTGGGGCGACGTCGGCGTCGACGTCGTCATCGAGTCCACCGGCCGCTTCACGGACGGCGTCGCGGCCGCGGCCCATCTCAAGGGCGGCGCGCGGAAGGTCATCATCTCGGCGCCGGCCACGGGGGATGTCCCCACGTTCGTCCTCGGGGTGAACGACGACAGGCTCGACCCGGACAGCCACGACGTCTTCTCCAACGGCTCGTGCACCACGAACTCCCTCGCACCGCTGGCGAAGGTGCTGAACGACTCGTTCGGCATCGAGTCCGGCCTGATGACGACGGTCCACGCCTACACGGGCGACCAGCGGTTGCACGACGCTCCGCACTCCGACCTGCGCCGGGCCCGCGCGGCTGCCGTCTCGATCATCCCGACGTCCTCCGGCGCGGCGAAGGCGATCGGCAAGGTCATCCCCGAGCTCGAAGGGCGTCTCACCGGCGCTGCGCTGCGCGTTCCCGTCCCGGTGGGTTCGCTCACCGACCTGACCGTGGTCCTTCGGCGTAGCGCCAGCGTCGCCGACGTCAACGCCGCGTTCCGTGAGGCGGCCGCCTCTCCGCGCCTGCGGCACTACCTGCAGTACTCCGAGGCGCCGCTGGTCTCGGCGGACATCGTCGGCAACCCCTACTCGTCGATCTTCGACGCGCCGCTGACCGAGGTGGTCGGCGACCAGGTCAAGGTCTTCGGCTGGTACGACAACGAGTGGGCGTTCTCCCACCGCCTCGTCGAGTTCTCCGAGCGGATCGCCACGCCTGCCTGACGTGGCTCCGCGCTGCGCCAGGACGGCCACGGCGGGATGCGATGGCCGTCCTGGCGGTCCTGGTCGTGGTCAGCTCAACGTGAAGGTCGCCTCGTCGACGTCGAAGGTCGTGACGCCGTTGCCGGCCGTCTCGCTGGCGACGAAGCTGACCGTCGCGGTGCGTTCGGTCGTCGCCGTCCCCGTCGACATGGCGTACTGCCGCCACTGCGGCCCGCCGTCGAAGGCCAGCGAGAACCTCGTCTTCGGGGGTATCCCGGTGACCGCCAGCCCGACGTTCAGGTAATCGCCTCGGCTGGTCTCCGTGGTGGTGGTCCGGACCCAGAAGCGGACCGTCAGGTCGCAGTCGGCCGGCACCGTGACGGTGGTGCGCAGCAGGTCGGTACGCGTGACGTCCAGCCCGGCGAAGGTGGCGTACGCGCGGCCGGTGTGTGCGGGTCGGGCCTGGTCGCCGAGCACGACGATGCGGGGGCCGGCGGTCCAGCCGGTGGCGCCGCGCTCGAAGCCCGGGTTCGCGTGGATCTGCCCGGTGCAGGGCGCGTCGGCCGCCGGCCGGCCGGCGGGCGCGCTGCCCGTGGTGAGGAGCAGCACGGCCGCAGCCGAGGCGGTGGTGACGAAGATCTTCATCAGTCCTCCCCGTGTCAGGGCGTTCGATACAGATCGACCATGCTCGATGCATTTCGGCGCGTCAAGCCCTTCAGGCCGGTCGGGGCGAGACAGAACTGCCGCCGGAGCAAGCCCTGGACCCGTTCTTGACCTGATCCGAGGTTGAAGTTCGAGACTGGCGCCAGGCAATGACGGACCACGGGAGGCGTACGGATGCAGGCGGTGGTTTTCCGGCAGGTCGGCGGGCCGGAGGTGCTGGAGTGGGCGCAGATCGAGACCCCGGACGCGGGGCCCGGCGAGGTCCGAGTGCGGGTACGAGCCGCCGGTGTGCAGCCGATCGACTGCGCGGTGCGGGCTGGGTTCACGCCCGCCTGGCGGAAGCCGGAACTGCCAGCGGTGCCGGGCAACGAGTTTGCCGGGGTGGTCGATCAGGTCGGTGCCGGGGTCACCGGGTTCGTGGTCGGCGACGAGGTGCTGGGTTTCGGGTTCATGAACGCGGCGGCCGAGTTCATCGCGGTGCCCGCCGACCAGGTGACCGCCAAGCCGGCCGGGATGCCGTGGGAGGTCGCGGGTGGCTTCAGCGGTGCGGCCCAGACCGCGCACATCGCCCTCGACCAGCTCCGCCCGACGCACGGCGAGACTCTGCTCGTGCACGGTGCGGCCGGTGCCGTCGGCGCGGTCGCGGTGCAACTCGCCCGCAGCTCAGGAGCCCGCGTCGTGGGCACGGCCAGCGCCGCCAACCAGGACTATCTGCGTTCCCTTGGCGCCGTACCGGTCGTCTACGGCGCCCACCTGTCCGATCAGCTCCGCACGTTACTGCCGGAGGGCGCCGATGCCGTCCTCGACGGTGCCGGCGGTGCGGCGCTCACCCTGTCGCTCGCCCTGTGCGCCGACCGTTCCCGGATCCTCACCCTGACCGAGCACGCCCGTGCTGCCGACCTCGGCATCCGGACCACCCCGAACCTGCGCTCGGCCGCTCGCCTCGCCACACTCGCCGCGCGCTACGCCACGGGCGACCTGCGCTTCCCGGTCCGCCGTACCTATCCGATGGACCGGGCCGCCGATGCCCACCGAGAGGTGGCGACCGGCCACGGTCGGGGCAAGGTCGTCCTCGTCGCGTGATCCTCGCGGTGATCCTGCCCCGCCGCGCGGCTGGGTCGGGAGGCCGAGCAGCCACACAGAACCTAGCCGTTGCCGCCACCGCCAGCAGGCAAGATCCCGTATCGGCGTTACGCGCCGTGCCACATGGGTTGGAGCAGCGGACCTCCCTCGGGCAGTCGTAGCGCCGCGCCGTGGTCGGTGAAGCCGTGCCGGGCGTACAACTTCCGGTTCAGCGGGGTTGACGCCTCCAGATACACCGGCAGACCCAACCGGTGCGCGCGGTCGAGGCCGTAGCGCAGCATCGCGGTTCCGGCGCCGAGCCCACGACGCTTCGGGACGGTCCCCATGGACGCGAGGTAGATGTGGGGCACCGTGGGATGTCGTGCCGCCGTGAGCGACCGGACCGCGGCCAGACGTGGCGGCAGCCCAGCGTCGCCGGCCGGCACCTCGATGTCCTCCGGCGTCTCGCCCCGGTCGAGCCAGATCGACGCTGCGACGGCTTCGCCCTCCCGGGTGAACGCGACGACCAGGGCCTCGGCGTCGACTGCGGCGGCCAGCGACGCCCCGAGCATCTCGCGCATGGCGGCCAGCCGCGCGCCCGGATCGGGGACGAGCCAGGCGGTGACGGCCTCGTCGGCGAAAGCCTCGAGACACAGCGCCAGCACGGTGTCGAGCTCCGACGAAAGGGCGGGACGGGCGGTCAGCGTGGTGGCGGTCATCGAGTTTCCTTCCGCTGCGCTCGGTGTGTCTCCCACACTTGCTGCGGCGTCGGCATCCGCGGAAGTAGTTTCGTCACACGGAAGGTGAGACGAAAGAGGCGGCGATGACGTGCGCGCAGTGCGGACGGGACCTGGGGACGGCACAGCGGACGGGGCGACCGCGCCGCTACTGTTCACGGTCCTGCCAGGCCCGCGCCTACCGACGTCGCCGCGACGACGGACGGCTCTCGGCGGTCGCCCAGCGCCCGTACGCGGGATCGAGCGCGGACATGATCGCGGTCGCCACGGAACTGGCCGACGCCCACGGCATCAACGGCCTGACCCTGCGGGCTGTCGCCCGCCGCGCAGGGCAGCCGCTCGCCGCCGCGCAGCACGCCTTCGGCAGCCGTGACCGCCTCGTCGCGGCGTTGGTGCAGCATCTCCTCGCGCACCGTCCCACCAGCCCTCGTCGGGAGTCGCCGGTGGAGCGGCTCGCCCGGCTCGCAGAGCAGGAGTGGCAGGTCTACCAGGCGCACCCGTGGCTCGTCGGCGTCCTCGCCAGCACCCGCCCCCCGCTGGTCCCGGCCGTGCTCGACCTGGCGGGCGCGAGCATCGAGGCCCTCGTGATGCTCGGGCTGAGCCCAGCGACAGCGCTGCGCCGTTACCTCGCGCTCAACGCCTACATCCAGGGCATGGCGCTGCTGCTCCAGGCCGAACAGAGAGAGGCGGCAGCCTCCGTAGCGACGTACCGCTCCTGGTGGGCCGAGGAGATCCGCCGCCTCGACCGCACCGGCAGCCGCCGGCAGCACCCCTGGCTCGGTGAGGTAACCGCCGGCACACCGCCGGAGGCGTTCGATGTCGATGTCGCGTTCCGCGACGGCCTGCACCGCGTCCTGACCGGCCTCACCGACGACACGCGTGGCGGGTAGGCCAGCCGTCGGTCCAGGAGGGTCGGCGAGTCCGCGTACACCCGCCAGCCCAGGAGTCACCGGAAGCGATTTGCGTCCTAACAGAATCCTTATCAGTTTTTCGGACCATGTTCGTAGTTGTCGATCATTCGACGTGGAGGTCTGATGAGGAGACTCGAACGGGTCGGTGCGGCCGGCCTGGCCGCTGCTCTCGTGCTGGGCGTGGGTCAACCCGGCTGGGCCGCGCCGGGCGCAGGCGGCGTGCCCGGCGGCGGTGGGCCCGGCGGCAATGGCGGGGCGCCGGTGGCGGCCGAGGGCCAGTCGGCCACGGTCACGCTGATCACGGGGGACCGGATCACGGTCGACCGGGGTGGCCGGGTGACGATCCGCCCGGCGAAGGATCGCGCGAGCGTCCGGTTCCGCACCCACGAGCTCGACGGCGAACTGTCCGTCGTGCCCGTGGACGCGGTGCCGCTGATCGCCTCCGGCGTGCTGGACCGCCGGCTGTTCAACGTCAGCAAACTGATCGAGTACGGCTACCACGACGCGGCCCGCGACCGGTTGCCGATGATCGTGGCGTACCCGGACGGGACGGCCGCCCGGCGGGGCGGCTCGCCGCTGCCCGCTGACGAGATCCGGGTCGACCGGGAACTACCGGCGATCGAGGGCGCCGCCGTCAGCGCGGACAAGGGCGACCTGGCCGAGGTCTGGGCGGACCTGACCGGCGCTGAGGCGGGGACCGCCGACCGCGTTCCCGGTCTTGAGCGGATCTGGCTCGACGGCAAGCGCCGGCCGGCGGTGGACCGGGGCGTACGGCAGATCGGGGCGCCCGCGGCGTACGAGGCCGGCTTCACCGGCGCCGGGGTGACCGTGGCGGTCATCGACAGCGGTGTCGACCTGACCCACCCTGACCTGGCCGACGCGGTGACCGAGGCGGTCAGCTTCCTGCCGGACAACGACCCGGTGGACCGGTTCGGGCATGGCACGCACGTGGCGTCGACCATCGCCGGCAGGGGCACCGCCTCCGGCGGCAGGTACCGGGGAGTGGCCCCGGACGCCGAGCTGGTCTCCGCGAAGGTCTGCGAGTACTGGTGTGACGACTCGGCGATCCTCGCGGCGATGCACTGGGCGGCCGTGGACAAGCAGGCCACGGTCATCAACATGAGCCTCGGCGGGTGGGACGGTCCGGAGATCGACCCGATGGAGGAGGCGGTCAACACGCTCACCGCGCAGACCGGCGCCCTCTTCGTGGTCTCCGCCGGCAACGACGGGCCGGGTGAGCGTACGGTCGGCTCACCGGGCAGCGCGGACGCCGCGCTGACCGTCGGAGCGGTCGACCGGGACGGCTCCCTCGCGGACTTCTCCAGCCGGGGTGCGCGGATCGGTGACGACGCCGTGAAGCCGGACATCACCGCGCCCGGCGTCGGGATCGTCGCCGCCAAGGCGGCCGAGGGCGAGATGGGCATCCCGGTGGACGAACACCACGTCGCCGAATCCGGCACCTCGATGGCCGCACCGCACGTCGCGGGCGCGGCGGCACTGCTCGCCCAGCAGCACCCCGACTGGGACGCGACCCGACTCAAGGCCACCCTGATGGGCTCGGCCAACCCCCGGCCGGGTGACACCGCCTACCAGCAGGGTGCGGGCCTGGTCGACGTGGCGCGGGCCATCGGGCAGTCGGTGACCGCCGACCCGCCGAGCGTGTCGTACGGCCGCACGCAGTGGCCGCACCACGACGACGACCCGATCACCCGGACCGTCACCTACCGCAACGACGGGGCCGAGCCGCTCACCCTCGACCTGGCCTGGCAGGTCATCGGGCCCGACGGCAAGGCGGCGCCGGACGGCATGTTCCGCACCGGCGCGCCGCAGGTCACCGTGCCGGCCGGCGGCACCGCCGAGGTGGCGGCCACCGTGGACACCAGCGTCGACGGCGTGGACGGCTACTACAGCGGGCACCTGGTCGCCACCGCCGGTCAGCTCCGCAGTGTCGTCCCGGTCGGGGTGCACCGCGAGGTGGAGAGCTACAACCTGACGGTCGACCACCTCGACTCGACGGGCGCACCGGCCGACACGTACTGGACCCTGGTCAGTGGGATCGACGGTCCGGCGGTGGAGGCCGTCGACAGCACCGCCGCACAAGCCACCGTCCGGGTTCCCACCGGCCGCTACGCCGTGACCGGCGTCGTCGACGAGTTCGGCGAGACGGAACGCAGCAGCCTGCTGAGCCGACCCGAGGTCGACCTGACCCGGGATCTGACGGTCACGCTGGACGCCCGGAAGGCCAAGCCGATCACGGCCACCGTGCCGGACCGGACCGCCCGCCCGGTGCTGGTCCAGACCGGGGTGATCGTGGACCTGTTCGACGGGCCGCCAGCGTTGATCGACATCGGGGCCGACGGGTTCGGCAGCCTCTACTCGGCCCAACTCGGTGGTCGGGCGACGCACGAGCACCTCAGCGGCTTCGTCGGACACCAGTGGGCCAGGCCGGACGGCAACGGCGGGTTCGCCGGCAGCCCGTACATCTATCACCTGGGTGAGGGGTTCCCCGGTCGGCTGCCCACCGGGTACCGCAAGGACGTACGGCGCGCGGAACTGGCGACCGTGCGGCACGAAATGCGCGGTGAGCGGCTGGGCGACCTGGTCGAACGGAACATGGCGGCGGAGTTCGACGGCGTGTACGGCGCCACCCTGAGCGGGTCGGTGCCGGTCGGCGACACCTGGACCGAGCACCACAGCACCAAGTCGACCGTCTGGTCCGGCGGCATCAGCATCTGGCAGAGCGTCGACGAAGAGCCCGGCGAGGAGTTCCGGAAGGTGCTCTTCGGCGAACCTCAGCGCTACCGGGCCGGCCGGGCCTACCAGGACGTGTGGAACGCCGCACCGATCGGGCCGACCCTGCTGCGGACCGGAACCCCGTTCAGCAGCGCGGGCCGGATCGAGGACGTGATCCGGGTCGACATCCCGCTGCACGGCGACGCGGCCGGACACGGCGGCATCTCCAACGCGGACACCGGACGGACCGCGCTCTACCGTGACGGCGAGCTGATCGACGAGTACACCGAGCCGCTCGACGCCGGTTTCGGCTTCTTCGAGGTGCCGGCGGACGCGGCGGCCTACCGGCTGGAGACCTCGTCCCGGCGCAGCTACACCGAGCTGTCCACCGAGGTCGACCTGACCTGGCAGTTCCGCTCCGCACGACCCGTCGGGGAGGACTGGGTGCGGCTGCCGGTCATGGTGGTGCGGTACGACCCGAAGCTGGACAGCAACGCTGCGGCACCGACCGGCAAGCGTTTCGACATCCCGCTGCGGGTGCTCGGCAACGAGCGGGCGACGGTGACGCCGAAGCGGGTCACCACGCAGGTCTCCTACGACGACGGCAAGACCTGGCAGCCGGCCACGGTCAAGACCACCGGCGGGAACTGGACCGCTACCGTCCAGCATCCCCGTACCGGCTCGTACGTGTCGCTGCGCACCTCGGTCACCGATCGGCAGGGCAACACCGTCGATCAGACGATCATCCGTGCCTACCGGTTGAGTCACCGCTGACGGTCGTGACCAGCGGCTGAACCCGCCGACCGCTGCCGCGCCGGACCCTGGTCCGGCGCGGCAGCCCGTTCGAGGGCGTCGACCAGGATGGGTGCCTCCAACACCGTGACGCGGTCACCGTCGGCGTCGGTGAGGTAGTCCTCGACGGTCGGGCCGGCGATGGTCAGGCGGTGACGGTGGAGCCAGTCGAAGAGATGTTGCCCGGCGTTGACGACTCCGATCGCGGGTGGGACGACGACGCGGACCACGGTGCGGGCCGGCAGCGTGAGCCGCTCACCGGCCCGGCCGGTGTCGACGGCGGCGGTGAAGCCGCCCCCGGGACGTGCGCGTAGCCAGGTCAGCAGGGTGGTGGTGGGACCAGCGGCGCAGACGGAAGCGATCTCGCGGGGGTGCTCGACGGTCCGTTCGAAGGTCGCCGGACGCACCGCGCAGCCCGTGCCCATGGCCTCAGCCGTTGGGGCGTGACTCGATCGCCTGTAGCGACCACCTGTTGCCGTCAGGGTCGCCGAAGTGGACGAAGCTGCCCCATGGCTGCACGTCGACCTCGCTGGCGTCGATGCCGGCGTCGAGCAGTTGCCGGCGCGCTGCCTCGGCGTCGGCGACCACCACCTGGATCTGCTGGGTGCCGGGAGCCATGTCGGTGATGCCCTCGCCGATCACGATGGAGCAGGCCGAGCCGGACGGGGTCAGCTGAACGAACCGCAGGCCCTCGTGCACCCTGTGGTCGTGGTCGGCGTTGAAGCCGACCTGCTGGTAGAACGCCTTGGCCCGGTCGACGTCGGTCACCGGAACGGGGATGAGCTCGATCTTCCAGTCCATGACCTCACCGTACGACGTGGGTACGACACACTGACCGGATGCCCCGCGAGTACGAGTCTCCGACGCCGGAAATCCTGCGATGGGTGGCACGCCAGGTTCATCGACGGGCCCGGGTGACCGCGGTCGCGCCGTTGCCGGGCGGGATCACCGCAGACATGGACCGGGTCACCGTCGATTCTCCGACCGGGCGCACCGATGTGGTGTTGCGCCGGTGGCCGACCGAGGAGCGGGCGGAGGGCCTGGTGGCACGCGAAGCGTCCGCGCTCGCGGCTGTCCGTGGTCGCGGGGTGCCCGCACCTGAACTCCTCGCGATGGACGAGGACGGGGCCGAGACCGGGGTGCGGTGCACACTCACGTCCGCGCTCACCGGGCAGCCGGACCTGTCTCCGGCCGACATGCGGTCCTGGCTGAGTCAGCTCGCGACCACGCAGGCCGCTATCCACGCCGTACCCGAGCATCCGCCGACCCGGTGGGACGGTTGGTATGACGACGGCACACCACTGGACTGGCTGGTCGACCGTGGCCTGCGCGCTGCCGCCCGGGAGGCGGCCTCGGGGCCGCTTGTCGGAGAGAAGGTCCTTGTCCACGGCGACTACCAGCACTTCAACGTGCTGTGGTGCGACGGTCGCCTCAGTGGCGTCGTGGACTGGCCGTACGCGGCCACCGGCAACCGGGGCAGCGACGTCGGCCACTGCCGGCTCAACCTGGCGGTGTTGTTCGACAGCAGGACGGCTGCGGACTATCTGGTGCGGTACGAGCGTGCCGCGGGAGTCCGGGTGGACCGGCGAGCCGACCTGCGCGCCCTGCTCTCCTTCGACCTCGGGTGGCAGCAGTTCGTCCCACGCCAGGTCGGCGGGCGGGCGCCGCTCGACGTGGCCGGGATGCCCGATCGGGTCGCCGCCGCGATCCGCGACGCGTTGGACGGAATTCGCTAACTCAGGTGTTGTCGAGCACGAACGTCCGGATGAGACTGGCGCACTCGGGCGCGTGTGTCTCCAACAGGAAGTGCCCGGCGTCGTAGATGTGCGCGTCCAGGCGATCGAGGGCGCGGTGGTAGGCGAGCACCTCGTCGACGTCGAAGTACGAGTCGCGCCGCCCCCACAGTACGAGCGCCGGCGGCTGGTGGGCCCGGTGGTATTCGGCGATCTCGTCGAACCGGGCGACGTGGCTGGCGTAGTCGCTGAAGAGCGCGAACTGCGCGTCGATGTTGCCGGGTCGACTCATCCGTTCCCAGTCGAGGTGCCACGACTCGGGCGGGTGCAGCGTGCGCAGCTGCTCGGGCAGCCCGGCGAGGTACTGGTCGCGGGTGCCGTCGAAGGTCAACCAGTCCGGCAGTTCGGCGCGCTTGTCCTCGGTCGGGTCGGCCCAGTACGCCCTGGCGCTGTCCCATTGCTCGCCGAGGCCGTCCTGATGCGCGTTGCCACTCTGCACGATCAGGCCGCGAATGCGATCCGGGGCGCGGGTGGCCAGGTGGTATCCCACCGGTGCGCCGAAGTCGTGCAGGTAGACGAAGAAGCGTTCGACTTCGAGCTGGTCGAGGAGGTTCTCGATCGCCCGTGAGAGGTTCTCGAAGGTGTAGTCGTACGTGTCGACGGTTGGCGACGAGGACATCCCGAAACCGGGCAGGTCAGGTGCGACCACGTACGCGACGTCGGCCAGGGTGGGCATGACCGCCCGGAAGGTGTACGACGAACTCGGGAACCCGTGCAGCAGCAGTACCGTCGGCTGGTCGGGGCGCCCGGCCTCGCGGAAGAACACCTCCAGGCCGTTGGCGTCGGCCTGTCGATGTCGGACCTTCTGGATCGCCTGCATCGCGTCCTCCTCCTGCTCGCGGAACGCGATGATCTTGCCTGTCGGGTTCGATCATCACGAATCCCGCCACCGCAGGCCCGCTGGCTGATATCGGCCGACGGTCACTACCGAACGTAACAGACACCGACAGTTCTTCGACCCGTGACCTGCGACGGCAGGGTGCAGTGCCGTGGGTCAGGGGGAGTGGCCCCGTGACGTCGGGTGGTGGCTCTGTCGTCAGCGCGGATGGGCGGGGGCCTGCATGGCGCGGTCCAGGATCTTCGCGAGTGGTTGCGGCTGACTGTTCGCGGTCCACGCGGCCAGCGCCGCCTCGACGCACCCGAGAGCGGCGGCGATCACCGCGTTGGCGCGCGGGTCGGAATCGTCGGCGGGGTCGGCGCCGAGGCGACGCGCGATCTCCGGCCGGAGCAGTTCCTGCCACCGGGCGTTCTTCTCTCGATGCCGGGCGGCCAACGACGGTGTGTTCACGATCAGGCGGGTGAGGCGTCGGGTGCGTTCGTCGTGGGCTTCGTACTGCTCGATCAGCGCGTCGAGGGCGCGCCGCATGGCGACCCAGGGTGCCTCGCCGGCTGGTCGGGCGGTCAGCGCGTCGCGCAGGCGCTCGCCGGCGTCGATGGACTCACCGAAGAGCGCCTCCTCCTTCGAGGGGAAGTACCGGAAGAAGGTGCTGCGGGAGATCTCGGCGGTCGCGCAGATGTCGTCCACCGTCGTCTCCTCGTAACCGCGTTCGAGGACCAGGTTCTGCACGACGGTGGCCACTTCGGCGCGCATGGCCTGGCGCGCTCGCGCCCGGACGCCGCGCGCAGCCGGGTTCGGATCCATGTCGCTACGGTACTACAAAGCATAAGTGGTACTGTGTCTCACAAATGCGATCCAGTCCCTCGGAGGAGAGCGATGAGCGGTAACAAGGTGGTCGTCATCACCGGCGCAAGCGACGGCATCGGCGCAGCCGCAGCCCGGCGGCTGCGCGGAAACGGGCACACGGTCGTGGTCGTGGGCCGCTCGGCCGAGAAGACCCGCGCCGTGGCCAGAGAACTCAAAGTCGACAGCTATGTCGCGGACTTCACCCGCCTCGACGACGTCGAGCGCCTCGCCGGTCAACTCCGTGCCGCGTACCCGCGGATCGACGTGCTCGCCAACAACGCCGGTGGAGTGTTCGGCGCGCAGACCAAGACCGTGGATGGCTTCGAGAAGACGTTCCAGGTCAACCACCTCGCTCCGTTCCTGCTCACGCGGCGACTGCTGGACACGCTCACCACGTCACGGGCATCGGTGCTGCAAACCTCCAGCACGGTGCGGTTCGCCAAGAAGATCGACCTGGACGACCTCGACCACGATCGCAACTACGATCCGGTGCGCGCGTACGGTGCGGCGAAGCTGGAGAACATCCTGTTCACGACCGAACTCCACCGGCGCTACCGGGCCAGCGGCATCTCGGCGGCATCGTTCTACCCGGGCAACGTCGTGACGAACTTCGCCTCCGATACCACCAGCCCCGTCATGCGTATCGTCCGCTTCCTCGCCACCAAGCCGCTGCTGCCGCGCCTCATGCGGCTGTCCACGCCCGACCAGGGTGCGGACCAGATCGTGTGGCTCACCGAAGGCACCCCCGGGACGGACTGGCAGTCGGGTGCCTACTACTACAAGCGCAGGGCCGTCGCGCCGCGGAACCCGCAGGCAATCGACGGTGATCTCGCCCGCGAACTGTGGCGACGCTCCGAGGAGCTACTCGCGGGGCGGCTGACCGACGTGACGTGACGAACGCGGTCGGTGGATGCGCGCGGCGGTCGACGTGGGGTGTGTCGTGAGGCCGGGCAGCATCAGGGCGAGCCAGCGGCTGCGGGTGGCGGCGGGTTGGTCGGTGGGGGCGGTGGAGACCAGCAGGTAGATGTCGTCGATGGTGACGTCGGGGCCGATGTCGCCCTCGGTCTGTCCGGTCTTGATCAGGGTGGACAGCGCGGTGCTGGCGCGCTGCTCGGCGGTGCTGCCGGCGGGGTAGGCGCCGAGAGCGTAAGCGGCTGCCTTGACGGCGTGGTTGGTCGCGGACGCCTCGACGACGTTCGCGAGGAATGTGGCGATCTCGTGTAGGGCGGGTGAGCCTGAGGTGACCCGGTGGCAGGCGGCTTCGGCGTCGTCGGCGACCTGGGCGGTGTACTCGGCGATGACCGCCGCGACTAGGTCCGCCTTGTTCGGGAAATGCCGATAGAGAGTGCCCACGGCCACACCGGCGGCGGCGGCGATGTCGTCCATGCCGACGTGCGGCCCGTGCAGCGTGATCTGTTCCCGGGCGGCATCCATGATTTTCCTGCGGTTGCGGACCGCATCGGCGCGCGGCGGTCGTGCCTGTGTCATCGAGGGCTCTCCCGGGGAGGTCGGCGCAGACTTGCGCTAACGTGAACCGTGGTTCATTATTGGCTGGTGAACCATAGTTCACCTTACCGTTCTGGGGGTTGGTGTGACCAGTAAGATCGCCCTCGTCACCGGCGCATCGTCCGGCATCGGCGAGGCCACCGCGCTACGGCTACAGGAACTCGGCTACATCGTCTACGGAGCTGCCCGGCGCACCGACCGCCTGCAGCCGCTGGCCACCCACGGTGTCCGGCCCCTGGCGATGGACGTGACCGACGACGAGTCGATGACCAGCGGGATCACAAAGATCGTCGCCGAGACCGGCCGGATCGACGTGCTGGTCAACAACGCCGGCTACGGCGCCTACGGGGCGATCGAGGACGTGCCGCTCGACGAGGCCCGTCGCCAGTTCGAGGTCAACGTCTTTGGTGCCATGCGGCTGGCTCAGCTTGTGTTGCCCCACATGCGTACGCAGCACGGCGGCACGATCGTCAACATCACCTCCATGGGAGGAAAGATCCACACCCCGCTCGGCGGCTGGTACCACGGGACCAAGTTCGCCCTCGAAGCACTCTCCGACTGCCTGCGCCTGGAGACCAAGCAGTTCGGGATCAACGTGGTGGTCATCGAGCCCGGCGGCATCCAGACCGAGTGGGGCGGCATCGCCGCCGAGCACCTCAAGGACACCTCCGGCGGCGGCGCCTACGCGCCCCAGGCGAAGGCCGTCGCCACGAGCCTCAGCTCCGAGGCCAACGCCCGACGCAGCTCACCACCGGCTGTCATCGCCGACGCGATCGGCAAGGCCGTCACCGCCAAACGCCCCCGCACCCGTTACGCGGTCGGCTTCGGCGCACGGCCCCTCATCGCGGCCCGGGGCATCCTGTCCGATCGTGCCTTCGACACCCTCATCGCCCGCGCCAGTGGGGTGCCCACCTGACCAACCGTCGGCCGCTGATGCCACGGAATCCACCGCACGTTCTGCGTGGTCGGCTGCGGCCCCGCCCGGCCCCGCCGTACGACGGGTCGGGCGGGGCCGCGGGCGCTGCCCGATCAAGGGCGGCGAAGGTGAGTCTGGATGCCCCGGCGGCGGGCCAGCCACACCGCCGCCTCGCCGTACAACATCAGCACGAACCAGTCCACTATCGAGGTCAGCGCGGGCCCGTCGGCCGCCGCCTGCGGCGCCTCCAGCGTGCCGGTGACGACCGCCAGCCCGACCCCGGCCACGTTGGTGATCACATGCAGCGCGATCGCGGCCTCCAGCCCGCCGGTCCGGATCGTCACCATGGCCGTCACCACGCCGAAGATGATCAGGTGGGCCGTGCCCCAGAGGGTGCCGTAGCCGTGTGCCAGCCCGAACAACACCGCCGACACCACGACCCCTGGCCAGGGCGACCGGATCCAGGACCCGAACGCCTGGACCAGCCAGCCCCGGAACAGATACTCCTCGCCGGCCGCCTGTAGCGGCACCAGCACCACCACCATGGCCAGGCCGACCACGAGCCGCTCCCAGCCCACCCCGCCGCTGGCCTGGCCGCCACCGGGCAGGAGGCCCACCACCCCGAAATTCAACGCCAGCACCGGTACGGCGAGCAGGAGGCACGTCGCCAGCCAGCGCCAGCGCAGCCGGCCCGCCACCGAAGACACCGTCCCGGCTGGGCGGCGCTGTATCCACCTGGCGGCGAACAACGTCAGCGGGATCAGCAGGCCCAACGAGACCATGGTGATCGCCAGTTCGACCTCGGGGCCGCTGGCCAGAAAGTCCTCCGGCCCGTCCAGGGCCCAGGCCACTGCGCTTGCCACCCCGAACCCGCCCGCGAGCATCACCGGCAGGCCAGCCATGATCAGCAAAGTCCCGAGAACCGGCCGCCACCAGCGGTGCCGGTCGGTGCGGGCGAGCCGGTGATAGGGGACCGGAGCGTCCGGGAGGGTCGGGGTCCGTACCCCGAAAAGCGTCTCAGTCATGCCGAAGAGCCTGTCGTCACGCGCCATCCGGATCATCTGTCGTGGGCATGAATCCCGGCGCTGACTATCGTCGTACCGCGCGCACGTCAGGATCTGACGAAGCACTGACGACTCGTCCGCCGATGATCGAGAAGCTGGACACCTCCCCATCACGACGGAGGAAGTGTCATGCGAAAAGCCGGAATCATCATCGCGGTAGTGCTCGTCGTCCTTTGTGGCGGCCTCGGATGGGCCGCCTATCAGGCGTTCGCGCTGGGTAAGGAGCTAGTTGAGGCGGGCGTCACCCGGGAACAGTTCGACGCGCAGCAGGACGGCACGCGGGAGGCGGACGTGCGTGCCGCGCTGCCCGAGCCGCTGACCGGCATCAAGGACAAGGATCTCTACGGCGACGATCCCGGCCGGCGCGGCATGCCGGCCGGTGCCTCGTGCATCTACTACACGATCAAGCCGATCGAGGACAGCGGTCCGGACCTGTGGCGGTTCTGTTTCGTCAACGGTGTACTCGCGGAGAAGAGCGCCATCACGATTCCCGAGTGACACCCCGGCGATGGCGCCGGCCCGCGAGATCGATGCCGCCCGGGCGTTCGCTGCCCGGGCGGCATCGCGTGCGGTACGGGTCAACGAAAGTGTGACGGTGCCCCGGTGCAATTCGGTCGTCCGCCAGACGTCGGCAAGGCCCGGCCGCGACCACACTGTCGGGCATGACAGTGACAATTGCTCTGGTCATCGGTGTGGTCGGCGGCGTGCTGCTCATCGTCGCGCACTACCTGCGTAACCAGGCGTCGAGGATGACAGATCGGGGCGTGGCAGGGCGCGCGGCGCTGCGCGCGGAGGTGCTGGACACCCTCGCCAGAGCTGGCTGGGTGGCATCGGTCAAGGTCTACCGGGAGCGGACCGGCGCCGGACTGCTGGAGGCGCACCACGCGGTCAGCCGATTTGTCCACGATGGCAGCGGTGAGTGAGGATCACCCCGATGATCGCGGACCGTCTCCGACAGATTCCCCGCCTCGCTCTCAGCGTGGCGGTGCCGGGCGGAGTGTGGTGGGTCCAGTGGTGACGATCAGGTGGGCGGCCCGGTGGCGCGAGCAGGTCCGCCGCACCGGTGGGTGGCGTCTGGTCTACGAGGTCTGCCTGGTGGCGCTGGTGACCATCGTGGGGGCGGTCACGGCCGCCGTCGCCGACTGGTATCCGTGGGCACCGTGGCTGGTCGGACTCTCCACGCCGATTCTGATGGTGCTGCGGCTGACGTGTCCGCTGGCGGCGTACCTCATCGCGGCGCTGGTCGGCCTGGGCACCGGTGGGCAGGGCAGTCTCCTGCTGGTGGTGCTGAGCGCGTCGGTCAGCTACCGCGTCGCCCGGTGGTGGCAGGTCGCCGCCGCGCTGTCCGTGGCGTGGGTCTGCTACGTGGCGTCCATCCTCTGGGAAGGGCCGCTAAGCGTAGAACTGGCCGTGGTGCTCTCGGCGATGTTCGTCCTGCTGGCGGTTCTGCCGGCGGGCGTGGCGCGGCTGGTGCGGCGGCGGCGGACGCTGCTGGCGGCGATGCACCAACGCAACGTGCAGCTGCACAGCCAGCAGAGTGAGGTCGCCCGGCAGGCGCAAACGCGAGAGCGGGCCCGCATCGCGCGGGATCTGCACGATTCGCTGGGGCACCGGCTGACCCTGATCTCCCTGTACGCCGGGATGCTGCGTACCGCCGACGAGCCCCGGCGGTCCGAGGCCGCCGACCTGGTACGGCAGGCGTCGTCGGCGGCGATGACCGAACTGCGTCAGATCCTCGGCATCCTCGGCGAGGGCGACGGTCAGTCCTCGGTGCGGCCGTTGTCCGGCCTGGACGAAGTGGCCGAACAGGCGCGTGCCTCCGGCGCCCAGGTGGAGATCATCCGTGAGGGGGAGCCGCGGCCCCTGCCGGCGCTCACCGAGCACGCGGCGTACCGGGTGATTCAGGAGGGCCTGACCAACGCGCTGCGGCACGCCCAGGGCGGCGCGATCGTACTGCTGCTGCGGTTCGAACCGGACGCGCTGGTCGCCGGAGTGACCAACACCGCCGGGCAGCGGATCGTCCGGTCCACGTCCGGCCAGGGGCTGTTGGGGTTGACCGAACGCGTCCGGATCGCCAACGGCGTGCTCTACCACGGCCCGACCCCCGGCGGCGGGTTCCGGCTGGCGGCCACACTGCCCTATTCGGGCGGCGAACAGCCCACCTCCACCGCCGAGCAACCTCCGCCGCCGGACGCCGGGACCGGGGCCGACTTCGCGACCCTGATGGAGCGGGACCGCCGTCGCTCCAGGCTCGTCCTCGCGGCCACCACGCTGTCCATCGCCGGCTGCCTGGCGCTGTGCCTGGCCGGGGCCTGGTTGCTGATGGCCTTCGTCGTCGTGGACCGCGACACCTACGACTCGATCCACATCGGCCAGTCGGAGGAGGACGTACGCGCCCTGCTGCCGGACGCCGACAGCGCGGTCACCGGTACCGTCGGCGGCCAGACGGTGCCGGACGCCACCTGCGTCGACTACCCGGCCTCGATCCTGGACCAGGTGGGACCCGACCCCGACGGCGGCCAGAAGATGTACCGGTTCTGTTTCCGCGACGGCGTCCTGGTCGACAAACAGGAATTCCAGGAACGGCGACCATGACCCCACCACGCCAGCGAAGGACGATGCCATGACCGATGCCCTGCGGGTCCTGCTGGCGGACGACGACTCCCTGATCCGTACCGCGATCAACGCGATCCTGCAGCCGGCGGCCGACATCGACCTGATCGCGGAGGCCGCCGACGGGCGGACCGCGGTGGACCTGGCCGTGCGGCACCGGCCGGACGTCGCGTTGCTGGACATCCAGATGCCGGTCCTCGACGGCCTGGCCGCACTGCGGGAGATCCGCCGCCTGGCCCCGGCGGTCCAGGTCGTGGTGCTGACCACCTTCGGGCAGGACGACTACGTCGCGCAGGCCCTCGCCAGTGGCGCGGCCGGTTTCCTGGTCAAGGAGTCGGCGGCCGACGAACTCGCGTACGCGATCCGCGCGGCTGCGGCTGGCAACGCCTACCTGTCGCCGAAGATCACCCGTCAGGTCCTCAACCGGCTGCCCGTCGTCACCGCGCGCCCCGAGGAGGACCTCGCCAAGGTCGACATGCTCAGCAGCCGGGAACGCGACGTCCTGATCCTGCTGGCCCAAGGGCTGTCCAACGCCGAGATCGGCCAACACCTGTTCGTCTCCGAAGGGACCGTCAAGACCCACGTGTACCGGGTGTTCACCAAGCTCGGCTGTGACAACCGGGTCCAAGCCGCCATGCTCGCCCAACGTGCCGGCCTGTTGGAACCGCCGGGCACCCCGACAGGTGGCCGCTGATCTGCGCGGAGCGTCCACGGTCGCGGCCAAGGCGTCATCGACGCACATTTATTGCCCGAGTGGCCGATTCGCCATCGCACCGATTCGCAGGAGGGTGACGGAAGGACCACGATCGGTGGAGCGGCAGCGTCGGAAGGGAGCCCCGATGGATCCACTGAGGAGGACCTCGCTGGTCGCGGGCGGGTGCTACGTGCTCACCTTCGTCTCGATTCCGACGGTCGCCCTGTACGGCCCGGTGCACGACGCGGACTACCTGGTCGGCACCGCGTCGGACACCCCCGTCGTCCTCGGCGCTGTCCTTGAGGTGATCGTTGCCCTCGCCTGCATCGGCACCGCGGTCGTGCTCTATCCGGTGCTCAAGCGGTGCGGTGAAACGCGGGCGCTGGGCTTCGTCAGCGCCCGGGTTCTGGAAGCCGCCGGCATCTTCGTCGGTGTCGCGAGCCTGCTGACCGTCGTGAGTCTGCGGCGGACCGGAGCCGGAGCGGACGCGTTGGTCACCGGCCAGACGCTGGTCGCCTTCTACGACTCGATCTTCCTGCTCAGCCAGGGCTTCCTGCCGGCCGTGAACGCCCTGCTGCTCGGTTCGCTGCTGTACCAGTCACGCCTCGTGCCCCGGGTTCTTCCGGTCCTCGGTCTCGTCGGGGTGCCGCTGCTCGTCGTTTCCGACGTCGGCACCCTGTTCGGCCTCTGGGATCGACTGTCCCCGGTGACGGCGCTCGCGGCCCTCCCCATCGCGGTATGGGAGTTCTCGCTGGGCGTCTACCTGATCGTCAAAGGCTTCCGGCCCTCCCCGGTGACCGGACCGTGACGGACGAGCAGAAGACGACCAGCGTACGACGGTCGGCCGGAGCGGGTCGTTCATGTCCAGTACGACGGTGGCCACCTCCGCAGGGCGGGCCTCGGCGCGATACAGCTGCTGTCCCGGCAGGTAGCGACGCCGATAGCGTTCCTCGATCACTGCCACCGACCCGAACACCTCCAGGTCGCGGACCCGTGCGCGAGCGAGAGCAACCTCGGGATCCGCATGCAGGTAGATCGACAGGTCCCAGAGGTCACGCAGCTCGGGCCGGAGCATGAACACGCCATCGAAGAGCAGGATCGCCGCGGCCGGAGCCTGCGTGGTCACCTCGCCGGTGCGGCAGTCGGCCCGGTAGTCGAACATGCCGGGCAGGTAGCGGCCATCGCCACCCGGTCCCAGCGGACGAAGCACCGCGTCGACGATGACGTCGTGGTCGAAGGAGTCGCGGTAGAAGCCCTCGGGTGACAGGGCGCCACGCCGACGGCGCTCCGCCTCGGGGCGATGGAACCGGTCGATGGACAGCCGGATGACCGGCCGGCCCCGGCCGAGGTGCACGGCGAGGTCGTCGGCGAGGGTGGTCTTGCCCGCCGCATCCGGGCCGTCGACACAGACCCGCAGCGTGTGGTCCACGGCCTGCCGCTGAAGCAGGTCAGCGAGCGCCCGGATGAGACCGTCCCGGCCTTGTCGCACGCGCGGCACCATACCCCAGAACCGTCGCGTCCCACGTCGGGATCGCGACTCCGGCAGCACTGGGTGGTCGTCGCGATCACCGGCCGGCTACCCGCCGGCGTCCAGGCCGTGGCCGCCGGGAACGGCCGCCCGACTCGACGTCGGGACGGCCATCCCGTCCGTGGCGGCCCCACCCGGCCGCCCATCCCTACGCGCTGCGGTTCGTCCAGCTCCAGTAGCTGCCGTTCCACCATCGGCTCCACAGGTTGCCACTGGTGTCCCGCAGGAAGATCGCCGGTCGGGTGGAGTTCTGTGGCGCGATCACCGCCGTTCCGTTCAGCGTGGGCGAGAACGGTGGGCTCTGGTCACTCCAGTACCAGTTCTGCCCGTCCCAGTAGTTGATCCACAGGCCGCCCCCGGCGGTGGCGAAGAAGGAGTACGGTGACGTGCCACCGACCGAGAGGGCGCCGAGCGTGCCGGGGACCAGCTGGTGTCCCGGCGGTGAGCCCATGTTGCGCCATTCCCACTGGCTTCCGGTCCACCAGCGCAACCACACGTTGTCGTCGCTGCCGGTGGCGAACAGGTACGGCCGGGCGTCCGGTGCGACCTGCACCGCGCTGCGGGCACCGAAGGCGGTGCTGGCGTCGGTGAGCCATCCGCCGGTGGGTCGGCCGAGGTCGACCCAGGGCGCGGGTGCGTCGTCGAACCGCGTGGTCCACAGGTTTCCGAAGTTGCTGACGACGTAGACCTGCGGCGTGCCGTTCTCCAGCAGGACGCCGACCGGGCCGGTGGCCGCGATGCCGTCGGGTGGCGAGCTGATGTTGGTCCAGTTCCAGGCGGCCCCGTTCCACCAGTTCACCCACACCGTCTCGTCGCCGTCGCTGCGGACGAAGAGGTACGGGCTGGTGCCGTTCACCGCAACCGCGGCGAAGCTCGGCCAGCTCACGAAGTTCGCGCCCGGTGGGCTGCCCTGATTGCTCCACTGCCAGCTCGTGCTCGATCGCCACAGGCTCCAGACGTTCTGGTCGGTGCCGAGGAGGAAGGCGTACGGGCGGCTGAAGTTGTCGACGATGGTCACGCCGATCGGCATCCGCAGGCCGACTCCCGGCGGTGTGCCCATGTTCGACCAGTTCCACTGGGCCGACTGGTCCTGCCAATTGATCCAGAGATTCCCGTCGGTCCCGACGACGAACACGTACGGATATCTGTCGCCCACCGCGACCGCGCCGACGACCTGCCGTGTCGCCGGGACCGCATTCGCCGCGACGCGGGCGAGCAGGCGCTCGTCGCCGAGCGCTGCTGCTTTCGCCACCACCGGGGTGGCACTGGCCGGCGATGCGGCCCCCACCGCGATCGCCGCCACGACGGCCAGGCCGGCGGCCAGGATCCGTCGCGTCATGGTTCTGTGCATGCTGTCCTCTCGTGGCAGGAACGTCTGCGGCACAGTGTGAACGACATTCATGTCACCGCAGCCGGATAGGTGACCTGATCGACTTCCCGACACCTGCCGGTGGATCCGGCCCACTACCGAACCCCGCGAAAACACCGGGGTCCCCGCCGTCCACTCTGCACGGAAGAGGCGGGATGAGGCCGCCACCGTGACATAACTTGAACACGAGCGTACGGTTTATCGTGAGCGGGAACGTTCGGGATGGAGAGCGTGATGGCGGCCACGACCGGCGAAAAGCTCCTACGACATTGGCCTGCGGCTCTGGGCGTACTGGTCGCGGTCGGTACCGTGCTCAGACTCGACCACGGCAGCCAAGGCGCCTCCGTCGTGGCGGCGTCGGGTCTGGTCTATCTCGCCGCGGCGGCAACCACACATCCCGGCGCCGCGTGGCCGGCGTTCGGTGTCACCTTCGTACTCGTCGGGCTCGGCCTCGTCTGGAGCGGCTTCGACCCGGTGCCATGGATCTGCGTCGCGGCTCTCGGCCTTGCCGTCCTGGGGATCGTCCGGGCGGGCCTGCGGCCAGTGTGGTCCCTGCCCTTGCAGTCGGCGGCGATGCTCGTCCTCGGGGCGGCCGCGGTCCTCGCCGTACGGGCCGAGCACGTCACCGGCGGCATCGTCGTCAGTGTCGCCCTGTTCGGGCACGCGGCGTGGGATTGGTGGCACCACCGTACCGAGCGCGTGGTCACGCGCTCGCTCGCGGAGTTCTGTGGCGTGCTGGATGTGCTGGTCGGGGCAGGCGTACTCGTTGTCACTCTCACGATGTGACGGCAAGCGCCGCAAGGACGGTGTCGCGGACGAGCCGGGTGGCGTCGACCGCCGTCACGTCGCCGCGATGCACCGCGGCGGACGCCCCGTGCAGCACCGCCTGGATGGTCGCGAGCTGCCACCGCACCGGCATGTCGCGCCGGAACACCCCCTCGTCCCGACCGCGTTGGACGAGTGCGTGCATCCGGCGAGCTGGCCCCTCGTGCACGCGCCGCATCTGCTCCGGGGTCAGCACGTCGTCCGCCGCGATCACGACCGCCCCGAAGCGGCGGGTCAGCTGCCAGGTCGCCTCCAGCAGGCGGGCCATCGCGTCCCGCGGATCACCCGCCAGGTCGACCGTGCTCAGGGCCTGGTCGGTGCTCGTGATCACGCGGAGGCTGACCGCCTCGACCAGCGCGGCGCGCGACGGAAAGTGACCATAGAGCGTGACGCGACCCACGCCGGCGGCCTTCGCGATCTCGTTGAGACTCACGCGGGGATCAGTGGCGAGCAGGGTGGTCGCGGCGTCGAGGACCAACTCGACGTTCCGGCGTGCGTCGGCGCGTTTGGCCGCTACGCCGTCGGTTGTCATCCCGCCTCGCCCACGTCTCGACCAACGATGTACGCCCTGAGTCTAGGTCCGACCCCACGAAAGGCACGATCATGACCGGTACGCCGCTGGCGCAGGACCTGTTCGCCGGCATCGCCGTCGCCGACTTCACCCACTCGCTGGCGTGGTACCGGCGGTTCTTCGGTGTCGAGCCGAGCTTCTATCCGAACGACGTCGAGGCCGTGTGGACAGTGGGCGAACACTGCTACGTCTACATCGAGCTGCTGCCCGACCGGGCCGGCCGCTCGATGCTGATGATCATGGCTGTGGATCTCGACAGCACTGTCGCCGGGCTCACCCAGCGTGGCCTCGAACCGCTCCGGATCGAGAACTACGAGGAGGGCATGCGCAAGATGGTCTACGCGGACCCGGACGGCAACGAGATCTCGTACGGCGGCGTGTCCACCACCGCGACCGGTCCGGCGAGCGCGACGAGCTGACTGGGGTTCGCCGTCCGCGAGGGCGGCCTTGGGCCGTCGGGTCGGGCGTCAGCGGCGCCTGGCCGCCGGCGGTGGTCCGCTGCTCTCCCGGATCACCAGTTGTGGTGTGCCGGAGGAGTTCTGTGGTGGCTGGCTCTTGCCGATGATGGCCACGACCTCACCGAAGGCCCGTCGCCCGACATCGACGAAGTCCTGTTGGACGGTGGTCAGGGCCGGACTCCACAGGGCGCCGAGCGGGTGGCCGTCGAAGCCGACGACGCTGATCTCCTCGGGCACCCGGCGACCCTTCTCGTGCAGGGCACGCAGCAGGCCGATGGCCAGTTCGTCGTTGCCGCAGAGCACGGCGGTGACGTCGTCGCGGTCGGCGAGGGTGAGGCCGATCTCGTACGCGCGATGGGGGTCCCAGCCGGCTTCCATCAGCGGCGGCACCTCGGCGCCGGCCCGTTCGAGGGCCTTGCGCCAGCCGGCGGAGCGGCCACTGCGGCGCCCGGCCAGCGGCACCGCGATGTGGTGGACGGTGCGGTGCCCGAGTTCGAGCAGGTAGTCGGTGGCGGTCATCGCGGCGGTGGTGTCGTCGAGCACGACGTGCGGGACGCCGGAGCCCCGGCTGCCGGCGACCGCCACGACCGGCACGCCGGGTGGCATGGCACGGACCGTCGCGATGCCCGCCGGGTCGAACTTCAGCACGATGACCCCGGCGACCGGGTTCGCCAGGGCGAGGTCGATGGTCTTGGAGACGGTCTCCGGGTCGTCGGCCTCGATCACCGTGATCATCACGATGTAACCGGCCAGCCGGGCGGCTTCCTCGATGCCCTGGATGGTGAGGGCGTAGCCGTACCGGGTGGTGGCGCCGGCCAGTACCGCGATGACCGACTGATGTCCCTTGATCAGGGCGCGGGCGGCACCGTTGGGTCGGTAGCCGAGCTCCTGGATCGCTCGCAGCACCCGTTCCCGGCGCTCCGGACTGACCGGGACCGAGCCGGTCAGTACGCGTGACACGGTCGGCACCGAGACACCGGCCAGCTTGGCGACGTCGGTGATGGCGGGCGTACGGCTCAGGGATCTGGACATGGCATACACATCGTAGTCGGACTACCGCTCCCGCCCGCGTGGCGCCGTTACGCAGCGCCAGGTAGATGACCGTCGAAGGATTACGGATAGGTTACGACTTGTTTTCGAGTCCCGTGAAAACGTTATCATCACTGCGCCGTCAACCCACCAGCGGGAACACCGCGGGCACCGGGAGGGGTCGTCAGATGAGCGAGCGCTGGCAGCGGGTGCGTCATCACCCTGGCGCGGTGGCCGCGCTGTTCCTCCTGCCGGCCGGGTTCGGCTTCGTCGTCTTCTACCTCTGGCCCGCACTGCGGGCACTGTGGATGAGCTTCACCGACTACAACGTCCTGCGCGGCTCGGGCGACTGGGTCGGTCTGCAGAACTACCAGGACCTCGCCGCCGATCCGCTGTTCTGGCACTCGATGCGGGTGACCGCGCTGTACGTGGTGCTGAACATCGGGGTGCAGACCGCGCTCGCCTTGGCGATGGCGGTGATGATGGACCGGCTCACCCGGTCCGCCGTGGTACGCGGGGTACTGGTCCTGCCGTGGTTGATCCCGCAGGTGGTCGTCGGCCTGCTCTGGCTCTGGATGCTCGACCCCAGGCTGGGCGTGGTGAACCACGCGCTGGACTGGGTGGGCATCGGCGGGCAGGACTTCTTCGGCTCACCGGCCCAGGTGATCCCGACCCTGGCCGGGGTGAACACCTGGCGGTTCGTCGGCTACACCGCGCTACTGATCTTCGCTGGCCTACAGATGATCCCCCGCCACCTGTACGAGGCGGCGGCGCTCGACGGCGCGGGGGAGTGGCGGACCTTCTGGCGGGTCACCCTGCCGCTGCTGCGGCCGGTGCTGGCACTGGTGCTGGTGCTGTCGGTGGTGGGCTCGTTCCAGGTGTTCGACCTGGTGCAGGTCGCCACCGGCGGCATCGGTGGCCAGCCGGGTGGTCCCGCCAACTCCAGCCTGGTGATCTACGTCTACATCTTCCGGCACGCGTTCAACTTCAACAACGCCGGCTACGCGGCCGCGATGTCGGCGGTGCTGGCCGTGCTGCTGGCCGCGGTCACCTTCTTCATCATGCGGGCGCTGCGCGGCTCCCGCTCCGACCTGGCGTGAAGGGAGGTCGGTGATGACCTCGACCACCGCATCAACCGACCGGCAGGCGGTGCCGCGCCGCCCGGCCCGCAAGCCTCGCCGTCCGCTGCGGTTCCGGCTGTCCCGCATCGCCGCCTGGGCGGTGCTGGTCCTGCTGATGGCGGGGACGCTGCTGCCGTTCTACTGGATCCTGCGTACCGCCTTCTCGACCAACTCGGCGCTGTTCACCGGCGACCAGTCGGTGCTGCCGCCGGAGCCCACCTGGATCAACTTCCAACGGGTGCTCGGGCTGGCCAGCCCCGAGGAGGTACGGGCGGCCGGTGGCTCCGGCGCCGAGTTGCAGTTCTGGCTCTACCTGCGCAACTCCGTCGTCTTCGCCACGCTGGTCACGGTTGGCCAGGTGGTCTGTTGCGCGATGGCCGCGTACGCGTTCGCGCGGCTGCACTGGCGGGGCCGGGACGCGGTGTTCTACCTGTTCCTGTCGACCCTGATGGTGCCGCCGATCTTCGTACTGATCCCGAACTTCGTGCTGCTCAGCGAGGTCGGCCTGCTGGACACCTTCGCCGGTCTGGTGGCGCCGTACTTCTTCATGACGCCGTTCATGGTGTTCTTCCTGCGGCAGTTCTTCCTCGGCATGAGCAGCGAGCTGGAGGACGCCGCCCGGATGGACGGGGCCGGTCATCCCCGGATCTTCCTGCGGATCTGTGTGCCGGTGATGGCGGCGCCGCTCACCACCGCCGCGATCCTCGCGTACGTGATGGCCTGGAACGAGTTCATGTGGCCGCTGGTGGCGGGCAGCGACCCGAGCGTACGGGTGCTGACCGTGGGCCTGTCGGCCTTCCGGTCCGGGCAGCCGCAGGCGGCACCGGACTGGACCGGGCTGATGGCGGCCACCGTGCTGGGTGCTCTTCCGGTGATCCTGCTGTTCCTGGCCATGGGCCGGCGGATCGTCGACTCGATCAGATTCACCGGCCTCAAGTGACAGGCGGTCGCCGTCGTGGCGACCGCGCGGGGGGATGGACAACGCGCAACGAACCACTTCCGAGAGGGGACCACAATGAAGCTCAGTTGGCGCCGCCGGATCGCGGTACCGCTGTGTGCCGCGCTCCTGGCGGCAGCCGCGTGTAGCGGCGGCACAGGTGACGACGAGAACGTGACACTCGACTACTGGCTCTGGGACGACCGGCAGATTCCCCAGTACCAGGAGTGCGCCACCGCGTTCACCGGGCAGACCGGCATCAATGTGAAGATCACCCAGTACGGGTGGGAGGACTACTGGAGCAACCTCAACACCCAGTTCGCCGCCCGTCGGGCGCCCGACGTGTTCACCGATCACCTGGCGTTCTACCCGTCGTTCGTGCAGAACCAGGTGATCCTGCCGATCAACGAGTACGTCGAGCGGGACAACGTGGACCTGGGGCAGTACTACCCGGGGCTCGCCGACCTCTGGGTGGGTCAGGACGGCAAGCGGTACGGGCTGCCGAAGGACTGGGACACCATCGCCCTGGCGTACAACTCGACCATGCTGGCGGATGCCGGCCTGAGCCGCGAGGACGTCTGGGAGGCGACCTGGAACCCCACCGACGGCGGCACCTTCGAGGACATCATCGCCCGGCTGAGCGTGGACGAGAACGGCGTACGCGGCAACGAGCCGGGCTTCGATCCGACCAAGGTCGCCACCTACGGGCTCAGCTTCGACAACCCGTCCAACTCGGCGTCCGGCCAGACCAGTTGGGGTAACTTCGCCCGCAGTCTGGGCTTCGAACTGCTCGCCGACGGCAATCCCTGGGGTACGGACTACCAGTTCGACGACCCGAGGTTGGCGCAGACGCTCGACTGGTTCGCCCGGATGGTCAAGGCCGGTTACGTGACGCCGCTGGCCGACCTACAGGGGGTCGGGTACGTCTCGCTGTTCGAGGCGGGCGACGTGGCACTGGCGATCAACGGCTCCTGGGCGATCAGCAGCTTCACCGGGATCTCCGGGGTCAATGTGGACTTCGCCCCGCTGCCCACCGGGCCGCAGGGCAGGTGGAGCATCTACAACGGTCTCGCCGACGCGATCTCGGCCAACACCGCCCACCCCGACGAGGCCTGGCAGTGGGTGAAGTACCTGGCGTCCGCCGAGTGCCAGAACGTGGTCGGCGAGAAGGCCGTGGTCTTCCCGGCCATCCCGGCCTCGCTGGAGGTCGGCGAGCAGGCCCGTGAGCGGGCCGGTCTGGACGTCAGTGCCTACACCACCTATCTGGAATCGCAGAACACCTTCCTCTACCCGGTCACGGTCAACTTCGACCAGGTGACCCAGGCGGTCGGAGCCGCCGTCGACGAGATCCTGCTCGGTAACCGTCCCGCCGCCGAGGCGCTGACCGCCGCCCAACAGCAGGTCGACTCGATCATGGGTCGGTAGGCGCCGGCACCCCCTGGACCGAACCTTGTCCCGGGGAGCGGTCCGTGCACAATCTGAAAACCTTATCACAAAGATGATCTTGAAGCGCGCTGTCGACCCCCGGTGAGGAGCACGTGTGAGCACGAGCCAGCAGGACAACGACTACCTCCACTGGGGACACTCCGCCCTCGCGGTCATCCTCGCCGTCCCGTCCGACGCCCCGCCGAGCCTGGTTCACCTCGCGGTCGACAACCGTGCGGTGAACCAGGCCGGGCAGCACCACCCGCTGGTCGAGGTCCAGGTGGGCGGGCACGGGCGCGCCTGGTCCGGCGCCCGCTCGACCGGCACGGCGGTGGGTCGGCGGCTGCGCTACGACGGCCACCACGACAGCGTCGAGGACGGCTGGCAATGGTTACGGGTCGACACCACCGACCCCGGCACCGGCCTGCGGGTCGAGGTCTGGTTCGCCAGTCCGGTCGGGGTGCCGGCGCTGCGGACCTGGACCGTGGTGCACAACCCCACCGCCGACCCGCTGACCCTGCGGGCGGTCAGCTCCCTGGTGGCCAACCTGATCCTGCCGGCCGGCACCGGCGTCGAGGACCTCGACCTGCACTGGGCGCAGACCAGTTGGCTGGCCGAGAACCGGTGGCGCCGGCAACCCGTCCGCGAACTCGACCTGCCCGACCTGGACCTGCCGCTGCACGGCCACCGCTCGCGCGACGCCTTCGTGGTGACCAGCACCGGCTCCTGGTCGACCAAGCACGCCCTGCCGGTCGGGGTGCTCGTGCACCGCCCCACCGGCCGCGCCTGGTGCTGGCAGATCGAACACAACGGCAGTTGGCGCTGGGAGGTCGGCGAACGCCAGGCGGGGCTCTACCTCGCCGCGACCGGGCCCAACGACACCGACCACCAGTGGCGGCACGGGCTCGCGCCGGGCGCCCGGTTCACCTCCGTACCGGTGGGGATCGCGGTCTCCGACGACGGCCTCGACGGCGCGGCGGCGGCGATCACCCGGTACCGCCGGCACATCGTCCGCCCGCACCCCGACCGCCGGGCCCTGCCGGTGGTGTTCAACGACTACATGAACACGCTGATGGGCGAGCCCACCAGCGAGGCCCTCAACCCACTGATCGAGGCGGCCGCCAGCGCCGGCGCCGAGTACTTCTGCATCGACGCCGGCTGGCACGACGACAGTCGATCCAGCCAGTGGTACGAGGTGATGGGCGACTGGATCCCGTCGACCACCCGCTTCACCGACGGGCTCGGCGAGGTGATCGAGCGGATCCGCGCCGCCGGGATGGTGCCCGGGTTGTGGCTGGAGCCGGAGGTGGTCGGCGTCGACAGTCCGGTGGCGGCCGACCTGCCGGCGGACGCCTTCTTCCAACGCGACGGCGAACGGCTGGTCGAGGACGGCCGCTACCACCTGGACCTGCGCCACCCCGCCGCGCTCGCCCACCTCGACTCGGTGGTGGACCGACTCGTCGCCGACTTCGGCATCGGCTACTTCAAACTCGACTACAACATCGACTCCGGGGCCGGCACCGACGTGGCCGCCGCCAGCCCCGGCGACGGCCTGCTCGGCCACGGCCGAGCCCTGCTCGGCTGGCTCGACGGGGTGCTCGACCGGCATCCGGGCCTGGTCATCGAGAACTGCGCCTCCGGTGCGATGCGGATGGACTACGCGATGCTCGCCCGGCTGCAACTACAGTCCACGAGCGACCAGCAGAACCCCGAACGGTATCCGCCGATCGCCGCGGCGGCCCCGCTGAGCGTGCTGCCGGAGCAGGCCGCCAACTGGGCGTACCCGCAACCGGCGATGACCGCCGAGGGCATCGCCTTCTGCCTGGTCACCGGAATGGCCGGGCGGCTCTACCTCTCCGGTCACCTGGACCAGATGACCACCGAACAGCACCGGCTGGTCGCCGAAGGGGTGGCCGCGTACCGGGAGATCCGGGAGCACCTCGCGCGGGCCGTACCGTGCTGGCCCGCTGGCCTGCCCGACTGGGCCGACCCCTGGATCACCCTCGGGCTGCGCCCGCCGGACGGCGACGACCAGCCCACCTACCTCGCGCTGTGGCGCCGCCCCGACGCCGCTGCGGAACTCACCGTCCACCTGCCGCACCTGGCCGGACGGCGGATCCAGCCGAGGCTCGTGTACCCGCACAACCTGGCCCCCTGGCAGCTCAGCTGGGAGGCCGAACCGGGCCGCCTGACGGTGGTCACCGCCGACACCACACCGGCGGCCCGGCTGTTCGCACTCGCCCCCGAGAGCTGATTGGAGGCCCGCCCGGTCGGCACCACCGACCAGCGCAGCGCGACACCAACCCCACCACATCGGCCAGCACTCGTAGAGCAGGAGGAGAAGCATGGCCAGATCACGCACACCACTGCCGACACGGAAAGCCGTACCGGCGATCGTCACCGCGTTCGCCCTCGTCACCGCGGCGTCGGTGGCGACCGTCCCCGCCCAGGCCCAGGAACAGCAGGCCGCCCCGCAGATCGTCGTGGACCTCGGTGAGCGCACCGGGGAGTTCCTGGGCGCCGCCAGTGGCGCCCTGTACGGGCTCAGCGACGAGGGGGTGCCGAGCGACAACACCCTGGAGCCGCTGCGGTTGACCACCGTCAACCAGAAGCCACCCGCCGGCGCCCAGCACCCCAACGGCGACGCCCTGGTGGTGGCGGAGCCGTTCTTCCGCACCGGCGGTGAGTACATCCAGATCAA
The DNA here is from genome assembly GCF_004331455.1 of Micromonospora zingiberis. GTDB lineage: Bacteria > Actinomycetota > Actinomycetes > Mycobacteriales > Micromonosporaceae > Micromonospora > Micromonospora zingiberis. Next base: position 170,739 of record NZ_SJJR01000004.1, read on the forward strand.
CGTCCAGGACATGTACGCCCAGTGGACGTACGAGAACGTCGGCGGAGTCATCCCCTGCAACCAGGTCTGCTTCGACAACTACATGGAGAAGCTGGCCTGGGTGGTCGACCAGGTCTCCAAGCACCCGCACGCCGACAAGATCGTCTACGTGCCGTTCAACGAGCCGGACTTCATCTGGTACGGCACCTCCACCGGCAACCCCGTCCAGTACCAGCAGCGTCGGGACGCGTTGCTCAGCCACTGGAAGACCGCGGTCGAGTACATCCGTGAGCACCACCAGGGCGCCCGGGTGATGGGCACCAACGACGCGCTGTTCCGGGAACGCTTCTACGGTGACTTCCTCACCTTCGCCCGGGACAACGACGTGCTGCCCGACTTCGTCTCCTGGCACCAGCTCGACTCCACCGGCCTGGACCCGCAGCACGGCAACTACTTCCGCACCAACTACGAGACCTACCGGAGGATGGAGCGGGAGCGCGGCATCGCGCCGATCCCGATCAACATCAACGAGTACGGCGGCAACCGGGACCTCACCGTGCCCGGCCAGCTCCTCCAGTACGTCGCGATGTTCGAGGAGGCCAAGGTCGACGCGGGCGGCAAGGCGTACTGGACCGCCGCCGGCCTGCTCGGCGGGGACGTCGTGGAGACCAACAAGCCCGGCGGCGGCTGGTGGTTCTACAAGATGTACGCCGACCTGGCCGGCGCCGACACCGTCAAGGTGACCCCACCGCCCGCCACCACCATCGACAAGCTGGAAGCCATCGGCGCCATCGACGACACCCGCCGTCAGGCCCGGGTCATCGCCGGCGGCGGCACGGCTACCGACTTCGACGTCGTGATCGACAACATCGACCGGGAACTGTTCGGTGACAAGGTCAACGTGACGGTCGCCGCGACCACCTGGAGCGGGCAGAACTCCGACGCCCCGCCGCCGGTCGTGCTCCGCGACGAGGACCTCACCCCGGAGAACGGCTCGTTGGTGATCCCGATCCGGGGGCTCGGCTTCCACGGTGACGGCGCGCGGAACGTCGACCTGATGGCGGCGTACGAGATCGTGCTGTCGCCCGGCGGTGCTGGCACCCGCCAGTCGGTCGACCTGCCCTGGCGGGCCTCGTACGAGGCGGAGTCGGCGACGGTCACGGCGGGCACGATCCAGACCTTCGGCACCCCGGCGAACTGGAACGCGGCCGCCACCTCGGGCAGCCGGCACGTCGGCAACCTCACCCAGAACACCAGCGCGGTCACCTTCGACGTGGAGGTGCCCGAGGCCGGTGACTACAAGCTGAGCATCCTCTACGGCAACCAGACCGGTCAGCCCTCCCAGCAGGCGCTCACCGTCAACGGTGGCCAGGCCCAGTTCGTCACCTACCAGGCCACGCTGAATTTCCAGTGGCGCACCCGCAAGGACGTGGTGGTCCAGCTCCGGGCCGGGGAGAACCAGATCCGGCTGGCCAAGTCCCACCCCGAGCTGGGCACGGCGGTCGCCCAGGCGACGCTGGACCGGATCGACCTGGAACGGCTCTCCGGCGCGGTCGTCACCCGCGACTACGAGGCCGAGCGGTCCCAGACCAAGGGCGACGTGACCTACGAGTACGGCCACCAGCAGCAGTCGGGGGCGGGTCACCTCACCCTCAAGCGTGGTGGCGAGGCGATGTTCTCGGTGTACGCCGAGGAGGACGGCTACTACGACCTGGAGTTCCGGCACAACAGCCCGGGACGCCCCGGGTCGGTCACCGCGAACATCGGGCTCGACCGGCGTCCGGTCGACGGCGCCGTGCTCCGGGCCAACCCCGGCGGTGGCGCGTTCTTCAAGACCGACCGGCACCGCCTCTTCCTCTCCGCCGGAGTGAACCGGGTGACCGTGGAACCGGCCGCCAACACCCCGGTACGCCTCGACCGGCTCAGCGTCACCCGGGCCACGAACGCCCCGGCGGTGCGGACGGTGGAGGCCGAGGCGACCACGCTGGCCGGCTCGGCCAGGGTGGAGAGCCACGGGTACGCCTCGGGTGGGCGGTACGTCGGTTGGGTCGGCCAGGGGCCGCAGAACCGGCTGTCGTTCCAGGTCGACGTGGACCAGGCCGGTGAGTACATGCTCGTGGTGCACTACTCCAACGACGAGCGGGACACCGGCCACGTCTACAACGCCGACATCATCTCCCGGCCGGTCGACCTCGTCGTCAACGACGGGGACGCTGCCCGGTACTGGTTCAAGAACACCTGGTCCTGGGGCAACTGGTGGGCGCGTGGCGTGCCGGTGACCCTCAAGGCCGGCACCAACACCATCACCATGTTCAACGACCCGGCCAACGGCGCCACGGCAGCGGGCTGCCCGACGCCCTGCATGCCCACCCTGGACAGCCAGTGGGCGCCGAACCTCGACCGGTTCGACCTGGCCCCGATCAGGGTCGGCTGATCCTCCGATGACGGCCCGGGACGGGTCTCGGCTGCGGCCGGGCCCGTCCCGGGTCGCGGCGCGACCGGCACCCGGCCGCTCAGGAATCTGCTGCGGATTCGGGTGGCGGTGTCCTGGTCGGTCGGCGCCGGCGCCGACCGACCAGGACACCGAGCAGGTTCAGCCCGAGCGCGTACGCCCCGGCGCCCACCAGCAGGGCGATCCCGGCGCTGCTTCCCCCGTCGCCGACCAGCAGCGGGGGATCGGACCACACGTCCAGCGCCAGGCCGGCGAGCGCGACCGCCGTGCCCGCCGCGATCGGTGGGACCGCCCACAACAGCCAGGACGGCCCGCCGAACTCGTCGTCCTGGGCCAGTCCGACCTGCATCGCGGCGTACCAGATCAATCCGAGCAGGATCAGCAGCGCGCCGCGCTGGCTGGTCCGGCGGCCGGCCAGCAGGATCCCCAGGCCGACCCCGGCGGCGGCGAGCAGCGGATAACCGGCAAGCTCGTGCAGGAGCACCCGGACCAGCACCGGGTCGTCGTACGCCGGGCCGACGCGGTGGCCGGCCTCCCGTGCCCGGGCGAGCGGGTACGCCACCAGCACGGTGACCCCGGCCAGCAGCACCCCGAGCGGCGCCGCGACCGCCAGGGCGGTCGCCTGGGAATGGCGGCGGGCCAGGGCGGCGCCGGCCAACAGGGCCAGCAGTTGTCCGCCGAGCACCCCCGACGTGTACCGGAAGATCCGGGTGGCGTGCAACGATTCCTGCTGCTGCGCGTCACCCTGCGGGTCGTAGTTGACCCAGAACTCGTAGAGTTCGTCGTTGATTGGCATGGAGATCCAGGCCAGCAGGGCCATCACCGGAATCGACCAGACCACCGGATGCGTCAGCACGCTGCGCGGCGTAGGCATCCCGGGACGCGACTGCCTCGTCAGCATCCCACCAGTCTCGCCCACGAAGCCCCCCCGGCGGCAAGCGACCGTGGCGGCGGTGTGGGCCTGACGCCAAGCCGGTCCGCGCGCAACGACAATGGACCGGCGCGCACGCGGGCTTGCATCTCAAGCCGCTTGAGATCGCATAGTGGGCGTCGTGGACACGAACGAGTTGTACGTCATCGGGGATGTCGCCCGGCGGACCGGCCTCAGCGTCAGTGCCATCCGGTACTACGCGGACGCCGGTGTCGTCACGCCGGCCGCCAGCACCCCGGCCGGCCACCGCCGGTACGACGTGTCGGCCATCGCCCGGCTGGAACTGGTGCGGACGCTACGGGAACTCGGCGCCGGCCTGGACGAGATCCGGCGGGTGCTGGCCGGCGAGGCGACGCTGCGCGAACTGGCCGACACCCACCTGGCCCTGCTGTCCCGGCAGGAGGCACGGCTGCGCAGCCGCCGCGCCGTGCTGTCGGCCATCCTGCGTCAGGGCTCCACGGCCGAGCAGGTCACGTTGATGCACAAGCTGGCCGGCATGCCGGACGAGGAGCGCGACCGGCTGATCGACGAGTTCTGGACCGAGGTTTCCGCTGGCTGGGAGCCGCCGGAGCGGATGGTCGAGTGGTGGCGGGCGGCCCGGCCGCAGCTGCCCGAACATCCCACCGCGGCCCAACTGGAGGCGTGGATCGAGCTGGCCGAGTTGGCCCAGGACACCGAGGTCCGGCAGGCCGTGCGCCGTGAGCTGTACGAGGCCTGCAACACCGGAGTCGGCCCGCTGATGAGTTCGTCGTCGATGCTGGACAGCTTCGAGGCGGGCACGCCGATCGGCCAGGCGGCGATGGACGCGGCGCGGGAGCAGGTGCCGCCGGACTCGCCGCAGGGTCGGGAGATCGCCGACCGGTGGATCGGGTGGCTGACCGGCATCTTCGCGACACCGGACAGCCCCGGGATACCGGACACGCCCGAGTTCCGGATCCAGACCGCCGACCACATGTTGGCGGGCGCGGAATGGGACCGCACGCCGCCGGATCCGGAGGGACCGTTCGACCGGTACATGGCCCTGGTCTGCGCCGTCAACGACGCGTCACCGGAGCGGTTCCCGTACGAGTGGCTGGCCGCGGCACTGCGGGCGTCCGCCATTCCTGCTCGCTAGCCCCGCCACGTCGATCCGCACCGGCGGCGACCCGGTGGAGGACGCCGTCGGGCTGCCGGTCGACGTCGCGGTCGAGCCGGTGCGAAGCCCGGGTCAGTGCCCGCCGCGGCGAGCGCCCGGCCGCGCCCGGGCGGAAAAGGCCGCCGCACCGGATCGCGTCGGTGCGGATCGGGTCGAGGTGGTCGGTGCCGCCTTGCCGCCGCGTCGGCCCCGCCCGCCGTGGGCAGGCTGCGCCTCGGACCGGGACCCGGTGCCCTGCGTTCCGCGGCGCGATCCGGTGGCCTGAGCTTCGCGGCGCGATCCGGTGGCCGGCGCCGATCGGCGGGAGTCGGTGGCCGGTGGCGCCGGCTGGGGGACCAGCGTGCGTTCTCCCGGGGCGAGTTCGCGGAGCAGGGCGTCGCCCGGGCGCAGCCGGGTGGTGGTCGCCTTGATGCCCGCCTTGCGGGTCAGTTCCCGTACCTCGGGCACCTGCCCGTCGGTCATCAGCGTGACGACGGTGCCCGCCGCGCCGGCCCGGGCGGTACGGCCCGAGCGGTGCAGGTACGCCTTGTGCTCCACCGGCGGGTCGGCGTGCACGACGAGGGCCACGTCGTCGACGTGGATGCCCCGCGCCGCGATGTCGGTGGCGACCAGCGTGTGTGCCTGCCCGTCGGAGAACGCCTGCAGGTTCCTGGTGCGCGCGGCCTGGGCCAGGTTGCCATGCAGTTCGACGGCGGTCACCCCGGCCGCGACCAGCCGGCGGGTGAGCGTTTTGGCCCCCCGCTTGGTGCGTGTGAACACCACCGTGCGGCCCGGCGCGGCGGTCAGTTCGACCAGCACGGCGAACCGGTCGTCGGTGTGGACGTGCAGCACATGGTGCGCCATCGCGGTGACCGGCGACAGCGTCGAGTCGACGCTGTGCACGGCCGGATCGGTGAGGAACCGCCGCACCAGGACATCGACGCCCGCGTCCAGGGTGGCGGAGAAGAGCAGCCGCTGCCCGCCACGCGGGGTCTGCTCCAGCAGCCGCCGTACGGTGGGCAGGAAGCCGAGGTCGGCCATGTGGTCGGCCTCGTCGAGCACGGTGATCTCGACGGCGTCCAGGTGGGCGTGGCCCGAGTCGACATGGTCGGCGAGCCGGCCCGGGCAGGCCACCAGCACGTCGACTCCGGCGCGCAGCCCGGCGATCTGGGGCCGGGCGGCGACGCCACCGAAGATCGTCATCGTGCGTAGCGACAGCGCCTGTGCCAGCGGCGCCATCACGCTGTCGATCTGGGCGGCCAGCTCCCGGGTGGGGGCGAGGATCAGCGCCCGGGGACGCCCGGCCCGCCGGGGCGTGGCGGTGGCGGCCAGGCGGGTCAGCACCGCCAGCACGAAGGCGTAGGTCTTGCCCGAACCGGTGCGCCCCCGGCCGAGCACGTCCCGCCCGGCGAGCGCGTCGGGCAGGGTCGCGGCCTGGATGGGGAAGGGCCGCTGCACCCCGGTCGCGGCCAGCACGCGGTTCAGCGCGTCGGGCACGCCGAGGTCGGCGAAGGTGATGGTGTCGGACGAGATGGTCTGGCGTGGGCGGCGTGCCGCCATGGAGGCTCCGAACGTCGAAGGGACGTCCCGCCCGGCGCTGACCGTTTTCGGCCGCGGCGCGTGGCGTGGGACATCGAACCCGGCCGCCATGCTGGGCGGGCCGTGCCGCCAGTCTACTCGAACCCGCTGCCGGATCACGGTGCCCGCCGGTCTGGGGTGACCAGGCATCGGCGCCGACCGATCAGGGCGTCACCACCTGCCACCGACTCTGCTCGTCCATCCAGGCCCGGGCCAGGATCTCCGCCGACTGTCGGCCGGGGCACGGGTAGATCTTGGATCGGCCGGCATCGCCGCCGGCTCGGGCCTCCACCTCCCACGACTCGCCATCCGTTCGGATGTACACGTCGCGACGCCCTCGCACGGTGCGGTTGCCATTCCACCAGTGGCGCTCGGTTTTCACCCCCCGACCGTATAGCACCAGCTCCGAGGAGGGAATATTAGCGATCTTGGTGGCATCAGTTCCGGCCGGGCAGCGACACCGACAGCTGCTGCGGCCGGTGGTCGGAGGCGCCACGCCCGTCGCCGAAGTGGTACGAGTGCACCCGCACCTGGGGCGAGACGAACGCCCAGTCGAGCCGCCACCCATACGGCCAGCCGGGACGATGTGCCCAGCTCGCCGGGTAGAGCGACGGCATGGCGTAACTGGCGTCGCGCAGCCCGTCCGGCAGCTTACGCAGGTCACCCATTGCCGGTGTGGTGTTCAGGTCCCCGGCGAGCAGCACCGGGTGCGGATTGTCGCGGACGTCACGGGCCAGCGCCCGCCACTGCGGCTCCCGCTGGGCGTGCTGCCCACGCATGATCCGGTAGAAGTCGCCGTCGAGCAGGCCGTGCTCGGGCGAGATCTGTACCGGCAGGTGCACGTTGTACGCCGACAGCACCCGCCCACCGCCGACGTCCAGGTCGGTACGGAGCGTCTTGTAGCGCCACTCGTCGCCGGCCTCGGCGACCGCCGGCGGTAGCCCGACCGGCTCCACCGGCACCTGCCGCAGCACCGGTACGCGGGAGAGGGTCACCAGCTCACCGAGGACCACCACCTGGAACCCGGGGAACTCGGCGCGTAGCCGGTCGAGGGTCGCCTCGGTCGGCCGACCCCGCTCGTACCAGTACTCCTGCAACAGGTAGACGTCGGCGTCGGCGTCCCGCAGGACCCGGTACAACTCCTCGGTCTCGCCGCCGGAGTCCCAGTAGCCGGTGTTCCAGGAGAACACCCGCAGCGCGTCGACCGGTGGCTCACCGTCCCCGCCCTGCCACCAGCGGATGTTCACGCCGCTGAGTCCGGCGCCGAGCAGCAGCCCGACGGCGGCGAGCAGCGCCACGGTGCGGCGCCGCCGGCTCACCGCCGCGCCGACGCCCAGCACCAGGGGCACCAGGAGGAAGGCCGGCGGTGGCACGGTGTCCACCGCGAGCCAGAGCCACCACCGGCCGCTGAGGACCAGGTGCGCGGCGGTGAACGCGAGCCAGAGCGCGGCGCCGCCGACCAGGACCGCCGCCGGCCAGCGCCGCCGCGCCGGTGGGGCGGGCGACGTCTGGTCGGCGGCGGTGTCAGCCGGGGCGGCTGTCGTCACGCCGACTTCCACTGGCGGTTGCCGTCGACCGGGAACGAGGCGTCGTAGAGCTGCCGGAACGGCCGGGACAGCAGCCACTGCACCGCGCCGGTGGCCACCCCGGCCGTGATCGTCACGTTGACCACGAACTGCAGCCCGGCGAAGCCGACCAGGGACAGCAGCCCGTGACGGCGCAGGACGAATCGGTACATCCCGGCGTCGAAGGCCAGTGAGGCGGCGAGCAACCCGGCCGGCAGGACCAGCCCGGCGGGGCCGACCAGGACCGGCAGCGCCAGCGCCGGCAGGCTGAAGAAGGCGGCGAGACTGCCCCAGGCGCGGGAGGCGGTCTCGAAGCCCTTGCCGAAGCGCCGGGCCCGCGCGTACAGCGGAATTCTGAGCCGTCCCCGGTGGAACAGCTTGCGCAGCAGCCCGCGCAACTCGTGGTCGTGGTCGTGTCGCCCGCGCACCTCGGAGGTGAGCAGCATCCGGTACCGCCGGGTCAGCCGGTAGCCGTAGTCGACCTCCTCGGTCTGCCGCAGGGCCGGGTTGAACGGCCCGATCTCGTCGTACACGGCCCGTCTGATCATGCACACGGCGGGGAAGAGGAACGACACGTCGCCTTCCGAGCTGATCGACCAGTAGTGGTACTGGAGCCCACGGTAGCGGGAGACCACGGTGTCGTGGAGCAACGGCTCGGCGTCCTGGATGCCGCAGACCGCACCGATGGCGGCATCCGCCTGGAGGATCCGTACCGCGTTGGCGATCGCGTCCGGCGCCAGCGCCAGGTCGGAGTCGACGTAGCAGATCAGCTCGCCCTGGGTGTGCGCGGCGCCGACGTTGCGGGCGGTGCCGCAGCCGCCGTTCGCGCCGGTGCTGACCACGCGGACGCCGAGCGCCTCGGCCACCGCGACGGACTGGTCGGTGCTGCAGTCGTCGACCATCAGCAACTCGATGTTCGGGTAGGTCTGGTCGAGGATCGACCGCAGGCAGAGATCCAGGGACTCGGCGTAGTTGTAGTTGGGCACGATCACCGAGACCAGGGGAAGGGCGTTCATCGGGTGGCGACCTCCGGGCGGTCGTAGAGCCGACGGAATCGGCGTGAGGTCAGCCAGGCGACCACGCCGGAGGCCGCGGCGACCGCGATGACCAGGTTCAGGAAGAAGTGCATCGCAACGAAGTAGACCAGAAACACCCAGCCACGTTCGGCCCGGACGAACCGGTACATCGGCAGATCACCGGCGACGAAGGCGGCGAACGCGGCCAGCGGCACCAGCAGGAACGCCGGGCCGAGCAGCACCGGCAGTACGAGGGCGAGCAGGGCCAGTCCGGCGGCGATGCTGACCCAGGCGCGGGGGCCGCTGCGCAGCCCGCCGGGGAACTCCGGCTTGCTCGCGTACATCGGGATGTGCAGAGCCGTACGGGTGAACACCTTGCGGACCAGCACCCCGAGTTCGTGGTCGTGGTCGTGCACGCCGCGCACCCGGGGGGAGAGCAGGATCTCGTAACGCTGCGCGAGCCGCATGCCGTAGTCGGCGTTCTCGGTCTCCCGCAGTCGGGGGTTGAAGGGGCCGATCTCGTGGAACACCCGGGCCGGGATGGCCAGCAGCGCGGTGTACAGCGTCATGATCCGGCCCTCGTCGGCGATCAGCCAGTAGGACTGCTGGAGGCAGCGGTACTCCTCCAGCAGGCTGTCCCGGATCAGCGGCACCGGGTCGTAGTTGCCGCAGACCGCGCCGATCGCCGGGTCGGCGGTGAGCAGGTCGACCGCGTTGGCGACCGCGTCGGGGCGGGCCGCCACGTCGGAGTCGACGAAGAACAGGATCTCGCCCGACGCGACCGCCGCACCAAGGTTGCGGGCCGCGGCCGGGCCGCTGTTGCTCGGCGTACGCACGACCCGTGCCCCGTGGGCCTCGGCGACCGTGACCGAGTCGTCGGTGCTGCAGTCGTCCACCACGATGATTTCCAGTTGCGGGTACGTCTGCGCCCGCAGGGAGTCGAGGCAGAGGTGCAGCGCGCGGGCGTAGTTGTAGTTCGGCACGATGACCGACACCAGGGGAGGGCTCATCTTTCCGTCCAGGTCAGCAGGTGTGGATAACGGGCGTTGATCTGTGCCACGGCCAGCACGACACCGACCAGGACGGCGCACCCGACGATCGTCCGGTCGCGCAGCAGGATCCGGATCGGGTCGCCGCCGGTACGCAGCACGAGTACCGCCTGCAGGTACCGGAACGCGGCCAGCAGCCCGAGCGGTACGACGAGCACCAGGACGATCGGCGGGTAGGCGTCGATCGGCGCGTCGATGTGCAGGTAGAGCAGGAAGGTGGTGCCGGTCAGGGTCGTGGTGAGGCCGAGCAGGTGGTCGGCGAGCAGCAGGTTGTATCCGTGCAGGGCGGGTCGGTGCGGGGTACCCAGGGCGGCCAGTTCGTGTCGGCGTTTGCCGAGGATGAGTACCAGGCAGCCGCTGAACACCGCGGTCAGCAGCAGGCTGGAGGGCACCGTTTCGGTGGCGGCGTAGCCCTGTAGGACCCGCAGCACGAAGCCGGTGGAGACCACGCAGACGTCCAGCAGCGGCAGGTGCTTGAGCCAGCGGCTGTAGGCGGTGCTCAGGGCCAGGTAGGCGAGCAGCGGCCACCAGTCCATCGCCGGACCGCCGACGGTCAGTGCGACCAGCACGGCGGCGAGCAGGCCCGCGTACGCCCAGGCCACCGGGACCGGGACGTGCCCGGCGGCGATCGGGCGGTGTCGTTTCTGCGGATGGGCCCGGTCCAGGTGACGGTCGGCGATGTCGTTGACGACGTAGATCACCGAGGAGGCGAGCGTGAAGGCGGCCACCGCCCAGGCGCACCGCCACAGCGCCGTGGTGGTCCAGACCGGGGTGTCCACCAGGGCCAGCGGCACGGCGAACAGGTTCTTGACGACATGGCCCGGTCGGGCGAGGGCGAGCAGGTGGCGCAGCAGCAGCGGCAGGCGTGCGACGCGTTTGGGGGTGACCGGGGCGATCGGCTCCACCACGGTCTCGGCGGCGGTCATCGTGGCCCCGTCAGAAGAAGATTCTCGTGGCGGCCAGGGCACCCTGCCGCCAGGGGTCACGGCTGGTCCGGCCGTCGCGGGCCGGTTGGTCGCGGAGCCGCTCGACCCGCCACCATTCGTAGGTACGCAGGATGGCGTCCTGGTTGGACAGTTTCGGGCGGAAACCCAGCCGGTGCCGGGCCTTGTCGATGCTGACGTACGAGTCGGCCATCAGCTTGTGCAGCAGCCGGCCGTAGACGGGGGAGAGGCGGCTGCGTTCCAGCAGGCTGAGTGCGGCGAGCGCCGGCCGGGCGGGCAGCGAGACCACCCGCCGGCCGTGGCCGGCGGCATCCAGGACGGCCTGGAAATCCTCCCGCAGGGTGCCGAAGCGCTCGGCGGCGAGGTTGTACGTGTCGTTGGCGACGTCGTCGGGGGCATGCAGGACGGTGACCACCGCGTCCACGAGGTCGTCCACGGCGAACATCTGGATCCGGACGTCGCCACGCCCGAGGACCGGGAAGTTGCGGCCCTCCTCGGCCCACTCGAAGAGCATGGCGAACAGGCCCATCCGTCCGGGGCCGAGGAAGGTCTTGGGGCGCAGCACCGCCACCGGCAGGCCGTCGGCGCGGTGCCGCTCGGCGATCTCCTCGGCGGCGGCCTTGGCCGCGCTGTAGGTGTCGACCGGTCTGCGCGGATGCTCCTCCGGGGTGGGCACCTGTTTCGGCAGCCCGTAGACGGCCGTCGAGGAGACGTGCAGGACCCGGGCCACCCGGGCCCGTCGCGCCGCGTCGAACACGCTGCGCGTCCCGTCGACGGTGATCGACCGGATCTGGTCGGCGGGGTAGCTGGGCAGCGCCGCCGCGCAGTGGATCACGACGCTGGCGTCGGCGAAGGCCCGGTCCAGCAGACTGCCGTCGCGGATGTCCCCGACGTGGCTGACCGTGGTCTCGGGCCGGAGGTCGACGCCGTGGACCTGGTGGCCGTCGGCGGCGAGGCGTTCGGCGAGCCGGGAGCCGAGCATCCCGGCGGCGCCGGTGATCGTGATCACCACAGCGACCCCACCTTCTGCGCGACGAACCGGGTGACCAGCCGGGTCAGCCCCTGGCCGAGCACCTCGTCGAGGGCGTCCACCGCGCGCTGCGCGTCGGCCGGCTCGGTGACCAGCGAGGGGCCGATGACCAGCGGGTTGAGGCCGTTGAGCGTGTAGTAGGTGAAGATGTCGTGGTCCCGGTAGAGCGCGTTGATGACGGCGCAGGTCACCAGCTTCGCCTTGAACCGGGGGTCGCGGGCCATCCCCGCCGGGGCGAGCCGGGCCACCAGGTCGAGGATCTTCGGCCCGCCGTCGATGTGTACGCCCCAGAGCGCCCCGGCACCGGCCACCCGACCGACCGCCTCCGGGTGTTCCTTGGCCAGCCGGTTGAGGGCGGGTTCGAGGACCCGCTCCAGTGCCCGCGCCCGCGCCGGGTAGTCGTCCTCCACCACGATGTTGATGGCCTCGATGGCGGTGACGCACTCCTCGCCCATGCCGTAGTAGGTGGTGCTGGTGCTCTGGAGCAGCGCGTCGGTGAGGTTGTCGTACGCCCGGCGGAACACCGGCTTGCGAGCCACGAAGGCCGATATGGACGACTTGCCGCCGCCGAAGGATTTGCTCGTGGTGAGCACGTCCGGTATCAGATCCGGATAGCGCATGAAGTAGAAGAGGCTGCCCGTCTTGCCCCAACCGGTGTAGATCTCGTCGAAGATGAGCACGATGTCGTGCCGGTCGCACAGATCGCGTACCCCACGAAGGAAATCTTCGTCGCACCACTGAATGGTGGAGGCGCTGAACGGTTCGACGATGAGGGCATACACGTCGCCCGGATGCTGCTCGATAGCCGACCGGACGGAATCCAGATCCCCGTACGTGAATGGGACGATTCCCGGAATTGTCGGAAAGTTGAAGTGTGGCTGTCCGGTGAGTCCACCGGAACCGAGCAACTTCCCGTGGAAACCGCAGTCCGCGCGAAGGATGGTTCCGCGGCGACCGCCGTGGTATTTGTACGCGAGCTTCACCGCGCCCTCGACCGCCTCGGCCCCGGAGTTGGGCAAAAACGACATGGAGAGGTCGCCGGGCAACAGCTGGGCCAGGTTGTGGCCGAGCGCCGCGAGATAGGGAGAAAAGTACGTCTTGTGTACTTCCATCCGCCGGCGCTCGGCGAACCGTTGCCGGGCCGCCACGATCCGTGGATGGTTGTGGCCGTGGTTGAGTACCCCGACCCCGCCGGTGAGGTCGAGGATGCGTCGGCCGTCCCGTAGGACCAGGTAGGCGCCCTCGGCGCTGTCCACCAAATCCCGGCCGAACCCGAACGACGTCATCAGATTGACCTGGCTCGCGTTCACGTACTGCCGATAGAGGTCGTGCACCTCACGAACGGTGAACCGCTCGCATTCCTCGATACTGACGAGATTGGGCATGTCGCGACGCTATCTATTGGCCCGCGATCTTTCCTGAACCGGCGCTGGACGCAACCTTGACTACGCAAGGCAACCCTTGCGTGGCGGGGTGCCGCTCGATAGCTTGGTCAAGGCGCAACACAATTGCTGCCGGTCAATTCCTTCGCGCATTATCCAACCCCCCGTTGAGGTGCTCGTCATGCCGCCGACGGTGTCGGTCATCGTTCCCACCCACAACAGCTCGAAGACCCTGGGGGCGTGCCTCGAGGCGATCCACCGGCAACGACACCCGGTGACCGAGGTCATCGTCGTCGACGACGCCAGCACCGACGACACCCGCGCGGTCGCCCAACGGTTTCCGTGCCGGCTGCTGGTCACCGACCGCAACGCCGGGCCCGCCGCTGCCCGCAACCGTGGCATCCAGGCCAGCACCGGCGAGCTGATCTTCTTCCTCGACTCCGACTGCGCACCGGAACCGGACGCGTTGGGCAACGCCCTCGCCATCCTCCGCGACCAACCGGACGTCGCCTGCGTACACGGCATCTACGCGCTCGAACCACTGATCGACGACGGCCCCGTCGAGGCGTACCGGCTGGTGCACGGGCACTACTGGCGGCTGCGCAACGTCGGGCGGGTACGCACCACCCTCTTCGCGGTCTGCCTCATCCGGCGCGAGGTGTTCACCACGGTCGGCCTCTTCGACGAGAAGCTGCGCGCCTCCGAGGACGTCGAACTCGGCGACCGGATGGGCGACCGGTACGGCATCGTCCTAACCGACACGGTGGTCTGCCGGCACGACGACGACAGCCGGCTCGGCGCACTGCTGCGCAAGCAGTTCCGCCGCTCACAGCTGCTGATCCCGGTGGCCCTGGCCGAACGCGGGCCGGCCGGGATCCGCGCCAACACCATGGCCGGCCTGCTCACCGCGACGCTGGTGCCGGCAGCCCTGCCGACGGCGCTGCTCACCGGCGGCTGGCCGGTGCTGTCCCTGCTGTTCTTCGGGCTGTTCATGGTCGCCGAACCCGGCCTGCTGCGGTTCGTCCTGCGTCGGCGGGGGCCCGCGTTCACCGGCTTCTTCTTCGGCGTGCACCTGCTGGTCCAGCTCGCCGTCGTCACCGGAGCCGTGGTGGGCGGCTTGCGTCACCTCGCCGACCGTGACTTCGGACCGACCCGGGCGACCACCGCGAAGACGTCCCGATGAACGGCCGACGAGGACCTGCCCGGCTCTGTTCGCACCTGCACGCCCAGGCACTGCACTACCTGCTCTTCGCCTACCGTGGTGGGCAGGCGCTGCGCCGCCGTCCCACGCCCGGCGGCCCGCACTGGCCCGCCTTCGGCCTGGCCGGCGAGGAGATCGCGCTCACCGTCGACGACGGCCCGCACCCGAGGTGGACCCCGCCGCTGCTCGACCTGCTGGACCGGCACGGCGTACGGGCCACCTTCTTCCTCATCGGTGACCGGGTGCGGGAGCGGCCGGACCTGGCCCGCCAGGTGCAGGCCGCCGGTCACCTGATCGGAAACCACTCGATGTCGCATCCGCAGCCGTTCGCCGCGCTCACCCGGCACGAACTCCGGACGCAGATCGAGCACACCCAACGTGAGATCGAAGACGCCGTCGGGGTCACCCCGCGGCTGTTCCGCGCGCCCGGCGGCAACTGGTCGCCGACGGTCCTGCGGACCACCGCCGCACTCGGCCTCACCCCGGTCGACTGGACGGTCAATCCCAGCGACTGGCGTAGTCCCGGCGTCCCCCGGATCGTTCGGACCCTGTCGCGGACCCGGCCCGGGCAGATCGTGCTCTGTCACGACGGCGGCGGTGACCGCTCGCAGACCATCGCGGCCCTGGCCGAGGTGCTGCCGCGACTGACCGCGCGTGGGCTGCGCTTCGTCACCGTCGCGGACCAGCGGTAGCCGCCGTGGACGCCGCCATGGCCTCCTGGGCACGTCGGACGCCGATCACACGTCAATCCGTCGACTCACCGGTCCCGCCGATCCGCCCCCGACGCCGTGGGTGCCCGGAGCCCGGACAGAGCCGTCGAGAAAGTGCCGAGCCGGGTCGTGACACCCCGGCCGAGCTGGGTGGGAGAGACACCTGATGGCGCAAGATGAACTGTCCATACTGCTCCTGGGGCCGGTGCGGGCCTGCCGGGGCGACACTCTGCTGTACCTGGGCACGCCTCGGCAACGGGAAGTCCTCGCGGTGTTGGCGATGCGCAGCGGCATGGTGATGTCGGTCGCCCAGATCGTCGAGGCGATCTGGGTCGGCCGGCGGCCCGACTCGGTGGAGAACATGGTGCACACCTATATCGGCCGGCTGCGCCGAGCGCTCGAACCGCCCGGCCACCGGCCGGCCCTGGCCCGGGTGCTCCGCTCCACCCGACCGGGTTACACCCTCGACATCCCGGCCGACGCGGTGGACACCATCCGCTTCGAACAGGACGTGCGGGGCGCCCGCGCCGCCCGCTCCCAGGCGGACCTGCCCCGGTCGCTCTACCTGTTCCAGCGGGGTCTCACCCGCTGGTCCGGTCGGGCGTTGCACGAGGCCACCGGGCCGCTGGCCGAGGCCGAACGCATCCGGCTGGCCGAGCTGCGCCAGGACGTGCTGGAGGAGATGACCGGGGTCCGGCTCCTGCTCGGTGACATCGAGAACGTGGTCGCCGAACTGCGCTGGATGCTGGCCGAGCACCCGATGCGGGAGCGGCTGTGGGAGCTGCTGCTCATCGCGCTCGGGCAGACCTCCCGGCGGGCGGAGGCGCTCACCGCCTTCCAGGACGCCCGGACCACACTGGCCGACCGGCTCGGCGTGGAACCGGGACACCGCCTCCAGGATCTGCACCGCCGGCTGCTGCGCAGCGAACCGGTGACGGTGTGGCCGTGGTGGGAGCGGCGGGTCCCGGTCTGAGTGGCGGTCACGGCCCGGCGACGGCGGCGGGGGTGAGGACGAAGAAGGCACCGGGGCCGGCCTCGCCGGCCTCCGGCGGCTGCCAGGTGGTGACGTCGAGCCCGCAGCCCCGGATCACCGCCACGAACTCCCGGGACCGCTGCACGTCGTAGATCTGCACGAGGATCCGGCCCCGGGTGGTGAGCAGCCCCGGCAACCGGCGCAGCAGATCCGCCGCCTCCGCCACCGAGAGGTAGTAGATGACCTCGCGCAGCAGGATGGCGTCGTACCGGTCCGGTGGGACGTATGTCCGGATGTCGGCCACCGCGTACGACGCGTCCGCCCGGTCGAGCGACCGGGCCGTCTCGATCGCCCGGCGGCTGATGTCCACCCCGTGGTAGTGCCGGTACCGGCCGCGCGAGAGGGCGAGGTTGGCGCTGGTGCCACAGCCCAGGTCGAGGATCCTCGGGTGCGGTGCCCACGTCTCGATCAGGGACAGCGGCACGCCGCCGTCGCCGGTCTCGTCGAGGTAGCCCCAGAGACCCAGCGCGTACTGGACGTCCCAGAGGGCCGCGTTCAGCCGTGGGCTGCGCCGCACCAGCGCCCGGACGGGCGCGCCGACCCGACCCGCCATCGTCCTCAGCTTCGACACGATGTCACCGACCTCTCTCTGCCGCCGTGGCGATCCGGCGGTCGTAAATGCTGGCGGGGCCCGGTCAGCCGACCGGTGTCGGCCGCTCGACCGGGTCTTGTCGCGGCCCGGCGTCGACGCGCCGGTCGAGCCGGCGCCGACGGGTGTGCAGGTACTGGGCCAGCAGCAGGCCACCGCCGCCGACGGCCACCTCGCTGAGGGCGCAGACCAGCCGGCTGATCAGCACCACCGGGGTGGCCACGGCCACCGGCAGCACGGTGGCCAGCCCGATCATCAGCACCGCCTCGCGTACCCCCAGGCCGTCCGGGGCGACCACCACCGCCAGGCCGGCGACGGTGGCGGCGGCGAACCCCGCCACGCAGATCAGGTACGACCGCACGGGCGGTGCGCCGGCGGCCACCGCGAGCAGCCACAGGTGATGCCCGGAGACGACCCAGGACAGTGACTGGGCGGCGATGGCCCGCCGCAGGCCGGACGGGGAGGCGGCGACCTGCGGTGGCGGGCGGCGCAGCAACCGGGCCGCCCAGGCGAGCCCACGGTTGAACAGCTCCGGGCGGACCACCAGCACGACCAGCGGGACCGTGGCGAGCAGCAGCCACCAGGTGGCGCCGGACAGCAGCGCCGGCCCGGCCGCCAACGCGACCGTCATCCCGGTCATCGCCACCACCGCCCAGCTGAGCAGGAACACCCCGGCCAGCCGGACCGGCCCCACCTCGATCTCCTTGCCCATCCGCAGCAGCACCGGCAGGGCGACGAAGCGGCCGGGGACGAACTTGGCCAGGAACCCCACGAAGAACAGCCGGTACGCGGTCCACCGGTCGACCGGCGCACCGAGGTCGACGAAGAGCGCCCGCCAGGAGGCCAGCCCCAACAGCAACCCGATGGCGTTGATCAGCAGGGCGCCGACCAGCGCGGCTCCCACCCGCCACGGGTCGAGTTGGCCGGCCAACTCCGCCACCGGCGCCCAGTCCTGGGCGCGTACGAACAGCACCAGGCCGACGGTCAGGGCGACCACGAAGACGACGGTGAACGCGCGGTTGACCAGCCGCCACCAGCGGCCCTTCATCGGCGCGACGCCACGGTGACCGGCCGGGACCCCACCGCGCGGACCCGCCGCAGCAGCGCGCCGGACACCCCCAGCCCCATCCCGACGAACTCCGTCAGGTGAGTCAGCCACCGCAGGCCGGCGGCGTAGAGCAGGAAGCGCGGGCCACGGTGCCGCAACGCGAACGCCAGCAACTCCCGGTCCGCCACGATGGCGGCGCCGACCAGGGTCACCGGCAGGGCGGCCAGCCAGGGTGACAGCAGGATCAGCGGCGCGGTGCCCACGGTCAGCCCACTGGAGACCATGCCGACCACCGACCCGAGGTCGACCCGGTGCGGGGTCCGCGCCTCGCCGCCCGCACCGGCGGCCGGACGTTCCCAGCGCCCGGCGACGACCGCACCGGCGTACGTCACCGCGCGGCGGAACAACTCCGACAGGTACGGCCGCAGCCGGTCCACGTCGTCGTGGCGACCGACCATCTCGGCGCTGACCCGGATCGCGTAGCGCTGCGGCAGCCGGGTGCCGAACTCCACGTCCTCGGCGTCGCGTAGCCGCTCGTCGAAGCCGCCGACCAGGTCGAAGACCGCCTTGGGCACGGCGGTGAGCGCGAACATCGTGGTCGTCGTCAGCCCGGCCGCCCGACGTCGCCAGAAGTGCTCGAACAACGTCTTGTACGCCTCGACCGGGCCGTCGTCGTAGAGCGGGCGCAGATCGTAGATGCCCTGCACGACACCGCAGTCCGGGTACGCGGCGAGGGTGCGGACCGCGACCGCCAGGGCGTCGGGTGCCAGGGCGATGTCCGAGTCGACGAAGAACAACACGTCACCGGTCGCCTGGGCGGCACCGGCGTTGCGGGCCGCCGACACTCCCCGGTTGACCGGGAAGGCCAGCACGGTACAGGGGAACTCGGCCGCGATCCGCCGGGACCGGTCGGTGCTCGCGTCGTCGACGACGATCACCTCGGCCGGCGGTACGGTCTGGGCGTAGACCGCCGACAGACAGTCGCGCAGGGTCCGTTCCTTGTTGTAGTTGGGCACCACCACCGACACCCTCACCGGACCCACCCCTCGGTACCGTCGCCGCCGGCCCGTCCGCCGCTCGGGCGCAGCGCCAGCCAGCCCAGCGCCGCGAACCCGACCAGCACGTACAGGTTGGTGTGCAGCAACTCCACGCCCCGGAAGTGCAGATCGGTGCCGCGCAGCCCGATGAGGGTCCAGGCGGCGCTGGCCACGAAGCCGACCCAGAGCAGCGCGCCGGCACCGACGGCGACCCGGTCCCCGGCCCGCCGGCCGCGCACCACCAGCAGCACCAGGGCGGGTACGCACCACACCCAGTGGTGGTGCCAGGAGACCGGCGACACGAGTAGGCCGGTCGTCGCGCAGGCCAGCACGCCGAGAAACTGGTCACCGGCGCGGACACAGCGGACCGCGACCACGATCCCGGCCAACGCCGTCAGCACCGCCAGCGGCAGCCAGACGGCACGTACGTCGGCGGTGTCGCCGAGCCGGGCCAGCGCGCCGTGCAGCGACTGGTTCAGCACAGTTCGGGGGTCGCCGGTGACCCGGGCGGTGTCGAGTAGCCCGCCACCCCAGAACCGGACCGAGTCGACGGGCCGCCACGCGTAGCCGAGCCCGGCGGTGGCGAGAAACCCGGCCGTCGCCACCCCGGCCGCGCGCCACCGGCGTAGGCAGAGCAGGTACCCCACGAAGATCAGCGGAGTCAGCTTGATCCCGGCGGCGATGCCCACCCCCAGCCCACGCCAGCGGCTGTCCGGGTCGCCGGTCAGGTCCAGCAACACGATCAGCATCAGGAAGATGCCCACCTGGCCGACCTGGAGGTGACCGGCGACCGGGAAGACCGGCAGCACCGCGATCGTGCCGAGCAGAACGGCAGCGGCGCCGGTACCCGCGCCAGCGGCCCGCAGCGCCGCGCGCACCACGGCCGCCAGCGCGACGACCGTGGCCATCGACCAGATCCCGATGCCGGTCGTGGCGCTGACGTAGGCCAGCGGTTGCAGGAGCAGGGCGGCGAACGGCGGGTACGTGAAGCCCAGCACGATACCGTCCGCACCCTGGTGGGTGGCGTCGTAGAGCCGCCCGTCGCCACCGGCGGCGGCGATCGCGGCCGTCCGGTAGACGGCGAGGTCTCCCCAGAACCGGCCGGTGCTCCGGTGTACGACGACCGTGGCGGCGGCCACCAGGCCCGCGAGCACCAGCAGCGCGGTGGCGGGTAGTGCCGTGCGGAGCCGGCGATCCGGCCGAGGACCCGCCGCCGGCGAGAGGACCGTCACCGAATTCCCCCTTCGAAGGTCGGTGGGCAGACGGTAACAATCGATATGTCAATGCTTCCTGGAACTGACCTGGATTACCCACGGCCAGGGCCGACGGCGCCGATCCGGGCAGAGCGAGGTACAGCTCGCCGTTGCGGTGACATGGCGGTGTCCCGGGCGTCGCAAGTCCACCACTCCGCCGAAGCGGAGTTGATCAACCGGCGGGCGGTCGGCCATGTGGACGGCGTGCTCTCGTCGACCCGTCGCGCTGAGCGCTGGCGGGCGGGTCGCCTCCGCTGGCTCGCCGACTACGCGCCATAGAGTGACGTGCGTCAATTGAGTCAAAGCTGTGACGGCTTTGCGTCAAAGCGCTGGTTGCAGGGCAAATTGTGGCGACCGAATGATGCGTACGCCCAGGTCGTGGCGTGTTGTTGAGGTGCCCGTGATCCGACACGCTCTTTTCATTGCGATCAACGATTGTCAATCAATATGCTTCGAGTCGCTCCGTTGTGGAGACCAAGGACTAGGGAGGTCCTCTTGAAATTAACCCTGCGTTGGACTGCGATGGCTGGACTATCGGCAGCGCTAGTCCTGGGGGGCGCACCGGCCGCCAATGCAAATCCCACGACAATCGAGAACAACGGCAACACCAGCACCGTCGCGCGTACCAGTGACGGTCGCGCGATCACCAACGACAAGATTGCCAAGGAGGTCGCCGAGTTCTGGACGCCGGAGCGGATGGCCTCCGCCGTCGACCTGACCTTCGCCCGGCCCGGCGGAGCCGTCGAGTCGCCGAGCCGCGCGCCGAAGCCCACCGGGCCGGCGGGCACGGTCGCGCCCATGGCGCCGCGGGCGGCGGTGACCGGCGATGACGTCAGCACGCTGGTCAACGAGTCGCTGGCGGTCGGCAAGGTCTACTTCACCATGCCCAACGGTGCCACCGCCTCCTGCTCGGCCAGTACGGTCGCCAGCGGCAAGCGGCGGCTCGTGGTGACCGCTGGCCACTGCGTGCACCAGGGTGCCGGTGGACAGTGGTACAGCAACTGGCAGTTCGTCCCGCGGTACCGCAACGGCGCCCGGCCGTTCGGCACCTTCGTGGCGTCCAGCCTGAACACCCGCACCGCGTGGATCAACAGCAGCAGCTACGCCGAGGACATGGGCATCGCCGTCATGAACAACGGCGGCTCCTGGGGACTCAAGGTCGTCGACACGGTCGGCGGTCACGGCCTGCGCTGGAACTGGGGATACAGCGTTTCGGTGACGGCGCTCGGCTACCCGTCGAATCTCGGCGGCGGGGAAAGCCAGTACTACTGCCAAGGCACCACCTGGAATGCCGGCGGCCAGCAGATCCGAATGTGGTGCAACATGACCTACGGTTCCAGTGGCGGACCCTGGCTCCAGGAATACAACGACGCAACCGGTTACGGGTTCATTAACAGTGTCGTGAGTCACGGCGACAATCCGGGTAACGGTCAATTCGACGGCCCGTACTTCGACGACGACATCAAGAGCCTCTACGACTTCGCGGAAGCTATTTCCCCCGCGTAGGGCGGCGTGTGCGAGAGCCCTGGCCGAACGGCCAGGGCTCTTCACGCATTCCGACGAACACCGGAGCCCTCGGCCTGCGGAGGGTAACCGTGTGTGGGCGGGGTTGCGGCCGTCCGCCGGCAGACATCCAGGCCGATCGAACTGTCGTCCGGGTGCTGGTAGGTTGCCCGACATGGATCATGAAGCGGCGGGTGGGTTCACGGGGGTATCGGTGGATCTGCCGGTGGCCGCCGGCCGACGCCGGTATCCCGCCGCCAGCCGATGATGGTCGCGGCAACAGGTCTCAGCCAGTCGGCGGGGGCCTGGTGGGAGTGGGTGGCGATCCTCGGCGCGGGCTTCTGGGCCGGGATGATCAACGTCGTGGTGGGATCGGGCACCCTGGTCTCCTTCCCCGTTCTCCTGCTGTGTGGCTACCCACCGCTGGTCGCGAACATCTCCAACACCATCGGCCTGGTCGGCGGAAGCCTCTCCGGCACCATCGGGTACCGGCGTGAACTGCGCCAGAACCGCAGCCTGGCGCGGATCCTGCTACCCGCCTCCATCGTCGGCGGGGTCGGCGGTTCGCTCGCCCTGCTCGTGCTGCCGGCCGAGGCATTCGACACCATCGTGCCCGTGCTCATCGCCGGCGGAGTCCTGATGGTCGTGGCCGGGCCGCTCGTGCAACGCCGAGCGGCGCGCCACGCCGACCCGGCAGGTCGGGCGAGCACGATCTCCACCGGCCGCCTGGGCGGCATCGTCGGCGGCGTCCTCGTACTCGGGATCTACGGTGGCTACTTCGGCGCCGCCCAGGGCATCCTCGTCGTCGGGCTGTTGAGCATTCTCACGACCGAATCCATGCAGTCACTCAACGCCCTCAAGAACCTGCTGGTGATGACGGTCAACCTGATCGCCGCGATCGTGTTCATGCTGGTGGCGTGGAACTCGATCGACTGGCTCGCGGTCGCGCTCATCGCCAGCGGCGCCACCGTCGGCGGTATCGTCGGCGCCCGCGTCGGCAGGCGGCTGCCGTCGACCCTCCTGCGCGCCCTCATCGTCGTCATCGGCACCGCCGCGATCGTCAACCTGCTGTTTCTCCGCTGACGGCACACCGGCACCGAGCCGGCGGGGCACCGAGCCGGCTACCCCTGAGCCCGTTCGGCGCGCTGCCCAGCACGCAGGAACGTCAGGTAACAGCGTGCCACCCGGTCGCCCATCCGGGTGCGGATGCGCTCGGCAACGGCGTCGAGCAGCGGCTCACGGACGTCGCGGTCGAGCCGGCGATATGGCGAGGTCGAGCGAAGCAGATCGGCGAAGCCGTCCCCGTCGAACCACTGAGTGGTCGGGTACCAGCGAACGATGGTGGGGCCGAACAGGTCGCCGGACGCCTCGGCCAGTCCCCGACCCTCGTCGGTGCGGCGTACCTCGTCCGCACGTGGTGGATGCCCCCAGTCGGGGTTCCCGGGAGAGAAGTGCTCGTGGAGATCGGCGGTCTCGGCGTACACCTCCGGCTCTCCCGGCCGGCGGACGACGACGTGGCCGAGCAGCGCCAGCCAGCCGCCAGGACGCAGCACCTCGTACGCTCGCCGCCACCCTGTCGACGGGTCGACCCAGTGCCAGGCCGACGCGGCCACCAGGACGTCGAAGCGCGCACCGTGGTCGTCCCAGTCCTCGAACCTAGCCGTCTCGACGGTGACGTTGTCGAAGGCGGCGAGCCGTTGGCGAGCGAGTGCGGCCATGCCCGCGCCCGGTTCGACGGCGGTCACCGAACACCCCAGCGCCGCCAGCGACCGCGTCGCCTGACCGGTACCGCAGCCCACCTCCAGCACCGGCGAGCCATCGTCCACACCGGTGACGGCGACGAGGTCCGCGAACAGCTCGTCGGGGTATCCCGGCCGGACTCGGTCGTAGAGCTCCGGCACCTCGTTGAAAACCCGACCGAGGTCACGTCGATCCGAGCGGCCGGTCATGGCGCCATCCTGCCCGACACCGTCGCCGACGTGCGGGCCGTTCCACGAGCAGGGACGGCCGCGCGAGCACGGTCGGGTCATCCGGTCACAGGCCGGCCGCGGCGTCGTACCGGCGGCGTAGGTCGGCCATCTCCGAGGGGGCCAGCGCCTCCTTGAGCGCCGGCTCGGCGAACTTGGGCGGGAACATCTCCCGCAGCCGGTCGACGAACCGGACGTCCTCGGTCGCCTCGACCACCTGGATGCCCATCGGCTCGGTGGACATGTCGATGATCACCGGGCCGGCCAGCTTGACCGCCCAGTCCCAGGTGCGCTTCTGCTCGGCGACACCGCAGAGGTGGAAGCCGTACACCGTCCGCACGTCGGCGAGCGTGCTGGCCTCGGACGGTTCGTAACCGTAGACGTGGACCCCGCAGATCACCGCCGGCTTCGTCTGCTCACCGTTTACCGCCTGCTGAGGGCTGTGTCCCGCGTGGTTGTGCTGCTCCGGGTCGGCCTGTTCGAGCGTTACCCGCATCCGGGTCATGATCTGCTCCTGTAGATCCGCCGGCTCGGCCTCCCCGCCGGCCGAGTTGACCAGTACGGCCGTGCCGGTCGAGACCACCACCAGGATCGCCGCCACCCACACGTAGCGGTTCCGGTACCACCCCGCGATGCCTGCTCGGGAAACCATGATCGCTTCTCACCTCGTCGCCGGTTCTGGTGCGTTGGTAGACCCCATCGGACGCCCCGGCCAGCCCTGAATGGAATTGCCGGGGGGACACGTACGGCGGTGACACTGCCCAGGGAAGATGCGCCCGCCGTCGTGGCGATGGCCCGGCGATCCGGCGCGCGAACGCCTACCAAGCGGCGCGCTGCCGGCACTGCGATGCTCCCGTGCTTGCCGTTTCCCAGCACGGTTGCCCCCGTGCTGCGGCGATATGAGCCATTCCAGCACGCCTGGACCCGCTTCGGCAACATCGACGGCCCTCAGCGTGACGCCCCGGGTCGACGCCGCCCCGGCTGCCGGCACGGACCGGTTCCGCGTGACGGCGAGCGGTGGCATTGACACGCGCCGTCGTCCATTCCATGGTCGATGGATTCGTCTCTCCGTCGAAGGGCCGCAGGATGGTCAAGAACGAGCACGGGTACGTCGTCGTCGGGGCGGGGCCCGCCGGTGTTCAACTGAGCTACTACCTTCAGCAGCACGGTGCCGATTACCTGACGCTCGAAAGTGGCGACGCGCCGGGCGGGTTCTTCCAGCGGTTTCCCCGTCACCGCCGGCTCATCTCGCTGAACAAGGTGCACACCGACAGCAGCGATCCGGAGATCCGGCTGCGCTGGGACTGGAACTCGCTGCTCAACGACTCCCCGGAACTGCTGTTCCCGAACTTCAGCCAGGAGTACCTGCCGGCGGCCGACGACCTGGTGCGCTACCTCGCCGAGTTCCAACGGGTCCACCAGCTCAACATCCAGTTCGGCACGACGGTCGAGCGGATCACCCGGACCGACGACGGTTTCCGGCTGCGTACCAGCCGGGGTGAGGTGCGGGCGCGATGCCTCGTCGTCGCGACCGGCTGGGGCCAGCCGTTCGTGCCGGCCATCGCCGGCATCGAACACGCCATCGGGTACGAGGACATGGAGATCGAACCCACGGCGTACGACGGCAAGCGGGTCCTGATCATCGGCAAGGGCAACAGCGCCTTCGAGACCGCCTCGGCCATCCTCGGCCGGGCGTCCATGGTGCACCTGGCCAGCCGGCAGCCCCTGCGCCTGGCATGGAACACCAAACACCCCGGGGACGTACGCGGTCAGTACGGCGCGATCCTCGACAGCTACCAGTTCAAGACGCTGCACTCGGTGCTCGACTGCACCATCGACGAGATCCGGCCGGTCGACGGGCGGTTCCAGGTGTCGATCACGTACACCCACGCGCAGGGTGAGACCGCCGTGCTCGACTACCACACGGTGCTGCGGTGCACCGGCTTCCGGATGGACACCTCGATGTTCGACGAGACGTGCCGGCCCGAGATGGTGCGGGACGGTCGGATGCCCGGGTTACGCCCCGACTGGCAGTCCACAAACGTCGACGGCCTGTACTTCGCCGGCACCATCGCCCAGGCCCGGGACGTCAAACACGCGTCGTCGCCGTTCATCGACGGCTTCCGGTACAACCTGCGCACCTTCACCCGGATGCTGCGGGAACGGTACGACGACGTGCCGTTGGCGTACGCGACGGCCCCGGCCGACGCCGGGACGCTGACCAAGCTGATGCTCGACCGGGTCAACTGGAGTTCGGCACTGTGGACCCAGTTCGAATACCTCTGTGACGTCTTCGTACGCGACGACGCGACCGGCGTCTTCCACCACTACGAGGACCTGCCGGAGGACTACGCGGTGCAACGCTTCGCGTCCGCCACCCAGTGGTACACGCTCGCGCTGCGGTGGGGCCGCGACGACTACGGTGACGTCTTCGCCATCGAGCGGCACCCGACCCCCGACCGGGCCAAGGAGAGCGCCTTCATCCACCCGGTGATCCGGCGCTACCGGGGCGCGGAACTGGTCGCCGAACAGCACCTGTTGGAGGATCTGCTGGCCGAGTGGCGGCGCCCCGACCGGCACGTCGAGCCGCTGGTGGAGTTCCTGACCAAGGACCTCAACGACGGATCATGACCTCGTCGAGGGGCTTGCGGGTCAGGTCGGGGACCTGGGCGTCCGGCGTGGGATAGCCGACCGGCATCACCACGTACGGGCGCTCCTCCGGCGGGCGCTCACACACCTCGTTGAGGAACCGCATCGGGTTGGGCGTGTGGGTCAGCGTGACCAGACCGGCGTGGTGCAGCGCGGTGATCAGTAGGCCGACCGCGATGCCGACGGACTCCTTGACGTAGTACGGCTTCGGGCTGTGCGGCCCCTGGTGTACCTCGAACACGACGATGACGGCCGGTGCGGTCTCCAGGAACGGCTTCCGCCAGTCGGTGCCGAGCCCGGCGATCGCATCGAGCCACTCCGCTGAGGCCCGGCGGTCGTAGAACGCGCGCTCCTCGGCCTCCGCCGCCTCGCGTAGCCGCCGCTTGCGGGCCGGGTCGGTCAGCACGACGAACCGCCACGGCTGGACGTTGGCACCACTGGGTGCGGTCGAGGCGGCCCGGATCGCGGCCTCGATCACCCCGTCGGGCACCGGATCGCTGGCGAAGTCACGTACGGAGCGGCGCTGCGCCATCCGTTCCGCGAACGCCTCCGCCTCGCGCACCATGTCCGCCGGCGGCCTGCGGTCATGCCGGATCGGGACCTTCGGTAGCAGGTCGACGTCGGTCACCTGGGCCTCCCCTGAGCAGGTGTGCCGGTTGCCGCGCGGCGGACTGCCGGTCGCTGCGTTCGGCTCCTCCAGCATCGCGGAGGCCGGGGCGCGGCGTCGTTACGCAGGTGTGCTTTGTTCGCGCGCGGGCAGGTCAGGCGCGGTGTGCACGGCAATCTCGTCGACCACGTCGGCGAGCCGCCCACGCACCGCCGCGGCGGCCCGCTGGCGGGTCGCCCCGTCGCCGTCGGTGCTGAGCCGCGCCAGCCAGTCCTCGACCCGCGCGCGGTCGCCCGCCTCGTCCAGGGCTGGCCGGGCGAGCCCGACCAGTCGTTCGGCGAGCGCGGCAGCGGGCAGCGGTCGGCCGGTGGCGACGTCGACGCCGTGGCCACCCATCCCGTCGCGGGCGGCCCGCCAGTACGCCAACCGCAGCAGCTCCGGAACCAGCCTCGGCCCCTCGTCACCCCGGTCGACGGCCTCACCGGCGACGACCACCAGCGCCCGCACCAGGGCGGCCAGCGCCACCGACTCGGCGGCGGTGACCGGCACGTCGGCCACCCGTACCTCGAGCGTGGGGTGGTTCGCCGACAGCCGGAGATCCCAGAAGATCGTGCCGTGGTCGACCAGCGCGCCCGCCTCCAGCAACATGTCGACGTGGTCGTCGTACTGCTGCGCGGAGGTCAGGAACGGCGGGGCGCCGGCCACCGGCCAGCGGCCCCACGTCACGCTGCGCCAGCTCGCGTACCCGGTGTCGCGCTCGTACCAGAAGGGCGAGTTGGCGGTCAGGGCGAGCAACGCCGGCAGGTGTGGGCGCAGATGGTTGCCGATCAGCACGGCCCGGTCCCGGTCGGGCTGCTGCACGTGGACGTGCACGGCGCAGATCGCGAGTTCGTCGTGCAGGCCACGGAAGGTGGCGTTGCCCCGGTCCTGGCGCGGCCCTTCGGTGATGGGCGGCGGCACCGCCCGGCCGACCACCGGTGAACCGCTGGCGATCACCCGCAGGCCCGCCGACCGGGCGGCGGCCTGGACCACCCGGCGGCCCTCGGCCAACTGCGCTCCGAGATCGTCCAGGCTCTGACACGGGTCGGTACGGGTCTCGACGTGCAGCTTGGTGATCTCGCCGCCCACCCGGCTGCCGAGGGCTGGGCGGGCCCGGTCGACGACGGTGGCCGCCTCCGGCACGACCTCGCCCCGATCGGCGTCGACCACGAGGAATTCCTCCTCGACGCCGAGCAGGGGAATGGCTGAACCCGGGCGCTGTCCGATAGTCATGCCGCCGCCGACCCCTCGCTGCCGGTCCTCTGCCGGCGCTGAGCACGTTACGGGATCCGGCCGACGGCCCGCGCCCCCGAACACTCCATCGAGGACAGCGTGTCGACGAGTCCGGCCAGAAGTGCCGTCCGTTCCGGCATCCGGTCGAGGCAGACGTACTCGTCGGCGGAGTGCGCTCCGCCGCCGACCGCCCCCAGCCCGTCGAGGGTCGGTACGCCGAGCGCGGCGGTGAAGTTGCCGTCCGAGGCACCGGCGGCGTACGCGCCGACGAGGTTCGGGATGCCGAGCTGTCGGGCGGTCGACTGGGCCAGTTCCAGCAGCGGTCGGGCGAGTTCGGCGGACATGGGGTAGCGGTTGATCCCACCCCGCACCGCCAGCGTCGCCTCGGACAGGTGCGGCTCCAGACCGCGGATGGCGTGGTCGACGCGTTCGAGTTCGTCCCTGGTCCAGGCCCGGACGTCGACGGCCAGGACGGCACTGTCGGGCACCGTGTTCGTGGTGGTTCCCGCGGAGAGCAGGGTCGGGGTGACCGAGGTGCCACCGTTGCCCGCCGCGCCGAGCGCGCCGAGCGCGAGAACCTGGTGGGCGACCTCGACCGTGGCGTTGACCCCACGCTGCGGTTCGACGCCGGCGTGGGCGGCGCGACCCTGGACGGTGAGGCGGTACACCGAGCCGCCCTTCCTGGCCACCTTGACGTGTCCTTCCGGGGTGGCCGCCTCGCAGACGAGAACCGCGGCCGAACGCCGCGCCTCACATTCGATGAGTGGCCGGGACGTGCCGGATCCGCTCTCCTCGTCACAGGTGAGCAGCACCCCGACCATCGAGGTGTCCTCGATCAGGCGCAGCGCGGTGAACATCTGCACGATGCCGGCCTTCATGTCGCACACGCCCGGCCCCGTCGCGACGTCCCCGCGTACGGTGAAGGGTCTGGATCGGATCGTGTCGACCGGGAAGACGGTGTCGAAGTGGCCGAGCAGCAGCACCCGCTGGTTGGCTGCCGGCCAGAGCAGGTGCGGTAGGCCGTCGAGCACGACCCGCTGGGCGGGGCGGCCGAGCACCTCCTGTCCCCAGCCGGCGAGCAGGTCGGCACAGGACGTGAGGTGGGGCACCGAGCCCGGTGCCGACTCGCACGCCACGAGCGTGCCCAGCCGGTCGACCATGTCTGCCTGGAGCTTTCCCGCAGCGTGGCGCAGACGACGTGCGTGGTCCATCGATCCCTCCGACTTCACGGGTGACGGGCCTGGCCAGGCATGTCCATCGACCATCGCAGAGGAATCGGGGCGTAGTCACCCTTGTCCGTGCTAAGTGCTCAGTCAGCCGGCTCGGCTTCCGGCACCCGGATCGCCGCGCCGTAGCCGAGCTCGATGACCCGACGTGCCGACTCGGCGTAGGCGTCCCGACCAGCCGGCGCGAAGGTGCCGAGCCCGTCGACGTACCGGTTGTACATGCAGAAGGCGGCGGCGATCAGGACGGTGTCGTGGATCTCCAGGTCGGTGGCGCCCGCCGCGCGGGCGTCGGCGACCAGGTCGCTGGTGACGTGCCGGCCACTGACCTGTACCGCACCGGCGATGCGCAGCAGCGCCCGGAGCTTGGCCGAGATCGGCGCGGTGTCGAGATCCGCGCGCACCTGGTCGACGAGGTCGTAACCCTCGTCGAGCTGTGCGGCGGCGAACGCCGAGTGCGACGCGCAGCAGAAGTTGCACTCGTTGCGCCCGGACACGTACGCGGCGATCAGCTCCCGCTCCCCGGCGGAGAGCGAGTGCGGGGCGCGCAGCAGTACCTCGGCCAGTTCGTTGAGCGGCTTCGCCGTCTCGGGGCGGTAGCGCATCGGGCCGGTGATGCCGGGGAACTGCTTCTCGTCGATCCCGAGATCGATGTGCGCCATGCCCGTCCTGCCTCTCGGTCGTCAGTGTCGGTGGGGCGTGACCGCCGCCGCGCAGCCACGATCACATCCCCCGGCCGGTCGCGCTTCTTCATCCGTGCGCGTTGTGTCGCTAGATAGCTGCTTGCCTCCGTACGTTCCAGGGCTGTGGTGGACGACGGCCAGTGCCTGCCGATCGAGCGAGCGGGGCGCGGTGCGGCCCGTTGACTGCCCTGAGCAGAATGCCTCGCCACCGGCCGCGCACCGTGGGCAGGCTGTCGGAATGGCATCGGGCTTCCGTGGTGAGGTGGCAACGTACTACGCGCGGCACCGGCGCGGTTATCCGCCCGAGGTGCTCGACGCCCTCGCCACGGCGTTCGGCCTCGGCGGGGACGACACGGTGATCGACCTCGGCTGCGGCACCGGCCAGTTGAGTATTCCGCTCGCCGCCCGGGTGCGGGCCGTCGTCGGCGTGGACCCGGAGCCGGACATGCTGGCCCTGGCTCGCCAGGCTGCCGTCGATGCCGCGACCACCAACACCGCCTGGGTACTCGGCGCCGACCGGGATGTGCCCACGCTGGGCCACCTGCTCGGGGAACGGACGATCGGCGCGCTGACCGTCGCGGTCGCCATCCACTTCATGGATCGTGACGCGCTGTTCCGCACGATCCGGCCGCTGGTACGGCCCGGCGGTGGCGTCGCCGTGATCACCAACGGCGTACCCCTGTGGTCGCAGGACACCCGGTGGTCCGAGGCCCTGCGCGGATGCCTGGAACGGCTGGTCGGGCGGCCCGTCACGGCGACCTGCGACACCGACGCGGCCGGCCGTCGGCGCAACCGGAACGCCCTCGTCCGCGCCGGCTACCGGTACGCCGAGTCGGTGGTGCAGTACGACGCGCCGCTCACCATCGAGGACATGGTTGGCGGCGTCTTCTCCGCCATCCCGGCCGAGCTGCTGCCCTCGGCGGCGGACCGGGCCACGTTCACCGCCGAGGTACGCGACGCCCTGGACGGACGCGACGCGGTCACCGAGCGGGTCCGGGTCTGGCTACAGTTCGGCACCGCCCACGTTCCGGCGCGGTGAGCGCCGACCGGCCAGCTGCGCGGCGAACGGGGTCGACCTGCGCGCCCAGCCGCCGGACGTACCGTCGCCGTTTGGGACCGCCGCGCCGCGTCGCCCGGGTGCGGGCGACGCGGCGGCGGGGGTCAGTGGCCGACCCGGAAGGTGGCGTCCTCACGCCCGGTCGCGTCGGTGATCTGGTGCAGGTAGAGCCGGTTGGCCTGGTGACGGAGGTGGCGGTTCGGGAAGTTGTGCGACCGGAACGACGACCAGCCGGCGTTGGCGAGGCCGGCCACCCGGTGGAAGGTCGCGTCGGCGCGGAAACCGGCGGTGTTGTCGTTGGCCGCCAGCACCACGGCGTAGTTGGCGTGCCGCAGGTACCGTCCGGGCTGGTTGACCGACTCGAACGAGATACCCGCCGGGTCGGCGAGGCCCGGCACGAGCCGCCATTGGGAGTCCTGGTACGGGTCGAAGGGCATGGCCTGGACGCGCGCCACTCCGCCGTCGTGGCGCAGGTAGGAGCCGGGCAGGTTCCACGACTTCAACCGGTTCCACTGGGTCGTGCCGCCGTAGCGGTTGAGCAGGTTCGTGCGGTCGGTAGCGGAGATCGGGTGGATCGAGTTGTGCTTGGCGTTCAACGGAGGCGTGTAGTTGCGCTGGCTGACCGGGCTCCAGTTGCCGGTGACGATGTCGCCCTGCCAGGCCAGGAAGACGCTGTTGGGGCAGAACGTGTCGCCCCACAGCCACCAGGTCGACGAGGTCAGCGACCGCACCAGCGTCGGTGCCTCGATGCACCCGCCACCGGTGCCGTTGGTGTAGCGGACGAAGCTGCCCGGGTTCAGCGACGTCGACCGGGCGCCGTACAGCGTCGAGGGCGAGTTGCTCTTGTAGTACAGGTAGTTCATCCCGTTGACGCCGGTCACCACGTGGGAGTCGATGACGCCGTTCGGTCCACCGTCGAACAGCACGACCGGGGTGGTCACGTTGATGAAGTTCGTCGTGTAGACCACCATGATCACCGAGTAGTTGTAGCCGGTGGGCACGGTCGAGAAGGTGATCGCGTACTGGTTGCGGCCGGCGTCCCAGTAGATCGAGGGCGCCCAGGTGAAGGAGTTCGGGTTCGGCCAGTTGACGTTCACCAGCCGGTCGGCGGACCAGTTCACCAGGTCCCGGGACGTCCAGATGTGGATGTTCGGGTTCGCGGCGAAGAAGTTGCCACCGACCGGGATGTCGGTGGCGGCGACCACCCAGGTCCCGTCGTTGAGCCGGAACAGGAAGGGGTCGCGGATGCCCCGGGTGCCGACCGTCGGCGTCAGGATCGGCTGGTTGTTGTTGAGCGGCGTCCACTCCAGCGCGTCGGAACTGACCGCCAGGTGCACCGCGTTGACGTTGCCGGCGCCGCTGAGTGACTCCTTGAAGTAGGCCATTACGTACGCCGAGTCGGCGGCCAGCGCGGGGGCGGGTGCGACGACCGCGGCCAGCGCCGTCAACAGCGTGGTCAGCACTGCCGCGACCGATGCACGCAGTGTCCTCGGCCCTGGCCGGGGGATCGGTGTGCGGACTGGTCCGGGCATGGACGACTCCTCTCTCGCCCGGCGGTGTCCACCACGTGGACGAACCAGCGGACCGGGGCGGGATGGTGGCGAGTGTGAGCGATAACATAAACGTGCGTCAAGATTTAACGCCGTTGTTCAGGCCGGGACATCGCGCTGTGCGTGGCGGACCTGACCGGCCGGCGGGAGGCGCGGTCGAGGCCAACTACCGCCCCGCGTACGACATCCTGGTCCGGCCGACGGACAGCGTCCTGCCGCTGAACAGCAGCGCAACCTGGTGCAGGCCGGTCAACTCGCCGGATTGCGGGGGTGGGATCGGTGTCGAGGAGTGGCGGGAGATCCAGCGCCTGCCGGAGGTGTCGGTCGCCGCGCCGGTGGCCGGCTCGACCCCGACCGGACCTGAACCGATGTGCCGACCGGGATGGCGTACGCGCCCCCGGTCGGCACGCGTCAGCGGTGCAGGTACGCCTCGATCCGGGCGAACGCCCCGGCCCATGCCTTCTCGGCGAAGAAGTCCCGCAGCTCCGGGGCGGGGAAACCGGTCTGCACGACGGTGACGAGGGTGCCGTCGCCGTCGGCTGCGAAGGTGACCTCGATGTGGGTGGTCATGGTCGAACCGTCCGGACTGCTGCCGACCGACTCGGTGACCAACCGGTGCGGGCGTTCGATCACCAGGAAGGTCTGCGTCTCGCGGAACAGGTGGTCGCGGCTCGGCCCCCAGACCGCCGTCTGGGTGCCGCCGACGCGCAGGTCACTCTCGATCTCCACGATGCCGGGCTGCTCGTCGAGGATGCTGAACCAGATCTTCTGCTGCGCCGGATCCGTGTAGGCGTCGAAGACCTCCTCGGGGGAGGCCGGCAGGTGCCGGCTGAGGCGCAGTTGCAGGTCGGATGTCTCGGTCACTGCTCGATTCCCTTCCGCAGGGTGAAGTAGGCGTCGAGACCGTCGAGGCGACGCTCCCAGAGCCGCTGGTAGAAGCTGATCCATGCCATCGCGTCGTCCAGTCGCTCGGTGCCCAGCCGGCAGCGCCGTGACCGGCCGACCTTCTCGGTGACCACCAGACCCGCCTCCTCCAGCACCCGGACGTGTTTCGTCATCCCGGTGAGGGAGATGGCGAACGGCTCGGCCAGGTCGCTGATGGTGGCGGGTGCGGTGCCGAGCCGGGCGAGCACCTGGCGGCGGGTCGGGTCGGCCAGCGCCGAGAAGATCCGGTCGAGACGCGCGTCTTGCTGAACCATGTGGTTCACCGTAGCAATAGTGAACCATCTGGTTCAACGATTTGGGTCCCGGGATGTTCGGGGCGGCCGATGGCGGGGCGGCGAAACCGCGCCGCTTGCCCGATAGTGGGTCCAGCCAGCCCCCGGCCCGAGAACGAGAGGTGCCATGACCACCCAGCTGAGTGAGCTTCTGGCCAGCACGCTGCAAACTGGCCGGCTGCCCGGCCTGCACGCGACCGCGGTGGTCCAGGGCGGCCAGACCCTGCTGGAGTACTACGGCACCGGCCTGGACTTCGCCTGGGGCGATTCGCTCGGCGTCATCGAGTTCGCGCCCCGCACGCTGCACGACGTGCGGTCGGTCACCAAGAGCGTGACCGCCCTGCTGTACGGCATCGCGCTCGGCGAGGGCCGGGTTCCCGACCTCGGCGAGCCGTTGCTGCGCCACTTCCCGGCGTACGCCGATCTGGCCGTCGAACCCGACCGGGCCCGGCTCACCGTCGAGCACGCGCTGACCATGACGCTCGGCCTGCGGTGGCGCGAGGACCTGCCGTACGACAGCCCGGCGAACGCCGAGATCGCGATGGAGTTGGCGCCGGACCGGTACCGGTACGTGCTGGAGCAGCCGATCCTGGAACCACCCGGCACCCGATGGGGATACTGCGGTGGCGCCACCGCGCTGCTCGGTGGACTGATCGCGCAGGGCACGGGCCGGCGCTTGCCCGACTACGCCGAAGCGGTGCTGTTCGCGCCGCTGGGCATGACCGGCTTCGACTGGATGACCGGCACCGACGGGGTGGCCTCGGCCGCGTCCGGGCTGCGGCTGGCCCCCCGCGACCTGGCCCGGATCGGCGAGCTGGTGCTCGCCCGGGGCGCCTGGCAGGGCCGCCGGGTCGTCCCGGCCGACTGGATCGACGCGATGCTGGTGCCGCGTACCCGGACCACCTGGGGCGCCGGCTACGGCTATCACTGGTACCTCGAAACCGGCACCGGCCACCGGGTCGTCGCCGCCGTGGGCAACGGCGGGCAACGCCTGTTCGTCCTGCCCGAGTTGGACCTCAGTGTGGCGGTGACCGCCGGCAACTACGACGACCCCGAGCACTGGCGGACCCCGGCGACGCTGCTGGAACAGGTGATCCTGCCCGCGCTGAGCTGACCCGTGACGGGTCGCGTCGGGTCAGCGCTGCACCCGGGCCCCGGCGCCGCGCATCAGCGCCTCGACCTCCTTGCGGTTGGCCATCGAGGTGTCGCCGGGGGTGGTCATGGCCAGCGCGCCGTGGGCGGCACCGTACTCCACGGCGGTGGCCAGGTCGTGCTGCGCCAGCAGTCCGTAGATCAACCCGGAGGCGAAGCTGTCGCCGCCGCCCACCCGGTCCATGATCTCCAGGCCGGGGCGGTGCGTCGCCTCGACGAATCCGCCGGCCGCCCAGGCGATGGCACCCCAGTCGTTGACGGTCGCGCTGCGTACGGTGCGCAGCGTGGTGGCCACCACCCGGAAGTTGTCGAACTCCTTGGTGACCTCGTCGATCATCCGCTGGAAGTTGGTCACCTCCAGTTCGGAGAGGCTGGCGTCGGTGTCGGGCACCTCGAAGCCGAGCGAGGCGGTGAAGTCCTCCTCGTTGCCGATCATGACGTCGACGTACCGGGCGAGCCGCCGGTTGACCTCCTGTGCGCGGGCCTGCCCGCCGACCGCCTTCCAGAGGCTGGGCCGGTAGTTGAGGTCGTACGAGATGATCGTGCCGTGCCGGCGGGCGGCGACCATGGCCGCCTCGATGGTCTCCGGCGTGGTCTCCGACAGCGCGGCGTAGATGCCGCCGGTGTGCAGCCAGCGCACCCCGAGGTCGCCGAAGAGGTGATCCCAGTCGACGTCGTCGGCGCGTAGTTGGCTCGCGGCGGTGTGGCCCCGGTCGGAGGTGCCGACGGCGCCGCGTACGCCGAAACCTCGCTCGGTGAAGTTCAGACCGTTGCGTACGCTGCGACCGAGGCCGTCGTACGCCATCCAGCGGATGAACGACGGGTCGACGCCGCCCTGAAGGATCAGGTCCTCCAGCAGCCGTCCCACCTCGTTGTCGGCGAACGCGGTGACGATGGCGGTCCGCAGCCCGAAGCAGCGGCGCAGTCCCCGGGCCACGTTGTACTCACCGCCGCCCTCCCAGGCCCGGAAGGTGCGGGCGGTGCGCACCCGTCCCTCACCGGGGTCGAGGCGCAGCATCACCTCGCCGAGCGAGACGAGGTCGTACCGGCACTGGTCGGCGGGGCGCAGGTCGAGAATGGGCATCGCGGATCAGATCTCCCGGGCGGCGGTCACGGCGGCGGCGGTCAGCGTGGTCACGTCGTCCCACCGGCCCTCGGCGAGCAGGCTGGGAGCGACCATCCAGGTCCCGCCGACGGCGAGGACCGCGGGCAGGCTCAGGTAGTCGCGCAGGTTGTCGGTGTTCACGCCCCCGGTGGGGATGAACCGTACGGACCGGAACGGCGCGGCCAACGCCTTGATCATGGTGGTTCCGCCGAGCTGCCCGGCGGGGAAGAACTTGACCGTGTCCAGGCCGGCGTCGATGGCCATCTGGATCTCGGTCGGGGTGGCGGCGCCCGGGAAGACGGGGACGCCGACCTGCTGGCAGTGGGCGACCACGCGCGGGCTGAAGCCGGGGCTGACGATGAACCGGGCGCCGGCCGCGACGGCCTCGTCCACCTGGGCCGGCGTCAGTACGGTGCCGGCGCCGACGAAGAGGTCCGGGTCCTCGGACATGACCCGGATGGCGTCGGCGGCGGCGTCGGTGCGGAAGGTCACCTCGACGCTGCGCAGGCCACCGGCGGTCAGTGCGGCGCCGAGCGGGGCGGCGTCGCGGGCGTCGTCGAGCACCACGACCGGAAGGATCCGGCCCGCGGCGATGGTCTCCGACACACCGGCCGGCTGTTCAGAAGGATGAACGGCAGTCACATACGTGACCCTACTGCTGATCCCGGCGATGTCAATCCCGCTACAGTGACGCCATGACATCCGCCGAGGGGTTCCAGCCGGTCAAGTCGGCCGGGCGCACGCTGGAGGTGCTGGAGACCCTCGCCGCCTCCGGCGGCCGGCGATCCCTCGGCGACCTCGCCCGGGACCTGGGCATCCCGAAGAGCAGCCTGCACGGCATCCTGCGCACGATGATGCAGCGCGGCTGGGTGGAGGCCGACGACACCGGCACCCGGTTCGGGTTGGGCGTACGCGCCCTCCAGGTCGGCGCCGCGTACCTGGACACCGACGACGCGGTCGGGCTGCTCGCCGGCGTCCTGGACGACCTGTCCGGGCAGTTCGGTGAGACCGTGCACCTCGGCCGCCTCGACGGGGCGCACGTGGTCTACACCGCCAAGCGGGAGTCCATGCACCCGCTGCGGCTGTACAGCGCCATCGGGCGACGCCTGCCGGCACACGCCACCGCGCTGGGCAAGGTGCTGCTCGCCGAGCGCGCCGACGAGACGGTCGAGACGATCATCGGGACCTCCCCGGCGCCGCTGACCCGGCACACCATCACCGACCTCGCGGCCCTGCACGCCGACCTGGCCGTCAGTCGGGACCGGGGATACGCCGTCGACCACGAGGAGAACACCGAGGGCA
This sequence comes from Micromonospora zingiberis, assembly GCF_004331455.1. GTDB lineage: Bacteria > Actinomycetota > Actinomycetes > Mycobacteriales > Micromonosporaceae > Micromonospora > Micromonospora zingiberis. The sequence continues at coordinate 207,937 of NZ_SJJR01000004.1, forward strand.
TCGTCTGCTTCGCGGTCGCCGTGCCGCTGCACACTCCCGCCGTGGACGCGATCAGCCTCTCCATCCCGGTGGCCCGCCTCGACGGGCACCTCGAAGAGCGCGTGGTGGCGGCGCTGCGCCGCGCGGTCGACCAGGTCCGCGCCGCGCGCGGTCTGCTCACCGTCAGCTGACCGGCGCAGCGCGGGCGGGCCGGTGGGCCGGTGGGCTGGTGATTGTCCTCACGATCAGCCCTCCTCGGGCGAGGGAAAACGCCCCTGACCTCCCTATGCTTGGCTTCGATGATCGTTTCGGGCCGGTCCGGCGTCAGCGGGTGGGCCCTGGGTGACGCGGGGGAGGAAGTGGCGAGCGATGACCGGTTCCACGCGGATCTGGGACGGCATGTCCATCCCCGCACCCGGCAGCTACGAGCTTGACGCCGCGCACAAGCGGGTCGGGTTCGTCGCCCGGCACATGATGGTCAGCCCGGTACGCGGCGAGTTCCGTACGGCGAGCGCCCACATCACGGTCGCGGAGAATCCCCTGGAGTCCTCGATCGTGGCGAGCATCCGGGCGGACAGCATCGACACCGCCAACGTCGACCGCGACGTTCACCTGCGCAGCGCCGACTTCCTCGACGTCCAGCGGTATCCGACCCTGGAGTACCGCAGCACCGGCATCGCCGCCCTCGACCAGACCGACCCGATCTTCTACTGGGCCAAGCTGAAGAACCACCGGCTCGGTCGCCGGGCGGTGCTGGACGAGCCGTCGCCGCCGGCGCACCCGGCGACCACGCGGTTCGTGCTGGCCGGCGAGCTGACCGTCAAGGGGCTCACCCGTCCGGTGGACCTACAGGTCGAGTTCGGCGGGGCCCGGCGCGATCCGTACGGGCAGGACATCTTCGGGTTCAGCGCCACGGCGGAGATCAACCGCGAGGACTACGGCCTGGTCTGGAACGTGGCCCTGGACAGCGGCGGCGTCCTGGTCGGCCGCAACATCCGCATCGAGATCGCCGGCGAGGCCATCCGGCAGGGGTAGGCCCCATCGGTCTTCACCTCGGGTTCACGGCCTTTTCCGGCGCTAAGACACTCATTGATCACGATGTCTGCGACAATCCGTCTGTCGCAGGCCACGCCCATCAGCCGGGCCACCCCCACCCGCCGTGGTCGGCGACAGTCAGGAGTCGACCCAATGGCTCGCCTACCCAGGGCCGCCCTCACCACGGCGGTCGCCGTCGTCCTGTCCATCGTGCTGGTCCCACCGCCGGCCCACGCCACCCCGCCCAACATCCCCTCGTACAGCACGGCGGTGAGCCGACTCAACGCGCTCACCGTCGCCGCCGAGTCGCACCAGTCCAGCTACAACCGGGATCTCTTCCCGCACTGGATCACGATCACCGGCACCTGCAACGCCCGGGAGCAGGTCCTCAAGCGCGACGGCACCAACGTCGTCGTCGACGCGAGCTGCTACCCGACCTCCGGGTCCTGGTACAGCCCGTACGACGGCCTGACCCGCACCAGCCCCTCGCAGATCGACATCGACCACATGGTGCCGCTCGCCGAGGCGTGGCGCTCCGGGGCCTGGGCCTGGAGCACCGCGCAGCGGCAGACCTACGCCAACGACCTCGGCGGCCCCGAGCTGTGGGCGGTCACCAGCACGGTGAACCAGTCCAAGGGCGACAAGGACCCGGCCGCGTGGAAGCCGCCGCGCGCGGCGTTCCACTGCACCTACGCCCGCGCCTGGATCCAGGTGAAGTGGTACTACGGGCTCTCCGTGGACAGCGCGGAGAAGTCGGCCCTCAGCTCGATGCTCGGCACCTGCTGAGCCGTACCGACCCGGACTGCCCGGGGGTGGCACCGATCGGCGCCACCCCCGGCGTCTGTCCCGCACGACTGACCCGGGGCGCGGCCCGGTAGGTCAGCGTCGCCAGGCCGCCCAGAGTTCGGCGTACCGGCCACCGGCCTCGACGAGGTCGTCCGGGCGGCCGAGTTCGACGATGCGGCCGCGCGACATCACCGCGACCCGGTCACAGGCATGGGCCTGGGTGAGCCGGTGGGCCACGACGATCGCGGTGCGGCCACGGATCACCGCCTGGCTGGCCAGCTCCAACTGGTGGGCGCCCGCACTGCCGGCCTCCGCGCTCGCCTCGTCCAGCACGACGATCGGCGGGTCGAGCAGGGCTATCCGGGCCAGCGCCAACTGCTGGGCCTGGCCGGGTGTGATCGGATGCTCGCCGTCGCCGACCCTGGTCGCCAGTCCGGCCGGCAACGCGGCGACCCAGCCGTCCGCGTCGACCAGGCGCAACGCGGCGTGCAACTGCTCGTCGGTGGCGTGCGGAGCGGCCAGCCGCAGGTCGTCGGCGAGGGTGCCGGCGAAGACGTGCACCTCCTGGGTGACCACGCCGACGGTGCGGCGCAGGTCGTCGGGGCCGAGGTCGCCGATCAACCGGCCACCGAGCCACACCGCGCCGTCGGCGGCCGGGAACACCCCGCCGAGGATGGCCGCGAGGGTCGTCTTGCCGGCGCCGCTCTCGCCCACGATCGCCAACGACTCACCTTCGGCGATCTCGATCGTCACGTCGTGTACGACCGTCGGACCGTCGGCGTAGCGGTGCCACACCGACTTGGCGGTGATGCCGGCCGGCGCCCGGGTGGCCAGCTCACCGGCCCGCCCCGCCGGTACGTCCACCTCGGTGACGCCGACCAGGCGGGCGAGCGCCGCGCCGGCCGACTGGATGTCGTTGAACGACATCAGCAGCATGCCGAGCGGGCCGAAGAGGCGGTGGAACAGCAGCGCGGCGGCGGTCACCTCGCCGACACTGCTGTCCCCGGAGCGGACCAGCAGAAACCCGGTGAACAGGACGGCGGTCAGCCCGATCGCCTCGGCGTAGTTCATCATGTTCGCGAACCAGAGGAACCCGCGTACCGCCCGGAGCCGGGCGTCGGCCGCGTCGCGTGAGGCCCGCTCCACCCGCTGGCTCTGCCGCTGCTGCATGCCGTACGCGTGCACCGTCCGGACTCCGCCGAAGGTGGTCAGCAGGTGTTGGGTACGGACCGCGGCGGCCTGCCGTTCGGCGGCGTAGAGCCGTTTCGCCCGGGGGGTGAACCGGCGCAGACTCAGCGCGTACACCGGGACGATGACCAGGAACGCGACGGCGATGCGCCAGTCCAGCGCCGCGAAGCCGGCGACGGTGACCACGACGGTCACCAGCGCGATGAAGACCCCCGCGGCCAGCCGGATCGAGTCGGTCACCTGTTCCACGTCCTCGGTGACGCGCGCGGCGACGTCGCCGGAACCGGCGTTCTCCAGCCGCGCCGAGTCCATCCGCAGCGCGTGGTCGAGGACCTCCTCCCGCAGGTCGGCGCAGGCCCGCATGCCCCACTCGGTGACCAGCCAACGGGACGCGCCGGTCAGCACCGCGGCGGCGAATCCCGCGCCGAGGATCCAGGCCGAGGTCAGCAGCAACGACCGGGTGGTGCCGGCGGCGACCACCAGGTCGACCAGCCGGCCGAGCAACAGCGGTACGACGACCGCGGCGGCGCTGGCCGCCAGCGACGCCGCGACCGAGGCCCAGCCGAGCATCGGGTGGCGCCGCAACGAGCGCCAGAAGGAGACCAGGGTGGCCCGGCCGGTGGCGACCGGAAGGATGGTGGACGTCGGGTCGCTCATCGCAGCACCACCTCGGCGTACGCGGATCGGGCGAGCAGGTCGCGGTGGCGTCCGACGGCCGCGACCCGGCCGGCGTGCACGAAGACGACCCGGTCGCAGCGGTCGAGCAGCGGTGCGCTGGTGGTGACCAGGACGGTGGCCCGCGCGTCGCCGGTGCGGTGCTCGCGTACCCCCTCGGCGATGGCGTGCTCGGTGACCGCGTCGACCGCCGTGGTGGGATCGCGCAGCACGGTGATCGGCCGGTCGGCGAGCAGCGCCCGGGCCAGGGCGAGGCGCTGCCGCTGACCACCGGACAGGTCCAGCCCTCGGTCCAGCAGCTCCCGGTCCAGCCCTTCGTCGCCGTCGGCGAGCACGTCCACGCAGGCGGCGGCGATGCTCCGGCGTACCGCCGCGTCGTCGTGGTCGTCTCCGGTGTGCAGCACCTCGCGCAGCGTCGCGCCGAACAGGTCCACCGCGTGCGGCTCGACGAGCACGATCCGGCGCAGCGCGGCGACGTCGAGGTCGCGTACCGGCGTGTCGGCCAACGTCACCTCGCCCCGGTCGGGGTGCCGCCCCCCGGCCAGCAGTTCGGTGATGCCGTCGGCGGTGACCGTCTGCTCGGTGACGACACCGAGCAACTCGCCGGGACGTACGGTGAGGCTGACGCCGTCCAGGCCCGGGGCGTGCACGTCGTCGAGGACCAGCGCGCCCGGCCGCGCCGCCGCGCCGCCGGACGGGGCCGGCTCGGGTGCGGCGAGCACCTCGGCCACCCGGGCCGCGCTGGCCCGGGCGGTCGCCAGCCGGAAGACGCAGTCGGCGAGGTTGAGCACCGGGTCGCTGATGAACGTCGCCAATCCGACGATGGTGATGAGTTCACCGACGGTGATCCGCCCCTGTAGGGCGAACCAGCCGGCCAACGCCGCCACCACCGTGACCAGCAGGCCGGTGGTGAACGTCGACACGCCGACGAAGGTGGCGCCGGCCCGGACCGCGCCGAGGTTGGCCCGCAGCGACGTACGGCTGGCCGCCCGGTAGCGGCGGGCGGCCTCGTCGACCCCGCCGAACCCGCGCAGCGGCCGGAGCCCGCGCAGCAGGTCGGACGCGGTCGCGGCGGCCCGACCGATGGCCTGTTGCTGTGCCGAGGTGTGCCGCTCCACCACCGGCCCGAGGGCGTTGAGCCCGAGCACCAGCAGCGGAACGCCCACCACCAGCCCGAGCCCGAGCGACCAGTCGATGCGCAGCAGCACCACCGTCGCCACGGTCAGGCCGATCAGCGCGGACACCATCCGGCTGCCCAGCTCCAGCATTTCGGCGGCGGCCTGGGTGTCGGAGGTCGCGATCGACAGCAACTCCCCGTTCTGGCGGTTGGTCCGGATTCCCCGTCCGGTGAGCACCCGCCTGACCACCTGCATCCGCAGGCTGTGCGACTCCTGGACCACCGCCTTGGACAGGAACCAGAACCCGAACCGCCAGCCCATGGTGAGCGCGACGAAGAGGGCGAAGATCCCCAGCACCGACCAGGCCATCGCCGTGGTCGACCCGGTTCCCACGGCCTGGTCGATGACCACGCCGATGGCCACCGGTACGAGCGCCTCGCACACCTGGTGCAGTGACCAGAATCCGGCGCACAACGCCGTGTCGCGGCGTTGGCGCCGGAACATGCCGCCGATCAGGCGGCCGGTCGGTGCCGGTGCAGGGGAGTCCGTCATCCGCGCCTCGCTTCTGAAGTTAGGCAAGCCTAACTTGTCGCGCCGGCAAGCTGAACGGGTGGTGGCGACCGCGACGACGCCCCGAACGGCACGCCGCCCGTCCGGTGACGACCGGACGGGCGACGTCGGCTGCCTTGCCGAGGTCAGCAGAGCCCGTTGCAACCGCCGGGGTTCGGTGGCGGCCCGCTCAGCCACGGCTGCGGCTGGCCGGGTACGTGCTCCGGCTGTGCCCCGGTGATCCGTGGCTCGGAGAAGACCGTGTTGTACGCGTTGGCGGTGTCGTCGACGTAGATGATGCCGGTCAGCTTGTTCTCCGGAATGGTGCCGTCGGCGTACTTCGGCGTCCAGTTGCGGACCGGCGTGATGTTCGTGCCGACGATCCGGGTGAACCCGTCGCTGCCGGTGAGGATGGACACCGCGTCACCGGTGTAGTCGGGGTCGACATAACCGTGATCACCCTCGGGATCGCCGTGTCCGCTGCCGTCGTCACCCCCGTCGTCGCCGTGTCCGCCGCCGGAGGAGTCGTCATCCCCGGAGTCGTAGTACATGTTGACGCCGTCGTCGCAGCTGCCGCTCGCGTCGCAGGTGGTGATGGTCTGGTTGCCGGAGGTGTGCGTCGAACTGTTGTAGATGACCGACTCCGTCCTGATGGTGCCGACCTCCTTGCCGTCCTCGTCGTAGACGTGGTAGATCGTCTCCAACCAGGTGTCCAGCTTCCCGTTCGTCGAGTGGGTCTTCGACGTGGTCTCGCTGACCAGGCGTCCGTGCGGGTCCCAGACCGTGGTGGTCTCCTCGATGTAGCGGTCGCCGTCCTTGCCCCGCTCCTCGTACTGGTGCAGGACGGTGTTGCCGCGCGAGTCGTCGGCGTTGAAGTGCTCCCGCACCGAACCGCCCGGCACCAGGTCGACGACGTCGCGGGACCCGTCGGCGTAGTGCAGCCGGTAGTCGAAGTCGTCGAACCAGCCGCCCTTCTCGGTCTTCACGACGCCGCCGTACGCGGCGGGGCTCTGCCCCGTCACGCCGGGGTCGTACTCGACGAAGTGCGAGTCGAACGGAGTCAGCAGGCTGCCGGTCAGCGAGTCGCCGACGGACTGCGAGATCTTGCCACGGCCGATCGCGACGCCGTCCCGCCGCACCGACAGCTTCAACTCGTCGAACTGCTTGAGGTCGATGCCCAGCCGGGTGTAGGTGTCCTGCCGGACCGGCATCGCGAAGACACCGATGGCCGGCAGGTTCGTCGTCTCCTCCTTGAGCTTGAGAATCTCCGCCGGGAAGGCGAGGAAGCTGCCGCGTCCGTACGAGAAGGACGGCAACTTGTTGACCGAGGCCAGCTCGACCGCCACCTGAAGGCTCGGCGTGCTCTGTGGGTCGTGGGGGTCGGTGCCGGCGGCCAACTCGTCGGCGTCGCTGAAACCGTCCTTGTCGCTGTCGACCACCCGCCAGGACAGGTAACAGCCGGTCGGGTCACAGATCCGGGCGTACGACAGCCGGGACCGCTCCGGCGCCTCCGTCGGCTTGTCGGCGGAAGCGGCGGTGCCGGTGGCGGTCAACGCGAGCGGTATGGCGAACAGTGGAGCGACGAGCATCGCCACTCTCTTGCGATTACGGAGGATCATGAGCCGTACCGTCGCACCCGCCGGGCCCGGCCCAGGTCACTGAGTCGGCAACCAGTCCGATCCCACCGTCGACCTGGGAAAGACCCCAGCTAGGGTGTGCCTGCTGAACCCGCCCGACGAAGGTGACGGACGTGGAGATCGACCGGCATGCCCATGGGCCGGAGGACGCCGACCGGCTGCTCGCCGCCGCCGACCGCGCCGGTGACCCGGTGACCGCCGCGCGACTGGTGGCCGAGGCATTCGTCGCGGTGTCCCGTACCGCCGACGCGGCCACCCTGCCGCCGATGGTCCGGCGACTGGCGATGCTGCGGGCCCGGTCGGCATTCCCGCAGGTCGAGCGCGAGCGCCGGCACCGCGAGGTCGAGTTCGTGTACCACGCCATCGCCTGCGCGGTCGGCGCCCGCACCGGCCGCCGGCTCGCCCGGCCCGAGCCGACCCACCAACGGCTGGCCGACCCGGACGAGGCGTTGCGCCTGTTCACCGCCGCCGGGCTGCACGACGACCCGCTGTACGTGGAGTGCGCGATGATCGCGATGCTCAGCGCGCAGCGACCCGACCAGGTCCGGCCGAACTTCGCCCACCTGGTCGAACCGTGGCTGGCGGACGGCATCGTGGACCCGGCCCGCCGGGCGCGACTGACCACCATGCTGGGCATGGGCGACGCCTGGTCCGGTGACCTGCTGCGCGGCCGGGCCACGCTGCGCCGCGCGTACGGGTATGCCGTCGCGGCCGGGCGGCTCGACCTACAGGCCGAGATCGTCTCCTGGCTGGCCAAGTGTGAGGCGCTCTGCGGCGACCTCGCGGAGTCCCGGCGCCGGCTGACCGAGGCGCGGGTGCTCGCGGCCCGCTCCGGCTCCGCCTGGGTGGGGTTCCACATCGCCGAGTGCGCCGCCGCACTGCACCTGGCCAGCGGCGACATCGACGCCTGGGTCGGCGTCATCGGGCGCCTCGTCGGCTCGGCGGTCGGCGCCAACTCGGGGCTGGTCTTCGAGCACCGCTGGGAGTTGGCCACGTACCACGCGCTGCGCGGTGATGCCGGCGCCGCGCGGTCGGTCATCGAGTCCATTGCGGATCCACCGCTGGACTGGCCCGGCGCACCGGCGCTGCCCGCCTGGCGGGCGTGGATCGCCGACCCGGACGATCCGGCGGCGATGGCCTGGCTCGAACGGGCCCTGTCCGGGCTCAACCGGCCGGTGGAACGGCTGTCGCGGGCCCGGCTGGCCTGGTTGCTCGGCGCGCGGCACGCCCACGCCGGCCGCCGGGCCGACGCGATCCGGTTGCTGGAACTGGCCAGCAGCGAGTACGCGGCGACCGGCGCCGCCGGGCTGCTCGCCCGCGTCGCCGTCGACCTGCACGCGATCGCGGAACCGTTCGCCGCCGCCAGCGGGCCGCCGAAGCGCGCGGGCGACGTCCCCGACCCGGCCGGCGCCGACCCGGCACCGGTGACGTCCTCCGGTCCTACCGGCTCGTCGGGGCCCGCCGGTGTCGCGCTGACCGCCACCGAACGCCGGGTCGCCGCCGCCGTCGCCGAGGGACTGAGCAACCAGGAGGTGGCCGGGCGGCTGTCGGTGTCGGCCAAGACGATCGAGTTCCACCTCGGCAACATCTACCGCAAGCTCGGCGTACGCAACCGCACCGAACTCGTCCGCCACCTGTTGCGCTGACCGCAGCGTGCCGATCGGTCGTCGCGCCGAACGCCGCTACGGGGCCAGCACGAACGCCACCACGACCGCCGCGACCAGCGCCAGCGCGGCCAGCACCGCGAAGGCGATCTTGGCTCTGCTGTACGGGCGATCGCCGATGACCTCGCCGGTGCGGGCGTTGACCAGCACCTGGTACGAGCGTCCGTGGTGCAGGTACGCGGCGATCCACACCGGCAGCAGGAGCAGCTTGTACGTGACGTCCGAGTAGCTGGTGTCCACGGCGCTGACCCGCTGTTCGTCACCGCCGATGTCGGACCGGCAGTCCTGCTCGATTGCCTGTGCCATCCGGGTCTTCGCCGTGGCCAGTCCCGCCTCCGGCTCGGTGTCGTAGCGCAACGCGTGGTACCCGGCCAGGTAGTCCCCGTCGTAGGCGACCGCCTCGGTCAGTGGCCACGGGGCCAACTGGTCCAGTTGGTCGGCCGGCAGGTGCGTCGTGGCGGGTACGAGCACGTCGTCGAAGTCCCGGCGGACCGTGCCGTTCGCCGGGTGCCACCGGGTGTGCCGCACCTGCCGGGTGCGGACCTCCGCCTTGCCGTTCACCGTCACCGTGTACGTCTCGGCGACGTAGTAGTGCTCGCCGCGCTGGCCCTGGTAGTCCGAGACGGTCCGCGCGTCGAACGTCCAGTGCGGCAGGTACGTGCCCCTGAGCGTCTCCGCCTCGCTGACCTTCTTCAGGCTGTTCGGGGCGAACCAGCGGCTCCGGCACCAGGTGCTCAGCGCGGTGCGTACGCCGGACCGGTCCACGGTGAACGGCAGCACCGCCTCCGGCGCGATGAGTTCACCCGCCGCGTGCTGCGCCACCAGGGGAGCGGCGCAGAACTGGCAGCGCTGGGCGAGGGCGTCGCTCTCGGTCCGGGCGCCGCAGCCCGGACAGCCGAACACGTACGCGCCGACGCTGGCGGCCGGCTTGCGGGGCAGGGTGGCCAGCTGGGCGTACGCGTGTTCGCGTACCTCACGTCCGGCGGCGGCGATCTGCTGCCGGTGCCCGCAGTAGGGGCAGTGCAGCACCGTCGTGCCGGGTGCGTACTGCACCCGGGCACCGCAACCCCCGCAGCCGTACGACGGCGTGTCAGTCATCGGCGTACCTTCCGATCCGGTGCCGGGGTCACTGGGGCGGCAGCGGCGGCGGCACGCTGGCCAGCACCGACGCCAGCTCCGGCAGTTGCCCGGCCGGCTGCCACTGCGCCATGCCGGCCCGCCAGACCAGCGTGTCCGGGCCCAGCGCGCCGGCACCCACCTGCGCGGCCAACCCACCGAGGTCGAACGGGCCCTGCCGCTGCCCGGCGACGCCGATGAACCACTGCGTCTGGTTCGGTAGCGGCGGCGGCTCGGCACCGCCCGGCGCCGTGGTGGCTGCCGTCTCGCCCGCCATGGACCTGGCCATCTGCTGGCCCATCGCCATGCCCATCCCCAGCCCGACGCCGGCACCCGCCTCGCCGCCCGGGTTCTTCGCGGCCTCCTCCAGGGCGGTGGCCGCCTGGTACCGGGTGAAGCGGTCCAGGTCGCCGACCGCGCCCATGCCGGTCCGCTTGTCCAGGGCCCGCTCCACCTCCGGCGGCACCGAGACGTTCTCGATGACGAACTTCGGGATGGCGATGCCGACCTCGGCGAGTTCGGCGGTCAGCACGTCGGCCAGCTGGCGCCCGATCGCGTCCTGGTGGGCCGCCAGGTCCAGCAGCGGCACCCCGGCCGTGGCCAGCGCGTTGCCGAGCCGGCCCACGATGAGCTGACGCAGGTACTCCTGGACCTCTTCGGTGCGGAACTGCGGATCGGTGCCGACCAGCTCCCGCAGCAGCCGCTGCGCGTCCACCACCCGGGCCGCGTACGCGCCGAACGCCCGCAGCCGGACCACCCCGAACTCGGCGTCGCGCAGGATCACCGGGTTCTGGGTGCCCCACTTCATCTCGGTGAACTGGCGGGTGTTGACGAAGTACACCTCGGCCTTGAACGGCGAGTTGAAGCCGTACTTCCAGCCCTTGAGGGTGGACAGGATCGGCAGGTTGCGGGTTTCGAGCGGGTACGTGCCGGGCGGGAAGGCGTCGGCGATCTGCCCCTCGTTGACGAACACCGCCGTCTGGGACTCGCGGACGACCAACTTGGCGCCCATCTTGATCTCGTTCTGGTAGCGGGGGAAGCGCCAGACGATCGTGTCCCGGCTGTCGTCCAGCCATTCGACGATGTCCACGAACTCGCCCCGGAGCCGGTCCATCAGCCCCATCGCGTCCCCCCAATGCCGAGATCATCTACGTGGCGGCGACGATAGCAACCCCGCGCCAGCTGCGGCTCCACCTGCCGTGCGGCGGGGTGACCCGCTCGGCGGAACCCGGGGCCCCCGAGTGGTGAGGGTGATCACCCGATATTCTCGCGCCGCTGCTGCGGGAGGAGATTCACATGTGGCCATTCAAGCGGCGCCGGCCGGAGCCGGTGCTGGTCGTCGACCCGTCGTACGGTGACCCGCGATCGCAGGCGTTGATCGACGCGCTGGGCGCGCGGGACTGGCGTACGGCCCGGGACATCTTCGACGCCGCGCCCGACCCGGACGGCCGGGCCTTCCTGATGGAAGCCGCGGGCACGGTCGACGGCGTGCAGGACTGGATCGGCGAGTGGATCGCCGCCGAACCGCACTCGACGCTTCCGGTGCTGGTACGGGGCTGCCACGCGGTCCACTGGGCGTGGGAGGCCCGGGGCGCGAAGCGTGCCGAGTACACCAAGCAGGAGCAGTTTCGGGAGTTCGCCCGGCGGTTGCGCATCGCCGAGAACTCGTTGGACGAGGTGGTCGACCGCGATCCGGACGACGTGACCGCGCGGACCTGGCTGGTCACCTCCTCCCGGGGGCGGCAGGTCGACGCCGACGAGGCCCGCGCCCGCTTCGACGAGGTGGTCAAGCGGCATCCGACCCACCTGGTGGCGCACGAGCAGCGGTTGCAGTACCTGTGCCCGAAATGGTTCGGCAGCGAGGACGAGATGTTCACCTTCGCCCGCCAGGCCACCGCGTCCGCCCCGGACGGCAGCCTGCTTCCGGAACTGCTGGCCGTCGCGCACATCGAGAAGTGGCTGCGCGAGCCGGCGGAGGACAGGTACATGATCGGCGACGAGGTGGCCGAGGACCTGCTGGCGGCGGCCGAGAAGTCGATCTTCCATCCGTCGTTCCAGCCCGGTCTCGGCTGGGTGCCCCGGGCGAGCGTGTTCGCGCTGGCCTTCGAGTTGGCCCACGAGTTCGAAGCCGCGGCGCGGGTCTTCGAGCTGCTCGGTGACCGGGTCAGCGAGTGGCCCTGGATGTACGTGGGCGACCCGGTCGAGTCCTTCGTCCGATCCCGGGACTGGGTGTACGAGAACCTCTAGGCGAACCGCGCCGGGTCGCCCGCGCCGATGCGGACGATCTCCGGCTCGCCGTCGGAGAAGTCGACCACGGTGGTCGGTTCGGTGCCGCAGTCACCCGCGTCGACCACCGCGTCCACGGCGTGATCGAGCCGTTCCTTGATCTCCCAGCCCTGGGTCAGCGGCTCGTCGTCGCCGGGCAGCAGCAGCGTGCTCGACAGCAGCGGCTCACCCAGCTCGTCGAGCAGGGCCTGGGTGACCGGATGCGCGGGGATGCGTACGCCCACGGTGCGCTTGCGGGGGTGCAGCAGCCGGCGCGGCACCTCCCGGGTGGCCGGGAGGATGAAGGTGTAGCTGCCCGGGGTGGCCGCCTTCACCGCGCGGAAGACCGCGTTGTCGAGCTGCACGAACTGGCCGAGTTGGGCGAAGTCGCGGCACACCAGGGTGAAGTGGTGGCCGCTGTCGAGCTGCCGGATCTCGCGGATGCGGTCCATGCCGTCCTTGTTGCCGAGCTGGCTGCCCAGGGCGAAGCACGAGTCCGTCGGGTAGGCGATCAGCCCGTCCCGGCGCAGGAGGTCGACGACCTGCCCGATGGTGCGCGGCTGCGGGTTGTCCGGGTGCACGTCGAAGTACCTGGCCATGGGCGGAAGCTTAGATCGCGTACGCGGCTGTCGCCTTGCCGACAGTGCCGCACGTCCGTAAAGGTCGACGCTCATCGTTGTCTGTATGGGCGTGCGTGGCTACCCAGACCTGCTCCGGTACCCCGTGATGCCGACCCCGGTACGGGTCACCGTGCTCGTCTTCGGCTTGCTGTCGCTGCTGTTCGCCCTGGCGACCGGGCACCGGCTGCTGACCGAGGGCGGCTCGCTGGGGGCCGCGGTCTTCTTCGCCGTGCTGGCCGTCGGGTGTCTGCTGGTGGCCGCCAGCCTGATCACCCGCCGCCCGTGGGCACCCTATCCGGCGTACGCCCTGGCGGGCCTGCTGGCCGCCGCCTCGCTCGGCCTCTTCGGCGCCATCACCTGCGTCGGGCTGGGCCTGCTGGCCTGGGTGCTCTGGGCGCTGAACACCCGAGCCTCCCGCGACTGGTTCGGCGGCCGGCGTCGGCTGCGCTGAGCCCAAGCCCTCACTCGGGTTAAAAAGGGGCCCCTATACCGCGCCCGGCGTTAACTAGGGGCCCTTCCTTGCTCGGGGTCAGGCGGCTGGGGTCGGGTTCTCGTCCTCGCTGTCCGGGTCGGCGGCCTCCTCGGCGGGCGGGTCGGCCTTCGGGTTGACCCAGGAGAACTCGATCTCGATCGAGAACTCGTCCTTGCCCTCCTGCTCGATCTCCAGCTCGCAGTGCACCTGGTCGGCGACGGCGATGGTGCCCGCCGCACCGTAGAAGACCTGGCCGGTCTCCAACTGGCTGGCCACCTGACGCAGCCAGGCGGCCAGATCCGCCCGCGACACGGTCCGCTCGTCCTCGTAGATATCCATGCCGTCATGCTGACATTCGCCGCGCGGGTGGCGTCCACAGGGTTGCCGACCGGAGCGGGGGAGAGTCAGGACCGTGCGCCCGCCGTCACCTCGCGCCGCCGCACCACCGCGATCATCGCCGTGCCGGCGGCCATCACCACACCGGCCATCAGCAGCGCCAGCGCGCCACTGACCCGCAGGGTGAGAATCGCGGCGGCCAACGCGCCCAGTCCCATCGCGACGATCGCCGCGAACCGGCGCAGCCACGCCGCCCCGGCGCCGCCGGCCACCCGGCTGTCGGTGGAGAGGTTCACCATCGTCATGGTCACCACCACTGTGGAGAGATCCCGGATGCCGATGTGCTTGACCGCCGCGGCCTGCGCGCCGAGCACCAGGGCGAGCAGCCCGGTGGTGACCAGCATCGCGATCGCGCCCGGTGCGCCGGTGCCGAGCCAGATCCCGGCCAGCAGCAGCGTCAGCACGCTCCCGGTGACCAGGACGGCCAGCCCGGACCGGGGCAGCTTCGCCGGGTCCGACGCGTGGCGGGTCAGTCGGGCGGCCAGCACCGCGCCGAGCATGAAGGCCAGCAGCGCCACCAGGTTGTTCAGGACCGGCAGGCCGGAGACGCCGGCCAGGCCGAAGCCGATGAACAGGACATTTCCCGTCATGTTGCCGGTGAATACCCGGTCCAGGGCGAGGTAGCTGACGCCGTCGATCGCCCCCGTCGCCACGGTCAGCACCAGCAGTGGCACCTCGTACGTCTTGGTCATGACCCTTCCGAACCGGCCGTGAGCTGGGCGATCATCCCGCGAGAGTCTACGCAGCGGCGCCCGGCGGGACCCCGCGAACCGCACCGGACGTACGGCCCGGCGGACCACACCCCCGCCGGGCCGTACGTCGCCGAGGCCCTACCGGACCGTCGCCGGTTCTCGATCCGTCGCCTCGCTCGGCGTCGTGACCGGCACCCCGGTTTCCGGCGCCTCGGTGTCGCGGGGCGCCTCGGTGTCGCGGGCCAGGTCCTCGCGCAGCAGCGCCTCGGTGTCCACGCTCGTCGGGTTCGCCAGCACGTAGGCCAGGCGTTCCCGGTCCAACTCGCCGGTCCACCGGGCGATGACCAGGGTGCCGATGCCGTTGCCGGTCAGGTTCGTCAGCGCCCGTCCCTCGGACATGAACCGGTCGATCCCGACGATCAACGCCAGGCCCACCATCGGAATGATGTGGTCGAAGGCCGCGATCGAGGCGGCCAGCGTCACCAGTCCGGCGCCGGAGACGCCCGCGGCTCCGTTGGACGAGACGAGCATGAACAGCAGCAGGGCGATCTGGGTGCCCAGCGGCACGTTGATGTCGAAGGCCTGGGCGATGAAGATCGCGCCCATCGTCATGTAGATCGCGGTGCCGTCGAGGTTGAAGGAGTAGCCGGTCGGGATGGTCAGGCCCACGACGTGCTTGGGCGTACCCGCCGCCTCCATCTTGACCATCATCCGGGGCAGCACCGTCTCCGACGAGGAGGTGCCGAGCACGATCAGCAACTCGTCCTTGATGTAGCGCAGGTACTGGAAGATCTTGAACCCGGCGAGCCGGCAGATCGGGCCGAGGAACAGCAGGATGAACACCAGGCAGGTCAGCCAGAACGCGCCCATGAAGGCGGCCAGGCTGCCGAGGATCTTGCTGCCGTGCTCGCCGATCGTGAAGGCGATGCCGCCGAAGGCGCCCACCGGGGCGACCCACATGACCAGCTTGATGACTCCGAACATGGTCTTGGCCACCGTGTCGAGGGCGGCCACCGCGCGTCGGCCCCGTTGACCGAGCATGGTCAGCGCGACACCGACCAGGATCGCCAGCAGCAGCACCTGGAGCAGTTGCCCGTCCACGAACGCGGACATGAACGAGGTCGGCACCAGCCCCAGGATGAAGTCCTGGATGCCGCTGCCGGCGGCGGCGTTCGCGTTGGCGATGGTGTCGTCGGCGGCGGAGCCGTCGAAGCTGTTCAGGTCGTACCCGAGCCCCTTGCCGGGCTGGAGCAGGTTGATGGTGAGCAACCCGAGGCCGAGCGCCACGACCGTGGTCAGGTTGAAGTAGACCACCGTACGCAGGGCCAGCCCACCGACCTTGGCGAGGTTGCCCAGGCCGGCGATCCCGACGACGACGGTGGCGAAGATGGTCGGCGCGATGACCACCTTGACGAGGTTGATGAACAGCGTCGCCAGCCAGCGCAGCTGCGCGCCCACCTCGGGCAGGGTGATGCCCACGACGATGCCGAGGCCGATGCCGACCAGCACCCAGAAGTACAGGTGCTGCCAGAGCCGTTTACGCCGGGTGGGCGCCGGTGCGGTGGGCGGCGCGGGCAGTTCGGGGGTGGTGGTGTTGGGCATTCTGTCCCTCCTTGGGCCGTGAGGTGAGTCACGGTGGGAGACAGCCTGGCGGCGGGTGACCGCCGTCACCCATCACGCCGGTGATTTCTTGACGTTGCCTTGGCATTGCCTGACGTTTCGTCAACGCTTCCTGGCGTTGCGTGTGGGTTTCCCCGCGCCGGCCGGGCCGGTATATTCGCCGGCCATGGCCGCGCCAGCTTCCCTGCCGACGTCGGCGTTCGCCCTGCCCGCGCCCACTCGGCGGGCGGTGCTCGGCGCGGGGCTGGGGGCGCTGGTGGCGCTGACCGGATGCACCGGCCGGGTGCCCCGGGCGCCGGAACCGTTGCGGCTGGCGACCGGGCCCCCCGGCGCGGTCTACCGCGAGATCGGGCAGGCGTACGCCGACATCCTCCGGCGCGCCTGGCCCGCCCGTACCGTCGAGGTGCTGCACACGGCGGCGGCCGTCGAGAACGCCCGGCTGATCGACGGCAGGGACGCCGAGCTGGCCTTCGTCAACTGCGACGTGGCCGTCGAACACCCCGAGATCCGGGCCCTGAGCCGGGTTTTCGACTCGGTCGTGCACGTGGTGGTGCCGGCGGACTCCTCGATCCACTCGGCGACGGACCTGCACGGTCGGGCCGTCGCGGGCGGTCTGGCGGAGTCCGGCACCCGGTTCGTCGTCACCCGGCTCGCCGAACTGCTCGGGCTCCGCCTGGACTTCCACGCGCTGTCCCAGGCCGACTCGGTGGCGGCCCTGCGCGCCGGGCGGGTCGACGCCGTGGTGAGCCTGACCGGGATGCCGACGCCGGCGGTGTCGCAACTGGCGGCCGGTGGCGACGTGCGGTTGCTGGACCTGACCGACGAGGTCGCCACCATGGCCGCCGAGCACCCACTCGACTACTTCCCGGTCACCATCCCGGCGACGATGTATCCACCGATGGCCTCGGTGGTCACCCTCGCCGTGCCGACCCTGCTCGTCGCCCACGCCTCGATGGCGGCCGACCTGGCGCGGTACCTGACCGGCCTGCTGTTCGACCACGCCGAAGAGCTGTCCGGGGTACGCCCCGAGGCGAGCCAGATCAACCCGCGGACGGGTGCCGCCACCGCGCCGGTGGCCCTGCACCCGGGTGCCCGGGACTGGTTCCGCGCCGCCAAGCCGTGACCACCCACGGTCAGGAGTCCGCCAGCGGCAGGTCGAGTACCACGGTGAGCCCTCCGCCGGGCGTTTCGCGAAGCGTCAGCCGACCGCCGACATCCGTGACGACCTGCGCCACGATGTTCAGGCCCAGCCCGGTGCCGGGCAGGTTCTGGACCCGGGGGGAGCGCCAGAAGCGACCGGTGGCGAGCTGATGTTCCTCGCCGCTCAGGCCGACACCGTCGTCGGCGACGGTCAGCGTGTAACGCCCGGCCTCGGACACCCGCCCGCGCAGTTCGATCCGCTGCGGAGCGGCCAACCGCAGCGCGTTGCCGAGCAGTTCGCCGAGCACCATCGCGAGGCCGCCGGACGGCTCGATCACCTCGGCGTCCGCGACGTCGACCACCAGGGTGACGTCGCGTTCGGCGCACTCGACGCGCCACCGTTGCGCCCGGCGTTCGAGCAACTGCGCGACGGACGACGCCCGTACCGGGGCGGCCTGGAGGCTGCTCGCCGTCAGCAGCCCGCCGACCAACGCCGACATCCGGTCCATGTCGGCGAGCGCGTCGCGGTAGGCCAGTTCCGCCTCGGCGCCGCCGTCCAGGTACGGCCGCAGGTTCTCCACCGCGATCCGGGCCGAGGCGAGCGGGTTACGCAACTGGTGGGAGGCGTCGGTGACGAACTGCTGCTGGCGTTCCAGGGTGGTGGCGACGGTGTCGACCATCCGGTTGAAGGTCTGGCTCAGCCCGCGCAACTCGGGCGGCCCGGCGTCGGCGACCGCCCGTGACCGCAGGTCGCCGCGGGCCACCGCGTCGGCGGAATGGGCCAGGTGCGCGACGGGTCTGAGCAGCCAGCGCGACATCGGCCAGAGCAGGTAGAGCGCGACCGCCATGAACGCGGTCAGCGCGGCGGCGAGGATGCCCCAGTCCCGCCAGGTCGCCGTGCGTACGGCGCCGGTCGGTACCTCCATGACGATGGCGGCGATCACCTGCGAGTCGCGGCCCGCCGGTGCGGCCAGCGTGATGGTGTCCGGACCCCAGGGCCACACCGTCGCCCCGAAACTGGTCGTCTGCCCGGACAGCACTCCGTCGAGCAGCCGGTCGCCCTGCGCCGTCGGTGGTGTCCCGTCGGCGGAGTAGAGCAGCGTCCGTTCCCGGTCGAGCAGCCACAGCGGGGTGTCGAACAGTTCGGCGTAGTGGTCGAACTCGGCGCCGAGCCGACGCATGTCACCGTCGGCGAGTTCGTCGAGCGCGGCTGCGGAGAACCGCGCCGCGTCGTTGGTCCGATCGTTGACCAGGTGCGCCGTACGCCGGCCGGCGATGGCCGACGCGGCCGGCACGCTGATCGCGAGGAACAGCACGGCGAGCAGCGGCATCGAGATCAGCAGCAGGCGTCGACGCATCAGCCGGCCTCGTCGAAGCGGTACCCCACGCCCCGCACGGTGGCCACCCGAGCGAGTTCGCCGAGCTTGGCGCGCAACGCCGCCATGTGGGTGTCGAGCGTACGGGAGTTCAGCGGCGACACCGATCCCCACACCTGGTCGAGCAGGTGTTCGCGGGTGACCACCGAATCCCTCTGCTCGGCCAGGATGACCAGAATCTGGCACTCCTTGGCGGTCAACGCGATGTCGACCGTCTCGTCGTGTTCGTGGCGTACCCGCCGCCCCACCGGATCGATGACCAGGGCACCGGCGTGCAGGTCGGGCAGCCCACCGGGGGGCAGGACCCGGCGCAGCTGCCGGGTCCGGCGGGCGACGGCCTCGATCCGGGCCATCAGTTCGGCCAGGCTGAACGGCTTGACCACGTAGTCGTCCGCGCCGGCCCGCAGCCCGATCACCCGGTCCCGTTCCTCGCCGCGCGCGGTCACGATCAGGATCGCGGTGCTCGGGTGCTGCCGGAGCCGGCGGACCACCTCGGCGCCGTGGCCGTCGGGCAGCGTCATGTCGACAAGCGCGATCTCCGGCACCTGCTCGTCGATCCGCTCCATCGCCTCGACCACCCCGGCGGCCCGGGCCACCTTGTAGCCCTCGCGGGTCAACGCCCTGCTCAGACCGCGCGCGACACCGTCGTCGTCCTCGCACACCAGCACCCGCATCCGGCTCACGATAGTCGCAGGTCGCGCCCGGCTGCGGTGGGCCGGACCGGCGAACCCGCAGGCCAACCAGCATCCGGCGACCCGTCGCCGCCGGACCGAGCGGCCCGCCGCCGCTGGCGGTGCGGACCGGTCAGCGTCGGTGACGGCGGGTGGCGATCGCCCGGCGGGTGGGCCGGCGGACCACGGCGATCCGGTCGCCACGGGTGCGTACGGACGTCCGGCCGCCCCGCCCACGCCGCACGATCAGGTCGACCGTGTGCCCACCGACCTGCACGCCCTCCAGCACGAGGTCGGGTAGCCAGGCGGGCAGGTGCGGGTCGACGAAGATCGTCCGCAACGGCGCGGCGGGACGCAGCGCCAGCAGGGCCTGGATCAGTGCGATGACCGAGCTGGCCGACCAGGCCTGTGGCGAACAGGCGCTCGGGTAGACCCCGGGGTGGGGATGGGCCTCGTCCCGGGGCAGCCCACTGAGC
The DNA here is from genome assembly GCF_004331455.1 of Micromonospora zingiberis. Classification (GTDB taxonomy): domain Bacteria; phylum Actinomycetota; class Actinomycetes; order Mycobacteriales; family Micromonosporaceae; genus Micromonospora; species Micromonospora zingiberis. The sequence goes on from NZ_SJJR01000004.1 coordinate 227,412, forward strand.
ACCTCCGGCAGGCGGTGTTCGGCGAAGAGGGCGGACGCGGTGAACATCCCCTCGGCGAGCCGGTGCAGGTGTTCCCAGCAGCCGTAGCGGGCGAGCCCGATGCCGATGGTGCCCGCCTCGACCGGCCAGACGCTGCCCCGGTGGTAACTGAACGGGTTGTACGCCGGATGTGCGGCGGAGAGCGTACGGACCCCCCAGCCGCTGAACATGTCCGGCGCGAGCAGCCGGTCCGCGACCACCGGCGCGATCCGGGGCGGCACGATCCCGGTGGCGAGCAGATGGCCGTCGTTGGAGTTGACCGAGCGTACCGGCCGCTTGTCCGGCCCGAGCGCCATCGCGTAACAGCCCTGTTCGGGTAGCCAGAAGGCGCGGTGGAAGCGGCGGCGCAGCGCGGCCGCCCGGGCGGCCAGGCGGGCAGCGACCGCGGGACGACCGGCCACGGCGTACGTCCCGGCCGCGTGCCGCAGCGCGGCGTACCAGTACGCCTGGACCTCGCTGGTCGCGATCGGGTTCGGCACCACCGTGCCGTGCTCGTCGACGATGGCGGTGTCCGAGTCCTTCCAACCCTGGTTCTTCAGGCCGGCCGCGGACCGGCGGTGGTATTCGAGGAATCCGTCGTGGTCGAGGTCGCCGTAGCGTTCGATCCAGGACAGGGCACGGTCGGCGGCGGGCAGCAACTCCCGTACCGTGTCGAGATCCCCCGTCCAGGCGTAGTACTGGCCGAGGAAGACCAGGAAGTCCGGCGCGGTCGACCAGTCGCCGTGATAGTGGGCGAACGGGTCGATGTCGAGCTCGGACAGCGGCCCCCGGCGGGCCTCGTGCAGCGGTTTGCCGGGCTCCTCGTCGCGCCAGTCGTCGATCCGCCGCCCGAAGTGTCGGGCATTGAGCCGGAGGCTGTCGGCCAGCATCGTCGGCCCGGCGAGCAGCGCCTGCCACGACGCGGTCATCGTGTCCCGCCCGAAGATCTCCTGGTAGATGGGCAGGCCGGCGATCGGCGCGGTGGGGCCGGCCGGCTCGCCCAGGGGAAGCCCGGCCAGGTCCTCGCGGGCGCAGCGCCACGCCGCCGTGACGTCGAAGTTGGTGCTGGTGAGCCGGGCGAGTTCGGTGGTGAGCTGGCGGCGCGCCAACCCGGCGGCGTCACCGGGTTCGGTGAAGCTCGCCGGTGGCGCGATGAGTCGTTCACCGTCGAAGACCGGCTCGACGGCGAGTTCGACCTGGCTGCGTCCGCCCGGCGCCAGCGCCACCTCGACGGTGAACCCGCCGTCGGCGTACCGGATCGGTGCCTCGGCCCGGACCCGGATCGCCACCGCCCGGTCGAGCCCGTCGCACCGGTACGTCAGGCGTAGCTCCTGACCGGCGGGATCCCATCGGGCGTCGACCGCGCCGGACTGGACCCGGCGGCCGGTCTCGGCCTCGCTCGTGTCGGCGAAGTCGGCGGCGAGCTGGACCTGTAGGCGCAGGTCCAGGCGCTGGTCGGCGTAACTGAACAGGGTCAGCCGGCTGCGCAGCCCGGCCGCCACGAAACGTTCGACCGACAGGTACGCCGCCCGTGACGGCAGCGTCTCTCCGTCGCCGAGTTCGGCGTAGGAGAGCTGGGCGTGTCCCTGCACGGTCGCCGTGCTGAACGGCACCGGCTCCCGGCCGTCGACGGTGATCCGCTCGGTGCTGAGCACCCGCGTGTTGCGGGCGAAGAAGCCCTGCGGGCCGGCCCCGGTGATGCGACCGCGTACGTCGGTGACCAGGGTGCTCCAGCCGCTGGCCACGTAGAGCAGGTCCGGGCGGACGCGCAGATTCCGCACGCGGCTCATCCGAACCCCCTGACCAGCGGTGCGGCGCCACGCGAGCGGCTGGCCGGTGGCGTCGGTCGGCGGTTGTTACCCCCGTCGGGCCCCGATACACCCCACCCGACCGCCGGGGCGGTCAGTCCCGGGGCTGGCCGATGTTGACCAGCCACCCGATGCCGAACCGGTCGACGCACATGCCGAACTCGTCGCCCCACACCTGCTTGTCCAGCGGCACCGTCACCATGCCGCCGTCGGCGAGCCTGGCCCAGTAGCCGCGCAGTGCGTCGGCGTCGTCGCCGCTGATGCTGATCGACACGTTGTTGCCGGGCACATGTTCCATCCCGGGCGCGGTGTCCGAGGCCATCAGCGTGTAGCCGGCCGGGCTCTCCAGCATCGAGTGCATGATCTTGTCGGCCAGCGCGGGATCGTCCGTGCCGAACTCGCCGAACGTGCTCACCGCGAGGTCGCCACCGAACACGTGCTGGTAGAACTCCATCGCCTCCCGGGCGTTGCCGGCGAAGCTCAGATACGGGTTGAGTCGAGACGCCATGACACCTTCCTCAGTCCAGTCCAGGATCATCGTGACCAACGACCGGACGGCCCGTGACGACATTCTTCGCCCGGATCGAGGTGCGCCGGGCCCTGGTCGCCGGGCTGGCCGGTCGGGTGATCGAGGTGGGTGCCGGCAACGGGCGGATGTTCCCGCACTACCGGGCGGGACACCGCCACGGCGATCACCTCCGCTGGCTTCGACGTCGAGCAACTGCACCGGTTCCGCTTTCCCGAAACCGGCCCGGCCGGGCCGGCGGCCCCGCACATCGGGGGTCGCGCGCGGAATCCGGCGGACCCGGATCCGCGCTGACCGGCCAGCCGTCGCCGGCACCGTCGGGTACGGGACGCCGGGGCCAACCGTTCGCCTGATTGCGCCCGGTTGTGTGGGTGCTCATGCTCGGGCCAGTCGGGACGCTTGTGGTGCGGGGGTCGGGGATGGGCAGGACCGTCATGGTGAGCGTCGTCGGTGGGCTGGTCTGCCTGCTGGCGGTCCTCGTGATCGGTGCGGCGGTGCTGGCGTACAACCGGTTGGTCCGCCAACGTAACCAGGTGCAGGCGTCCTGGGCGCAGATCGACGTCCAGCTCAAACGCCGCTACGACCTGATTCCCAACCTGGTGGAGACGGTCCGTGGCTACGCGGCACACGAACGCGCCACGTTGGACGCCGTCGCCACGGCACGCAGCGGTGCCATCGCCGCGGCCGGTGTCCCCGGGGTGGCCGACCGGGCCGACGCGGAGAACACCCTCACCCAGGCGCTCGGCCGACTCTTCGCGCTCGCCGAGGCGTACCCGGACCTCAAGGCGAACCAGAACTTCGCGGCGTTGCAGGGCGAGCTGGCCCGGACCGAAGACAAGATCGCGTACGCCCGGCAGTTCTACAACAGCGCCGTGCAGACCTTCAACACCAGCGTGCAGTCCATCCCCACCAACCTGATCGCGGGCATCGGCGGGTTCCGGCCGATGGACTTCTTCCAGGCACTGGAGGGTGAACGCGCCGCCGTCCAGGTGCGGTACTGACGGCGGGAGCACGCGATGGATCCCCGGTTGCTTCTCGACCTGGCGGTGGGCGGGTCCGCACTCGCCGGGTGGTTCGCCGCCTACGGCGTCGTCCGGCTGGCCACCCGGCCGGCCAGCCCGACCCCCGCGCCGGCCACCATGGACCTCGGCGACGAACCGCCCGCTCTGGTCAGCCTGCTGGTCAACCGCTGGTCGCTCACCGAGGACGCCGCCGAGTCGACGCTGCTCGACCTCGCCGCCCGCGGCTTCGTGGAGCTGCGTCAGCCGGGCGACGACCCGATGCAGACCACCCTGCACCTGCCCCCGTCGCCGCCGGACGCGGCCGGGCTGCGGCCGTACGAGCGCCTGGTGCTCGACCGGGTGCGCGGCCTGGCGGTGCACGGAGTGCTGCCGCTGAGCGCCCTGACCTTCCGCAACGAGGCCCAGGCGAAGTCCTGGAACAAGCGGCTGCGCGCCCAGGTGGTGGCGGACGCGCGGGCGGCCGGACTGTCCCGGCGGCGCTTCGGTCCCAAGGTGACCACGGTGCTGTCCGCCGCCGCGCTGCTCGCCGGGGTGGTCGTCGGGCTCGCCGCCGCGCACTACGGCAGCTGGCACGCCGAGGAGGACAATCCGGGCCTCGCCGCCGGGTTCGTCACCTTCGCCGTGCTGTCCGTCATCGCCGGTGCGACGCCCGGCGAGCGGGACACCCCGCGGGGTCGTCAGGTGGCGGCGAGGTGGCTCGGGGTACGCGACTGGTTGCGCGGGCACGAGCAGTTCGACGAACTGCCGCCGGCCTCGGTGGCGATCTGGGACCGGTACCTGGGCTACGGCGCGGCCGTCGGCGCCACCCGGCTGGCCAGCGCCGTCCTCGACCTCGGCATGGGCGACCGGTCGCTGGTCTGGTCGTCGTACGGCGGCACCTGGCACCGGGTCCGGGTCCGCTACCCGCGTCTCCCGCGCTACGGCCGTACGCTGCCGAGACTGCTGCTCAGCGCGGCGATCAGCGGTGCGGTGGGCTTCTTCCTGCTGAAACTCTTCGGCCCGTCGGCCGATCTCTTCCCGACCAGCGACGACCCGGCCACCCGGATCGTCGCCCTGGTCGCCGCCGGCATCGTCGCCGGGGCGGTGCTGCTGCTGGCCTTCGGCGGGTACACGTTGGTGCGCGGCGTCGCGGACCTGGCCACCGAGCGCACCATCACCGGTGAGGTGCTCTGGGTGCAGGTGTGGAAGTCGACCGCCCAGGGGGAGAACCGGCCGGCCAGGCCCTGGCTGCACTATCTGGCGGTGGACGACGGCAGCGGCGAACGGACCACCGCCTGGGGGCTGCCCAGCCAGTGGGCCGGCGACTGCCACCACGGGGACACCGTGACCATCCGGGTACGGCCCTGGTCGCGGCGGGTGGTCCAGGTCGCGGTGGTCGGGCACGGCCGCCCACGGAGCCTGACCGAACCGGTCGTGCCGGAGGCCACGGGCCCGCGGGTCGCCCGTGCCGGCGCACCGACACCGGAGTCGCTGTTCACCACCGAGGAGATCGGGCAGGCTTTGGGCCTGCCGGTGGGCGCCGCCGAGGCGGTCGACCTGCCGGGCCCGCTGGTCGGCGTCCAGTTCCGCGCGGCCGGCGACGGCAGCCCGGTGCTGATGATCCAGGCGGTGTCCGGTGCGGCGGGGCAGTGGATCTGGCGACTCAACGCCCGAGGGCAGGAACTTCCCGGAATCGGCGACGGTGCGTACCTGGCCGGCGAGCGGGCCGTGCTCCGGCTCGGCGACCGTACGGTCCTGCTGACGCTGCTCGGCGTCGCCCGGGCCAGGACCGCCCACCTGCCGTGGCTGCTGGCCCAGGGCGCGCTGCGGGCATCGGCGAACCGCGACCAGGCGACCACCTGACCCGTGTGCGTCACCGGCGTTCGGCAGGCGTCGATCCGCACAGTGCCGCGCCGCGTGGCGTCTGCCAGTAGAGCACCTCCCGGCCTGAGCGGCGCTTGGTCACCATGCCCGAGTCGAGCAGCACCCGCAGGTGGTCGCCGACCGAGCCCAGGGACAGTCCGGTAACCGAGGCCAACTGCGAGGTGCTCAGCGGTGTGGTCAGCCGGACGAGGACGGCCGCCCGGTTCGCCCCGATCAGCCGGTCCAGTCCCGCCGGCACCGGTGTGGTGGTGTCGGCGAGGATGCCACTGGCCGGATAGACCATGCCGAACCGGGTGGGCTGGTCCCACAGCACCCAGCCACGCACGCAGTGAGCCGGGACGAACACCAGCTGTTCGGCCCCGTCCAGCGCCAGCGGTGCCGCCGGGTAGTCGTTCACCTGTAGGTAGCCGTCGCCCAACCACCGCACGCCGCGGTTGAAGTCGGCGACGGCGCCCACCCAGCCTGCGGTGCTCAGCCGGGCGGTGCGGGCCACGATGTCGGCCCGCAGTCGTCGCTCCCGGTCCGGCCACTCCGGCTGCACCGTGTGCGCCCAGACCCAGTCGAGCAGAAACACCGCCTGCTCGGCCAGCCCGTCGGCCCGCAGGACGTCCGCGAGGGGACCGGGCCGGGTCGCCCGAAGGTCGTCGCGGATCTGGTCGTCGCAACGGCGGGCGACGACCGCCAGTTCCTCGGCGAAGCTGGGCGCGACGGTCGCGGGGGCCAGGGTGAGAAAATCCGCGGTCCATCGTGGTCGGAACGACGCCGCGAGCAACGCCCGGAGCACCGGGCGTTGCGCCAGCATCTGTTGGTACGCCCCGAGGTAGGGCAGTCGCCAGGTGTGCTGCCAGGGGTGACGTGGGCTGTGCAGGGCCCGCAGCGCGGCGACGGTTTCGGTCATCGGCGAGACGACGAACCGGCTGCGTGCCAGCAGGTCCACCGGTATCCGCCAGACCGACATGTTTCGCCTCCAGCCGTAACTCTACGGGTACGCGCCGATGCCCGAGAGGATCGTGCGGTGAGGACGTACTCGGACCTTTTCGCCGTTGCCGAATTCCGCAATCTGTTCGTGGCCAACTGCGCCGGCATCGCCGCCCACACCACCTCGGCGCTGGCCCTCGGTTCGCTGACCTACGCCGCGACCGGCTCCGCTCTGCTCACCGCGCTGAGCATGTTCGGCGCGCCGCTGGCGGGCGTACTTGGCAGCCTGACCCTGCTCTCGGCTGCGGACAGCCTGCCGCCGCGCCGGGCGTTGACCCTCGTCGCGTCGGTGGCGCTTGTTGGTGCCGCCCTACAGGCGGTTCCCGGGCTGCCGTTGTGGGCACGGTTCGCCGTCATCCTGCTCGTCGCGTACGCCGGTTCGGTCACCGGCGGCGCCCGGTTGGCACTGATCAACGACATCCTGCCCGCCGGTGGGTACGTGTTGGGCCGCTCGGCGATGAACGTCAGCGTCGGTGTCATGCAGATCGCCGGTTTCGGGGCGGGCGGCGTACTGCTGGTCTGGCTGAGCCCGTACCAGGTCTTCCTGGTGGCCACCGCACTGCGGGCGGTGGCGCTCGTGGTGACCCGGTTCGGCCTGGTGGAACGGCCGGCACGGGCGGACGCCGGCACCTCCGCCCGCCGTACGCTGCGGGTCAACGGGCAGCTGTGGAGGGACCCGGGATGCCGGTCGCTCTATCTCAACCTGTGGCTGCCCAGCGGTCTGGTGGTCGGCTGTGAGGCGCTGTTCCTGCCGTACGCGGGGGAGCGGGCCGGATTTCTCTTCGCGGCCGGCGCCCTCGGCATGCTCGTCGGTGACGTGCTGGTCGGACGGTTCCTCTCGCCGGCTGCGCGGGACCGGTGGGTGCTGCCGCTGCGGTTGCTTCTTCCCCTGCCGTACCTGGTCTTTCTGGTGCGTCCGGAGTTGCCGCTCGCGATGGTGATCGCCCTGGTCGCCTCGGTGGGTTTCGCGGCCTCGTTGCCGTTGCAGGAGCGGCTGATCGCGCGGGCGCCGGTCGAGTCACGTGGCCAGGCGCTCGGTCTGCAACACAACGGGATGATGACCGGGCAGGCGGTGTTCGCCGCCGTCGCCGGAATGCTGGCCGATCTTCTTCCGACGCACTGGGTGGTGGTGGTGCTGGCCGGCCTTTCGCTGACCACGACGTTGCTGCTCACCCCGGGATTACGCGGTACCCGGCCGGGACCGGCGACGGTGCCGACGGCGGTCGCCGCGTCGACCGGGCGTTGACCGGTGTGGCCAGAGGCTTTGTGTCGGTGAATTGAGGTTGAGGATGGCGAGCGTATTGACTTTTGCCGCTTGTGGCAAAAGATAGATACGCCTGGACCAAAGCTGTGTCGTCGTGAGGATGATCAGATGCGTCGTCTCCCTCGGACCCCGATGCGTGTCACCTCCGGCCTGCTCGCGCTGGTCCTCGCCACGGCGGTCGCGGTGCTCGCCGCCGCACCACCGGCGGCGGCCCACGGCGGCCTGGCGATGTCCACACCGGCGGCCGACGCCACGGTGACCGAGCCACTGACGGCGGTGCAGCTCTACTTCACCGAGCAGGTGGTGCCGAACGCGTACTTCGCGGTCACCGCGCCGGGCGGCACCCGGGTCGACAACGGCTGGAACCACGGGGCGCCCCGGCAACTGGACCAGCCGGTGCGGGAGTACTTCCTGGTCGACGGCATGTTCCAGCCCCGCGAGTACACGACGGGCTTCCCGGCCGTGGTGAACCTGGCGCACCTGCCGGCGGCGGGGCAGTACACGGTCAGCTACCTCTCGGTGGCCTCCGACGGCGAACTGGTACGCGGCACCATGAGCTTCCGCTACACCGGGCCGGTGACCCCGGCGCCGGCAGGGTGGAGCCCGCCGACCGGGCAACCGGACCCGGCGCTGCTGGCCGCCGCCGAGCAGCACGGGCACGATGGCGGGTCGTCCTCGGCATCCGCCGCACCGCCGGCCTCGGCACCACCGGCGGCCGCTCCGGTGCCGGCCCGCGACGGCGGCCCCGGCGCCGGCACCTGGACCGCCGTCGCGGTGGCGATCGCGCTCGCCCTGACCGGTCTGCTCGCCTGGCGCCGACCGGCCACCGTGGCCCGGCTGCTCGGTCGACCCGGGGCTGCGGCCGGAAACGGTCGCCGCTCCGGCGCGGCCACCCGCAACGCGACGAGGAAGAACGCGGCGCCGCGCTCCGGCGGCGGCACCCGCACCGGCTCCGGCGCCCGTCGGGCTGCCACCGGTGCGGGCCAGAGCACGACGGCGTCGGGTCCGGCGGCGAAGGGTAAGGCCGGCAGTGCGGGCGCGGACGGCCGGCGGCGTACGGCGGCCGTGCCGGCAGCCCGTCGCGGCGGCGCGGCGGTCACCGCGAGCGTGGCCCCGGCGGCCCCGGCATCGACTGCCGGCCCGGCGGCGGCGTCGACCGCCGGCCCCGAGGCGGTGTCGTCGGGCGGTGTCGCCACCGCCGAGGCGATCCCGTTGCCCGCCATGACGGACGCGGGCGAGCCGGCACCGGCCGAGCGGTCGAGCAACACCCGGCTGGCGCTGCTCGTCGGTGGGCTGGTGATCGCTCTGCTGGCGGGGTTCGGGCTCGGCCGGCTGGGCGCCGCCGAGCAGCCGGGCGCCATCGGCGCGCCGCCGAGCGGGGCGAGCGGGGCCGGCGCGCCGGTCGCCGGGTCGGCCGGCGACGGACACCAGCACCCGCCGGGCACCAGTGCGCACGCGCACACCGGCGACGGCTCGGACCAGACGCAGGCCACCGGCGCCTGGGTCAGCGCCGCCGGGTACACCCTGCAACCGGTGCAGCGGTCCCAGCCGCCCGGCGTACCGGTGGACTACCAGTTCCGCATCGTCGACGGCAACCGGCAGGCGGCGACGGATTTCGCGGTGGTCCACGAGAAGCCGTTGCACCTCATCGTGGTGGGTCGTGACCTCAGCGGCTACCAGCATCTGCATCCGACCATGACCGCCGACGGGCGCTGGAGCGTACCGCTGGAACTGCCCCGGGCCGGTGACTACCGCATCTATGCCGACTTCACCGTCACCACGGCCGACGGCCGGCAGTTGCCGCTGGTGCTCGGCGTCGACCATCACGTGCCGGGCGTCTACACGCCGGCACAGCTGCCCGCGCCGACGCCGCAGGCCACCGCCGGGCCGTTCACCGTGTCGATCGAGGGTACGCCGACAATCGGGCTGAGCGCCCCGGTCGTGCTACGGGTCGCCGGGGCCGCCGGCTCGGCCGAGCTGGAGCGCTACCTCGGCGCGTACGGGCACCTGGTCGTGGTGCGTGAGGGCGACCTGGGCTACGTGCACGTGCACCCGGAGCCGGATCTGGTCGACGGGGCGGTGAAGTTCTGGCTGACCGTGCCGAGCGCCGGCCGATACCGGGCGTTCTTCGACTTCCAGGTCGACGGGAAGGTGCACACCGCCGAGTACACGATCGACCTGGGCTGACCGTCCGGTCGCTGTGCCGGGTGGCGCGGGGTCGGCGCCGCTGCCATGCAGGTCCGCCGGCTGGGAGCGATCACATCGGACTAACCGGGAGATGTTGCTTGGAGATTTCAACGAAGTATCGGCATGGGTCTTGACGATCGTTGTTAACGCTAACAGCATTAAGGTCCCGTCACGCTCGCGTCTGGAGCTCGCTATGCAAGTGTCCGTCGCCGCCGTCTCCGACCCCCGCCCCGCGTCCGGACCGTCCCGCCTCGCCACCCCACTTCACGTCGCCGTCCGCACCGCGACCCGCCTCGCCACCGCGTTGCGGCCACGTCGTCGCGGCCTCGCGATGGCCACCGCCGGCGCGCTGCTCGGCGCCGCTTTCGTTGCACCCGGTGCGGCGGCGCACGCCGCCGAGCCCTGGTCGCCCCGATCGTCGTACACCTCGACGGATCGTGGTGACGGCACCTACACCGTGCCGTTGCTCCGCTCCGACGTGCCGGACATCAGCGTGGAGCGGGTGCCGGCGGCCGAGAACGACGAGGGCCGCGACCTCTACTACATGATCAGCACCACCATGCACCTGAGCCCGGGTGCGCCCATCATGAAGTCGTACGACCTGGTCAACTGGGAGATCGTCAACTACGTCTTCGACCGGGCGAGCATCGGCGACTCGTTCTCGCTGCGCAACGGCCAGAACTCGTACGGCCAGGGCCAGTGGGCGTCGTCGCTGCGCTACCACGACGGCATGTTCTACGTCGCCTTCAACACCAACAACCTCAACGGCGCGTACATCTACCGCACCGACGACATCGAGAACGGCGCGTGGCAGCGTACGGCCCTGGGCCGGGGGCTGCACGACCCCTCGCTCTTCTTCGACCACGACGGTACGCCGTACATCTTCTATGGCAACGCGAACATCAGCGCGGTACGGCTGAACTCCGACCTGACCGCCATCGTGCAGGACTACCCGAACGTCTTCACCGCGAGCAACTACGCGGGACAGCCCTTCATCGGCGGCCTCTTCGAGGGCGCGCAGTTCTACTACATCGACGGCTACTACTACGCGGTGATCATCACCTGGCCCTCCGGCCAGGGTCGCCAGGTGGTCATGCTCCGGTCGCCGGAATTGCTCGGGCGGTACACCTCGGCCGGCGGGGTGAACACCTACGAGGCCCGGGGCGTGCTCAACTCCAACGGCTTCGCGCAGGGCAGTCTGGTGCCGATCTCCCGGGAGGGCGGCCAGACCGACTGGTACGGCATGTTCTTCCGGGACACCTTCCCGATCGGCCGCATCCCGGCGCTGATCCCCGCCACCTGGTCCAACGGCTGGCCGACATTCGGCAACAACGGCGTCGTACCGGTGGAGGGCCCGTTCGCCAAGCCGATCGCGTTGAGTCCGGCCGAGGAGCGGTTCGAGCGGCAGAAGAGCATCGTCGTCTCGGACGACTTCGCCAACGACGCGCCGCACAAGGCGTACCTGGACGAGCAGTGGACGATCCCGGCGGCGCCCGACATCGACGAGTCGCTGCTCGGTGTCGAACTGCTGGACAACTCCGGATTCGAGTCCGGCGCGCTGTCGCCGTGGGCCGCGCAGTTCGGTGCGACGCTCGCGCTGGACACCGCCGACCCGGCCGGTGGATCGGCGGCGCTGAAGGTCAGCGACCGCACCCTCAACGGCTCCGGGCCCAACCAGTACCTCAACGGCAAGATGCAGCACGGCGTCACCTACACCGTCTCCGCGAAGATCAAGTACACCTCGGGTCCGAGTAGCGTACGGTTCAACCTCGCCGCCGACTGGGGCTCGGGCGTGCAGGTGATGACCTTCGGCAACGTCCCGGCGGGGCAGTGGACCACCGTCACCGGCCAGTACACCGTGCCGGCCACGGCGAACCTGAACAACTTCAAGTTCGCGGTGGAGACGCCGTGGGCCAACCCGCAGCCGCCGTCGTCGAGCGTGGAGTACCTGATCGACGACGTGTCGATCGTCGGGCAGCGGCCCACCATCGAGCACCCGACCGAGGCCGAGATCAGGCCGAACGGGTCGCGGCTGGACATGGCCTGGGAGTGGAACCACGCGCCGGACAACCGCTACTGGTCGCTCACCGACCGGGAGGGCTGGCTGCGGCTGACCACCGGCAAGGTGGTCACCGGCAACTACATCTACACGAAGCTGTCCAACCGGTCGGAGTTGGCCTGGTTCGAGGAGGCCCGCAACACGCTCTCGCAGCGCACCTTTGGGCCCCGACAGTCGGCCGAGACCAAGATGGACATCTCGCGGATGAAGGACGGCGACGTCGCCGGCCTGGCCGCGTACAACCGGGGCTTCTCGTACGTGGCGGTCAAGCGCGTCGGTGGGGTGAACACGATCGGCGTGGTCAACCGCGGTCAGCCGTTCGCGGTCGACCTCGACCAGGCGACGCTGGAGAACTTCCTGCCGGGCACCACGGCCTCGCTGGGCGCCGCGACCGAGGTCCACGTCAAGGCGGACCTCGACTTCGCCTCGCCGACCGGGCAGCTCTGGACGACGTTCTACTACAGCCTCGACGGGCTGACCTGGACGCAACTGGGCAACCGGGTCGGACCGCAGACGCTGGACGGCAGCCTCGCCCACTTCATGGGCCACCGGGTCGGCCTGTTCAACTACGCGACCCAGCAGACCGGCGGGCAGGTCGACTTCGACCACTACCTGCTCAGTGACACGCTGACCGCGCAGAACCGGCCACTGAACACCGGCGAACTCGACGCGGCCATCGCGTACGCGGCAACGTTGCACGAGTCGGAATACCCGGCCGACGCCTGGGCCGCGATGCGGGCCGCGCTCGCGGCGGCGACGTCGGCGCGGGCCGGTGAGTTCGGCACCCAGAACCAGATCGACGCGCCGGAACGGGCGTTGAGCTTCCACCTGGCCCGGCTCGGCGTGCTCATGACGGACTCGCCCGAGGTGCCGTTCACCGCGACCGCGCAGGCGCGGTGCATCGGCGGCACGGCGTACCTGGCGGTGCAGGCGCGCAACGACCACGACGCGCCGGTGCGGGTCGTGCTGGAGACGGCGTTCGGCGAGCGGTCGGTGGCGAACGTCGCGCCGGGTGCCAACGCGTTCCAGCAGTTCAACGCCCGCGCCGCTTCGGTTCCGGCCGGCACGGCGACCGTCCGGGTCACCGGGACGATCGACGGCAAGGACGTGACGACCGCCCGCAGTGCCGAATATCCCGCCGTCAACTGCGCCGCCGATCCCCGTCAGGCGCAGTGAGCCGACATGACGACGCATTCGCGAAGGAAGGTCGGGCAGCGGAGATGACAGATGGCTCTCGATGGCGGCGCAACCTCGCGCTGTCGTCCACCGCGACACTGGTGGCCGTGGGCTTGGTTTCGGGGGGTGGCGGCCCGGTAGCCGCCGCCCCGGGCGACACCGCCGCGACCGGGCTCGCGGCGCAGGCACTGGATCTGATCACGATTCCCAACGCCGACGACGTCCGGGGCAACGTGACACTGCCGACGGCGGTGGCGGACGCGGTGGTCGAGTGGACCTCGTCGGATCCGGACGTCGTGTCCGACGAGGCGAACGGGGCCATCGCGGCGGGCGTGGTGACACGACCACCCGTCGGGGCTGAACCGGCGACGGTGACCTTGACGGCCTGCGCCACCGTCGGCGACAGCGAGGCGTGCCGCGCGTTCGCGCTCACGGTGCGCCCCGCGGTGGAACTCGCCCCGTTCTCCCGTTACGGCATGGCGAACTTCGCCCGGTCCAACAACCACGCGGGGCAGCAGATCTACATGGCCACGAGCGTCGGCAACGACGCGACCCGCTGGGTGGCCGTCAACAACGGTGAGATCGTCCTGCAGTCCACCAAGGGCATGCACGCCGTGCGTGACCCCTCGATCGTCCGGGCACCGGAGGGGGACAAGTTCTACCTCGTCGCCACGGACCTGAACGTCAACGGCAACGCGTACGGGTGGCGGGGCTGGGACTGGGCGCAGAGTGGTGCCAGCCGCTACATCGAGGTCTGGGAGTCCACCGACCTGCGTACCTGGTCGGAGCAGCGACACGTGCTGGTGGCTCCGCCGGAGGCCGGAATGACCTTCGCTCCGGAGGCCATCTGGGATCCGTCCATCGGGGCCTATGTCGTGTACTGGACGTCGTCGATGTACCCGACGGGTTCCTACTTCACGACCGACCGCAACGACCCGAACGGCCGGTATCCGCTGACCCGGAACCAGACCCTCTACACCACGACCCGTGACTTCGTCACGTTCACCCCGGCCCGGACGATGAGCAACCGGCCCAACCACGGGACGCTCGACGCCGTCATCGTCAAGGACGAGGCGGACGGCTCGTACCACCGGTTGGTCACCGACCGCACGTCCACCGGCCCCGGGACCACGAAGTACGTACCCTCCTGTCCCTCCGAGGACATCTACCAGGAGCGGGCTACGTCGATTCTCGCCCCGGAGGACGACTGGGAACTCGTCGCGAGCTGCATCACCCACTCGACGATGAACACCCGGTACGCCGAGGCACCGCTGCTGGTGCCGGCGAACCCCGGCGACGAGCGCGGGTCGGGCTACTACATGTACGTCGACCAGCAGTGGGCCGGCGCACCATCGGGCAACTACATGGAGCAGCAGCTCCATCCGTACTGGACGGATGACCTCTCGTCGGGTGAGTGGACGCCCATCGACTGGGGGCAGAAGCCGAACTACAACCTGGCGCTCGGCGTCATCCGGCACGGCAGCGTCTTCGCGTTGACCCAGGCGGAACACGCCGCCCTGCGCGGCGCGGACCTGTCGTCGGTATCGGTGCTGACACCCCCGACCAGGACCACCTACTCCGTCGGCGAGGCCCTCGACCTCACCGGCCTGGTGGTCACGGCCGACTACACCGACGGGGTACGCGACGAGGAGCTGTTGCGGGGCCACGGCGGGTACTCGGTGTCGGGGTACGACCCGACCATCCCCGGCGAGCAGACGGTCACCGTGTCGTACACGGTGGTCGACGTGACGAAGACCGCGTCGTTCACGGTCGACGTCGTCGGTCCGCAGGTGCCGGTCACCGTCACCGCCCAGGCCCGGTGCGTCGCCGGTAAGGCGTACCTGGCGGTGCAGGTGCGCAACGACCACGACGCGCCGGTGGACGTCGTGCTGGCCACGGCGTACGGCGAGCGGTCGGTGGTGGCCGTCGCGCCGGGCGCCAACGCGTTCCAGCAGTTCGCCACCCGGGCCGCGTCGGTGCCGGCCGGTACGGCGACCGTCCGGGCCACCGGAACGGTCGACGGCCACGACGTGACGACCATCCGCACCACGGATTACCTCGCCGCCTCCTGCGGCGGATGACAACCCATCTGATCTGCCCCGGGGCCGTTTCCCACGCCGGCCCCGGGGCGCCGATGAACTCCCCTGCCCATCACCACACCAAGGAGGACATCTCGTGACACAGCGTCGACGAAGTGCGACCCGTCGTCGGGTCGCCGCGATCGCGACGGCCGGCGTCATGCTGGCCGGATTCGTCTCGGCGGCACCCGTCCAGGCCGCCGACACGAATCTGATCGTCAACGGCGGGTTCGAGGACGGTCTGGCCAACTGGTTCGTCAACAACGGCAACGCGACCGACGGCGCCACGCTCTCACCCACCACCGACGCCTACTCCGGATCGAGCGCGGTGCTGGTCACCAACCGGGCGACGACCGGATCCGGGCCGATGCAGGACCTCTCCGGCAAGGTGCAGGCGGGACAGACCTACACCCTCAGCGCCCGGGTCAAGTACGAGAACCCGAACTCGCCCGCGACGAAGCAGTTCTTCGCCACCATGCACTACGGCGGGTCGACCTACACCAACCTGGTCAGCGTGACCGCGAACCGGGGCCAGTGGGCGCAGTTCAATGGTCAGTTCACCATCCCGGCGAGCCAGAGCGTCACCTCGGCGCGCCTCTTCTTCGAGACGCCGTGGACGAGCAACCCGTCGTCGGACCCGAACCTGCACCTGATGGACTTCAAGCTCGACGACGTGTCGGTGGTCGGCGCCGCCCCACCCCCGCCGCCGTCGAAGACCATCGAGGTGGTCGGCAAGCTGCCCGGCGAGCACAACCCGTTGATCGGGCACAAGTTCGGCGCCGACGGGTACGGCTTCGTGCACGACGGCCGGGTGTACATGTACATGACCAACGACACCCAGGGCTACGCGCCCGACCCGGTCACCGGGATCTCACCGGGCATCAACTACGGCCACATCAACCAGATCACGGTGATCTCCACGACGGACATGGTGAACTGGACGGACCACGGTGAGGTCCAGGTCGCCGGCCCGAACGGCGTGGCGCCGTTCACCGCCAACTCGTGGGCGCCCGGCATGGCCAAGAAGGTGGTCAACGGCCAGGAGAAGTTCTTCCTCTACTACGCCAACGGCGGCGGTTCCAGCAACGTGATCACCGGTGCCTCGCCGGTCGGCCCGTGGACCAGCGAGCGCACCAGCACCCTGATCGACGGTCGTACCCCTGGCACCGAGGGCGTCGCCTGGCGGTTCGACCCGGCGCCGCTGGTGGACGAGGACGGCGAGGCGTACCTCTACTTCGGTGGCGGTCCGGCGTCGACCAGCATGCCGGCGGTCGAGCGGTTCAACAACCCGAAGAACCTGCGCTCGATCAAGCTCGGCGACGACATGGTGTCGACCGTGGGCAGCGCGGCCGTGGTGGACGCCCCGGTCGCCTTCGAGGCGGCCCAGGTGTTCAAGCGTGAGGGCAAGTACTACCTCTCCTACTCCTCGCACTTCGGCGGCAGTGACTTCGGTGGCCCGCAGACGCCGCTGCCCGGCTACCCCGGCGGCGGCCAGATCGGCTACATGATCTCCGACGACCCGATGGTCTGGCCCAAGGAGACCTACGCCGGTGTGCTCTTCCCGAACCAGTCGCAGTTCTTCGGCGCCGGCACCGGCGGCAACAACCATCAGTCGGTCTTCGAGTACGAGGGCAAGTACTACTTCACGTACCACGGTCCGACGCTGAACAAGCGGATCAACGGCAACACCACCCAGGGCTACCGCAGCCCGCACATCCAGGAGCTGGCCTTCAACCCGGACGGCACCATCCAGCAGGTGGTCGGCACCTACGCGGGCGTGAACCAGGTCCGGGAGTTCGACCCGTACCGGGTGTTCGAGGCGGAGACCTTCGGCTGGAGCAAGGGCATCGCGACCGCCAAGATCGACGGTGGCTCCGCCGAGTTCGGTGGCTCCGCGCCGAACCTGGTGGTGCGGGACATCGACAACGGCGACTGGACCGCGCTGTCGTCGGTGAACTTCGGTGCCGGTGCCGGTAGCGTGACCGCGAAGGTGCGCCCGTTGGTGGCCGGTGGCCAGATCCAGGTCCGGCTCGACGAGGTCACCGGGCCGGTGGTGGCGACCATCCCGGTCGACGCAACGACCGGCGAGTGGACGGAACTCACCGCCCAGCTCGACGGCGTCTCCGGCGTGCACGACGTCTACTTCACCTACGCCGGTCCGGCCGGCGCGGACCTCTTCGAGATCGACACCTGGGAGTTCACGGCCGCCGCCGCCGAGCTGCCGGTGACGGCCACCGTGCAGACCCGCTGCCTCGGCGGGAACACCTACCTGGCGGTGCAGGCCCGCAACGACCACGACGCGCCGGTCGACGTCGAGCTGGACACCGCGTACGGCAAGCGGTCGTTCTCCGCCGTGGCGCCCGGGGCGAACGCGTACCAGCAGTTCAACACGCGGACCGCGACGGTGGCGGGCGGCTCGGCGACGGTCCGGGTCAGCGGCTCGATCGACGGCCGGGACGTGACGACCACCCACACCGTGCAGTACTCGGGCGCCAACTGCGGCGCCTGACACCCATCTCGCGCAGAAACGGAGCAACGTATGGAGACAGGGAAACGCACCCGACTGATCGCGGCCGGCGCCGCCGGCGCCCTGCTGGTCGGCTCGGTGGCGCTCGCCGGACCGGCCCTGGCCGAGCCGGGTGACAGCGCGGGTGTCGAGGTGACGGTCGACATCGAGGAGATCAAGGAACCGGGTGTGCTGGCGATGTCGATCGCCGGTGATTCGGTGGCGTTGGCCGAGGACGGCTCGACGCTGCTGGTGCGTCAGTTCGTGGGCACGTTGCCGACGGTGACGGTCACCGACACCCGGACGGCCGATGAGGTGCCGGCGGGTGCGGCGTGGGCGGTGCTGGGTAGTGCGACCGACTTCACCGGTGATGCCGGTCAGGCGTCGATCGGTGCCGGGCACCTGGGTTGGAAGCCGAAGCTGATCGATGGTGGTGACACCGGTCTGGTCAGTGAGGGTGAAGAGGTGGTGACGGTGTTGGACGAGCCGACGCAGCCGGGTAACAACGTGGGTCTGGTGGATCAGGAGTTGCTGGTCTCCACGTTCGATTCGGGTGCGGTGGCTGGTGACGCGTACACGGTGAACGCGGATCTGTTCCTGCGTACGCCGGGCGATGTGGCGGCGGGTGCGTACACCTCGACGCTGACGCTGTCCCTGTTCGAGTGAACACTGGTGGGGGTCGCCGCCCGGCGGCCCCCACCACAGTCGGATCCGTTGGCAGATCGACGCAACCAACCCGGGGCCGGCAACGTCAGATCCGGCATGAGAACCTCACGCTACGGGCGACTGGCCGTCGTACCCATGCTGTTGCTGACGTCAGCGGCCTGCGGCCAGCAGGCCGGCGCCACCGGTGCCGGGGACTCCGGCGCTCCCGAGAAGTCCTACTCCGCCGACACCGTGGTGTTCCGGATGGATCACACCGGCGGGTTCACCACGCCCGCCATGCTGGCCACCCGCCTGCCCGCCATCAGCGTCTACGGCGACGGCCGGGTGATCACCCAGGGGCCGGTCACCATGGCCTATCCCGGCCCGGCGTTGCCCAACCTCCAGGTCGGCAAGATCAGCGTCGGCGAGCTGGAAAACCTGATCAAGACGGCCCGGGAGGCCGGCGTGGGCAGCGTGACCGACCTGGGCAGCCCGCCGGTCGCCGACGTGACCTCGACCCGGTTCACCGTCTTCGACGGGACCAAGTCGGAGCAGTTGGAGGTGTACGCGCTCGAGGTGGGTACCGGTGACCTCGGCCCGGGCGCCGACCAGGGGGTGACCGCCGAGCAGCAGGCCGCCCGGGAGAAACTGCGCGCCTTCGCCGAGTCACTGACCGGCGAGTCGGGCCCGCTCGGAACGGCACACCTCGACACCCAGGCGTACGTGCCGACCGCGGTCGCCGCCGTCGCCGAGGCGTACGTCGCCAACGACGAGACCCTCAAGCAGGCCGAGGTGGCCTGGCCGGGCCCGGCGTTGCCCGGCGCCGAGCTGAACAAGGACCTGGGCCTGAGCTGTGTGACGTTCACCGGTGAGCAGGCCCAGCAGGTGCTGGCCGCGGCCGGGGACGCCAACGCGGCGACCCCGTGGGCCTCGGAGGGCAAGCGCTGGACGGTCACCCTGCGACCGCTGCTGCCCGACGAGAGTGACTGCGGCGACCTCGCCAGCCGCCGCTGACGCGAAGCGGGCGGTCGGGCCGCAGCCCGACCGCCCGACCGCCGAGCGGCTGGACCGCCCCGACTAAGCTGCCCCGCGATGAACCCGCCGTCGCGCATCCTGATCTACGGGATCCACGGGTCCGGCAAGTCCACCCTCGCCGAACTGCTCGCCGAGCGGCTCGGGCTGCCCTGGCACCCGGTCGACGACCTGCTCTGGGAGCCGGGCTGGGTGGAGGTGCCGGTGGCCGTGCAACGCGGCCGGATCGAGGCGATCTGCCGGCGTGAACGCTGGATCCTCGACGGCGCCTACCACGGCTGGCGGGACGTGCCGCTGTCCCGCGCCGACCTGGTGATCTGCCTGGACTATCCGCGCGGGCTGTCCTTCCGGCGACTGCTGCGACGCACCATGCGTCGGCTGTCCACCCGGGAGGTGATCTGCAACGGCAACCACGAGTCGTGGGGCAGCGTGCTGTCCTGGGACTCCGTACTGCGCTGGCACCTCACCGACTACGGCCCGGAACGACGGCGGATGCGCGCCTGGCACGCCGACCCGTCCGGGCCGCCGGTGCTGCTGTTCGATGCTCCGGCCGCCCTCGACCGCTGGCTCGCCGAGCTGTCCCGCTGAGCGCTCGGCCCGCCGGCCGGAAAGTCGGTGCGAGCGGAAAATCTCACAAGATGGGCGATCCGGTGTCCAGATAGGCTGGCCGACATCCCCGGTCCGACCGCCGGAACGGGACCGGTCAGCGCCAACGGCCTGCGGCGAACCGGAAGGCAGCTCGCGTACGCGCACCGCGACCGGTGAGGTGTTGGTGAAGTTCCGGGTTCTCGGCGTCCTGGCGGTCCACGACGATGCCGGGCTGCCGGTGGCGGTGCCGCCGGGACACCCCAGCCGGCTGCTGACCGGGCTTCTGCTGCGGGCCGGGCACCGGGTGCCGATCGAGGAACTGGCCGACCTGCTCTGGGAGGCCGACCCGCCGAAGTCCCACCGGGCCAACCTTCAGACACACGTGTCCCGGCTGCGCCGGCTGCTGCCCGGTGTGTCGATCCGGCGAGAGGTTGCCGGATACCGCATCGAGGTCGACCCGGCGGACATCGACGCGCACCTGTTCGGTCGGGAGGTCGACGCGGGGCTGCGCGCCGCCGACCGGGGCGAATACGTCCGGGCCGAGGCCCACCTCCGCCAGGCGCTCGCGAGGTGTCACGGGCCGCCGCTGGTGGCGTCGGGTGTCGGCGCCTTCGCCGCGGACCTGGCCCGACTGGCCGAACTCAGGCTCGTCGCCGAGGAGGCGCTGCTCGGCGTCGAAGTCGGCGGAGGACGGCACCGCGCCGCGATCGTCCGGGCCCGCGCCCTCGTCCAGGAGCACCCACTGCGCGAACCGATGTGGGCCCTGCTGATGGAGGCCCTGGCCCGCGATGGACGGTTCGCCGAGGCGCTCGACACGTTCCACCAGGTACGCGGAATCCTCCGCGACGAACTGGGCACCGCCCCCGGCCAACGGCTGACCGCGATCCACCGGGCGGTACTCCAGGGCAAGCCGCCCGCCGACCGTCGGACGACGGCCCGGCCGCCGGCCGGCGCCGACCCGGTGTGCCAGGTGCCGTTGGCCACCGCGGACTTCACCGGCCAGGACAAGGCCCTCAGCGATCTCGTCACGAGACTGACGCCGACCGACCGGCCCGCACCACCCATCGTGGTGGTCTCCGGGCCACCCGGGGTCGGCAAGACCACGCTGGCGGTGCACGCCGCGCACGCCCTGCGCGCCGATTATCCCGACGGGGCGCTGTTCATCCGGCTCTCCGGCGCGACTCGACAGGCCCGCGCACCCGGCGAGGTGCTGCTCGACCTCATCCAGGGCATCGGCGGCTCCACCAGTCCCGGCCGCGACAACGTCGAGACCCGGTCGGCCGCCTGGCGGGCGCTGGCAGCCGACCGGCGCCTGCTGGTGGTGCTCGATGACGCGGCCACCGGCAACGAGCTGTTGCCGTTGCTGCCCGGGACCGCCGGTTGCGCGGTGCTGGTCACCAGCCGACGCCGGATCACCGATCTACCCGGTGCCGGCCTGCTGCTGGTCCAGCCACTGACCGACGAACAGGGCCTGGTGATGCTGCGCCGCATCGTCGGGGTGGACCGGGTCGCCGCCGATGCGGCGGCGGCCGAGCGGATCCGTGACTACTGCGCCAACCTGCCGCTCGCGCTCCGGATCGCCGGTGCGCGGCTGGCCGCCCGACCTGACCTGTCGCTGGCCGACTTCGCCGAGCGGCTTGCCGACGAACGCCGCCGGCTCGACGAACTGTCCACCAGCGACCACGCGGTGCGGGGCAGCCTCCGACTCAGCTACCAGGACCTGGACCCGACCGCCCGGCAGTTGCTGCGACGGCTTGCGGTGCTCGGCACCCGGGAGGTGCCCGCCGCGGCCCTGGCGCTCCTCGCCGGCACCGACGCGGTGCGGGCGGACGCCGCCGTGGAACATCTGGTCGGCGCGAATCTGCTCGACACCACGACCACCGGCCAGGGCGAGCCGCGCTACCGGCTGCACGACCTGCTGCGTACCTTCGGGCGGGAGCGCGCCGTGCTGGAGGAGCCGGCAGCGGATCTCGACCTGGCCCTGAAGGGACTGGTCGCCGCCGCCGCCACGGCCGCGCGGGCGGCCACCGCCCGACTGCCGTACCCCTCGTTCAACCCGGCACCGCCGCAGGCCACCGCCGGTACGACACCGCCCGCGGTGCTGTTGCGCCAGGTCCGCAAGGACCCGCGCACCTGGCTGCGGACCGAGCGCAGCAACCTGGTCGCCGCCTGCCGGTACGCGGCTGCCCGTGGTTGGCTCGACCTCGCCGTCGGCCTTGCCGCCGCGCTCAACAGCCACCTCTGGACCGAGGGGCGTCTCGACGAACTGGCTCAGGTGCACCGGGCGGTCCGGCTGGCCGCCACGCGCCTCGGTGACCAGGAGCATCTGGCCTGGTCGGTGTTCATGAACGCGCGGCTGGCGGGGATGCGCGGCGAACTCGACGTGGCGCGGCGGGGATTCCGAGACGCCCGCGACCGGGCGGCCGGACGGTCGATGCCCCAGTTGGTGGGGCACTCGCTGGCGGCATCCAGCCTCTACCGGGCAGAGGGACGGGCCGGCGACGAGACCAGCGTGCGGTACGGAAGGCTCGCGGTGGCCGTCTTCCGGCGGATCGGTGACCGCGCCGGGGAGGTCGAGGCGCTGCGCGCCACCGCGCTCGCCCTGAATCGCCCCGACCGTCCCGGGGCGGCCCTGGCCGTGCTCGACGACGCGCTGCCGATCATCGACCGGCTGGACGACCCGATGGCCCGGGCCATGCTGCTCAACGCTCGGGCGGGGATCCTGACCGTCGCCGGCCGGTACGCCGAGGGCGCCCGGGACTGCCGGCGTTGCATCGACCTGCTGCGTGGCATCGGTGAACGGGTGTTGCGGGCGTACGCGCACAGCCAACTCGGCTACCTGCTGCTCGGCCTTGACCGGGTCGACGAGGCGGTGCCCGAGTTCGCCACCGCGCTCGACCTCGGGGTGGAGTTCGGCGACCAGACGCTGATCACCTGTATGGAGCGGAATCTGGCGCTCAACCTGTGTCGGCTCGGCCTGGACCGGCAGGCCGCCGATGTGGTCGGCCGGTGCGCGGAGACGCTGCGGCGACTGGGCAACCTCGGGCGGGCTTCGCTGACCCTGCGGCTGCTGGCGGTGGTACACGAGCGGCTCGGTGACCGGGCCGGCGCCACGGCGGCGCGGCTGGTGGCCGACCGCACGGCGGCGGCCGACCTGTTCAACGACGAGCGGCTCGCCCTGCTGCGCCGGCTCGTCGAAGGCCCGATCGGTGAACCGGCATAGCGCGGTGCGGGCGTCCGCCCCCTGGACACCCGCACCGCCGGAGCGGGCCCCGAGGGGCCCGGCCGGTACCGCTACCCGCAGTTGCCCAGCGTGGTCCGGCCGCCGCTGGCGAGGGTGCCGTTGCCGCCGGTCGGCGTGCTCCAGATCCAACCGAAGTAGGTGACGCAGCGGCCGGAGGCGAACCGGATGACGTTCGCGTAGTGCGAGAAGTCGCCGGCGTCGTCGTAGGTCACGATGCTGCCGTTGGCCTGCTGCACCCCGATCTGGGCCCGGGTCCGGGTGGGCGTGCCGTGGTACGAGGTCTTGCGGGTCACCACGCAGTTGTTGCCGTTGCTGCTGTTGTAGGCGAGGTGCACGTAGCCGTAGACCGTTCCGGACGGCGTGGTCACCGCCCGGGTTCCGTCGCTGACGATGCCGTACCCGGAACCGCAGGCCGCCGCGATCGCCTCCGCCTGTGAGTGGGCCGACGCGGGCGAGGCGGACAGGGTAACCATTCCGGCCACCGCCATGGCGAGCGCGCCCGCCGTGGCGAGCAGTCTGCGGCCGGTCAGGGAAAGTACTCGATTCACCGGAATCCTCCGTCCTGGTAGCGGGGCCGTCCCGCGTGGTGACGAGGTTCCCGGGGTCGCCAACAGTGCGGCCACATTCTGACCACATCGGCCCACACCGGGACCGGGCACGACCGCCCCGGGCCGCTGCGGTCACCGTCAGCGGCGGGTCACAGCCCCTGCTCACGGGCCATGCTGATCGCCTGCGCCCGGTCGGCGACCTGGAGTTTGGCGAAGATGTTGGAGACGTGGTTGCGGACGGTCTTGGTGCTCAACCCGAGCCGGGCCGCGATCTGCGGATTGGTCAGGTGTTGCGCGATCAACGTGAGGATCTCCCGCTCCCGGGCGGTGAGGTCGGGAAACGCCGGCTCGTTGTGGGCGAGCCCGGCGAAGTAGCCCATCAGCCGGGTGGCGATGGCGGGCCCGAAGATCGCCTCGCCGTCGGCCACCACCCGTACCGAGCGGATGATCTCCAGCCGGCGGGCGCCCTTGAGGACGTAGCCGCGCGCCCCGGCCCGTAGGGCGGCGAAGACCGAGTCGTCGTCGTCCGCCATGGACAGGATCAGCACCCGTACGTGCGGGCTCATCCGGACCAGCCGCTCGGTGGCCGCGATGCCGCCCATGCCGGGCATGGTCAGGTCGAGCAGCACCACGTCGGGCTGGAGGCGCCCCAGCACGGCCAGCGCCTCCTCACCACTGGCGGCCTCGCCACACACCTCGATGTCGGCGCTGGTGGCCAGCAACGCCCGCAGCCCCGCCCGGAACGGCGCGTGGTCGTCAACCAGCAGTACGCGGATCTGATCCATCGGATTCCTTCGTGCCGGTGAGCAGGGTCGCGGTCACCCGGGTACCGGTGTCCGGCGCCGAGCTGACGACACAGGAGCCGCCGAGTTCCTCGGCCCGCTCCCGCATCGAGTGCATGCCGACGCCGTCGGGCTGGCCCGGCCGGCGGCCCCGCCCGTCGTCGCGTACCTCAAGGTGTAACCGCCCGTCGGCGGCCCACAGCCGCAGCTCGACGGTGCTGGCGTGGGCGTGCCGGCGGGCGTTGTTCAGCGCCTCCACCGCGATCCGGTACGCGGCGACCTCGGCGGCAGCCGACAGCGCGGGCAGCGCCGCCGGGGCGTCGACGAGCACCCGTGGCCCGTCGGCCGGTCCGGCCGCGATGTGCGACCGCAGCGCCGCGGCCAGGTCCATGGTGTCCAGCGCGGGCGGTCGCAGGCCGTTGACCAGGCGGCGTACGTCGGCCACGGCGGTGCGGGCGTCGACCACGATCTCCTCCAGTAGCCGCCGGGTCGACTCACCCGGCCCGAGTTCCTGGGCCGCCTCGGCGCGCATGGTCAGCCCGGCCAGCGTCGGCCCGAGGCCGTCGTGCAGGTCCCGGCGCAGCCGGCGGCGTTCCTCCTCGCGGGCCAGCACCAACTGCTCGCGGGAGCGTTGCAGGTCGGCGGCGAGGGACTGGGCCCGGTCGAGGGCCCGGACCGCCTGCACGGCGACGCCGATGTGCCGGGCCAGGTCGCGCAGGAGCCGCAGTTCCCGGGCGCCGAGGGTGTGCTCCCCGGCCCGTGGGCCGAGCAGCAGGTGACCGACCGGTTCGCCGGCCGCCAGCGGCAGCCGTACCGGCTCGGCGGGTGGGACACCGAGCCGGTACGACCGGCCGTCCACGGTCGCGATCTCCACGTACGACAGTTGCAGCGCCTCGCGTACGGTCGCGGTGCTGGTGGCGAGTACGGCGGCGGCGTCCTGGGTCTGTTCCAGCCGCTGCCCGAGCCGGGCCAGGACCGCGTACGGGTCGTCCCGCTCGCCGTACACCAGCAGGTTGACCCGCCGTTGCAGCCAGTGCCGCAGCGGTGCGACGAGCAGCGCGGCCACCGCCGCACCGACGAACGACACCGGCAGGCTGGCCGAGGTGTCGAAGCCGGCCCCGAGCAGGCCGACGACCAGCACGTAGGTGCCCCCGACGGCGGTCGACAGGGCGACGAACACAGCGGTCCGACTGATCAGCAGGTCGATGTCGAACAGCCGGTGCTGCCGGATGGCGATGCCGATCGCGATCGGGATCAGCGCGCCGCTGATCCCGCCGGCCAGATCCCAGAACACGCTGCCGTACGGGAACAGGCCGGGCCGCCCGTCGGTCAGCCCGGCCACCAGTCGGGCGGCCACCACCGCGACCGCGAGCGCCACCGCGTACCCGAGCCACTTGACCTGCTGGCGGCGCACGCCCCGGGCCCGGCGGGCCTGCCAGACGAGCGCCGCGCCCGCCGCCACGAAGACCAGCGCGCTGGTCAGCGTGGCCGCACCGGCGGCCAGGTCGGCCACCGGCTGCCAGCCCGCGACACCCAGTGGATTGACCGCGCCGACCGGGGCGACCTGCTCGTTGGCGCCGGGCCGCAGCGCGCCGGTGACCATCGCCGCCGCGCCGGTGACCAGCACCGCCCAGATCGCCGGCCGCCATCTCGGCGACGGCGGCCGGCCGTCGGGGAAGAACACCGGGATCAGCGCCAGCGCCGCGTTGCCCGGCACCCAGAGCCAGTTCTGCGGCCAGGCCAGGGCGGCGGCCAGCGGCAGCGAGCCGGGCTCGACGATCACGCCGTGCGCCGCGTACTGACCGCACGCCTCCTGTAGGGCGAAGCAGAAACCACTGGTGAGGGCCAACCAGCCGATCGGGTGGTCCGGGCGACGCGCGGCGATGGTGGCGCCGACGACCGCGCTGGTGACCACCAGGAACAGATGCGTGACGTCGTTGACGGTGGCGCGGTTGAGCACGGCCAGCCCCACCGCGCCGACGGTCAGCAGCAGCGTGGTGACGCACACCGGCCACGCCGCCCGGCGCACCCAGGCCAGGCGGACGTGGTGGCCCGGGTGCGTCGCTACGTCGGCCGGTTCGCTGGCCGTGTGGTGGCTGGTCATCGCGCCGCCGACACTAGACGCCCCACCCGGCCCGGCGGATCGGACGACCGGCCCGGCACCTCGAACGTCACGCCGAGCCGGCCGCCGTGGCCCCGGCAGTTGCACGGTCAGTCCCGCCCGCGCTCCGGACGCTGACCGAACGCCAGTGCCAGCCCGGCCACGATCGTCCAGATTCCGGCCGGCACCAACGCGATGTACTGCACCGGCGTCAGCTGGGTGGCGGCGATCAACACGGCGATGACCACGCTGAACACCGCGAACCACCGGCTGACCGAGCCGTGCCGCAGCCCGCCGACCGCGATCGCACCGGCGCTGAGTCCGATCCCGCCCCACAGCCAGGTCATGGTGGCGACGATGGTCAGCTGCGGGGCGATGACGTCGGGGTCGTACTGCTCGGCCGCGCCGAGGGCGAAGAACAGTTCCGTCGAGATGCCGCCGCCGATGAGCAGCCCGACCAGCACCAGCCCGACGCCGGTCGCGGCCAGCGTCGGCACCAGACTGTCGGCCGGTTCCTGCGCGGCCAGGTACCGCCGCAGGCCGGCCGCGAAGACCGCCAGGCAGACGATGACGACCACGGTCACCACCTGGTGTGCCCAGACGTGGCCGGTGCGGTCGGCCAGGGCGGCGACGTAGCCGGCGTTGTCGGCGCGGAACTGCTCGGCGGGCGCGGTCAGCGTGGCCGTGGCGAAGATGCCGACCAGACCGACCAGCCCGCCGACCGTGCCGGCGAGCGCCCAGGCCCGTCTCGGCCGTACGGACTCCGTCGGCGCACTCCCGGTCGGGCCGGCCGGCATCGTGGCGGGGTACATGGTGGTTTACCTCCTCGGTCGGTGAACGGTTCGGGACCGACCCTGCCGCCCGGCCGACCCGGAGCACCCGGGTCACCCGGTCCCGACCGGTCGGGATCTGGGCCGGGACAGCCGTCCCCGCCGTCGGCCGGCTTCGTGGTCGGCGGCGGCCCGCCGAGCCGGCCGGACCGGGCGCGGTGCTGGCTGCCGGTGGTGGGTGGAGGATCCCGGCCCGGCGGGACGGGCGTCCCTGGTGACCGGGACCGGCTGCCGGCTCTACTGCTCCGGGGCGACACCGACCCGGTGTCGCCCCGGCCACTGCGGCGAAGGGAACGACAGCGATGACCCGACCCTGCCACCCGGACCGGGGTGTCGACCCGCCACGAGGACGGGTCCGATGGCGACGACCGGTGGCGGTGCTGCTCTGCGTCGCGGTCGTCGGCACCGCCTGTACCTCCGATCGCGACGACCCGACGCCGACCGGATCGGTCGACCGGGCGGCCATCGAGTCGGTCGCCGGTACGCTCCCGGCCGACCCGGTCGAGGCGGCCGAACGACTCGTCGGCGTGATCCACGCCGAGGACCCGGGGCGGTCCGCCGCCGCCACCGCCGAACTGCTGCGCCGCTCCGGGCACCCGATCGTGTCCGCGAAGGGACCGGTGGTGGCCCTGCCCGACCAGGTGACGCTCTACGACGCGCCGGTCTACGCCGAGCTGATCCCGTTGCTGGCCACCGCGACCCGGGCGCAGGACCGGTACACCGTGGACCAACTCGGCAGCCTGCTCCAGGCGGTCGGGCTGACCCCGAAGAAGCTGACGTTCGCCCAGCTGACCACGGCCGTCGCCGGATGGGCCAAGGAGCCCGACGACCACCCGATCTTCGTCTCCGCGGCGGCCGGGGTACGGGCCCTGTCGGCCCACCGCGACCAGGTGCTGTTTTCCGGTGCCGATCCGACGACGACCCACCTCGACCCGTTGCAGACGATCCTGCTGCTCGGGCACGCGACCAGCCGGCTGGCCGAGGTGCTACCGGAGGAGCGGGCGCAGGCCGCCGCCCGGCCGGGCCTGGTCGACCGGCTGCTCGGCGGCGGTGTCGCGTACGCCGGGTCCGACGACGGGCCGTGCCAGGCCATCACCCGCCGGACCAAGCCGCCCCAGGACCCGGTGGCCAAGGGGATCATCGACTCGTCGAAGGGCTACCTCAAGGACGGGCTCGTCAAGCTTTTCCCCAAGGAGACCCAGGACCGGATCGGCCGGGCGGACGAGGTGTGGGGCAAGTCGAGCGCGGCGGCGAGCGCGATCCTGCTGTTGTTGGGTGCCCGGCTGTCGCTGACCGCCGACAAGACCAGCACCCACTTCAAGCACACCGCGGGTAGCCGGGCCGAGCACATCACAATGACCGCCAAGGCGAGCTTCGACCTCGAAGCCGACAAGGACCTGTTGGAGTGCTACTCGCTGGCCGGGGTCACCATCCCACCGGCCGGCCCGTTGAAGGACTTCACCATCCGCTGGAACAGCGTCCAACCGCAGGCCCACACCATCCAGAAGGGCGGCATGCAGTTGCTGCGGGCGGTGTCGGCGGACAGCAGGAAGGCGACCCGTGGGGTGAAGACCGGCAGCGACGGCACGGCCACCCTGGAGGTCAAGCCGCCGGTGGAGGATCCGGACGGCGAGGGGGAGAAGCTGACCGGGTACGCCACCTACCTCGCCTCGCTGGACCGGGAGAGCCTTCCGTTCGAGCTCGGTGACGCGTACGGCCTGCTCAGCAACCCGGTCGGGTTCGGTGTGGGAAAGAACTTCGACCTGCTGCGTGACGTGCTGGTCAAGGTGGGTCTGCCGGAGCAGAGCATCACCCTTGAGGTGACCTACCACGGTGTGGACATCGTGCTGGCCCAGGGCGAGAACGAGGTCGACCTGATCCTGGCGAAGCTGCCCAGGGTCTACGTCGACCTGGTCAGCTGTGCCGGCGTCGGTGGGCCGTTCAAGGGCACCGCCGGCTACGACGGCGCGCGGAGCGGCCAACTGTTGCAGATGGCCGGCGCGGCGGCCGGGGTACGGGTGCCGAAGGACTTCTCCGGCAAGAAGAACCAGATCAGCGTCCTGCCGCTGCCCGACCATCCCGGGCCACATCCGTTCTTCATCATGAAGGGCGAGGGTGGCAGCCAGTTCCTCGACGGCGTCCTGCGCTTCTACCCGTTCCTCAACACCCGGGCGGTGGTGCTCGCCGACTACCGGATCGGCCGGCCGGTCGGCGACGTCGAGATCCTGCTCGCCGGAGACACCTACCCGTTCAGCAAGCTCTCCTGGCCCGTCGTGCGGGTCACCGCCGACCCGCGCTGCCCCAAGGTGAGGTACTTCCATGACGAGACGTGAGTCGTGCCGGCGGGCGGTGACGGCGACCGGCCTGGTCGCGCTGCTCGCCCTGGCCGCCTGCACCGGTGGCACCGGCCCACCGGCCGAAGGCCCGGTCCCGCCGGGCGCCGCCGCCGTCCCGCCGGGCGCCGCCGTCGGGCCGGACGCCTTTCCGGGCCTGTACGTCACCGGGGACGTGGTGCCGGTGTCCGCGTCGGCGAGTCAGGTCACGCTGGCCAGCGGGCGCTCCTGTCCGGAGCTGTCCGCGATGCTGGCCGCTGGCCAGTGGCGTACGGTCGACCGGCTGTCCTTCGGCAAGCTGGGGGAGCGGGAGGTCGCGCTGCTCGCCGGCTTCGGCGGGATTCCGGGTGACCTGCTGAGCCGGGGCGACCGGCTGGTGTTCGCCGGCTTGACGGGCGGTTCCGCCTGCACGGCGACGGTCAGCGAGACGGCAACGGGGGAGATCACCGTGGCCGGGGCCGGACTGCCCGGCAGGTCGCCGGGCTGGGTGGCGACCACCCGCTGCTACCGGTCGAAGTCCGACGGCACGCTGACCGTCAGCTTCTACTTCGACACCGACGGCAAGGTGGGTGGGCAGGGACAGATCGCGTTGACCCGGGACGCCGACCGGTACGCGGTGGCCGACGATGCCTCGGCGTCGACGCTGACCCTGCTGCGGCACGACAGCCGGTTCCTCGGTGCCATGTCCGCGGCGTACGCCGATCCACGGCGGCGACCGGCCGGGCTGCGTCAACTCGTCCCCGGCGACGCGTTCACCGGCACCGCCGAGGTACGGGACGGGTCGGCCGGCGTGATCGGGCTGGCCGGGCTGGAGGCCGAGGACGGCGGTCGCGGGGCGATCGAGGTGTCGCTGCCCTTCTCCTGCCCGGCGGTGATCGAGATCAGGTGATCCGGCGGTCACAGTGACCTGATCGACGGTCGGTTCCGGGGGGTACCGACCGTCGATCACCCTGCTGGCCGACATTTCTTCTTGACTCATTCCAGAAAAGCGGCAAGACTGCACGGCGTGCCTACGCCCGTGGACCTCGAACAGCTGCTGCGTACTGCGGCGCTGCGCGTGACCCGTCCCCGGGTGGCGGTGCTGAACGCGGTGTACGCGCAGCCACACGCCGACACCGACTCGATCATCACGGCGGTCCGTCGGGAACTGCCCGGAGTGTCCCGCCAGGCGGTGTACGACGTACTCCGGGCGCTGACGGCCGCGGCCCTGCTGCGGCGCATCGAGCCCCCCGGCTCGGTGGCCCGCTACGAGTCGCGGGTCGGTGACAACCATCACCACGCCGTGTGCCGGTCGTGTGGCCTGATCGCCGACGTGGACTGCGCCGTCGGTGCGGCACCCTGCCTCACCGCGTCCGACGACAACCGCTTCACGCTCGACGAGGCCGAGGTCATCTACTGGGGCCTGTGCCCTGGCTGTTCCACCGTCCACAGTTCCTGAACCGCCCTTTCCCGCAATCCTGGAAGGATCCCCGTGGCTGAGAAGCACGACGCAGTCGTAGGAGACATGCAATCGGAGGAGAGCGAGGGTCGCTGCCCGGTCACGTCCGCGCGTGCCCCGCACCCCACCCAGGGCGGGGGAAACCGCGAGTGGTGGCCCAACCGACTGAACGTGAAGATCCTCGCCAAGAACCCGGCCGTGGCCAACCCGCTCGGCGCCGAGTTCGACTACGCCGAGGCGTTCAAGAGCCTGGACCTGCCGGCCGTGAAGCGGGACATCGCCGAGGTGCTGACCACCTCGCAGGACTGGTGGCCGGCCGACTACGGTCACTACGGCCCGTTCATCATCCGGATGGCGTGGCACAGCGCGGGCACCTACCGCATCAGTGACGGCCGTGGTGGCGCCGGCGCCGGCCAGCAGCGCTTCGCCCCGCTGAACAGCTGGCCGGACAACGCCAACCTGGACAAGGCCCGTCGCCTGCTGTGGCCGGTCAAGAAGAAGTACGGCAAGAACCTCTCCTGGGCCGACCTGATGATCCTCGCCGGCAACGTGGCGCTGGAGTCGATGGGCTTCGAGACCTTCGGCTTCGCCGGTGGCCGGGCGGACGTCTGGGAGCCCGACGAGGACGTCTACTGGGGCCCCGAGTCGACCTGGCTCGGTGACGAGCGCTACACCGGTGACCGGGAGCTGGAGAACCCGCTCGCCGCGGTCCAGATGGGCCTCATCTACGTCAACCCCGAGGGCCCGCACGGCAGCGGCGACCCGCTCGCGGCCGCCCGCGACATCCGTGAGACGTTCCGCCGGATGGCGATGAACGACGAGGAGACCGTCGCCCTGATCGCCGGTGGGCACACCTTCGGCAAGACCCACGGCGCGGCCGACCCGAACAAGTACGTCGGCCCCGAGCCCGAGGGCGCCTCGCTGGAGGAGCAGGGACTGGGCTGGCGGAACACGTTCGGCACCGGCAGCGGCGGCGACACCATCACCAGCGGCCTCGAAGGTGCCTGGACGAACACCCCGGTCGCCTGGGACAACAGCTTCTTCGAGATCCTCTTCGGCTACGAGTGGGAGCAGACCCGCAGCCCTGCCGGAGCGATCCAGTGGAAGCCGAAGGACGGCGCCGGCGCCGGCACGGTCCCCGACGCCCACGACCCGACGCGCAGCCACGCCCCGACGATGCTCACCACCGACCTGTCGCTGCGGGTCGACCCGGTCTACGAGCAGATCTCCCGGCGGTTCCTGGCGAACCCGGCCGAGTTCGCCGACGCCTTCGCCCGGGCCTGGTTCAAGCTGACCCACCGCGACATGGGGCCGATCCAGCGCTACCTCGGCCCGGAGGTCCCCGCCGAGACGCTGATCTGGCAGGACCCGCTCCCGGCGGTGACGCACGAACTGGTCGACGCCGAGGACATCGCCGCCCTCAAGGGCCGGATCCTCGACTCCGGGCTGTCCGTGGCCCAGCTGGTCGCCACCGCCTGGGCGTCGGCGTCGACGTTCCGGGGCAGCGACAAGCGGGGCGGCGCCAACGGCGCTCGGATCCGCCTCGAACCGCAGAACGGCTGGGAGGTCAACAACCCGGACGAACTGGCCCGGGTGCTGCACACCCTGGAAGGCATCCAGGCGTCGTTCAACGCCGCCCAGACCGGCGGCAAGCAGGTCTCGCTGGCCGACCTGATCGTGCTCGCCGGCTCGGTCGGCGTCGAGCAGGCCGCCCGTGCTGCCGGCGTCGACGTCGAGGTGCCGTTCACCGCCGGCCGTACCGACGCGTCGCAGGAACAGACCGACGTGGAGTCCTTCGCCGCGATGGAGCCCACCGCCGACGGGTTCCGCAACTACCTCGGCAAGGGCAACCGGCTGCCGGCCGAGTTCCTCCTGCTCGACAAGGCGAACCTGCTGACCCTCAGCGCGCCCGAGATGACGGTCCTGGTCGGCGGTCTGCGGGTTCTCGGCGCGAACCACGAGCAGTCGCAGCTCGGTGTGTTGACCGCGACCCCCGGGGTGCTCACCAACGACTTCTTCGTCAACCTGCTCGACCTGGGTACGGCGTGGAAGGCGACCTCCGAGGACGCGAACACCTTCGAGGGTCGTGACCTCGCCACCGGTGAGGTCCGGTGGACCGGCAGCCGCGCGGACCTGGTCTTCGGCTCGAACTCCGAGCTGCGCGCCCTGGCCGAGGTCTACGCCAGCGACGACGCGCGGGAGAAGTTCGTGCACGACTTCGTCGCCGCGTGGGTCAAGGTGATGGAACTGGACCGGTTCGACCTGGCCTGATCCAACCTCGACGTCCAGGCCGGCCGGCACCCGGCCGGCCTGGACGTCGCTGTGGGTCCGGTGGGCAGGCCGCTGTGGGCGGTGCTGTGCTGGGCGTCGCTGTGGGTCCGGCGGGCGTGCCGCTGATTGGCCGTTGCTGTGGGCAGGCGGCTGTGGGTCGGCGCCGTGCTGTTTTCCGCTGTGGGCCGACCGGGGCACGTCGCTGTGGGTCAGCCCGTGCTGTTCCCCGCCTTTGGGCCGGCCTGGCCGTGGTGCTCGCTGGTGACCGGGGATCAGCCGGGGAAGGCGGCTCGGCGGCGGTCGTGCCCGCCGGGTGCGGCGCGGGCGCCCAATTCGGGTAGGGGCTCCAGCCAGGCCAGGTGACCGTCGGCGACGGCGATGGTCCGGCTACCGGTGGCGTCGGTGGCGGTCAGCCCGATGCCGGGCCGGCCGGAGGGCGCGACGCGCTGATCGTCCTCCAGCGCGAGATGCAGCATCGGCCCGTCCGCCGCGAACGCGGCGATCGCCGCGTCGAAGCCCGGCCGCTGTTCGACGGGCACATGGATGCGGGTCGCGGTGTGTACGACCAGGCGCGGCAGTCCGGGTGGGAGGCTCGCCGCGACATCGGCGCCGAGGTCGACGATGTCGCCGCGCAGTACCCGTGGCGGATCGTCGGCCACCACCCGCATCGCCGCCTCCAACAGCGCCGCCTGGTGCGCGTTCTCCGGCCACACCAGCGCACGTAGCCAGGCCCGGTCGTCGGCGTCGGTGAGGTCGGGCGGATCGAGGTCGACGCCCACGACGTCGGCGATGACCGGCAACCGGGCGAGGTCGGGCAGCAGGTGGGCGTCCGGCACGTCGGCGCGGATGTGCACCCCGGAGTCGGCCGCGCCGAAGGTGGTGCCGCCCACGGTGAAGGCGTATCGGTCGGCCCGCAGGTTCAGGCCGGCGCTGCAGCCCACCTCGATGACGCAGACCGGTGCCCGCGTCGCGCCGCGCAGCAGCGCCAACCCGAGCCGGGTCACCAGGCAACGCTGTACGTGGTTGGTCTGCACCAGCCGGGTGGCCAGGATCGCCGCGATCTGGTCGGCGTACGCGGCGCAGAACCGGGCGAAGGCCCGTCCGGTGTGCTCGTCGACCGGTCGGGCGCGGTCGCCGACCACCGAGGGGTAGTACTCGGCGAGTGGATCGGTCGTACCGGCGAGCAGCAGATAGTGGACGGCACCGAAGAGCGCGAACGTCGGCTGCTGGCCCGGCCGAGTCCGCGCCGCCAGTTCGACCAGCGCCGGCTCGTCCGCCACCACGGCAAGCAGGTGGCGGTACAACGGCGAACTGTCGAACCCACGCGCCTCCCGAAACGCCCCCACCACCGTCCCTTGGCTCCCCATCCAGCGAACTCTATCCGAGCATCCCTGTAGATCTTGGTGCGAAAGGGCCCTCGCAGGGGCACTTTCGTACCAACATCCACGCATCCCGCGGCGGGAGCCGCGCAGATCCAGGTGTCGCGCTAGGAAGGGAGGCGGTCGTGAGGGGGGATGGCGCAGCAGTACTCGATGACGCCAGCAGGAATTGATGACGCCAACAGCGTTGGCGGCGTACGACGCTGTCCACGGGGCGGGGTGCCCGTGGACAGCGTCGCTGCTCGTGCCTAGAGGTTCTGCTTGTTGAGCAGCCTGTTCGGGGTGCCGGAGAGGCTGCCGCCGACCACACCGGTGGTGGCGTTGTTCACGATCCAGTTGTGCACGGTGGCCTGGCTGGCGTCGCCGTACGTCGCCTTGTAGAGCGCGGCGACCCCGGCCGCGTGCGGGGTGGCCATCGACGTGCCGTTCAGGCTGGCGGTGGTGGAGGTGGGGTAGGTGGAGACGATGGCCGAGCCGGGGGCGTAGATGTCGACGCACGTGCCGATGGAGGAGTAGCTGGCGCGGGCGTCGGTGTTGGTGGTGGCGGCGACCACGAGTGCCGCGGTGAGGTTGCGCGGCAGCCGGTCGCAGGAGTTGCCGCCGGTGTTGCCGGCGGAGGCGGCCAGGAAGACGCCGCTGTTCATCATGTTGGTCAGCGCGGTGGCCAGGGTGGAGCTGTAGGTGTAGTTCCAGGAGGCGTTGGCCACGGCGGGCTTGCTCGCGTTGCGGGTCACCCAGTCGACCGCGCCGACGGCGGCGGAGAGGGTGCCGCCACCGGAGCAGTTCAGCCACTTCACGCCGTACAGTCGGACGTTCTTGGCCACCCCGTGGCTGGTGCCGCCGATGGTGCCGGCCACGTGCGTGCCGTGGCCGTTGCAGTCGGTGTTGTTGCTGTCGATCGAGTTGTACGCGAACGTGGCCCGGCCGCCGAAGTCCGGATGGTTGGCCTGGATGCCGCTGTCGATGACGTAGGCGTGCACCCCGCTGCCCGTCGAGTTGTAGGTGTAGCTGCGCGACAGGGGCAGGTTCGTCTGGTCGATCCGGTCCAGGCCCCAGGAGGGCGGGTTGCTCTGGGTCGCGTCGATCACGTCGTACTGGATCACGTCGCGTTCGATGCTCAGCACGTTGGCGTTGTGCGACAGTTCGGCGACCTGCGCGGCGGTGAGCCGGGCCGCGAATCCGTTCACCGCGCGACTGAAGTAGGCGGTGGGGGTGGTACGCAGCGCCCGGTTCGGTGCGCTCGCGTCGGTGCCTGGCTTCATGGTGACGACGTACGCCCCGGGGATGACGGTGACGTCGCTGGCGGCCTGCGGCGTGGTGATCGGCAGGGCGGCGGCCCGGTAGGGGCCGCCCGCGGCCATCGCCGGCTGCGGCAGGGTGAGCAGGGCGGCGACGACGGTGGTCGCGGTGATGCCGGCGGCGACCGCGACGCGGCGCAGGCGCGGTGGGCGTGCTTGTGACACGAAGCCTCCTCGGGGGTGGATCATCCGATGTGGATGATCGATGGCGCTGAGGGGAGGCTATATAGATGTCGAAAAACATATAAGCCGGCTGATGTTACAGATTGGTGTCACCTGCCCGGCGGTAGGTGTTACAGCGGTGGCGTGGGTCGGCCGCCGGGTGTGGTGGGTCGGGCCTCACCTTCGGCTGCGACTGCCGCCTCGCCGCCGGTCCCGGCCGAGCCGCCGATCCCGAGCGGTCGGTTCGTCGGCGAGCCGTGACGCCCGTCGGCTGAGCGTGTCGACCTGCCCGCGCAGCCGGCGTACGGCGGTCTCGTCGGTCGCCGGCACCGCCGTGACCTCGTCGAGCAGCTGCGTGTAGTCGCTGGCCAGCCGCAGGTAGGCCGGACGGGCGTCGGCACCGGACCGGCCCCCGAACCGCTGGTCCAGGTCGACGATCTGTTGGGCGAGCGCGGCGGTGGCGGCGGTGAGTGCGGCCCGGCCGTCGGCGTACCCGGCGCGGCGGGCCTGCCGGGCGTCGGCCAGCCGACCGGCCCGGCGCCCGATCAGCCAGAGCACCGTCGCGCCGGTGACCACACCGCCGACGGCCGCACCGGCCAGCAGGTACCGGGGCAGCGACGGGCTGACCGTACGGGCCCCGTCGGGCACGGTGCCGGCCCGCACCAACAGGTCGTAGTTGAGGGTGACCACCTTCAGCGCCTCCAGCGGCTGGTCGACGAAGGCGTCGATGCCCCGGCTGATCGTCGTCTCCATCACCATCGCCCGGCCCAGGTCCCGGTTGTCCCGTTGCGGAAAGCGGGAACAGCCGTAGGTGTCCCACTCCGGCCCGGCCCGGCTGACGGCCAGCACGAGGGTGCCCGACGCGGCCCGCGTGGTCTGCGCGCACGCGGCCCGCAGGTCGTCGCCGGACGCCATCAGCAGGACGACCAGCCGACGGTTGCCGATGATCCGCTCGGCGGCGGGCCGGTCCAGGTCGATCCCGGGTGCGACGTACACCGACGACGCGCGCACCTCACGGGCGATCGGACCGTCGAGGATCCCGCCGGACCACAACGCCCATCCGGCCAGCACCAGGCAGGCCAGCACGGCGCCCACGAAGGTGGTGCCGATCAGGTCGGCGAGCAGACGACGCAGCGTGGACATCACGACAACCTGCCCTGGAGGTAGTTGGCCGGTCGGTAGCTGGGGATGCCCACCACCGAGGCGGCCTCGTCCAACTCGGCCGTCGCGTCGTCGAGCAACTGCCACACGTGCCGCGCGGGCAGGCCCTCGTCCACCGCCGCACGGGCGGCCTGGAGCTTGCCGATGCCCCGGGTCAGGGCGGGATTGCTGCGGGCGTCGGTCAGCAACGACACCTCGACGGCGAGCGCGGTGAGCCCGGCCAGCCGGGCCGCCCCGGCACCCAGCCGTGGCTCGCCCGCAGCACCGAGAACCCCGGAGCGGCGCAGCGAGCGGGCCGACAACACCAGGAACCCGGCCACGCAGCCGGTGAAGATCCAGGGCAGCGCCGGCAGCGCCACCCGCAGCGGATCCAGCGGCCGGTACGGCAGCGGCCGGTCGAACAGGCCCGCGTACCGGATGTCGGTGACCTTGCCCAGGTACGCGCCGAGCACGTTGCGCTGCGGGTAGTCGAACCGGCTGAGCCGGTCACCGAACTGCGCGTAGAAACTCGCCCCGGCCAGGTCCGCGAAATCGGCCGCCGCCGGGCCGTGGTACTCGATCCACCCGCCGTACATCACCACCACCGGACGGTCCGGTGCGAGCCGGTTCAACGCCGGACCGTACGCCGGCAGCGGCTCGCCGTGCGGCTGTGCGGGCAGGGCGACGTACCAGGCCCCGTCGGGGAAGGCCGCCCGGGCGGCCTCCTCGGGCACCCCGTCGAGCGTGGCACCGGGGGCGACGTGTGACCCGCCGGCACGCAGGTCGGCCAGGACCCCGGCCAACTCCCCATCGGACGGTTCACGCCACCGCAGGTCGTCGCGCTCGGGCGGCGCCGGTGCGTCCCGCAGTTTGGCGATCATGGTGGTCAACGGGCCGGTCACGTCGCCGGTGGCGAACTGGGCCCGCCAGCCGGCCAGGGTGTCCGGTGCGGCCAGCAACCCCCCGCCGCCGACCTGCGTGCCGATCACCCGTACGGCGGCGTTCTCGACGTCGCGTACCCGCTTGCGTTCGGCCTCGTCCAGGCCGGGCGGCGCGACCAGGATCCGGATGTCGGCGTCGCCGATCGCCTCCCGCACCCGCTGCTCGTCCCAGTACGCCACGGCGCCCGGCAGCCGCACCACCGCATCGGCGGCCACCAGCGCGCTCATCTCCTCGGTCGAGGGCACGGTGCCCTCGCCCAACTCGCCGGCCGAGCCCTCCTCGATGCGTACCGACGGCGCCGGCGACTGGCCGTAGCTGACGTCGATGCTCTGCCGCTGGGCCAGCAGGAACACCACCAGGACGACCGTGGCGACGCCGAGCAGCACCCAGCGCAACAGGGTGAGGTGGCGGGAGAGGAATCCACCCGTCACGGCCGCGCCCGCCACAGCTCGTCGGCGCTGCGCGCGTGCGCGGTCGCCGCCCGCGCCGCCGCCGTACCGCCGCGTTCGGCGGCGAGCAGCTCGGCGCGGGCCAGCAGCCGTTCGGCCTCGGGCACCCGCACCGCCGTGGCGTCCCGGCTGACCGTGGCGCTGTCGATCGCCGCCCGCGCGGTCGACCAGGCCACCCGGGTCTCCCGGGTGCGGGCGCGCAGGCGGGGCAGCAGGGTGGTCACGAAGCCGGCGGCCAGCAGCAACACGCCGCCGACCAACCAGATCAGCAGGGATGGTGACATGCGCTCCCACCGTCCGAGGGGTTCCGGTACGGCTACCTGTCTAGCCCAGGCGTGCCAGTGCGCCCACGTCAGCCCCCTGCCGGAGCCGGGCGGGCGGCGAGGTAGTCGACCAACTCGGCCCGCTCACCCGGCAACCCGTGGCGGTGAAGTTGTCGAACGGGCACCCCGTCGGGCAGCAGGCTCTCGTCGTACCCGATGGCCAGCGAGGTCAGCAGGATCAGCACCCACTCCGGTTCGGGTGTGCCGGGGTCGGCGAGCAACGCTCAGCGGGCGGTGCGTCGTACAGTTCGACCATGCCGGGAATCGTCCAACTGCTGGCCTCGCCCGCGCACCGGTTCGTGGGCCGGCCCGCCGACGGTCCGGCGCCCGCCCCGGCCGGGGAACTGGTCGAGCAGATCCAGCTCCGGGCGGAGCTGGGCATCGTGGGTGACCGCTACTTCGGCAAGCCGGCGCACCGCGAGGCGAGCGTGACGGTGATCGCGGCCGAGTCGCTGCCGCCGGGTGTCGGCCTGGCCCAGGTCCGCCGCAACATCCTGACCAGTGGCATCGCCGTCGACGACCTGGTCGGGGCGGTGCTGGTGCTGGACTCCGGGCCGGGCCCGGTGCGGCTGCGGGTGAATCGCCCGGCGCACCCGTGCGCCTGGATGGACGTCACCATCGGCCCCGGCGCCTGGCGGGGACTGCGCGGTCGGGGCGGCGTGCGCTGCACCCCACTGACCGACGGTGTGTTGCGGGTCGGCCCGGTCGACGTGCTGATCGAGCGGCCCTCGGCCCCGCCGCAGCCCTGAGGCTCGCCAGCGGATGATCCGCGGCGTCGGTGGGCCGGCCCGAGCGCGAGGCGGAAGCAGCTGCGATCGGTACGCCCGACGGCCCGCTGATCGGCGCTGGGCGTCCGAGGCTCTGGCACTATGGCGGCGTGCTGGTCTACAAGATCCTGCTGCCCAGCGAGTGGGCAGAGCTCCAGGCGGTCGGCAGGTTCGACGGCTCACCGCTCGACCGGGACAGTGGCTTCATCCACTGCTCGTCACGGGCACAACTGCCCGCCACGGCGGCCCGCTTCTTCGGCGACCAGCCGCGACTGGTGGTCGTCGCGCTCGACGCGACGCGGCTCGGCGACGCGGTGCGGTGGGAGGACGCCTCGAACGGCGAGCGGTTCCCGCACCTCTACGCGGCCCTGCCGGCCGAGGCCGTGGTCGGCGTGCACCACCTCGCTGGCGCGGCCCGGATCGACCAGGAGATCCCGTGGTCAATCCAGTGAGTTCGCTATCCCGACCGCCTCGGCCGTCGTGAACTCGCCTTCGAGGCGGTAGGTGACCCCGTCCTGCTCCCAGATCAACGTCGCCGCCGCCAACCGCGCGCTCGCCGCCCGCACCGCGCCGGACCGGTCCACGTACGTCACCGGGTGCGGGCCGCGAATCCACACCGCCTGCGCACCGTCGACCTGCGTCCACTCCGCCCCGGCCCCACCGGCCTGCTTGGAGAAGACCGGATCCAGCCGTCCGTCGAAGGCGTCCAGCCGCACCGCACCGTCGCGGTAGAGCAGCGTCGCCACCCGGTGTGCGCCCGTACCGTCCGGATCGGCGACCAACACCCGCTCGGGCGGCCCCAGCGTCGCCGGCACCCGGATCGGGAAGCGGACCGCCCGCTGCGCCTGCTCCAGTTCGGCCGTGCGCTGCGCCGGCAGCGGTGACGGGGAACCGGTCGGCAACACCGGGTCCGGTGCGGTGCTGATGGTGATCCCGGCGAAGCGCAGCAGTCCGGTCACCGCGTCGGCGAGTGCGGCCCGGCCGGGTGGCAGCACCGCGACCAGCAGCGCGGCGAGCGCCGCAGCGAGCGCGTACCGCCATCGCCGCCGACCTCCGCCGGCCCGCAGGCGCGGCGCGGCGACGGGTGCGTCGGACGTGGCGGTCAGCCGGGCGCGGACCTGGGCGGTGACGTCCGGGGGGTCGGGGGTTTCCAGCCACGCGGACAGCTCCCGCAGCTCCCGTTCCAGGTCAGCCACGGCTCAGCTCCCCGACATCGAGCAGGCCGCGCAGCTTCGTCAGGGCGCGGGAGGTACGCGACTTCACCGTGCCCCGGGCCCAGCCGAGCATGGCGACTGTCTCGTCCTCGGTCAGGTCGAGGAAGTAGCGGCAGACGATCACCTCGCGGTCCTTCTCGGGTAGCTGCCGCAGCGCCCGGACCAGGGCGGTGCGCCGTTCCTCGGCGAGTACGGCACCGACCGCCCCGTCCTCGGCGGCCTCCGAGCCGGGTGCCACCCGGGCGGCCCGCAGCACCAGGCCGGTGCGGCGGTCCCGGGAGCGGTGCAGGTTACGGGTCTCGTTCGCGACGATCGCCAGCAGCCAGGACCGGAACGACGAGTCACCGCGATAGCGGGACAGCTTCCGGTAGCCCTTCACGAACGCCTCCTGGATGACGTCCTCCGCGTCCGAACCCGCGCCGAGCAGCACCGCCGTCCGGTACGCGGACGCGGTGTGCCGGGCGACGAGGAGTTCGTACGCCTCCAGGTCGCCCGCCT
Source organism: Micromonospora zingiberis (assembly GCF_004331455.1). Lineage (GTDB taxonomy): Bacteria > Actinomycetota > Actinomycetes > Mycobacteriales > Micromonosporaceae > Micromonospora > Micromonospora zingiberis. The sequence continues at coordinate 268,881 of NZ_SJJR01000004.1, forward strand.
GCGCTCGGGTGACGAACTCCGCGTCGTCCAGTGGTACCTCCGGTGGAATCACCCTACTGACACCGGCCGGGCCGGGCGGGTTCCATGTTTCCGCGACGGAACCAAGCCTCGGCCGACGGTGTCATCCGGGCATGATGGCGAAGACGATGATTTCGCGCCGTACCCTGCTGGCGGCCCTCGGGGGCGTGGGTGTCGCGGCGCTGGCCGGTTGCGATCCGGCCGGGAACCGGGCGGCGGCGACCTCGGCGGGGCTGTTGCCGGACCCGCTCCTGGTCGACCTCGACGGCGGGCTCGGCGTGTTGCGTGGCGCTGAGCGGCAGGTGATCCCGCAGGCCGTCGCCACCGCCGATGGAAGGATCATCCACGCCACCGTGCCGGACGGGGCCGACACCGCCTTCTGGCGGATCGACGCCGCCACCGGCACCACCTCCGAGCGGGTCCGGCTGCCGGGGCGGTGGGTGCCGCAGACCGTCTCGGCCGACGGCACGCGGGTGGCGTTGACCACCGAGGAGGTGCACGTCACCAAGGAACGCCCCGGCGGGCGCGAGGTGACGCCGGTGTTGATCGCCGACGCCGGTGGGGTGCGGCAACAGGTGCGGTTGCCCGGGAACTTCGTGCCGGAGGCGTTCACCCACGACCACACCGGCCTGTTCGTGCTGGAGTGGCTGCCGGCGCAGGCACCGGACCGGTACCGGGTCCGGGTCGTGGACCTCGACAGCGGCGTGCCGGGCCCGCTCTACACCCGGCTCAAGCAGGCGATCCCGACCGGTGCGGAGGAGGAGATGCGCGGCGACGGGCGGCAGGCGGTGCTCGCCCCGAACCGCCGGGTGCTCTACACGCTCTACACCCACCAGCCCGACCACCAGCACACCCGGGACCGGATCAGTGGACGGCCGGGCAGCGACGTGCACGCCTTCGTGCACACCCTGCACCTTCAGGAGCGGTGGGCGTACTGCGTGGACCTGCCGCACCCGTTCGGGGAGGGCCAGCCCGTCGGGCACGCGATGGCGCTCACGCCGGACGGTAGCCGCCTGCTGGTGGTCGACGTCACCTCCGGCATCGTCGCGGACATCTCCACCGAGGAGTTGACCGTACGCGAGACGGCGAAGCTGGCCAGCGGCACCGGAGCGGCGTACGCGGCGGCCGGCGGTGGACGGCTGTTCGTCGCCGCCGGCAACTCCGTCTGGGTCTCCGACCTCGCCGGCCTCGGCGGTGGCATCGCGCGTCCGGTCGCTGATCCGGTCACCGGTCTGCTGCTCAGCCCGGACGGTGGCCGGCTGTACGTGGCCCGGGCCGGCGGGGTGAGCTGGCACGACCCGGCCGGCGGCGAAGAACTCGGCCGGCTCGCCGTGCCCGGCCTGACCGGGCTGCACAGCCTGGCGGCGCCGGCCTGAGGCGGCGGCGCGGATGCGGCGAACCGGTCGACGCGGAGACGGCGGCGACGGCACGCCGGGTGGATTCCGGTATCCGACCCGGCTGATCCGGTACGGTCCGGCCATCGTACGTTAGGAGGACCGGAGGCCAGGGTCGGCTGACGGTGCGGCTCGGAACGCCGGAGTGATCTCTGGTACGAACGTAGGAGCCTGCGGGGAACCCCCGGGGTCCGCCTGCCGTGAGGTCTGCCCGCCACGACCGGGCCGCTCCTGGCCGAGAGATGAGCGCCCTGACCACCGGTAGTGACCGGTTCGCCGTAAGGAAGGACAGCCCTATGCCCTCTGCCCTGATCGCCGACAACCTGGGCCGTGCACTGGACAGCCTGGTGAACCGGGTGCCGGGTGCCCAGTTCGCGGTGGTGCTCTCGCCGGACGGCATCATGCTGGGCGCGTCCCGGGGCATCGACGACGAACTGGCGGAGCAACTGTCCAGCATGGTCTGCGGGCTTCAGGCGTTGGGCACGGCCGCCGCCCAGGTGTGCGGCGAGGGCGAACTGCACCAGGTGGTCGTACACATGTCGCGGGCGTTCCTGTTCCACGCCACCACCGGCAACGGGGCGATCCTCACGGTCGGTATCGACGGCGAGGCCGAGGTCGGTGACATGGCGTACGAAGTCGCCATGTTCGTCGCCCAGGCCGGTGACCACCTGCCGGTCTACCTGGAACCGGCCGTGACCGACGCCTAGCGGGCGGGGCGGGCCCGGCTCACCCGTCGTACGGTGGGGCCGGGTTGACCACCTGCCACAGTTCGGCCGGCAGGTGCGCGATGACGTCGTCGTACTCGCCGGGCGTGGCGGTCGTGCGGATGGTGTCGAGCACCGCGCGGATGCCCGCCTCGGCCAGTTCCGGGTCGACGTCGGCCCGTCCGCCGACCCGCTGCACGAACACGTCGAGCCCGAAGCGCTCGGCGTCCTCGTGTGGGGCGAACGTGTACGCACGCAGCCCTTCGGGCAGTTGGTCGGCGAGGTCGCGGGCCTGGCCGCCGTCGATCCGCTCGGCCAGGGTGGTCAGTGTGGCCCGCGCGATGGCGGCCGCCTGCTCCGCTGACGCCCCGGTACGGCTCGCCACGGAGTCGATGAACTCGTTGTCGTCCACCTCGCCGCCCCCTTCTCACCACGGATGCGGCGTCTACCCACCCAGCGGCCCACCAAACGGCGGTTCAGGTCGGTGACCGCAGGCGTGCAGCTTCCGGAAGTACCTTGACCTATCTAAATAGACCACTACAATCTGCGCAATGCGACGGCATTGCCGGGGGCGCCGATGATCATCACCGATTCGAGCGACGTCCATCCGGCCTGGCTGCCGCCGGAGGCGTTGCGCGCCATCGGCACCCGCCGCACCGTGGTCTGCGGGGAGGGCCTGCTCGTCGACACCGTCTTCGCCGAGGTCGACCGGGCCGCCACCTGGTACGGCGGCACGGCACGGCGGGCCGGCGGCGATCCCGGCCTGCCCGCGGTGGACCTGGTGCTCGCCCTGAGCTGCGCGCTGCCGTCCCCCCGGCCCGGCCCACCTCCCGCCGAATCCGACCCGGACGGGTCGTCGGCCGCGATCGACGCCGTGCGGGCCGAACTCGGTGCGGCCGGGGCGGGTCCCCTCGGCGCCGAGGGCTTCGCGGTGGCCCGCCACGGTGCGGTGACCGTGGTGCTGGCCGATACGCCGGCCGGGCTGCTGTACGGACTCTTCGACCTGGTCCGGCTCGGTGAGTCGGGCTTCGGCCCGGCCCACCCGGCGCGGGTGCGTCGCCCGGCCATGGCCCGGCGGATGCTCGACCACTGGGACAACGTCGACGTGCACCCGGTGATGGGGCAGGTCGAGCGCGGTTACGCCGGTGGCTCGATCTTCTGGCAGGCCGGTCGGCCCCGGCGTGACGAGGCCCGGGTCACCGCGTACGCGCGGCTGCTGGCCGCCTGTGGGATCAACGCGGTGTCGGTGAACAACGTCAACGTGCACGCCACCGAGGCGCGGCTGCTGACCGAGCGGCTCGACGACGTCGCCGAGATCGCGGACCTGCTGCGTCCGTACGGCATCCGGGTGCACCTGGCGGTCACCTTCGCCGCCCCCGTCGTCCTCGGTGGCCTGCCCACCGCCGACCCGCTCGACCCTGCGGTGCGCGCCTGGTGGGCCGAGACCACCGAGCGGGTGTACGCGCGCATCCCCGACTTCGGCGGCTACCTGGTCAAGGCCGACTCGGAGGGCCAGCCGGGTCCGTTCAGCTACGGCCGTGACCACGCCGACGGGGCGAACGTGCTGGCCGAGGCGCTGGCCCCGGGTGGTGGCGTGGTGCACTGGCGGGCCTTCGTCTACAACCACCGGCAGGACTGGCGCGACCGCTCCACCGACCGGGCCCGGGCCGCGTTCGACCACTTCTCGCCCCTCGACGGCCGGTTCCAGGACAACGTGATCGTGCAGGTCAAGCACGGTCCGTTGGATTTCCAGACCCGGGAGCCGGTCTCACCGGTGATCGCGGCGATGCCCGGCACCCGGCTGGCCGTGGAGTTCCAGGTCACCCAGGAGTACACCGGCCAGCAGAGACACGTCTGCTACCTGGCCCCCTGGTGGAGCGAGATCCTGCGGTTCGCCCCCCGGGCTGACGACGGGGCCACGGTCGCCGAGCTGGCGGCCGGCGGCGGTGGCCTGGTCGCCGTGTCCAACGTGGGCGACGACGAGTTCTGGACCGGGCACCCGTTGGCCCAGGCCAACCTGTACGCCTTCGGCCGGCTCGCCTGGGATCCGGAGCTGCGCCCGCAGGCGGTGCTCGACGAGTGGATCGACCTGACCTTCGACCCGGCCAGCTGCCCCGATCCCGAGCTGCTGCGGCGAACGCTGCACGAGATCATGGACGACTCGTGGCGTACCTACGAGCGGTACACCGCCCCGCTGGGCGTGGGCTTCATGGTCCGCCCGGGCCACCACTACGGCCCCGACGTCGACGGGTACGAGTACACCCCGTGGGGCACGTACCACTTCGCCGACCGCGACGGCGTCGGCGTGGACCGCACCCGCGCCACCGGCACCGGCTTCACCGGCCAGTACCCGGCACCCTGGTCACAGGTGTACGAGTCGCTCGACCGCTGCCCCGACGAGCTGTTGCTCTTCTTCCACCACGTGCCCTACCACCATGTGCTGCGCTCCGGCAGCACGGTCATCCAGCACATCTACGACACCCACTTCGACGGCGTACGCGAGGTCGAGGCGATGTGCCGGCGCTGGGAGTGGCTCGCCCGGCTGGTCGACCCGGCGGTGTACGCCCGGGTGACCGAGCGCCTGACCGAGCAACTGCGCTGCGCGCGGGAGTGGCGCGACCAGGTCAACGCCTACTTCCACCGTAAGTCCGGGGTGCCCGACGCCCACGGCCGGCCGCTGCACTGACCGGCCGTGAGTGTCAGCGGCGCGTGGCGAGCACCACGCCGGTCAGGCAGAGCGCGCCGCCCAGCAGGGCGAGCGGTACCGGAACCTCACCCAGCACCGTCCAGGACAGCGCGACGGTCACCGGCGGCACCAGATAGGTCGCCGCGGTGGTGCGGCCGGCAGTCCAGCGGGAGAGCACGTAACCCCAGGTGAGGAAGCCGATCGCGGTCGGGAACACGCCCAGGTACAGCAGGCCGAGGCTGGCCGCTGGTGGGGCGGCGGCGAGTTCCCGGAGCAGCGTGGGCGCGAACGGCAGCAGGGCCAGGGTGCCGGCCAGCGCGCCGAGCCAGGTCATCGTCACCGCGTCCACCCGGGCCAGCAGGCGCTTCTGGAGGAGTACGCCGAAGGCGTACAACACGGCGGAGAGCACCGCGAGTGCGACGCCGAGCTGGTCGGCGTGGCCGGTGAAGCCGCCGGCGGCGATCAGGGTCACGCCCACGAAGGCGACCGCCACCCCGACGCCGAGGCGGCCGGTGAGCCGCTCACCCAGCACGAGGATGGCGGCCACCGCGACCAGGATGGGTGCGATCGCCACGAGCAGGGCCGCCGTTCCGGCGTCGACCAGCCGTTCGGCGGCGTTGAGCGCCACGTTGTACCCGCCGAACCAGGCCACGCCCCACACGGCGATGAGCCCCAGGGTCCGGCCACCGGGCCGTCCGGTGCGGCCGGGCGTGGTGCCGTCGACGGCCGGTGTGGCGGGCCGTTGGCGGTGGCGTCGGGCACCGGCGGTGAGCGCCACGAACACGCTCAGCGCGAGGCACGCCGCCACCATCCGGCCCAGTGCCATGGCACCGGGGGAGTAGTCGTGCCCGGCGAATCGGATGCCGACGAACGCCGACGCCCACAACAGCACCGTGGTCCCAGCGGCGGCCACGACCGGCCAGGAGTAATCCCGCCCGGCCGGCTCGGTTGGTCTGGCCGGCTCGGCTCGCTCGGCTGGCTCGGCCCGTTCCGGTGCGCGGCGGCCGGTGTCCGCGACGGCGGGGGCCCGGGTGGGCGCGGCGACCCGGATGGGGGTGGCGACCCGGATGGGGGCGGTGATGTCCGGACAGGTCATAGGGTGATTCTCATCCGGCCGACACTTCAGTACCAGCGACTCTTTCTTCACGACGATTAAGTCGCGCTTTATAGTTGCGGTGTGCTCGACGTTCACCGCCTCCGGGTCTTCCGTTCCGTCGTGGCCTCCGGGTCGGTCCAGGCGGCCGCCGCCAACCTGGGCTACACCCCTTCCGCCGTCAGCCAGCACCTCAGCGCACTGCAACGCGAAACCGGCCTCGCCCTGTTCGCCCGGGCCGGGCGCGGTATGCGGCCCACCGCCGCCGGGCACGCCCTCGCCGCCGAGGCGGACCGGGTGCTCGCCCGCGTCGGCGAGGCCGAGTCGCTGATCGCGGACCTGCGAGCAGGTCGTACCGGCGCGCTGTCCATCGCGTACTTCGCCTCGGTCGGCGCCGCCTGGATGCCCCACGTGGTGCGCCGGGTCACCGCCGCGCATCCGGGCGTCCGGCTCGACCTGGAACTGCGCGAACACATCCCCAACAGCCGGGAGGAACGCGCCGACGTCCAGGTGGTGGTCGCGCCCACCGGCTTCGACCCGGGTTCGGGCTTCACCGCCCACCATCTCGTCGACGACCCCTACGTCGCCGTGCTGCCGGCCGGGCACCGCTTCGCCGACCAGCAGGAGGTGGACCTGGCCGCGCTGGCCGACGAACGCTGGGTCGACAACGACTTCACCCGCGGCTGGTGCCGGGCCAACCTGATCGAGGCCTGCACCGCTGCCGGCTTCAATCCGACCTTCGGCGTCGAGGCACACGACTACCCGACGGCACTCGCCTTCGTCGACGCCGGCATCGGTCCCACGGTGCTCCCCGCACTCGGCGCGGTCCGGCTACCCGACGGCGTGACCCGGGTCCGGGTGGTCCGTCCCACGCCGGTCCGGTCGATCCACCTGCTGGTGCACGACGCGGTCGAGCACACTCCGGCGGTGCGTACGGCGATCGCCGCGCTGCGCGAGGCCGCCGCTGCCGGGCCCGGCCCGACGTCCCACACCGGCTCGGGCCACTGCCCGGGGTCGTAGTCCCCGCCGACCGGCACCTTGCCGGTGGCCGGTCGGCTCACGCGGTGAACTCCCGTCGGATCGCGGTGATCATCGGCTCGCCGCCACGGACCAGCGCCAACGCCAGCACCGAACCCAGCGCGGCGAGTGCGGCCTCCGAGGCGACCAGGGTGAGCACCGTCGCCGCGACCAGCAGCAACCCGGTGCCGACCGGCACCACCGGGGTACGCAGCACGAAGTACCCGGCCAACCGGAGCACGTCGCGCAGCCGGAAGGCGAACAACGAGGTGATCACCAGCGCGTTGACCCCGACCAGCGCCACCCCGGCGGCGACCAGCACCAGCGGCACGGCCCACCAGCGGGACAGCCCGATCGCCGGCAGGTTGACCAGGTTGATCGCGAGGATCGCCAGCCACATCAGCATCGGCACCCAGACCAGCAGCGACCCGACCAGGTTCACCCGGTAGCCGCGCCAGAACAGCCGGGCCGGGTGCAACTCGGTCAGGTCGAGGCGCTGATGGTGCAGCGCGTACAGGGCGGCGGACAGCGCCGGGCCGAGCGGCACCGCACAGACGGCGACCAACGGCAGGTTGCTCGCGTGCCGTTCCAGCGCGAACAGCGCGACCAGGCCGGGCGCCGCGCTGACCAGCAGCAGCACCTCGACCACCAGCAGCGTGTAGACCAGCGCGGCGACCCGCGACAGCGGACCCGCGCCGAACTCGCGCCGGGTCGCCGTACTCACGGTGCCCCCGCCCCGATGTGTCCGTCCGGATCCGGGTCGAGGCCGAGCAGGCGGCGCTCGTCGGACCAGGGTGGCGTCTCGTCGGTCACCGGGGTCAGCTCGGCCAGGGTCACCTCGTGCCGGGAGAGGTGCAGGTCGAGGTCGACCCGGCCACCGTGCACCGGCAGCGACCGGTGCCGGCGGGCCGGTTCGGCGGCCTCCCGCAGCAGGTCGAGTTGTCGGGGCGTCGGTGAGGCCGGCCGGCCCAGCTCGCACCACGCCCGCCGTACGTTGCCCACCTCCTCGCTCACCGAGGTGCGCAGCAGGAAGGCGGTGCGGGCCACCGGAACCGGCAGCGACAGCCGTACGGTGTGCCGGTCGACCGGGTCGGCGCCGGTGACGTCGACCGGCGCCCAGGCCAGCACGCTGATCCGGCCGGTGTCGTCGCGGGTGACCAGGTGGTCCGGGCCGCGGGCGAGCACCTGGTCGCCGAGGCGGCTCAGGAACGCGTACAGGTGGTAGGCGGGTTTCTTGAGCTGACGGTGGGTGAGCAGGCCGAAGCCGCCGTGCAACAGGGTGCTCGGGATGCCCTGCTCCTCGAAGACGTCGCTGAACGTCCAGTACGCGAACGAGTCGACCAGGTCACCGCCGGTGGCCAGCACCGGGGCGAGGTAGGCGGCGTGGAACGCGGTGTCGTGGATCGGGTTGTCCGGCCGGTAGGAGGAGTTGAACTCGGTGATGTGCACCGGCAACTCCGCCAGCGGGGTGCCGGCGAGCTGCCGGCGTGGGCTGGCGAACTGCTCCAGCAACCGGTCCGCCGGGGCCAGGGTCTGGTGCACACCGAACGGCACGTGCTGCGCCGGCCCGGAGGTGTACGCGTGCCGGCTGACGAAGTCGATCGGCACCGACCGGCCGGTGACGTACTCGGCGAACCGGGGCAGCCAGTCGTCCCCGGCACCGGGGGACAGCGCCGGCCCGCCGACCTGGAGTTCGGCGTCCACCTCCTTGACGGCGTGCGCGCTCACCTCGTACAGCCGGTGGTAGGCGTCGGCGTCCGCGCCCTGCCAGAAGTCGGTGAGGTCCGGTTCGTTCCACACCTCGATGGGCCAGCCGCGCACCTCGGCCAGCCCGTACCGGTCGACCAGGTGACCCACGGTGGCCCGGACCAACGCGGCCCACTCGGTGTGCGAACGCGGTGGCGTGACGTTGCCGCGCCACCAGAACACCGTCTGCTCGCCACTGGCCAGCCCGGACGGCATGAAACCCAGCTCCACGAACGGCCGGACGCCCAGTTCCAGGTACGCGTCGACGACCTGGTCGAGGTAGGTGAAGGCGTGCCGGACGTGCCGCTCACCCCGGTACTCGTACGGCCGGTGCACGCCGACGCCGTCGCTGAACAGACCGTGCCCACGGATGTGCCGGAAGCCGATCTCGCGTTGCAGCAGGGCCAGCGAGTCCTGGTAGTCACGGCGTAACGCCAGGTCGAACCGGCCGGTGCCGACGGCGAACCGCCACGCGTCGGACAGCCGGCCGCAGGGGTCGTCGGCAACGGTGATGCGCATCGTCGTCCTCATCCCTCGGCGCCGGGTTCGTCAGGGGGTGGCCGGTCCGGTCGCGCCGACACGACCGGACCGGCCGGACATCAGTTGTGCTCGTCCCGGTAGCGCTCGTACGCCTTGTTCACCGTGTCCAGGTAGGCGTCCATGTTCTTGCTCTTCAGCTCGTTGACGTAGGCGTCCCACTGGCCGAAGTCACGCTGACCGAGGGCGAACTGCAAGGTCGCCTGGTACACGTGGTCCTTCAGCGGCGTCTCCCAGAGCGACACCTGCTCCCGCTCCTCGTCGCTGAGCGGGAACGGCGGCGGCGGTGACTTCGGCGTACGGGCATTCATCACCTGCTGGAACTCCTGCTCCTCGGGGGAGAAGAACGCCTGCACCAGCTCGGGCTTGCCGCCGTAGGCGAAGACCCCGTTGGCGAAGCCGAAGTCCTTCTGGAGGTGCTTGGGCGCCCCCGGGTTGAGGCCGATCATGTCGACGTCCGCAGCGAGGGTGGCCTTGCCGGCGGCGTCCTTGACGAAGGTGGTGCCCTCCACGCCCCACCTGGCGAACTCCTGGCCCGCGTCGGAATACCAGAGCCAGTCGACGAACTGCATCATGGCCACGAAGTTCTTGCTGTCCCGGGCCTTCGAGGAGATCATCATGCCGTTCTCCAGCCGGCTGGCCGGGTTGATCTCACCGGCCGGGCCGATCGGCAGCGGGATCTTGGCGATCTTCGCCTTCGGGTTGGTCGCGGCCAGGTCCGGCCGGTAGTCGTTGACCACGGCCTGGGCGTTGGCGCCGATCACGAACGACTTGCTGTTGGCCAGCTTCTGCCGGGCCGCGTCGTCGGTCTGGGTGAAGCTCTCCGGGTCCAGCAGCTTCTCGGCGACCAGCTTGTTGAGGTACTGCAACAGCTGCTTGTACTGCTCGGTGGCGCCGGTGTACTCGAACTTCTGCGTACCGGCGTTCCAGCTCACGTGCTGGAAGTTCCAGCCCGCGCCCTCCAGGCCGTACGAGACGGCCAGCAGGTTGAGCAGGTTGCCGGCCGGGTTCGGCTGGCTCCACCGGTCGGAGAACGGGTAGACGTCCGGATAGGCCGCCTTCATCGCCTTGAGCACGGTGTAGAGCTCGTCCCAGGTCTTCGGGACCGCCAGGTTCAACTCTTCGAGGATGTCGGTGCGGACCGCCAGCGAATAGTCGTGCCAGGGCTTCTCGTGCAGACCGGGCAGCAGGTAGAACTTGCCGTCCTGCTGGCGCAGCGTGTCCATCTCAGGCTTCAGGTTCCACTTCTCGATCTTGTCCTTGAGGTTCGGCATCAGGTCGAGGTAGTCGCTGACCGGCAGGATCGCCCCCGAGGAGACGTAGGCGTGCACGTCCGGCGGGTAGGTCTTCGGGATGAGCAACGGCGCGTCGCCAGCACCGATCAGCAGGCTCCGCTTCTGGTTGTAGTCGCTGAGCGGCACGGCCACCGGCTCCAGCGTGACGTTGGTCCGCGACTTCAGCTCCGACCAGAACAGCCAGTCGTTCTTCAGCGGGTAGTTCGGGTGGTTGTTGTAGAGGACGGAGAAGGACACCGGCTCGGTGGCCTTGAACTGCGAGCCGATGGCGTAGTTCTCCATCGCGCCGACCCGGTTCTCCGAAAGATCCTGGGAGTCGGCGGAGTCGTCGCTACAGGCGACCAGGCTGGCGGCGGCGAGCAGGGCGGCAGCGGCTGTCGCCACGTGGCGCCACGATCTGCGGAACATGGCGGTCCTTTCCAGGTGGTGGTGGGGACGGGGGAACACGCTGGCTATCCCTTGACCGCGCCGAGCATGATGCCGCGGACGAAGTACCGCTGGACGAAGGGATAGACCAGCAGGATCGGCAGGGTGGTGAGCACGATGGTCACGGCCTTGAGGGTCGCCTCGGCCTGCACCTCGTTGGCCTCGGCGATGGCGCCGACGTTCTCCGCACCGGTGGCCCCGGCGATCAGGTTGCGCAGGTAGACGGTGACCGGCCACAGTTCCTGCCGGTCCAGGTAGAGGAACGCGGCGAACCACGAGTTCCAGAACGCCACCGCGTAGAACAGCACCATCGTGGCGACGATGGCCTTCGACAGTGGCAGCACGATCCGCCACAGGATGCCGTACGTGCTGAGCCCGTCGACGGCGCCGGCCTCCTCCAACTCGCCCGGCAGGCTCTCGAAGAACGCCTTCATCACCAGCAGGTTGAACACGTTTATCGCGTTCGGCAGCGCGATCGCCCACACGCTGTTCTTCAGGCCCAGGCTGGTGACCAGCACGTAGTTGGGGATCAGCCCGCCGGAGAAGAACATCGTGAACACGGCGATGCCGACCAGCACGCCCCGCCCCTTGAGCTGCTTCTTCGACAACACGTACGCGTAGCAGGTGGTCATCACGATCGAGATGACCGTCGCGGTGACCGTGTACACCACCGTGTTGCGGTAGTTCGTCCAGAACAGCGAATCGGAGAGCACCAACCGGTAGGTGTCCAGCGTGAACCCGCGCGGCACCAGGTTCACCTGGCCGGCGATGATGTACGCCTCGTGGCTCATCGACCGGGCCACGATGTTGACGAACGGGTACAGCGTCACCACCACGACGATGGTCAGGATGACCGCGTTGACCACCTGGAACACCCGGTAGCCCCGGGTCTGCTGGATGCCCCGGCGCCGGCCGGGACGCGGTGCCGTCTCGGCTGGCCGGGCGGCCTCGACGCTCACCACAGGCTCGTCCCCACCGTACGGCGGGCGATCAGGTTCGCCGACAGCACCAGGATCAGCCCGATCACCGCCTCGAACAGCCCGATCGCGGCGGCGTAGCTGAAGTTGCTGGACGCGAAGCCCATCCGGAACAGGTACGTGGAGATGACGTCGGCGGTCGGATAGGTCAGCGGGTTGTACAACAGCAGGATCTTCTCGAAGCCGACCGCCATGAACGTGCCGATGTTGAGGATCAGCAGCGTCACCATGGTCGGCCGGATGCCGGGCAGCGTCACGTGCCAGGTCTGCCGCCACCGGTTGGCACCGTCGATGCGGGACGCCTCGTACAGGTCGTCGTCGATGGTGGTGAGCGCGGCCAGGTAGAGGATCGTGCCCCAGCCGACGGTCTGCCAGACCTCGGAGGAGACGTAGATGGTCCGGAACCACTCGGGTTGTTGCAGGAACGGGATCGCCTCGCCGCCGCCCGCGCGGACCAACTGGTTGACCGTGCCGTCCATGGAGAGCAGCTGCATGACCATGGCCGCCACGATCACGATGGACAGGAAGTGCGGCAGGTACGACACCGACTGCACGAACCGCTTGAGCTTGCGGGCGCGTACCTCGTTGAGCAGCAGCGCCAGCACGATCGGCAGCGGGAAGCAGAACAGCAGCGTCAGCGCACCCAGTACCAGGGTGTTGGTGAAGACGTTCCAGAACGTCGGGTCGGCGAGGAACATCTTGAAGTACCGCAGCCCGACCCAGTACTCGCCGAAGATGTTGCCGCCGGGCTGGAACCGGCGGAAGGCGATGACGTTGCCGAGCATCGGCAGGTACCGGAAGATCAGGAAGAACAGCAGCGGCAGGATCGCCAGCGAGTACAACTGCCAGTCCCGGCGCAGCGCCCGGCGCCAGGTCCGGCGGGGTGCCCGGGGTGCGCCGGGTGGCCGCCGCGCTGGCGGTGCCGGTGGTGCCAGCGCTGGCGGCGGTGCCGCCGTACTCATCGCCGGTCCTCCGCCACGGGGCGCACCGTCGCCCGGGACACCAGCTCGCGATCGTGGCCGACCTCGCGTTCGTCGCCGACCAGCCGCAGCGCCAGCCGCGCGACGAACTCGTCGCTGGAGCGGCCGAGGCGAAGCTCCACCGCACCGGGCTCCACGATGCGTCGGCCGTGCACGCCGACGAACGAGGTGACGTCGGCCGGTACGTCGAAGGTGACCCGCGCCGCCCGGCCCGGCTCCACCGGCACCCGCGCGTAGCCGACCAGGCGGACCACCGGTCTCGTGGTCTGCGCCACCGGGTCGTGCAGGTAGAGCTGGACCACCTCGCTGCCGGCCCGTGACCCGGTGTTGCGGATCGTCACGCCGACCGTCACCTCCCCGTCGACCGGCCAGCGCACCGGCTCGGCGGAGGCGCCGGGCGGGTCGCCCGTAAGCTCGGCGTCTGTCCAGTCGAAGCTGGTGTAGCTCAGCCCGTGGCCGAACGGGAACGCGGACGTGGGATCCACCGACGACACCTGGGTGCGACGTCCGAGGATGGGGGAGAGGTAGGTGGCGGGCAGCCCACCGGCGTGCCGGGGCACGCTGACCGGCAGCCGTCCGGACGGATTCACCGCACCGGTGAGCACCTCGGCCAGCGCCTGCCCGCCGAGCTGACCGGGGAAGAACGCCTGCACGATCGTGGCGGCGGCGTCCACCTCCGGGCCGAGCGCGTACGGGCGGCCGGAGAGCACCACCAGTACCACCGGGGTGCCGGTGGCCAGCACCGCGCGTACCAGTTCGGCCTGCACCCCGGGTAGCCGCAGGTCGGCCGCGTCGCAGCCCTCGCCGGAGGTGCCCCGGCCGAACATGCCGGCGCGGTCGCCGACCGCGAGCACGCACACGTCGGCGTCGCTGGCCGCCGCGACGGCGGCGGCGATTCCGGAGGTGTCGTCGCCGGTGATGGTGGTACCGGGTACGTGGGTGAGGCGCGGGTGCAGTCGTTGCAACGCCGCGCGCAGCGACGGGATCTCCACCCCGACCCCGTGCTCCGGGTACTGCACCCCGACGTGCAGCGGGAACGAGTAACAGCCGAGCATCGCCATCGGGTCGTCGGCGACCGGGCCGACCAGCGCGACGTGCTGGTCGGCGGCGAGCGGCAACAGCGCGTCGCGATTGCGCAGCAGGATCACCGACTGGCGGGCCAGCCGCAGCGCCACCTGCCGGTTCTCGTCGTCGTCCAGGCACAGCTCGTCGACACCGGTCGGCAGCTCCCGCCAGTCGCCGTCGAGCAGACCCAGCTCGATCTTCTGGATCAGCACCCGGCGCAGGGCCCGGTCGACCAACTCCTCGTCGACCGCGCCACGACGTACGGCGGCGACCAGCGGTGCGCCGTAGGCGTCCATGGTGGGCAGTTCGACGTCGATGCCGGCGCGCAGCGCGAGCCCGGCCGCGGCGCTGGCGTCGGCGGCGACACCGTGCAGGGTCTGGAGGAAGCGGACGGCGAAGTAGTCCGCGACCAGCGTGCCGGTGAAGCCCCACTGCTCCCGCAGCAGCCGGGTCAGCAGGCCCTCGTCGGCGGCCACCGGTACGCCGTCGATCTCGGCGTAGGAGTGCATGACCGACCGTGCCCCGCCCAGCCGCAGCGCCATCTCGAACGGAGGCAGGATCACGTCGCCCAGCTCGCGGTGGCCCATCGACGTCGGGGCCAGGTTCCGGCCGCCCCGGGAGGCCGAGTAGCCGGCGAAGTGCTTCAGGGTGGCCACCACGCCGGCCCGCTCCAGGCCGCGTACGTAGGCCGCACCGGTGGTGCCGACCAGGTACGGGTCCTCGCCGATCGTCTCCTCGGTCCGTCCCCACCGGTAGTCGCGGGTCACGTCGAGCACCGGGGCCAGTCCCTGGTGTACGCCAACCGCCCGCATGGACCGGCCGATCCGGCCGGCCATCTCCTCGACCAGGGCGGGGTCGAAGGCCGCACCCCAGCACAGCGGCGCGGGGAAGACGGTGGCCCGCCAGGCGGCGAAGCCGGTCAGGCACTCCTCGTGGACCTGGGCCGGGATGCCGAACCGGCTGGCCGCCACGATCTGTGCCTGGGAGGCGGCAAGGGACCGCGCGCCACCGGCCGGGTCGACCGGCGCGGTGCCGAACGGCCTGGTCAGCTGCCCCAGACCGGCCCGGATCGCGTCCGGCCAGGGCGGGGTGTGCTCGACCATGTCGGTCTGGTGCGGCGCGACGCCGTCGCCGGAGGCGTCGGCGCCGACCCAGAGGCCCACCAACTGCGCGACCTTCTCTTCCAGCGACATCAGTGGGATGAGTGCCTCGGCCCGTTCCTCGGGCCGCAGCGCCGGATCACGCCAGCGCTCGGCATCCGATGACGCCGGTCGATCGTCGACGGGTAGCTGACTTGTCATGCGAACCCCTCCGGCCGCGCCCGGGAGGTCGTCCCGACGGCTCCACCTGCCGTCGCGGAGCACGGCGATCATCGAAAATTTCGGAAACCCGTATGACACCTGTGTCGGGAACCTAAGTGCGTCGATGAAGCCATGTCAAGGACTGGAAATCCACTGTCCACGGTGGCACGGTGGTGCGGGTAAGCGATTGCCTGTCGATCCTGGCCGTCGCCGATGTCATCGACCGACGTCATCGGCGATCGGTTGCGGTGCAGTTGAGATCCCGAAATTTTCGGGCCGGTTACAGAGGAGCCGATGACTGGGAACCGCTCGCCGGCGGAGCTCGGCGCCACGACGATCGCGACCATCGCGCAGGAGGTCGGCGTCTCCTCGGCGACGGTGTCCAAGGTCCTCAACGGCCGGTCGGACGTCGCGGCCGCCACCCGGGCCCGGGTCGAGGCCAGCCTGGAGCGGCACCGCTACCGCCGCCGGACCCGGCGTACGGCCGGCGACGGCCAGATCGACCTGGTGTTCCACGAGTTCGGCTCGGAGTGGGCGCTGGAGATCATTCGCGGGGTCGAGGCGGTCACCACGGCCGACGGACTGAACGTGGTGCTCTCGCAGCTCGACGGTGCGCGCCGACCGCCGCAGCCCTGGGTGGACGCGATGATCGCCCGGCGGCCACTCGGCGTGCTGCTGGTGATGTGCAACCTGACCGACCAGCAGCGGCGGCAACTGCGCCGACAGGCCATCCCGGTCGTGGTGGTCGACACCGACAGCGCGAGCGCGGCCTCGGGTCCGACCGTCGGGTCGAACAACTGGAATGGTGGCCTGCTCGCCACCCGGCACCTGTTGGATCTCGGCCACCGCCGGATCGCGATCGTCTCCGGGCCGCAGGACGTGCTCTGCGCCCGGGCCCGCACCGCGGGCTACCGCTGCGCCCACGAGGAACTCGGCGTGCCGGTCGATCCCCACCTGGTCCGCTCGGGAAACTTCCACCTCGACGCCGGCTACACCCACGGCATCGAGTTGCTGAGTCGCCCGGACCGGCCGACCGCCGTCTTCGCCGGTTCCGACCTGCAGGCGATGGGGGTGCTCCGGGCCGCCCGGCAGCTCGGTCTGGACGTACCAGCCGACGTGTCCGTGGTCGGCTACGACAACCTGCCGGTCTCCGCCTGGATCGGCCCGGCGTTGACCACGGTGCACCAGCCGTTGCGGGACATGGCCGGCACGGCGACCCAGATGCTGCTCGACCTCGCGCGTGGCGTCGCCCTACCCACCAGCCGGATCGACCTGGTCGCCGAACTGGTGGTACGCGAGAGCACCGCCCCGCCCCGGCGGCGCTGAGCAGAGAAGGTGCGAGGAGCGCATGCCCCTGTTCGACCTGCCCCTGGACCAGCTTCGGCAGTACGCCCCCACGGTGGCCGAACCCGGCGACTTCGACGCCTTCTGGCGTACCACACTGGGCGCGGCGGCAGCCGTGCCGGTGCTGGTCGACGTGCGTCCCGAGCCGACCGACCTGCGCCTGCTCGACACCTGGGACGTGACCTTCGCCGGGTTCGCCGGTGACCCGGTCCGGGCCTGGTACACCCGGCCGGCCGGGGTGGCCGACCCGTTGCCGGTGGTGGTCGAGTACGTCGGCTACGGTCGCGGCCGGGGCCTGCCGCACGAACGGCTGACCTGGCCCGTGGCCGGGTACGCACACCTGCTGGTGGACGCCCGGGGCCAGTCCGGCCAGTACGGCGTGGGCGACACGGCCGACCCGCACGGCAGCGCGCCGGGTGGGCCCTCGCCGGTCACCCGTGGCATCCTCTCGCCGGAGGGGTACTACTACCGTCGCCTCATCACCGACGCGGTACGGGCCGTCCAGGCGGCCCGGGCCCTACCGGCGGTCGATCCCCGGCGGGTGGTCGTCGCCGGCAACAGCCAGGGCGGCGGGCTGGCCCTCGCGGTCGCCGGGCTGGTGCCGGATCTCGCCGCCGTCGTCGCCACCGCGCCGTTCCTCTGCCACATCCAGCGCGCCATCGAGATCACCGACGTCGGCGTGTACGGCGAGATCGTCAACTATCTCGCGGTCAACCGGGAGGCCGAGGCGGCGGTACGACACACCCTCTCGTACGTCGACGCGGTGCACTTCGCCCGGCGGGCCAACGCCCCGGTGCATCTCGGCATCGGGCTGCGCGACATGGTCTGCCCACCGAGCACCGGGTTCGCCGCCTTCAACCAGTACGGTGTCGCCAGTGGGGGACCGATACCGGCGCGGACGGTGCACGTCTACCCGTTCAACGGTCACGAGCACGGCGACGCGGTCCACGTACGACGTCAGCTGGGTTGGCTCGCCGGGCTGCTCGGTGCGCCGACCGACGCACCTCGGCCGGCCGGGGCGACGATCACCGGCTGATCTGTCGGCGGGGCCGGGACCGAAACTTCCGGTCGCTGCGGTCCGGGTCAACTGAGCTGTCGGCTGTGGTTTACTGCGGATCGAGGCCGGTGCGGCTGAGTCCGCCTCGGTCCACAGAAGACAGTCGGGCACGTTGAGCTTACGGATGTGTTTCGATACTGTTTTCGATAGAACAGCCTCGATCTACTCATGGTGGCCGGCTGAGTGCGCCGGCCCGCGCGGCATCCGGGCGACCGCGCGGGCGACGGAAGGGTCGCCGTGTTGGGCAGTAGTCGGGGCCGGCTCCCATCAGCACGGCTTCGTCGAAAGGCTCATGCCATGAACAACGCCTTCGCCCGCGCCAGCGGGCGCCCGGCGACCCGACTGCGATCGCGCACCGCGCTGGTCTCGGCCGTGGTCGGTCTCGCCCTCGTCGCCACCAGCGTGGTGGTGGCCTCCAGCGCCAGCGCAGCGACCACCCTGGGTGCCTCTGCGGCGGAGAAGGGCCGCTACTTCGGAGCCGCGGTGGCGGCGAACAAGCTCTCCGACTCCACCTACGTCGGCATCCTCAACCGCGAATTCAACTCGGTCACCCCCGAGAACGAGATGAAGATCGACGCGACCGAGCCGCAGCAGGGCGTCTTCAACTTCACCAACGCGGACCGGATCGTCAACCACGCCACCTCGCGCGGCATGTCGGTACGCGGCCACACCCTGGCCTGGCACTCCCAGCAGCCCGGCTGGATGCAGAACATGTCCGGCACCGCGCTGCGCAACGCGATGCTCAACCACGTCACCCGGGTCGCCAGCTACTACCGTGGCAAGATCCACTCCTGGGACGTGGTGAACGAGGCGTTCGCCGACGGCAGCAGCGGCGCCCGGCGCGACTCCAACCTCCAGCGCACCGGCAACGACTGGATCGAGGCGGCCTTCCGCGCGGCCCGCGCCGCCGACCCGGGCGCCAAGCTCTGCTACAACGACTACAACACCGACGACTGGACCCACGCCAAGACCCAGGCCGTCTACCGGCTGGTGCAGGACTTCAAGCAGCGCGGCGTGCCGATCGACTGCGTCGGCCTCCAGTCGCACTTCAACCCCAACTCGCCGTACCCGAGCAACTACCGCACCACGCTGTCCAGCTTCGCCGCCCTCGGGGTGGACGTGCAGATCACCGAGCTGGACATCGAGGGCTCCGGCACCGCGCAGGCCGAGACGTACCGCCGGGTGGTCACCGACTGCCTCGCGGTCGCCCGCTGCACCGGCATCACCGTGTGGGGGATCCGCGACACCGACTCGTGGCGCTCCGGCGGCACCCCGCTGCTCTTCGACGGCAGCGGCAACAAGAAGCCGGCCTACAACGCCACCCTGGAGGCGCTGAACGCCGGTGGCACCACCCCGCCGCCCACCACTCCGCCGCCGACGACCCCGCCGCCCACCACTCCGCCGCCGACCACTCCGCCGCCCACCACTCCGCCGCCCGGCGGTGCCGGCTGCACCGCGTCCATCTCGCTGAACTCCTGGACCGGTGGGTTCGTCGCCACCGTCCGCGTCACCGCCGGCTCCACCAGGCTCAACGGCTGGTCGGTGGCGATCGCGATACCGGGCGGCAGCACGGTGACCAACACCTGGAACGCCCAGGCCAGTGGCAGCAGCGGCAACGTGACGTTCCGCAACGTCAGCTACAACGGCAGCGTCAACCCCGGAACCACGACCGAGTTCGGGTTCCAGGGCAACGGTGTCGGCCCCACCGCCACCCCCACCTGCACCGCCAGCTGATTTGAAAGGAAGGGCCCCTTCCTAACGCCTCGTGCATAGGAAGGGGCCCCTGTTAACGCGGCGGACCGCTCAGCAGCGGCTGATCGTCGAGTTGCTCAGCACCACGCCGCTGATGGTCAGGTTGGTCGTGCAGGGGCTCTCCAGGATCCGGCTGTTGACCAGGGTGAAGTTGCGCAGCGCGATGTCCCGGTTGCCGGGGAACTCGGTACGCGCGGCCAGCCGCACCTCGCCGCCGCCGCTGATCGTGCCGCCCCCGGCGGCGATGTCCACCCCGGCGCAGTTCTCGATGAGGATGGCGTTGTTGCCGGTGTTGGCGAGGTCGACCCGGTTGACCGCCAGACCACCGGACTCCGAGACGCAGAAGATTCCCCGGCCACCGCCGCGCGCCCGTACGGTTCCGACCCGGATGTTGGTCGGGTAGCCGGAGCCGACCCGGCCGGCCCGGTTGGCGATCCGGAACGCCGCGTACCCGGTGCCGGTCCCGGCGTTCTCGGCGTCGACCGTGGTCACCGTGGCGTTGATGGTCTCGTTGAGCAGCAGCCCCGATCCACCCACGTTGCGCGCGGTGACGTTGCCGACGGTCAGCCCGTCCACGCCGTAGGTCTCCACCCCGTGGCTGCCGGCCCCGGAGACGTACACGTTGTCGATCCGGACGTTGCGGCTCCACTGACTGGTGTCGCCCCGGTTGTCGATCCGTATCCCCAGCCCGCCGGAGAGTCGCAGGTCGAGTTGGCCGAGTACGACGTTGGTAACGTTGCGCAGGAAGACGCCGTACAGGGGCGAGCCGGTGACGCTGAGATTCTGCACCTCGACCTGGGTCGTGCCGCGCGAGTAGATCGGCGCCTGGTCACCGCTGCCGGTGCCGGTCACGTTGATGGTGCCGCACACGTCGATCGTGGTGTAGCTGGGCAGTGAGATGCGGGATCCCGCGCTGATGGAACCGGAGCCGCGGACGACGACCCGCTGCTTGCTGGTCCGGCCGGCGGCGAGGCTGTCCACCGCGGCCTGCACGGCCGCGCGCATGTCGCCGCCGGTGTACACCGTGCGGCTGCCGTTGCGGGCGGTCCAGGTGCCGCCGCCCCACACCGCCTCGGCGTGGAACGTGCCGCCGCCGCAACCGCTGGCACCGCCGAGGGCGACCAGCCGCCACTGCTGGTTCGCGCCGTTGAGGTCCTGGTACTGCGAGATCATCGCGCCGTCGGCGGTGGACCAGCCCCACAGGTCGAGCGCCTTGTTGGAGTGCCGGTTGACGAACCGGACGTGGCCGCCGTCGGAGTCGGCGAGCCGGAAGTGCTGGCGGGTGTTGCCGCTGGTCGCGGCGTTCTGCACGAGCTGTACGCCGTCGGTGGCGTTCGGCAGTTCGAGGACCTTGCCGCTGTGCACCGAGCGGATCTGGTAGTAGCCCCCGCCGACGTCGACGAAGCGCCACTGCTGCGCGGCGGTGTCGTTGCGGGTGAACTGGTTGATCGGGGCGTGGTCGGCAGTGGACCAGTTCCACAGGTCCATCGCCTTGCCGCTGTGCCGGTTGACGAAGACGTACGTGGCAGCCGGGTCGACGGTGGCGGCCTGCGCCGCCGGCGCGGCGACCGTCGCACCGGCGGCGAGCAGGGTCAGCGTGGTGCCGGCAACCAGCCAGCGGCGAGTTCTTCGTGGCGTCGTGCTGGACAGCATGCGAGCTTCCTCTCGGTACCTGGATCAGGTGGTGGAGTGGTCGGGGCAAGCGCTTGCCCCGACCGGCAGAGTCAGACGCCGACCGCGCGACGCCGACCCCGCGCGGCGTCAACCCCGCGCGGCGTCGACCCCGCGCGGCGGCAGGCCGGCGCGGCAGGCAGGCCGCGCGGCCTCGGCCCTCACGGCGGCGGGCGTCCGGGGCCGGGGAACCGTGCCGGTGCCCGCGCGGCACGCAGCCACGCGAGCACCGGCACCGGGTACGCCGGCTCAGCCGGCGCGGTCCCGGTCAGGCGATCGAGCAGGGGGTGCCGTTGAGGGTGAACGAGGCCGGTCTGGCGGTGTTGCCGGTGTGGTTGGCCTGGAACCCGATGCTGGTCGAGGCGTTCGGCGCGATGCTGCCGTTGTAGGAGACGTTACGTGCGGTCACCGCGCCGGAGGTCGGGGAGTACGTCGCGTTCCAGCCGCTGGTGATGGTCTGCCCGGCGGGCAGCGTGAAGGCGAGACTCCAGCCGTTGACGGCCGTGGCGCCGGTGTTGGTGATGGTCAGCGAGGCGGTCAGCCCGGTGTTCCAGGCGTTCACCACGTACCCGACCCGGCAGCCCGTGCCCGGCGGCAGCGTCGGGGTCGGCGGGGCGGTGGGGGTGGGCGTCGCCGTCGGGGTGGGCGTCGGCGGCGGGCTGGTCGGTGCCGTGCTGTCCAGGCCGAAGAAGCGGATGGCCTGGGCGGCGTCGACCGGCAGGTTGTGCGAGACACCCTGCATGCTGATCGCCTCGACCGGCGCCTGCCCGCCGGAGCCGCCGTAACGGGTGCGGGTGTAGCCGGCCTGCGGGCTGTCGGTGAAGGTGGGGGTCTGGCTCAGGCCGTGCACGTTGGTCCACTGCTTGACCTGCTCGCCGAAGTTCGGATAGCGCAGCACGTCGTCGTTGGTGCCGTGCCAGGTCTGCATCCGGGGGCGCGGGCCGGAGTAACCCGGGTACGCGTTACGGACCAGGTCACCCCACTGCTGCGGGGTACGCACAAGCTGCCCGTTGGCGCACTCGCTGTTCCACTCCGAGCCGTTGGTGGTGGCGAAGCAGCCGAACGGTACGCCCGAGAAGGCGGCGCCGGCGGCGAAGACGTCGGGGTAGAGCCCGAGCATCACGTTGGTCATCATCGCCCCGGACGACACACCGGTGGCGAAGATCCGGGCCGGGTCGACGGAGTAGCGGGCCCGGACATGATCGACCATCGACATGATGCCCACCGGGTCGCTGCCGCCGCCACGACGCAGTGCCTGTGGCGAGGAGACGTCGAAGCACTGGCTGCTGCGGGTCACCGACGGGTAGACCACGAGGTAGCCGTACCGGTCGGCCAGGGCCGCGAACTGGGTACCGGAGTGCAGGGCCGGGCCGGTGCCGGTGCAGTAGTGCAGTGCGACCAGCAACCCCGGCCGGGGTGCGACCCGATCCGGTACGTAGAGGTACATGCGTAGGTTGCTGGGGTTGGTGCCGAAGTTCGTCACCTCGGTCAGCGTCGCCGCCGACGCCGGGGCCGGCACCGACAGCGCGGCCAGCGCCGCGAGTGCGACGGCCGCCACGGCGGCCCAGCACAGTTTGATCGCCTTCTTCATGGAGCGTGCTCCCTCGGGACGGGAGTGGACAGGGCGGTGTTCCGATCGAGGGCTGCCCGGTGCCCGATCTCGTCCGGCTCAGGAACATCGATGATTATCAGTGTCGGAGGGCCGCGGTGACAAGCCGCCGACCCGCGTCGCGGGGGGCAGCCGGCACCGGCCGGTTCCCCTATCCTCGGTCCATGCGGGACCGACGGGTCGTACTGCTCTGGGCCGCGTTCACGCTGACCGCCCTGGTGTCCGTCGCGCTCGTGTTGAGACGCCCGGACCGCCTGTCGGACCTGCACATCTACTACGGCGCGCTGGCCGACCTGCGGGCCGGCCGACCCCTCTACGAGTACGCGGCGGCCAACGGCGGGCCGTTCACCTACCCGCCGTTCGCCGCCCTGGTGCTCTGGCCGATCACCGCCCTACCGCTCGGCGTGGCCGAGGCGATCTGGTTGGCGGCGACCTGCCTGGCCGCCATCGCCATCGCCGTGCCGGTCGGCCTTACCCTCGCCACCGGGGTTCCCGGCCGGCGGCTGGCGGTCCCAGCGGTGGCCGCCGTGCTGATGCTCTCCGCCCCGGTGCAGAGCAACCTGCGCTTCGGCCAGGTGAGCATCTTCATCGTGCTGATGGCGTTGCTCGACGCCATCGGCCGACCGTCGCGCGCCCGGGGAGTGCTGGTCGGCGTGGCGGCGGCGATCAAACTCACCCCGCTGTTGTTCGTGGCGTACTTCCTGGTGTGCGGCCGGTACCGGGACGCCGCCCGCGCGCTGGCCACCTTCGCCGGCTGCGCCGCCCTGGCCCTGCTCGTGCTGCCGCAGGAGAGCCTCACCTACTGGGCGGGCACGGTGGCGCAGACCTCCCGGATCGGCAACCTGGCGTCGCTGGGCAACCAGTCCGTGCACGGCATGCTGCTGCGCCTGGGCGTGGACCAGGGCACCCTGCCGGTGATCTGGGCGGCGCTGGTGGCCGGCATCTGCGCGGTGGCGTTGCTGCGGGCGCGGCAACTGGCCGGCCAGGGTCGACCCGGCCATGCCGCGGTGCTCGTCGGCTGCGCCACCGTGGTCGCCTCCCCGGTCTCCTGGACCCACCACCAGGTGTGGTCGGTGCTGGCGGCGATGCTGCTGGTCGGTGCCGCCGGGGTGGCCCAGCGGGTGGCCGGCGCCGCGCTGCTGGTGACCATGGTGCTCTCGCTGGGGGTGGCACTCGGGCCGATCTCGATGCGGCCCGGGGTGCAGTTCCTGCTGGAGAACGCCCGCACGCTCGGCGTGTGCGCACTGTGCCTGGCCGGCTTCGGCGCCGTCGCGGTCGCCGCCGGCCGACCGGACCGTCGTGCGGTCGCCGCGCGGGCCTGGCTGCGGGTGGGCGTCGCCGTCGCGGGCGTGCTGGCGTTCTTCGCCGTGCAGCCGCTGCCCGCCGGAGCGGATCCCACCTTCAAGACGTACCGGATGCAGGACGTGGTCAACCCGCGCTACTTCTTCGTCTGCCGGGACGCGGCACAGTGCGCCCGCTACCAGACGGCAGCCCCGGTCACCTTCGACACCCGCACCGAGAAGACCAAGGTACGCGTCAACGGCGTGGTCTCCGACCAGGTGCAACGCCTGGAATACCACTCCGCGCCCGGCGGTCCGCCGCGCGCCATCGCGCTGCTGGCGGCCTATCCGGGCGTACGCACCTTCTCGTTCCGTTCGGCGACCATGAACCACGGCCGGCTGGTGGCGTACGGCGCTGACGGGCGGGAACTCGCCACGTACGACGACGAACTCGCCGCCGCCCTGCGTGCCCGACGCCCCTGAGCCGGCACCGTCACTGTTCGTCGTCGACGACCTCGGTCTCACCGTCGTGGGAGAAGTGCACCGCCAGGTGCTCGTCGGGTTGCGGGGCCTGCGCCGGGTTGTGGTGCGGGTCGCCGTCCGGGGAGAACAGCACCGGGTCGACCTTCGCGCTCTTCTCCTGATCTTCCTCCGGTTCGGTCACCGACCCGCTCCTCACCTCGTGGCCCGCTGGCACCTCGACGCTACGGTCGCGCTCACCGGCGCCGCCCCGGCGGGCGTGCGCACCACCCGAACGGGGGCGCCGTCAGGGCCGTAGCAGGACCGGTCCCGCGTCGATCCGGGTCCGGAACAGCGCGTACGGCTTGCGCCGCAGATCCCGCCCCCGGTTGAAGGGCGGTTGCCGGTGCACCTGGTTGGCGATGACGTACAGGTGCCGGTCGCTCGCCACGCTCAGCGTGTCGGGCCACAGCAGGCGCGGATCGTGGACGACCGTCTCGTACTCGCCGTCGGGGCGCCGCCGCAGCACCGCGTTGTGCTCGTAGTTGGTGAGGTAGAGCCGGCCCGCGTCGTCGGATTCCAGCCCGTCGGCGCCGCCGCCCTTGTCGCCCTCGTCGCGCACGGTCGCGGCCACCTCGTCCTCGCCGACCGTGGGGTAGGCCAGCGCGTCCGTGGCGACGCTGTACCAGCGGCGCGAGGCGAGCGCGCAGTAGTACAGCCGGGAGCCGTCGGCGGAGATGGCGATGCCGTCCGCGCCCACGCCCACCGGCTGGGGCGGCCCCTGCGGCGGCCGGACCAGGAACGGGCGGCCCTCGACCACCGGACGGAAGTTCGCCAGCGGCTCCGCCTTGGTGGACGGGTGGTCGTTCAGTCGGCGCCACGAGGTGCCGCTGGCCAGGTCCACCACGATGATCCCGTTCGGGGCGCCGTCGGCGGAGTCGGTGACGTACGCCAGCCCTGCCGCCCCTCGGCGCAGGTCGAACCGCACGTCGTTGAGGTACGACGTGGGCAGCGCCACCTCGGGCGGGAAGGTGATCACCTGTGCGACGGTGTCGGTGCTGAGATCGATCCGTACCAGCTTGGGCCCGCCGGGGACGGTGGGCTCGAACATCGGGCTGCCGGTGTCGAGCACCCAGAGCCGGTCGGCGGGGTCGACCACCACGCTCTGCACCGACACGAAGGCCGACGTGTCGGCGTTACCGGAAGGGGAGTTCCAGCGCAGGTCGGGATAGGGCACCTCGCGGCCACGACGCAACTCGACCACGGTCGCCGGCACCTCGTCGCCCCAGCGGGGAAAGTTGACGAAGATCCGGCCGCGGTGCGAGACGGTCACCCCGGTCGGCATCGCCCCCCGGAACCGGTGTACGACCTCCAGCGTGCCGACTGGTTCGTCGGTGGGCAGTCCGGTCCGCATCCCTCGGCCCTCCTGTCGCGTACGGTCACAGCTCCATCTCTCGTAGTCATCGTCCCAGATCAGTGGGGGTGCTCCGGCCCGGCGGTCACACATCCGACCCCGCCAGCAGCCGGAAGTCGATTCGTCACCCAACCGTCATGTGTCCGCGCGGTGCCCGCCACCTGGCCGGTGGAGGGTGGGTGCCCGATCGCTACGACGTGGGAAGGAGCCCGCCATGGCCGTCGTCCTGGACGCCCACCTGGTCACCCTGACCTGTGACAACTGCGGTGACAGCGTCGTCGGCGCCCGCCCGCGCGCCGACGGCGAGGCGGTCTGGGCCCTGCTGTCCGAGCACGGCTGGGGCGGCTCTCCGCTGGCCGACGGGCCACACCGGTGCGCCCACTGCATCCGGCTCGGCCCGGCCCCCGGCGCGCTGCCCGGCGGCATCCTCGGCATCGACCATCTCGGTGGCGTGACCGTGGTGACCGTGGCCGGCGACGTGGACCTCGACACCGGGGACACCCTGCGGATGGCCCTGCGGCACGCGGCCGACATGGGCGGTCACGTGCTGGTCGACCTCGGCCGGACGGACCTGATCGACTCCACCGCCCTCGGTCTGCTGGTCCGCGCCCACCACGACGCCGCCGACCGGGGCGCGCGGCTCTGCGTCGCGGTGACCTCGCCGCTGATCCGCCAGGTCCTGCGGGTCACCCGCCTGGACGACCTGCTGTCCGTCGCCGACAGCCGCGCGGACGCCCTCGCCCGTTTGGCCGACCGGGGCGTCGCGGCCACCATCGTCGCGTCCTGAGTCACCCGACACTCCGGACCCCGGCGGCCCCGCGCCGACCAGCCGTGCCACAAGCGGTGGTAGCCGGCTGGCGCGCTGCCGAGGGCCCGACTGGAGCAGATAACGTCCGACCCGCCCGCGCCACCGGTGCCGGGCGATGCGGGCGGGTCGGAACTCAGCGGCGGCCGCGCCGGTGACCGGCGAGCCGCAGGGCGTTGCAGACGTCCAACACACCCTCGACATCCCAGGCCAACTCGCCGGCGGCCCGCCGGGTCTCGGCGCCCGCGACCAGGCCGGTGAGGATCACGACCCGGTTCTGCACCATCACCGTGATCTGCTGCCGGCGGGTGGTCCAGTCGGCGCTCAGTCGTTGGGCGACCAGCGCGGCGATGCGGACGTCCTCGTCATGGCCCTGGGGCTCGTCCCACAGCGCGCGGAAGGAGTGATCGTCGGGCATTGGCCAGGGCCACGGCATCACCACAGCGGTCTCCTTCGTCGTCGAGGCCGGCAACCCGACGCGCCGTCCCGATCGATCACCACCTTGCGCAAGGACCTTGGAGTCGACCGCACGGTTGGATGACAGTTGCGTGACAGATCACCGCCACCCGGCGGTCACCGCGGGGCGGAGGTCGGCGGCGGGTCGTCATCGACGCGGTCGACGGCCGGCAGCCAGAGCACGAACGTGCTGCCCGTACCCGGGTGGGAGAAGACCACCGCCTGCCCGCCGTGCGACTCGACGATCTGCCGGACGATGGCCAGGCCCAACCCGGTCCGCCGATCGCCGGAGCCGCCCCGACCGGCCTCGCCGCGCCAGAACCGGTCGAACACCCGGGCCCGGTCGTCCTCGGCGATGCCCGGTCCCTCGTCCACCACGGCCAACCACAGCCAGCCGCCGTCCCGCCCGGTCGCCAGCTCGATCGCCCCACCGGGCGGGGAGAGTCGTACGGCGTTGGACAGCAGGTTGCCCACCGCCCGGCGCAACGCGTCCGGGTCACCGATGAGGACGAGATCGGTGCCGAGCGCGTACCGCAGGCGCAGCCCTCGCCCGGCGGCCAGCGCGGCGAAGTCCTCGCCCGCCTCCTGGGCCACGGTGCTCAGCTCGACGTCGGTGTCGGCCATCGCGTCGGCGTCCCGGCGGGCGGTGGCCAGCAGATCCTCGACCAGCCGGGACATCCGGGTGGTGGCCCGGTCGACCGTCGCCACGGCGGCGGCCCGCTCCTGGTCGGTGGCCTCCGGCGAGGTCAGCGACGCGTCCAGGTTGGCCCGGATGATCGCCAACGGGCTGCGCAACTCGTGTGAGGCGTCGTCGATGAGCTGGCGCTGCGCGCGAAAGGCATGGTCGAGCCGGTCCAGCATCGAGTCGATCGTGTCGCCGAGGTCGCGCAGCTCGTCGCGGGGACCGGTCAGCCGGATCCGGCGGGACAGGTCGGTGGCCTGGATCTCCCGCGCGGTGCGGGCGATCGCGCCCACCGGTCGCAGGGCCCGGCCGGACAGCACCCAGCCGATGCCGAGACTGGCCACGAAGAGCCCGCCGAGGGCGATCAGCGAATAGTCCCGAACGGTCTGCAACAGCCGCAGGTTCACCTCGTCCTCGATCTGCTGCACCTCGGCCACCTCGATGGTGGTGCCGGTCGGCACCGTACGACCGTCGCTCTTGAGCTTGACCAGATGCGCCTCGTACCGTTGCGTGATCGGCTTCGGATCGACCGCCCGGTCCACCGCCACATAGGCCACCACCAGGCCCGCGCCGGCCAGCGCGAACAGCAGCGTCGAGTAGAGCACCGTCAGCCGGAACCGGATCGACCGGAAGACACTCACACCGTCACCTCGCTCACGCCGCCTCACGTAGCCGGTACCCACGCCCGATGACCGTCTCGATCGGCGGCTGGTCGCCGTCACCGGTGAGCTTGCGACGCAGCGTACCCACGGTGACCCGGACCGTCTCGGTGAACGGATCCGCGTTGGCGTCCCAGACGTGTTCCAGCAGTTCCTCGGCCGGCACCACCTGACCGGGGCGGGTCATCAGATACTCCAGCACCCCGAACTCCTTGCGGGTCAGGTGCAACCGCCGGGCGCCCCGCCGCGCCTCCTGACGCGCCACGTCCAGGGTCAGCGCGCCGACGGTGAGCACCGCCGAGGTGCCGCCGGTGTCCCGCCGTAGCAGCGCCCGTACCCGCGCCAGCAGCTCGGCCAGCGCGAACGGCTTCACCAGGTAGTCGTCCGCGCCCTCGTCGAGGCCACGGACCCGGTCACCCAGCGCACCACGGGCGGTCAGCATCAGCACCCGCAGATCCGACCCGGCGGCCACCTCCACCTCGCCGGTGCGGATCGCCCGGCACACCACGAACCCGTCGACGTCGGGCAGGTTGAGATCCAACAACATCAGGTCGTACGCGTTGACCCGCAGCAGTTCGTACGCCGCCGCCGCGTCGCCCGCGACGTCCACGGCGTAACCGGCCCGGACCAGCCCGACGCGCAGCGCGCCCGCCAGGTCCTCCTCGTCCTCCACCACGAGCAGCCGCACGTTCCCGTCATCCCCTCGCGATCAGTCGCTGAGCCACCTGTGCCGCGCGCTCGATCGGCACCGCGAAGCCGATGCCGATGTTGCCGCTTCCCTCCAGTGTCGCGATGGCGGTGTTGACCCCGACCACCTCGCCCCGGCCGTTCACCAGCGGCCCACCCGAGTTGCCCGGGTTGATCGACGCATCGGTCTGCACCGCCGCCTGCCGGGCGCCGCCCCCGAGGCGCACCGGCCGGTCCAGCGCGCTGACGATCCCGGCGGTGACCGTACCGGAGAGCCCCAACGGCGAACCAACGGCGAGCACCGGCTCACCGACCCGGGTCTGCCCGGACGGCGCCAGCGCCAGCGGACGCAGCCCGCTGCCCGGATCGACCCGCAACACAGCGATGTCGGTACCCGGATCACGGCCCACCAACCGGGCGCTGAGCCGCCGACCGTCCTGCCCGACGACGTCGACCGCGCCGCCGCGCGCCACCACGTGATCGTTGGTGATCACGTGCCCCCGGTCGTCGATCAGGAAACCGGATCCGGAGGCGCCCCGCCCACCGGAGGACACCTGCACCGACACCACCCCGGCCAACACCAGGTCGGCGGCGGCGACCAGGTCGCCGGTGGCCGGCGCCGGCGAGCCGGCCGGTGGCGCTCCCGCCGAGGCTGGCGCATCGTCGCGGGCGGCGAGATGCCCGGCGGCGCCGCCGGTCCCCGCCGAAACCGCCACCAGGGTCAGCCCGACCAGCAACAACCGAGGCCAGCGCGACGGCTCGTCACCGCTCGTCGCGGCCGGCCCGCCCGGCGGTTCGGCGGTCCCGACGGCGTGTCCGGGGCCGTGCGGCAGTGCGTCGGTCGGGCGAGACTCCTCGGGAGAAAGGGTGGGGGAGACGAACCGCGGCCCACGCGGCTCGCCGAGGCCCCCAATCGTGCTCGGCATGGCGATGTCCCTCCTGGATGGACGTACGGCGAACGGCGGAGCCCGATCCGGCCGGCGGGGTCGGGCGCGGACGGCGCAGCCCGGTGCGGACGGCGGGGCCTGGTGCGACGGCGAAGGTCAGGGCAGGCGGGAGAACCAGAACATCGAGGCGGCGGCGGCCAGCAGGGCCAACACCAGGCCGGCGCCGATGAACCGGGCCGACACGTCCTGCCGCTCCAGCCGGTAGCCGACCGACGAGCCGATGTCGGCGTACGCCTCGCGCAGCTCGGCGCTGCTGCCCGCCTCGTAGTAGCCGCCGCCGGCCTGCTCGGCGACGGCGCGCAGGGTCTCCCCGTCGACCGGGACCCGCTGACCACCACCGATCCGACCATCGGCGGTGCCGAACGAGATGGTGTCGACGGGTACGCCCGCCTCCACCGCGTCGGCGGCGGCCGTCGCCGGACTCCGCCCGGAGGTGTTCGCCCCGTCGGAGAGCACCACCACCCGGGCCGGCGGCGGCTCCTCGGCGGCCCGCGCGTCCAGACTTCTGATCGACTCCAGCGCGGCGTGGATCGCCTCGCCGATCGCGGTGCCCTGGAGACCGGTGATCCCCTCGTCGAGGCGGTCGATGCCGGCCGTCACCGCCTCCCGATCACCGCCCGGGGCGACCATCACCGAGGCGCTGCCGGCGAACGCCACCAGCCCGACGTTGAACTCCTCCGGCAGTTCCGCCACGAACTCGCGGGCCGCGTCCTTGGCCGCGATCAGCCGGTCCGGCGGCACGTCGTCGGCGAGCATCGAGCGGGACACGTCCACCGCCACGATGACGGTGGCCCGCTCGCGCGGCACGCGTACCTCGTCGGTCGGTCGGGCGAAGCCCACCACCAGCAGGGCCAGCATGGCGATGAACAGGCCGGCCGGCACATGCCGCCGCCACGCCGGCCGGGCCGGCGCCACCTTGTCCAACAACCGCAGGTTGGTGAACCGGACCGCGTACCGGCTGTGCCGTCGCTGCATGATCAGATAGCCGACGACCAGGGCGGCCACCCCGACCAGCAGCCACAACCGTTGCGGAGATTCCCAGATCACGCTGCACCTCCAGCCGGTCGGGTGGCTCGGGCGAGCCGTCGTTGGGCGTGGACGTGTCGGACGATGTCGGCGATCCAGTCCCGGTCGGTGCTCAACGGCAGGTGCGCCGCACCGGCCCGGCGCAACGCCCGGGCCACGGCCAGCCGCTGGGCGGCAGCCGCCGCCGCGTACCGCTCGCGCAGCCGGCGACTGCCGGTGGACACCTCGCG
Source organism: Micromonospora zingiberis (assembly GCF_004331455.1). Taxonomy (GTDB): domain Bacteria; phylum Actinomycetota; class Actinomycetes; order Mycobacteriales; family Micromonosporaceae; genus Micromonospora; species Micromonospora zingiberis. The sequence continues at coordinate 300,198 of NZ_SJJR01000004.1, forward strand.
CCGCCGGCCGCTCTCCGGGTCGACGAGCGTGATCAGGCCGACGTCCGGCAGCTCCAGCTCACGCGGATCGCGGACCTCGACCGCCAGCACCTGGTGCCGGGCGGCCAACCGGCGCAGCGCCCGTTCCCAGTCCGGCGGCGGTGCGTCCGCGCCGGCCACACCCTCGTCCGGCAGCCCGTCGAGGAAGTCGGAGACCACCACGGCGAGTCCCCGGCGGCCGGCGGAACGGCGCAGACCGTCGATCGCGTCGGCCAGCGGCACCGGCTGCGTCGCCGGCCGCCCCCGGGGCACCTCCATCAGCGCCCGCAGCAGGCCGAGCAGGTGGTGCCGGCCGGTGCGGGCGGGAAACCGGCGTACCCCGGCGTCGCCGAGCAGGTGCGCGCCCAGCCGGTTGCCGGTGCCGGCGGTGAGGAAACCCACGGCGGCCACCGCCGCCACCGCCAGCTCTCGTTTCTCCAGCTCGGCGGTGCCGAAGTCCATGCTGGGCGTCGCGTCCACGAGCGTCCAGGTGGTCAACTCCCGGTCGGCCTCGACGGTACGCACGTGCGGCACCGCGGTACGCGCCGTCACCGACCAGTCCATCCGCCGTACCTCGTCCTCACCGGCCCGGTACTCCCGGCTGCCGGCCGGCTCGCTGCCCGCTCCGGGCAGCAGGCCCAGATGCTGCCCGTGCAGCAGCCCGTCGAGGCGGCGGGTGATGGTCAGCTCCAGCCGGCGCAGCCGACGCTGCGGGGCGAGCCGCCCGATGCTCGTCGCGTTCTGGTTCACGCCGCCGCCCCCAGACCGGGCCCCTGCTGCTCCTGCGCAGGCGCGATCTGCGGCGGCGGCACCGCCTCCACGATCCGCCGCACCAGCTCACCGGCGTCCACGTCGTCGGCGACCGCGTCGAAGGAGAGCACCAACCGGTGGGTGAGCACGTCAGCGGCGATCTCCCGGACGTCGGCGGGAAGGACGTAGTCGCGACCACGCAGCAGGGCCAGCGCCCGTGCCGCGGCGACCAGGCCGAGCGTGGCCCGAGGGCTGGCACCGTACGCGAGCTGCTCCGCCACGTCGGCCAGCCCGAACCGGCGCGGGTCCCGGGTGGCCAACACCAGCCGTACGACGTACTCGGCCAGCGCATGATGGACGAACACCTCCCGGGCCTGGGCCTGGAGCGCCACCAGCCGGGCCGGGTCCAACACCGGCCGGGCGGCCGGGCTGCTGGTGCCCATCCGATAGAGGATGCCCAACTCCTCGTCGTCCGTCGGGTAGTCGACCACCACCTTCATCAGGAACCGGTCACGTTGCGCCTCCGGGAGCTGGTACACCCCCTCCGACTCGATCGGGTTCTGGGTGGCCAGCACCAGGAATGGCGTCGGCACCGGATAGGTACGCCCACCGATCGACACGTGCCCCTCGGCCATCACCTCCAGCAGCGCCGACTGCACCTTCGCCGGAGCCCGGTTGATCTCGTCGGTGAGCACCAGGTTGGCCATCACCGGCCCCAGCTCCACGTCGAAGCTCTCCGTCGACGGCCGATAGATCCGGGTGCCGAGAATGTCCGACGGCACCAGGTCAGGGGTGAATTGGATCCGGGCGAAGCTGCCACCCACCGCCGTGGCCAGGGTCTCGGCGGCGAGCGTCTTCGCCACCCCGGGCACCCCCTCCAGCAGGCAGTGCCCCCGGGCCAGCAACGCGGTCAACAGCCGCTCCACCAGCCGGTCCTGCCCGACGATGACCCGCTTCACCTCGAACAGCGTCTGTTCCAACAGTCGGGCCGCCCCGGCGTGCTCGCCGATGACGTCGAACTCGCGTATGTCGGTCGTCGTCACGCACTCGCTCCTCGGTCGCGTTCCACTTCGGAGCGGGTACCCGACCCACGGGTGAGGCCGGGTACCCGCTCGTGACCCATTGGGCCAGAGCAACCCGAAAGACAACCGAACGACGAACCCCTCCGGCCCGGCCCTTTGATCAACTCGGCTTCGGCGTGATGGGCAGCATGTGGACGTGGCCGGCTGCTGCGGTAGCGGCTCTGGGGGCCTGGAGTGGGGTTCGTGGGTGCTGTCGAGCTGACAGCACAGACGAGTCACGGTCCTATGCTCGACCTGCCAGTTGCTCGCGACCTGGTCGGCGCGAGCCGGGCACCGCTCGCTCGCTATGCTGGCGCGGTGACTGTGGCCGATGACATTGTCCGTAGCCGGTACGTCAGTCTGACCACCTACCGTAAGGACGGCACTCCGGTAGCCACGCCGGTCTGGCATGTACCGCGCGGTGCTGAACTCTGGATCGTGACCGAAGCGGGCTCGGGCAAGGTCAAGCGGATCCGGAAGAACCCACAAGTGCTCGTGCAGCCCTGCTCGTTCCGCGGGACGGTGGCGCCGGATGCGCCGAGCGTGACGGGATCGGCCCGTTTGCTGGACGACGACGGGACGGCGCTTGCCCGCAAGCTGTTGGCCCGCCGATACGTCATGTCACGGGTCGGGAACTGGTTCGCTCGCCTGCTGCGGCTACGCCGCCCGCCGATGATCGGCATCATCGTGTCGCTCTGATCGACCCGCCTCTCCGGCACCGCTTCCGTCTGCGGATGTTGGACAGTTTCCGTTAGCAGCTAACGGAAACTGTCCAACATCCACGTCCCATGTCCCCATTCAAGTGAGATTCGGGCCGCGGCCCGGCCCATTCGCGACCCGCGGTGCATCCCCGTCCTGTGGTATCCGGCGATGGTGACAGACCTTTCGGCCGTTGCTGTCGGAGCGGCCCGACGTGCGCGAAGCCGCCGCTGATCCGCCAGGTGCGCGCCGGGCTCGATGAGGAGCAACTGGATCGTGACGTTCGGCAGCCGACTCACCTTGACCAGGCGGTGAGCTGCTCACGCAGCACGCCCGTGCCGCCGGTTTCGGTTCGCAGCGACGGCTTGTAGCACGATGGCGGGCAGCCACAGCGGTGTCGGCTTCCGGTTAGGCCGGTGCGTCAGGGCGTCTCGGTCTGCTCGGGTTACCAGCGCGCCCGGTACCCGCAACTGCTGAATGCCCTGCCCGGCCTGCTCGACGCCACCCACGGCACCCGGAGTCTGCTGGTCGCCACCTACCGGATCACCGCCGCACTGCTGGTCAAGCTCGATCATCCCGAACTCGCCTGGCTCGCCGCCGACCGCGCGGTCGCCGCCGGCCACGGCACGACGCTCACCGCGACCGGCACCATCGCCGTGGCCGAGGCCCTCCGCGCACTCGGGCACCACCGGCTCGCGCTATCCGCCGCCCTCACGGTCGCGGACACCACCGACGACCACACCGTACGCGGAAGCTTGTTCCTCCAAGCCGGCCTTGCGGCGGCGGGTGACGGCGACCGACGCAACGCCCGCGATCTGCTCGAACACGCGGCTGCCCTCGCCGATCGCCAGGTCGACGGCACCGATCCGCACCACACCGGCTTCGGGCCGGTCGCCGTGGCGCTGGCAAGGTCCCTCGCCGCCCACCGGCTCGGCGACACCATCGAGGCGGTACGCCGACACGAACACGCCGTGCGCGGCGACGGGTGGGGGCGGCTGCCGCCGGAACAGCGCGCTGCTGCGCTCGCCGATGCCGCCCGCGCCTACCTCGACACCGGCGACCCGGCCGCAGCCGGTCGCGCACTACTCGACGCCGACCGCACCGCACCCGCCGAGGTCCGCAGCCGCCCCGTCGCCCGTACCCTCCTCGCCGAGGTCATCCAACGCGGCCCGCACCGGCCGACCTAGCCCGACTGGCCACCACCATCGCCCTGATCCCCCACACCCCCCAAGTTGACCAAGTACCTCCCGCCCCCCCGCCTCCCGCCCCCGCCCTCCCGGCCCGCCCTCCCACACCGATCATTGAGTTGCGCTCGCCGGTCCATATCGATGCGCCCACCTTTGTCACGCCCACACCTCCACGTTCGCGCGAGGCGCAACCCAGCATCGCGGGATGATCAAGAAGTTTTGGTCGTTCATGCCGCGGTGGCCTGACCAAAACTCCTTGATCAACGCGTCGGGGCAGGGCGGGGTGAGGTGCTGGTCCGGCGTGCCGCGTGCCGGGCACATCCACACAGACCACCGTCACGTCCGCCGGAGCCCATCAAGATCCGCGCAACTTCGGTGAAGTTGCTGCCTTGGAGGTACCTGGAGGCAGCAACTTCGGTGAAGTTGCGTGGATCTTGCGCTCGCCGGGTCAAGCGGGCGTCCGGCATGCCGTGCCGGGGGCCGACGTGCCCGACGTGCCCCGCGTGCCCGACGTGCCCGGCGAGCCGCGCGTGCGCCGAGGGTGCGGGCCCGGCGTGCCGCGCGTGCGTCGGGGGTGCGGGCCCGGCGTGCCGCGTGTGTGTCGAGGGTGCGGGGGCCCGGCGTGTCGCGTGTGTGCCGGGTCGGGGGGTTGGCGGGGGGTCAGGGGCGGTTGCGTTGGGTGCGGTAGTGGCGGATCAGGGCGGCGGTGGAGGAGTCCAGGGTGGTCAGGTCGGGCTGGTCGGCGGTGAGGAGGGGGGCTAGGTGGTTGGCCATGACCTTGCCGAGTTCGACGCCCCACTGGTCGAAGGGGTTGATGTCCCAGATGGCGCCCTCGGTGAGGACGATGTGCTCGTAGAGGGCGACCAGTTGGCCGAGGGTGGCGGGGGTGAGGCGGTCGGCCACGATCGAGGTGGTGGGGTGGTTGCCGGCCATCACCCGGTGCGGCACGAGTTCCGCCGGGGTGCCTTCGGCGGCGACCTGCTCGGCGGTGCGGCCGAAGGCCAGTGCCGCGGTCTGGGCGAAGAAGTTCGACATGAACAGGTCGTGCATGTCGCCGATGTCGTGGTTGGGTTCGCTGAACGCGATGAAGTCCGCCGGGACCAGCCGGGTGCCCTGGTGCAAGAGCTGGTAGAAGGCGTGTTGACCGTTGGTGCCGGGCTCGCCCCAGAAGATCTCCCCGGTGTCGTACGAGACCGGCTGGCCGTCGGTGCGTACGGACTTGCCGTTGCTCTCCATGGTCAACTGCTGGAGGTACGCCGGGAACCGGTGCAGGTACTGCGAGTACGGCAGCACGGCGTGGGTCTGCGCGCCGAGGAAGTTGGTGTACCAGACGTTGAGCAGGCCGAGCAGGACCGGCGCGTTGCGGGCCGGTGGTGCGGTGCGGAAGTGCTCGTCGACGGCGTGGTAGCCGGCCAGCAACTCGTCGAAGCGGGCCGGTCCGATGGAGAGCATGACCGCCAGCCCCACCGCCGAGGGCAGCGAGTACCGGCCGCCCACCCAGTCCCAGAAGCCGAACATGTTGGCCGGGTCGATGCCGAAGTCGGCCACCCGCTGGGCGTTGGTGCTGACCGCGACGAAGTGCTTGGCCACCGCCTGCTCGTCGGCGTCGAGCCCGGCCAGCAGCCAGCGCCGCGCCTGGTGCGCGTTGGCCAGGGTTTCCTGGGTGGAGAAGGTCTTCGACACCACCACGAACAGGGTGGTCGCCGGGTCCAGGTCGGCGGTGGTGTCGTGGATGTCGGTCGGGTCGATGTTCGACACGAAGCGGCAGCTGATGCCCGCGTCGCGGTACGCCTTCAGCGCCTCGTACGCCATCACCGGCCCCAGGTCGGAACCACCGATGCCGATGTTGACCACGGTGCGGATCCGCTCGCCGGTGTGCCCGCGCCACTGACCTGCGCGCACCTGCTCGGCGAACTCGGCCATCCGCCGCAGTACGGCGTGCACGTCGGCCACCACGTCCTGGCCGTCCACGGTCAGCGTGGCGTCCTGCGGTAGCCGCAGCGCGGTGTGCAGCACGGCCCGGTCCTCGGTGCCGTTGATGTGGCTGCCGGCGAACATCGCGGCGATCCGGTCGGCCAGCCCGACCCGCTCGGCCAGCGCGGTCAGCAACGCCACCGTCTCGTCGGTGACCAGGTTCTTGCTGTAGTCGACGTAGAGGTCGCCCACCTCGACGGTCAACCGTTCGCCCCGTCCGGGGTCGGTGGCGAACAGGTCCCGCAGATGCGTCGCGCGGATCTCGTCGGCGTGCTTGCGCAGGGCCTGCCACTCGTCGGTGGTGGTGACGTCCGCAGCCATCGGATCGATCGTCTCCTCGCAGGGTCGGCACGCCGCCGGCATCGTCCGGCCGGCGGGTGAGACCAGCCTGCCACACGAAGATCGGCGCGCGAGCCGGACGCCGGTGACTGGTCACCGTCGGCGGCCGGCCGGTCACGGCGGTGGCCGGCGGGTCATCCGAAGTGGTGGCCGCCCCGGGCCCGGTGACGTGGCCGGCGCGGCGGCAGGGCATGGTGGAGTCATGACGACGCCGGCCCCGAGTGCACCCATCGCCGCCTCCGCGACCACCCCGTCCGCCGCCCCCGTACGGCAGACGCTGCTGGTGCTCGGCGCCAGCGGCGACCTGACCGGACGGCTGCTGCTGCCCGGGTTGGGCCGGTTGCTGGCCACCGGCGCGGTGCCCGAACTGCGGCTGATCGGCTGCGGAATGGACGACTGGGACGACGAGCGCTGGCGCCGCCGGGTGGCGGAGTCCTTCGCCTCGGTCCACGCCGACGGGCCGCACGAGACCGAGGTGCTGCGCGCCAGCCGGTACGCCCGCGCGGACGTGACCAGTGAGGACGACCTGCGGCGGCTGTTGCGCGACTGCGCGGGACCGCTGGTGATCTTCTTCGCGTTGCCGCCCCTGGTGACCGCCCGCTCGGCGGCGGCGCTGGCCCGGATCGGCCTGCCGCCCGGTACCCGGCTGATGCTGGAGAAGCCGTTCGGCGTGGACCGGGTGTCGGCCCGTTCGCTCAACGCGCTGCTGGCCACCCTGGTGCCGGAGGAGCAGGTCCACCGGATCGACCACTTCCTCGGCAAGTCGACGGTGCTGAATCTGCTCGGCCTGCGGTTCGCCAACCGGATCTTCGAGCCGGTGCTCAACTCCACGCATGTGGCCTGCGTGGACATCGTCTTCGACGAGACCCTGGGGCTGGAGGGCCGGGCCGGCTACTACGACGGTGCCGGCGCGCTGGTGGACATGGTGCAGAGCCACCTGCTCCAGGTGCTCGCCCTGCTCGCCATGGACCCACCGCCGACGCTGCGGGCGCAGGAGCTGCGGGGCCGCAAGGCCCAGGTGTTGCGGGCCACCCGGCTGTGGCGCGACGACCCGGCGGCGGCCAGCCGGCGGGCCCGGTACACGGCGGGTGAGGTCGACGGGCGACAGCTGCCGAACTACGTCGACGAGCCGGGAGTCGATCCGGCCCGCCACACGGAGACGCTCGCCGAGCTGGTGCTGACCGTGGACACCTGGCGCTGGGCCGGGGTGCCGTTCCGGCTGCGCTCCGGCAAGGCGACGGCCGGCGTACGCAAGGAAGCGATCATCACCTTCAAGCAGCCGGCCCGGGTGCCCGAGGGGCTGACCGGCTACGAGCATCCGGACCGGTTGCGGATCGGTTTCGGGCCGGACCGGCTCGGTCTCGACCTGAACATCAACGGCCCGGGCGATCCCTTCGACCTGGATCAGGTCCGGTTGACGGCGGATTTCGGCCCGGGTGACCTGCCGGCGTACGGCGAGGTGTTGCGGGGCGCGTTCGAGGGGGATCCGACCCTGTCGGTGCGGGGCGACGTCGCCGAGGAGTGTTGGCGCATCGTCGAGCCGGTGCTGGCGGCCTGGAAGGCGGACGCGGTGCCGTTGCAGGAGTATCCGGCGGGGTCCGTCGGGCCGGACGACTCCCTGCTCGGCCCGGTGACCGGATGACGGCCGCCCCGAGAGCACTTCACCTTGGGTGATTGACTGATCTCTCTCAGCTACTTTTCAGCTTGCGCTGCTAGCTTCCGGGCACGACGGGATCCATCATGGACGGCGCTGATCCCGTTACGGCACAACGGTTTGGCGTGGAACTTTCACGTCCGGGCCGGGAATCGCCCCCACCCGCTGTCGAGGGAGAAGCTCGTGGTGTTCAAGAAGATGCTGGGTGCGTTCGGGATCGGGGCGCCCAGCGTCGACACGGTCCTGTCCAATCCGAGCACCCGGCCGGGGCTGATGCTCGCCGGGCAGGTGAACCTGACCGGTGGCAGCCAGGACGTGGAGATCGATCATGTGGCCGTCGGTCTGGTCACCCGGGTCGAGGTCGACGGCGCGGAGGTCGAGCACGAGGCGGCGGTGGAGTTCCACCGGGTCATGGTGGCCGGTGGCCTGCGCCTGGCGCAGGGGCAGCAGCTGACCCTGCCGTTCCAGTTTCCGGTGCCGGTGCAGACGCCGGTGACCGACATCTACGGGCAGCGCCTGCCCGGCATGTCCCTGGGCCTGCGTACCGAGGTGGCCATCCGGGGCGCGGTCGACAAGGGCGACCTGGACCCGGTGTACGTGCACCCGCTGCCGGTGCAGGAGCGGATCCTTGCCGCGTTCGGTCAACTCGGCTTCCAGTTCAAGGGCGCCGACCTGGAGCACGGGCAGATCGCCGGGGCGCACCAGGCGCTGCCGTTCTACCAGGAGATCGAGTACTTCGCCGCACCCCAGTACGCCCATGAGGTGAGCGAGGTCGAGCTGACGTTCCTCGCCGACGAGCAGGGTGTCGACATCGTCCTGGAGTTCGATCGCCCGGGCGGCCTCTTCACCGCCGGCCACGACTCGTACGGCCGGTACCGCGTGCCGCACGCCGAGGCGGATCGCGTGGACTGGGCCGCCGAGGTCGACCGGTGGATCCGCGAGGCGCTGGAGCAGCGCCGCGCCCTGTACCCCGGCCAGCCGGCTTACGCCCAGCCCGGCTACGCCCAGCCGGGTTACGCCCAGCCCGGCTATGGGCAGCCCGGCTATGGCCAGCCGGGTTATGGGCAGCCGGGCTATGGCCAGCCGGGTTATGGGCAGCCGGGTTACGGCCAGTTCGGGGCGCCGGGTGGGTATCCGCCGCACCAGCCGGCGTACGGCCACCACCAGGAGCAGCCCGAGCAGCGTGGGCCGGGGATGGGCGCGCTGGCCGCCGGGGTGGTCGGTGGCGCGGCGCTCGGCTTCGCCGGCGGGATGATCGCCGACGAGGTCTTCGACTCCTTCGGTGGCGACGACGGTGCCGAGGCCGAGGGCGGGGGCGACGAGGAGTAGTCCGGGCGGCTGGCCGCCCGACCGGATCGACAGGCCGGAACAGGGCGGCCAGCGGGCCGGAGCGCTCGGCCGTGCGTGGCGGCCACCACATTCCGCCTTCTTGCCATAACTTTGCAACTACGTAAGTATGGCGGGGCGACGGTCCAAGATCGTACGGCCTGGCCCGCACCGTCGTCGGCCGGGCCCGAGGTGTGCGTACGGGCTGGTCGTCGCGTGTCGTCGTCGTCAGCCGCGAGGAGCCGCCCCGCCATGCCCCGACCGCCTCGTCTCGGGCTGGCCGTCAGCGCCGCCGTGCTGCTCGCCCTGACCGCCTGCTCCGCACCGACCGCCAACCCGGGCACCGGCAACGGCCCGCTGGTGGTGGCGACCGCGGGGGAGCCGGACACCCTCAACCCGGTCCTGAACTACGGCGTCGACGGCGGCTCGCTGATCTTCGACGGGCTGGTCGCCCGGGACGAGCGCAACCAACTCGTACCCGCCCTCGCCGAGGAACTGCCCAGCGTCTCGCCGGACGGCCAGACCGTCACCGCGCGGCTGCGCCCGGACGTGCTCTTCCACGACGGCACCCCGCTGACCGCCCAGGACGTCGTCTTCACCTACCGGGCGGTGCTCGACGAGAAGGTCGACTCCACCCTGCGCTCCGACCTGGACATGCTCGCCTCGGTCGACGCGCCGGACGAGGCCACCGTGGTCTTCACCCTCCGGTACGCGTACGCCCCGTTCCTCCAGCGGCTCACCCTCGGCATCGTGCCGGCCGGCGCGCTGGCCGGTCAGGACATCAACAAGGCCCCCTTCAACCGGCAGCCGATCGGCACCGGACCGTACCGGGTCGCCTCGTGGACCCCGGGCGACCGGCTGGTGCTGGCCGCCAACGACCGGTACTGGGCCGGCCGCCCCGCCAACAACGGCGTGGTGGTCGCCTTCGTACCCGACGACAACGTCCGTGCCCAGCGCACCCGCGCGGGCGAGTTCGACGCCGCCGAACTGCCGCCCAAGCTGGCCACCGGCTTCGACGCCCAACCCGGCTACCGGGTGCACCGGGCGCCCACCGCCGACTACCGGGGCGTCATGCTGCCGATGGGCAACCCGGTCACCGGCGACGTGGCCGTGCGACGCGCCCTCCACGCCGCCGTCGACCGGGCCGCGATGGTCGACGGCGTGCTCGGCGGGGCCGGCGAGCCGGCGTACGGGCCGGTGCCGCCGTCGTCGGAGTTCGCCGATCCCGCCGTGGCCGGCACCCCGACCGCCGACCCGGCCACCGCGACCGCGACGCTGGACGCCGCCGGCTGGCGACCCGGCCCGGACGGCATCCGGGTCAAGGACGGCACCCGGGCCGCCTTCAGCCTGATGTACCCGGCCGCCGACAGCCTGCGCAAGGAACTCGCCCTCGCGGTCACCGCCGACGCGAAGAAGATCGGCATCGCCATCACCCCCGAGGGGCTCACCTGGGACGCCATCACTCCCCGGATGAAGTCGGACGCACTGATCATGGGTTACGGCACGCCGTACGACCCGGACTTCGTCTCGTACAAGCTGTTCCACTCCGACTTCGCCGGGCAGGGCTTCTTCAACCCCGGGTCGTACGCCTCCCAGGTGACCGACCGGGCGTTGCGCGACGGCCGGGCCGAGGCCGACCCGGCGCGGCGCCGGGCCGCCTACGCGACCTTCCAGCAGCAGTTGGCCACCGACGTGCCGTGGGTGTTCCTCACCTACCTGGAGCACACCTACGTGCTGCGGGACTCGGTGGACGGTGTCGTGGCCCGGGTCGAGCCGCACGAGCACGACGTGGCCAACAGCATCTGGTGGAACATCCACACCTGGACCCGGCGATCGTGACCGAGCGGATCCGGCGCCGACGGCTGGCCGGAGCCGGTGGCGTGGTACGCCGCCGGCTGCTGGTGGCCGTCCCGGTGCTCGTCGCCACCAGCGCCGGCATGTTCGCCCTCGGCGCCGCCTCGCCGATCGACCCGGCCCAGCAGTACGCCGGTGCCGCGGCCTTCACCACCAGCGAGGAGAACCTCGCCCAGATCCGGGCCAACTGGGGCGTCGACGACCCGCTGCCGGTGCAGTACGCCCGCTGGGTGGGCAACCTGCTCCGGGGCGACCTGGGCTGGTCGACCAGCCGGCACGAGCCGGTGGTCGACGTGTTGGCCGCCCGGGCCGGCTGGACCCTGCTGCTGGTCGGCGCCGCCCTGGCCGTGGTCCTGGTGGCCAGCCTGCTGCTGGGCACCCTGGCCGCCTACCGGCGGGGCGGCTGGTTCGACCGGGGGTTGCGGGCGAGCGCGTACGCCGTCCAGTCGGTGCCGGTGTTCTGGCTCGGCCTGGCCGCGATCGCGGTGTTCGCGCTCAGCCTCGGCTGGCTGCCGGCCGGCGGCCTGACCGACATCACCGCCACCGGCACCGACCCGGCCGACGTGGCCCGGCACCTGATCCTGCCGGTCGGGGTGCTGGCCCTGTCCCAGGTGCCGTGGTTCGTGCTGTTCATCCGCGACTCGGTCGCCGACAGCCTGCGCGACGACCACGTGCTGGCCGCGCGGGCCCGTGGCCTGCCCGGGCGCACCGTCCTGTTCGGCCACGCGCTGCGCACCGGACTGCTGCCGTTCATCACCCTGATCGGCACCCACCTGCCGGAGATCGTGGGCGGCGCGGTGCTGGTGGAGACCGTGTTCTCGCTGCCCGGCCTGGGCGCGGTGACCGTGCAGGCCGCGCTGGGCAGCGACTTCCCGCTGCTGGCGGCGACCACGCTGGCCACCACCGTCGTGGTGCTGACCGCGAACCTCGCCACCGACCTCGCGTACGCCGCCGCCGATCCCCGGGTACGCCTCGAATGAGCGCCGCCGTCCTCGCCCGGGTCCGCCGGCTGCCCCGCCCCCGTCCGGGGCGCGTCGGCGCCACCGTCGCCGGCACCGTCCTCGCCGCCGCCGTACTCGCCTGTCTGTTCGCTCCGGTGCTCTGGCCACTGGACCAGAGCGCGGTCGACCTGTCCCAGACCCGGCTGGCCCCGTCCCTGTTGCACCCGGCCGGTACCGACGACCTCGGCCGCGACGTGGCCCACCGCAGCCTCTACGGGCTGCGCGTCTCGCTGCTGGTCGGGGTGGTCGCCGCGCTCGTCGCCGCGGTGATCGGCGGGGCCGTCGGTGCGCTCGCCGGCACCCTCGGCGGTGTGGTGGACCGGGTCCTGATGCGGCTGGTGGACACCATCGCGGCGCTGCCGCATCTGCTGCTCGGCATCTTCATCGTCGCGATGCTGCGGCCCAGCCTCGGTGCGGTGGTGCTCTCCATCGGGCTCACCCACTGGCTGTCCACCGCCCGCATCGTCCGGTCCGAGTTGCTGAGCCTGCGGCACCGGCCGTTCATCGACGCGGCCGTCTCCGGGGGTGCCGGGCGGCTCCGGGTACTCACCCGGCACCTGTTGCCGCACGTGCTGCCCCGGCTGGCGCTCGCCATCACGCTGATGATCCCGCACGCGGTGTGGCACGAGACCGCCCTGTCCTTCCTCGGTCTCGGCCTGCCCCCACATCTCGCCTCCCTCGGCAACATGATCAACGACGGTCGGGCCTCCCTGCTCACCGGTGCCTGGTGGGCCAGTCTCACCCCGGGCCTGGCGCTGATCGTGGTCACGCTCGCGTTGGCCACCCTCACCGCCCGCTGGCGGGACCGCCTCGACCCCCGGGTACGCGCGGAGTTGCAGCTGTGACCAGCATCGACCTCGACCACGACGGCCCGCTGCTGGCCGTCGCCGGGCTCACCGTCCGGTTCCGACTGCCCGACGCCGTCGTGCACGCCGTCACCGACCTGCACCTGAGCGTCCGTCCCGGTGAGCTGGTCGCGGTCGTCGGCGAATCGGGCTGCGGCAAGTCCGTCCTCGCCCACGCCCTGCTCGGCCTGCTGCCCCGCAACGCCACGGTCACCGGCAGCGCCCTGCTGCGCACCGGGGCGGGGATTCGGCGGCCACCGCCGCTCGACCTGCTCGCCTGCGCGCCACGACAACTGGCCCGGCAGGTTCGCGGGCGGGCCGTCGGGCTGGTGCCGCAGAGCCCGGCGACCGCGCTGACCCCGGTACGGACCGGACGCCGGCTGCTGGTGGAGACGCTGCGGGCGCACGGCCACACCCGGGCTGACGCGCCGACCGCCGCCGACCGGCTCGCCGCCGACGTCGGACTGAACCCGGCCGACCTCGACCGGTACCCGCACGAGTTGTCCGGTGGCATGGCACAGCGGCTGGCCACCGCGTTGGCGCTGGCGCCCGACCCACCGCTGTTGCTGGCCGACGAGCCGACCACCGGCCTGGACCGGCCGCTCGTCGACCACACCCTCGACCTGCTGCGCCGCCGGTGCGACGCCGGAGCGGCCGTACTGCTGATCACCCACGACCTGGTCGCGGCGCAGCGGGTGGCCGACACCGTGGCCGTCATGTACGCCAGCCGCATCGTCGAGCACGCCCCGACCGAGGCGCTGTTCAGCGCGCCCGAGCACCCGTACAGCGCGGCGCTGCTCGACGCCCTGCCACAGCGGGCGTTCCGGCCCGTGCCGGGGCATCCGCCGATGCTCACCGATCTCCCGGCCGGCTGCGCGTTCGCCGCCCGTTGTGACCGGGCCACCGAAGCCTGCCGGGTGCAGCCGGCGTTCGCCGCTGGCCGGGCCGCCTGTCACCACCCACTGGAGCACAGCCAGGTCCACGCCGAGGTGCCGGCGTGACCCGCCCCGGTCTGGCGGCCGGCGTGACCCGCCCCGGTCTGGCCGCCTGCCAGGTCAGCGCGAGCTACGGCACGCAGCGTGTGCTCGACGCCGTCGACCTGCACATCGCCCCAGGTGAGACGGTCGGCCTGCATGGCCCGTCCGGCAGCGGCAAGTCCACGATGGCCCGGCTGCTGGCGTTGCTGCACCGACCGGACGGTGGTCACGTCAGCATCGACGGCACGCCGGTGACCGGCATCCGCCATCAGGTGCCGGTGGCGGTGCGTACCCGGGTGGCGATCCTGTTCCAGAGCCCCCGCGCCGCCACCGACCCGCGACTCACGCTGGCCGACCTGATCGCCGAACCGATGCGCGCGATCGGCACCCCACCGGAGCAGGTTCGGGCGCGTACGGCCGAACTCGCCGACACCGTCGGGCTCACCGCCGACCTGTTGACCCGTCGCCCGCACGCGGTCAGCGACGGCCAGTTGCAACGGGCCTGCCTGGCCCGGTCGCTGGTGCACCGGCCCGGGTACCTGCTCTGCGACGAGGCGACCGCCATGCTGGACGCCTCCACCCAGGCGCACGTCGCGGCGGTCGTCGGGGAGTTCCAGCGCCGGCACGACGCCGGGGTGCTGGTGATCAGCCACGACGCCGCCCTGCTGGCCCGCTGGGCCGACCGCGTCGTCGAGCTGCCCTGACCACCGCTGCCCGGGTGATGGACGGCGGCGGCCCCGGGGACACCCCCCGGGGCCGCCGTGTCAGGCGTCAGCTGGTCGGGAAGTTGTCCGGGGTACGGATGCGCTCCCGCATGAAGACACCCGAGGTGGTGAGCACCGAGTTGCCGGTGTAGCTGGTGCCGTTGCAGGTGCCGGGTCGCAGCGCGGCGCTGCCCTCCGCCTTGTCGGAGAAGGTCCAGTTCGCGTAGCCGATCTTCAGCCGGTCCAGCAGGTCCAGCCACTGGGTGCTGCTGGTCAGGTCGGCCGCGCCGTCACCGGTGTAGTCCACCGTGCCGAACTCGGTGACGAACAGCGGCAGCCGGGCCGCCGCCCGCTCGACCTCGGCCCGGTAGTTGTCCCGGTGCGACGCGGCGTAGAAGTGGAAGGCGTACATGATGTTGCTGGCGTTCACCGGGTTGTTGGCGATCTCGGTGTGGTTGGACCCCTCGGAGACGCCCAGCGAGGACCAGGCCCGGGTACCGACGATGACGACCGCGTCCGGGTCGTTGGCCCGGATCACCGGGATGACCTGCTCGGCGTAGTTCTTGATGGTCGACCAGCTCACCCCGTTCGGCTCGTTGGCGATCTCGTAGATCACGTTGTTCTTCGCGGCGTGCCGGGCGGAGACGGCGGCGAAGAAGGTCTTGGCCCGCTCCAGGTTGAACATCGGGTCACCCGGAGTGAGCAGGTGGAAATCGATCATCGCGTACATGCCGCGCCGGGTGGCCTCCTCGACCAGGTTGTTGACCCGGTTGGTGAAGCCGGCGGGGTCGGTTTCGTAGCCCTGTTCCTGCACGTACATGGCGATCCGGAACAGGTCGGCACGCCAGTCGATGGCCAGCGCGTCGAGGGAGGCCGGGTTGTAGCAGTTGCCGAACCACTGGATGCCGTGCGTGCTCATGCCGCGCAACTGGATCGGCCGGCCGTACTGGTTGCACAGGTTGACTCCGCAGACCCGCAGCTGTCCGTTGATGCCCACCGGGGTCTGCCCGCCCGGCGAAGGCGGAGTGGTCGGCGGAGTGGTCGGCGGCGTCGTCGGCGGAGTGGTGGGGGGCGTGACCGAGCCGGTGCAGACCGTGCCGTTGAGGGTGAACGAGGTCGGCGAGGGGTTGCTGCCGGTGAAGCTGCCGTTGAAGCCGATGTTGGTGCTGGCGCCGGTGGCCAGGGCGCCGTTCCAGCTCACGCTGCGCGCCGTGACCGCGCTGCCGCTCTGGCTCCAGGTCGCCGACCAGCCCTGGGTGACCCGTTGGCCGCTGTTCGGGAAGGTGAACCCGAGGGTCCAGTCGTTGACCGCGTCACCCAGGTTGGTGATGGTCACGCTCGCGGTGAACCCGCCGGACCAGCTGTTCGTCGTGTAGCTCACGGAACAGCCGGTCGCGGCCATCGCGTTGGGGGCGGGCAGCGACGCGAGCGTGCCGAGGGTCAGCGCACCGATGGCGCCGGCCGCGACCAGCAGACGCCGTGGGCGGGACGGGGGATGCTTCATGGTGGACCGTCGCAATCTGCTCGTGGTGGTGGGTACGGCGGCGCCGGCGACCCCGGAACGGATTTCCGGGAGCGCTCCCACGGAGCCTACGGTGACCCGAAACAGTCACGCAATATTTCCATCCATCGAAGTATCGATAATGCGGACGCCCCGGAACCGCGTTCCGGGGCGTCCGATCGGCGTACCCCGTCAGGTCTCGTCGGCGGCGCGCCGCCGGTCCGCCTCGGCGTCGGCGGCGCCCACCGGGGTCGGGTCGGTGTCCCGCCGCGCGCCGCTCAGGTCGACGTCGGCGCCGGCCCGAGCGGCGTCGGCCGCCGCGTCGTCCGCGCCCACCAGCTCGCCCGCGCCCGCCTCGCCGTCGTCCTCGACCAGCTTGCCCGCCGCGGTGACCGCGATCGGGGTGTACCTGGGATCGGTCGTCATCTCGTCCTCCTCCTCGCCGGTGTCCCGTCAGGTACCCGCCGGGCGCTCCGACCACACGGGACGAGCGATGGACGGCCGTCGGCGCCGGCCGCGTCGCCACCCTGGCGGATCGGCCGCCGGCTTCCGGCTGGTTGTCCTATGGCAAACACCACACTGCGTCCGGCCGCTGTGCCCCATTCGTCCGTACGGATGGCCTTCGGTGTAGCGCCCCGCGCCGGATCCGGTACCGACGGTGGTGGATGTGGCGTCCGGCGTGCCCACGGTACGGAATCCCGTCGGCGAGACCCGCGCGCTGGTTTGCACCGGTCACTACCCTGGCCTTGATCATGTGCCAGTGAACCTCTCGACTTTGACAAGGGCCACACATGAGTGACAGTTACCCGCCGTACGGGGGGCAGCCGGATCCGAACGCTGCCGCGTGGGGCACCCCGCCCGGATCCCCGGTCGGCCAGCCACTTCCGCCCGGTTCCCCGGTCGGTCAACCGCTTCCGCCCGGTTCCCCGGTCGGTCAACCGCTTCCGCCCGGCTCGCCGGTCGGCCAGTCCGGGTACCCGCCGCAGTTCGGGGCGCCGGTCCCGCCGCCACCGCCGCCGTACGGTGCCCCGGCGCCGAAGTCCTCGAAGACCGGGCTCTGGCTGGGGCTGGGCATCGGCGCCGCGGTGATGGCGGTGCTGGTCGCCTGCGGCGGCACCATCGGCTACTTCATGCTCGCCGCTGACGACGACGAGTCGACCCCGGTGGCAACCGGACCGAGCAGCCCGCCCACCGGCCCCGACGCCCCGGACGCTCCCTCCGCGGCGCCCCCGGCCGAGCCACAGTCTGACAACAACAACGCGATCACCGCCCGCAACTCCAGCGACATGTCGGCGGTGTGCGAGGGCAGCCCCATCCTCAACGCCGCGCCGTACACGGCGGCGAAGGACGCCAAGGTCTACACCTTCGCCAACTCACCCGACCGTCCCCAGTCCTGGCTGAGCAAGTCGGCCGGCTACAACAAGCCGTACTACGCCAAGACCGCGGACTGGGCCACCGTCTCGGTGGTCGGCTGCCTCGCCTTCGAGCAGGGCAGCGAGGGCGAGGCACGCAAGTGCGAGTACAACGACCGCGACGACAAGAAGGTCACCGTCGACTACGTCTCCTCGCGCTACACGCTGACCTTCCACGCCGCCAAGACCGGCGAGAAGATCGGTGACGGTGGACGGATCAACGCTCCGGCGGTCCGTTGCCCGAGCTTCATCTCCTACAACAAGGAGACCATGAAGGCGTACGCCCAGCCGGACAGCGGCGCCATCGAGCTGGCGCTGGACAAGTTCACCTCCTGAGCTGGCGTGACGCGGCGGGGGTCCGGTAACGGACCCCCGCCGCCCCGCGAGGAGTCTCGGCCCCGCCACGGTCGTTACCGCCGGCCCCGCCACGTCGGCGGGAGCGTCAGCCGACCCCTGCTCGCCGGACCGGGCGGTCCAGTCGACCCCTGCTCGCCGGACCCGACAGTCTTGCCGGTGGCTGGCAGGCTGGGCGCCATGGGGAACATCGTCGTGCAGTTGCCCGCCCTGATCGGTGTGCTGGTCGGCACCGTGGGGACGATCGTGGCCACGTCGCTCGCCGACCGCGCCCGGTGGCGTCGGCGCCAGACGGTGCGCTGGGACGAGCGGCGGCTCGACGCGTACGCCGAGTTCGCCCGCGTGCTCAAGGAGGTGCACACCATCGCCAGCCGGCTGATCGGCGGCTACCTCGACCGGGACCAGGAACTCGCCGCGCTGACCGAGGCCAGTTTCCGGCACACCATCGCCTGGGAGAACGTACTGCTGCTCGGCGATGCTCCGACGGTGGCCGCCGCCCGGGCCTGGCGCGACGCGGTCTGGGAGATCGAGCGCCGCGCGCGCGGCGGTTCCCCCGTGGACGAGTTGCCCGACCTGCTGCATCGCGCCAACGAGGCACGGGACGAGTTCTACGGCGCGGCGCGCGGCGGCCTCGGCGTCGGCGGCGGCTCGGTCGCCCAGGCCACCCTGCTATCGAGCCGGCTCCGGCCAACCCACACCAGCCCACCGACCCAACGCTGACCCGCTGGCGAGTCCGCTCTGCCCGAGCCACACCAGCCGGCCCACGCAATGCCGACCCGCTGTGAGCCGGGCTTCGTGGCGCGCAACGCCGGCTGGCGCGATGCTGACCTGCTGGGGAGTCGGCTCGGCCCGCGCCACACCGGCCGGCTGCCGCACTGCTGACCCGCTGGCGGGTTGGGCTCCATCCCGCGCCACGCCGGCTGGCTGGCTGGTGCTGAAGCGGTCAGGCTCGGTGGGCGGGCTGGTCGAGGATGGCGCTGAACCGCTCCTCGGCCAGGTCGAGCTGGTCGAGGATGTGCTCGCGTACCGGCCCGGACAGGGGAGTGTCGGGGCGGGTGACCAGGTCACGGAAGACCGGCACCAGGGGCCGGTACTTGCGAGCCAACGCCTCGACCTTCGGCCCGACCGAGTGGATGACGCCGACCCCGTTGTCGGTGAAGTCGGAAACCTTGATCACCCGCGCCCACGGCTCCCGGTCCAGGCTGGCCACGATGTGCTCGCGGTACTGCTCGTTACGGTCGCGGTCCGGATCCCACGGTGGATTCGTCACGGCCGCGACCAGCCCCGCCACCCGGGTACCGAACCGCTCGGCGAGCACCGCCAACGCCGCCGCGATCTGGTCCTCGTGGCCTGCCTCGCCGGCCAGTTGCGCCGGATGGTCCTCCACCGCGTCGTGCAACAGTCCGGCGACGATCACGTCGACATCGCGTACCTGATAGTGGTGCATCATCCGGATCGCCACCCGGAGCAGGTGGTTGAGGTACGGCTCCCGGGATCGCCGGTCGTCGCGGTGCAGCCCGGCGGCCAACTCCAACGCCTCGCCGAGCCGGCGCCGGGCGTCAGCGTCGAACGCCTCGCACTCCAGCCGGAACCTCTCCCGCAGACCGACCTCGCCGTGGATCTCGGTGATGGCGTGTATCGGCATGGTGGCCAGATATGGCGGCAACTCCATCCGTCTCTTATATCCCACCCCACCCCCCACCCCTCCGTCCCCCGGGCCCCGTGTTGCCGCGCCCGGATTTGTGGCAGCGGTGGCGGTCGACATCCCGACGGCGGGGTGCCATCACGGCGAGTTGATCCGGGTTCTGCCGGGAGTGTTCGTCGCGGCGCCGTTGTTGGCGGAGCGACCGGGGGAGGCGCCCGCACTCGGTCGACTCGAACCGGCCGTGGCCCGCCGCGCGGCCTGTGCCTGGGTGCGGGGCCGGGCGGCGTTCAGTCACCTCACCGCGCTCGACCTGTGGGGGCTGCGTCGCCAGTCGACCGGTGACCCGCTGCATCCTGAGCGCGCCGATCGACAGCGGCCTGCGCTGGCCCCGGGTACGCGCCGGACCGTCATGCCCTTGCCGTGCGGGCGGTGAGGTCGAGGGCGGCGCGGATCGGGTCGTTGGCCCAGTGGGTGGCGAACACGTCGTGCCGGCGCCAGCCGGCGCGGGCGAGCGTGCGTTGCCGCTCCACGTGGGCGGCGACCCCGTCGGGATGTACCCCGCAGATCACCGCGACCGCCTCGGTGTCGTCGCCGACGCAGAGATCGATCCGCCAGCGGCCGACCGGATATCCGGCCCGGACCGGCAGCCCGAGCCGTCCGAGTTCGACGGCGAGGGCGCGAGTCCACGGGTCCGGTGCGGGGCTCTCCGGTTCCACCGACAGTGCCGGCGGTTGCCCGGCGTACCGCAGATAGTCGCCGATGATGCCCTCGGGCGCGGACAGCGACGTGACCACGGTGACATGGTTGCGGGCCCGGGTGACCAGGACGTTGAAGAGGTTCGGCTCGGCCAGGAACCGGTGCCGTGCCGGCGGGTCGTCGTCGGCCAGGCCCAGCGAGGCGAGCACCACGTCCGCCTCGCTGCCCTGGAAGGCGTGCACCGTCCCGGTACGAAGGCCCAGCCGTTCGATCTCGTCGACGTCGTACGTCGACAGCAGCGCCGTCTCGATCGCGTCCGCCTGCGCCCGGAACGGGCTGATCACCGCGATGCCACCGGCGGGTGGTCGGGTGGCCAGCGTCCGGACCAGGTCGAGTACGGCGTCCACCTCGGCCTGGTTGACGCCGTCGGTCACGGCGGCCCCGGCGACGGTCACCACGTCGATGGCGTCCTTGCGGTCGTTGCGCGGATGTCGGGTGACCAGTTCCAGCCGGTCGCGGTAGAACCGGCGGGCGGAGAACCCGATCAGGTGCGGGGCGGACCGGTAGTGCTCGCCGAGCCAGGTGACCGGTGCCGCGCCGGCCGCCACGTCGAAGGCGCTGGACCGGCGTACGTCGAGCCGGTCCGCCAGGTGGGCGAGGCCGTGCCGGTGCAGCGTGGCGGTCACGTCGGCGTCGGAGACGAAGGAGACGAACCGCAACTGCCGTGGATCGCCGGCGACCAACGCGCGCCGCGCCCGGGCCAGCACCGCGGCGGCCCGGAGCTGGTCGACGTGCGCGGCCTCGTCCAACACCACCAGGTCGAACATGCCGGCCACCGGCGGTAGGAGATCCTCCACATCGGCCACCGTGCCCACCCAGAGCGGCAGCGCCCGGACCAGGGCGTCGGCGTCCAGGCCGGCGAGCAGTTCTCGGCGACGGTTGCGTCCGGCCCGCAGGGCCGTGGCCAGGCCACCGGCGGCGCGACGGGCGTCCCCGGTCCAGCGTCGTGCGCTGGTGGCCTGGTGCCGCAGGGCCGTGCCGACCGCCTCCGCCAGCGCGGCGTCGGCCTCGGTCAGCGCCGGCCAGGCGGCGGTCAGATCCGTTCCGCCACTCGTCGCCAGGGCAGCCGTCGCCCGTACCGCCTCGGCGGCGTCCACCGCCGCCCGCAGCCGTGCCATCGCGATCTGCGGTGCGGCGCCGGTGAGCCGGCGCAGCCGCCGGGCGGCATGCGACCGGCGTAGTCGCCGCCACCAGCCGGTGCCGTCGCGGTCCACCTGCCCGATAGCGGCCCGGATCGCGGCGAGGTCGGTGCCCGGCTTGAAGACCGCCGGGGCGTCGTGGCTCAGGGCGGGCAGCAGCGGTTGCCAGCCGGGCAGGGTGGCGGCGATCCGCTCCTGCTCCAGGGCGGCGGCGATGCCGGCCCGGACGGCGGCGACCCGGTGCTGGGCCGCTGTCACGGCGGCCTCGTCGGCGCGCAACTGGGCGTCGCTCGCGCCGGCCGGCACCCCGGCGGCGAGTTCGGTGGCCACCGCGTCGCGTCGTTCGGCGTCCCCGAAGAGCACCGGGGGTGGCCCCGGATGCCGACGCAGCAGTTCGCCCAACACCTCGGCGGCGTGCACCGACTGCGTCGCCACCAGCACCGAGCCGCCCCGGGCCACGGTGTCGAGCGCGGCGGCGACCAGGGCGTGGCTCTTGCCGTTGCCCGGTGCACCGGAGACCACCACCACGGGCTCGGTCCGGGTCCGGCGGATCACGTCCCGCTGGGCGGCGTTCAGCGGCAGCGGCGACAGCACGTCGTCGTCATCGCCCCCGTCGCCGTCGGCGGGTGCGCCGGCCGTCGCGGAGCTGCCCAGGTAGAGCCCGCTCAGCGCGGTGTCCGTCAACCCGGGGCGGCCCGCCCAGTTCAGCAGGGTGTCCCGCAGCCGGCCGGCGTACACGTCTCGGGTCACGTAGAGCGCCGCCGCGGCGACGCCGGTGAGAACCGCGTCGTCGACGCTGCCGGGCGGCCGTGCGACGACCCGGTCGACCTTCAGGCCGGCGGCCTCGGCCGCCGCGATCAGCCAGGCGGTGGTGCCGGGCGCGGTCAGCCAGCCGGGCCCGGCGAGCCCGGGTGCGGCCTCCAGTTGGGCGGCGAGGTCGCGGTCGGAGATCAGGGCGGTCAGTTCGAGGTCTCCGGCGGGTACGACCCGGTAGCCGCGCCGGCCGCGTTCCAGGCGTACCGGCTGGGCCAGCAGCGGCAGCCGGACCCGGCGTCGGCCGCCGTCGAGATCCGCGCTGCCGACCACGAAGGCCAGTCCACGGCGCAGGATGCGCTCGTCGCGGTGCAGCGCGTCCAGGGCGGCCAGGCGGTCCAGCCGGGCGCCGCGTGGACCCCGGTCCGGCTCCGGTAACCAGACCAGGGGCCGGCCGGTGCCGGACACGTCGAGGACCCGCTCAGCACCGGCCGGGGCCAGGTCGGCGAGCGCGGTGAGGATGATCGCCGGGTCCATCGTCCGCAGATTCTGCCGTACGCCGCAGCGCCGTCCCATCGGACGTAGCTGCTCCCGCCGGACGTAGCCCACCCCCGTCGGGCGTAGCCCACCCCCGTCGGGCGTAGCCCCTGCCCACCTTTGCTCTGCTTCAACCGACGCAACGCGATCGCCTGCGAACCGGTGCGTGGGTTGAAGCAGAGCAAAGGGCGCAAGGGTGGGGGCCGTCGGGTGTCGACGGCCCCCACTGGTGCGGCGTGCCGGCCGGCTTGGTCGGCGCGCGGGTGTTAACTCGCGTAGGTCTCGAACTCGGCGATCCTCGGGGTACCCGACGAACTGGTGATGTCGAAGGTGATCTTCCGCAGCGAGGTGGCGGTGAAGCTGATCACGCCCGCCGTGCTGCCGGTGGCCAGGACCGCGCCGGTGTCATGGTTGATTACCCGCCAGGACCGGACGTTGCCGACCGAGCCGGACGCCTCGCGGATGTTGATTTTGGCTACTCGGGTGGCCGTGCCCCACTTGATCGAGATCTGGCCGGTCGCGCCGGACGGGGACCAGGCGGTGCTCATGTTGCCGTCCCGCACGTCGCCGTAGCTCGTGCCACTGGCCTTGCTGGAGCCGTCGGAGTCGGCGCCGAGGCTCAGGTTGGTGCCGCTCGGCTGGCTCGGCGTCGGCGTGGGGTTGCTCGTCGGCGGCGGGGTCGTGCTGGTCGGCCCCGGCGTCGGGCTGCTCGTCGGGTTCGTCGGCGTGCAGTTGCCGTTCGACCTCCGGATGCCCTTGTTGGCGCCGGCGGTCTGGCTGACGATGTTCGGTACGCAGCTGGCCGCGTCGAGGCTGTAGGCGTACGGGATGCTGACGCTGGTGTTGGACGTGGGGTTCGGGCCGGCGGGGTTGTTGTCGCTGCTGCGGCTGGACCAGGTGACGTTGTCGAAGGTGTTGCCGCTGACCTGCCAGTAGCCCGCCTGGTTGGTGTAGAAGGTGCCCAGGACGTCCTTGGAGTTGCGGAAGTAGTTGTTGTCCACCTTGGCGCGGGCCCCGGCACGGGAGTTGATGCCGGATTCGCGGATGCTCACGTAGTGGTTGTTGAAGATGTGCGCCGTGCCGCCGCGCAGCAGCGGTACCCGGGAGTCGAGGTTCTCGTACAGGTTGTGGTGGAACGTGATGAAGTCGTTGGACAGGTCGGTCTCGCTGGATCCGATCAGCCCGCCACGCCCGGAGTTGCGCAGGATGCTGTACGACAACGTGACGTACTGGGTGTTGTTCTTCATGTCGAACAGGCCGTCGAAGCCCTCCGACTCGCCACCCGAGGCTTCCAGCGTGACGTGATCGACCCAGACGTTACGGACGTTGGCCTCCATGCCGATGGCGTCGCCGCCGTTGGAGACGGGAGAGCCCGACTTCTTGACGTTCCGGACGGTCACGTTCTGGATCACGATGTTGCTGGCTTCGCGGATGTGGATGCCGATCTGGTCGAAGAGGGCTCCGTTGCCGACACCGAGGATCGTGACGTTGCTGATCTGCTTGAGTTCGATCACGTCGGCGGCGGTGTTGCAGCTGCCGCCGGAGACCTTGGTGGTGTTGCCGTGGTTGATGGTTCCCTCGACCTGGATGATGATCGGGGTGCTGCTGCTGGCCCGGTTGCACAGGGCGGCGTGGATCTGCGTACCGGTGGTGGCGCGTACCGTCTGCCCGCCGTTGCCGCCGGTGGTCCCACCGTTGCGGCTCGCGAAGCCGGTGGCGGTGCCGACGGCCGCCGACGCCTGCGGGGTCGTGACGGCCACGCAGACGGCCGCTCCGGTGGCCGTGGTGGCCAGCGCCGCCAGGAGCCGCAGTGCGACTTTTCGTCTCATTCCTGTTCACCTTCCTTGCCATAGTTGGTGGTGGTTCTTGCAAGGAGGGGCCCCTGTTAACGCCTCCTGTAGAGGAGGGGCCCCTTCTTAACAGCAGCGGTGCGCCGGGCCGGCTACAGCGGCAGGCGGTCGGCGCCGGCGAGTGGGCCGACGACCAGCGGCACCAGCGGTGCCGGCAGCACCGGACCGTGCCGCAGCGTGGGCGTCCAGCCGGCGTCCGGGCTCAGGTCGGGGTCGTGTGCCGCGTTGTACGCGCCGACCAGGTCGACCGGTCGCGGTAGCCCGCCCGCCGGCTTGACCCAGTTGCCCCGGGTGGTGACTGCGGTGCCGCCCCAGTCGTAGAGCAGGTCGGCGGCGGTGATGCCGGCGCCGAGCGTGAAGTGGTTGTTCTCCGCGTACACCGCGGACTGCACGCCGACGCCGATGGCGTACTCGAAGCCGTCGCCGCCCAGCCGGTAGGCGTTGTTGTAGAGGTCGACCTGACCGAAGCGGACCCGGGGCAGCCGTTGCAGCGACCCGTCGAACAGGTTGTGGTGCAGGGTGACGTTGAGCCGGCCGACGTCCGGGCCGACGGTGTTGGACGAGCCGATCAGCATCAGCTTGTCCCGCCCGTCGAACCGGTTCCAGGAGGCGGTGACCAGGCTGGCGGTGTGGGTGATGTCCAGCGACCCGTCGTGCACCTGGTAGGGACGTCCGAAGTGGACGGGCTGGGCGCTGTCCGGGTTGTCGCCGTCGGTGAAGGTGTTGTGGTCGACCCAGACGTTCTCGCTGCGGCGCACCGAGACCTGGTCGTACTGGGAGTTCCAGTTACCGGTGTCGCCGTCGGTGGGGGACCAGGCGGGGAAGCAGTCCCGGGCGTCGTCGAAGGTGATGTTGCGGACGATCACGTTCGAGGCCCGGTCGATCATCAGGGTGAGGCCGGTCAGCCGCGCCCCGCGCAGCCCGACGATTGTGGTGTTCGAGCCGACGTTGATCTGCGTGTGCCGGGTCTGGTTGGTCACCGACCGGACCCGCGCCTCCTCCACCGGCCCGCTCGGCGCCACCCGACCCCACACCGCCGGGTCGTACGCGGCCAGGTACGCCTCCAGCGAGTACCCGGGTGCGGCCAGGTCCGTGCAGTCGAGCAGCTTGCCGTCGGCGCCCTCGAACCCGTCGATGGTGCCCCTGACGTACACGATCTTGGGTGTGGTGTTGCCGGCGTTGGTGGCGTTGTCGCCACCGAGCGCGGCGACCAGCTCGGCTCGGGTGCTGACCACGTGGACCTGGTCGGCGGTCGCGGTCGAGCCGCCGGTGGTGCCCGGCCCGGCGGCGGCCCAGCCGTCGCCGGCCGGCAGCGCCTGCCGGCCGAGCTGGCGGGCCAGTGCGGACAACGCCCCCACACCGCGCTCCTGGGCGGGCGAGGACAGCGCCGGGGTGCCGGTCCTGGCCGATGCGTGGGCGGGGGCGGGGGCAGCGGTCAAGGTGAGTGTGATCAATGCCGCGCTGGCGGCGATTCTGCGCATTGCGTGGTCCGTTCCTTCGTTTGTGTTTCTCGTTTGTAACGAAGGTTACGGATAGCGTTTTATGGCGGTCAATATTATTGATATGCAGGTTTGTTGCAGTAAATGTGATCGGCCGGCATTGCCCCGACCTGTCCCGGTCGGGAAACTGCTGCTCATCGCCGCTGCGCCAGTCCAGCTCGGACCGACGATTTGTAGCCCGGTTGCGGTACCTCCTATTCCGATGTCATCCGCTCCGCCGGTGCGGGCGGGTCCGGCGCGGGGGTCTGCCAGGGCGCGACGGCCCACGCCACCCCCGACTCGGATGGCAGTTCGCCGTGCTCGGCGGCCCGGCGCAGCACCTCGTTGACGCCCCGGATGCGCAGCACCCGCTGCGCGCCCTCGCCGACCGCGTCGACCAGGCCGCCGCCGAGCAGCGTCGGCTCGGGCGCCGCCTGTAGCGCGGTCAGCACCGCCGTGAACGGGGCGGTCCGGGCCAGCGGTGCGATCAGCGCAACCCGGTGGTCGGCCCGATGGGCGAGCAGGTTCTCCAGCAGCCCCCGCCGGCCGGGCACCTCGCGCGGGCCCGGATCGCCGGGCAACGACAGCCGGTCGGTCGGGTACTCCAGCACCGCCCGGCCGGCACTGCCGGTGACGATCACTTCCCCGGCGACGAAGTCCTCCCCGGCCAGGGTCACCGCGGCCACGATCGGTGGACCGACCGCCGGTCGCAGCCGTAGCACCGCCGTGTCGTCGACCTCGATCGGTCGCACCCGGTACCGCTCCACCTCGATGCGGGCCGGATCCACCGGGTGGCCGGTGACCGCCTCGGCGACCGCCAGGCACTGCATGACCGCATGTGCCAACGGGTTGGCCAGCGCGCCGTCGAGCACCGGCCGGCCGTCGAGGTGACGCCGGCCGGCCCATGGGGCGCGGGCGTAGTACGCGTCCGGCCGTTGCCAGGCCGCGACGGTCGCGATGCCGGTGACCGTACCGAGCCGGCCCGCGCTCACCGCGTCGGTGAGCGCGGTGAGTGCCGCCGAGCCGAGCGCCTGGAACCCGACCTGCGCCACCCGGCCGGTGCTGGCCAACGCGTCGGCCAGTTCCTCGTGTTCGGTGCTGGACAGCACCGGTGGCTTCTCCAGCAGCAGGTCGGCACCGGCGGCCACCGCGTCCCGGGCGATCGACAGATGGGTGTGCGGTGGGGTGCAGATCACCACCACGTCCGGCGCGACCTCGGCGAGCATCGTCCGGTGGTCGGTGAAGACCCGGGTGCCGGCCGGCACCGGCGCGGCCGGCTCCTCCTCGATCGGCCGGGGATCGACCAGGGCGACCAGCCGCAGCCGCCCCGCGACGTGCAGCGGGCCGATCACCCGCCGGTGCCAGCGACCGTGCCCGTTGGCCCCGATCAGTGCCACGCGTGCGGTGTTAATAGGGGGCCCTTCCTCTACACCAGGCGTTAATAAGGTGCCCTTCCTTACGTTCATGCCGCGCTGGTGAGGGTTGCGCGGGTGCCGTGGCGGGTGAGGTCGGCGAGCCAGGCGGTCACGTCGGCGCGGACCGTCTCGTCGGCGGCCACCTCGGGCGGCACGACCTCGTCGAGGGCGAACACCGCCGCCACCGTGTCGGCGGGGGACGCGGCGCCGGCCAGGGCGGTCCGGATGCGGTCCGCGAGCGGGTCGTCCAGGGGCAGCGTACGGCCGTCGTCGGCGGTGCCCTGGGCGAACCGGATCCAGGCGGCGACGACCAGCGCCGCCCAGCGTGCCGAACGGCCGGCGGCCCGCAGGTCGGCGACGGTGTGCAGGATCCGCTGCGGCAGCTTCTGCGAGCCGTCCATCGCCACCTGGAGCGTGCGGTGCCGGATGGCCGGGTTGCCGAAGCGTGCCAGCACCTGTTCGCCGTAGGCCACCACGTCGACGTCGTCCGGCGGGGTGAAGCTGGCCGCCACGTCCTCGGCGATCAGCCGGCGCAGCACGGTGGCCAGGTGGGGCAGCGCGAGGGCGTCCGCGATCGTCTCGCAACCGGCCAGCGCGCCGAGGTACGCGGCGGCCGAGTGCACCCCGTTGAGCGTACGCAGTTTCAGCCGCTCCCACGGCCCGGCGTCGGCGCAGAGCACCGCGCCGGCCTGTTCCCAGGCCGGCCGGCCGCCGGGAAAGTCGTCCTCGATGACCCACTGGGTGTACGGCTCGGCCGCCACTGCCGCGAGATCCTCGACCCCGAGCGCCCGCCGGGCCGCCGACAGGGTTTCCGCCGTGCTGGCCGGGACGATCCGGTCCACCATCGTGCCCGGGAAGCCGACCTGCGCGCCGACCCAGTCGACGGCCGGTTGCGGTGCGCCCGCGTACGCCAGGGCGTGGCTGACCAGGCCGCGTAGCCGGCGGCCGTTGGCGGGCAGGTTGTCGCAGCTGACCAGGGCGATCGGCCCGGCGTCGGCGGCGGCCCGGGCCAGCAGTCCGCGCACCAGCAACCCCGGCACGGTGGCCGGCGGTCGGTCGGTGGTCAGGTCGGCCACCAGCGCCGGATCCGGGCGCAGCGTCCCGCCGGCCGGGTCGAGCTGGTACGCCTTCTCCGTCACCGTGAGCGTGACCACCCGGATCGCCGGGTCGGCCAGCAGCGCCACCACCGCCTGCGGGTCGGCCGTGGCCAGCCGCACCCCGGCCAGCGCCCCGATCACCCGGGTGTGCTGGTCGGCCGCCGACAGGGTGCTGACGCTGAACAGGTTGTCCTGCGCGGTCAGCACCCGGACCAGTTCGGCGTTGCGCGGTGCCACCCCGACGACGCCCCAGTCCCCGCCGGCCCGGGCCACCGCCTGCTCGGTGTAGACCGCCTGGTGGGCCCGGTGGAACGCGCCGAGTCCCAGGTGGACCATGCCGACCGGCACGGTGCCGGGGCGCACCAGTGGACGGGCGTCGATTGGCAGTCGGCGCAGCGCCCCGAGGTCGAGCCGGGACGCGCCCACGGTCACCGCCATGCCGGGCCGTCCGGGAAGCCGAAGGTGGCGATCGACTCGGGGTGCATGGTGGCGCTGTACCCGGGCTCGGTCGGCAGCAGGTATCGCCCGTCGCGGGTGCGTACCGGGTCGACGAAGTGTTCGTGCAGGTGGTCGACGTACTCCACCATCCGGCCGTCGAGGCTGGTGCCCACCCGCAGGTAGTCGAAGATCGCCAGGTGCTGGACGTACTCGCAGAGCCCGACCCCACCGGCGTGCGGGCAGATCGGCACCCCGAACTTCGCGGCCAGCAGGATCTCGGCGAGCACCTCGTTGACCCCGCCGACCCGGCAGGCGTCGATCTGCATCACGCCGATCGCCTCGGCCTGCAACAACTGCTTGAAGATGACCTTGTTGGCGGCCACCTCGCCGGTGGCCACCCGGCACCGCCCGCCGGTCAGCTCGGTCACCGCGCGGGCGATCCGGGCGTGGCCGAGGATGTCGTCGGCGTGCGTCGGCTCCTCGATCCAGTACGGGTCGACCTCGGCCAGCGCCGTCATGTTGGTGATCGCCTCGTCGACGTCCCACACCTGGTTGGCGTCCATCATCAGCAGCGCGTCCGGGCCGATCTCCGCCCGGATGATCCGGGCCCGCCGCAGGTCGTCGGCGGGCGGCCCGCCGACCTTCATCTTCATCGCCCGCCAGCCCTGCGCGTACGCCGCGCGGGTCAGTGCCCGCACCTTGTCGTCGGGGTAACCCAGCCAACCCACCGACGTGGTGTACGACGGGAAACCATCGCGCTCCAGCACGGCCAGCCGGTCGGCGAGCCCGTCGCGTCCCTTGTCCAGGATGGCGGTCGCCTCGTCGGCGGTGAGCGCGTCGGTGATGTGCCGGAAGTCGACGTTGGCCACCAGCTCCTCGGTGGACAACTCGGCCAGGTAGCGCCACATCGGCTTGCCGGCGAGCTTGGCCCGCAGATCCCACACCGCGTTGACCAGCGCGCCGGTGGCCATGTGGATGACCCCCTTCTCCGGGCCCAGCCAGCGCAGTTGGACGTCGGCGACGAGGGAGCGCCAGAAGACCACCGGCTCGGCGGTGATCTCGGCGACGGTACGACCGACCACGTGGTGGGCCAGGGCGCGTACCGCCGCGCAGGTGATCTCGTTGCCGCGGCCGTTGGTGAAGGTGAACCCGGCGCCGGTCGGACCGTCGTCGGTGCTCAGCTCGACGTAGGTGGCCGAGTAGTCACCCCGGTTGATCGCGTCGGAGCCGTCGCCGCTGGCGGCGGTGGGAAACCGCACGTCGTGCACGGTGACGTCGGTGATGGTGGTCATGAGAACTCTCCGAACTTGAAGACCTTCTTCGGCAGCCGGTACGCGAGGTCGACGATGGTCTCGGCGGCCTCGTCCATGGGCAGCCGGTGCTCGGCGACCAGCCGGGCCAGGAATCCGGCGTCGATGCGGCGGGCCACGTCGTGGCGGACCGGGATGGAGCAGAACGCGCGGGTGTCGTCGACGAACCCGGCGGTGTTGTAGAAGCCGGCGGTCTCGGTGACGGTCTCCCGGAACCGGCGCAGCACCTCGGGGGAGTCCAGGAACCACCAGGGCGCACCGAGCAGCAGGGCGGCGTACCCGCCCGCGAGGGGGGCCAGTTCCCGGGTGAAGGTGTCCTCGTCCAGGGTGTAGAGCACCACCCGCAGCCGGGGGTCGTTGCCGTAGGCGTCCAGCAGCGGCGCCAGCGCGTGCACGTACTCGGTGACCTGCGGGACGTCGCCGCCGACGTCGCGGCCGTGCCGGGCGTACAGCCACCGATTGTGGTTGCGGACCGCGCCGGGGTGCAGCTGCATGACCAGCCCGTCGTCCAGCGACATCCGGGCGAACTCCAGCAGCATGTGCGCCTGGAACGCCTCGGTGTCACCCGGTTCGGCCCGGCCCCGGCGGGCCCGGTCGAACAGCGCCGCCGCGTCCGCGCCGAGATCGACGGTACGGGCGGTGAGGTGCCCGTGGTCCGACGAGGTGGCCCCGGCGGCGATGAACGCCTCCCGGCGCGAGCGCAGCGCGGCCAGGTAGCCGGCGTACGTGCCGGTGTCCTCGCCGGTGATCTCGCCGAGCCGGTCGACGTTGGCCGCCCAGTCCCCGAACTCCAGGTCGACCACGTTGTCCGGGCGGAACGTGGTGACCACGCGGCCGCCCGGCCCGCCCCACCCGTCGGCGGCGAGCTTGGCGTGTCGGCCCAGGTCGTCCAGGGGCGACTCGGTGGTGGCCAGCACCTCGATGTTGAACCGCTCGAACAGCGCCCGGGGCCGGAAGTCGGGTTCGGCGAGCCGGGCGGCGAGGGCGTCGTACACCTCGTCGGCGGTCTGCGGCGACAGCCGGGTGTCGACGCCGAACACCTCGGTGAAGGTCTGTTCCAGCCACAGCCGCGACGGGGTGCCCCGGAACAGGTGCCAGTGCTCGGCGAAGCGGCGCCAGATCCGTCGCCCGTCGGTCTGCACCGGGGTGCCGTCGCGGGTGGGTACCCCCAGTTCGGCCGGGAGCACGCCCTGGCTGAACAGCATCCGGGTCAGGTAGTGGTCGGGCACGATGAGCAGCTGTGCCGGGTCGGGGAACGGCTGGTCCTCGGCCAGTAGTGCCGGGTCGACGTGCCCGTGCGGTGAGATGATCGGCAACCGCGCCACCAGCGCGTACAGCTCCCGGGCCAGTGCGCGTTGGCTCGGTTCGGCGGGTAGGAGCAGGTCTGGTCGGGTCGAGGTGGGCACGGGGTGCGACTCCTGGGGTAGAGGTCAGTCGAGGGTGAGCAGGTCGGCGACCCGTACGGGGGCGCCGGTGTCGAAGGACCGGTTCGCGGCCAGGCCGGTGAGCAGGGCCAACGCGCCGTCACGGGCGCTGGCCGCGCGGTGCAGCGGGTCGGGTACGCCGCCGAAGATCACCTGGGTCATCCGGGCGTCGGCTCCGCCGTGGCCGTGTCGGGTGTACCCGTCGACCTCGATGCGTCGTGGCGGGGACCAGAAGGGGCGCAGGGTCAGCGTGGCCGAGCCACCCTCGGCGGCGGCCTGGTCGCCGTGCAGGGCGGCGCCCTTGAGCGCGCCGGCCGCGGCGGGGCTGACGTACTCGCTCTCGCTGACCTCCAGTTCGAGGCGGCCCCGGCTGCCGTTGACCATCACCCGGTAGCCCTCCCAGGGCGCGTACGCGGTGAGGTGGTAGGTCATGGTGGCGCCGGTGGAGTAGGTGGCCAGCACCGCCATGTCGTCCTCGATGCTGACGCCGGGGGCGAAGACGTTGCGGTCGCGGTGGTAGCCGTCGGCGGACTCGGCGTCGAGGTACAGCTCACGCAGCCGGGGGTGCTCGGCCAGGTGCAGCGCGAACGGGTCGTCGGCGGCGTCGGGGGAGGCGTGCGCCCGGTCGTAGTCGCGGGCGTAGCCGTGCCGAAGTCCGTTCTCGCCGTAGAAGAACAGCCGACCGGCGGCGTACACCTGCACGGGTGTGGCGGAAAGCCACCAGTTGACCAGGTCGAAGTGATGGCTGGCCTTGTGCACCATCAGCCCGCCGGAGCTGGCCTTGTCGCGGTGCCAGCGGCGGAAGTAGTCGGCGCCGTGGCGGACGTCGAGCAGCCATTCGAAGTGCACCGAGCCGATCTCGCCGACCGCACCGTCGGCGAGCAGCCGCCGCAACTGCTCGTGCAACGGGTTGTAGCGGTAGTTGAAGGCGACGGTGACGCGCCGGCCGGTGCGCCGCACCGCGTCGAGGATGCGTTGGCAGCGCCGGGTGTCGGTGGTCATCGGCTTCTCGGTGACCACGTCGCAGCCGGCGTCCAGGGCGGCCACCACGTACTCGTCGTGGGTGACGTCCACCGAGGTGACCAGGACGACGTCGACTCGTTCCTTGGCCAGCATCGCGGTGAAGTCGCCAGCGTGGTACGTGGGTACGCGCGGGTGGCCGAGTTCGGCGAGCCACCGGTTGTGGGCGTCCATCCGGGCCTGGTTGACGTCGGCGAAGGCGACCAGTTCGGCGGTGTCGGCGTGGTCGCGGACCAGTGCGCGGACGAACATCTCGGCGCGGGCGCCGGTGCCGACCACGGCGTACCGGGCCGGCCTGCCGGGTTGCGGTGACACGGACCGATCCTCCTCGATCTCTGTGCAAACCTTTGCAGTGAAGTAACCACGCTCGATCGCTCGACGTCAACGGCGAGCCAGCAATCGGCGGCTTTTGCGGTAATTGATGAGTATTGGAGCGCATGGTGAGTGCTGCGCCGAAACGCAGCTGTAACCATCCGCCGTTGACACTGGAGCAACCGTTTGCATTAATTGGCGGCACCCGTGACCGCCGACACATCGACGAAGGGGGCCGCAGTGCCAGTCACGATCCGGGACGTCGCGCGGGCCTCCGGCGTACACATCTCCACCGTCTCCCGCACCTTCTCCGCACCCCACCTGGTCAACCCGGAGACGCGGGTACGGGTGCTCGCCTGCGCCGAGGATCTGGGCTATCGGCCCAACCGGGCCGCCCGCGCCCTCATCACCGGCCGTACGCACAACATCGGGCTGATCATCGCCGACATCGCCAACCCGTTCTTCCCGCCGCTGATCAAGGCGGCGGAAAGTCAGGCCCGGCACCGCGATTACCACGTCTTCGTGGCCGACACCAACGAGGACGCCGCCGCCGAGGAGGAACTCGTCCACGCCCTGGCCAAGCAGGTCGACGGGGTGCTGCTGTGCAGCCCACGGATGAGCAACAGCCTGATCGAGCAGCTCAGCCGGGAGGTTCCGCTGGTGGTGGTCAACCGCCAGTTGGCCGGTCTGCCGTGCGTGCTGATGGACGTCGGTCAGGGCGCCCGGTCGGCCATCGAGCACCTGGCCGGCCTGGGGCACCGGGAGATCGCCCTGCTCGGCGGGCCGCGTGGTTCCTGGACCAGCCGGGAACTCCGGCGGGCCGCCGGAGTGGCGGCCCGGGCGGCCGGCGCGGACCTGACCGTGCTCGGTCCCAACCCGCCCACCGAGCACGGTGGCCTGGCCCAGGCGGAGCAGGTTCGCCGGGCCGGGGTGACCGCCGTGCTCGCCTACAACGATCTGATGGCGATCGGCCTCCTGGAGGGGCTCGACGCACTCGGGGTCGCGGTGCCGGGGGAGGTGAGTGTCGTCGGGGTCGACGACATCTCACTGAGCCGGCTCACCCGCCCCAAGCTGACGACGGTGGCCACCCCGACCGCGGCCGCCGGCCGGACGGCCGTCGACATGTTGCTGCAACAGGACACCGATCTCCCGCGCACCGGGCGGGCCAGCGGTGCCGCCGCCGTGGCAGTCGGCGTCCGTCGCACCACCGCACAGGTAATGCTCCAGACCGAGTTGGTCATCCGCGACTCCACCGGACCGGGACCCTACGCCGGCCGGGAACGTTCCGGAGCCACTGCCGCAGGCCCGGGCCCGCATCGCCGTGCGGACCCGGGCGGCCCGAGAGTGGCCGCCGGTGACGTCGTCGCCTCCTAACGCCAAGGAGTGAGCGCACATGCACCCCGCAACGCACCCCACCAGCGCGCCCGACGGGCGCACCTACCGTACCCCCCTGCTGCGCCGCCGGTTGCTGCGCGGCCTGCTCGCCGCAGTGGTGGCCCTGCCCCTGGTCGGCGCCGCCGCGGCCTGCGGCGACGACGGCGCGTCCGACGGCAAGACCAAGATCTCCATCTTCTGGTGGGGCGGTGACGCCCGGGCCCAGCTCACCGCGCAGGCGCTGGAGCTCTACACCAAGAAGAACCCGGACGTCACCTTCGAGACGACCTGGCAGGCCAACCAGGGCTACTTCGACAAGCTGGCCACCCTCACCGCCGGTGGCAACCCACCGGACATCTTCCAGATCGACGACAACTTCCTCGCCGAGTACGCCGCCCGCAACGTGACCCTGGACCTGAAGAAGTACCAGGACGCAGGCGACCTCGACACCACCAAGTTCCCGCCCAGCCTGCTCCAGTACGGCGTGGTCGACGGCAAGCTCGCCGGCCTGGCCGCCGGGGAGAACACCCAGGGCCTGGTCTACAACAAGACCCTGCTGACCAAGAACGGACTGCCCGAGCCGACCACGGGGATGAGCTGGGAGGAGCACATCGCCTGGGCCGAGCAGGTCAGCAAGAAGGCCGGCGTCCCCGGCACCCAGGACCCGAGCGCGGACTACAAGGCGTTCTGGGTGTGGCTGCGCCAGCAGGGCAAGGACCTCTACGCCGGCAGCGACCTCGGCTTCACCGTCGAGGACGTGACCAAGTGGTTCGAGCTGTGGAAGGGTGCCCGGGACTCCGGCGCCACCCCGACGCCCGACGTCATCCACGAGGGCAACGCCACCGACATCACCAAGCAGCTGGTGGTGACCGGCAAGTCGGCGACCTCCTGGGTCTGGGTCAACCAGATGCCGGAGCTGAAGAAGAACACCTCCGACGAGCTGGGCGTCATCGCCTACCCAGGTGACCCGAGCGCCCAGTGGGCCCGCGCCTCGATGTACTGGTCGGTCTTCCGGGGCAGCAAGAACGCCGACCTCGCCGTCGACGTGATCAACTTCCTGGCCAACGACCCGGAGGCGGTCAAGCTGCTCGGCACCGACCGGGGCCTGCCGTCCAACATGGACCTGCGCCGGGTGGTCAGCGACGACACCACCGACCCGGCGATGAAGCAGTCCATCGAGGTCGAGAACAAGCTGGCCGAGACCTTCGGCGAGTCGCCGCAGGTGCCGATCAAGGGCCACAGCAAGGTACGCGCCGAGCTGACCAAGGCCGCCGAGAACGCGCAGTACGGCCGGGCCACCCCCGCCGAGGCAGCCGCCCAGTTCGTCGAGGCATGCAAGGCGGCCATCGCCTCCTGATCCGCCGCGATACCCGGAGAGGAGCAGTTCGTGGCCCTGACCACGGCGCCCGACCCGACCCGCCGCGGCACCGGATCCGTCCGACCCCCCGCCACCCGGCGCGGGACCGGACGGATCCGGCACGCGGAAGGTCTGGCCGGCTACGTCTTCCTGTCGCCCTGGCTCATCGGTCTGATGGGCATCACGGCGATACCCATGCTGTTGTCCCTGTACCTCAGCTTCACCAACTACGACATCCTCACCCCGTGGTCGGAGGTCGAGTGGGTCGGGCTGGCCAACTACGAACGGATGTTCACCAGCGATCCGTCGTGGTGGCACTCGGTACGCGTCACGCTCAGCTTCGCCCTGATCGCCGTACCGCTGAAACTGGCCGCGGCGCTCGGCGTGGCCCTGCTGCTCAACCGCGCCTGGCGCGGGGTCGGGCTGCTCCGCGGCCTGTTCTACCTGCCGTCGCTGCTCGGCGGCAGCGTGGCGCTGGCCATCGTCTGGGTCAACATGTTCAACCGGGAGGGGGCGTTCAACTCCTTCCTCGCCCTGTTCGGCATCGAGGGCAAGCCCTGGGTCAACGACCCGGACTGGGCCCTGGAGACCCTGATGGTGCTGGCCATCTGGCAGTTCGGTGCCCCGATGGTGATCTTCCTGGCCGGGCTCAAGCAGGTGCCGACCGAGCTGTACGAGGCCGCCTCGGTCGACGGGGCCGGCAAGTTCCGCAAGTTCGTCAACGTGACCCTGCCGATGCTCTCCCCGGTGATCTTCTTCAACCTGGTGCTGGAGACCATCAACGGTTTCCAGGGCTTCACCGCCGCGTTCGTGCTCAGCAACGGCACCGGCGGGCCGGTCGACTCGACCCTGATGTACACGCTCAACCTCTACATCACCGGCTTCACCGACCTGGAGATGGGCTACGCCTCCGCGATGGCCTGGGTCTTCCTGATCGCCATCGCGCTGATCACGGTGGTCTTCTTCAGCACCGGCCGGTTCTGGGTGCACTACTCCGACGGGGAGGACCGCTGATGGTGGCGAGCACCGTGGCCCCGCCCGTGGCGTCCCGCCCGCAACGCTCGCGCAGCCGCTCCTGGCTGCGGCTGGTCGTGCTGCTGGCCATCGTCGCGGTCGTGCTCTACCCGCTGATCTGGATGATCGGCACCTCCGTCAAGTCACAGGAGGAGATCGTCAACAACATCGGCCTGCTGCCGGAGAAGTTCACCCCGGGCAACTACACCGCCGGGTGGAGCAACTTCGACGTCAGCTTCGGCCGGTTCTTCGTCAACAGCGCGATGGTCAGCCTGCTCACCGTCGTCGGCAACGCGGTGAGCTGCCTGCTGGCCGCGTACGCCTTCGCCCGGTTGAAGTTCCGGCTGCGCGGAATGTGGTTCGCCGTCATGATCGGCACCCTGCTGCTGCCGAGTCACGTGCTGATCGTGCCGCAGTACATCCTCTTCCGCAGTCTCGGGCTGGTCGGCGGCGACTGGCCGTACCTGCCGCTGTTGATCCCGCAGTTCCTGGCCACCGAGGCGTTCTTCGTCTTCCTCATGGTGCAGTTCATGCGCGGCATCCCGCGCGAACTGGACGAGGCGGCCCGGATCGACGGCGCGGGCGCCTTCGGCATCTTCCGGCACGTCATCCTGCCGCTGAGCCGGCCCGCCCTGGTCACCACGGCGATCTTCTCGTTCATCTGGACCTGGAACGAGTTCTTCCGGCAACTGGTCTTCCTGTCCAACCTGAGCGACTACACCGTACCGGTGGCGCTGACCCTGTTCATCGACTCGACCAGCCAGAGCGCGGTCGGCCCGATGTTCGCCATGGCGGTGCTCTCCCTGCTGCCGGTGTTCGTGTTCTTCGTCGCCTTCCAGCGGATGCTCGTCGAGGGGATCAACACCAGTGGAATCAAGGGCTGAACAGCCGGCGCCGGGCCGCGACTGGCGCGACACCGTACGCGACGGGGCCGACCTGGCGCTGGTGGGCATCCTGACCGTGCTCGCCGCGGCACCGGTGTTGACCGCCGGCGCCGCGGTCGGCACCGCCAGCGCGGCCGTGCACGACTGGCTCGGCACCGGCAGTTGGCCCACCGCCCGGCGGACGCTGTCCCGGTTCGGCCGGGGGCTGCTGCCCGGTCTGCCGGTCACCCTGCTCGGCCTCGGCGGCGTCGGGCTGCTCGCCACCAACCTGGCCGTGCTGGCCACCGGTCGGGTGCCGGGCGGTGCGGTCGGGTTGACCGTCACCATCATGGTGGCGGCGGTCCTGCTCGGCTACGCCGCCGCGATCGTGGTCGAGGTGGGCCGCACGGGCGGCACCGGGTGGCGGTCGGCGGCCTCCCGCGCCGCCCGCGCCTGCCTCGACCACCCCGCGACCGCTGCCGCGCTGGCCGGGACCGTCGTGGTCGCCGTGCTGCTCGGCGTGCTGGTCACCCCGGTCGCGGTGCCGATCCTCGCCGGGTACGCGCTGGCCGCCGTGCACGCCGTCGCCCGCCGCCGGCCGGTCACCCGGGCGGAACTGTCGTGAGCGCGCTCGACCCGGCGGGCCCGCAGCCCGGCACCGGGACGGTCGACGAGGCACCGTCGTCCGCCGACGCGCACCTGCTGGTCGGCCGTACGCCGGTGGCCCGCTACGTGCTCGCCCCCGACCTCGACGCCAAGCACGGGCCCCGGCCGTACCTGCATCCGGTGCGGACCCTGGCCGGCACCCCGGTCACCGACGCGCTGCCGGACGACCACGTCTGGCACCTCGGGGCGTCGCTCGCGGTGCAGGATGTCAACGGCACCAACCTCTGGGGCGGACGCACCTACGTCCGCGACGTCGGATACACCTGGCGCGGCGACCACGGGCGGATCGTCCACACCGGATGGGAACACCGGACACCCGACCGACTCGACCACCGGCTGCACTGGTGCGACCCGGGCGGCACCGTGCTGCTCACCGAGCGGCGTACCCTCACCGCCGCGGCCGTCTCCGGCCACCCGGACGCCTGGCGGCTCACGATCGACAGCACCCTCACCGCGCCGGCCGGGCGGGACGTCGTGCTGGGCAGCCCGGCCACCAACGGGCGCCCCGGCGGTGCCGGTTACGGCGGGTTCTTCTGGCGGGCCCTGGCCGCCGAGCCGCCCGAGGTGTTCGCCGGTGCGCGGCACGGCGAGGAGGCGGTCAACGGCGGTGACCAGCCGTGGGTGGCGCTGCGCGGGCGGGCGCCGGAGGGTGGGGCGTACACCCTGGTCTTCAGCGGTCTCGGGCCGGGGGACCGGTGGTTCGTCCGGACCACGATGTACCCCGGGGTGTGCGTGGCGTTCGCCTTCGCGCAGACCGCGACCATCCCCGCTGGCACCAGCCGGCACGGCCGCTACCAGGTGGTCGTCGCCGACGGCACCCTCGCCCCCGACACCGCCGCGGCGGTGGCGACGCCGGCCGGGTAGCCGGCACCGCGCCGGCGGGCGCCGGCGGTCAACCGGCGCCGAGGCAGACGAACGCCGCGGCGGTGGCCCGGGCGGTGTCGTCGCCGGCCGCGACGAACGCCTGCTGGGCGTCGGCGAGGGCCGGCGCCGGTCGGGCGCCGGCCCGCATCCGTCGATGCAGGTCCAGCATGAGAGCGGTGGTGGGTTCGGCCGGCACCGGTAGCACGGTGGCGATCAGGCACCGGGTGCCCCGCGCCAGCAGCACCGCGGCGAAGCCCATGATCTCGTCACCCGGACGGACGCCGTTCAGCCCCGACTCGCAGGCGGAGAGCACCACGCAGGCGGGTGGGTGGGTGATCCGTTCCCACTCGTAGGCGAACAGCGGCCCGTCCGCGAGTTCCAGGGTGGAGAACTGGGGATTGTCCGCGCGGAACGTGCCGTGCGCCGCGATGTGCACCATCCCGGCCCGGTCCATTGCCGAGGTCAGCGCGGCGACCGTGGCGTCCGGGCCGGCGAGCACCCGGGCGCCCGGCAGCACCTGGGCGAGCCGGCCCACCTCGGCCTGCCCGGCCGGCAGGCGCGGACCGCTGGCCAGCACCGGTGGCCCGGTCCACGACTCGCGTCGCTCCGCGCCGAGCCAGACGGTGGCCGACGGGGCGACCGTCACGGCCCGACCGGCGCAGGTCGGCAACCCGGCCCAGCCGACGGCGTGCAAGGCGCCGACCGGGACGAGCACCAGGTCGCGGTCGGCCAGCCGCCGCCGCAACGGCTCGAAGAGTTGGCGGTCGAGGGCCACGGCGGCGTGTTCGGCGCCGGCCCGCGCGGCGGCCGAGTCGCCGCTGACGATCTGCCGGCGCAACCCGAACCGGTGCCACCGGGCCAGCCGGGCCGCCTCGTCGAGCGGACCCAGCTCGTGCAGGCTGGTCCGGCCGTCGCGCAGCAGCACCGCCCGCAGCCGGTCGCCGTGTGCCACCAACTCGACCAGGACCCGGGTGCCGAGCCGGTCGGCCAGCCCGCCCACGCTCGGCGGGGCGACCACCTTGGCCCCGCCGGGCACCCGCCGGGCCAGGTCACGGATGCGTTGTTCGAGCCGGGTCTGCCGCTCACGCAGGCTGCGTGCCGGCCGTCCGGCCAGCACCGCGTCCTCCAGCAGGCTGCTGACCAGCCGGAGTTCGGCGAGGGCGGCGACCAGGTCGGGGTCGTCGGGCGGGAGCGCCGGGCGCATCCGCAGCGTGTTGGCCCGCCATCGTTCGGCCCAGGCCAGCACCTGGGCCGGCGCGCCGGCCCGGACCGCGATGTCCAGCCCTTCGGCCGCCAACTCCTGCCCGTGGACCCCGCTGTGCGCCCGTAGTTCGGTGGCGCCCAGTGAGGTGCGGTGCCGGTCGAGTACGGCCAGGCCGCGCCGGAGCGCTCGGGCCGCGCCGGTCTCGTCGCCGCCGAGCCGGCGGGACAGCGCGAGGGCGTACCAACCTCGCGCGCGTCGTGGGGCGGTACCGCGACCCCGGGTGCGGGCGGCCCGCGCGAACAGCCGCACCGCCTGGCCGGTCCGCCCCAACTCGGTCGCCAGCAGGCCGGCATCGACGCGGGTGGTCAGCGCGGGGTCGGGCCAGCCGGTGGCGTCGAGCTGGTCGGCGGTACGCACCAGGGCCCGCAACAGCGCGGCGGAGCGGGTGCCCCGGCGGTACTCGGCGCGCAGCTCGACGTGGCGGGCGAAGGCGGCCCAGGTGCGGCGGCCCTGGCGGCGGAACCGGGTACGCGCCGCCGCGGCGGCCCGGGTGGCGGTGTCCAGGTCACCGGCGAGCAGCGCGGCCCGCGCCTGGGCCAGCAGCGCCTCGGCGAGATCGGAGGCCAGGCCCCGGCTGCGCAGTTCCCCGATGGCGGTGGCCGCGACCTGCACCGCCTCGTCGACCAGCGGCACCGACAGCAGCAGTTCGAGGCGGTCGAGCAGCAACGCCGGCCGGGGCACGGCCAGCCGCTGGTACTCCTCGCCGACGGCGGCGAAGCAGCGCAGTGCCGCCGCGACATCGCCGCGCAGGCCGGCGGCGATCCCGCCGTTCCAGCGGGCGTCGGCCGCCGCCAGATCCAGCCCGAGGCCGTCGAACACGGCCGCCGCCCGGGCCAGGTCGTCGGTGCCGTCGGCGGTACCCCGGTGGGCATTGAGCAGGCCACGGTTGTTCCGGGCCCGGGCTTCCAGCAGGGCGTCGCCCTCGCGTTGGGCGATGTCGATGGCGTGGCCGTAGTCGCGCACCGCCTCGTCGTACAGCCCCCGGTAGTGCAGCACCACCCCCCGCTGCATCCGGGCACGTCCGGCGTCCGCGCCGGTCAACTCGGGCAGCGCGGCGGTCACCGCGCCCAGCGCCGCCGCCGTACGACCGGAGTTGGCCAGCACGTAGCCGAGACTCATCCGGGCCAGCGCCCGGGTCCGGGCGGTCCTGGCGGTGCGGACCGCCCGGCGCAGGTGGCGCAGCGCGCCGGGCAGCTCGTTGAGTTCCCGCAGGGCCAGGCCGATGGCCCGGTCGGCGGTGGCGCGCTCGTCGTGATCGGCGGGGTGCGTGGCGAGCACCTGGGTGGCGATCGTGATCGCATCGCGCGGACAGCGCTGGACGAGGTCGAGTGCCGCCTGGGCGGCTCCGGCACCGGTACCGGTGCTGTCGGGCATAGTCAAAGATTTCACCATCCATGGCCGACCGTCAATGTCGACTAATGGCCTCGCCGAGAACTCGGGGAATGGTCTTTCGCCTCATTGACATGCACCGATTGATTGGAAGAATTGGTGAGGTCCGCGGGAATTCCGCCGCGCCGGCCACCGGTGAGCGTGCCCGCTCCCGCGCAGTTGGAGGATCCGTGCGTCCTGACCACCCCACCCCGCCACGCCCCACCGGCCGGCCGTCCCGTCGCCGACTGCTCGCCGCATCCGCCCTGGCCGCGGCGGCACTCCCGCTCGGCGCCGGGCTGCGTCCGGCGCCCGCGCGCGGCGACACCGACCCCGCTGACGACCAGGCATACCAGCTCGCATTCGCACAAACGCTGAATGCCGATCGCAACGTGCGGCGGTACCTCGCCACCGGCCGGGAAATTCTCTACCGGCCCCGGCAGTTGCTCGCCGCCGCCGGCGACGCCCGGCGGGTCGCGGCCTGGCTGGCGAACAGCGGACAACCGGTGACGATCGCGGACACCTTCGCCGGTGTCACCCGGTTGCAGTTCGCCGCGGAGACCGACATCCCCACCACCGTGACGAGGCTGCGCGACCCCCGACAG
Source organism: Micromonospora zingiberis (assembly GCF_004331455.1). Classification (GTDB taxonomy): domain Bacteria; phylum Actinomycetota; class Actinomycetes; order Mycobacteriales; family Micromonosporaceae; genus Micromonospora; species Micromonospora zingiberis. The sequence goes on from NZ_SJJR01000004.1 coordinate 342,403, forward strand.
TGGCCCGGTCAGTCGGTGCCTCTGGTGCAACCGCATCACGTGCTGCTCGGCCTGGGCAACATCATGGGCAACCCCGGTACGCCACCCCGGTCGTCCGCCGCCCTGACGCCACCGGACCCGACCCGGCTCGGCGAGGGGGCGGGGGTGACGGTGGGCATCTGCGACACCGGCATCTGGCGGCAGGCCGGCGTCTGCCACCCGGACTGGCTGGGCGGCGCGTACCTGCCGGAGCTCGACGACGAGGATCCGCTCTACCTGCACACCGACGTGCTCGCCGCGCAGGGCGGTCACGGCACCTTCGTCGCCGGGGTGGTCCGGCAGGCCGCGCCAGGCGTACGCGTCGACCCGGAGGCGGCCCTGGCTCCCACCGGCATCGGCGACGAGGCCATGCTGGTGGCCGCCCTGGGTCGACTGGAGCCGCAGGCGTCCGTGGTGAACCTCTCGCTGGGCGGGTTCACCCTCGACGACCAGCCCTCGTTGCCACTGGCCAACGCCGTGGCCGGATTGCCGTCCAGCACCGCCGTGGTGGCGGCGGCGGGCAACGCCGGCACCGACCGGCCGGTCTGGCCGGCCGCCCTGAACCGGGTCGTGGGGGTCGCCGCGGTCGGTGCGGACCACACCGGCGTGGTGCCGGCGGCGTACAGCGGATTCGGGCCATGGGTCGACGCCTGCGCCCTCGGCCGACGCGACAGCACGTACGTCGAGGGCCGGCTGCCGCTGCCCGGCCGGCCGACCCGGCTCTTCCACGGCTTCGCCTCCTGGGCCGGCACCTCGTTCGCCGCGGCTCACGTCTCCGGCCGGCTCGCCGCCCTGATGACCGCCGGTGACCTGAGCGCCGACGCGGCCCGGCTGGCCTTGCTGGCGGCGCCGCGCTGGCACCCCGACTACGGGGTGTTCGTCGGATGAGCGCCCGGAGCGCCTCGTGGTGACCGAGCACAGCACGACGGCCCTGGTAACCGCCGCCGCGCGCGGCGACGAGTCGGCCTGGGCGGAGCTGGTTCGCCGGTACACCCCGCTGGTCTACTCGGTGATCCGCAGCCACGATCTGGGCGGTGCCGACGCGGCCGACGTCAACCAGACCGTCTGGCTGCGGCTGGTGGAACACCTCGACCAGGTACGCAAGCCGGAGGCGCTGGCCGCCTGGCTGGCCGTCACCACCCGACGCGAGTGTTACCGGATGTCCCGCCTGGGTCGGCGTACCCAGCCCGTCGACCCGTCCGACGGCGCCCTCGACGGGTACGACGGCAGTTCGGCGGCGCCCGACGAGGATCTGCTGCGTACCGAGCGGCGGCAGGCACTGCGGGAGGGCTTCGCCCAGCTTCCGCCTCGGTGCCAGGAGTTGCTGTCGTTGCTGACGGCCGATCCGCCGCTGAGCTACCGGGAGGCCGCCGATCGGCTCGGCGTACCGATCGGCAGCATCGGGCCGACCCAGGCCCGATGCCTGCGCCGGTTGCGGGACTGTCCGGCCCTCGCCCCGTACCTTGGTCTGCGCCCGAGCAACGGGACGAAGGGGGGTGACCGCGATGGAGCCGTGGCCGCCGGTCGATGACGCCGGGCTGGGCGCGGAACTGCGCGCGGCGCTCTGGGACGCCGGGGAGGTGCCCGAGGAGCACCTGAGGGCAGCCCGGGCGGCCTTCGCCTGGCGGACGGTGGACGCCGAGTTGACCCTCGCCGAGTTGGTCTTCGACTCGGCCTGCGAGGCGGGAGCGGCCGGCCCCACCCGCTCGGCCGGGTCCGCCCGGAACCTGTCCTTCCGGGGCGGACCGATCATGTTGGAGATCGAGGTGAGTGCCGCGGGAATCGTCGGGCAGCTCTGCCCGGCCGACGGCGGTCGGATCAGTGCCCGGACCGCGAACGGCACCTACGACGAGACCTCGGTCGACGCCGTGGGACTCTTCTCGCTCGGTGTCCCGCCGCCCGGCCCGGTCCAACTGCACGCCCGGGCCGGCGGGGTCACCGTGGTCACCGACTGGGTCTGCCTGCGCTGACACCGCGGGGGCCGCCGACCGGCGACCCCCGCGACACCCCCTCCTGGAATTAGCGCAGCGTGGAACTGATCTGGTACTGCACCCCGCCCAGGTCGGCCACCTTGGTTCCGCTGGTGTCCGGGCCGAACTGGATCACCTTGAACGGCCACAGCCGGTTGCTGGCTCGTTCGGCGGAGAACTGCAACGAGAACTCCAACCGCTCACCGGGGTTGAGCCGCAGGTTGCCCAGGCTGGCCCACTTCGGTTCGACGATCTCCACCTGCGTCCGGCCGATCGGTCGGACCCCGGTGCCGACACCGCCACCGGCGCGCCACCGCTCGAACAGCACCGGGCCGAGGTCGACGACCACTCGGGCACCGATCTCCTGGAGCGGCTCGGCCGCCGCGAAGAGCACCTCGTTGGTCGACGGTACGGTCAGCGAGTTGCCGATGGCGAAGGGCCGGACCACCGGGCCGCCGCCGGCGGTGAGCTGGACCGAGTCGACGTTGCGCCAGGCGATGTTGTTGTTGTAGCGGGTGTTGGTGCTGATGTCCGGGCCCTCGAAGGTCATCGGGTCGGAGTCGGACACCCAGCGGGCGAGCAGGCAGAAGTGTCCCGGCCCGGGCACGCCGGTCCACGGGATGGTGACCGTGGTGACGCCCGCGGCGGCGACCACGCTGACCGCGCCGATCTGGGTCCAGTGGGTCGGCCAGACCGCACCGCCACCGGGCGTGGTCCGGTAGAGATGGAGCACACCGGTGCTGGTGCCCGTGCCGTACGGGCCCGGGTTACGCAGCTTGACGAAGACGTAGTTGGTGGCGCCGACGATCGGGTTCTGGCTGACGGCGCACTCCACGGCCGTCGGGCAGACCTTGATGTCGGGGCTGGCCCAGAGCGGGTTGAACGAGTGCGGCTGGTCGCCGACATCGTCGGCGACGTCCTTGATGTAGGCGTCGGTGCGGGCCGCCGCGGCGGCGCGGTCCGTTCCCTGCCCGATCGGCGCGGCGGCGGCGCTGGCCGCCAGCAGGCCGGTCAGCGCCGCTCCCACGAACCCGACCCACACGGCCCGGCGGAGCCGTCTCCCTACACTGCTCATGGCAGGTCTCTCCCATCGACGGAGCGTTGGCCGACCCCGGCTGTTTCCCGCCGGTGTCGACGCGGTTACGCCTTGTAGGAGCCGGCGGTGGCCCGGGAAATACCGTCGACGGGGAAGCGCACCGTCAGATGGTGCGAGAAGCGGCAAACGGTGGTCAGGCGTCCAGGGGGCGGCAGGAGGCCCGGACCACCAGTTCGGTGGGCAGCCGGATGTGGATGTCGCGCTCGACGCCGGCGATCAGGTCGACGAGCAGGCGCAACGCCTCGGCGCCCATCCGCTGTATCGGTTGCATGATCGTCGTCAGCGGCGGGTTGACCAACGCCGACTCCGGCACGTTGTCGAAGCCGATCACGGACAGATCGTCGGGCACCGACAGGCCCATGCGCCGGGCGACGTCGATCGTGGAGATCGCCGACAGGTCGTTACCGGCGAAGACCGCGGTCGGCCGGTCGGGAAGGGCGAGCAGTTCGCCGGCCGTGCTGGCGGTGCTCTCGATGCGGAATCCGCCGACCCGGACCAGCCGCTCGTCCACCGACACGCCCGCGTCGGCCATGGCCTGCCGGAAGCCCGCCTCGCGCAGCCGGGACGACTCCAGGTCGGCGCGTCCGCTGATGTGCCCGATCCGGCGGTGGCCGAGCGACAGCAGGTAGTTGGTCGCCAGTACGGCACCGGCGAAGTTGTCGGAGTCGACGGTGGGTAGACCGGACGGGCCGGTGTGCGGGTCGACGGCGACGACGTGGAAGCCCTGTTTGGTCTCCACCACGGTCGGGGTGACGATCACGGCTCCGTCGATGAGCGTGCCGGACAGCCGCGCCAGGGACCGCCGTTCCCAGCCGACGGCCGCACCGGCCCCGTCGCCGCTGGAGTAGGCGAGCAACTGGTAGCCGGTGCCGGTGACCTCCGAGGAGGCGCCCTTGAGCAGCTCGGTGGAGAACGGTTCGAACTCGGCCACCAGGATGCCCAACACGTTCGTCCGATGGCTGCGCAGGCTCTGCGCTCCCAGGCTGGCCTCGTAGCCGAGCTGGTGGATGACCTGCTGGACGCGCTCTACGGTCGCCTGTGCCACGCCGTACCTACCATTCACCACCTTGGATACGGTTGCCACGGAGACGCCGGCCGCGCGGGCCACGTCCGACATGTTGACACGCTGCGGGAACGCCACGCCGACGATGATAGAGGGCGGCCCGGGCGCCGTCAGCGGCGATTCGAAAACGTTATCGACACCGATTGACACTCGGTTACACGGCTGTAAAACTCGCCGGCAGGCCGAGCACCGCGACTGACTAGTCGAGGAGATAACGATGGCTATAACGCGCCGCGCACGCACCGTCCTAGCGCTGTCCATCACCACCGCCCTGCTTGCCGCCGGATGTAGCGGCGGCGAGTCCGACGCACCACCCGAGAGCGAGCTGTTCAAGAACCCGGTGACCCTGACCTGGTGGCACAACGCCTCCCAGGACGGGCCCGGCAAGGAGTACTGGGCGAAGGTCGCCAAGGACTTCAACGCCCTGCATCCCACCGTCACCATCGAGATCGAGGGGATCGAGACCAACCAGCTCCAGCGCACCCGGCTGCCCGCCGCGCTGCTGAGCAACGACCCGCCGGACATCTTCCAGGCCTGGGGTGGCGGTGAGATCCGCGAGCAGGTCGAGGCCGACTACCTCAAGGACATCACCGAACAGGCGAAGGGCGAGGTTGCCAACATCGGCAGCTCCGCCGAGATCTGGGCGGTGAACGGCAAGCAGTACGGTCTGCCGTACCGGATGGGCATCGAGGGCATCTGGTACAACAAGGACATGTTCGAGCGGGCCGGCATCGCGGCCCCGCCGACCACGTTCGACGAACTCAACGAGGCCGTCACCAAGCTCAAGGCGATCAACGTCGTGCCGATCGCAGTCGGCGCCGGTGACAAGTGGCCGGCCGCCCACTGGTGGTACAACTTCGCCCTGCGGGCCTGCTCCGTCGACACGCTGAAGAAGGCCTCTACCGACCTGGACTTCGAAGACCCGTGCTTCGTCAAGGCCGGCGAGGACCTGAAGTCCTTCATCGACACCAAGCCGTTCCAGAACAACTTCATCGCCACCCCCGGGCAGAACGACCCGACCAGCGCCAACGGCATGCTCGCCAACGGCAAGGCCGCGATGGAGCTGATGGGTGACTGGAACAAGGGCACCCTGGACACGGTGGCCGAGGACACCGAGGCGCTGAACAAGTTCATCGGCTGGTTCCCGGTCCCGGCGATCAGCGGTTCGGCCGGCGACCCGAAGGCGGCCCTCGGCGGTGGCGACGGATTCGCCTGCGCCAAGAACGCCCCGGCCGAGTGCGTCGAGTTCCTCAAGTACATCGTCAGCCCCGAGGTGCAGAAGGGCTACGCCGAGACCGGCACCGGCCTGCCCGTCGCCAAGGGCGCCGAGTCCGGTGTCCAGGACCCCGCCCTACGGTCCATCCTGGAGGCCACCACCGGTGCGACCTACGTGCAGCTCTGGCTGGACACCGCCTTCGGCAGCACCGTCGGCAACGCGATGAACGACGCGATCGTCGCCATCTTCGCCGGCAACGGTACGCCGCAGCAGGTCGTCGACGCGATGAAGTCGGCCGCCCGCAAGTGACCTCGACCAACCAGACCCTGAACCCCGCCGGCGGCGTACCCGCGTCGCCGGCGGGGCTCCGGCCCGCCGGGCGTACGTCCAATCGGGCCGCCGAGACCCGACGCAAGTGGTACGAGATCATCGGACTCACCACCCCGGCGATCGTCGTGTACGTGATGTTCGTGCTGGTCCCGATGGGCTTCGCCTTCTACTACAGCCTGTTCCGCTGGCGTGGAGTCGGACCGCCCACCGAGTACATCGGCTTCGACAACTACGTCATGGCCTTCCAGGACCCGATCTTCCTCGACGCGCTGCGCAACAACGCGATCATCGTCTTCGGGTCGCTGGCCATCCAGGGCCCCATCGCACTGGGCGTGGCCCTGCTGCTCAACCGCAACTTCCGCGGCCGTACGGTGTTCCGCCTGCTGGCGTTCGTGCCGTACGTGCTCGCCGAGGTCACCGTCGGCATCATGTGGAAGCTGATCCTGACCGACGGCGGCACCTTCGACGCGCTGCTGCGCTCGATCGGGCTGGGCGGTCTGGTCCAGCCATGGCTGGCCGACCTGGACCTCGTCATCTGGACGCTGCTGTTCGTGCTCACCTGGAAGTACGTCGGCTTCGCGATCATCCTGCTGCTGGCCGGGCTGTCCAACGTGCCCCAGGAGCTGAACGAGGCCGCCGCGATCGACGGGGCGAGTTGGTGGCAGATCCAGCGCCACGTCACGCTGCCGCTGCTGGGTCCGACGATCCGGATCTGGATGTTCCTGTCCATGATCGGCTCGTTGCAGGTCTTCGACGTGATCTGGGTGACCTCGGTGCCGGCCGTACGCTCGCTCGGCGCGTCGGCCACCATGGCGACGTACATGGTGGACAACGGCTTCTTCGCCCGGCTGTGGGGCTACGGCAACGCGGTCGCGGTGATCCTGTTCGCCATCTCGTTCGTCGCGGCGCTGCTGTTCCAGCGCTTCCTGCTCCGCCGGGACATCGAGGGCGCCATCACCAGAAGGGCAAACCGACCGTGACCGCGAACACCGTCCTGTCGCCGTCCGCCAAGCGCCGTCCGGTGTCCTGGGGCAACCCGCTGACCTACGCGCTGGCGCTCGCGGTCGCGGCCGTGTCGATCACGCCGGTGGTCTACGTGATCATCGGCGGCTTCCGCACCACCCCGCAGATCGTGGCGAACCCGGCCGGCCTGCCCGACCCGTGGGTCGTCGACAACTACGTCCGGGTGCTGACCCAGAGCGACTTCTGGCGGCAGGCGTTCAACAGCGCCGTGGTCTCCCTGGGCACCACGCTCGGCGTGGTGGCCCTGGGGGTCTGCGCCGCGTTCGTGCTCGCCCGGTACACCTTCCGCGGGCGTGAGGTGCTCTACACCTTCTTCACCCTCGGCCTGCTGTTCCCGGCCGGCGCGGCGATCCTGCCGCTCTACCTCATGCTGCGCGATCTCAACCTGATCAACTCGTACTACGCGGTGATCCTCCCGCAGGTCGCCTTCTCGCTGCCGCTGACGATCGTCATCCTGCGACCGTTCCTGTCCGCCATCCCCCGTGAGCTGGAGGACGCGGCGGCGATCGACGGCACCGGCCGGCTCGGCTTCCTTTGGCGCATCATGCTGCCGCTGTCGCGGCCGGCGTTGGTCACCGTCGGGATCCTCGCGTTCGTCACGAGCTGGAACGCCTTCCTCCTGCCGCTGCTCGTCCTCGGCGACGCCAGCCTGCACACCCTGCCGCTGGGCGTGCAGAACTTCTCCAGCCAGTACACCTCCGACACGGCCGGCATCCTCGCCTTCACCTCGCTGGCGATGCTGCCCGCCCTGCTTTTTTTCACCTTCGCCGAGAAACAGATCGTCGGGGGCCTGCAAGGTGCGGTCAAGGGCTGAGCGGCAGCCGCACGAGCACAGAATGGAAGGCACAGCATGACTGAGGTCCGTCAGGTGGTGGGCGCGTCGGCGCCGACTCAAACAGATCCGCGCCACGACCGGCCGGACGGGCGGGACGGGCCGGACGGCGAGTCGCGCGTACGTGACCTGCTCGGTCGGATGACGATCGAGGAGAAGGTCGCGCAGCTCGTCGGGTTCTGGGAGAAGGAGGAGGGCGAGGCCGTCGCCCCGTTGCAGGGCGAGTTCGCCGACGTCGGCAGGTTGGAGACCTTCTCCCGCAACGGGTTGGGTCACCTCACCCGGGCGTACGGCACCCGTCCGGTCGACGCCGCGGCCCGCGCCGGTTGGCTGTGGAAGTTCCAGTCGAAACTGGTCACCGGCACCCGGCTCGGCATCCCGGCGATCGTGCACGAGGAGTGCCTCACCGGGTTGTCGGCCTGGAAGGCGGCGACCTTTCCCACCCCGTTGGCGTGGGGTGCGGCGTTCGATCCCGACCTGGTCACCGAGATGGCCGCCGCGATCGGAACCTCGATGCGGGCCCTCGGCATCCATCAGGGACTCGCCCCGGTGCTGGACGTGATCCGTGACCCGCGCTGGGGTCGGGTCGACGAGTGCATCGCCGAGGACCCGTACCTGGTCGGCACCCTCGGCACGTCGTACGTGCGTGGCCTGCAATCCCAGGGGGTGCACGCCACCCTGAAGCACTTCGTCGGCTACTCCGCCTCGCGGGCCGGGCGCAACTTCGCTCCGGTGCACGCCGGCCCCCGGGAGATCGCCGATGTGCTGCTCCTGCCGTTCGAGATGGCGGTGCTGGACGGCGACGTCCGTTCGGTCATGCACTCGTACGCCGAGATCGACGGCGTACCGGTCGCCGCCGATGCGTCCCTGCTGACCGGTGTGCTGCGGGACCGGTGGGGCTTCGACGGCACGGTGGTGGCCGACTACTTCGGGGTGGCGTTTCTCAACCTGCTGCACCACGTCGCGGGCGACCACGCCGAGGCGGCCGTGCAGGCGCTCACCGCCGGGGTGGACATCGAGCTGCCGACCGGCGACGCCTACCTGACCCTGGTCGAGTCGGTGCGCGGCGGCCGGGTCGACGAGGCGCTGGTCGACCGCGCCGTGCTCCGGGTGCTGCGGCAGAAGCTCGAACTGGGCCTGCTCGACGCCACCTTCGGCGACGAGCCGGCCGAGCAGGTCGACCTCGACTCGCCCGAGCATCGGGCGATCGCCCGCCGGCTGGCGGAGAAGTCCGTCGTCCTGGTCGCCAACCAGGGCGTGCTGCCACTGCCGGCGGGGCGGCGGGTGGCGGTCGTCGGCCCGAACGCCGACCGGGAGGCCGCGCTGTTCGGCTGCTACTCGTTCCTCAACCACGTCCTCGCCCAGCACCCCGGCGTGGAGACCGGCATCGAGGTGCCCACCGTGCTCGACGCGCTGCGCGGCGAGTTCGGCGCCGGGCAGGTCAGCTGGGCGCGGGGCTGCGACGTGGACACCGAGGACCGTTCCGGCTTCGCCGAGGCGGTGGCCACGGCCTCCGCCGCGGACGTCGCCGTACTTGTCGTCGGCGACCACGCCGGCCTGTTCGGACGCGGCACCGTCGGCGAGGGCTGCGACCGCGACGACCTGGAGCTGCCCGGGGTGCAGCGCGAACTCGTCGAGGCGGTGGCGGCCACCGGTACGCCGGTCGTCCTGGTGCTGCTCACCGGGCGGCCGTACGCGCTGGGCTGGGCACTGTCCCGGTGCGCGGCGGTGGTGCAGGCGTTCTTCCCGGGTGAGGAGGGGGCCGGGGCGATCGCCGGTGTGCTCTCCGGGCGGGTCAACCCGTCGGGTCGGCTGCCGGTCACGCTGCCCGGCTCGGCGGGGGCGCAGCCGTACTCGTACCTGCATCCCACGCTGGGGGAGGGCAGCGAGGTGACGAACCTGCCCGCGACGCCGGTGGCGCCCTTCGGCCACGGCCTGTCGTACACCACGTTCGCGTACGCCGACCTGACGGTGCCGGCCACGGTGCCGACCGACGGCACGGTGCAGGTGAGCGTCCGGGTCACCAACACCGGCCCGGTCGCCGGCGAGGAGGTGGTCCAGCTCTACGGCCGCGACCTGGTGGCCTCGGTGACCCGGCCGGTGGCGCAACTGCTCGGCTACCACCGGCTCCACCTGGAGCCGGGTCAGTCGGTCACGGTCGAGTTGTCCGTGCCCACCACCCGCCTGGCCTTCTCCGACCGTACGCTCACCCGGGTCGTGGAGCCCGGTGACGTCGACCTCTGGGTCGGCACCAGCGCCCACCGCGCGGCCCAGGCCCGCACCACCCTGGTCGGCGGCCTCGCCCCGGTGACCAACACCTCCCCCCGCTGGACCACCTCGCAGCTGCGCTGATCGTGGTCGCGTTACCGCCCCCGGTGCGGGGTTGAACAACCGCACCGGGGGCGGGAACTCGGCGGGGTCAGGGGCGCCGTTTCGGTTTCGCGCCCACCTTCGGGGCCAGTGACCTCGGGGGCACGGCGTCGTCGGCGCCGGCTTTCGAGGTGGCGGCTTTCGGGGTGGCGGCTTTCGGGGTGGTGGCTTTCGGGGTGGCGGTGCCGTTGGCGGGTGGGGGTGGGTACTTGCGTAGTACCCAGGTCTGCTGGCCCAGTGAGAACAGGTTCGTGGTGACCCAGTAGATGATCACACCGATCGGGAAGATCAGACCGGAGACGAGCAGCGACAGCGGGATGCCGTAGAGCATCAGCCGCTGCACCATCTTCTGCTGCGGGTCATCGGCCCACCCGGTCCGCAGGATCATCTGCCGGCTGCTCAGGTAGGTCGTCGCGATCATCACGACGATCAGGATCGCGGCGACCACCCGGACCGTGACCCCGCCGGCGCCGAGCAGGGCCAACTCCTGCTCGGTGGAGCGGAAACTGGCCGCGATGGGCGCGCCGAACAGCGTCGCCGACGAGGCGCTGTCGAACTGGGTGACCGACCAGCCGTACAACGTCTTCATGTGCTCCGGCATGGTCGGCTTGAGGTGCCGCAGCACGTGGAACAGGCCCAGGAAGACGGGAATCTGCACCAGCATCGGCAGGCAGCCCATCAGCGGGTTGGCCTTCTCCGTCCGGTACAGCTCGACGAGTTCTCTCTGTAGGGTCTCCCGGTCACCCTTGTGCTTCTCCTGAAGCGCCTTGGTCTGCGGCTGCAATGCCTGCATCGCCCGCTGCGACTTGATCTGTTTGACGAAGACCGGGAAGAGCAGCGCCCGCACGGTGAGCACCAGGAAGACGATGCCGAGCACCCAGGACCAGTTGGTGCCCAGCATCGGCGCGTCGCCGAAGACGAGCTGCCAGGCGGCGTGCCAGAACAGCAGGATCACGGAGATGCCGCCGTAGATCGCCGCCATCAGTGGGCTGAACAGAGTGCTCACCGGCGGACTCCGGCCAGCGAACAGTCGGCGGAGAACCCGCCATGAATCGACAAATTGGACATGATGCACCCCTCGGATACGACCGGTGACTGAGAACAGGCAGGAGACAGTCAGGTGCGGTCGCCGTCGAGCGGCAGGAGACGAGGAGGCTCAGGCGACCGCGAGGGTCGCCGTCGGGGCCCTGGGCCGGGCCCGGCCGGCCGCGTCCGGATCACGGTGGCGGGGTACGCCGGTGCGTCCCGAGCGTTCGCGCATCATCCGGCGGGTGACCCGCAGCTCGGGTGCGGTGACCACCCGGTAGAGCAGGTTCGAGGCGGCGAGCACGACGGTCAGCAGGACGCCGGTCGCCGCCGCGGTGCCGGAGAACATGCCGGTGGCACCCGCGTCGGCCAACACACCGACGAGGTACCAGAGCATGCCGAGCCCGATCACGCCACAACCATAGCCGGCCGGCGCGACCCCTGGGGTGCCGAAGTCCCGGCCGCACTACCGGTGCGGGTCGGTCTCGGCGCGCAGGGCGGCGGTGGCGCGGATCGCCTTGACGATCGCCGGGATCGCACCGATCAACAGCACCAGCGCCCAGACGATCGCGACCACCGCGAAGACGAGCGCGCCCACGTCGTCGAGGATGCTCACCACGATCACCGGCACCAGGCGGTGCAGGAACTCCAGCAGCACCGTGCAGAGCAGGCTGGTCCCGATCAGCAGCACCAGGCCCTTGTTCTGGAGGAACTTGGGCTGGGCCAGCAGCAGCAGAGCGGCCCAGGCGAGCTTGAGCAGCAGTACCAGGCCGAGCAGGACGGACGCGTCGCCGACCGGGAAGAAGCCCCAGAGCGCCAGGTAGGCCAGCGTGCCGAACGGCGGTGCCAGGAAGAGCGAAACCATGATCGTCAGCTCGACGAAGGCGAAGACCAGGGCCAGGAACGCCACGATGATCAGGACGATCGAGAAGATCAGCGTGGCGACGCCCTGGATCCGCCCGTGGATCCGTTCGGGCAGCACCAGTCCCAGGCAGAACAGCCCGGTGGTCCACAGCGCCGCCGCGTCGACCAGCGCCAGATAGCCGGTGCCCCGTCCGGACGGCTCGCTGACCCCGCTCACGTCGGCGACCTCGACACCGAGGTCGGCGGCGCCGCCGGCCAGTGCCGGGCCGGCGTCCGCCCCGCCCAGCAGCAGCCCGGCGCCGACCTCGACGCCGACCGCCAGCACCAGGGCGAGCATCGCCAGCAGCAGGAACGGCTTGCGTAAGGCACCCATCAGCGACCTCCTCGCCTCACTGTCCGGCGACCGTGACCAGGCAGCCGTCGGGGCAGCGCACCGTCACCGTGACCGGCCGGTCCACCGCGATCCGGGCGACCGCACCGGTGCCGTCCTCGGCCGGGGTGACCGTGTCGGCCACGCTGAACTCGGCGTCACCCGGTGCCGGCGCCTCGACCCTGAACTCGTCCGGGCTACGCAGGATCAGCGTCCGCAGCTCACCCGGGTCGGCGACCCGCAGCTCGCAGTCGCCGACCACCGCCAGTTGGCCGGGCGCCTCGGCACACCCCGCCTCGACGCTGGCCGGGTCGACCGCGCTCCGTCCGCCACCGGCCCGCCCCAGCAGCTCCACCAGCGGGTGCCGCCCTCCCGGCCGCCCCGGGTCGTCCCGACCCGTACCCCCCGCCACCGCCACCGCGAACAACACCACCAGCAGCACCCCGAGCCCCACCAACAACACCTTCTGCCGCCCACTCACGCCAACCCCTCCCTCACGCCGTCTCCTGCCAAGCCCCGCCCTATCCCCGTTGATCAAGAGGTTTGCGTCGGGTTCGGCCGCCGTCCCTGACGCAAACCTCTTGATCAACCAGGGCTAGAGCTGGGGGAGTTCGGTGAAGCGGATGGTGTCCAGGCCAGCGAAGTAGCTGGTGGTGCTTTGGGTTTTGCCGATCGCGACCAGGGTGATCTCGTGGGGGCCCGCGTCCAGGCGTACCTGCGCCACGTCGACCCAGTCGGTGACCTGCACCTTCGAGCTGAAGCCGATGAACGGGTCACCTACCTGCCGGCCATCGATCAGGAACACGATGTTGGCGTAGTCGGGCGCGGTGGTCAGTACGGCGGAGAACTGCCAGGTCGCCTCGGTCGGCAGTTCCACCGCCACGGTCACCCGGTCGTTGATCGCCCGGCCGAGGAAGAAGAGTTGGGTGTCCTGCGACCAGGTCACCTCGCAGCAGTTTCCCTGCGCCGCCACGGTCGCCTGCGAGTTCGACGGCGACTCGACCCGGGCGGCGGGGACCAGGGTCTCCGCCTCGATGGTCACCACCTGTGGCATCGGTGGAGGATCGTCGTCGCGGGTCACCAGGAACACCACCGTGGCCGAGACGACCAGCACCAACGCCGCCGCGGCGGCGATCCAGGCCCAGGGCGTACGCTTCGGCGGCGCCACCGCCCGCACCTCGTAGGTGACCCGGCCGCTGGAGCGGGAACTCTCCTCCGGCGCGGTGTTCGCCGAGTAGGCGAACCCGGTCATGTCGTAACGCCGGGGCGGAGTTCCCGCCGGCACGGCCAGGCGTACCAGGAACGACACCGAGCCCTGCGCGGGCACCACCCGCTGCGGTTCGGTGACGGTGAACCAGGCCCGCTGCGATCCCTCGCCGGGCGCCACGTCGAATACCACCGTGTCCGGCGCGAGACCCGGGTTGGAGACGGTGAACGTCAGCTCCCCGGCGTTGCGCACGTCCAAGGTGAACTGCTCGGCGGCGGCGACGACGGTCCATTCGGTGGTCATGACGGTCCCTCCGGAGCGATGTCGGCAGAGTCGGAAACGGCCGGGATGGGACCGGCAGTGGCAGGTCCGGCCGGGGTGGGAGCGGCCACGGTGGGCGGCACGGTTGCCCGGCCGACCGCGCGGTCCGGCGCAGTGGTCTCGACGCTGATCTCGGCGGTGACTGCCGCCGGCTTCTCCGCCTCGACGATGCGACCGATCAGGGCGACCTGGCCGGCGGCGGCCGGAGGCACCCGGACCACCACGTGGAAGGGCCGGTCGGCCGGCTCGTCGAGGACGAAACCGGTGACCCCGGTGGCCAGTTCCAGGGCGGTACGCAGGCCGTCCGGGGTGCCCCGCCAGGCCGCCAGCTCGGCACCGTGCGCCACCAGGTCCCGCAGCCGGCTCAGCGGCAGCGGCAGCGAGACGTCCCGCCGGGGTACGGCGACCAGATGGTCCATCGCCACCCACCGGGCCAGGTAGGCCACCATCGCCCCGGGCGCCCGGTACGGCGCGAACAGGGCGTCGACCTCGGCCAGTACCGCCTCGTCCGGGGTGTGCAGCCCCTCCATCACGTCCAGCAGCGCCCACAGCACGCTGCCCGGCACGCAGGCCCGCTGGTACGCCGCGGGCAGCAGCCGCTCAATGCCCGCTCGACGCATCCTGCCGCACCACCTCTATGTCGTGCTCGCCGGAGCAGAGCAACCAGGTATCCGGAACGGTCACCACGTCGGCGGTGGCCTGGTTGGCGCTGGCCGACCAGTCCACCGCGTCGGCGCTACGGAACACGCCCCGCTCGCCGCCGGTCAGCATCAGCCGCTGCGCCCCGGCGGTGGCGGCGACCGCGTCGACCGGCACGAACCGGGTCCGGTCGCGCAGTGGCAGCCCACAGTTGACCGACACCGACGTCCACTGTGGCTGCCCGGCCAGGGTGTCCAGCCGCAGCACCCCGCCGCTCTGCGTGGCCGCCAGCGCCAGGGTGCCGCTGAAGGCCAGTCCCCGGCAGGTGCCACCGATCCAGCCCGCCTGCACCGCCTGCCACTTCACGTCGGACTCGAACAGTCGGGCCCGGAAACAGCCCTGCCCGGGCTTCTTCGGATCCGGTTCACCGGCGCCACTCCACAGCAGGGTGGCCGGGCCGTCGTACTGCACGGCGAGCACCCGGTTGTCGACGTTGGCCAGGCCGACGTGCGTGAAGCTGCCCGGGCGGCCGGCGTTGCCCGACAGGTACACCCCGAACCCGGCCTGGGCCGCGACCGCCACCCCGGGGGTACCGCGCTCGGAGACGAACGCCCGCACCGCGTAGAAGCCCCGGTCGGCGTCGGCCGGATCGACCAGGATCTGCAACGGCACCGCGCCGGGCAGCAGCGACACCTCGTACAGGCCGGTGTCGGTGGCGACCAGCAGCGCGCCCGCGCCGTCCCGGTCGATCCAGGCCAGGTCGCTGATCCGCGAGTCCAGGTCGGCCAGCAGCGACCAGGTTTCCCCCAGGTCGGTGCTCAGGTGCACCCGGGAGCCACCGCCGGCGCGTACGGTGGCCACCGCCACCGAGCCGGGCCGGGACACGATGCCCGGTCGCACCGGTGCGGGGGCGGGCGCCACCCGCTGCACCGTCTCCCCGTCGAAGCGGCCGACCGGTTCCCAGCCGGCCGCCGCGTTGGTGGAGCGGAACAGCACCGCAGCACTGCCGGCGTACCAGGTGTTCGGTTGGTACTCGTCGGCGGCCAGCGTACGCACCTGGTTGTCCGGGGCCTCGTCCACCACGAACCGCACCGACTCGACGTAGCGCACCCCCGGTTCGGCGTGCTCCAACAGCCGGTACACGTTGGATGCCCGCAGCGGCTCGCCGAACGCCCAGCCGGTCGGGTTGAGCGCGGTGGGCAGGGGACTCAGGGTCTGGTGCAGCCGGTCGTGGATGCGCCGGCGGACCGCGTCGACGTCCTCCTCCCGGCGGACCACCACCCGGGCCCGGATCGACACCGCCTTGTACCGGGCCCAACTCGCCCGGCAGTTGGTGCCGAGTGAGCGGCGCCGCTCCAGGTCCGCCTCGACCCGCAGCCGGGTCTCCTCCACCTCGTGCTCGCGCAGCACCTGCACCGGCAGGCCACCGCCGGGCCGCGCCTCGTCCGGCACGTACGGCACCAGCACCACCTCCACCTCGCCCGGGCGGGCGAAGCTGTAGACGGCGGCCCGGGTGAACGCGCGGGCCCGGGCCACCCCGCTGGCGGCGGTGGCCAGCACCTCGAAGTCGCGGGCGGTCACCGCACGCTGCTGGGCGAAGAAGGCGTACGGCCCGCGCAGCAGCACCGACTCCATCGCCTCCATGTCCCGGCCGCCGACCGCCGGCAGCGGGTTGACCACTTTCACCCCGGGCAGCGGGTCACGCAGGCTGGTCAGTGCGCCGGCCGCCACGTTGCCGGCCGGTCCGCCGCCGGCGCGATACCAGAGCCGCACCTGCCGTCCGGCCGGCGGCACCGCCGCGACCGGGCCGTCGCCGAAGTGCAGCGACCCGTCGCCCGGGTCGACGGTGCGCAGGTCCAACGCCGGGGCGAAGGTGACCGTGCCCGAGCAGCGGTCCACCAGGTACGCCTTGTCCTGCGGGCCGAGCCCGGCGAAGCTGTCCACCGGCCGCCAGATCTCGAAGGTACGACCCTCGTGTTCCCGGGCCGCCGCGCCCAGTTCCACCGTCCCGGCGGGCACCTCCACGCCGAGCAGCAGGTCCAATGCCTCGGCGGTACGCGCCAGCGGCGCCCGCGCCGCGCGGAGCACCTGCCCGGGCGCCCCGGTGCCCACGCCCAACAGCTCCGCCTCGACCGGCTCGCAGTGGTGCATCCGGACGGTCACCTCGCGCTGCCCGGCGGCCAGCGCCGCCGGTTCACAGGTGACGAAGACGACCGGCCGTGGGTCCGCGCCCCGGGCGGCGGCCACCCGGGTACCGGCCGGGATCCGCAGCGGCGCGTCGTCCGGACCGGTCCGGGTGAACCGCACGTCCGCCCAGGCCGCCGCCGGGGCGTGCCGGGTCACCCCGAGCAGGTTCAGGAAGGAGACGTACGCCTTCTCCGGCAACTGGTTCAGCCGGTAGATCATCACCTCGGTGAGGTGCGCGAACGCCTCCAGCAGGGCGATACCGGGGTCGTGCGCGGACAGGTCGGTCCAGCCCGGACAGGACTGCCGGATCCGCTCGCGGGCCTCGGTGACCAGGTCGAGGAAGGTCCGGTCGTCCAGGTGTGGCACGGGTAGGGTCATCGCGCCTCCTCTGCGTCGGTGCCGGGTTCGGCCGTCGGCCCTGCGGCTGGTTCGTCGTCGGTGGGCAGCAGGTCGACCGAGAAGACCAACTGGCCCGGTGTGAGGCTGGCCCGGATCCGGTAGTCGAGCCGGATCACCAGCCGCCACGCGTCGTCCGGGTCCGGCCCGGCGTCGACGTCGAGCACGTCGATGCGGGGCTCCCAGCGGGCGATGGCCGCGCGTACGTAGTGGATGGCCAGGCCGGCGGTGGTGTCGTCGTTCGGCGCGAAGACCAACCGGTGCAGGCGTGAGCCGTAGCCGGGCCGCATCAACCGCTCCCCGGGGGTGGTGGAGAGCAGCAGGAACAGTGCCTGGCGTACGGTCTCGTCGCCGTCGGTCATGGCCAGCCCACCGGCCGCGGTGAGCCCGAGCCCGCCGCCCTGACCGGGGTCGAAGCCGGCACCGACGAACCTGATCGCCCTCACCGGTCGGCCCCCACGAACCGCTGCCGGGGATCGCGTACCCGGTAGGTGAACTGGCCGGGCGGGCTGCCGTCGGTGAACCCCTCCAGGTGCGACAGCACGATGCGCCGACCGTCGACTCGCACCCAGTCGCTGTAGCCGACCCGCACCGGTTCGGTCTTGGTGCAGGGTTTCACCGTGGCGCCGTAGTTGGGGCACGCCACGATCTCCCGGCCCTTCGGGTCGTCGGCGACCAGTGCCGGGACGCCGGCCACCGTCACCCACTGCTGTGAGGGCTGGTTGCGGACCCGACCGTCGTGGTCGCATCTGATCACCGAGTCGCGGTGGATCCAGCGCATCAGCCGCCTCCTTCGTGGTGCGCGCGGGCGAGCGTGCGAGCCTGCTCGGCGGCGGTGTCCGGGTCCTCGACCGTCTCGGCGTGCAGGAAGTCGACGCTGCGGGCCCGCACGACCATCGCCCGGCCCGGAGCGGAGAGCACCAGGTCGGTGGCGGCGTGCAGGGTGGCCAACTGCGGGGTCAGCTCCAGCCAGCTGCCGGCGTCGGTGCTCAACCGCAGGCTGCGCGCCACGTCGTCGATGACCACCTGCTGCCCGCCGGCGGTCCGCAGCGACCAGCGCCGGGCCCGCCCGTCGTCGATTCCGGCGTCGTACGGCTCGACCGCGCCGAAGAGCGACCCGAGTACGACGCCGGAGGCGGGTTCACCGCCGGGCAGCGCCACCAGCACGCTGTCCTGCGGATCGGGCAGCGCCACCAGGCCCTTGCCCCGGCCGGCTCCCGGGCAGAGCACCCCGAGCCAGCCGGCGTCGGCACCGCCGTAGGCGGGCAACTCCACCCGCACCCGACCCAGCCCGTCGGGGTCCGCCACGTCGGTGACGGTGCCGAGAGTGATCACTGCCGGTGCGGGTGGCCCGGTCGGGGGAGCCGGCGGCGGGACGGTGGAGAAGCGGGTCAGATGCCCGTTGGCGTCGAGGGTGTGCACCACCTCGGTGAGCACGTACGTGCCCGCCACCGCCTCGGCCACTCCGGTCAGGCGGACCCGGCGTCCGGGCCGCAGCGCCGGATCACCTTCGGCCGTACCTTCGGCGGTGACCAGGGCGGCGGCCCGGACGTCCAGGCGGGCCTGGGCGAGCGCGGCCAGCTCGTCGTCGCTGCGGCCCGGCTGGTCGAGCGCGGTGCGGGTGCCGTCCGCGCCGACGTCGGCCGGATCCGGTTCCACCGCCGTACGCCGCCCGCAGCGGGGCGTCGCGGCGCTCTGCGCGATCGGTTCGGCGCGCTGCGGGTGCCAGCCCAACGCGCTGCTCTCGCCGGCGGCGGCGTCGGCGTTGACCGACAGCCGCAGGTCGTGCACGTCGTGGCCGAGTTCGAGGGGGATCGGCTCGCCGTGCCCGTGCAGGGTCACCAGGCGCAGCACGTCGCCGTGGACGGCCAGGTGCAGCCCGGCCCGGCCGGTCACCGCCAGCAACAGGTCGAGATCGCTGGGACGATGGTGGGCCAACCGGTCCAGCCGTGGCCCGTCGGTCTCCGCGTCGACCCTGAGCCCGAGGTCGGCGCAGAGTTCACCGGCCAGTTCGGCGGCGGTGACCGACTCGAAGACCCGCAGCCGTTGCCGCTTCCGCAGCCGGTGCAGGGCGTCGTAGGCCCGGACCCTCAGCGTGGCGGCGCCGTCGGCGGCGTACTCGACCTCGACGGCGGTGACCTCACCGCTGAACAGCGTCTCCGGCTGACCGTCGAGGCGGACGTCGAGGCTCGCGCCGAGCCGCACCGGTCCGGTCAGGGCCGCCGTGCCGGGGCCGGCGGCCAGCACCGCCTCGCACTGGGTCGGGCGGTTCAGTCGGGCGGCCACCCGCACCGCGCGCACCTGACCGGTCAGCGCGTCGGGCAGCGCGACGCCGTCGAGCAGCACGATCAGCGCCCGGGGCGCGGCCCCGGTCATGGCGTACTCCCGGCGGTCGCGGGCAGTGGTGGCACGGCCAGCGGGGTGCCGGCGGGCACCGCGAGCGGATCGGTGATCCGGTTGTGCTCGGCGAGCAGCCGCCAGCGCAGCGGTGAGCCGAGTGCGTCGTGGGCGAGCAGGTCGAAACGTACGCCGGAGGAGTCGGCGGCACCGCTGCCGTCGCCGGCGGCGACCACGGCCGCGCCCGGCGCGACGGCCGGTGTCTGTGCGGCGGCCAGTTCCTCGGCGAACCCCTCCCGGGCCTGGTCGGCGTCCTCCGTGACCCGGACCAGCTTCAGCCGCAGCCAGGAGCGGCGCGGTGAACCGGTGGCGGTGAACGCGTCGAACCGTTCCGCCACGGCGACGATCACCCCGGGCACGTTCCAGGTCTTGCCCCAGACCAGCCGGACCAGCGGCGGCCGGACCCAGCCGTGTTCCACCGCCGAGTTCTCCGCGAGCAGCCACAACGGCCGGGTGAGTTCCCGTACGTCGGCCGGCCGGACCTGGCCCTCGGCGAAGTCGGTGTCGAAGAGCAGGTCGAGGACGAGTTCGGTGCGTCCGCCACCGGTGAACACCAACGGGTCGTCGGCCCGGCCGGCGCCGGTGAGCTGGGTGCTGGCGCTGCCCCGGTGACGCACCCCGGCGAGCCGGGTCACCTGGACGCTCTCCGGGTTGAGCAGGCAGTCGATCCGCTCGCCGGTGGCGTCGATGAGGAAGGCCACCCGTTCCATCAGTCACCCGCCTGTTCCCGGTCGAGCCGACGCCGGTGCTCCGCGTCGTCGCCGGTCGACTCGGCCACCGACCACAGGGGACGGTCGTCGGGCAGCCTCGGCCACGGGTCGTCGTCCCGCGACCGGCGAGCCGACCGACCCGGCAGGTCGAGGTCCGGCCACGGCGTGCCACCACGGGACATCCGCCCGACCTCAGCCGGCACCCCACCCCCGGACATCCCGCCGACCCCGGCCGGCATCCCACCCCCGGACATCCCCCCGACCCCGGCCGGTAGGCCAGCAATGGGCATGTCCCCGACGCTGGCCGGCGCGCCACCGCCGGGCATTCGCCCGACACCAGCCGGCACCCCACCACCGGGCCAGAGCCCGTCCCCGGCCGAGGGCCAGCCGCCGCCCCTGCCCGGATGGGCGCCCCCAGGCTGGCGTGCGGTCGGGGTACGACCGCCGGGCTCGAACCCCGCTGGGGATCTCGACTGCTCGTGGCCGGTGACGATGCGGCTACCGGCCGTCCAGGGCCCGCGCTCCACGGCAGGCCCACGGTGGGCCGACGTCGGCCGGCCGGCCGGGTGACCCTCGGCCGTGCTGCCGGTCCCGGTCGTGCGCTGCCCCGGGCCAGGCCCGTCCGAGCCGGCAACCTGCGGGCGTGGCCCGGCCAGCCCCGGGTCCGCCACGGCCCGCAGCCGGACCCGGGCCGACAGCCGGTCCTGCTCGGCCGATCGCCGGACCCGCCGCCCCGCCGCCGCCCCGAACCGGTCCGGCAGCGAGTCTCCGTGCCAGCTGTCGACTACCCCGGCCGGCGCTCCGCCCTCGGCGTCGACCGCCGACCGTCGCGCCGTACCGTCGGTCGAAGCGTCCACCGCGCCGGCCCGCCGGCCCCGTGCAGCCGCGTCGACAGCCGGTCGGTACGCGGCGTCGCCCCGACCGGCGAACGTCGGCTCGCCGGCCCCCGCCGTGGTGCTCCCGCCGCCCCCGGGTGCCGTCGCGCCGCCGGTCGCCATCGGCGTGCCGACCCCACCTGCTGTCGTGCTGCCGAGCCCGGACCGGGTCGCACCGGCGTCCGGCGGGGCCACCGCACCGGGCGCGTGCGGGTGGACCTCCGGTACACCTTCGACACCGCTTTGCTCTGCTTCACCCCACGCAACGCCGGGTGTCCGATAACCGGACGGTGGCCGTTGCGCCGGTTGAAGCAGAGCAAAGGCGGCGGTGGGGACACTGGCGGGTGGCGGGAGCGGGTCGGTGGCGACACCGGCGGGTGGCGGGAGCGGGTCGGTGGGGACACCGGCGGGTGGCGGGAGCGGGTCGGTGGTCGCCGGGTCAGTGCGTGGATCGACGTCCCCGCCGCCGCCCGACCCGCGCCGGGGCAGCGTGCCGTCGGCGGGCGGTGGCGCGTCGATGTCGAGGTCGCGCAACAGGCCGGGGGCGTGTGCCTCGACCACCCGCAGCCAGTGTTCCGGCGGCCGGCCCGGCCGCCGTTCCGTACCGCCAGTCCCGCCGGCCAACCCGACCGCGCCGCCGGCCGGTTCGCGGCCGGCAGGTCCCCGGCTGGCCGGTTCGTGGCCGACAGGTGTACGGCCGGCCGGGGAGGTCTCCGGTACGCCGGCGAAGCGGTCGACGGTCCGTGCCGCGGATCGGAGTTGGCCGGCCAGCCAGCTAAGCGGTCGTCGGCGCGGCACCACCGGCCTCCAGTTCCAGGCTTTCGTAACGCAGGGTCAGTGCCGCGATGGCGAGCTCCTGGCTGAGGGTGTTCAGGTGCGCGCCGCGCCAGTTCGTCGGCCACGCGTTGATCAGGTTCCAGCGCAGCACCTCGGCGGTGCCGGCGGCGTCGAGCAGCACCACCGAGACGTTGCGACGGTTCACCGTGCCGCGGGCGACCGCGTGTACCCAGTCCCACAACTCCCGGGACGAGGTGAGGCCGAAGTGCAGGGTGACCGGGCCGTACTCGACCTGGCCGGGGATCATCCGGATCCGGTCGTTGCCCTGCTCCCGGTAGGCGACCGCCGGGATGTTCACCTCCAGGCCGCTGACCTCGGTGAAGTGGCCGTTCGTGATGCCGTTGACCAACAGCTTGAAGTTGTACGCGCGGTACGGGTCGACCGGGGCGCCCGGCTGCGGAGTGGCCGTGGTGGGCATGTCAGCCTCCAATCGTCTCGGTCTCGGTGCCGCCGGCCCACTGGCTCAGCTTGAACACCACGAATTCCGCCGGCTTGACCACGGCGATGCCGATGTGGGCGACCACCATGCCGGCGTCGCGGACGTCGGCCGGGTTGGTCTCCTCGTCGCACTTGACGAAGAACGCCTCCTCGGGCGTACGCCCCAGCAGTGCTCCGTCGCGCCACACCCGGGTGAGGAAGGCGCCGATGTCGCGGCGGATCGAGCGCCACAGGGTGAAGTCGTTCGGCTCGAACACCATCCAACGGGTGCCGTTGGCGATCGCCTGCTCGATGGCGATGGAGAGCCGGCGGACGTTCAGGTAACGCCACTCGCTGGCCTCGGCGGCGAGGGTACGCGCACCCCAGACCCGGATGCCCTCGCCGGGGAAGTAGCGGATGACGTTCACGCCCTTGGGGTTGAGCACGTCGTGCTCGGCCCGGGTGACCAGTTGGCCCAGGTCGACGGCGCCGCGTACCGGCTCGTTCGCCGGTGCCTTGTGCACGCCACGCAGGGCGTCGGTGCGGGCCCAGATGCCGGCGACGTGCCCGCTCGGCGGGGTGAGCACCAGTTCGCCGGAGAGCGGGTCGCGCACCCGCAGCCAGGGATAGTAGAGCGCGCCGAAGTCGGACTGCCGGGGCCGGTGCGCCACCGGGCCACCACCAGATCCGCCCCCCGAGCCGGAGCCGGCGGCCGGGTCGGTGTCGCTCGGCTTGGCCGGGCGGGTCGAACCGGGTGTGGCGACCCGGGTCAGCGTGGAGATGTCGTCGATGTCGGGCGGCGGATCGCAGATCGCGACCATGGCGCGGGTCCGTTCGGCCAGGCTCAGCAGTGCCTCGTGGGCGACCGGGTCGTGGAATCCGGGTGCGGCCACGATGGAGATCTCGTCGACCGCCTCCAGCAGGTCCAGGCCGGCGCGCTTGCGACCGGTGCCGGTGACCGAGCCACCCTCACCGACGTTGACCACCCAACACCGGGTGCCGCCGTTGTCGAGGAAACCGAAGACGGCCCGGGCCAGCGGGGTGCTCTCCAACTGGTCGCCGTCGGCGTACAGGCGCAGGAAGTCGGTCCAGTTGTTCACGGCGAGGGCCTCGTTGAGGTGGGCGTTGCGGTCGGGCGCGACGCCCACGAAGGCGGCGGTGCTGGTACCGGCCGGTCCGATCGGTCGGGCGGCACCGGGCACCTCCTCGACGTAGATGCCGGGCGAGAAGTAGGTGGGCATCGGTCCTCCCGAGGTCGGGTCGGCGGATCAGCGGGCCGGCGGGGCGCAGACGATGACGATGTCGGGCTCGGTCGGGTCGACCTCGGCGGTGAGCACCTGCCCCCGGCCGGTGAGCCGGAGCCGGACCGGACGGGGCTGTTCGGGGTCGTGGGGCACGCCGACGATGCGGAACCGGCCGGCGGGATCGGTCCGGGTCGCGTACGGCTGACCGACGACCTCGACCCGCATCGCCGCGAGCGGCTGCTCGGCCGGGCCGACGACCCGGCCGTCGAAGGTCAGCATGTCCAGTTGTCGCAGCCGCAGCGGATGCAGTACCGGCGCGGCCGGCTGGCTCGGCCGGGTGACCTGAACCGGCACGTCGATCAGGAGTGCGGGCCGGGGCGGGGTGCCGAAGGCCGTCCACAGTGCGGGGTCACCGGCCTCCAGCGTGAGTGTGTGACCGGTCGCTGCGGTGGCCGCGACGAGTACCCGGTCCAGCGCCGCGAGGGCGTTCGGCCCGCCCGCGGCGAGCAGGTAGCGGACGGTGAAGCGGTAGGGCTCGAACCCGCCGCTGCCCCGGGTCTGCCGGACCGGCCGTAGCTCCAGTGGCCAGAGGGTCAGGCCGGCGGGATCGGTGTCCGGTCCGGGCGGGCCGACCGGGACGGCGGCACCCGCCGCCCCGGCCAGCCACGCCGCCAGGTCGGCGGTGGCGTCCTCGATCGGACCGCGTGCGGTCATCGCGGCGGCGTCCCCTGGATCCGGTACGCGATGGCCTCGTTCCACACGTGCGGGTAGACGCCGATCTCGAAGTACCGGGTGAAGCGGTTGATCGGCGCACCCGTGTGGTCGTGGTAGAGCAGCCACACCGGCGCGATGGTGAACAACACGTAGTTGGCCACGACCAGCGGGATGTAGAGCGGACCGAGCAGGCGGGCCTGGAAGATGTGGACGTCCTCGTGCCGCTGGATGCCGGGGCCGGAACCGGCGCAGACGGTGCCGAGCGTGGTGGCGTACCGGGGCGAGACCCCCTCCAGCACGTTGACCCGGCA
Organism: Micromonospora zingiberis; assembly: GCF_004331455.1. Lineage (GTDB taxonomy): Bacteria > Actinomycetota > Actinomycetes > Mycobacteriales > Micromonosporaceae > Micromonospora > Micromonospora zingiberis. Next base: position 366,836 of record NZ_SJJR01000004.1, read on the forward strand.
ACTGTGCTGGGAGGTGGCCCGATCCAGTGAGTGACCGAACAGCAGGTGTACGGCGAGGTAGACCGCGCCGACCAGGGTGTTCGGCAGACTCCAGGTGTGGTCGACCACGAACAGGAACACCCCGCGCGGGTCGGGTCCGTACGCCCCGGCGGAGGTGATCGCCCAGCCGAAGACGCCGCCGACCAGCAGGCCGAGGGCGGCGCCGACGAGCAGCCCGATGGTGCCGCCGGCGAGTTGGCCGAGCACCGCGCCGGCGGCGACGTGTACGGCGGCGCTGATGATGCCGAAGACCATGACGCTGCTCCGTTCAGGCCCAGGAGCGGATGAAGCGGGGCTCGTTGCCCTGCGCCAGTTGGGTCGGCGTCGCCTGCCGGTTGCCGGGCGGCAGTTGGTTGATGCCGAGCGCGGCGGAGAAGATGACCAGTCCGTTGAAGAACGCGATGAGCCACTTCTCGGGGCCGGCGTCGGTGGCGACGGCCGCGGTGACGTACGACAGCGCGAGCGCGATGCCCAGGGCGATCCATTTGCGCGCCTTGTCGGCGCTGGGGCCGATCAGGCCGCCGATGACGTTGGTGGTGAGCAGCGTGGCGGCGCTCGCGCCGGTGAGGCTGCCCAGCGCGGCCCAGGTGAAGAGATCGTTCATCGCCGATCTCCCTTCGGTTCTGCGATGGTGCGGGGTGGGGAGGACGGTGTCGCCCGTCCCATTCGGACGGTGACGGCCGGCGGATCAGCCGGCGCCCGGCGGACCGGGAATCGTGGTGCTCGGCGTGCCCGGACCACCTGGGGCCGGGCCGCTTGTGGTCGAGTCGGTTGCGGTCGGGCTGGCGGCCGAGCGGGGTCGGCGCAGCAGCAGTACGACGAGTAGTGCGATGAGCAGCAGCACCACCGTGCCGGCGGCGATGAGCAGCCACGGCGGGCCGCCACCGGTGTCGTCGGCGTTCGCGGCGGCGGACGGCCGGGGTGGTGCCTCGGCCACGGCCCGCAGTTCGGCGGGCTTCGGCTGGTTGGGGTCGACCCGCCAGGTCACCGTCCGGTCGTTGACCTGGCCGCCGGCGTTGACGTCGAGCACGCGGCCGGGGAAGGTCACGGCGATCTCGAAAGACATCAACAACATGAACCTGGCTTGGTTTTCCGGATCCTGCTCGGCCACTTTTCCGCCGTACTTCTTCGGGTCCAGCGGAAGTGTGAATACATAGCGGTCGTTCGCCCGGACGATGCTCAGGCTTTCGCTGTCGAATTGATCGAGAGGTACATTCCGGTAGTTGATCTGGAAACCGAAGTGGGTGGCGGTCTCGTACCGTGTCTCGGGGCCCGGCGGCAGTGCGGGGATGTTCTGCCGAAGGTCGGCGAAGCCTTCCTCGACCGTCTTGTTGTTCAAGGTCAAGACCTTGCGCTCGGCGGTCAGCAGGAGCTGCCCGCTGACCGTGTCGTCGGCCTTGACGGTCAGGCCGACGTTGAGTTGCATGCAGCCGGAAAGGGCCGCCAACAGGACGAGACACACCGCGCCGCGAAGGGTCTTGATGTGCCCGAGCCCAGTTCTCATGGGCCCAGTGTGTGCGCTCGCCGTCCGACCCATCAGTCAGCGATCAGTCAGATGCAAGTCGCCGATCTTACCGGTGCACAGTCACATTCAGCCGAGGTTGGAAATGGTGGGAATGGCTATTCTGAAGGGTTGACCGAATGCCGCCCGGTTCGCGGGCACATCGGCCGGCGACGCTCAGGCGCTCTCGCGCAGCACCAGTGCCGACGGAAACACCGTCAGGGGCGGTACCGGGCGCTGCTCCAGCACCATGGTCGCCGCCGCCGTGGCGATCCGCCGTACCGGATGGCTCGCCGTGGTCAGCGCGGTCACCGAGGCCAGCGGGATGTCGTCGAACCCGGTCACCGCGACGTCGCCGGGCACCTGCACGCCGTCGGCGCGTAGCTGCCCGATCACCCCCAGCGCGGTCGCGTCGCTGATCCCGACGATCGCGTCGGTGTCCGGCCAGCGGCGCAGCACCTCCCGGGCCGCCGCGCGACCGCGCGCCGCGCTGAAGTCACCGACCACCTCCCGGGCCGGCAGGCCGGCCTGCCGCAGCAGCCCCCGGTACGCCTCCACCGAGCGGGTGGCACAGGTCAGCCAGGGGGGACCGGTCACCATCGCGATCCGCCGGTGGCCGGTGGCGTACAGGTGACGGACGATGGCCGCGGTGCCACCGCCGTTGTCGATGTCCACCGACGGCACCGAGGCCGAGCCGATCCCGATCGACGCCGTCCGGCCGCGTAGCCGGCGCGGCACCAGGCCGAGCATCGCGTCGGTGGTGTTGACCAGCAGCAGGCCGGCCACGCCCCGGTCGTCGGCCAGCCGGGTGAGCCGTCCCGGCTCGTCCAGCGGCACCCACTCGACCGTAACCCCGAGCCCGTACGGGGCACAGACCTGCGCCGAGGTGCTGACCACCTGGTTGATGTAGCTGTCGTCGAGCACCGACGGCGTGGCTCCGGCCACCGCCACCAGCAGTCGGACGCCGGCGCCACGTACCAGCGCCCGGGCTGCCGCGTTGGGCACGTAACCGAGCCGGTCGGCGGCGGTACGGACCCGGTCCCGGGCGACCGGGGAGGTGAACCCGTTGCCGGCGATGACCCGCGACGCCGTCGACCGGGACACCCCGGCCGCGCGGGCGACGTCGTCGAGGGTGGCCGGCCGGCGTGCCGTCGTCATGATGTACTCCCGTTGCCTGTCCGGCGCTCCGGTGCGTGGCGCCTACCCGAATCATGCCCCGCCGGCTGGCCGTCGGTAAGGACCGGGACAGGATTGTGCTGGTAGCGCTCCCAGGTGTGTGATCGTGGCGAGGACCAGCCCCAGGAGAGGAACCGAACGTACGTGGATCCCATCGCCACCACCCCCACGGCACCACCGACCGGCTTCGGGCCGCCCCGAGCGGTGCTGGCCGCCCGCAACGGTGTGGCGGTGGTGTTCGCGCTCAACGGGCTGGCGGTGGCCACCTGGTTCGCCCGGGTGCCGGCGATCCGCGACGGGCTCGGCCTCAGCCCCGGCCGTCTCGGGCTGCTGCTGCTCGCCATGTCCATCGGTGCGATCGTCGCCATGCCCACCGCAGGGCTGGTCACCCAGCGCCTCGGCGCGGCCCGTGCGGTGGCACTGGCCACCCTGTTTGTCGCGCTCGGGCTGACCGTCGCCGGGGTGTCGGCCGGCGTCGCCGGTTCGCTGCCCGGGGTGGCGTTGGGGTTGTTCGCCCTCGGGTACGGCTCCGGCAGTTGCGATGTGGCGATGAACATCGAGGGAGCGACCGTCGAGCGTCGGCTCGGGCGTACCGTGATGCCCCGCTTCCACGCCGCGTGGAGTCTCGGGTCGGTGGCCGGTGCCGGACTCGGCGCGGGCGCGGCCCGGCTGGGTGTGCCGGTCGGCGTGCACCTCAGCGTCCTGGCCGTGGTGGTGCTCGCCGGCACCCTGCTCGGGGCGCGGGCGTTCCTGGCCGCCGAGCCCGGCGCGGAGCCCGGCACCCCGGCCGGCCGGCGCCGGCGCCTGCTCGCCGCCTGGCGGGAGCCACGCACCCTGCTCATCGGCCTGTTGGTGCTGGCGGCGGCGTTCGCCGAGGGCAGCGCGAACGACTGGCTCGCGGTCGCCTTCATCGACGGGTACGGCTTCAGTGAGGCGGCCGGCGCGGCGGTCTTCGGCGTCTTCGTGGTCGGCATGACGTTGGGCCGCACCCTCGGCACGGTGGCGCTGGACCGGTGGGGGAGGGGGCCGGTGCTGACCAGCACCATCCTGCTCGCCGTCGTCGGTGCCGGCCTGGCGGTGCTCGCCGGTTCCGGCCCGGTCGCGGTGGTCGGTGTGGCGCTCTGGGGCATCGGTGCCTCGCTCGGCTTCCCGGTCGGCATGAGCGCCGCCGCCGACGAGGCCGAGCACGCCCACGTACGGGTCAGCGTCGTCGCGGTGATCGGCTACACCGCGTTCCTCGCCGGGCCGCCCCTGCTCGGCCTGCTCGGCGACCACGTCGGCACGCTACAGGCGCTGCTGGTCGTCCCGCTGCTGCTGTTGCCGACCCTGGCGCTGGTCCCCGCCGCCCGCCCGCCGGCCCGCTGAGTCGAGATCTTGGTACGAAAGCGGCGTCCAAAGGGCGCTTTCGTACCAAGATCGCTCGGTCAGCGGGCGGGCGGCGGCCCGGCTGCCGGTCAGCTGGGTACCGTCGTGGTGGGTGCCGCCGGCAGCGATGACATGATGGTTGTCCCGAGGGCCGGGGACGCCCGGTGGACGGACCAGGAGTCAGGTGGAACCGCAGCGCACCGCAGCGCACGAGATGTTCGACGCCGACGTCGCGTCGAACCGGCTCGGGATCGAGCTGATCACCGCCACCGGCGGTGCGGCGGTGGCCCGCATGCGGATCACGGCAGAGATGGTCAACGGGCACCGGATCGCCCACGGCGGCTTCGTGTTCCTGCTGGCCGACACCGCCTTCGCGCTGGCCTGCAACAGCCACGGCCCGGTCACCGTAGCCGCCGGCGGCGAGATCACTTTCATCCGCCCGGCGCACGAGGGTGACCTGCTGCTCGCCCGGGCCACCGAACGCACCCGGTACGGGCGCAGCGGGATCTACGACGTCACGGTGACCCGCGAGGACGGGGAGGTGGTCGCCGAGTTCCGTGGCCACAGCCGCGCCCTGCGCCCGGGTGCGAACCGTGCCGACGGATCGGCGCCACAGGAGTGCCGACCGACCGGCGACCGGGGCTGACCCGCCGGGCCGGGACCGGCCTGCCGCGCGCCGGGACCGGGCTGACCTGCTGGTCGGGCAGGATGTCCGGATGGCACACGTCGCGCTCTTTCACTCCGTGTACGGGCTGCGCCCGGCCGTGCTGGCCGCCGCCGACCGGCTGCGCGCCGCCGGGCACGAGGTGCACGCCCCCGACCTGTACGGGATGCCGGCCGTCGACAGCGTCGAGGAGGGCTTCGCCCTGCTCGACCGGATCGGCCAGCAGACCGTCCTCGACCGGGCCCGCGCGGCGCTCGACTGGCTCCCGCCGGACACCGTGCTCGCGGGATTCTCGATGGGTGCCGGGGTGGCCGGTGCGCTGCTCGCGCACCGCCCCGACACCGCCGGCCTGCTGTTGTTGCACGGCACCGGCGGCTCCCCGGAGGCGGTCCGGCCCGGCCTGCGAGTCCAGCTGCACCTGGCCGATCCGGATGCCTACGACCCGCCCGAGGAGGTCGCGCAGTGGCAGCGGGAGCTGACCGCCGCCGGCGCCGACCTCGTGGTGCACCACTACCCGGGGGCGGGGCACCTGTTCACCGACCCGACCGTGGCCGACCATGACCCGGTCGCCGCCGACCTCACCTGGAACCGGGTCCTGGCCTTCCTGGCGGGCCCCTGATTCGCCGGTGTGAACCGGTGACCTCGTCGCGGTCGGATCGGCCGCCGTCGGTCGGCGTCCGCGGGACACGACCGGCTGTGGCGACCGCTTGTCGACTGAGGGCCGGCCGGCCGGGCGTACCTCGACCGGACCGACCTCGACCGGACCGACCTCGACCGGGTCGTCGAGGGCGGGGACGGTGCCGGCCCGGCGGGCGAACGCGGCCCGCAGCGCCCGGGGCAGCCGGGCGATGGCCACCTCGCGCAGCACCGGATCGGTGAATCGATGCCCGCCCGTGGGCGGCGCGACGAGCAGGCCCGCCGTGGTCAGGGCGGCCAGCGCCCACTCCGCCTGCCCCGCCGACCAGCCCAGGGCGTACGCCAGCCGCGTCGCCGAGCAGGGGGCGGGTACGGCGGCGGCGGCCATCAGGGCGGCCCGGAGCGGAGCGTCGAGGCGGTCCAACCGGGCGTCGACGACCCGGCGGACACTCTCCGGCACCGGCGGCAGGGTGGCGGCGTCGCCGTCGAGCGCACGGACGTACGCCACGGCGTACCCGGGGTTGCCGCCGACGACGGGAATCAGGTGCCGCACCAGCGCGCTCGGCCGCCCGTTGCGGCGCAACAGCCGGCGCAGCAACCGGCCGGTGGTCACCGCGTCGAGCGGACGCAACGGCACCCGGGCCGCCCCCGGGACCGGCCCGGCGAACTCCTCGGTGGCGGTCGCGACCAGCACCAGCGGCAGGCCGTCGGCGGTGGCCCGGTCGACCAGCAGGTCCAGTTGGCGGCGGAGCGCCGGTGCGGCGCGATCGAGATCGTCGACGGCCACCACCACCGGTTGCCGCCGGGCCAGGCCCAGCAGCACCTCCCGCCAACCGACGGTGGGGCCGGCAGCGGTCGGGTCGGCCGGGCCGGTCGCCGGGTCCGTCGTCGGCCGGCGCTCCGGCGGCCGCTGCCCGCGCCGGGGGATGGCCGGCCGGGGGCTGTCGGTGCCGGCGCCGCCGGCGAGTCCGCGTACCAGCTCCGCCCCGGGGGCGAGGGGGTCGTCCGGGGACGGCGGACAGGCCGCCAGACACCAGCGCACCGGCATACCGTCCACTGTGGGGGTGCTCCGGCTCAGCTCGCGCAGCAAGCGGCTGCGGCCGGCCCCGGGCGGGCCGGTCAGTAGCAGGCGTCGGGGACCGTGTCCGCGTACCGCCTCGGCCAGCTGTTCCCGGGCGGCGGCCAACTCGCGGCGGCGGCCGACCAGCGGGTCGTCCGTCCGGGGTGGTGGGGGACGCAGCAGGCCGGTGGCGTGCCAGACGTCGACCGGCGCGTGCTTGCCGGCCACCGTCACGCCGGGGATCCGCTGTTGCGCGATCAGCCCGGCGACGGCCCGGTGCGTGGTCGCGCAGAGCGCCACCTCGCCGGGCGGCGCGTACTCCTGCAACCGGGCGGCCAGCGTGATGACCGCGCCGCTGGCCACGCCGTGCCCGCCGTCGTGGTTCACCCGGAGGTCGACCACCGCCTCGCCGGTGGCCACGCCGACCCGTACCCGCAACCCGGGTGCCACGGCCAGCGGCCGGCGGTCGAGGGCCCGCTGGATCTCCAGGCCGGCCCGCACCGCCCGGTACGCCTGCCACCCGTCCCCGCTACGGGCGCCGAACAGCGCCATCACGGCGTCGCCGACGTACTTCTCCACCGCGCCGTCCCAGCGGCGCAGCACCCGGGCGACGGTGCCGAAGTAGACCCGTTGCAGGGTCCGGACGTCTTCCGGATCCAGCCGGTCGACCAGCCGGGTCGAGCCGACGATGTCGACGAAGAGTACGGTGACGATCCGCCGCTCCTCGGTCACCGACCAGCGCATCCGGCTGGCCGGCCCGCGAGCGGGGACGACGGTGGACATGGACATGGAGACGCACCCGCCTCTCCCCCCGTGAGTGTCGACGTTGCCCGGAGACTGTCATTCCCCGGTCTGATGGCGGATCGGCAGAACGACGTATGTCGGCCGAGCGCAACCGGTTGGTCGCATTGTCGACGCGAGGAGTAGGACAGGCGTGCGGCGGCGGTAGAACGGGGAGGGCGCCTGTGACTAGGCTGCGAGCCATGGCCAGCGACGTGGGCAGCACACCGCTAGTCGGTCGGGCCGACCTGGTGGCGGCGGTGCGTGCCACGCTGCTCGACGATGTGGCGCCGGGAAGCACGGCCGCCGTCTTCCTCACCGGCGAGAGCGGGGTGGGTAAGACCCGGCTGCTCCGCGAACTCGGCCAACGGCTGGGCGACGCGGGTGCCCTGGTGCTCACCGGCTCCTGTCTGGACATCGGGGACGCCTCACCCCTGCACCCGCTGCGCCAGGCGCTGCGGCGGCTGGACGCCGACCTGGCACCGGCCGCCGCCGCCTCGGTCCGCGCGTTGCTGGCCGTGTTCGCCGAGGACGCGACGGGGCCGGACGGCGCGGGCGCGCTGTTGGAGCGGGTCTCCCGAGGGCTGAGCGTGATCGCCGGGGGCCGCCCGGTGGTGCTGGTCCTCGACGACCTGCAATGGGTCGACCGGACCACCCGTCAACTGTTGCTGTACCTGCTGGCCGGCCTCGGCGACCTGCAACTGTCGGTGCTCGCGGCGGTGCGTTCGGAGTCCCTGCAGGGGGCGCATCCGTTGCGTCGGGTGCTCACCGAGCTGCGTCGGCTGCGGTCGGTGCAGGTGCTCGACCTCGCCCCGCTGGACCGGGCCGCCGCCGAGCAACTCGCCGCGGCGGTGGTGGGCCGCCCGCTGGTCGCCGAGGCGGTCGAGCAGTTGTGCCAGCGCAGCGGCGGCAACCCGTTCGTCATCGAGGAACTCTCGCGGGACCTGCGCGACGGCCGCGACGGCCTCTCCGACACCCTGCGTGAGGTCTTCCTGGCCCGGGTGGACGCGTTGCCGCAGCCGGCGCACCGGGTCGTGCACGCGGTCGCCGCCGGGGTGGAACCGGTCGAGCACTGGCTGCTCGCCCAGGTGGTCGGGCTGCCCGAACAGGACCTGCTGGACGCGGTCCGCGCGACCGTCTCGCACCGGCTGGTGTCCGGCTCGCACGACGGCTACCGGTTGCGGCACCGGCTCGTCGCCGAGGTGCTGGAGAACGAGCTGCTGCCCGCCGAGCGGGCCGTGCTGCACCGCCGCTACGCCGAGGCGCTGACGTCGGCGCCGGGGGAGTTGCACCAGGCCCGGCTGGCCCACCACTGGCGGTTGGCCGGCGAGCCGGAGCGGGCGCTGCCGGCGGCGGTGGCCGCGGCCGAGGAGGCCGAGCGGCTGTACGGCTACGCGGAGGCGCACCGGCACTGGTCGGTCGCCGTCGAGCTGGCCGAGGGGCTGCCCGGCGCGGACCGAGCGGCGCTGCTGGGGCACGCGGCCGAGGCCGCCCACCACTGTGGCGAGTATGCCCGCGCGCTGGCCCTGCTGGAGGAACTGGCCGGCACCGACACCGACCATCCGGTCTGCGAGCTGCACATCCGTCGGGCCCGTTACCTGGCCGCTGCCGGCCGCTCGGCGCTGGCCGAGGCGGAGTACCAGCATGCGCTGGACGCCGCCGACTGCACCCCGCGACAGCGGGCCACGGCTGCGGCCCACCTGGCCGAGCTGTTGCTCCAACTGGGCCGGTACGCCGAGGCCGGCCAGCGGGCCCGGGAGGCGCTGACCCTGGCCGAGCAGGCCGACGACGCCACCACGGAGGTGGTACTGGCCAGCATGGCGCTCGGCTTCTCCGAGGCGTACCGCCAGGATCCGGACGCCGGTCTGGCCGTGCTGCGGCGCGCGTTGGCGACCGCCGAACGTGCCGGCCGCCCGGAGGACGTCGCCCTCGCCTACCTGCACCTGGCCGAGCTGCTCACCGGGCCGCTGAACATCCTGGAGGAGGGGGTGGTGGTGGCCCGCCGGGGCGCCGAGCGGGTGGCCGAGCTGGGGCTGGGTCGTAGCTACGAGACCCGCCTGCTGGCCATCGCCACCAACGGCCTGTTCCGGGTGGGGCAGTGGGCCGAGGCGGAGAAGGTGGTCGCGGCGGCACTGCGGCACCGCCCGTCCGGCACCGACGCGGTCGAGCTGCTGTTGGCCCGGTGCCGGCTCTCGGTGGGCTACGGCGACGTCCAGGCGGCCGACCGGGACCTCGACGCGGTGGCGACCATGCTGGCCGGCGGTGGTGCCCGGCATGTCATTCCGCTGCTCACCCTGCGGGCCGGGCTGGCGATGTGGCAGGGGCGCCACGAGGTGGCCCGGCACGCGGTGCAGCGGGGGTTGACCGAGACCCGCTCCGACGACCTGGTCATCCTCGCCGTGCTCGTCTGGCACGGGCTGCGGGCCGAGGCGGAGGCGAAGGCCAGCCGTACCGTCGCCGTCGACGACAAGGCGGTGCGGCGGTTGCGGCAGATCGCCGATCGGGTGGCGGCCAAGAGCGAGCGCGCGGCCCGGCCGGTACGCGACGTGGTGGACGGCTATCTGGCGCTCTGCGCGGCCGAGGTGAGTCGGCTCGACGTGGCCGATCCGGAGTTGTGGGGGCGGGCCGCCGCGGAGTGGGACCATCGCAACCATCCTTATCCGGCGGCGTACTCCCGACTGCGTCAGGCCGAGGCGTTGCTGGCCCGGCGGCGGCGTACCGCCACCGCCGGCAAGCTGCTCCGGCAGGCGTACCAGATGGCCCAGGGGTTGGGTGCGGTGCCGTTGACCGACGAGATCCGTACCCTCGCCGGCCGCGCCCGGGTGGTGCTGGAGGACCGTGGCCCGCTGGGGGCGACCGCGCCGGCCCCGGCCGGCGGCGAGGAACTCGCCGCGCTGACCGCCCGCGAGCGTGAGGTGCTGGCCGCGGTGGCCGAGGGGCTGACCAACCGGGAGATCGGCCAGCGGTTGTTCATCAGCGAGCGGACCATCGGCGTCCACGTCTCGCACATCTTCGACAAGCTCCAGGTGCGGACCCGGGTCCAGGCCAGCGCCATCTTCCTACGTAGTCGCGCGTAGGTGTCGGATACGTAGTTCTACTGATGTCGACGCCGTGGTCCGCCTGAGAGGCTGAGCCCGGCGCCGCAACGGCACCACGGCGTCGGCGAGCAGGGTGGAGGGCGACATGAGCGAGCGGGTCTGGGGGCCGGTGCACGGGGACATCGTCGACCTGCTCGCCGACCACCCGACGGACGTGCCGGCCGTGGTGGACCACCTGACCAAGTTGCAGGACATGCTGGTCCGGTTGCCACCGCTGCTGGACAGTTGCCCGCTGGCCGATTTCAACAAGCTGTACCTGACCATCACCACCAGCGTGCTGGACGGGCTGTACGCCGACCGTTTCGTCGACCCGGTCTTCCTGTCCCGACTCGATGTGGAGTTCGCCGCCCGCTACTTCGACGCGTTGCGGCTGTGGACCGACTCCAGCCCCAGCACCCCGAAGGCCTGGTCCTGTCTGTTCGAGCGGATGCGCGGCCCGGACGCCCGCCCGCTGCCCTCGGCCGCGGCCGGAGTCAACGCGCACATCAACTTCGACCTGCCGTTCGCGCTGGTCACCACCTTCGACCACCTGGAGTCCGAGCCGGTCGACGGCAGTGACCAACACCGCGACTACCTGGAGATCAACAAGATCTTCGCCGACAAGATCCCCGGCCTGCGCCGGGGCTACCTGGAGCGGTGGCAGCTGCTCATCGACATGCTCAACGGAGAGATCGACGACTGGTACCAGGGCGAACTGATCGGCTACACCCGGGATGTCGCCTGGCGTAACGCACAGCGGATCTGGCGGTGCCGGCACGACCCGCACCGACACGAACTCGAGCGCAAGCGGCTCGACGAGACGGCCGCGGCGCTCGGTCGGTTGCTGCTGTCGCCCTTGGGGGCGTTCCTGCAGTAGCCGGGACGGGGGGTCCCCGCGTCCCGTCGACGGGCGGAGCGCGGGGGCGGTCCGACCCGCCCGGGCGGCATCGCCCGGATGCACCACGGGGGAGAGCAGGGGCCGGCCGGCCCGGGGGGTGTCGGCCGGCCTCTTGCGGGTACGCCGCGGCCATGACCTCTGTGTCCCGGCGCCGTCCCGCCCCCCGACCCCGACCCCGCCCTGCTGCCCCACGTCGTCCCGCGCGTCCCGGAGACCGTGTCGGCCGGAGATCCCGGGGATGACGGCGGCCCGCTTCGGCTTCCGGTTCGATCCGTCCTGGCGCCCCGTGCTGGCCCTGCTCGGCGTCCGGCCGTCGACCGCCTGGGTGCTGGTCGACGCGAACGACCTGGCCGTGCGGTTCGGGCCCTGGCGGCTGCGGACCACCCGGGACAACGTGGCGGGTGTGGAGACCACCGGTCCGTACCGCTGGTGGCGGGCGATCGGCACGCGAGTGTCGGCGTCGGATGTCGGTATCACCTTCGGCACCAGCACCGCCGGTGGACTCTGCGTACGTTTCGTGCGACCGGTGCCGGCCCTGCTGCCCGGCGGGTGGCCCCGCCACCCCGGCTTGACGGTGACCGTCGCTGATCCCGACGCCCTGGCCCGTGCCCTGACGGTGCCGCCCCGGGATGGTGCCGACCGGCTTTGACCGTTTCGGCGAGGCGGTGTTCGACGACCGCCTACGGTCGGGGCAGGAGTGGGGGAGGACGGGGCGGGACATGGGGGACGGGGCCAGAGCGCGACGGGGCCGGGAGCGCCGTGGCAAGGCGTCCGGCACTCCCGAGCCCGCGCTGCGTGCCGCCCGTGACCCCACCCGGCCGGGCGAGCGGGCGGGCCGGCACATCGCCGTACCCGAGCAGGTGGCGGTGCGGCCACCCGGGCCGGCGGCGCCGGAGAGTCGGCTGCGTCGGTGGCTCTTCGTGCACCAGGTGCAGCCGGTCGGCCCGGAGACCGCCGAGGGGCAGGCCCGGTCGCACGCCTGGTGGCGGGTGATGTGCCTGACCGGCGTGGACTACTTCTCCACCCTGTCGTACCTGCCGGGCATCGCGGTGCTGGCCGCCGGGGCGCTCTCGCCGGTGGCGACCCTGCTGATCGTGGCGCTGACCCTGTTCGGCATGCTGCCGATGTACCGCCGGGTGGCCGGGGACAGCCCTCACGGCCAGGGCTCGGTGGCGATGCTGGAACGGCTGCTGCCGTTCTGGCGGGGCAAGATCTTCGTGCTGGTCCTGCTCGGCTTCGTGGCCACTTCGTGGATCATCACGATCACCCTCTCCTCGGCCGACGCGACCGTGCACATGTTGCAGAATCCGTACCTGCCGGCGGCGTTCGGTGGGACCACCGTCGCGGTCGTGGTGACCGTGGTGCTGCTGCTGATCCTGGGTGGGGTGTTCCTGCTCGGCTTCCGCGAGGCCGTCGCGGTGGCCGTACCCCTGGTCGCCGTCTTCCTGGCCCTGAACGCGGTGATCGTGGTGGTCTCCCTGGTCGAGATCGCCGGTGATCCGGGGCGGCTGGCCGACTGGACCGGGGCGCTGACCGTGGACGGTGGACCGGGGCAGTTGGCGTTGACCGCGGCGCTGGCGTTTCCGCTGCTGGTGCTGGGACTCTCCGGGTTCGAGACCGGGGTGAGCATGATGCCGCTGGTCGCCGGGGAGGGGCCGGACGCGCGGTCCCGGCTGGCCGCCCGGATCCGCAACACCCGGCGGTTGCTCACCGCCGCCGCGTTGATCATGTCGGTCTACCTGCTCTCGACCACCTTCGTCACCACGCTGCTCATCCCGCCCGAGCAGTTCGCCCCGGGCGGGGCGGCCAACGGACGGGCGCTGGCCTACCTCGCCCACGAGCAGGTCGGCGAGGCGTTCGGCACCGTCTACGACCTCAGCAGCGTGCTCATCCTCTGGTTCGCCGGGGCCTCGGCGATGGCTGGGCTGATCAACATCGTGCCGCGTTATCTGCCGTCCTACGGCATGGCGCCCGAGTGGGCGCGGGCGGTCCGACCGGTGGTCATCGTCTACACGCTGATCTGCGTCGGGCTGACCGTCGTCTTCCGGGCCGACGTCGACGCGCAGGCCGGGGCGTACGCCACCGGGATCCTGGCCATGATGGTCTCCGCCGCGGTGGCGGTGACGATCGCCGCGGTCGGCCGCCGGCAGCGCGGTGTCGCCGTCGGCTTCACCGTGCTCACCCTGGTCCTGCTGTACGCGCTGGTCGAGAACGTGCTGACCAAGCCCGACGGGATCGCCATCTCGGGCCTGTTCATCCTCGGCATCATCGCGGTCTCGCTGGTGTCCCGGGTCAGCCGGACCACGGAACTGCGCGCGGAGCGGGTGGAGTTCGACGAGCCGGCCCGGCGGTTCATCGCCGATTCGGTGGCCCATGACGGCCGGCTGCACGTGATCGCCCACAAGCGGCGCAGCGGCGCCGTCAAGGAGTACACCATCAAGGAGCGGGCGCAGCGCGGGCAGAATCCGGTGCCGGGCGCCACCGACGTGCTGTTTCTGGAGATCGACGTGGTCGATCCGTCGGGGTTCCGGCACGTGCTGCGGGTACGCGGTGTCGAGGTGGGCGGTTACCGGGTGCTGCGCGCCAACAGTCCGGCGGCGCCCAACGCGATCGCCGCGATCCTGCTGGCGCTGCGGGACGCCACCGGAGTGCGTCCGCACGCGCACTTCGAGTGGTCGGAGGGCAACCCGATCGCGCATCTGTTGCGGTACCTGATCCTGGGCCGGGGCGACACGCCGCCGGTGGTGCGGGAGATCCTGCGCAAGTCCGAGCCCGATCCCGCCCGCCGCCCGGGGATCCACGTCGGCGGTTGAGCCGGCGGGTCCGCCCGGCGTCCCGGATCGGCAGGGGACATGAAGGCGAAAGGCGTACTTATTCACTTATGCCGGATTTCGGGCTTTAATCGCCGTACGTTGCCTCTGGTGGCTGCCGCGACGTCAGCCGCCCCGCGCCCGATTCGGTGCGGCACTGTTTTCGCACACACGAGAGGCAGGAAACCCTCATGTCCACGTACCAAGGGAGCCGAAAACCGACCCGATCCGGGCGGCGGTCGCGGTGGTGCCTGGCCGGTGGGCTGGCGGCCGGCAGTCTGGTGGCCGCGGTAGCGGGCCTCAGCGGGGTCGCCGCGTCGGCGACCGCCCGCGATCTGCCGACGCCGAGCCCGGCCCAGCCCGCCGTGCTCTCCTCCGACGCGCCCCGCACCGACGGGGAACCGGCGGGTGGAAACGGCTGGCAACGCCCCGAAGGCGAGCAACGCCTTGACCGCGAGCAACGCCCCGAAGGCGAGCAACGCGGCGACACCGCAGGCGGCCCGCGCGACGAGCCGAGCGGCCGGACGTCCAGCGGCAACGGGCTCCCGTCCCAGCACAAGGCCGTGTCCGTGCCCTGCGACTCCGCGCAACTCGTCGCCGCGCTGGTCCGGGCCAACGCCCAGGGTGGTGGCATCCTGCGGTTGGCGGAGGAGTGCACCTACACCCTGACCCACGCCTTCCAGCAGGTCGACGAGTACGACGGCGGGATCCGGGACGCGCGGGAGGCCGCGGACGCCGCCGAGACCCCGGGCGACGCCGAGGCGCCCGCGCGCAACGCGGCCGACGACACCGCCGGCCTACCGGTGATCTACCACGCGATCACCATCGAGGGCTCCGGCGCGACCATCGCGCGCGGGGCGCAGGCCGAGGACTTCCGCTTCTTCACCGTGCGGGACGGCGGTGAGCTGACCCTGCGTGACGTGACGCTGCTCAACGGCCGGTCGAAGGTGGAGGGCGGCAGCATCCACATCGTGCACGGCGCCACGGCGGTCGTCGAGCGGGTGACCGTCGCCAACAGCACGTCGGTGTCGGCGGAGGGTGGCGGTGGTGGCATCTTCAACGACGGCAACCTGCGGATCAGCGACAGCATCCTGGTCGGCAACCGGGCCGCCGGCACCCAGGGCAAGGGCGGGGGCCTGCTCAACGGCGGGGTCATGGTCATGTACCGGACCGAGTTCCGGCACAACAGCGCCGTCAGCTACGGCGGCGGGCTGGCCAACTTCCGGGCCGCCGGGGACGTCTACTCCTCCACCTTCGTGCGCAACAACGCCGGTCAGGGCGGCGGGCTGGCCAGCTTCTCGGCCCGTACCAAGGTCTCCGACAGCCTGGTCGCCGGCAACAGCGCCGAGACCGGCGGTGGCCTGGCCAACTCCGACGCGGTGCTGGTGTTGCAGCAGTTGACGATTCGGGACAATGTCGCCACGGTCGCCGGCGGCGGCATCTCCACCGTGCAGGGGCTCCTGCCGATCGACGACAGCGTGATCCGCGACAACACCTCGCGCGGCCACGGCGGTGGGGTCTACGCCGACAAGTCCAACCTGCTCGTCCGCGGCAGCGACGTGAAGGGCAACGAGGCGGTCGGCAAGACCTCGCAGGGCGCCGGTCTGTACGTGACCGCCGGATCCACCTCGCTGTACCGCAGCGAGGTGACCGGCAACCGGTCGACGGTGCTGGCCGGCGGCGTCCACGCCGAGCGAGCGCGGGTCAAGGTCGACGAGGGCAGCGTCCTCATCGAGAACAGCCCCGCCAACTGCCTGGGCAGCAAGGTCACCGTGGCGCACTGCTTCCGCTGAGCGGGTGCCCCGACACACCAGGTGCGTCCGGCCTCTCACCGCCCGGTCTCTGCCGACCGGGACGTACGGGGCCGGACGCACCGTCGTCGTGCTGGATCACTGGGAGGGCTCGGGCAACTCGCAGTCGACCTTCGGGTTGGCGCCGACGTAGTTCAACGGGCCGGCGGCGATGGTCACCAGGATCGTGCCGACCTCGGCGCAGTTGGCCTCCTCGTTGCTGTAGTAGCCGCGCTGGCCGGCGGCGACTGCGCCGATGACGAGCCAGAGCACCACGAGGACTCCGAATATCGACGTACCGCGCATGGTTTCCTCCACGGTCGCAGGTGAGAGCAGGGTGTCCCGCCATGTACCCAACCGCGCCGCTCGGCTAACGACGGCCGCCGTCGGCTACGACGGTGGCGACGGCGCCTCGGGTGGCCGACCGCGGCTGCGCAGGTAGTCGGCCACCGCCACCCCGGCCAGCACCAGTACGGCGGCGAGCGAGGCGACCAGGGGGGACAGGAACAGCACCGCGGGTGCGACGGTGAGCAGGGCCAGGATGCCGCCCGGGCGTGACGGTGACACCCGGTTGAACACCTCCCGTTCGAAGCAGGCCCGGCCGAGGAGGAACAGCGCCGGCCCACCCAGGATGATCGCCGCCCAGGAGGGCGGGGTACGCGCGGGCACGGCGTGCAGCACCAGCTTGAATCCGGCGGCGGTGACGACCACCCCGGCGACCATGAGCAGGTGGGTGTACGGCGCGGTGTTCAGAAACCGGCTCGGATTCCGCGCGACCTGAATGGCGATGGGCAGCAGTTCCCCCGACTTGTGTACGTAGATTCGCCACAGCAGCAGGGTGGTGGTGAAGGCGAGCACCAGGGCGCCGGTCGACTCCGTCCGGCCGTGGTCGGTGCTGTAGGCCATGCCGATGACCAGGATCGTGTCGCCCAGCGCGATCGTGAAGAACTGCTGGTACCGCTCCGAGAGATGCTCGGCCGTGACGTTGCGCAGCGCCGTGGGCACCATGCCCAGCCCGGGCACCGGGTAGGCCAGCCGGAGGCCCAGGTAGTCGACGCCCAGGGCGAGCAGCCAGAGCACCAACCGGGCGTCGCCGGAGACGTACGCCCCGACGATCCACGGCACGGCCGACACCGCGAACCAGCAGAAGATCCGGGTCGCCCGCCGTTGGATCTGCGGGTGACGGCGCATCGTGGGCATCAGGAACAGGCCACGTCCCAGGTGGATGACGACGTACGCCGCGGCGAAGACCAGCCCCCGGTCGCCGAACGCCTTGGGGATCGCGGTGGTCATCAGCAGTACGCCGAACATCACCGCGAGGATCAGCGCCTTGATCGCGGGACGTTCGGGGTCGTACAGGTCGGTGACCAGGGTGGTGATGGCCCACGTCCACCAGACGGCGGCCAGCAGGATCAGGGCCTGGGTGGCCTGGACCCAACTGATCTCCTTGGCCAGGTCCTGCGAGATGAGTGCCAGGGCGACGACGTAGACGAGGTCGAAGAAGAGTTCCAGCAGGGTCACCCGGGCGGGTGTCGCCGCACTGCGGGCGAGTGACGGTGACGAGCGTGCTGGCTCCGGCTGCAACGGCACGGACGGCTCCCGGCTGCCGACTACTGTGCGCGGACCGGCTGTGCCGGCATCGGAAACGCTAGTCGGGTCGCCGTCGCCAGGGGGGCGTTATCGCCACCGCCGACCGCAACGGGTGCGGTACGCACACCGCCGGCGTGGCGACGCTCCAGTCGGGCGCCGCCGCACCGGCGGTGCGGTACTACTCAGGCAGTCTCGCCGGGCTGGCTGGCCAGGATCTTTGCCTGCTGTGGCCAGGTCACCAGGCTGGCGGTGGCCCGCAGCCCGGCACCCCGGATGGTCTCCCGCAGCGTGGTCTCGTCCAGCTCTGCCAGCTGCTGGTAGGTCCGGATGCCGGCACCGTGCAGCGCGGCGGCCATCTTCGGCCCGACACCCTGAATCCGCCGGAAGTCGTCGGCTGCCTCGACGACCGAAGTCGCCGGGGCGGCGTCGGTGCTCGGGCTGGACGCGGCGGGGCTGGGCTTCGCGGCGACGCTCGGGCTGGACTTGGTGGCAGCCTTACGCCGCACCGGCGGGGTGGCCACCGCCGGGCGGACCCCCGGCTCGTCCTCGTCCGCCTGCTCCGCCGGTCCTTCCAGGACGGCCGCCGACGGTTCGGCGCCGCTGCCAACCGTCGTGCCGACCGGCTCCGCGACCTCCGTCGTGCCGACCGGCTCAGCGACCTCCGTCGTGCCGACCGGCTCCGCGACCTCCGGCGTGCTGGCCGGTTCCGCGACTGCCGGCGTGCTGGCCGGCTCCGCGATCTCGGGCGTCGTGCTGGGGGTGTCCACGACCGCGGCCGGCGTTTCGACGGGTGCGGCGGTGGGGGTCGCCGTCGGATCGGTGCCCGTCGAGACCGGGGTGTCGGCGGTGGCGTCCGGCGTTGCGGCGACCGGCTCGGTGGCCACGGCGGACGCCGGCTCGGCCGGCACCGGCGCGGGCTGGTCGGCCGGGCTCGGCGATGCGGTCTCGGCGCGCTGGTTCGGCACCGGCCCGGGCGCCTGCGTGGTGGCGCGGTTCGTCGAGGCGGGCGGTTCGTCGCGCCGGCTGCGCAGCACCAGCCAGCCCGCCGCCAGCCCGGCCAGCAGGACCACGAGCAGTATCAGCCAGCTGCCGAAAGAGTCCATTACGGCAAACCTCCCTGAAGTTCACGTCCGGATCGTCGCGAGAAAAACTCGCCGCAGCTTCGCATACCCGCGAGCCGGGCGACAGGCAGGCCAGGTAACAGTCGATACGGGCACACCACGGGCTACCGCCGGTGCCCACGGCGGAACGGACGGTGTGGACCGGGCCGGTACGCCGATGACCCTGGCGCCGTTGCGGGCGCCAGGGTCATCGGTGTTACGCGGTCGCGTCCCGGGCTCAGTCCTCCTCGCCCCGATAGGTGTAGAAGTCGTCGACGAACTTGCGTCGCAGCCGGGGTACCTGGCTGGTGACCCGGAAGTATCCCCGGGCGCCGAGCAGGGCGAGCCGGCCGAACACCGGCTTGTACATCCGGTCGTCGCCGCTGGTGCCGCTACGGCCCAACGAGTCGGCCACCCGGGCGAAGCCGTACGGCACCATCGCCGCCTCGTAGTCGGCCACCGCCTGTACCAGCGTCTTCTCGCCGGCGGCGGCGAGAATCAGCTGACGGCGGAGCAGGTTCGCGTCCCGTAGCGCGGTGTTGGCCCCCACCCCGCGACCCGGCGTCATGGTGTGGATGGCGTCGCCGAGCAGGGTGACCGTACTGCTGAGCCAGGGCGGCACCGGCTCCGAGGTGGAGACCCGGATCGGCAGGGCGCTGTGCGGGTCGGCCCGGCTGAGCAACTCCCGCAGGTGCGGGTGCCAGTTCGCGGTCAGGTCCAACGCCACCTGGATCAACTCCGAACCCCGGCGATGCATCACGTCGGCGGGGAAACGTCGCGCGGTGCTCCAGACCACCAGGTTGATGTTGTCGCGGGTGCTGTCGTGGTGCCGCCCCGGCCAGTCGGCGAGCAACGCCGCCTCGGCCGGCGCGACGTTCGGCTTGAGCCGACCGTCGGCGTCCCACTTGAACTCCATCACGTGCAGCACACCCATCACCCCGCCGGTGCCGAAGATCAGCGAGATGCCCCGCTGTACCGCCGGTGGCAGCAGGGCCCGGGTGTGCTCGGTGAGCGGAATCCGGGTGGCGATGTTGATCGTGCCGGCGTCCCGGATGACCGCGTGTGGCAGGTACTGACGGCGTACCGCGGAATGGGTGCCGTCCGCCGCCACCAGCAGGTCGCCGGTGGCGGTGCTGCCGTCGGCGAAGTGGGCGGTCACCGTCGCGTCGTCGTTGCGCTCGTACCGGGTGAAGGTCCGGTCGAAGCGCACCACGTCCTCCATGCCGGTCAGCAGCACCTGGCGCAGCGTCATCCGGGCGACCGACCGTTCGGTGTCGACCGGATGGGTGTCCGGGCGGAGCGGGAACGAGGCGGTCTGGTGCAGCTTCTGGTTCAACACGTTGAAGTAGCGCGGCGAACGGGCACAGGTGGCCAGGTAGATCTCGAACAGTTCCGGCGGAAGACAGTCGCGCAGGGCTCGGCTGCCGGTCGGGCCGATGCCCACGCGGTAGCCGAGGAGCCCGTCCGCCCGGTGGCGATGTCGTTCGTACACCTCGACGCCGATGCCGGCGCGACGAAGCCCGTGCGCCAGGCAGAGTCCGCCGGTGCCCGCGCCGATGATCAGGACGTGCGGTGTCCGGGTGGCCATGGTGCCGTCCGGGTCAGCTGGCCGCGCGCGGTGCCGGAACCTCCGCGACGTCCCATCGGTAGAAGCAGTTGGCGATCGCGTCGCGCGGTGAGCGCCAGGTCGGCAGGTACGGCGAGGTGTGCGCCGACAGCCGCTCGTTGACCTGACGGTAGAGCGGGTGGTTGCGGGCCGTCGCGAGGGCGTCGGCACCGACGTCGTCGGTCTCCATCAGGTGTACGCACAGGTCGTGCAGGCAGTACAGGGACCGGTGGCGTACTCCGGTCAGACCGGGCAACTCGGTCGCGTCGGACTCGGCGAAGATCTGCGCCACCCGACCCTCCGCGCCCGGGATGATCCTGCTCACGATTACCAGTCGGCTGCTCATCGGACCCCTCTCACCTGTGGTCGCGCGCCCGGACCCGTCGCCGCAGCGCCGCTGCCACCCTGCCGTCGGCGCTGTCACCTGGCCGTCAACGCGGACGGTCGATCCGGTGACGTCGGGCCGGCTGGTCAGGTGCTCGGGTGGCTGCTTCGGATGCTCGGGTGCCGGCGCGGGCCGACGGCCGCCTGGCTGGCCCGGCGGATCGGCTCCAGGGTGTCGTCCAGTAGCGCGCTCATCGCCGGGGACGGCTCCAGTCGCAGCTCGCGCAGCAGCAGGTCACGGTAGACGTAGAAGGCGTGTACCGCCTCGAAGGCGTTGCCCTCGGCGAGGTGGATCCGCACGACGAGCCGGTGGGGCGTCTCCCGCAGCGGCTCGGCGGCCATCGCCTCCAGCGCCGCGTCCAGCGCCTCCCCGTGCCGCCCGGCGGCCAGGTGCTGACCGGCCACCTGTTCCAGCATGTGCAACCTGAGCTGGCGTAACCGTTCCCGGTCGGCCAACACCCATTCGTCGTACCAGCCGGGCAGCAGGTCGTGTCGTCCGGCGGCGAGTGCCTTCGCGGCGTCCTGCGGTGTCTGGCCGTCACGGACCCGGGCGGCGGTGTCGACAAGTCTGTCGACGTCGACCTGTACCGCCGCGTCCAGGCGAACCGTGTCGGCGTTCGTGGTCAACGGGCAGCACGGGTCCTGACGCAGCCGCCACAGCGCGGTCCGTAACGACGACAGCGCACGCTCCTCGGTGGTCTCCGGCCACAGCAGGCCGGCCAGTTGGGTACGGGTCGTCGCCGGGCGGAGTCCGATCAGCGCGATGACCCGTTGCAGACCACGCGGCACCACCACCGCAGTGCCATCGTGCGTCAGCCGGAAACCGCCGAGCAGATGTAGTCGGACCTCGGTGTCCCGGCGCTTGCCGGTGGTCGGCGTGGGTGGATCGGCGGCCACGGGCACCCCCTGCGCAACAGTTTGTCTGCGGGCATGGCCGGGTCCCGGCGTGGCCGCCGGGACGCCACTGTCGTCTGCGGACATCGCGCACGGCGTGCGCGCAGCCGCGTCGGGCCGCCGTGAAGGTTATCAATCACAGTTACTCTGGGTCAATGCTCGTGTCGGTAACGTAACTCGTGCCTCAACCATGAGATCGCCTCTGAACTGGCAAGTTATCGCCGCGCTGTGGTTCGGGGGCGCTCAGCCGAGCCACAGCTTGCGTCAACACAGCGTCACCGAACCTCGGGGCGGTGCAGGGCGTCGGTGACGCTGCGGTGACGGCCACCTCCGCATCGTGTCGTGAGTCGACCGGGACACCGGGTGGGGCCGACAGCGGCCCATGGGGAGGCACAGCATGGACCGAACGCTGATCGTGGCGAAGGTGGTCCCGACCGCCGAGGACGCGGTCGCCGAGATCTTCGCCGAGTCCGACACGACCGAGCTGCCACGCCTGGTCGGCGTCCAGCACCGGTCGCTGTACCGGCTGCACGACCTGTACGTACACCTGCTGGAGACCGACTCGTCGGGTGACGGCGCGGTCGAGGCCGCGCGGGAACATCCGGAGTTCCGGCGGATCAGCAGCCGGCTAGGCCCGTACATCACGCCGTACCTGCCGGACTGGCGCTCACCTCGGGACGCGATGGCCCGCTGCTTCTACCGCTTTGACGCCGACCCGAGGAGGGAACGATGACCGTCACCGATGGCCGCTCGCTGACCGAGGAGATCACCGACATCCTGGTGACCAACTGCGGGCTGGATCCGGATGCCGCCGCCCGCGAGCCGGCGGCCTCCCTGGAAGAGCTGGGGATGGACTCCCTCGCGTTGCTCGAACTGACGGCCGTGGTCGCCGACCGGTGGCGGGTCCGCATCCCCGAGCAGGCCGCCCAGTTGAGCATCCCCGCCGTGGCCGACCTGGTCGCCCGCCGCGCCGATCCGCCCGGTCACACCGAGAACAGCATCGTCATCGCCGCACCGCTGGAGTTGGTCTGGTCGGTCACCAACGACGTGGCCGGCTGGCCGGCGCTGTTCACCGAGTACGCCCGGGCGGAGATCCTCGGCCGTGACGGCGACACCGTCCGGTTCCGGCTCACCATGCACCCCGACGAGAACGGGGTGGCCTGGAGCTGGGTCAGCGAGCGCACCCCCGACCGGGCCACCCGGCAGGTGCGGGCCCGCCGGGTGGAGACCGGCCCGTTCGAGTACATGCGGATCCACTGGACCTACACCGAGGAACCGGACGGGATCCGGATGACCTGGGTGCAGGACTTCGCCATGAAGCCGACCGCGCCGGTGGACAACGCCGGGATGACCGAGCGGATCAACACCAACAGCCAGGTGCAACTGGCCGTGATCAAGGAGCATCTCGAACGGCTGGCCAGCGCCCAGCCGGCCGCGGTGGCGACCGGAGGCGACGATGCGTGACCTGGCCCTGGTGGCGGCGCGGGACGTGCCCGCCGATCGCCGACGCGGAGGCGAACTTCGGGTCCTGCTCGGTCCGCGTACCGTCGGCAGCACCTCCGGCTTCATGGGCGTGGCCACCATGGCGCCGGGGGAGCGGATCGCGGAACACTACCACCCGTACAGCGAGGAGTTTCTCTACGTCGCCCGGGGTGCGATCACCGTCGACCTCGACGACGAGCCGGTCGCGCTGACCGCCGGTGAGGCACTCTTCGTGGCCCGCAACGTCCGGCACCGGCTGCGCAACACCGGCGACACCGCCGCCGAGGTGGTCTTCCACCTCGGACCGCTGGCCCCCCGTCCGGAACTCGGCCACGTCGACACCGAACTGGTCGAACAGCGGGACGGGTCGTGACCGGCCGGCGTACGGTGGTGACCGGCATCGGGGTGGTCGCCCCCGGCGGCGTCACCCGGGACCGGTTCTGGAAGACCATCACCGAGGGGCGGACCGCCACCCGCCGGATCAGCTTCTTCGACCCGGCACCGTTCCGCTCCCAGATCGCCGCCGAGTGCGACTTCGACCCGGACGCCGCCGGCCTCACCCCCGCCCAGCGGCAACGCGCCGACCGGTACGTGCAGTTCGCGCTGGCCTGCGCCGCCGAGGCGATCGCCGACAGCGGCCTCGACCTCACCGACGCCGAGCGCGACCACGCCGGCGTGGTGCTCGGCACCGCGGTCGGCGGCACCATGGCCCTGGAACAGGAGTACGTGACGGTCAGCGACAGTGGCCGGCACTGGCTGGTCGACGCCGCGCTCGGCGGTCCGTACCTCTACCAGGCGCTGGTGCCGAGCAGCCTGGCCGCCGACGTGGCCTGTGCGCACGGCCTGCACGGCCCGGCCCAGGTGGTCTCCACCGGTTGCACCTCCGGCATCGACGCCATCGGCTACGCCCACCAGCTCATCGCCGACGGCGAGGCGGACATCGTGCTCGCCGGGGCCGCCGACTCGCCGATCTCCCCGGTCACCGTCGCCTCCTTCGACGCGATCAAGGCCACCAGCCCGGACAACGACGACCCGGCGCACGCCTCCCGCCCCTTCGACGCCGACCGGCACGGCTTCGTGCTGGCCGAGGGCGCGGCGGTGCTGGTGCTGGAGGAGGCCGAGCACGCGCGCCGCCGTGGCGCGCACGTCTACTGCGAGGTGGCCGGCTACGCCAGCCGCAGCAACGGCTACCACATGACCGGGCTGCGCCCCGACGGCGTGGAGATGGGCCTGGCCATCACCGACGCGCTGGGCCAGGCCCGACTCGCCCCGCAGGACGTCTCCTACATCAGCGCGCACGGCTCCGGCACCCGGCAGAACGACCGGCACGAGACGGCCGCGTTCAAGCGGGCGCTCGGACCGGCCGCGTACGGGGTGCCGATCAGCTCCATCAAGTCGATGGTCGGGCATTCGCTGGGCGCCATCGGTTCCATCGAGATGGCCGCCTGCGCGCTGGCCATCGAGTTCGGGGTGGTGCCGCCCACCGCCAACTGGACCACCCGGGATCCGGAATGCGACCTGGACTACGTGCCGAACGAGGCCCGGGAGGTCCCGGTGGACGTGGCGTTGTCGGTCGGCAGCGGCTTCGGCGGCTTCCAGTCGGCGATGCTGTTCCGCCGTCTGGCCCGGCAGGTGCCGGCGTGACCGAGCAGCGGCGCCGGGCGGTGGTGACCGGGATCGGCGTGGTCGCGCCCAGCGGCGTCGGCAAGCAGGCGCACTGGCGCACGGTGCTGGCCGGCCAGCGCCGTACCGGCCCGATCACCCTGTTCGACGCTGCCGGCTACCCGACCCGGCTCGGCGGTGAGGTGCCGGACTTCGACCCGGCCCGGTACACCGACAACCGGGTCCTGGTGCAGACCGACCGCTGGACCCACCTCGGGTTCGCGGCCACCCGGCTGGCGTTGGCGGACGCCGGCCTGCCGGAGCGCCCGGCCGACCCGTACGGCTGGGCGGTCACCCTGGCCAGTTCCACCGGGGGGAACCTGTTCGGGCAGCGGGAGTTGCAACGGCTCTGGTCGTCGCCGTCCCGCACGGTCGGGGCGTACCAGTCGATCGCCTGGTTCTACGCGGCCAGCGTCGGACAACTGTCCATCGGGCACCAGGCGAAGGGCCCGTGCGGGGTGCTGGTCACCGAGTCGGCCGGCGGCCTGGACAGCCTGGCCCACGCCGTACGCACCATCCGGCGCGGCGCGTCCGTGGTGCTCGCCGGGGCCACCGAGTGCCCGCTGAGCCCGTACGCGCTGGCCTGCCAGTTGCGTTCGGGACTGCTCAGCGCGTCGACCGACCCGCACCGGGCGTACCAGCCGTTCGACGCCTCCGCCAGCGGCTACCTACCCGCCGAGGGCGGTGCGGTCTTCGTCGTCGAGGAGTACGAGCACGCACGGGCCCGGGGCGTACGCGGCTACGGCGAGGTGACCGGCTGGGGCGCCACCCACGACGCGGCACACACCACGGCCGACAGCGCCGGTGACCCGCAGCAGTACGCCCGGGCGATGCGGTTGGCGCTGGGCCGCGCCGGGGTCGAGCCGCAGGAGGTGGACCTGGTGGTGCCGGACGCGCTCGGGGTGGCCCGCTACGACCGCGCCGAGGCCAGCGCGCTGCGCGCGGTCTTCACCGGTACGGCACCGCCGGTGAGTACCCACAAGGCGCTGACCGGACGGGCGCACCAGGGCGGTTCGGCGCTGGACGTGGCCACCGCGCTGCTCGCCTTCGCCCACGACACGCTGCCGCCCTCGGCCGGCCCGGAGCAGGTCGCCGACGGCTGCGAACTGGACTTCCTGCGCGAACGCCGACGTCCGCGTTCCCGGATCGCGATGGTCTGCGCGCGGGGCTTCGACGGTTTCAACAGCGCGCTGGTGCTGCGCGGCACGGCGCCGGCCGGAAAGGACGAATCATGACGCGAGGACGGGTCGTCTTCCTCGTCCGGGTGCCCAGCGAACGCACCGACGACTTCCTGCGGGCGTACGAGGCCGTCCGGCACCTGGTCGCCGACGGGGTGCCGGGTCACCTGGTCGACCAGGTGTGCCGCTCGGCCACCGATCCGGAACAGTGGCTGATCACCAGCGAGTGGGCCGACCTGAGCGATTTCGAGGCGTGGGAACGCAGCCCGGAGCACCGGGAGTTGGTCCGGCCGATGCGGGAGTGCTTCACCGACGCCCGCTCGCTGCGCTTCCACGTCCACGCCCAGACCCCGGTCCCCGCCTGACCACCCACGTCGGCCCGCTCGACACCTGGTCGAGCGGGCCGCGGCGGTCAGGTCCTCAGCCGATGATCCACTTCTGGCCGCTGCACGTCGTCGCGTTGGCGTAGTGGAAGCCGGTCTCCAGGGTGCTGTAGGCGGGGTTGAGGCAGACGTTCTTCACCGGGTTCTTGATGGTGCCGTCCGGTAGGAAAATCCAGTCCTGATCCGGGCCGCCATTGCAGGTCACGGCACCCATGCCGTAGACGTCCGGCAGCCTGGGTTCTGCACCGCCCACCGTCAGGCAGACCTCGTCGGTGCGCAGCGTGGTGCCGCTCTGGAACCACTTCGGGGAGGTGGCGCTGCACGTGATCAACCTAATGGGGTAGTTGACGTAGCCGATCCCGCCCGGCGGGCGCAGGCAACGGCCGTTCGACTCGTTCTTGACCGGGCCGAACGCGCCACCGCCGTTGCCGCGCTGGACCCAGTGGTGATCCTGGGCGCTGCCGCAGGTGTCCATCCGCACCTGGTTGGGGGTGCTGGACGGCGAGGCGACGCAGAGGTTCGACGCCCGGTTCCTCAGCTGGCTGCGCACCGACGCCGTGTTGATCTGCCACTGCTGGTTCGTCGAGGCGTCGCAGGTCGACTGCTTGACGCCGCTGAGCGCCGTGGTTTCCCCGTAGAGGCACCGGCCCGTCCTGGTGTTCTTGAGTTGGAACGAGCCGTCGGGTCGCCGCAGCATCGTCCAGAGTTGTTCCTGGGCGGTGCCACTGCACGTGGCCGTGGTGGCCGCGGAGCCGTTGGTGGTGCCGGTCGCCAGCAGACACAGGCCACGGGCGCCGTTCATGATCGGCATCGCCTTGTCCGCCAGCCAGTTCGGAGCGGTGGCGATGGACGAGGTGATCCAGTTCCCGAGATCGTCGAGCCGGGCCTCCACCGCCGTCCGGCGGGTCTCCGTCTCGCCGATGCATCCACCCTGCCAGGAGCGGTCGTGCAGGGCGACGACCTCGATCGTGCTGCCGTTCTCTCGCACCAGTGGTCCGCCCGCGTCACCCTTGCACAGGGTTGCCCCACTGGCGCTGCCGTCGATGGTCAACGCTGCAGTGTCGACCGACGCGACGGTGAAGGTGCCGCTGTGCAGCCGGTTCGGGAACCATTCGGTGGTGGTGCGGCCGTAGCCGAGGGCCTGGAGTTGCTCGCCCGCCACTGCGGCGGCGCCGATCCGGGCGAGCTCGCCCACCGTCACCGGCTGCGCCAGCCGGACCAGTGTCACGTTGCGGGTGGGGTGTGGCAGCACGCTCAGCGCGGTGCGTACCTGCCCGGCGCTGCTGCTGAGGTCGATCCGTCCGACGGTCACCGTGGTGGACGGTGGCGCGTAACCCGCGGTGGGCGGTTGCCCCGGCGCGGTCAGGCAGTCGGCGGCGGTGAGCACCCAGTGCGGGTTCACGATTACCCCGGTGCAGGACCGGTCCGCGGCCACGTCGATCTTCGCGATGAAGGAATGGGACGTACCGGTGACGGGTTGGCCGCCACCGATCGCCTGCGCTGGCAGGTCGCCGAGCATGCTCAGGGCAAGGGTGGCACCGAACACCACCGCAAGCCCACGGACTGACCGCATCTTGTCTCCGATCTGACGCCGACCAGCCCAGCACATCGCTGATGGTCGGACTTCCTAGTCCGGCGATGATTTTTTTGCCACGCCGCGGCCCAGATCCGCACTGCCGGCAGCGGGCCGGATAACCGGTGGCGGATTCACTCTATGGGCTGTTTCCTCGACACGATGTCCCGCAGGCGCAAAAGCCTCAAAAAGGACCGGACGGTGTCGCTTGTGCTGCCGGACCGGGTTCAGTAGCATGAGTCGGCATCGATGTTGGGATCGGTTCTTTGCAACGGGGGTTCTGAATGTTCTCAACAGTTTCTGGAGCGTGCTCGCCGCCGCCCACCTGCGGATTCCCTGGCGCTGACCTGCCTACCTAGGCTTGTGGGCCGCCTCATCGTCACCGCAGTAGCCACGCTCGCGCGCCGCTGGCGCGCTGGGCTGGGATTCGCCGGCTGCCGTCAATAGCGGCCGGACCTGTGGCTCTTCTTCCGTAAGCGTCGACGCCGGTGTGGTGTGCGTCGGTGGCTTTCAATTGTGCGGGGGATACGTGACCTATTGCTGTGCTCAAGAACTGGCGGTGCCGGTGCGGGGTAACCGCCCGCCGAAGCGCCGATTGGTCGCGGTGCTGGCAACCCTGGCCATTTCCGTTCCGGCGTTATTCGCGCCGGTTCCGGCGGCGGCCCGCGAAACAGCGGAGAGCGCAGGACGGCGGTGACGTTGCTGCAGTCGGGTAAGCCGAATGTGGCCAGAGCGGCTGAGGCGGCCCTGCTCGGTACCGCCGCCGACGTGCACCAGTTCGTGACGACCGGCCGCTTCGAGGCGAAGCACCATGACGACCGCGAGCGCGTCGGCAACTGATGAGCGGTGGCGGGGCCCGGACCGTGGCCCGGATGGAGCGCAGAGGTACCTGGAGGACGACACCGTGTTCGGCCGAGTAGCCCGGTACGTGGGTGGCGCCGTCATGGCGTGGATCGTCTTCACCGTGCAGGGTGCCCTCGCCTACCTTGCCCTGCTGGCGTACGCCCTGATCACCGACACGCCGTCCGGTGGACCGCTGGCGGGTCCGTTCATGGTGCTGATCGCTGCGGTGCTCGGGGCCGCCCTGATTCCGCTCCTCTATGCGCCGACCCTGCTGGTGGTCGAGTTGGCCAGCCGAAAAGTGGGCCCGGTCGCCCGGCTGCTGCTGGCCGGATCGGTCCTGACAGTCACGATCGGGATCCTCGTCGCGGTGGTCGCGATCGCCGCGCAGGCGTCCGTGCCGGCGGCGCTGATGGCCTGGCTGATCGGTGCGGTCTCCGTGATTCTGCCGGCCAGCGCCGCCGGGGCGATCGTGTACGGCGGATCGGCGCTGGCCAACGTGCTGGCCCGGCTCCGAGTGGGCGGACAGCCCACCTCCAGCTGAGAAAAGCCCTCTTGACGGAAACCGTCCGGCTGGAGAAGGGCGCCTGGCGGGGGTGTCGGGGTGGGCGCGGACCCGAGCCAGGGCCTGGCCACCCTGCTGGAGATCCGCCTCGCGCCGTAGCCGGCCGCCTGCCACGGGGTGGCCGCCCGAACGTACCGCTGAGGGCGGGTGCGGGCTGCCCCTTGCCGGGCCAGCGCCGAAACTCGGCAGGTAGGGACAGCGCGTCGGTATCGTCGTACGTTTGCTGCGACAGCAAGCACGTTGAGGCCACCGTCTCGGAGCCGATAGGGGACGCCGTGGGACCGATGCCGAGCCCGCCGCCGGTCTGCCTGGCCGACTTCGCCGACCTCGCCCGGACGGTGCTGCCGCCGCAGGTCTGGGACTACATCGACGGCGGCAGCGGCACCGAGACCACGCTGTCCGCAAACCGCACCGCGCTCGATCGGGTCGGTGTGCTGCCCCGGGTGCTGACCGGGGTGGCCACGGCCAGCCTGCGCACCCGGCTACTCGGGCGCCAGTACGCGATGCCGGTCGGCGTGGCGCCGATGGCGTACCAGCGGGTGGCGCACCCGGACGGTGAGGTGGCGCTGGCCGGGGCGGCCCGGGACGCCGAGGTGCCCTACCTGGCCAGCATCCTGGGCAGTACGCCCATCGAGCAGGTCATCGCCACCGGAGCCGAGGTGTGGTTCCAGTTGTACTGGCTGCGTGACCGAGGGCTGGTGGCCGATCTGCTGGCCCGGGTCCGCGAGGCGGGTTGCCGGGCCCTGGTGGTCACCGTGGACGTGCCGGTGCTCGGCCGGCGGCTGCGGGATCTCCGCAACGCCTTCCGGCTGCCACCGGAGATCATCGCGGCGAACCTGCCCGGCGGCCGCGACGACCTGGCCCACGGCGGCACGCCCGGGGTGACCCCGGTGGCGGTGCACGGTGGCGTCGCGTTCGCGCCGGCGCTGTCCTGGGCGGACCTGCGGTGGCTGGGTGAGCAGTGTGACCTGCCCCTGGTGGTCAAGGGCATCCTCGACCCGGCCGATGCGGTGCGGGCGGTCGACGCCGGAGCCCGGGCCGTGGTGGTCTCCAACCACGGCGGGCGGCAACTCGACGGTGTCCCGGCCAGCGCCACCATGCTGCCCGAGGTGGTCGCCGCCGTCGGCGACCGGTGCGAGGTGCTGCTCGACAGCGGTGTGCGCAGCGGCGTCGACGTGCTGCGTGCGCTGGCCCTCGGAGCACAGGCCGTGCTGGTCGGCCGACCGATGCTCTGGGCCCTGGCCGTCGGTGGGCGGGCCGGGGCGCGGACCGGGTTGGCGTTGCTCGCCGACGAACTGCGTGACGCGCTGGCGCTGGCCGGTTGCGCCGACCCGACGGCGGCCCGGGAACTGCGAACCGTGTCGATGGGCTGAGTGGCGCCCGGGGTGGGAGCCCGGGGTGCCGAGTGGACCGTGGTCGAGCTGTGGGAGCGTGCCAACGACCTCGACCGTTCGGCTGAGCTGCGGAACCTGTACGGACCGAACCGCCGCTTGGACCCCTCGACAAATCCACTCAAGGGTTGTGGGACGGCCCTGCTACCGCAATATTGCTCTGATCAACTCCCCTGATGCCGTCCAGCCGGCCAGCGGCAGCCCCGAGGTGATTGGAGATCGAGTGTCCACTCAGAACTCCGGCTGGCCGGCGTTGCCGGCGCCTGGCCGCCCGTCAGGTGCTCAGAGGACCCTCTGGTGACCGTGGTGCGCCATCGCCGTAACCAGCGGACGGGACTCGGGATCGGCACCGCGGCCGTCGACCTTTCCGGCCCGCCGTTGGTGCCGGCGAGCGAGAGCCGGGGCGGCACCATCCGCAACCGGCTGGTCGGCATCATCGCCCTGCCGGTGGTGGCCGTCCTGCTGCTGCTCGGCTACGTCACCGTCATCGAGGTCTCGGAGTATCGGGCGGTCAAGACAGCCAGCGAGTCGGTGTCGCTCGCGCTCGCCGTTCAGGACCTGACCGAGGAACTCCAGACCGAGCGGGGGATCACCGCCGGTCTGCTCGGCGGTAACGCCGGGTTCCGTAACGAGATCGAGCCGGCCCGGGAGCGGGTGGACCAGCGGCGTCAGGCGGTCGAAGCGGCGATCTCCGGCGGTGGTCCGCTGGCCGACCGGGTCACCGCGGCCCTGCGGGAACTCGACGGGCTCGCCGTGGTGCGCTCCGCCACCGACGGTGGCAGTGCCGCTCGCGCCGCGACCTTCGACTTCTTCACCGAGCGAATCGCCGCACTCAACAGCGTCGACTTCGGCCTTGACGCGGCGGACGACCCGGAGCTGCACCGCCAGGTGTCCACCTTGGACGCGCTGAGCCGGATCAAGGAAAGTACCGCCCAGCAGCGGGCGTTCCTCAACGGGGTGTACTCCGCCGGCGGGTTCGCCCAGGGCGAGTTCCTCCAGTTCGCCGAGATGCGCGCGACCCGGCAGGCGGCGCTGGCCGACTTCGCCGAGTACGCCACGGCCGACCAGAAGGCGGCCAACGACTGGGTGCTGGACACCGGCGCCGCCCGGGTGGCCGGCTACTTCGAGCAGGTCGCGCTCAATTCGGCCGACGGCCGGCGGTTGCAGGTCAACCCGCAGTCCTGGTGGTCGGCGCTGACCACCGTGCTGGACGGGATGCGCCAGTTGCAGCAGCATGTCGGCGCGGAGATCGAGGCGCTGGCCGCAGAGCGACAGCGCGAGTCCACCGGGCGACTCGTCGCGGTCGGCGTGCTGGTCACGCTCTTCCTGTCCGGGGCGGTGGCGCTGCTGGTGCTGGCCTCCCGGTCGATCACCCGCCCGTTGGCGTTGTTGGCCGCCGAGGCCCACGAACTCGCGACCAACCGGCTGCCCGCCGCAGTACGCCGGTTGCAGGACGGCGACGACCGGAGTACGCCGGAGGCGCCCACCCCGGTCCAGGTGCCGTCGAGGTCCAGCGTCGAGATCCGCTCGGTGGCCGGCGCCCTCGACCAGGTGCAGGAGGTGGCCTTCCGGCTCGCCACCGAACAGGCCATGTTGCGCCGCAGCACCACCGACTCGCTGGCCAACCTCGGCCGGCGCAACCAGAACCTGCTCCGTCGCCAGTTGGGCTTCATCACCAGCCTCGAACGGGAGGAGACCGACCCCGCCGGGCTCGCCAACCTCTTCGAGCTGGACCACCTGGCCACCCGCATGCGCCGTAACGCGGAGAGCCTGCTGGTGCTGGTGGGCGCCAGCGGGCCACGGCAGTGGGCGAACCCCCTCGCGATCGCCGACGTGATCCGGGCGGCCATCTCCGAGGTCGAGGAGTACCGCCGGGTCCAGCTGCGCCGCATCGACGACGCCTGGGTGGTCGGCGCCAGCGTCAGCGCGGTGGCCCACATGCTCGCGGAACTGGTCGAGAACGGCCTGACCTTCTCACCGCCGGACTCCGATGTGGAGATCCAGGGTCGCCGCCATGGCGACGGCTACCTCATCGCCATCACCGACCAGGGCCTCGGCATGTCGCCGGAGGACCTGGCCCAGGCCAACGCCCGGCTGCGCGGCGAGATCGACTTCGTCTCCGCGCCCACCCGCTACCTCGGGCATCACGTGGTGGGGCAACTCGCCCAGGATCTCGGCATCGACGTCCAACTGGCACCGTCCCCGGTCACCGGGGTCACCGCCCGGGTGGTCCTGCCGCACAGCCTGCTCAGCCGGCCGAACGCCATCGCCCCACAGGACGACCCGGCGGGTGGTGAGCCGGTTGCCGTATCCAGCTCCGTCGGGAGCCGGACGGAGCCGGGCACACTGGCCCCGGCCAGCCCGCCGCGGCAGATCGGCACCCGGGCGGCGGCAGCGAAGGAGACCACCGCCCACCCGCTTGCGGCCGGCGTCGACATGCCGGCCGGTCCACTGGCGGCCATCCCGGGCCCGTCGACGGTCGGCCGGCCGGCCACCATCCCCGGCGAACTGGCCACCGCCGTCCCGGTGGAGGAGCGGACCACCAACGGCTTGCGTAAGCGGCTGCCCCGTGACCGGCGGACCGTCGTGTCCGCGCCGGCGTCCGCGCGGGCCGTGCCCGACGAGCGCCCGGCCGCTCTGGACGATTCGCCGACGAACATCCGGGACCGGCTGACCGCCCTGCGGGCCGGCACGTTACGCGGCCAGATCGAGAGGTCGGCGCCCGTGACCGGGCCCGGCGACGACACCGCGACCGAGCCCTGGGGGACCCGAAATGGTTGACGTGCAAACCGATCCGCACCAGTTGAACTGGCTGCTGGCGAACTTCGTCCGACAGACCGACGGCGTACGGGACAGCGTGGCGGTCTCCTCCGACGGCCTGCTCATCGCGGTGTCGGCCGGTCTGGACCGGGGTGCCGGGGACCAGTTGGCCGCGATCGTGTCCAGCATGGCCAGCCTGGCCCGCACCGCCTCCCGCAAGTACGACTTCGACGGGCTGAAGCTCATCATGATCGAGATGAGGCGGGGCTTCCTGTTGGTCTCGGCGATCAGTGACGGTAGTTGCCTGGGGGTGCTCGCCGACGGGGACTGCGACCTGGGCCTGGTCGGGTACGAGATCTCGCTGCTCGCCGACCGGTTCGGTGCCATCCTGACCCCGGCACTGATCTCCGAGTCGCGACGGGTGCTGCCCCGGTGAGTGAGGGTGGACCGCGGCTGCCCGACCCGCGGATGATCCCCTACTGGACCCCCGCGCCGACGCCGGTCGACTCCGGTCGGGAGGTGCGGCCCGGGCCCGAGGCGGAGCCGGCGGACGAGTCGGCGGTCCGGCCCTTCCTGCTCACCGGCGGCCGCACCCGTCCGGTGCAGGACGGGCTCCGGGTGGAGACGCTGCTCTCCGCCCAGCCCGCGGCGCTCTCCGCGCCGTTGCGGTTCGAGGCCCGGCGGATCGTCGAGTTGTGTCAACGGCCCACCACCGTGGCCGACCTGGCGGTGGCGCTGCGCGTGCCGCTCGGTGTCACCCGGGTACTCGTCGCCGACCTGCTGATCGACGGCTACCTGCACCGTGCGGAGCAGGGCGAACTTTCCGTCGCGATGATCGAGAGGATCAGGGACCGTGTCCGCGCTCTCTAGCCAGCCGCCCACGCCCACCGCGGTCAAGATCGTGGTAAGTGGCGGCTTCGGAGTCGGCAAGACCACCTTCGTCGGGGCCGTCTCGGAGATCGAACCGCTGGTCACCGAGGCCGACATGACCGAGGTCTCGGTGGGTGTGGACGACGTCTCGGGAATCGCCGGCAAGACCACCACCACGGTGGCGCTGGACTTCGGTCGGATCAGTCTCGACGAGTCGCTGCTGATGTACCTGTTCGGCACTCCGGGGCAGGACCGCTTCGCCTTCCTCTGGGACGACCTGGTGGACGGCGCGCTGGGGGCGGTGGTCCTGATCGACACCCGGCGGATCGAGGACTGCTTCCCCGCCATCGACTACTTCGAGGACCATCGCATCCCGTTCCTGCTGGCGGTCAACAAGTTCGAGGCGACCCGCCGGTTCGACCTGGCCGAGGTCCGCGAGGCGCTCGGCGTCGCGGACGAGGTGGTGTTGGTGGAGTGCGACGCGCGCGAACGGGAGTCGGTCAAGCAGGTGTTGGTCGCGCTCACCGAGGTGGTGCTGGCGCAACGACTGACCCGGGCCGTCGTGTCCCGGTGACCGACAGCCGGACCAGCAACCTCCGCGGTGACGCGGAGCCGGGGCGCAACGACGATGAGGAGACAGCAACGATGCGCAGATCAGGCTGGATCAGAGCGGCGGCCCTCGCCGGTTGCGCCATGCTGGTGCTGGCCGGCTGCGCGGCCGACATCACGCCCCGGGTCGCGGCACCAGGCCCGCCGGAGCGGACGGAATGCGGCACCCTGACGCTGGCCAACCTGCCGTGGGTCGGCTACGAGGCCAACCTCGCCGTGGTCGGCTACCTGGCCGAGAACCGGCTCGACTGCACCGTGGTGGTGAAGGACCTGACCGCCGAGGAGGCCTGGGCGCAGGTCGCGGCCGGCGAGGTCGACGCCATCCTGGAGAACTGGGGTCGCGAGGCGCTGAAGAAGCGCTACATCGACGAGGAACGGACCGCCGTGGAGCACGGCATGACCGGCAACAAGGGGGTCGTCGGCTGGTACGTCACGCCGTGGCTGGTGGAGCAGTATCCGGGGATCACCAACTGGAAGAACCTCAACGACTACGCGTACCTGTTCCGTACCCCCACCTCGGACGGCAAGGGTGCGTTGCTCGGCGGCGACCCGTCCTACGAGACCAACGACCGGGCGTTGATCCGCAACCTGAAGTTGAACTTCACCGTCAGCCTCACCGGGAGCGAGGAGAAACTGATCGAGGCGTTCCGGGAGGCGGAACGCAACCGGCAGGCCGCGATCGGCTACTTCTACGCACCACAGTGGTTCCTGGCCGAGGTCAATCTGGTGCACGTCAAGCTGCCCCCGTACACCCCTGGTTGTGACTCCGACCCGGAGAAGGTGGCCTGCGACTACCAGCCGTACGACCTCGACAAGATCGCCAACCGGACGTTCGCCGAATCGGGCAACCCGGCCGCCGAGATGATCAAGAACTTCCAGTGGACCAACGCCGACCAGAACGAGGTGGCCCGCTACCTCACCGTCGACAAGCTGTCCCGCGACGAGGCCGCCAAGAAGTGGCTCGACGCGAACCCGGACGTCTGGCAGGACTGGCTACCCGTCGCCTGAACCCACCACCCTCCGGCACGCTCACCCGTCGGGTGTGGCACGCGTGCCGGAGTGCTGCTCGGCGGCGCCGTTCGATGCTGCGAGCGCCTGGTGTGCGGCGGCGAGCCGCTTCGGCGCACGGGTGTACCACGCCTCGGTGATCAGCTCGGTCAGTTCGGCCACGTCGATCCGGTCCAGCCGGACCAGGACGGCGGGGTAGCCGTCGAAGTGCGGCGTGGTGAGGAAGACGGCCGGGTCGTCGGCGAGCAGCGCCTCCTTCACGCCAAGGTCGGCCACCCGGACGCCGAGGATCGGCCCCTGCGGTGCGGCCGGTGCCAGCGCGCTCAGCTCCTTGGCGCGCAGCGGTCGTTCCCAGACGAATGGCTTGTCCTTGACCCGCCAGGCGGCGACCCCGTCGTACCAGGGTCGCTCGCTGGTCTCGGGCAGGCTGAGCGCGATCCGGCGTACGTCGTCCCAACTGGCCACGCTCCGACCATACGCGCCGACTCCGACAACGAGCCGGCGACGGCCACGCCCGAGGCAACTCGGCGCGTTCACCCGTACGCAATGTGTTACCGCCGCCGCGTCGGTGTCCTCCGTGGATGGTCATAATGGATCGCATGATTGCCTGGGAGTACGCCCTGCTGGTCCGCCGGTACCAGGGACAGGGCCGGAATTTTCACGTCACCTTCGTCTGGTACGGGCCGGACGGGTCCCGAAAGGATGTCACGGCGTACGGCGACACCGCGGTCGCGCACCTCAACCGGGTGGGCCGGGAAGGTTGGGAGCTGGTCACGGCGGCCGAGGACGTGAACAACGTGCAGGGCAGCACCGAGGTGCACCGCTACCATCTCAAGCGCCCGCTCAACTGAGGCCGCCACCCTCCGGGATCGCGTTGACGGTGCTTCCCCGGCCCGACACTCTTGGTAGACGGTTGTCGATGTATGGGCATCGACGCAGACGTGGTGCCGGGGGTAACGATGGTCAAGCGGAGGATGGCGGCGTCGCTGCTGACGCTCGCGGCGGTGGGTGCGGCACTGGTCACCGGTGCGGCACCCGCCCAGGCTG
Source organism: Micromonospora zingiberis (assembly GCF_004331455.1). GTDB lineage: Bacteria > Actinomycetota > Actinomycetes > Mycobacteriales > Micromonosporaceae > Micromonospora > Micromonospora zingiberis. The sequence continues at coordinate 403,574 of NZ_SJJR01000004.1, forward strand.
ATCCGCCGGGCGGGACGCTGCGCGGCGTCTACTACGACTACCAGTTCTGTCAGTCGTACGGGCGTTCCGGCGTGGCGGAGCAGCGCTGGGACTGGTGGTACTGCGAGCAGAGCGCCAGTCCGATGAGCGCCCAGTGGTTCCTCTGGACCTTCGACTACAGCTGAGCAGCCTTGCGATCCCGCCGGCCCGGCGCCCGGCCCGGCGGGATCGCGCTCCGGTCAGCCCAGGTCGACGTTCGGGTAGAGCGGGAAACCGGTGAGCAGCTCGCTGGCCTGACGGCTGATCTTGTCGGCCAGCGCCGGGTCGAGCTGGTACTTCGCCTTGGAGGCGGTGCCGTCCGGGTTCGCGCCGGCGGTGGTCTGGCTGAGCACGGTGTGGATCAGCTCCGCCGTGCCGTCCATCTCCGCCGTGCCCAGCCCACGGGTGGTCAACGCGGGCGTGCCGATCCGGATGCCGGAGGTGTACCAGGCCCCGTTCGGGTCCTGCGGCACGGCGTTGCGGTTGGTGACGATGCCCGAGTCCAGCAGCGCCTGCTCGGCCTGCCGGCCGGTCAGCCCGTAGCCGGTGACGTCGATCAGCACCAGGTGGTTGTCGGTGCCACCGGTGACCAGCTTCGCGCCCCGGCGCAGCAGGCCGTCCGCGAGCGCCTGGGCGTTGTCGACGATGCGCTGGGCGTAGTCGGCGAAGTCGGGGCGCCGGGCCTCGGCCAGGGCGACCGCCTTGGCGGCCATCACGTGCGGCAGCGGACCACCGAGCACCATCGGGCAACCCCGGTCCACCTGGTCGGCCAGTTCCGGGCCGCAGAGCACCAGCCCACCGCGCGGGCCGCGCAGCGACTTGTGGGTGGTGGTGGTGACGATGTGCGCGTGCGGCACCGGGTCGAAGTCGCCGGTGAAGACCTTGCCGGCCACCAGGCCGGCGAAGTGGGCCATGTCCACCATGAAGGTGGCGCCGACCGAGTCGGCGATCTCCCGCATGATCCGGAAGTTCACCTTCCGGGGGTACGCCGAGTATCCGGCGACCAGCACCAGCGGCCGGAACTCGCGGGCCGCCTCGGCCACCTTGTCGTAGTCGACCAGGCCGGTCGCCGGGTCGGTGCCGTAGCTGCGCTGGTCGAACATCTTGCCGGAGATGTTCGGCCGGAAGCCGTGGGTGAGGTGCCCACCGGCGTCCAACGACATGCCGAGCATCCGCTGGTCGCCCAGCTCCCGACGCAGCGCGAACCAGTCGGCCTCGGTCAGGTCGTTGACGTGCCGGGCCTGCGCCCGCTTCAGCGCGGGTGCCTCCACCCGGTCGGCCAGGATCGCCCAGAACGCCACCAGGTTGGCGTCGATGCCCGAGTGCGGCTGGGCGTATGCGTGGGCCGCGCCGAACAGTTCCCGGGCGTGCTCGGCGGCGAGCGCCTCGACGGTGTCGACGTTCTGGCACCCGGCGTAGAACCGGCGGCCGACGGTGCCCTCGGCGTACTTGTCGCTGAACCAGTTGCCCATCGCCAGCAGGGTGGCCGGCGAGGCGTAGTTCTCGCTGGCGATCAGCTTGAGCGACTCGCGCTGGTCGGCCAGCTCCGCGCCGATCGCGTCGGCGACCCGCGGCTCGACGGCGCGGATGACTTCGAGTGCGCTGCGGAAGGCGGTGGACTCGGCGTTGGGCGACATGCGACCTCCTGAAGATGTGCGGAAGGCCCAGGCGCTCGGCGTGCGTCCTCGTGACGGGGCCGCTTCCCGATGGTGCTCCATCCCCACGCGCCAGTCACGGCCCTCGCAGATCCTACCGGGTGCGACGCCCACCACCGGCGGGGTCCGGCGGGTCTGCGCCGGACCCCGCCGATGCGGTCACTTCACCACGTTGTACGCGTTGACCATGCCGGCGCCGTAGAAGCCGTTACGCGCGCCACCCTGGCAGGTGGCCGTGTAGTCGGCCGTGCTCGGCAGCAGCGGCACCGGGTCGTACACGCCCGCCGGGCAGGGCTGCGACACGGCGGTACGCTCCAGGAACGCCGAGAGCTGCCCGGCGGTCATGCCGGGGTGGGCGGACAGGGCCAGCGCGGCGACGCCGGTGGCGTGCGGACCGGACATCGAGGTGCCCTGCTTCCAACCCCAACCGTTGGTCCGGGTCACCGTGTTGAAGGTGGTCGACAGGATCGCGTCGACGGTCGTCGAGGTCCGACCCTGGGTGCGGATCCGGCTGTCCCCGCCGGGCGCGGTCACGTCGACGACACCCTGACCGTACGAGGAGTAGTAGCTCTTCTGTCCGGTCGGCCCGACCGCGGCGACGGTCACCACGCCCGGCGCCTGGGCGGGCAGCACGAGACAGGCACCGTTGATCTCGCGTACCTCGGGCGTGCCGTTGTTCGGGCTGCCCGAGTCGGTGAACTTGTGCGCCAGGTCGTAGTTGGAGTTGCCGGCCGAGGCCACGGTCAGCACGCCCTTGCCCTGCGAGTAGCGGATGGCCCGCTGCACGGCCTGCCACACCGGGCGCTGCCGCGCGTCGTTACGGCAGTTCAGCTCCCACGGGTCGATGTAGTAGCTGTTGTTGGTCAGCCGCATCCCGTGCTCGGCCGCCCACATGAAGCCACAGACCGCGGCCTCCGGGTAGATGTAGCCCTCGTTGTCGACGACCTTCACCGCGGCCACCCGGACCCCCGGGGCCACCCCGGCGACGCCGACGCCGTTGAGGGCGGCGGCGATGGTGCCGGCCACGTGGGTGCCGTGGTCGGAGGTGGTGGGGTTCCACGCCGCCTCGGTGGTGTCGGCGACCCCACCGATGCAGGAGGCGCTCTGGTCCCGGGCGATCTGGGTCGTCAGATCGGGGTGGCTGCTGGAGATCCCGCTGTCCAGGACGCCCACCACCACGTCGGCGCTGCCGGTGGTGACCGCGTGGGCCCGCGGCACGTCGATCATCGGCATGTCCCACTGCTGGCCGAACAGCGGCTCGCCCGTCGGGTCGCCGACCGCTTCGGCCAACTCGGCCTCGGTCAGCTCGACGGTGTCGCCCTCGTTCAGGACGCTGCCCAGGCCGGCGGTCGACGCCACGGACTCGACTCCCGCGCCGGCCACGTCGACGACGAAGTCCGGGTTGGCCGAGCGGACGACGAGTACGCCGATCTGACGGTAGTCGGCAAGCACCCGGCCGTCGGCGGCGGCGACCCGGGCCACCGCCCGGTCGACCGTGCCGCCCTGCGGCGCGAGCACCAGGAACGTGGACTCGGGACCAGTGGCCGAGGCGGTGGCCGGGGTGGTGGCGACGCCGGCGACGCCGGCGCCGAGTGCCACGGCGGCCGCCGTGGCGAATGCCTTGCGATGGAGCTTCTTCACGCAGACTCCCCAGGGGTGTAACCCGCTGGGCGGCGCCCCTCGTGGCAGGCGGCTCAGCGGTGGCGGGCAGGTTGCCCGCCCTCACGACCAGCAGCGCCCCGCCGATTTGTGGCGTTACACACCCGGACGCGACCAGGCGGCGGGTGTCAGAGCCGACCAGCGGGGGTGTGCTGGCCACGGTCAGGGGTACGCGAACGGTTCCGAGGTGCCTACCTGGAGGTGGAGCATGGCCACGATGGTGAAGGAACCGGCCAGCCCGGTGAAGGACAAGAACTACGACCTGATCCACGCGCTACAGATGTCGCTGGAACACATCTGGCGGCTGGAGACGTACATCGCCGACGCCGACGCGCGGGGCGACTCGGAACTCGCCACCTGGTTCCGCAAGGTTCAGGAGAACAACCGCAAGGCGGGTGAACAGGGCAAACAGCTACTGATGGCGCGTCTTCAGCGGGAAAACGGCTGAGCTGGGCCGCCACGGTGGACCGGGTGGGAAAACCGACCCGGTCCACCGCTGGGCCGCACTCGGGCCCGCGGCGCGGAGATCCGCTCGCCCCGCGCGGGCGGTAATCCGCCCGGACCGGTCGTCGCGTCGTACCCTCGGTGACGTGGCGACCACGGCCGAGGAGATCCAGGTGGGGCAGCGGCTGGTCCGCGTGTCCAGCCCGGACAAGCCGTACTTCCCGCAGCGCGGGCTGACCAAGCTGGACGTGGTGCGCTACTTCCTGGCCGTGGGCGACGGCATCCTGCGGGCGCTGCGGGACCGGCCGACCATGCTGGAGCGGTGGCCCCGGGGGGTCTTCGCGGGGGCCACCATCGCCACCCGCCAGGACAGTCGGGGCGACGCCTTCTACCAGAAGCGGGTGCCGGCGGGCGCGCCCGACTGGGTGGGCACCGCGCACATCACCTTTCCCAGCGGCCGGACGGCCGACGAGGTCGCACCGGGGGAGTTGGCGGTGGTGATCTGGGCGGTCAACCTGGGCACCCTGCGGTTCCACCCGTGGCCGGTGAGCCGCGCCGACGTCGAACGGCCCGACCAGCTGCGCATCGACCTGGATCCGCTGCCCGGCGTCGGGTTCGACCAGGTGGTACCGGTGGCGCACGAGGTGCGTGGCTTCCTCGACGAGCTGGGCCTGACCGGCTACCCCAAGACCACCGGCGGTCGTGGCCTGCACGTCTACGTCTCGATCGAGCCACGGTGGAGCTTCGGCGACTGCCGGCGCGCGGTGCTGGCGTTGGGCCGCGAGCTGCAACGGCGCCGACCGGACCTGGTCACCACCACCTGGTGGCGCGAGCAGCGGGACCGGCCGGTCTTCGTCGACTACAACCAGATGGCCCGCGATCACACGATGACCTCGGCGTACTCGATCCGGCCGAGCCCGGAGGCGTTGGTCTCCGCGCCGCTGGACTGGGCCGAGCTGGACGACGCCCGGCCGGAGGACTTCGACGTGGTGAGCATGCCGGGCCGGTTCGCCGAGCGGGGCGATCCGCACGCGGGGCTGGACGGCCCCCGCTTCTCGCTGGAGCCGCTGCTGGAGTTGGCCGACCGGGAGGGCCTGGCGGCCCCACCCGAGCGCTGAGCCGCGCTACGACCAGGGGCTGTTGGCCCCGTCGTACTCCTCGAAGACCAGCCAGCTGCGGGTGGACAGCACCCCGGCGATGCGCTGTACCCGGTCCAACACCACGTCCCGCAGCGTGGCGTTGTCCGGCGCACGGACCAGGGCCAGTACGTCGTGCTCGCCGCTGAGCAGCGCCACGTGCTCGACGTAGCGCACCCGGACCAGCTCCGCCGACACCTCCCGCCAGGTGTCCTGCCGGATGGTCAACGCGATGTACGCCGACGTGCCCAACCCCGCCGGCTCCGGGGCGACCCGCGCGGCGAACCCGGTGATCACCCCGTCCCGGACCAGCCGCTCCACCCGGGCGTACGCGTTGGTCCGCGACACGTGCACCCGCTCGGCGAGCGTACGGATGGAGATCCGCCCGTCCCGGGTCAACTCGTCGAGCAGCCGCCGGTCCACCTCGTCCAGCGCCGGTGCCGATCGTCCCGCGCCGCCCGTCGGGACCGGCCCGTTGACGGTCTCCTGGCCCATCCCGGCCTCCCTCCAGTGCCATTCATCCCGCGTTCATCGGGCATCTTGAGTCAATCATCCGACCACAGGAGCATAGGGCCACCACACGTCCAGGAGGTTCCGCCGTGACGACCACCCCCCAGGCGGCGCGCAGGGCATCCCCGCGAAAGCGCCGACCGGCCACCCCGGCGGCGCCGGACCCGGCCGCCGGTCTGATGCCCCAGGCCGAACCGGTCCGGTTGCTCAACTCGGACGGCACGCCGCTGCCGCCCCGCGCCGACTATCCCGAGCCACCCGTCGAGGCACTGCGCGAGATGTACCGGCGGATGATCGTCGGCCGACGCTTCGACGCGCAGGCCACCGCCCTGACCAAGCAGGGCCGGTTGGCCGTCTATCCGTCCTCCCGAGGTCAGGAGGCGTGCCAGGTCGGCGGCGTCCTCGCGCTGCGCGACGACGACTGGGTCTTCCCCACCTATCGTGAGTCGATGGCGCTGACCGCCCGTGGCATCGACCCGGTCGAGGTGCTCACCCTGCTGCGCGGGGACTGGCACTGCGGGTACGACTCCGCCGCGCGGCGTACCGCCCCGCAGTGCACCCCGCTCGCCACCCAGTGCGTGCACGCCGCCGGACTGGCCTACGGCGAGTCGTACCAGGGCCGCGACACCGTCGCGCTGGTCTACATCGGCGACGGCGCCACCAGCGAGGGCGACTTCCACGAGGGCGTCAACTTCGCCGCCGTGTTCAAGGCACCGGTCGTCTACTTCGTGCAGAACAACCGGTACGCGATCAGCGTCCCGCTGTCCCGGCAGACCGCCGCCCCGTCGCTGGCGTACAAGGGCGTCGGCTACGGCGTACCCAGCGAGCAGGTCGACGGCAACGATCCGGTCGCGGTGCTGGCCGTGCTCAACCGGGCCGTCGCGCACGCCCGCGCCGGCAAGGGGCCGTACCTGGTGGAGGCGCACACCTACCGGATGGAGCCGCACACCAACGCCGACGACCAGACCCGCTACCGCGACGCCGACGAGGTCGAGGCGTGGCGCGACCGGGACCCGATCGCCCGGCTGGAGACCTACCTGCGCGCCCGGGACGTGCTCGACGACGCGGCCGTCGCCGAGATCGCCGAGCAGGCCGAGGCGTACGCCGCGCGGCTGCGCGAACGGATGAACGCCCAGCCCACGGTCGACCCGCTGAGCCTCTTCGAGCACGTCTACGCACAGCCCACCGCGCAACTGGTCGAGCAGCGGGAACAGGTCCGCGCCGAACTGGCCGCGGCGCAGGAGGAGGACGCCTGATGGCCACCATGACCATGGCGAAGGCCCTCAACGCCGCGCTCGCCGACGCGATGCTCGACGACGAGCGGGTCGTCGTCTTCGGCGAGGACGTCGGGCAACTGGGTGGCGTCTTCCGGATCACCGACGGCCTACAGGCCCGCTTCGGCGACAAGCGCTGCTTCGACACCCCGCTGGCCGAGGCCGGCATCGTCGGCTTCGCCGTCGGGCTGGCCATGTCCGGGCTGCGCCCGGTGGTCGAGATGCAGTTCGACGCGTTCGCGTACCCGGCCTTCGAGCAGATCGCCTCGCACGTGGCGAAGCTGCGCAACCGCACCCGGGGCGCGCTCAGCGTGCCGATGGTGATCCGGGTCCCGTACGCCGGGGGCATCGGTGGCGTCGAGCACCACTGCGACTCCTCCGAGGCGTACTACGCGCACACCCCGGGGCTGAAGGTGGTCACCCCGGCGACGGTCGCCGACGCGTACTCGCTGCTGCGCGAGGCGATCGACGACCCCGACCCGGTGGTCTTCATGGAGCCGAAGAAGCTCTACTTCGCCAGCGGTGACGCGGACCTGTCGACCCGTACCGAGTCGTTCGGCCGGGCGGTCGTCCGCCGGCCCGGACGCGACGCCACCCTGGTCGCGTACGGCCCGGCGGTGCCGGTCGCGCTGGAGGCCGCCGAGGCCGCCCGGGAGGAGGGCTGGGACCTGGAGGTGGTCGACGTACGCACCATCGTGCCGTTCGACGACGCCACCGTCACCGCCTCGGTGCGCCGTACCGGCCGCTGTGTGGTGATCCAGGAGGCGCAGGGCTTCGCCGGGGTGGGCGCGGAGATCGCCGCCCGGGTGCAGGAACGCTGCTTCCACGCCCTGCACGCCCCGGTGCTGCGGGTCTCCGGCCTGGACATCCCGTACCCGGCGCCGATGCTGGAGCACACCCACCTGCCCTCGGTCGACCGGGTGCTCGACGCCGTGGCCCGACTCCAGTGGGACGACCAGCCGGACGCACGCTGGCTGACCGACGGGGTGTCGGCATGAGCGAGCAGGTTTTCCTTCTGCCCGACCTCGGCGAGGGCCTGACCGAGGCGGAGATCGTGCAGTGGCGGGTCGCGGTGGGCGACGTCGTCACCATCGACCAGACCGTGGTCGAGGTCGAGACCGCCAAGGCCGTGGTGGACGTGCCCTGTCCGTACGCCGGCCGGGTCGTCGCGCTGCACGGCGCGGAGGGTGAGGTACGCCCGGTCGGCCAGCCGCTGATCACCGTGGCCGCCCCCGGCGGCGCCGAACCGGCCGGGCACGCCGTCTACCGGGAGGAGGAACGGGCCGGCTCCGGCAACGTCCTCATCGGCTACGGCACCGGGCACGGCCGGTCCAGCCGACGCCGCCGCCTCCGGCCCGGCGCGCACACCTCCGCCCCGGCAGCGGTGTCGGTCCCGGCAGCGGTGCCGGCCCCAACAGCGGTGCCGGCCCCAACAGCGGTGCCGGCCCCGGCGGCGGTCGTGCCGGCGGCGGTGGCCTCGGCCGCTACGGCGCCGACGCGACCGGTCGCGGCCCTGGTCATCTCGCCGATCGTGCGACGGTTGGCCCGCGAGCGTGGGGTGGACCTGGCCACGGTACGCGGCACCGGTCCCGGCGGCGTGGTCCGGCGGGCCGATGTGGAGGCCGCCGCCGACGCCGCGACCTCGGCCACCGAAGGCACCGTAGGTGTCGGGCAGGTCGACCAGCTGGCGGCGCACGTCGGACTGGCGTCGACCGGCGCGGGGGACACGGTCATCCCGCTGACCGGCATCCGCAGGGCGATCGCCGACAAGCTCTCCCGCAGTCGTCGGGAGATTCCCGAGGTGACCATCTGGGTGGACGCCGACGCCACCGCCCTGCTGGGGACCCGGGCCGCGATCAACGCCGCCCATCCCGACCAGCCGGTGAGCATCCTCGCCCTGCTCGCCCGCATCTGCCTGTCCGGACTGCGGCGCTACCCGCAGCTCAACGCCCGGGTCGACACCGAGGGGCAGCGCATCGTCCAGTCCGCCGGGGTGCACCTGGGCATCGCCGCCCAGACCGACCGTGGTCTGGTGGTACCGGTGTTGCGCGACGCCGACCGTCTGACCACTGTGGAGCTGGCTGCCGAACTGGCGGCCACCACGAAGGCGGCCCGCGCCGGCGAGCTGCCACCGGCCCGGCTCACCGGCGGCACCTTCACGCTGAACAACTACGGCGTGTTCGGTGTCGACGGCTCCACCCCGATCATCAACCACCCGGAGGCGGCGTTGCTCGGCGTGGGTCGCATCGTCGACAAGCCGTGGGTGGTCGACGGTCAGCTCGCGGTGCGTAAGGTGACCCAGCTCAGCCTCACCTTCGACCACCGGGTCTGCGACGGCGGGGTGGCCGGGGGCTTCCTGCGGCATGTCGCCGACTGTGTCGAACGGCCGGAGGTGCTCATCGCCGCCGTCTGAGGCGATTTCCGTCCACCGCGCCCGGCATCCCCCGTCAGGGGGACGCCGGGCGCGTTCGGCTTCCGGGGCGCCGACAGCGGGCGGGCGGTCCGACCGGGCACATTCGCCGCAGCCGGCCGGCTACCGCCCGTTGCGCGCCACCGGGGAGCCGGCGCCCGTCGTGGGGTGGAATTCGTGAAAGCGTCCGGGCGGGGCTGTTCACCGCGCTTTCCGAAATTGCGAAACCGTCGGTGTCTGGCAGGGAGAATGTGGCGGAGGAGGAAGTAATAAACGGGGGGACGCATCATGATGTTGAGGCGGCGACTGACGCTGTTCGCGGTGACCGTCGCAGCGGCACCGTTGGCGTTGGGGGCATGTACCGGTGACCGCAAGGCCGGCCAGAACGCCGGGGCGCGGACCAACCCGGAGTTGGTCGTGACTCCGGCCGAAGGTACCCGTGACGTGCCGATCAGCGGCGAGATCGGCACCAACGTGAAACACGGTCGGGTCACCGCCGTCCGGATCACCGACGACAAGGGCGGTACGGTCGAGGCGGAGCCGCGCGAGGACGGCAGCGGCTGGGTCCCGAGCAAGCCGTTGGCGCCGAAGCGGACCTACACGGCAGAGGTGACCGTGACCGGCGACTCGGGCGGCACGATCACTCGCAAGACCACATTCACGACCCAGCCGAAATCGTCGAAACCGGCCATCACCAGCGTGCTGTATTTCGCCGGGAATCGGACGTACGGCACCGCGATGCCGGTAACCGTCGCGTTCGACCCGCCAATTCCGAAAGAGGCGCGGGCGGATGTGCAGCGCCGATTGTTCGTAAAGACGGATCCGCCGCAGCCGGGCGCCTGGTCGTGGGTGTCCGACGGAAGTCAGGCCTATTACCGGGCGCCCGACTTCTGGCGGCCGGGAACGACGATCAACGTCCGTTCGGCGCTGGAGGGCCTGCCCATCGGCAAGGAGTACGTCGGTGACGCGGACAAGCGGGCCACCTCGAAGATCGGTCGACAGGTGCAGTTGGAGATCGACAGTGCCAGCAAGCAGATGTCGGTGTTCCAGGATGGGAAACTGCTGCGCAAGCTGCCGGTCAGTCTCGGTAAGCCGAGCACCCCGACCTCCAGCGGCAAGATGGTGATTATGGAGAAGCACGAGTTCACCACGTTCGATACGCGGGGCTCGGCCGACCCGTACGTCGTCGACGTCGAGGATGCCCAGCGACTCACCTGGCGAGGGGAGTTCATCCACGGTGCACCGTGGTCGGAGGGGGACCAGGGATACACCAACGTGTCGCACGGCTGCACCAACCTCTCCGCGGCCAACGCCGACTGGCTGATGGGCATCACCCAGGTCGGCGATCTCGTGACGGTGAAGGGCACCGAGGTCGAACTCGACGAGGGCAACGGCTGGACCGCCTGGAACGTGAGCTGGGAGCAGTTCACCAAGGGCAGCGCCCTGCCGGTTCCGGCCGGGTTGCAGCCCACGCCGACCCAGGCGCCCGATCCCGGGGCGGTGGCCGGGGGCTCGCCGGAGCCGGCCCCGTCCGCCAGTGGCGGCTGACCACACCGTACGCACCGGGCCGGCCCATCCCGGGCCGGCCCGGGATGTCCGTTATGCGGTCCGGGGAGGGTGAGCCGGACGGCGTACGACGCCGGGGGATCCTCCCTAGGGCTGACTCGGGAGGGCCGGTGGGTCATGCCCTGGGTCTACCCGGAACCATCTCTCGGCAGGGTGGAAGTGTCGGTCCCGACCGATAGGTTCGTCTCATGCGAGAGCGCGAGGAGCGGTTCCACGTCGAGACCACGGTGTCGGACGACGCGGTGTGCATCCACGCGGCCGGTGTGATCGACATCGCCACCGTGGCGGCGTTGCGGGCCGCGCTCTGGGCGGCACCGGCGCGTCCGGAGCTGCGAGTCGATCTCTCCGAGGTGCGGCTGCTCTCCGCAGCGGGAGTGCGCGCCCTGGTCGCGGCGCGACTGCGGGTGCGGGCCCAGGGCGGCGAACTGGTGCTGGTGGACCCGCCGCCGATGGTGGACCGGGTGCTGCGCGCCACCGGCCTGCGCCGGGTCATCCCGATCATCGAGGCGGCTCCCGAACGGATGCTCGCGGGGGTGTGACGACGGGTCCGTGGTGACCCGTCGCGGACGCGTCCGGCGCCGGGCACGGGGGCCGGCGCCGGACGCGCTGGTCAGCGGACGCCGAGCAGGTCGACCACGAAGACCAGGGTCTCGTTGGGCTTGATGACCCCGCCGGCGCCACGGCTGCCGTAGCCGAGGTGCGGCGGGATGGTCAGCTTGCGCCGGCCGCCGACCCGCATCCCCACCACACCCTGGTCCCACCCGGAGATGACCCGCCCACCGCCGAGCGGGAACTCGAACGCCTCGCCTCGGTTCCAGGACGCGTCGAACTCGGCACCGGTGGAGTGGGAAACCCCGACGTAGTGGACCCGGGCCACCTGGCCGGGCTCGGCCTCCGGCCCCGCTCCGACGGTGATGTCCTCGATCACGAGGTCGGCCGGCGGGGCTCCCTCGATCGGACCGATCTCGGGCTTGCTCGCTGCCTGGTTCATGCGATTTCTCCTGTGACGTCGGCTTCGGTCGCCCCAATTCTGCCGGACCCCCCCCCACCCCCCCTCCCCCCCCCCCTCCCCCCCCCCCCCCCCCCCCCCCCCCCCCCCCCTCACCCCCCCCCCACCCCCCCCCCACCCTTCCCTCACTGCCCC
>NZ_SJJR01000040.1 GCF_004331455.1 Micromonospora zingiberis
GCCCAGTGGGAGCAGCAGGCCGCCGACCTGGTCACCCAGCACTGGAACAGCTGACATTCCTTCACAGGGGGAGCAATAAACCGTTGGCCGGCACCCGAACCCGGGTGCCGGCCAACGTCGTCTCCACTCCCGCCCTCGGCAGGCCGGGATGTTAGGAAGGGACCCTTCCTCTACCTGAGGCGTTAATAAGGTGCCCTTCCTTTCAAGCTCAGGTGGCGCTGATGGTGCCGGTGAGGAGGAGGGCGAAGACGAGGGTGCCGACCGCCACCCGGTAGAGCACGAAGACGTACAGGGTGTGGTGTGCGACGTAGCGCAGCAGCCAGGCGATGGCCGCGTAGCCGACGCCGAAGGCGATGAGGGTGGCGACGACCATCTGCGCCACGGAGGGTACCGAGGTGCCGGGGGCCGCCGGTTCGAAGACGTCACCCAGGCTGAACACCCCGGACATCACCACCGCCGGGATGGCCAGCAGGAACGAGTAGCGGGCCGCCGTCTCCCGGGTCAGGTTGAGGAAGAGGCCGAAGGTGAGCGTCGCGCCGGACCGGGACACACCGGGGATGAGCGCCATCGCCTGGGCGAAACCCATCACCACGCCGTCGCGCATCCGGAAGTCCTTGAGCGTCCGGGTCTGCCGGCCCCAGTACTCGGCGAAGGCGAGTACGAAGGCGAACACGATCAGGGTGGTGGCGACCACCCACAGGTTCCGGGCGGTTTCCCGGATCTGGTCCTTGAACAGGAAACCGAGCGCCCCGATCGGGATCGAGCCGACGATCACGTACCAGCCCATCCGGTAGTCGAGGCTGGAACGGACGGACTTGTCCCAGATGCCGACGGTCCAGGTCCGGCCGATTCGCCAGATGTCCTTGGCGAAGTAGAGCAGGACGGCCGCCTCGGTGCCCAGTTGGGTGACCGCGGTGAAGGAGGCTCCGGCGTCGCGCTCGAAGAAGATCGCCGAGGTGATCCGCAGGTGCCCCGACGAGCTGACCGGCAGGAACTCGGTCAGGCCCTGGACGATGCCCAGGACGATGGCTTCGACCCAGGTCACTCCCCGACTCCCGAGAGGTCGAGAGCCTCGGCGACGGTACGCAGGGTCTGCACCCCGCTGTCGCGGTCGGCGACGAAGAGGGTCACCGAGAGGGTGGTCACCCCGGCCTCGGCGTACTGGCGCATCCGCTCGGCGATGCGTTCCTTCGGGCCGAGCAGCGACGTCCGGTCGATGAACTCCAGCGGCACCGCCGCGGCGGCGTCGCGCTGCCGCTTGGCCAGGTAGAGCTCCTGCACCTCGCGGGCGGCGTCGCCGTACCCCATCCGGGTGGCCAGCTGGTTGTAGAAGTTCTGCTGCCGGCTGCCCATGCCGCCGACGTACAGGGCGGCGTACCAGCGGACCAGTTCGGCGCAGGAGTCGACGTCGTCACCGACCACGACCGGCACGGACGGCACCACGTCGAAGCCGGCCAGTTCCTTGCCAGCCTTGGCCCGACCGGCGGTCACCGGGGCGAGCTGCTCCTGGGCGTACTCGGGGGCGTAGAAGACGGCCAGCCAGCCGTCGGCGATCTCGCCGGCCAGTTCCAGGTTCTTCGGACCGACCGCGGCCAGGTAGATCGGGATGTGTTCGCGCGGTGGATGGAAGCCGAGCCGCAGCGCCTTGCCCGGACCGTCGGGCAGCGGCAGGGTGTAGAACTCGCCGTCGTAGGTGACCTCCTTGCGGGCCACCGCGAGCTTGACGATGTCGACGTACTCCCGGGTGCGCGCCAACGGCTTGCCGAAGCGTACGCCGTGCCAGCCCTCGGAGACCTGGGGGCCGGAGACGCCCAGGCCGAGCCGGAACCGGCCGCCGGAGAGCGTGTCGATGGTGGCGGCCGTCATCGCGGTCATCGCCGGTGTACGGGCGGGGATCTGCATCACGGCGCTGCCGATGTCGATCCGCTCGGTCTGCCCGGCCATCCAGGCGAGCATGCTCGGCGAGTCGGAGCCGTACGCCTCCGCCGCCCACACCACCGAGTAGCCGAGCCGGTCCGCCTCCTGAGCCAGGGCCAGATGATCAGCCGGCGTGCTCCACGCCGTCTGGTATCCGAGGCTTAGCCCGAGTCGCACAGAGTCCTCCCCCATCCGCAGTCGCATCAGGTTACGCAATGCCAGCGGTAGGGACGATCACCGGCTCACCCCGAATCGCCGGCAGACTCGACAGGAGCGAGGATATCGGTCCGGCCCGGTTCGAAATAAGGTTCACCCATGCAACAGCGACCGCTCGGCCGAAGCGGGCTGGCGGTTTCCCGGCTCGCGCTCGGCACCATGACCTGGGGCCGGGACACCGACGCCGACGATGCGGCCGCGCAAATGAAGAGTTACCTCGACGCGGGCGGGAACCTGATCGACACCGCCGACGTGTACGGCGACGGCGACGCCGAGTCGGTGATCGGCTCGCTGCTGGGCAGCCTGGTGCCGCGCGAGGAACTACTGATCGCCACCAAGGCCGGCCTGCGGCCCGGCGGCAGCCGGCGGCGGGACGGCTCCCGGGGACACCTGCTGCGTACGCTGGACGCCTCGCTGCGCCGGCTGGGTACCGACCACGTCGATCTGTTCCAGGTGCACGGCTACGACCCGCAGACACCGTTGGAGGAGACGCTCGCCGCGTTGGACCACGCGGTGGCCAGTGGCCGGGTCCGCTACGTCGGCGTGTCGAACTTCTCCGGCTGGCAGACGGCCCGGGCGGCGGCCTGGCAGGCGGCCTGGCCGGGACGGGCCCCGGTGGTGGCCGCCCAGGTGGAGTACTCGCTGCTGGAGCGGGGCGTGGAACGGGAGGTGCTGCCGGCCTGCGACGCGCTCGGGTTGGGCGTACTGCCCTGGTCGCCGCTGGGTCGGGGGGTGCTGACCGGTAAGTACCGGCATGGCCGACCGGCGGACTCCCGCGCGGTGTCGCCGCATTTCGAGCGGTTCGTCGCCACCTATCTGGAGCCGCGCTGCTCCAGCATCGTGGAGGCGGTGGCCACCGCCGCGAGTGGCCTCGGGGTGTCACCGCTGGAGGTGGCGCTGGCCTGGATCCGGGACCGTCCCGGGGTGACCGCGCCGATCCTCGGTGCCCGCACCTGCGGGCAACTGCTCGGCGCGCTGCAGGTGGAGCGCATGACCCTGCCCGAGGAGATCACCACGGCGTTGGACGACGTGTCGGCGCTGGAGGTCGGTTACCCCGAGCGCGACAGCTGAGCGGCGCGCGGTGGGGGTCACCCGGTGGAGGGTGGCGCCCAGGGGGTTGGGCTGGGCAGCATAGGTCTCATGGACTACGAATACGCGCCGCTGCGGTTGCCGCCGAACGTCGACCGGTTGACCGCCGCGGCGCAGTTGGCGATCCAGGCGGAGTTCTCCGGGTGGGAGTTGGCCCGGGTACAACTGTTCCGCGACGGCACCCGGCAGGTCATGCTGCGCCGCCGCCGAGTCAACACCCCGCAACCGGGCCTGTCGTACTGAGCCGGTCGCGCTGACCCCCGGGCCGCCGTCGCGGTCCAGGCCCGGGGAGGGTGACGGGTGTGCCGGGACCCGGGCCGGGGCCGCCGACCGGGTCGCGGCGATCCGTTTCCGCCCTCAGCTCGACAGGGACCACGCCAGACACTGACCGGGCTGGCGGCTCGCCCGCCAGCCCGGCCGGGACGTCTTCAGTGCGCGTGGTCGTGCTCGTCGTCGAGTTCCAGGAACGGGTGCTCGTCGAGCCGGCCGACCAGCCGGTCGTCGGCCGCTGGCTGGAACGGGCCCACCGGGTCGTCGTCGTCGAAGGACTCCAGGTCGACCGGGGTGCCGACCTCGCTGACCATCACCACGCCGTCGAGCGGCTCCAGTTCCGGCACGTCGAGCGCGCCGAGCGAGCCGTCGCCGCTTTGCAGCAGTTCCAGCACCGCCTCGCCGACCCCCTCCACCGCCGGCACCTCCTCGTCGGCCGGGATGCCCTCACGCCGGGCCGCCTCGGCGACGCGGATCAGCGCGGAGACGCTCGGCACCCGGTAGTCGCGCCGCTGGCGTACCGAGATCACCTGGGGGTGCGGGTCGGTGGGCTCGACCCCTTCGGCAGCGCCGAAGCGCTGGTCGGCCTCGTCCGGGTCGATCGACTCGACGTCCCACGGGGTGACCTCGCCGAAGGCGTCCATGAGTTGCTCGTCGTAGGCGAAGGACGCGTTGTTCAGCGCGACGTACGCCCGCCAGACGTCGTCGTCGTCGATGCGGCCCTGCGCGGCGCGGACGGCGGCCAGGTGGTGACGGGCCGCTTCGATCACGCGCTCGAGAGCGGCATCCAGCTCACCGTGCTGGTCGGTCATATGAGACGTCCCTTTCAAGCAGTTTCTTCAGATGCCACGCCCGGGCCGGGCGCGGGATCAGCAGGTACGCAGGAACCGGTCGAGAACCCGCACGCCGAACTGTAGTCCGTCCACCGGAACCCGCTCGTCGATGCCATGGAACAACGCGGAGAAGTTCAGGTCGGCCGGCAGCCGCAGCGGCGCGAAGCCGAAGCAGCGGATGCCCAGTTGTGAGAAGGCCTTCGCGTCGGTGCCGCCGGAGAGCATGTACGGCACCGGCCGCGCCCCCGGGTCCTCGGCGCGCAGCGCGGCGGACATGGCTTCGACCAGGTCACCGTCGAAGGTGGTCTCCAGGGCCGGCTGGCGCTGGACGTACTCGATCGCGATGTCCGGGCCGACCAGCTCGCGGAGCTGCCGCTCCAGCAGTTCGGACTGTCCGGGCAGGCTGCGGCAGTCGATGGTGGCGCTGGCCCGGCCGGGGATGACGTTGTCCTTGTAGCCGGCGGCGAGCCGGGTGGGGTTGGCGGTGTTGCGGATGGTGGCGCCGATGATGTTGGCGATCGGGCCGAGCTTGGCGATCGCGGTCTCCGGGTCCTCCGGGTCCAGCTCGATGCCGAGCACCTCGGAGACCTCCTCCAGGAAGGCCCGTACGGTGTCGGTGACCACCACCGGGAAGCGGTGCTGACCGATCCGGGCCACCGCCTCGGCCAACGCGGTGACGGCGTTGTCGTCGTGCATCATCGACCCGTGCCCGGGCCGCCCCTTGGCGTGCAGGCGTAGCCAGTCGATGCCCTTCTGCGCGGTTTCGATCAGGTAGAGCCGCCGGTTCTCGTCCACCGTGTACGAGAACCCGCCGACCTCGCCGATGCCCTCGGTGCAGCCGTCGAAGAGTTCCCGGTGCCGGGTGGCGAGGTAGTGCGCGCCGTAGTCGCTGCCCGCTTCCTCGTCGGCGGTGTACGCGAGCACGATGTCGCGGGGTGGGCGTACGCCGGTGCGCTGCCAGTGGCGTACCACCGCGAGCACCATCGCGTCGAAGTCCTTCATGTCGATGGCGCCCCGCCCCCACAGGTAGCCGTCGCGCAGTTCGCCGGCGAACGGGTGCACCGACCACTCGTCGGGGTCGGCCGGCACGACGTCCAGGTGGCCGTGCACCAGCAGGGCGCCCCGGCTGGGCTCGGTGCCGGGGATCCGGGCGATCACGTTGGCCCGGCCGGGGGCGGACTCGTGCAGCACCGGTTCGATGCCGACCTCGGCCAGCTTCTCCGCCACGTACTCGGCGGCGCGGCGTTCCCCCGCGCTGGTCACGTTGTCGCCGGTGTTCGTGGTGTCGATGCGCAGCAGGTCCCGGCAGAGGTCGACGACCTCGTCGGTCGGTGCGGGGAAGGCGGGGTCGGCGTCACTCGTCATCGCCTCTTCATACCAGCCGGCGGATCACGCGCGGTCCGCCTCCCCACCACGGCGGTTTCGGGGCGGGCGGGTGCGGGTACTGCGGCGCCCGGAGGTTGCCATATCATCGGCGCTCCGCCCGCCCGCCGAGGAGGGGACCTGTGTCCGTTCACCTGCCGCCGCTGCCGCCCACCCCCGGCGACGGCTACCAGCCCGCCGGGCGCAGCATCGCCGCCACCATCGCCGAGGAGCACCAGCAGTTGCTGGACCTGACGCACCGGCTGGTCGAACCGGGTCCGGATCCCGCGCACGGGCGGGAGATCCTCATCGCCGCGCTGTCCCGGCACCTGTCGGCCGAGGAGCAGTACCTGCTGCCCGCCGTCCGGCAGGCGCTCACCGACGCCGACGAGCCGGTCGGTGAGGTGTTGGCCGGTGACGCCGCCCTGCTGATGGCGCTGCGGGGGCTGACCGACGACCGGCTGGCCATGGTGGCCCAGCTGGTCGAGGCGCACGTGGTGGCGGTGGACGCGCTGGTGCAGCGGCTCTGCGACGCCGCCAGCGAGGAGGAGTTGATCCGGCTCGGCAACCGGCTGGAGATCGCCGAGGAGGCCGCACCGACCCGCCCGCACCCGGGCATCCCGCACACCCCGCCGTGGAACCGGATCGTCGAGCCGGCGGTGGCGCTGGTGGACAAGTTTCGGGACGCGGTCACCGGCCGACACACCCAGCTCAGCGAGCTGAAGGATCTGCCGCCACGCTGAACGGCCCACGACAGGTTCATGGTCGTTGATCCGTCCGGGCACTTCCGCCAACTGCTCGGTGGCCCTACCGTCACGCTATGAATCTGGAGTTGCGCCACCTGCGGGTAGTCTGCGCCATCGCGGAGACGGGGAGCGTGACCAAGGCGGCCTCGACGCTCGGCCTGGCCCAACCGGCGCTGACCGCCCAGCTTCAGCGCATCGAACGGACTCTGGGCGGGCCGCTGTTCGACCGGGACCGCCGGGGGGCGCGGCCGACCGCCCTCGGCGAGTTGGTGCTGGCCCGGGCCCGCGTACTGCTGCCGGCGATGAAGGGCCTCCAGGACGAGGCGGCCCGGTTGGCCGGCGCGGGTGACGCGCCACGCCGCTACCGGTTCGGTGGGGTGAACAGCCCGATCCTGGGCCGGCTGGTGCACCGGCTCGCCGCCGAGCAGCCCCAGGCCCAGATCACCACGTACGCGTCCTGGTCGGTCGACGAGCTGGCCCAACTGGTCACCGGTGGGCGGCTGGACTACGCGTTGACCGGCGTGTGCGGGGACTCCACCCCGTCGGCGGACTACGGGCTGAGTTGGCGGGAGGTCGCCGTCGACCCGGTCATGGTGTTGCTACCGGAGTCGCATGCGCTGGCCGATCGGGACGAGGTGGCGCTGGCCGAACTGCGCCACGAGCAGTGGGTGGCGGCGCCCGGCGACGGCTGCTTCGGCGACTGCTTCGCCGCCGCGTGTGCCCGCGCCGGCTTCACCCCCCGCAAGTTGTACGAGGCCGACGTCCGCGGCTGCATAGATCTGGTGGACGCCGGTGCGGCGGTGGCGTTGTGCCAGGCCACGTTCCGGCCGGTGGCCGGGCTGGTGACCCGGCGGTTGGCCGGTACGCCGCTGCGCTGGCGGCTGATGTTGGGCTGGCACCCCGAGTCGCCCGCCGCCCGGGTGGCCGACCTGGTGGTGGAGACGGCTCTGATGGCGTACACCGACTCCCTGGCGCCTCATCCGGCGTACCTCGCCTGGCTGTTGCGCAATCCGTCGTTCGGATTGCGGGCGACGGCGACGGTGGGCGCGGATCCACGGGTGCGAACCGCCTGACGGTGGGTAAAGGGCGGCTATGACCGACCTCTATCCCGCCGCCGACGACCGTGAGGTCCTGCGCGAGGCGGCCGCGCGGCACACCACCGCCGTGCGGGACGTGGAAGCCTTCCTGCGCCGACTGCCGGAGGTTCCGGACCCGGCGGACCTGACCGAGTACGCCAACCTGGTGACCCGGGAGGAACAGACCCGCGCCGACCGGCAGGCCGCCGCGGACGCCGCCGGTCTGGCCATCGCCAGCCTGGAATCGGAGTAGGGCGGGTGCGGAGTCCCCCGGTCGGGCCGGGCGGACTTCGGACCCACCGCAGCGCCAGCCGCCGCCGGCTCGGCCCGACCGGGGCCGCGACGGCGGCGGAGGGTGCCGTCTCACCGTTCGACGAGTACGTCGTGTCCGAGATCGAGCAGGGAGTGCCGCCACTCGTCGTCGGCGTTGCCCCGGTTGGGCTTGGCCGCGGTCAGCGACCGGATGCGCTCGACGGCGTCGCGCATCACCTCGATGTCCTCGGGGGTCAGGTCGACCTTGCGTTTGCGCAGCACGGCGAGGATCTGCCGGCCCGGTTCGGGCAGGTCCAGGTCCGGGTTCGGGCCGAACGCCTCCTCGCCGGAGCCACGGGTCAGCAGCCACTGCCGTAGCTGTTCGGACGGCACGTTGACCTCGGCGTGGAAGTCGTCCCAGAGCACTTCCACCTCGGGTTCGAGTCGCTGTTCGCGTACCATCAGACCTCCTCTCCGGGCGGCGACCCGGGTGTTTCCGGGCGCCCCTCGTCGCTCTGCCCACCCGGTCCCTCCGCCGGCACCTGTACCCGGGCGGGGTTCGCCGTCGGCGGGGCCACGATCGGGTCGGTGCGATCCTCGTCGCGGGTCTCCTCCGGTTCGGTCATCTGTACCCTCCGGGTCTCCGGGCATGCCGGTCAGCGGGGATGGGTGGTCGAGGCGGCGGTGTAGCCACGGGCGCCGGCCGCCACGTCGAAGCTGAGGCGCCCGTCGCGGGCGTCGACGGTGACCCGCTGGCCCGGGGAGAGTTGCTGTTCCAGCAGCATCCGGGACAGGTGGTTGTCCACCTCCCGCTGGATGACCCGGCGCAGTGGCCGGGCGCCGAACTCCGGCTGGTAGCCGTGTTCGGCGAGCCAGTCGACGCCGGCCGTGGTGAACTCCACCTCGATGTCCTGGGCGTGCAGCCGGCGGCGGGTCTCCTCCAGCAGCAGTTCGGTGATCTGGCGCAGCTGCTCGGCCTCCAGCCGGCGGAAAATGATCACCTCGTCGATCCGGTTGAGGAACTCCGGCCGGAAGTTCTCCTGCAACCGGCGCATCAGGCGGTCCCGCAGCTCGTCGCTCTCCTGGCTGCTGCCCGGTTCGCCGGCGCCGAAGCCGACGGCCCGCTGACTACCGGTGATCAGCTCGGAGCCGAGGTTGCTCGTCATGATCAGAACCGTGTTCTTGAAGTTGACCGTCCGACCCTGACTGTCGGTGAGCCGCCCGTCGTCGAGCACCTGCAACAGGATGTTGAACACGTCGGGGTGCGCCTTCTCGATCTCGTCGAGCAGCACCACCGCGTACGGGCGACGCCGCACCGCCTCGGTGAGCTGGCCGGCCTCCTCGTACCCGACGTAGCCGGGTGGGGCGCCGACCAGCCGGCTGACGGTGTGCCGCTCCTGGAACTCGCTCATGTCCACCCGGACCATCCGGTCCGCCTCGCCGAACAGCGCCTCGGCCAGCGCCCGGCCCAGCTCGGTCTTGCCGACACCGGTGGGCCCGAGGAACAGGAAGCTGCCCATCGGGCGGTGCGGATCGGCCAGTCCGGTACGGGAGCGGCGCACCGCCTCGGCCACCGCCCGCACCGCGTCGTCCTGCCCGATGACCTTCTCGTGCAGCTGGCCCTCCAGCCGCAGCAGCCGGTCCCGCTCCTCCTCGGTGAGCTGGCTGGCCGGGATCCCGGTGGCCCGGGAGACCACCTCGGCGATCTCGTCCGGCCCCACCTCCGGCACCTGGCTGCCGCTGCCGTCGTCGCCACGCGCCCGGCCCACCTGCTCCTCCAGCTCGGCGACCCGGTCACGCAGCGCGGAGGCGCGTTCGTACTGCTCGTCGGCGACCGCCTGCTCCTTGTCCCGGCGTACCTCGTCGAGCTGCTGTTCCAGGTCCCGCACGTCAGCGGCGGGGGTCCGGGTCCGCAGCCGAACCCGGGCGCCGGCCTGGTCGATCAGGTCGATCGCCTTGTCCGGCAGGTAGCGGTCGGTGATGTACCGGTCGGAGAGTTCGGCGGCGGCGACCAGCGCCTCGTCGGTGAAACGCACCTGGTGGTGCGCCTCGTAGCGGTCCCGCAGGCCGCGCAGGATGGCCACGGTGTCCTCGCCGGTCGGCTCCGGTACGAACACCGGTTGGAAACGCCGGGCCAGCGCGGCGTCCTTCTCGATGCTGCGGCGGTACTCGTCGAGGGTGGTCGCGCCGATCACCCGCAACTCGCCCCGGGCCAGGGCCGGCTTGAGCATGTTCGAGGCGTCCATGCCGCCCTCGCTGCCGGCGCCGCCCGCGCCGACCAGGGTGTGGATCTCGTCCAGAAAGATGATCAGCTCCTCCCGGTGCGCCCGGATCTCGTCGATCACCTTCTTCAGCCGTTCCTCGAAGTCGCCCCGGTAGCGGGTACCGGCCACCAGGCCGGCCAGGTCGAGCTGGATCACCCGCTTGCCGAGCAGGGTCTGCGGCACGTCACCGTCGCAGATCCGCTCGGCCAGGCCCTCCACGATCGCGGTCTTGCCGACACCCGCCTCACCGATCAGCACCGGGTTGTTCTTGGTCCGCCGGGACAGGATCTCCACCGCCTGCTCGATCTCGGCGGCCCGCCCGATCACCGGGTCGATCTGGTCGTTGCGGGCCAGCTCGGTGAGGTCCTGGCCGTACTGGTCGAGGGTGGGGGTGCCGCGGTCCGGGCGCGGGTTGGCCATCGGCCCGCGCTCGGCGTTGGCGGCCTGCAACGACTCCGGCTGGATCCGACCGGCGGCGAGCATCCGGCCGGCCGGCGACTCCGGGTTCAGCGGCAGCGCCATCAGGATGTGCTCCGGGCCGATGTAGTTCGCGCCCATCGCCCGGGAGAGTTGGTGGGCGTCCAGCAGGGCCCGCTTGGCCGCCGGGGTGAGCGACAGGTTCGGGGGTACCTCACCGTGTGGGGCACCGTCGCCCCGCCCGCCCAACGCGTTGACCAGGGTGTCCGGGTCGGCACCGGCGCGGCGCACCAGGTCCCGCAGCGGCTCGCGTTGCAGGGCCGCCCAGAGCAGGTGGTCGGTGTCCAGGTCGTTGCTCTTCTTCTGGGCCGCCCGGCGCGCGGCATCGGCCAGCATCTCCCGGGCGTCGGCGGTCATCAGCCGGGTGATGTCGACCCGGTGCGCGGGCCGGCGCCCGCCCTCGCCCCGGCCGAAGTACCGGGCCAGGAACTCGTCCCACGGGTCAGAGCCGAAGTCGCCGGGTCCAATCATCTCTGTCCTCCGCGGTCGGGCGCGAGACGGTCGGCACCGGCTACCCGGACCACGGCCGGACAAACGCCACCGACCGGCAGGCCCGGCCGGGTGGTCGGGGGGCGCTCTTGATCGACTCGATGCCGGCGTAATGGCGGTATCCGGTGAGGCGGGTTGCCGCCACTACGCCCGAACGGCGACGGGATCGGCGGCGGCGCGGCGGTCAGGGCGGGTGCCGGGCCGGATGGCAGGCTGGGTGGATGGACACCCCGCTGCTCATCGTGGACGCCGCCAACGTGGTCGGGTCCCGCCCGGACGGCTGGTGGCGGGACCGGGCCGGGGCCACCGCCCGGCTGCGGGACACCCTGGCACCGGTGGGAGGGCAGGGCGTTCCTCCGGACCTGCCCCCGCCGGTCGAGGTGGTGCTGGTGGTGGAGGGCGCGGCCCGGCACGTACCCGGGATCGACGGGGTACGGGTGGTGGCCGCCCCGGGCTCCGGTGACGACGCGGTGGTCGAGCTGGTCGCCGAGGCCGGCGATCGGCGGCGCCTGGTCGTCACCGCCGACCGGGCGCTGCGCGAGCGGGTCACCGGGCTCGGCGCGGAGGTGTACGGGCCGCGTTGGCTTCGGCCCTGACCTGGCCCCGCCACCCGCGTCCTGATCACTGGCGGTGATCTTCCGACCCCGGGTCCCACGAATCGGACTCGTGTCTCCTGCGGTCGACAACCGGTCAACGTGCCAGGAACACTGACAGGGCGGATGTTCGTTCCCCGACCGGCATAGGCTCTAATGGAGTCCTCCCCGCCCCCAGGAGGTTCCGCGTGGCGAGCGTCGCCGAGCTCAAGGCAGCCATCGACATAGCGCTCCAACAGATCGGTGACGGCCAGAGCGCCGTACAGGCCGCTGGCGAGAAACTGGCCGAGGCGCAGCAGACCCTGGCCGGCGCGCTGGAGGGCAGCGGACACACCACCGTCGAGGCGGCGCAGGCGTCGTTGACCCAGGCGAGTCAGGAGCTTGAGGAGTGCCTCGCCGCGACGCTCGTCGCGGTCGAGCAGGCCCAGCAGTACGTCGCGACGCTGTAGGGGCGGGGCGTGTCCATCGTCGAGGATGTCGGCGCACAGGTCCGGGCCGCGGCCGAGGAACTGCCGTTGGGACTGCTGGCGCAGGCGCGGGAGAAGTTCGGCCTGGCCACCGAACGGCTGCGCTGGGTACGCCAGGAGTCGGCCAACCCGATGGGGGTGCCGGAGCTGTCCGCCGCCACCGAGCACGCCGAGACCGCCGGCTACGCGCTGCGGGTGGCCCAGGAGCAGCTGACCGGATACCTGGCCGCGATCGGCCTGGCCCCCGACGGCGGCGGACCGCCGCCCGGTCAGCAGCAGGAACGCCGGCCCACCCATGATGATCCCCGTGCGGCCGAGCCGGTGGCCGCCGCGCCCGAGCCGGCCGGCGAGGTGCGGCTGCGCCGCTGGTGGGCGGTGCGGGTGGCGGAGCTGACCGGTGGGCGCGAGGGCCCGGCCGAGCAGCCCGACGAACGGATCACCGACTCCCAGGAACTGCTGCGCCGGGTGGTCCACGGGGTACGCGTCGGCGACCGCGACCGGCTGCACCGGGACCTGCGCGGGGCGCACGCCGACGTCGGCATGGGCCTGGCCGCGGTGGCGCCGCCGCTGCTGCGCAACCTCGCCGGGGAACTGCTCGGCCACCCGCCGCGCGGCGACGATCTGCCCCGGCTGCACCGCGAGTTGGACGGTCGGGTCCGGGACCTGCTGCCCGGCCTGCCCGCCCCGGTGCTGGACACCCTGCTCACCCGGGTCTGCCGGATGCCCCCGCCGCGTCGCGGTGAGGACGAGCAGCCGCACGCCGCCGACCCGGCCGTCACCGCCGGCGTACTCACCGGCGTCCTGCTCGCCCGCCTCGGCCGCGACCTGCCGGAAAGCAAGGGCCCCCTGTTAACGCCGGGTGAGGTGAAGGGGCCCCCTACCAACAACGGCGGAGCCGGTGGCGGCGCGCCGACCCGGCGCGAGGCACCGTGGGCCGGACCACCCACGCGGCCCGCCACCGGGTCCGGATCGAACGGCCGGCCCGGGCACGGGATCGATGGCTGACCGGCGTAACCAGCTGGTCGCCCGGGTCCGGGAGATGCTCGCCGAGGCCCTCGGCGCGTCCCGGAACCGGTCGACCGCCGCGCAGGTCGCGCTGGCCAGCGCGCGGGAGCGGGCGGTGCGCGTACGCCGGGCCGCCGTCGGCGTACCCGAGCGGGTGGGTGCCGAACGGGACCGGCGCCTCGCCGAGATCGACGCCCAGCACGCCTCGCGGCTGGCGGCCCTGGCCCGGCAGGCGGCCGAGGCCGCGGCACGGGAGGCGCCCGGGGCGGGTTCGGCACCGTGGCCGGTGTGGCGGCCAACCCCCGCCGGCCGGGCCGAACCGCCCGGCGCCACCCGCATCGGTACGGTGTGGCTGCCCGACGCCGAGCCGGTGCCGGCGCTGGTGGCGCTGCTCGACGGCGGTCACGTGGCGCTCGACGGTGACGCGGAGGGCTGCGCGGCGGTGGTGTCCGCGCTGCTGCTGCGTAGCCTCGGCCGGGCCGCGCCGGGCGGCGTACGGGTGGTCGGCTACGACCCGGATCGCCTGGGCGGCGGGCTGGCCGGTTTCGCTCCGCTGGGTACCGCCGGGCTGCTCACCTTCGTCGGCCCCGGCGGGCTGGGCCGGCTCCTCGACGACCTGGTGGAGCAGATCCGCCGGATCAACGAGACGGTGCTCGCCGGTGAGCACGCCACGCTGCGCGAACTGGCCGCCGCGACCGGCCGCCGGCCGGAGCCGTGGCGGATGGCGGTGCTGCTCGGCGGGGACGAGTTGTCCCGGCACGAGCGCGGTCAACTCGACCGGGTGGTCCGGGCCGGCGCCGCGTGCGGCGTACACCTGATCGTGCGGGGTGTGCCGCTGCCGGACGATCCGACGGTCACCCGCGTGCAGGTCACCGGTGCCGACGCCCGCGTCGGCACCCTGCCGGTACGCCTGGACCCACCGCCGCCGGCCGCTCTGGTCACCGAGACGTGTCGGGAGATCGCCTCGGTGGTCAGTGCCGGCCCGGCTCCCACCCCGTTCACCGACCTGCTGCCTCCGCCGGAGCAGATGTGGCGGGAGGACTCGGCGACCGGGCTGACCGCGCCGATCGGCGAGGGACCCAACGGCCGACCGGTGCTGGTCAACCTCGGCGACTATCCGCCACACGCGCTGATCGGTGGGCCCTCCGGCACCGGCAAGACCAATCTGATCTTCGCCTGGATCGGTGCGCTGGCCGCCCGCTACTCCCCCGCCGAGTTGGAGTTCTATCTGCTGGACTTCAAGGAGGGGGTGTCCTTCGCCCGGTTCGCCCAGGGCCGGCGGGATCCGAGCTGGCTGCCGCACATGCGGCTGGTCGGCATCAACGTCAACACCGACCGGGAGTTCGGCCTGGCGCTGCTGCGGTTCCTCGCCGAGGAACTGCGCCGCCGCGCCGACGCGGCGAAGAAACACGAGGTCACCAAGCTGGCCGAGCTGCGCGCGGTGGACCCGACCGGCCACTGGCCCCGGATCGTCGCGGTGGTGGACGAGTTCCAGATGCTGCTGGCCGGGCGGGACGCGGTGGCCCGGGAGGCGGCCGACCTGCTGGAGGACCTGGCCCGGCGGGGCCGCTCGCAGGGCATCCACCTGGTGCTCGCCTCGCAGGACGTCCGCGGCATCGAGGCGTTGTGGGGTCGCCCGGCGCTGGTCGCCCAGTTCACGCTCCGGATCGCGCTGCCCAAGGCGCTGCGGATCCTGGCCGAACGCAACGACGCCGCGCAGTCGCTGCCGAAGTTCCACGCGGTGGTCAACGCCGAGTCGGGCCTGCCCGAGGGCAACGAGGTGGCCCGGATCCCGTCGGCCAGTGACTGGGAAACCTGGAGCGAGCTGCAACACCGGCTGTGGCGGATGCGGCCGGCCGAGGCGGCACCGGCTCGCCTCTTCGACGGCGACGCGATCCCCCGGTTGGCCGACGCGCCGGACTTCCGGGCGTTGACGGCGCCGGAGGTGGGCACACCGCGCGGCCCGGTCGCGCTGCTCGGCGAGATCATCGACGTACAGGCCCGGTCGGCGGCGCTGCGGTTGCCCCGGGCGCCCGGGCGGAACCTGGCCGTGCTCGGCACCCGGGTCGACGAGGCGTGTGCGGTGCTGGACGCGGCGGCCCGCTCGCTGGCCCGTCAGCACCGCCCGGGCAGTGCCCGGTTCTCCATCGCCTGCCTCGACCCGGACGCCGACCCGGCGGCCCGAGCGCTGTACGAGGACCTCGCCGACGACGCCGCCTGGTACGACGAGGAGAGTGTGGCCGAGCTGATGGCCGAGACGGCCGACGGTCTGGGTGCGGCGGGCACCAACGCCGGCCCGCACTACCTGTTGCTGTTCGCCGTCGACGCGGCGGCCGGCGCGCTCGCCGCCCGCACCGGCCGAACGACCGGCGCCGAACATCTGCGCCGGATCCTGCACGACGGCCCCGAACGGCGTACCCATGTGCTGGCGTGGTGGCGTGGGGTGGCCCGGATGCGCGCCGACCTGGGCGGCCCGGCCGCCCGCACCGACCAGATCGGCGCCTGGGTGGCGCTGGACGCCCACGGCGGGGAACTCGGCTCCTCGCTGTACCCGGGCACCGGCGGGCCGGACTGGTATCCCCGGCCGTGGCGGGGGCTCTTCTTCGACCGGGCGGTACACCGCACCGGGCAGACCATCATCCCCTATGGACCGTCACGGTGAACGAACCGGTTACCAGCCAGACGTACGCGGCTCAGCTGCGGCGGCTCGCCGAGTTGACCGCGCGGGTGCACGAGCAGCGGGCGGAGGCGCACGCCTGGCACGAACAGCAGTGCGCGGCGGCCGACCGGGCCGTCGCCGAGTCGGCCGACGAGGTGAACCGGGCCGAACGGGAACTGGCCGCCGCGCGGGAGGCACAGGAGCGGGTCGACGCCGAGGTCGGAATGCTGTGGCAGGAGCTGAACGCCCGGCTGGGCGGCGGCGGACGACGGGCCGGCACGCCGCCGGCGCCCGCGCCGGAGGCCACCGGCGACCCGGTGCCGCTCCTGGAGGGGGTACGGGACCTGCTGCGCCGTACCCGGCAACGGGGCGACCTGCCGGGCAACGTCAACCCGCTGCTGCTGCTCTGCGGGGTGGGCGGTGCCGTGCTGGCGTACGCGCTGGGGGCCGGCGCCCGCGCCCTGGGCGACCGCAGTGACGGCGAACTGGCCGTCGGCCTGCCGGTGCTGGCCCTGGTGATCACGCTGCTCGGCCCGGTACTGGGTCTGATCCCGGCCCGCCTGATCGCCGACCGCCAACACGCCGCCCTCACCCCCCGCCCCGTCCTCCTCGTCGTCACCGCCGGCCTAACCACCACCCTCCTCCTCCTCACCACCACCTAACCCCCTCCCTCCTTCCCCCTCCCCCGCCGCGCCCCCCGCGCCTGTCCCTCGCCCCGCGCACCTCAGCCCCCGCCGCCCCGCGCCCGTCTCGCGCCCCGTCTCGCGCCCGCGCTGCCCCGCGCCCCGCCCTCCGCGCCCCGCACCTCACGCCCCGCGCCCCGTCTCACGCCCCGCGCCCCGTCTCACGCCCCGCGCCCGCGCTGCCCCGCGCCCCGCGCCCCGCGCCCCGCGCCCCGCGCCCCGCGCCCCGCGCCCCGCGCCCATGCTGCCCCATGCCCCGCCTCGCGCCCGCGCCTCGCGCCCGCGCCCGTGCCGCCCGCCCTGCGCCCCGCTCCGCAGCCCGCGCCCGCGCCCGCGGCCGCGGCCGCGGCGATCTTGCACTTTCTGTCGCCGCAAAAGCGACCTATCGGGACGCAAGGAGGACTGAAAGTGCAAGATCAACGCGGAGAGGGGGACGTGGAAGGAAGACGTGGGGAGGGAGACGCGGGAGGAAGACGCGGGAGGAAGACGTGGGAGGAAGACGTGGGGAGGGAGACGCGGGAGGGAGACCTGGGGAGGGAGGGGCGGGGCGGGACAGCGTGGGGAGGGAGGGGCGGAGGGGTTAGGTTCTGTCTCGCGGATCTTGGTACGAAACCTCCCCCATGAGGGCCGTCTCGTACCAAGATCCGCGGCTAGGGTCGGCGGTGTCGGTCGGGAGGCCGACCAGCGATGTTGGACCGCGGCGTGGACGAGCAACGCAGCCAGGTCGGACGCGGCCTCAACGGCCCAGGCCCAGGCGCTGGCGCTGGCGCGACCAGGCGGCCAGGTACGACATGCCCGGTGCGCACTTCCACGCCTTGCTCGGCTCGTCGAACGTCGATCGGCCTACCCGCCCTCCCCGACCAACAAGATCCGGGCGACAGAACCTAGGCGGGGGTCAGGGCTGCTTCGCGGAGGAGGCGGCGGGTCAGGGTGAGGCGGTCGGCGTCGGTGTCGAGGGCGGGCAGGTCGCCGATGCGGGTGACCGCGCCGGTGAGCAGGGCGCGGACGGCGGGTTCGCAGTACGCCGGCAGGGTGATCGTGCGGTCGAACAGGTGCAGGGTGACCCGGTCACCGGCGGTGGTGAGCTGCCAGCGCAGGCCGGGACGGACGGTGACCTGACTGTCGGCGGTCAACGCGGCCAGCGCGGCGGCCTGCGCGAGGGGACGGATCGGCGCGGGACGTGACGCCGGCCAGGCGCGCTGGCGCAGCCGGCCCGCCACCGCCGCCGGGTCGGCGCGCAGTAACCAGTCGCGCAGCGCCTCCACGGTTTCGGTCAGTTCCGGCTCGATGGCGTCCGGGTCGGCCAGGTCGATGCCGAAGGGCAGGGTGGCCCGCAGTCGGCGGTCCTCGGTGGCCAGCGCGAGCAACTCCTCGACCAGCGCGTACCGGGTCAGCGCGCGGATGCCGACGGTGAGGTGCAGCGAACTGGACTCCTGCGCCTGGGCGCTGTGCAGCCAGCCCCGGGGCAGGTAGAGCGCGTCGCCCGGTTCGAGCACCACGTCCAGGGCGGCCGGGCCCTGCGCGGTGGCGGCGACCTCGTCGGCCCGGCCGCCCCACGGTTGGCGTTCCAGCGGGTCGGTCAGCACGGGTGGGTGGATCCGCCAGTGTTTGCGCCCGTCGACCTGCAGCACGAACACGTCGTGGGTGTCGTAGTGGGTGGCGAAGCCCTGGCTACCGGGCGGGGTGAGGTAGGCGTTGACCTGCAACGGCTGCCCCACGGCCTGGCTCAGCTCGCCGGTGAAGTCGATCAAGGGCGGCCAGTTGCGATGCAGGCCCTGGAGGACCAGGGTGGCGCCGTCGGCGTACAGCTCCAGGATCTTCTCGTCGAGGACCTGGTCGCCGATCTCGGCGCCGGCCCCACCGCCGCCGGTGTAGCGCGCCGCCGGCAGCACCTGGCCGTCCTTGGCCACCCGCAGGAACGGGGTACGCAGACCACGCCGGCTGAGCAGTTCGTCGGCGTCGGCGGTGCTGAGCAGGTCGGTGAAGCCGGCCGGGTTGGGCAGCTCGTCGGCGCGGGACAGCAGCGGCGTCTGTCCCCAGTGGGCGGCGGCGAACTTCGCCGGCTCCACGCTGACGCAGCGGGCCAGTGCCGACGGGTACGGAACCGCCGGGCGGCGCTGGCCGCCCGGCGGGTCGAGTCGCGTCATGGTGCTCGGCTATCGGGCGGCGCCGTCGGCGCCACCGTCGTGCTGACCGGGCGTCGCGCCGCCGTCAGCCGGGCCCTCGGCACTACCGTCAGCGCCACCGTCGTGCTGACCGGGCGTCGCGCCGCCGTCAGCCGGGCCCTCGGCACTACCGTCAGCGCC
>NZ_SJJR01000041.1 GCF_004331455.1 Micromonospora zingiberis
TGGGATCGAACCCCGGTGGACCACTCTGGGATCGAACCCCGGTGGACCACTCTGGGATCGAACCCCGGTGGACCACTCTGGGATCGAACCCCGGTGGACCACTCTGGGATCGAACCCCGGTGGACCACTCTGGGATCGAACCCCGGTGGACCATACTTGGCAGAATCCGAACCAGATTCCCGCAGCTCAGGGACCGATCGTAACGGTCCCAGCGGTACGTAGACGCACGGTCTAACACGACCAGTCGTCGTCACCTGCGGGCAGCCACCTCGATCCACCATCATCAGGTGGCTGCCCTACACCCGAGCAACTCACGGTACCCACGGCTGCCCGAACCGCAGTCCAAGCCTCGATCAGAACGCAAAGGCGCGCGCTCATGCCGATGATAGCGCGCGACGACGTCATTGCTGGCACAGGAAGCTGATCTTCCGACCATGAGGAGCATCCACAAAGCTATTGAGAGTGGGGCGAAGGTGGAGACCTTTACCTTCCGCCGCGTAGCGGTGCACGGATACGATGCGACGATGGCGAATCAACATCGAGAAGCAAGCCAGCGCCTAGGCGCTGCCCAGCCGAATGTTGCAACGATGCCCCAGCGTTTGGCTGCAACGAAGATCTCGGCACTTGAAATTCAGTCTTTCCGTGGCGTCACAGATTGCCTGACTATCGATTTCGCTGCCCGAGACGGTAAGCCGACGAGCCTCCTGATCCTAGGGGACAATGGAACGGGAAAAACCAGCATCGTGGACGCTGTAGAGTTTGCACTCCGGGGTAGAGTCAGTCGGCGCGGGAATGCTGGCACAAAAGTCAAGCGAGAAGCTCGGGACCTGCTGCATTTAGCGAGCCGGCCAAACGTCGTCGTCGAAGTCGGCGGCAAGCGTTATCAAAGGGGGCGACCACGGCCATCAAGCCTGGGCAAACATTTGAGGCGAGAAATTGTACCTGGCTTCCATTTGGCGCCTGCGACTATCAGCAGAGCAGATATCGATGTGTTTTGGAATCTCGAAGATCGAGAGCGAATGCGGTTCTTCTTCGATTATCTCCGGCGAGAGTACCGTCATGCTGGATACCATGCTTTGGAGGCGGAGCGGCTGGCGGCGGCCGTTGACGTCGCGGAGACTGCGATCTTGAAATCGCAAATTGCCCTCGCCATCGCCGCCGACGTTCCCATTTCTGACATTCCAGTCAGCGACCGCGTCACATTCTATCAATGGCGAGCCCGTCAATGGCCGGCTTATGCGACCGCGGCCGGATCGACGCCTTATGGCGCATCTTCGCCACAAAGGATGAAGGCGATCAGAAGCCTCCCGAATTATATCCAGCGGGCAAACTCCGATCTTGCGGCGGATTTAGAAACAAGGCACGACCTCCGAGAGCAGCTGGAGGCGGCCACCCAGGCGGCGGGAGGAACGCCGGGGGAGCTTCCGCCGGTTGTCGCAAGCGAACTCCCGGCGCTGCTAGCTGAGATCAGTAGTGAGGTCACTGCCGCGTTTCTGCATATCGCCGGGCTACCGCATGTTCTAGGAATCGTTATCGCAGTTGGCGACGAGGAGGGGGAACTGAATATCACTTGCTCCTTGACGCCAGGAAATCATGTCGATCCTCGACAGGTTCTGAGCGAAGGGGCATTGGATCTACTTGCGTTGCTTCTCATGCTCGAGGTGGCGCGCGCCTGCACTAAACGCGGACAAGCGCCGGTCCTCGTGCTTGATGACGTATGGCAGAGCGTCGACACGGTTCATCGGACCGCGGTGCTCGCATACATGTTCGACGGCAACTTCAAGAAGTGGCAGCTCGTCATAACGGTACACGACAGGCTCTGGGCCCGCCTGATCGAAGATAAGGCCCGTCGTCAGGGATTTCCCCTCAAGACGCTACGTGTGGTCGCCTGGTCGCCAGAGAGTGGGCCAGTGGTCCGTCAAGGCTTTTTGGGTACGCCAGCGCAACTTGAGCAACAAATCGAGAACTCCGAGACTGACATACTGGTCGGCCACGCCGGCAAGGCATTGGAGGAACTCGCCGATATCTTGTCGGCCTCTATGCGAGTGAGCGTGACCCGCATGGAAGGAGATCGCTATACCTTGGAGGGCATATGGCAACCGGTGTACAGCGCCTTACGCAAGGCAAGCCTCCCGTCGGATATAATAGAGCCAGCCAATCGCATTAACGACTTGTATGTCCTGCGCAATACGGCTGGTGCACACTTTAACGAATGGGCACAAACGCTTTCCGATGCGGAGGCGCGGAGCTTTGCGCGCAATGTCCATAATCTTTGGACGGCGACACACTGTTCGATCTGCGGTGCAACCCTCACGGCGACAGGCATCCCTTCGGGGCCACAATATTCTTATCGGTGTAAGCATCCGGGCCCTGAGACGTTAGCGGACGCCCACCCACAGGCCTCGCCGCTTTAGGAGAACCGGCTGACTGAGCAAAGCGGCCGCCAGCTTCCGGCGCGCTGATCTGCCGCGAGCTATGCGAAGGCCGCCAGGATCGGGGAGCCCGTCAGGGCTCATGTTCCCGTGGGGTACAGCTTGGGGTGCTGGGCAACGACGACAACGGCCGTGCCTGGCGGGATAGCGACCGGGCCGTCGTCGAGTTCGACCTGCAGCAGTCCGGCAGCGATCCGTAGGGTCAGGATTTGTTGCTCGTGGTGTTCGACAGTTCCGCGGAGTCGAGGCCCTTCGTGCAGCGCCGACTCGGCGCTGGCCATCGCGATCGTGTCGCCCCATCTGAGCACGTCGTCGATGTCGAGTTCGACATCGACGACGTCGCCCGGCAGGGCGGGACGCCCAGTCCATTCGGCATCCAACCGAATGCCGGCCAACACGGCCTCGACCATGGTGGGCGTACCTTGACGCACGGCGGCGATGCGAACTTCCACCTGTCCGATTCTCCCATTCGGCGTCCAGATCTGCCGCCGGGCGGGCGCGCTGAGGAGACCGCCCCCTTGTGGGAGTCCTGCCGTAGACGGTCGATGGGAGAGCCGACTTTCAACGATCGGTCGTGACAACGGCGGTGACCAACAGCAGGACGCCGATCGTGATCTGCGTGCACAGGGCACCGAAGAAGAGCTTCGGGTGGTTGACGAACAGGCGAAGTACTCGGAATGGTCCCGGCAGCGTTCTGCCTGCTCGTAGGCGACGCTCGGCCCACAGCCGTAGGACGAAGTTTCCGAGGGCGAACGTAAGGAACAGAACCCCGAGGACCCCGAGGACCCCGAGGACCCCGAGCGGAGCCTGCGGTGATGCGTCTGCGGAGTTGCTAAGGCTAATGGGGAGCACGGACCGACGCTCGCACGGCTTTCGAGCCTTGTAAAGATCATCAGCGCGTCACCATCGCTTGTCGATCGGACGGCGGCATCCGTCCTGACGATCCATGGGGGTTTGGCTGTTTGCCTCGATCAACCAACTCCGACTGCAGGCTTCTGCCGCTTCGGGAGGGCTGGTGTTCGTCGCCGGCGGTGACGCACCGTGATGTATGACTATCTCTTCTGCTTCCGCTTCCAGCGCCGAATCTTCCGATCAACTCGTTCTGCGCGTTGCAGTGTCGGCCTTCCTGGGCCGGTACCGTGGGCAGACTCGTGTCCATACCGAGTCGGACCTGCGAGTCTTCCTCCGTTGGTGCACCGAGCACGGCCTTGACCCGCTGGCTGCAGCGCGGGTGGACATCGAGCGGTACGTGCGCTGGCTACAGGACGTGCGCCGGTACCAGCCCTCGACGGTGTCGCGGCGCCTGTCGGTGGTGGTCGGGTTCTATCGGGTCTGCGTCATCGACGCGATCCTGGAGCACTCGCCAGCCGACTACGTCCGTCGACCCACGGTGCCTGCCGAGTCGCCGACCCTCGGACTGGGTCACCTGCAGTTCGAAGCCCTGATCACCACAGCCCGGAAGTCCTCGAACCCGAACGACTTCGCCCTGGTCGCGCTCTTGGGCCTGCTCGGGCTGCGGATCTTCGAAGCCTGTGGGTCGAACATCGCCGACCTGGGTGAGGAACACGGTCACCGTGTCCTGCGCGTGCGTGGCAAGGGCGGCAAGGTAGTTCTCGTCCCGTTGCCACCCGCAGTCGCCCGAGCCATCGACCGGGCCGTCGATGAGCGCACCAATGGGCCGATCCTGCGCAACACCCACGGCCGGCGGATGGACCGGCACGCCGCCACCCGCCGACTCAAACACCTCGCCCAGGCGGCAGGGATCCGAATGCCGAGGATGCACCCCCACATGCTTCGCCACACCTTCGTGACCACCATGCTCGACGCCGGCGTCAGCCTCCGCGACGTGCAGATCGCCGCTCGCCACGCCGACCCCCGCACCACCATGCGCTACGACCGCGCCCGCAAGAACCTCGACCGACACCCCAACTACATCCTCGCCGCGTACATGGCCTCCGGGACGTAGCCGCCTTCACGGCTCTGCCGATGAGCGGAAGATCGATCATTTCAGCAGTGAAGCGCTTGTTCCTCACGCGGCGTTATGCCAGATAGTCGGTGGTGTGGAGGAGCACCTGACCGTGGGGCGTGTGGCGGAGTTGGCCGGCGTCAGCGTCCGCACGCTGCATCACTATGACGAGATCGGCCTTTTGGAGCCGTCCACGCGGACCGCGGCTGGGCACCGGGCCTACTCTGCAGGCGATGTGGAGCGGCTCCGGGAGGTGCTCGCCTACCGGCGGCTCGGTTTCGGGTTGCGGGAGATCGCGGATCTGGTTGGCGATCCGGCCACCGACGCGGTTGCGCACCTGTGCAGGCTGCGCGGGCTGTTGATGGACCAGCGCGACCGCGCTGCTGCGATGGTGGCGGCCATCGACAGGGAACTGGAGGCCCGCGCATTGGGAATCAGGACGACGCCAGAGGAGCAGCTGAGAGTGTTCGGCGCGCAGTTGTACGACGCGATCGGGTCCGCGTACCCCGCAACGCGGCGCACCGAGCCACGGATCGCCGCGCGGATCTGGGACGCGCTAGGGGACGCACGAACGGTACTGAACGTCGGGGCTGGCACCGGCTCCTACGAACCACCCGACCGCGATGTCACGGCGGTGGAACCGTCGGCGGTCATGCGGGCGCAGCGTCCCGTGGGCGCGGCACCGTGCGTCGCCGCCGCTGCGGAGAGCCTGCCGTTCGCCGACCAGTCCTTTGACGCCGCGATGGCGGTCAGCACTGTCCATCACTGGCCGGATCCGGTCGCCGGGCTGCGTGAGATGCGGCGTGTGGCCCGCCGCGTGGTGGTGTTCACGTACGACGCCGATGACACGGGTTGGCGTCAGCGGTTCTGGCTCACCCGCGACTACTTACCTGAGTTCGCGGACCTCCTCGTCGGCTGGCCGTCCTTGGCCGACTTGACCCGCGCGATCGGCGGACGCGCGGAGCCGGTGCTCGTCCCGTGGGACTGCGCTGACGGCTTCTTCGAGGCGTACTGGCGCCGGCCTGAGGCATATCTGGACGAACATGTACGCCGCGCGGTTTCGGTATGGACCAGAGTCGGGCAGCAGGCTGAGCAACGGGCAGTCAGCACACTTCGCGAAGATCTTTCCTCAGGCCGGTGGGCCGAGCGTAACCGCGACCTCGTCGCCCTCGACGCGGCAGAGCTCGGTCTCCGCCTGCTCGTAGCCTGAACTACCGTGCGTGAGTAGGCCGCCAGAGAGCTGACCGCCGGGATCACTAGATACTGTCGCGGCGATCGGCTTCCGTGGCACGCTCAGCCTGGACGTCCCTGCCGTACGGGTCGAGCTCGGAGCAGTCGGGTCCAGCTCATGGGCTGTATGAGAGAGCGATGCGCAGATCCGGTGCACGCTCATGCCGCGTAGCGATCGTCGCTGAAGGTGACGTCAGTCCTGACGCGGGACTAGGCAGAAGGGGTGCCCGGCCGGATCGGTGAGTACCCGGAATCGATCTCCGTCCGGCTGGTGCTCGGGCTTTGCCGCACCCAGCTCCAGGAGCATGGCCTCAGCTGCGTTGATGTCGTCGACTGTGAAGTCGAGGTGTGCTTGCTGGGGCACACTCTGTTCCGGCCAGCGTGGTGGCTGGTAGTCGCTAACTCGCTGGAAGCCGATGAACAACCCGTCTTCACGGGTGAGCCCGGCGAACTCGTCGTCGGACTTGGGATGCAGTGCGAGTCCGGTGGCCCGCTGGTAGAACGCGGCCAACTCCAGGGGGTCGGCGCAGTCGAGCGTGATCGCCGCGAGAGTCAGCGTCGAGCGCACGTGCCACTCCTTCATGACGATGTGCCGGCAACGGGAAGGAGTGTAGGGCGGCGACAACGCACGGACATGCCGCAGGTCGGGCGTCACGTTGCGTGAAAGGCGCCGGGGTGGGTCGGACGCTCCGTCGTGCCGTGTGTTCGGTCGGCCAATGCTGGCTGCTGGGGCTCGTCGTTGTGCAGGATGATGTCGGCGTGATCGGTCGGGCGGACCGTAGTGAAGTAAAACTTTTGGGAGGGGATGTACCGCTCGCGCCAGCGACGTTCGACCTCAGCCTGAGATGACACCCGGCTCTCTCGGATCACGGCACGATCCACCGTCGCGTCGAGGGCGGTCGACACGAAGATGCGCAGATCCCATCGGTCTATCAGTTCCGGACGCATGAGGAAGACGCCGTCGAAGACCAGCACGGCGTCGAGGGGCGCGGTAATGACCGCTGGGGACAGGACCGAGTCCGAGGTGTGGTCGTAGACGGCGAGTTGGATGCGTCGATCTCCGTCCGGGCCGAGTGGATCGAGCAGAACCCGGTTCAGCGCGTCGTGGTCGTGGGTGTCGAAGTAGCAGCCTTCGGCCGAGTACTCGCCGCGCGGATAGCGCTGAGCCCGAGGGAAGAGGAAATCGTCGATTGTCGCCCGGATGACGTCCCGGCCCTGTGCGCGCAAGACGACGGCCAGCTCGTCGGCGAGCGTGGTCTTGCCGGCGGCGGGCGGTCCGTCGATGGCAACTCGCGTCGGGTGTGCAGCCGTGACGGACCAGACTGCCGCGGCCAGGCGGCCGAGCATCTCGTCGCGGGAGCCTCGCTCCATGCCATTGCCCCGTCCTACCCGCGCGGTCGACAACCGCATCATCCTCTGCATCGTAGGATGCCGGCTGGTCAGGCTGACTGCCTTTGATCCGGTATCCGCACATGCCGCAACCGGCGTGCCGTCCTTACGGCTCCGTCGTGCCGTGGTCCGCAAAATTGGAAGGCGGCAGTGATCTTCGCTGGTCATACTGGTGCCCATGAAGCTCGCTGAGGCTCTTGCGCTGCGCGCAGATGCGGCGCGCCGCGCCGAACAACTCCGCGCCCGCATCGTCGCCAGTGCTCGATACCAGGAGGGTGAGACGCCTGCTGAGGACGCCGCGGCTCTACTGGCGGAGGCGGGCGAGGTGCTCGGGGAACTGGAGTCGTTGATCCGGCGGATCAACCGCACGAACGCCGCCACGCATGTTGAGGGTGGCACACTCAC
This sequence comes from Micromonospora zingiberis, assembly GCF_004331455.1. GTDB lineage: Bacteria > Actinomycetota > Actinomycetes > Mycobacteriales > Micromonosporaceae > Micromonospora > Micromonospora zingiberis. The sequence continues at coordinate 7,423 of NZ_SJJR01000041.1, forward strand.
CGACGCGCTGGCACGCCGCGACGTGTTGCGCGTGCGGCACAGCTTGGTCACGTCTGCCGCCGATGCCGCAGCCGGAGAAGGCCAGCGCGGGTTTCGGCAGTTGCGGTCGGAGCTGAAGATGATCCCGGCGCTGCCGGTGGCGCAACTGCGCAGCCAGGCCGACGACCTCGCCCGGCAACTACGCGAGGTCGACACCGTGATCCAACGGACGAACTGGTAGGTCGGCCTGCTGGACTGAGGAGTTGCGGAGCAGGTAGCCGACGTGGAGGCGTGCACGAACCCGAGAGCCGGCGGGTAATCCGGTTCACTCCTGGCGCGCCGCGGGCAGGCGCAGGGGTTCGACTCCCCAGCACACAACGCAGGCCCAGCACAGCACACAGGTGACGGCGCACAGGGCACGGCACACTACCGAGTGCAGATCCACCACGGCGAGGGTGGGACAGGGGCCTTCCGCAACCCATACCGATGCAGCTCTTCCCCAAGACGTTCGATGCCCCGCACTGATCTGCCGCGCTGCGATCGTCACCGAAGGCGACGCCGGCGCCGGGCTGGGACGGCCGATCGCGCCGCGAACAGTGCATCCTCCTCACGCCGGCTGATCGTTGGCTCGAGCGCGTAGCCGGCTATATAGCGCCGCCTCGATCTCTGTCGGCAGCCGGAACCAGCCGGCCGCTGTGAACAGGCGGTGGCGTGGATTGTGCTGGTAAGAACCAGCCACCGGCTCGCCGCTACTGACTTCAACCGCACCGACGATGTCGTCCCGGTTAACCCGTCCCCCAGGACCGGGCGTGCGTTCGTCCAGTAGAAAGACGTAGCCGCTGCCCTGGATCTCCGCCTCTCGCCGAAGTGAGCCGCACTGGTCAATGTTCTCGAAGACGACCCTCGACAACAGCCGAAGGAACGGGCCATTCTCCTGAACGTCGGCGGGCGCCAGCACGTCCGGGTCCGCGCCCTCACGCACGACCGCCATGACCGCCTCCGGATGCAGTCCATGCTGAAACACCCAGTCAGGCTCGAGTAACGACACGACGTCTCGTTCACCGCCACCAAAGTCCACCAGGTATCGGAACACCTGACGATCATTTCGCGCCACGGCCGGCAGATTACACACTCACCCCACTCGTCAGGCGCAGCTGTTCACTCATCTGCCGCGATCCGGTGCGAGCGCGCCTCGCCCAGGAAATGACGGAGTGTAGTCAGCGATTGGGCTCGCCGTGCGACTTGGAGACTTGCTCGGCCGATGTCGTCGACCTTCCGGGTACATCGATCTCCGTAGGCTCTCTCTGGCGTACCTGCATGTGTACTCCGGCCTGTACCTCGATAGCGAGATCCTGGCCGCGTACCTCGTTGACTCGTAACCCGACTCCGGGCAGCGGCCGGGCCGCAGCGTAGTTGCGCGCCGGACGGGGCGAGATCTCGGCATATCGCCAGCCTTGACAGGCCCAACGGCGAACAGCTGCGTGGCTCCCGGCTCCGACGGTGGGATCCGCAGCTGGGCATCTTGTGCCCGCGTGGTCGGTTCTCCTCACCCTGCGAACACGCAATCGCCACTGCCGTCAACGCGTGGTGCTCCACCGTGTGCCGCGACTTCAGGAACGCGAAAGGGCGGCGTCAACGCCTGCGCCCTGGTCAGCCGGATCTCGGCTTGACGCCGGCAAGTCCGGCCAGCACACCAGTCTCGCACTCCCCAATTCTCCAGTGCTAGCTGGCACCCGGCCCTCCCGCCGATCGTGCGCCGCAGCCAGCGCCCACCCGAGCACCCTCACCTTCACCGAAAGGCCACCCATCATGGGAACGCTTGCGAATCTCCGAATCTGCATCGAACTTGGCAAGACCAGGCGAACGAGTGCTACGGCCTGGTCAACACGCTCCTACGCGCCCGAGCTCCGTACGAACTCACGCCAAATCTCACCATCGGGCGAAGGCTCCGCAGCCGCCCCTCATCCACGCCAGGTTCTGAAGGGTCAGCGTAAGGATGCCCGCCCTCACATGCCGCAGAGTCTCACCTACGCAGAGATCAACGGCAGGCTTGACACCCTGGGGCCGCAACGGGTGGATAGACGTCCACAGCAGACAAATCTAGCGATCGCGCATGGCAGCGGCAGCGCCACGGACCCCAGGTCCCGGCACGGCTGGGATCCCGAAAGGAAAACCGATCCATGCCCGCCCTACCCCCCACCCGCACCCGGATCCGCGCCGTCAGACGCCACTGGCCACCGCAACGCTGCCGACCGCGCCGGACCGCCCCAGCAACCCGGTTCGGCGAACACGTTAGGCCGGCGATGAACGGCTCGGCCGCCCCCGAATGGCGGCCCGATCCGCTACTGACCATCGATGACCTCGCTGCCTGGCTGGGCAAGCCCAAGAACACCCTCTACGCCTGGCACAGCCGAGGCAAAGGACCCCGCGCCATCCGCGTCGGCAACACCCTGCGCTACCGACGCAGCGAGGTCGAACGCTGGCTCGACGAACACACCGACACGGAGCGATGAGCCATGGCCCGTCCTGAACTGCCCATCGGCACCTCCGGCAAGATCCGCACCGAGAGACTCGGCCCTGGCCGGTTCCGCGCCAGAGCCCGGTTCCGTGACTACGACGGCGTGACCCGCGACATCGAGGTCACCGACACCACCGGCCCGGCCGCCGTCAGGGCGTTGAAGGTCAAGCTCCGCGACCGCAGCACCCCCAACGACGACGAGATCACCCGGGAGACCCGCATCAGCAGGCTCGCCGACCTGTGGATCGAGGAGATCACCGCCGAGGAACGGATCACATCGCAGACGATCCACCGGTACCAGACCAGTGTGCGCACCGCGATCCTGCCCGCCCTCGGTAACCTCCGGATCCGCGAGGCCAGCGTCGGGCGACTGGACCGGTTCCTGCGCGACATCGCCAAGGACCGCCCGTCGGCGGCCAAAGGCGTGAAAGTCGTCCTGAGTCAGATGTTCGCGCTGGCCGTCCGGCACGGCGCGATCCCGACCAATCCCGTACGCGACACCGGCCGGCTACGCAAACCCCGCCGTACAGTTGTCGCCCTCACCGACGAACACCTCCAAGCCGTCCGCACGGCGATCCGCGACTGGCAGCAGCCGGTTCCCGGCAAGCCCGGACCACGACACACCGGAGACCTGGCCGACATCGTCGACCTCATGCTCGCCACCGGCGCCCGCATCGGTGAGATCCTCGCCCTCCGCTGGGAAGACCTCGATCTCGCCGTCGAACGCCCCACCCTGACAATCTGCGGCACGCTGGTCTATGTCAAAGGTCAGGGCATCTTCCGACAACCCTGGACCAAGAGCGACGCCGGCTACCGGATGCTCGTGCTACCCCGGTTCGCCGTCGGCATGCTCCTGGCCCGCAAACTCATGGCCGCCGACAACCCCCACGATGCGATCTTCGCCTCCCGACGCGGCACCTGGCTCTCCCCCAACAACGTCCGCCGCCAGTGGCGCCAAGCCCGCGCCGACACCGACCTCGACTGGGTCACCCCACACACCTTCCGCAAAACCGTCGCCACCCTCATCAAGGAGGAGACCGACACCAAGAGCGCCGCGGCACAGCTGGGACACTCCAGCGAGGAGGTCACCACCACCTACTACATCGCCAAGCCCGTCCAAGCACCGGACGTCTCCGACGTCCTTGAACGCCTCGCCGCCAACCCGAACGGACAGCACGCACCCACAGCACACAACGATGCACACCGATGACAAACTTGATTGCCGCACCCGGTAAACGGGGGGTTTTCGGGGGACGGTTCAAAACCTCATAGAAAGAAGTCGAAGCCCTGACCGCGTTTCCGCTGGTCAGGGCTTCTTCTCTGTCGGGACGGCCGGATTTGAACCGACGACCCCTTGACCCCCAGAGAACTAGCGGGCCTACCGGCACCTGCCGGGCCGTACCGAATCATGCCGAACATGCAGGTCAACGGCCAAGCGACGGTCCGACCCGCATCGAGCCTTGCCGGGCCGTCCCGGGCCGTCCGTGAGACGGTTGTGAGATATCACGGCGGTCCGGGCTTGGGAGAGGCGCTGGACATCATCAGCCAGCGCCTCTCCGTCGGCTACGCGACCGTCAACCCAGGATCCCCGATGGCAGGCAGCCCAAGGCCACGATCGGGGCCGGATAGGTGGTTACAGCATCACGAGCAGTTGGCCACCGCCACCGGAGAGATCCGCCTTTTGCGGAAGCGGATTCGCTGGTTGCGAAACACGCACGGCAGGCAAACCCGATGGCGCGTAACCATTCGGTTCTGGCACCCTGCCGAACATGCCCGACACCGCCGCCCCACCGCGCAGCCTGCCCGAGCTGCGGGCGCTCGCCGCTGCGGGCGGGCGGATCAAGTACCTGTTCTCCTCCACGCCACTGACCTGCACCATCAGGTGGGAAATGACTCACTCATGGGCGGCGCGGAACTCCGGAGTGAGTGGTCTGTGAGAGGAACACTTCGTACCGGCGTTCCGCGCCTTCACAGTCCATCCCGGCCTACCAAGGCGATTCCCGTACACCCTTGGGCATCTCCGACACTGCGTCCGGTGATCAGAGCCTTACCCGGAAAGGCTCAGTTGCGCACAACGGTTCCCGTTGGCCCGGCCTGGACGGCCGGGCCAACTGCGGTCCGATACCACCGCAGCGACGCTGAGAAGGATGTGGCGAGCCGCGACCACGATCGCCGCCTACCGCGACCGCTACGGCATCGACCGCAGCGACCCCGCTTGGAGCGAAGTTCGCAATTGCGCTCCAACGCATTGGACCCTGCGGGTTGCACCAGCTCAATGTTCAATGGGGCGATTGTGGACACTTCTGGCAATCGTGATCCGGATCGCAGGCACCTGCCGACACCAGCGGCGGCAATGACGGCCCTGGACCGGGCTTGCCTGGATCGAGTTTGGGACAATCAACTGGCCGGCACACGCGGACTGAACCACCCAGCCCGCGAGTCAGCCCAGCCTGGAGCAATCCCCGCAGCGGGAGGGTGTGCGACACCCGCACTGTCGCCTCACCTCAGGCAAGAGTGAGCATGAGGAGGCATCATGACCGTCGAAGCGAATCTCCGCGGGCGGCTGTGGTCTGATGAGCCATCGAAGATCGACTTCCTTGCTGCTCGGGCGATCGCTGAAACTATTTCCGACGCAGTACTTGACGACGCGCTCGACCCGCTCGCGATCGGGCTTTCCGGCCCTTGGGGTAGCGGCAAGACTACTGTCCTCGAACTGATCAAGGCAGACCTCGACGCTCGTAGCGATCCGGAAGCAGCCAAGATCCTCACGGTACGCACGGATCCCTGGCGCTACGACCCCGCGGTTGGCGCTAAAGAGAGCTTGATCGGCGAGGTCCTGGATGAGATCTCCAAGGAGCTTGCAAGCCGCCTCGCGGAGGTCGAGGAGACCAAGAGAGAGAAAATTAAGAGGCTTCTGAAAAAGCTCTCCGATCGCATCGACTGGGCAAAGGCCGTGAAGCTTGCAGCCAAGTCGTCGCTAGCAGTGCAGCTGCCCGGCATCGATGCTGTTCTGGGTCTGATTCGAGAGCCTGGCACCGCGGGCGGGGACGGGAGGGACGAGCCTCGGGGGCTTGCGGGTTTCAAAGCCGAGTTCGCGGAGCTGTTGGGATTGGAGGAGCTGAAGCACGTTCGCCGCGTGGCGGTGCTTGTCGATGATCTTGACAGATGCCTCGTGGACACCGTGGTCGAGACCTTGGAAGCTATCCGGCTCTTCCTCAGCGTCGAAGGTATGGCCTTTGTCATCGCAGCGGATGAGGACCGGGTCGCAGACGCGATCCGCACAAGGCTGCCCGAGTGGACCATGCCAGCTGAGCGCGCCGATGATGACGATGCACTGCCTGCAGAGCCGCCCTCCAAGCTTTACTTGCACAAGATTGTGCAGACCACGGTCCCGTTGCCAGCTCTCGGCGCCTTCGACACGGAGTCGTACGTGCTCCTGCTCCAGCTGCAGAACCGCGTCGACAATCGCCTGACCGATGAACAGCTTCAAAAGGTCATCGCCGAGTGTCAGCGGTTCCGCGCTACTGGTGCGCTCGATGATCTCAAGGCGCCCGACGGGTTCGATGTCCAGCAGGAGCTTTCCTTCGCTCGGCGCCTGACCACGATCCTGTACGAGAAGCTGCGGGGGAATCCGCGGCGGATCAAGCGCTTCCTCAACGACTTGAACATCAGACGGTCGATCGCAGCCCGGCGCGGGATCATGCTCGAGTTCGACGTCGTCGCGAAACTCATGGTGCTTGAGGTACTGCTGCCGGACCAGTTCCAGGCCGTTTTGTCTTGGCTTCGCACCGGCGAGCTCCGCGAGCGCCTTGAGGCCCTCGAGACGCAGGCAAACCGGCCGATACAAGAGCAGGCGCGGGAACCGAACGTCATCGAAAGGGACGAAGCCGTCGAGTCGATCGCTCCAGAGGTGACCACCGCAGCGACGGCGGCTGATTTTGATACGGAACCTGCCGGCGACCCTGAAGAGGGCGCAACGGCCGTATACAAGCCTGCGCCCAGCGTCGCATCACACTTTCCTGACGATATGATTCGTTGGGCAAAGCTTCCGCCTGATCTGCATGACCTTGACCTGAGTCCGTACCTTCACCTCGCAGCATCGTTTCGAGGCGATCTGCTTGTCAGTGCGGAACTACCGCAGCACCTCCGGGATCTCGCCGCTCAGTTGACCTCCACCCGGACTCTTGACAGACGGCAACTCACCGACGACAGCCTGCGAGCCCTCACCCCAGACGACGTGAGCCAACTCGTGCGGCACCTCGCCCTGCGCGCTCGCGATCGTATCCAGGAGCAACGCGGCGCTGTCTCGGGGATCGTACGACTTGCGAGCCTCCACGGCTCCGCGCAGCCCGCTGCCCTCGACGCATTCCGGCGACTGCCAGCATCCGACCTTCAGCCAGGAACGGCCATCATCCTTGCGGGTTGCGATATTCCTGAGATGAAGGATGTAATCAACGATCTCGCCGCTCGCCTGCCTGACGGCAATATCAAGAGGGCACTCAGGACACCTCCGCCCACGGGCAGATCGGGGAGACAGCGCTAGTGGGAACGAAGAACTCATACTCTGGCAGTGCCGCTGGAGGCGACGTTCGCGACGGCCTTGACGACTGGCTCGCCAGCCTTCCCGGCGGCGACAACGCATCGCCTGTCGCTGGGGACAGCCAATCCCAGCCAACGATGCCGTTGACGTCGAAGCCATCCGCGAACTCGCCTGCACGGCGGGTACTTGCTGCAACCAAACTGTTCCGCTCGTCGCGCGGAGGCAGCAGCTCCGGCCGAGGCCGCCGCAGCGCAGACCCGCCCATACGATCGACCACCGAATTCGCACGTTCGGCCGGACGGGGCGCTGCGGCCGCGTATGCCTACCGCGCTGGGGATGCGCAGGTTCTTCGAGACCTCGGCCTCGACTACGACGCGCTACGCGAGAACCCGAACATCTTTGATGTCGCCCACCAGATCACGCAGCGGGTCTGTGAGGACCTCCCACAGGGCACGATTGAGACGGCAGAGCAGCTGGAAGTTGTCGGTCGACTTGCCGAGTGGCTCGTCGAAAGAGACGGTGTCGCAACCGACGTGTCGCTTGGCCAGATCGCGGAAGAAGCCGTCGCGTTGATCTTGGCCGAGGCCTACCTCGTGGAGACGGCAGCGAAGCTCAACACCAAGGACATGACTGGGGCGCAGCGCGCTGAGTTCGAGGATGGTGTTCGCGAAGCAGCCGAGGAACTTGCTGCACACGCGAGTCTCTCACCGGCAGGTCCCAGTCCTAGCGAGTTTACCGAGGCCATCGAGGATGGCCTCGAGTACCTCCGAACGATCTATGAGGAGGACTGATGGCGGAATTTCGCCTCAAGTTTCAGGTTCCTCAAGCCGTGACCCGAGACGTCGCTGAACGCACGTTCTTCTGGCCCAACGAAGGCAAGGGCACCTTCAGAACCCAACTCGGACCGAGGCTCGGTGGGCTCGGTCCCGTACGACCGGCGAACATCGAACTCTTTCGTCTCGCCGCGATGGTCTACGCCGCAGATCGCTCCGTCCCCAGGCAAGTCGGCCAAGCAAACTGGAGCAAGCGCAACATCACGCTCACCGTCCCGGTGCGCGATCCGAACCCTTGGAATGCCATCGCCATGGAACTCGAAGGGCTCCTTGCCTTCCTGTCTGGTGACTCGTGGCAACTCACCTTCCGGGGCGCACGCATCCCGCGCGAAGCCGTGGCCGGAAATCGATACCCAGAAGCCCGGCGGGTGGTGCTTATGAGCGGCGGCGCCGACTCCGCCATCGGCGCCTTCCTTGCCCGCACCCGACCACAAGAACATCTTCTCGTCTCCCACGTCGGGGCTACCTCGATCTCGCCCATTCAGAAGGAAGTGGCCGAGCGGATCAGGCACCTTCGCCCGGACAGGGCTATGCAGCACCATCTCCAGCTCATATTCACCCGCCGGAGGACGCAACCCGGAGGCTACAAGCTCCGTAACGAGAACTCCACTCGGACGCGCTCCTTTCTCTTCCTCGCGCTCGGGCTCGCTCTTGCATCAATCAACGAGACCGAGCTTTGGATACCGGAGAACGGCTTCGCCTCGCTGAATCCACCTCTCGGGCCAGACCAGCTAGGCAGCCTGTCGACCCGAACCACTCATCCCTGGTTCCTAAAGGAGTTCTCGCGACTTGCTCAGCAGGCCGGCGCATGGGCGAATCTCTTGAATCCGTTTGCGGCCGAGACCAAGGGAGAGATGTTCCGCTGGCTTGCCGACCAGGTGGGCGACGCCGCAGCATCCGAGCTACTCAGCGCCACCAATTCGTGCGCTTTTACCAACAGGAGATGGCTCGGCGTCTCGGCCACCGACCACTGCGGCACCTGCTTTGGGTGCCTGGTGCGTCGCGCATCCTTCACGGCCGCAGGGCTTATTGATAAGAGTATCTACATAATCGACTCGCCGCCGACCGACTCTGTAAAGAGTCAACTGGAGAGATCATCCATTCTTCCCAGCATCAAGGGCTTCGTGGCGCGTGGGATCAGGGTTAGCGACATCGCCTCCATGCGGTTGCCGTCTGGGTACACGGCCAGCGCGGCCCGCGACTTGTGCCTACGCGGCTCCCGGGAACTGGGATTGCTCGCATGACCACTTTGCCGGCACTGGACCTTCACGCACACGTCGATACTGCGGTCAGTCCACGAGACTTACTGAACCTTCGCGCCGTCGTCTTCGCCGCCAGCCGGAGCCTCGCTGAATCGCACATGGCATTGCGGCGCCAGCCCGGCGACCTCCTCACCGTGTGGGGCGTCGGAGTCCACCCGGGCATGAAGGAATCGTTGGAGAACTACGATCCCGAAGGGTTTGGCGGGCTGATCGAGCGGACGGCGTACGTCGGTGAGATTGGGCTCGACGCAAAGATCGCATCCCGTCTGCGCAAGCAGCACGAAGTTCTCGAGTCGGTCCTCACCCAGCTTCAAGGAAGTCCACGCCTTACGTCCATCCATAGCTACGGCGCGACGACCGAAATCGTCGATCACCTCGAGCGAAATCCCATCACCGGTGCGATCCTGCATTGGTGGCTTGGCGGCAGGGCAGCTACCAGCCGAGCGATCGACCTCGGTGCATACTTTTCAATCAACGCCGCGACCATCCGGCGGAGCGAGGCACTTGACCTTGTACCGATCGATCGCATCCTCCCCGAAACCGACCATCCCGACGGTAACCGAGGAGGTGCCCGCCCACATCAGCCCGGTAACGTCACTGACGTCGAAACAGCGCTGGCGACTATGCACGGACTCGACGTGGTCGACTTCCGGCTCCAAACCTGGAGGAACCTTGCGTCACTCGTCGCAGTCACTGAAACCCGACGCCTGCTCCCACCGCGCGTTGCCGCAATCATCGAAGCCGTGAATTGACTAAGAGCGACCGGCAATAGGTGGGGCGTCTGGGCGGGTGGGACCCCGGGGTAGCAAGCAGGCACGGGTCCATTGATCATCGGAGTTCTCTACGCTTCGTGACCGATGGAGTCCCGTGCCTGCGCTG
>NZ_SJJR01000042.1 GCF_004331455.1 Micromonospora zingiberis
GGGTGGGGTGAGGGGTGGGGCGTGCGGTGGTCACTCTGGCGGGTGGAGGGTGGGGTCGGCGGGGCCTTGGCGCCAGCCACCGAAGTGGACGGTCAGTCCGCCTCGGCTGGGGGAGCAGCAGTACGGGCCCGCGCTCGCCGGTGCGTCCGGGGGCAGTGGCGCGAGCCGGACCAGCCGCCACGGCTCGCCGGCGGCCCGGGCGCGTACGGTCAGGGCGTTACCGGCCCGGCTGACCCGTACGGTCACCTGCCGACCCGCCCACTGCGGCACCGGGGCGACCGACCAGTCGGAGAACTCACGGGTGACCACCGCGCCGACCTGCGGCTGGCCGTCGCTGACCTCCACCCCGGCCTTCACCCAGTTTCGGTCGTCCACCCGCACCAGCACCCCGGCCTGGTCGAACTGCTCGGCGTAGTTCAGCCGGAAGTCCACCTCGACGGCGCTGCCGACCGGGAAGTCGGCGAGCAGCGCCGGGGCGTCGTCGTGCACGAACCCGTAGCTGGTGTGGCGCCACAGGTCGCTACCCGCGCCCGGTTCCACGCTCAGCCCGCCGTCGGCTTCGGCGACCGTGCGTACCGGCTGCCGGTGCCACCTGCCGCTGGACCACTCGATGCTCCGCATCACGGCACCGTAACCGGCTCTCGGGTTTGCCGTCTCCCCGGCCGGGAGAAGGTATCGGGGCATGTCTGACAGGTGGTACTCGGAGGCGGTCGTGTACTGCCTCGACATCGACACGTTCGCCGACTCCGACGGTGACGGGGTGGGCGACATCCGGGGCCTGCTCGGCCGGCTGGACTACCTGGCCCGGCTGGGCGTGACCTGCCTCTGGCTGCACCCGATCCACCCGTCGCCGAACGACGACGACGGGTACGACGTGACCGACTTCTACAACGTGGACCCGCGCTTCGGCACCCTGGGCGACTTCGCCGAGCTGTTGCACCAGGCGAGCAACCGGGGCATCCGGGTGATCATCGACCTGGTCGTCAACCACACCTCCGACCAGCACCCCTGGTTCGTCTCCGCCCGTTCCTCGCCGGATTCGCCGTACCGGGACTGGTACATCTGGTCCGACCAGGAACCGGCCGACCGGCATCAGGGCATGGTCTTCCCGGGCGAACAGCACGAGACCTGGACCTACGACCGGACCGCGAAGGCCTGGTACTACCACCGCTTCTACAAGTTCCAGCCGGACCTCAACACCAAGAACCCAGCGGTACGCGCCGAGATCAAGAAGATCATGTCGTTCTGGCTCCAGCTCGGTGTCGCCGGCTTCCGGATGGACGCGGTGCCGTTCATCATCGAGCGGACCGAACCGGGCGCCCCGAATCCGGAGCTGGACTTCGAGTTCCTCACCGAGCTGCGTCACCACGTGCAGTGGCGCCGTGGCGACGCCGTACTGCTGGCCGAGGCGAACGTCGAGCCCGACGACCTTCCCGCCTTCTTCGGCGACAGCGGCGGCTCGGCGAACCGGCTGCACATGCTCTTCGACTTCATGCTCAACGGGCGGCTGATGCTGGCGCTGGCCCGCCAGGACCCGGAGCCGGTGATCGAGGCGTTGCGGGACACTCCGGCCCTGCCCGAGGGCGGGCAGTGGGCCACCTTCCTGCGTAATCACGACGAGATCGACCTGTCCCGGCTCACCGCCGAACAACGCAACCAGGTGTACGAGCAGTTCGGGCCCGACGAGAACATGCGCATCTACGACCGGGGCATCCGTCGGCGGCTGGCGCCGATGCTGGACAACGACCGTCGGCGGATCGAGTTGGCGTACTCACTCCAGTTCTCGCTGCGCGGCACGCCGGTGCTGCGCTACGGCGAGGAGATCGGCATGGGGGAGGACCTGGCGTTGCCGGGGCGGGAGGCGATCCGTACGCCGATGCAGTGGTCGCCTGAGTCAAACGCCGGCTTCTCCCGCGCGGAGCCGGAGAAGCTGGTGCGCCCGGTCATCGACAAGGGTGAGTTCGGCTACGAGCGGGTCAATGTCACCCTCCAGCGCCGGGACCGCAACTCGCTGCTGGCCTGGTTCGAGCGGATGATCCGTACGCTGCGCGAGGCCCCGGAGATCGGCTTCGGCTCGACCACCCACATCGACGTACCGATGCCGCCCGGGGTGCTGGCACATCGCGCCGACGGCCCGACCGGGACGATGGTCTTCCTGCACAACCTCGGCACCACCGACGCCGAGGTGGATCTGAGCCTGCTCCAGTCCGAGGCCAAACTTCCCATCGACGTGCTCGCCGACCGCAACTACGACGACGCCGGCAAGCTGGACCGGCTGAAGCTCGCCGGCTACGGCTACCGCTGGATCCGGCTCTGCCGTTCCTGGGGCGCCTGAGCCGGTCGTGGCCTGGGTTAGGCTCCAGCCGTCGAGCGAGGTTACTGGGAGGTAGGCATGTTGGAGGGGCAGCGGGTCGCCATCGTCACCGGAGCGGCGCGCGGGATCGGGGCGGCCACCGCCCGGCGGTTGGCCGCCGACGGGTTGGCCGTCGCCGTGGTCGACATCGAGGAGTCGGCGACGAAGGAGACCGTGGACGCGATCGCGGCGGCCGGCGGCCGGGCGCTCGGTGTCGGCGCGGACGTGGCCGACCGGGCCCAGGTGGAGGCCGCCGTCGAGCGGGTCGCCGCCGAACTCGGTACGCCGGCCGTGCTGGTCAACAACGCCGGTGTGCTGCGCGACAACCTGCTGTTCAAGATGACCGACGCCGACTGGGACACGGTCATGGGCGTACACCTGCGGGGTGCCTTCCTGTTCAGTCAGGCCGCGCAGAAGCACATGGTCGAGGCCCGCTGGGGGCGGATCGTGAACCTGTCCAGCACGTCGGCGTTGGGTAACCGGGGGCAGGCGAACTACGCCGCCGCCAAGGCCGGCCTCCAGGGCTTCACCAAGACGCTCGCCATCGAGCTGGGGCCGTTCGGGGTGACGGTCAACGCGGTCGCGCCCGGCTTCATCGTCACCGACATGACCGCCGCCACCGCCGCCCGGATGAAGATCGACTTTGCGGCGATGCAGAGGCACGCCGAGGCGGAGATCCCGGTACGCCGGGTCGGCCGGCCCGAGGACGTGGCGCACACCATCTCGTACCTGGCCAGCGAGGGCGCGTCCTTCGTCTCCGGGCAGGTCATCTACGTAGCCGGCGGCCCCCGGGACTGATCGACGGTCGGCAGGGTCCCTTCCTCCACGCCAGGTCCGAGCGTTAGGAAGGGGCCCTTCCTATGCACCAGGCGTTAGTAGGGGGCCCTTCCTTAACGTCGGCGGGTGAACCAGAGCCAGGCCAGGCCGAGGACGGGCAGCACCACGGGGATGTAGCCGTACCCGCTGCCGAAGCCGGACCAGACCGTCTCGTCGGGGAACAGGTCGGGTCGGGCCAGGCTGAACGCGCCGACCCCCAGCACGCCGACCAGTTCGACGGTGCAGCAGGCCAGGGCGACCCGGCGGCCCGCGTGCCCGGCCCGGCCCAGGCCCACCGCCGCCACGATGTAGACCACCGCGGCGAGCGCGGAGAGCAGGTACGCCAGCGGCGCCTCGTCGAATCGGGTGGCGATCTGGAGGGCGGCGCGACTGGTGGCGGCGATGGCGAACAGCAGGTACACCGCGATCAGCAGCCGGCCGGGACCGGCATTGGTGCGGGTCGGGCGCTCGGTGCGCACCTCAGCCACCGAGCACCTCCCAGGTCTGCCCGAGTCGTACCACGACCACCGGGGTGACCAGGCACACCGCGCAGACGATCGCCGAGCCCCAGCGGGTCGGCTCCATCCGGGCCAGCACCCCGGCCAGGGGTGGCAGGCAGACCAGGGTCGCCAGGTAGCCGAAGAAGGCGCCCGGCTCGCCCGGCCGTTCGCCGCCGGCGAGGGCCACCCCCGCCAGCACCGCCAACCCGAGCAACACCAGTTCCAGTACGGCCAGGCCGATCAGCTGGATCCGGTCCGGTGCCCGGTGCCGTAGCGCGGCGACCAGCGCCCACGCGGCGACCAGCAGCGACAACACGATGGCGGCCCCGGCCGGTACGCCGTCGACCGGCGATCCGGCGGCGCTCACCCGGTCCGTCCGGTGCTCGTTCCGATCACCGGCCCACTCTACTAACCGCCGTAGTAAGACGAGCCACGCGCCTGCTGTTCCCAGTCAGGACGGCGTTCAGAGCGTGCGCAACGCCTCCGTCACCTCGTCCGGGGAGCCGAACTGCTCCACCGGCAGCGACCGTACGGCCTGCAACTGTTCGGTGCTGGCGCCGTTCTCCTGGCACCAGCGGATCAGATCCTCGCGGGAGACGGGATAGTCCAACCCTGCGAGGTAGTCCGGCAAGGCGCCGCCGCGATCGGTCATACCGTCCGATCTACCCATGAAACCGCTGCGGCACACCACCGGAAGGCTCCCGCGTTTGCCCGTCCGGGTCCCGGGTAGCCGCAGGCATGCTGGTACAGCGGCTCGGTGCGCCGAGCGACCTCGACCCGTTGCTGGAGCGAGCCCGGGACGCCCGGGTGGTGATGATCGGGGAGGCGACGCACGGCAGCCACGACTACTACCGCATCCGCGAGCAGCTCACCCGGCGGTTGATCGCCGAGTGCGGGTTCAACTTCGTCGCGGTGGAGGGCGACTGGCCCGACTGCGACCGGGTGCACCGCTCGGTGGTCGGTGCGGCGGGTGGCGCGGTCGAGCCGCAGGTCGCGCTGGAGCGCTTCGAGCGCTGGCCGACCTGGATGTGGGCCAACGCCGAGGTGGCCCGGTTCTGTAGTTGGCTGCGCGCGTGGAACCTGGAGCGGGCCGAGTCGTCCCGGGTCGGGTTCCACGGCCTGGACGTCTACAGCCTGTGGGAGTCGATGCAGGCGATCTTCGACTACCTGGGCGAGGAGGACCCGGCGTCGCTGGAGGCCGCGCAGGAGGCGTACCGGTGCTTCGAGCCGTACGGAAAACGGGTCGAGGAGTACGGCATGGCGAGCCGGTTCGTCTCCGCCCGCTGCGAGCAGGAGGTGGTACGGCTGCTGGCGCGTACCCGGGAATATGCCGCCACCGACGGACCGGGCGCCTTCTCGGCCTGGCAGAACGCGGAGGTGGTGGCCGGCGCGGAGCGCTACTACCGGGAGATGGTCGCCGGTGGTCCGGGGTCGTGGAACGTGCGGGACAACCACATGGCCGACACACTGGATCGGCTGCTGGTGCGTTACGGACCGGGTGCCCGGGGGGTGGTCTGGGCGCACAACACGCACGTCGGTGACGCCCGGGCGACCGACATGGCGGCCGACGGGATGGTGAACATCGGCCAGTTGGCCCGGGAACGGCACGGCGCCGACGAGGTGGTGTTGGTCGGCTTGGGTAGCTGGCGGGGCACGGTGATCGCGGCGCCGCGTTGGGGTTCGCCGGCCGAGGCGATGGTCGTACCGCCGGCCCGTGCCGGCTCGGTGGAGCATCTGCTGCACCAGCTCATGCCGGACCGCGCGGTGCTGGTCTTCGGCGGCCCGGACCAGCCGGGGTGGGTCACCGACACGCTCGACCACCGGGCGATCGGGGTGGTGTACGACCCGTCCTTCGAGTCGTGGGGCAACTACGTGCCGACCCGGCTGGGGCAGCGGTACGACGCGTTCATCTGGTGCGACGAGACGACCGCGCTGCATCCGCTGCCGGCCCTCACCACGCCCGGCGAGATGGAGACGTACCCGGCCGGCGTCTGACGCCGACGTTAACAGGGGCCCCCTGCTATGCACGAGGCGTTAGCAGGGGGCCCTTCCTTACACCGAGACCTTTTCGCCGAGTTGGGCGCGTAGCTTCTCGCCCTCGATGTCGACGTTGGGCAGTACCCGGTCCAGCCAGCGCGGCAGCCACCAGGCCGCCTTGCCGAGCAGGGACATCACCGCCGGCACGATGGTCATCCGGACCACGAAGGCGTCGATCGCCACACCGATGGCCAGCGCGAAGCCCATCGACTTGATCACCGGGTCGTCGAGGAAGATGAAGCCACCGAAGACCGAGGTCATGATCAGCGCGGCGGCGGTGACCACCCGGGCGCCGTGCCCCATCCCGTTGATGGTGGCCTGCTGGGCGGTGTCACCGTGGACGAAGTCCTCCCGCATGCGGGAGACCAGGAAGACCTCGTAGTCCATGGCCAGGCCGAACAGGATGCCGATCAGCAGGATCGGCAGGAAGCTGATCAGCGGGCCGGGGGTGTCCAGGCCGAACAGGTCCGCCAGGTGGCCCTGCTGGAAGACCGCGACCGTGAGGCCGAAGGTGGCCGCGACGGTGAGCAGGAAGCCCAGCGCCGCCTTGACCGGCACCAGCACCGATCGGAACACCAGCATCAGCAGCAGGATCGACAGGCCGACCACCAGGCCCAGATAGACCGGCAGCGCGTCGGAGAGCTTTTCCGAGATGTCGATGCCGATCGCGGTCACACCGGTCAGCAGCACGTCGGCGCCCTGGATGTCACCGACCGCCGTACGGATGTCGTGCACCATCGTCTCGGTGGCCGGGTCGGTCGGGCCGGTCTGCGGGATCACTCCGAGCAGCGCGGTCTGGCCGTCGGGGCTGAACTGCGGCGGGGCCACCGCCAGTACGTTCGCGGTGTTCTGCACCAGGGCCGCCACCTGCGGAACGGCGGCGGCGGTGGCCTGTGCGTCGTCGCCGGCCACGACCACCGCGAGACGACCGGTGAAGCCCGGTCCGAAGCCCTCGGTGATCAGGTCGTTGGCGACCCGGGGAGCCGAACCGGCGGGCGCGGTGCCGGCGTCCGGCAGGGCGAGACGCATGTCCGACGCGGGCAGCGCGAGCAGGCCGAGTCCGATCACTCCGGCCAGGATCACCGGGATCCGGAACCGGGTGACCAGCCGGGCCCAGCGGAACCCGAAGGCCGAGCGGTCCTCGCCGGTGGTGATGGCGCCGGCACCGCTCTCGGCCGCGTCCGGCCCGGCCTGGTCGCGGTCGGCGGTCTGCGGGGCGGCCGTGCGCAGCCGGCGGGGCAGTACCCGGCGGCCGGCGAAGCCGAGCAGGGCCGGTTGCAGGGTGACCGCCACCAGCACCGCGACGGTCACCGTGCCGGCCGCGGCCAGACCCATGACGGTGAGGAACGGGATGTTCACCACGGCAAGGCTGGCCAGGGCGATGACCACCGTGGCCCCGGCGAAGACCACCGCCGACCCGGCGGTGCCCACCGCCCGACCGATCGCCTCGTCGGCGGGGAGACCGTCGACCAGGTTCTGTCGATAGCGGGAGGTGATGAACAGCGAGTAGTCGATGCCGACGGCGAGGCCGAGCATCAGCGCGAGGACCGGCGCGGTGCTGGTCAGTTCGACCACGCCGCTGAGCGCGAACAGGCCGGCCATGCCGACGCCGACACCGATCAGCGCGTTGAGCATGGTCATCCCGGCCGCCACCAGCGAGCCGAAGGTGACGATCAGCACGATCAGGGCCACCGCGACACCGAGCGCCTCGGTCGAACCCACCTCGGGTTCGGCGTTGAGCACCTCACCGCCGGGGGCGACCTGCCAGCCCTGCGCTTCGGCCTGGGTGCCGACCTGCTCGTACGCGTCCCGCTGCTCGTCGGTCATCTGGTCGGAGCCACCGCCGAACTGCACCTGGATCAGGGCGTACCGACCGTCCGGCGAGATCGCGCCGACCTGGAACGGATCGACGGCGGCGAGTACGCCAGGTACCGCCGCGGCCTCCTGGGTGATCGACTGGATCACCGCCTGGCCGTCGGGTGTGCCGAGTTGTCCCGCTGCGGGCGCCTTGACGGCGATCGTGCCGGTCGCCCCGGACGCTGCCGGGAACTGCTCGGCGAGCAGGTCGAGAGCGCGCTGCGACTCGGTCCCGGGCATGGTGAAATTGCTGGCCGTCGGGCCGCGCAGGGTCGCTGCGGCCAGGCCGAGCCCGACGAGTACGACGAGCCAGATCGCGGCCACGAGCCGCCGCCGGCGCATCGATCCCCGGCCAAGCCGGTAGAGCAGGGTCGCCATGAGGTCCTTTCCCTCGTTCGTTGATGGTGGGACGGGTTATCCGGCGGGCTCCAGCGCCCGCCGCAGCAGCGTCAGCAGGGCCTCGCCCAGCTCGTCGTCGGAGACGTCGGCGAACTCACCGCAGGTTTCGGCGATGCCGGCGAGCAGCACGAACGCGGCGATCCGGGCCGAGGCCCGCTCGGAACGTGCGGCGAGCGCGTCGAGCAGCCGTTCGGAGATCTGCTGGATGTGCGCGAAGCCGGGCTGTTGCAGCAGTTCCGGAAACTCGCCGCGGAGCAGGGCGATCTCGCCCCGGAAGCGGACCGCGAGGGCCACGAAACCCTCGGCGGCGACCCGCTGGGCCGACGTCGGATCCGGCTGGGCCGCGATCCGCTCGTCGAGCGACCGCAGCACCTCGATCGCCGGGGCCATCAACTCGGTGAGGATGGCCTCTTTGTTGGCGAAGTGGTAGAGCACGGCCGCCTTGGAGCAACCCACCTCGTTGGCGATGTCCTGCAAGGAGGTGCCCCGGTAGCCAGTGACGCCGAAGCGTCGCGCTGCGGCTACGAGGATCTCGCCATGCGTCTGCGGGGTGGTGCGGGCCATGGGGCACAGCATGCCTGACCGATCGGTCAGAGCCTGACCGATCGGTCAGATCAGTGGCGTTCCCCACAGCCACCGGCCCGCGATTGGCTCTCCGTCACGGCCTGAGCACGGTCGAGAATCGGCGCCATGACCGACTCCCTCGTGGTCCAGGCGACCGCGCTGCGTGCCCTGCACCGACCCGGCGACCCGCTGGTGTTGCCGAACGCCTGGGACGCCGGTTCGGCCCGTACGGTGGTCGAAGCTGGCTTCGGTGCGGTCGCCACCGCCAGCGCCGCCATCGCCCAGTCACTCGGGTACGCCGACGGCGAGGGCACTCCGGCCGAGGAGATGTTCGCCGCCGTGTCGCGGATCGCCCGCGCGGTCACCGTGCCGGTCACCGCCGACCTGGAGCGGGGCTACGGTCTGCCCCCGGTCGAGCTGGTGCAGCGGCTGCTGGACGCCGGGGCCGTCGGGCTCAACCTGGAGGACTCCGCCCCATCCGACGCCGCTCTGGTCGATTCGCAGGTGCAGGCCGAGTTGCTGGCCGAGGTGCGGGCCGCCGCCGACGCCGCCGGGGTGCCGATCGTGATCAACGCTCGGGTGGACGTCTTCCTCCGGGCGTACGGCGACCCGGCCGGACGGCTCGACGAGGCGATCCGCCGGGCCCGCGCCTACCTGGCGGCCGGCGCCGACTGCGTCTACCCGATCGTGCTCGCCGATCCCGTCCAGCTGCGCTCCTTCGTCGAGGCGGTGCCGGGGCCGGTGAACGTGCTGGCCCGCCCGGCGGCACCGACCCTGCCCGAGCTGGCCGCCCTCGGCGTGGCCCGGATCAGCTACGGCCCCGGCCTGTACGCGGCCACCCGCGCCCACGCCGCCCACCTGCTCGCCTCGGTGGCCGCCGGCGGTCCGCTCGCCTGATCGTCCTGGTGAGCGACGGACGGCAGCGGACCGGCCGGCGGTGACCCTGGGCGGGCAGGGCTGACGGTGGGCGGGCCGTACGGCGGCCAACTGGCGGTTGCCGGCCCTGTCGAGCTGATGGCGTAGCCGGATCGGCCGTGTTCCGGTTGACCGGCCGGCGTCGGGCCGGGATGGTGGTCGGGTGAGCGGGGCGGACGAGACCCGGGACGGGGTGGCGCTGACCAACCTCGACCAGACGCTGTTCGACGGGGGCAGCGCGACAAAGCGCGACCTGGTCGACTACCTCGACGCGGTGGCCGACCGGCTCGTCCCGCAGCTACGGAACCGGCCGCTGTCCGTGATCCGGGTACGCCCCGGGCAGCCGCCGTTCATGCAGAAGAACCTGCCCCGCTACACGCCGGACTGGGTCCGTCGGGTGCCGATCTGGGCCGAGGCGTCCCGGCGGGAGATCGCGTACGCGCTCTGCGACGACCGCCGCACCCTGCTCTGGTTCGCCAACCAGCGGGCCGTCGAGTACCACCCGACGCTGGCCACCGCCGACGACCTGAGCCGCCCCACCCACCTGGTGTTGGACCTCGATCCGCCGGAAGGTGACGGCTTCGCCGCCGGGGTGGCCGCCGCGCTGCTGGTCCGGCAGGCGTTGACCGATGCCGGGCTGGCCGGCGCGGTGAAGACCAGCGGTGCCAAGGGGGTGCACGTCTTCGTCCCGGTCGCCCCCGGGCCGGACGCCGAGCAGTTGGCCGCCGCCACCCGGGCCCTCGCCGCCCGGGCGCAGCGGCTGGACCCGGCGCTGGCGACCACCGCCTTCATCCGGGAGGACCGGGGTGGCAGGGTCTTCATCGACCCCACCCGGACCGGCGGCGCGACCGTCGTCTCGGTCTACAGTCCACGACTGCGCCCGGACGTACCGGTCTCCTTCCCGGTGCCCTGGGCCGAGCTGGAGTCCGTGGCCCCGGCGGACTTCACCATCCGTACCGTCCCGGGCCTGCTGGCGCAGCACGACCCGTGGGCGGACCTGATGCCGCGACCGCAGTCCCTCCCCGCCGACCTGGTCGAGGAGGGCCGGGCCATCCCGGTGCCCCGGGTGCAGGCCATGCACGAGGGCCGCCGCCGTGCCCGCGCCCGCCGCGCCGCCGCCGACTGAGTACGAGAGCTTCGGGACGGCGGTGCCGACCCGGGGCGGCCCGCGGACGCCGAATGTCGTTCGCCGCTGCGGCGCTATGCTGACGATCATGAGTTCCGGTCGAAGACCCAGGTCCCTGTCCCGTCGCGCGTGTCCGTGTGAAGGGGCGGGTAGCTGATGTCAGCGGTACTGGCATTGCTGCTGGGACTTCTCGTCGTCTTGGCGATCACTGCCGCCACCGGGTACTTCGTGGCGCAGGAGTTCGCCTACATGGCCGTTGACCGGTCCGCGCTCTCGGCGCGGGCGGCGGCCGGCGACGCGGTCGCCAAGCGCGCGTTGAAGGTCACCCGACGAACCTCGTTCATGCTCTCCGGCGCACAGCTCGGCATTACCGTGACCGGTCTGCTCGTCGGGTATGTCGCGGAGCCGCTCATCGGCGAGTCGTTGGGGACGATGCTCGGGGGCGTCGGTGTCCCCACCGGCGTCGGCGTCGCCGTCGGTACCGTGCTGGCGCTGCTGCTGTCGACGCTGATCCAGATGCTGTTCGGGGAGCTGTTCCCGAAGAACCTCGCGATCGCCCGCCCCGAGCCGGTCGCGCGCTGGCTGTCGCGCTCGACGATCGTCTATCTCACGGTGTTCGGCTGGCTGATCTGGGTGTTCGACCAGGCGTCGAACGTGCTCCTTCGCCTGTTGGGCATCAAGCCGGTACACGACATCGAGCACTCGGCGACCGCCCGGGATCTCGAACACATCGTCGCGGAGTCCCGGCAGAGCGGTGACCTGCCGGCCGAGTTGTCGTTGATGCTCGACCGCATCCTGGACTTTCCTCGCCGCGACGTGGAGCACGCCATGATCCCACGGGCCCGCGTCGACGTCGTCCAGGCCACCGACACCGTCGCGGAGGTACGCGAGCGGATGACGGCGGGGCACTCACGCTATCCGGTCCTGGACGCCGAGGGCGGCGTCCTCGGCGTGATCCACCTGGACGAGATTCTCGCCGGCCCCGACCCGGCCTTGAGCGCCGCCGACGTCATGCGGCCCGCCGTCATCGTTCCCACCCTCATGGCGCTCCCCACCGCCCTGCGAGAACTTGGCGACAGCAACCAGATGGTGTGCGTGGTGGACGAGTACGGCGGCTTCGCGGGCGTCCTGACGTTGGAGGACCTCGCCGAGGAACTGGTGGGCGAGATCGCCGACGAGCACGACGACGAGAGCGCGACCACGACCACGACCACCGCCGACGACGGTCACTGGCTCGTCGCCGGCGACGCACACATCGACGAGGTGGAGCGGATCCTCGGCCAGGACCTGCCGCGAGGTGACTACGAAACCCTCGCCGGGCTGGTGATCGCCGCGCACGGCGACCTACCGGAACCCGGCACGGTGCTCGACGTGGTCCTGCCCGTCGACCCGGCCGACCTCGCCCTGACCACCACACCTGAACCACGGCTGCTGCGGGTCGAGGTGGTCAAGGTCGAGCGGCACGTGCCGTCGTCCGTCCGCCTGATGCTGGCTCCGCCGGTTCCGCACGACGAGGAAGCAATCCGATGAGCAACGTCTGGATCGTGCTGGTCGCCACGGTCGCGTTCATCGCGTTGAGCGCGTTCTTCGTGGCCATCGAGTTCGCCCTCATCGCCGCCAAGCGACACCGCCTTGAGGATGCGGCGGCGTCCAGCCCGTCCGCACGCGCGGCGCTGCGGTCGTCCACCGAACTCACCGTCCTCCTGGCCGGCTCGCAACTCGGCATCACCGTCTGCACTCTCGCCCTGGGCGCGGTCACGAAGCCGGCGGTGCATCACTGGCTGACTCCGCTGTTCGAGTCCTGGGGTGTGGTGCTGTGGCTCGCCGACGTCGCGGGCTTCGCCCTTGCCCTGATCATCGTGACCTTCCTGCACCTCGTGGTCGGTGAGATGGCGCCGAAGTCGTGGGCCATCGCCCATCCCGAGCGGTCGGCGACCCTGCTGGCCATCCCGATGCGGGCGTTCATGTGGCTGACCAGGCCGCTGCTGCGCGGGCTGAACGACGCGGCCAACTGGTGTCTGCGTCGGATCGGCGTCGAACCGGTCGACCAGGTCGCCAACGGGCTGAGCCCGGACACCCTGCGCCATCTCGTCGAACACTCCGCCAACGTGGGTGCCCTCGACGCCGGCTACTCCTCGCAGTTGACCGTGGCCCTGGAACTACAGAGCCTGCTGGTACGGGACCTCGTCAATCCGCGCACCAGGCCGACGTCCGTGCCATCGGGCGCGACCGTCGCCGACGTCCAGGCCGCCGCCCGCAACTCAAGCCACCTGCGCATCCTGGTCGGCGACGACGCGGTGGTCACCGGCGTGGTGCACGTACGCGACACCCTCAACGCGCCACCGGAGCAGTCGCTCGCGCCGTACACGCGCCCGGCCTTCCGTATCGACGCCGAGACGCCGGTACACGTTGCCCTGACGAAGATGCGCGAGACGCGTAACCACCTCGTCGCGGTTACCGACGGCGGACAGTTCATCGGTGTCATCACCCTCGCGGACGTCCTTCGACGGCTGTTGCCCACCGCCGGCCCGCTGTCGAATCTGGCGGCAGCAGCGACCACCGCACGGACGGCGTAGCCGCTGGACACCTGTCAGGGAGGTGCCGGGAGCCGCCCGGCCAGCTCACGCACCGCCCCCTCGTACTCCCGGTCGGTGTGGTACGGCCAGTGCCGGTTGATCGGCGGCGGGACGGTGTCGTCCGGGTCGACCACGACCGCGTGGGGATCGCGCAGCCGCCGGTCGACGGTGTTCGCCGGACCCGACACCGGCGACGGCTCACCGGGGCGGTGCGCGGAGAAGATCGGACCGCCGATCGGGTCGGTGTCGCGCCACAGGTTCACCCAGCGCCAACCGACCCGGTCGCCGACCTCGTACAGCGTCGAATCACCGAGGAAGGCGGGGAAAAGCCGGGCGTACAGCCGGTGCAGCGGGCTGCCGTGGGTCAGCAACGCCACTCGGGGCAGCACGTCGGCCGGCAACTGGAGCAGGGTGGCGGTGGCGAGGACCGAGCCGTGGCTGTGCCCGGACAGGATCACGCCGCCCCGGTTGGTCAGCGCGGTGACCCGCTTGGCCAGCTCGGGCACCGCCCGCTCGGCGTAGCAGGGCGGCGCGAACGGGTGCACCGTGCGCGGCCAGAAGGTGCCCAGGTCCCAGATCACCGCGACCGTTCGCCGGGTCTCTTCGGACCGGTAGGAGACCAGCCCGAGTACGACGATGCCGACCGCGACCAGGCCGATGACGTACATCCCGACGTCGGTGGCGATGGCCAGTTCCCTGGCGACGGTGCCGTCGGTGTGGGCGAGTTCGGTGGTCAGGTCGGACGGTCCGACGCCGGCGACGTCGAACGCGGTCGCGGTGACACCGAGCAGTGACAGTACGAGGAACGCGACGACGGCCGGGTTGAGTTGTTCGGGGATCGCGGCGTGGGCGATCGCCCGGCGGACGGCGGTGAGTCGGGGCAGTGCCTCGGGCGGTGGGTCGGGAAAGTCCCGCCGGACGATCTCCGCGGCCACGCGGCGCCGGTGCCGTCGGGTGGCCAACAGTCGCCAGATGACGGTGACGGTCACGACCAGGACCGCGGCCAGTCCGGCGAGTGCCGCCCAGCGGTAGGAGACCGGTGGCTCCAGCGGCGGTGCCCCGGGTTCGTTGGGCCGGACGGGATTGGGGATCGTGCCGCGGTCGAGGAAGTCGGCGACCCGGTAGACCAGGGCAGCGGAGAACCCGTACGCGGCGGCGACGGCCGCGGCGGCGAGCACCGGTGTGCCGAGTCCGCTGAGCCAGGACGAGGCGGCGTGCCGGCTGCGTCGTTGTTGGTGCCAGGTGGTGGTGGTGAGCACGGCCAACAGGGCGGCCTGGGTCGCGACCAGGGCGGCGACCGCACCCTCGTAGCCGGGCAACTGGCCCTGCGGCGGACGTGCCGACAGGGGTATGGCGGTATAGACGAGGGCCAGCACGGTGAGCACGATGGCGGTGATCCGCAGCGTTCGGATGCCGCGTAGATCGCCCGGTCCACGTTCCGGCCCGTCCTCGGAGCGGCGGGCCGGACGGACGAGCAGCACGGCGCACGCGGCGAGCAGGAGCCAGGCCGCGGCGAACAGCGCGTACGCGATGGGATGGGGAAAACGTTGGATCTTCGCGCCCAACAGCATCACGTCGAGGACGCCGAGGCCGACGGCGACGTGGATGGCGCGCAGCCGCTGGACCACGAGGGCGTCGTTCCAGAAGCCGGGTCGGTCGATGCGGTCTTCGCCACCCTGGGTACGGTCCTGTCCCCGACCGGCGGGAAACGCCTCGAACACCTTGGCGGAACGTTCCCCGAGCCACCAGAGCAGCCGCAACGCGGCGATCGGCAGGAGAGCCAGCAGCGCCAGGCGCGGCCCGAGCGGCAGGTCCGACAGCCAGGAGAGGTACGGGCGATGATGCACGCAGGGCTGGTAGGGCGTGCACTGCCAGCCGACGATGTCGACGGTTGCGCCGACGATCGACAGGACGAACGCGGCGGTCAGGGTGCCGGCGAGCAGCCGGCAGACCGGGCCGATGATCCCGCCGGGCCCGCCGGTCGCCGGCCGGGTCCACACGGCGAGGTTGACCAGCATGAACGGCAGCAGGAACAGCAGCGACAGCGTCCGCACCGCGCCGCCCGCGGTGAGCGCACCCCACCGGTACGCCTCCACCCGCAACCGGCTGGGCCGGTCGGTGATGCCGAAGCCGGGGCGGGGCTGGTAGAAGCCGGCGTTGTCGTCGCCGGCCACCCGGGTCACCACCGGGTGGTCGAGCAGCGCCTCGGCCGAGGTGCCGGAGACCCCGTGCACCCGCAGCTCCACCACCTCGTGCGCCAACGCCCCCCGCCTCCCGGCAACTGCCGTTCCCGACTCACGGTATTGACCGAGCCGGGGTGCAGCCGCCGTTTCCGCAAAGAAGCCACCGCTGCACGATCGGAACTCCGACGAATGCGGGTCGCTTCGGCGTAGCTCGAAGTGTCTACGCCTGGCGTCGAGGCAGTTCGCAGGTCAACCGGCTGCGGCCGGGCGTCGTAGAATGCCCGGCAAGCCCGCTCCGTCTACACCGGAGGCTTTGGTGCGAAAGAAGCTTGCGAAGCTCGGGCTCCTCTGCGGGCTCATGTTGGCCGCGACCGGCGCGACCGGCTGTGGTGCCGGCGAGCCTGCCAGCGTCGATGTACAGCTCTGGGTGAATGTCTGTGTGGAGGGCGACGCTGATTGTTTCTTTCTCGGCGTTCCGGAGGCGGAAGTGTCCTTGGTTTACCCCGGTGGTCAGGTTATTGCGACGGGGAAGTCGGATGCCGCCGGGAAGGTGCTGTTGCCGAGCAATGGGGCCGTGGGCGAGGTGCGCGTCGTGGTGGTCTCGCCATTGATTGAGGCAGGGCGGAAGGAGTCGCCGTTGATGCTGCCGTACGAGGGCGGGACGAACATCACGATTGCGGCCCGGCGCGGAAGCTACTCCCCGGCGGGCGACTGAGGGGCAGGCGCGGTGCCGGCGACCGGCCACTGGTGGCTGGACGCAGGGGGACACACGATTAGGAGCGACCGGCAATAGGCCGACACGTCCTGATAGCCAGCCCGCTACCCTGGGCGGGGAAGATCTTGGTACGAATCTGCCCCTTGAGGGGCGCACTCGTACCAAGATCTCGGATGCCTTGGCGTGGCAGCGAGCCTGCCAGATGGTTGCCTGGGGTCAGTGACGGGCCCCTGGGCATGTGCCGCGTCCGCCTCCGGCCGCTCGACCTCCCGCTGCGTCACTACCACCAATTGCCGGCCGCTCTAAGGCCGCTGACCGGGTTTGCCCTGGTCGGCGGCCTTTTCGTGCTGGTCAAAGATTTCTTAGCAAGTGTGCCCCCGGCAGGATTCGAACCTGCGCCCCCGCCTCCGGAGGGATGCGTCCTCACCTTTCGGATCAAGGCGGTGAGCAGGGCAACTGTCCGTGGTGGCACGCAAGGCTGGGCAAGTTGGCCACGAATATGGCGCAGAACGCTCACGCCGTTCGCAGGGATCGGTGCTGGCCCGCACAATCTCGCTACTGGAGCCGATCGGAGCAAACAGCCGCCTACAGGCTTTCAAGACCATGAAGCTCACGCCGCTGACCTGCCGGTATGCGGCCTATTGCGCACGGGCCAACACGAATGCGACACAGCGGCTGCCCACGCCCGACCTTACGCCGGTAACATCTCAGCGCTGAGAGCAAGATCTCGATGCGGACGGGGGA
Source organism: Micromonospora zingiberis (assembly GCF_004331455.1). Taxonomy (GTDB): domain Bacteria; phylum Actinomycetota; class Actinomycetes; order Mycobacteriales; family Micromonosporaceae; genus Micromonospora; species Micromonospora zingiberis. Next base: position 16,786 of record NZ_SJJR01000042.1, read on the forward strand.
GCGACACTTGTCTGACGATGCGCCGGGGGGATCCCGTGATGGTCAGCGCAGGCAGTTCCGCATCCAGTCACCCGCCCTGGACGACATGATGGCGGCCCACCGGAGCCGGTTCGCCGACCAGTTCCGGGACATCGTCGCCGCCCAACGCAGCCAACTCCGCATCCAGTCACCCGCCCTGGACGACATGATGGCGGCCCACCGGAGCC
>NZ_SJJR01000043.1 GCF_004331455.1 Micromonospora zingiberis
GCAACCTGGACGCCGCCGAGTACGACTTCACACAACCCACCCTGGCGTTGATCGGCAACGAGACCACCGGCCTCAGCTCCGGCTGGCGCGAGGCATGCGACCAACTCGTCCGGATCCCCATGTTCGGATCCGCCAGCTCCCTGAACGCGGCGACCGCCGCGACTGTCGTACTGTACGAAGCGGCACGCCAGCGGTCCGCCTCGGCCCGGCGGTAGCGCACTGATCGCAGACGGCCGCCCGGCGGCGATCCTGATCTCGCAGAGAGCCGCGTTCGACGAGCCGGTGCGCGGGAACCTGCACCGACCGGCCGACGCGATGCAGCAGATACGACGTCCCGCGCACGGTGTAGCGGGTGCGGAACATCCTGGCGATCAGATCCGATACCCGGGCCAAGGTTCAACGCTGATCCTCGCCGAAGCCATGCGCCGCTGGCCCCTCGTCCAGGGTGTCGGCCAGTCGCCGCAGCCGCGCCTCGTCAAGGCGACACCGACTGCCACTGGGGACGCTCACGTAATTGGTCTGGGGTCGACTCACGTTATTGGTCCGGCCTTGGCTTATGTGGTGTCCCCTCTGCGGCGTGGGTGTTGACGGCGGATCTGGTTGGTGCGGTCGGTGATGGTGTCGATCTGTGCTGCCAGATCGGGGTGGTCGGGGAGGTGTTGGTGGGTCGCGGCGAGGAGATCGGGTAGGGCGGTCGCGTCCGGGTCGCCGAGGGCTTGGTGTAGTTGGGCGAGGTCGGCGGTGGCGGCGTCGCCGAGGTCGGTCAGGGCGGTGATCTGGCCGGCGAGCCGGCGTAGGTCGGCGGTGTTGTCGTTGGCCCATTGGGCGACGGCGCGGTTGCCGGCACGGCGGTCGCGTTCGGCTTGGACGCGGTCGTCGCGGGTGGCGCCCGGCTGGTCGGTGGGGGCGGCCGCGCTGCGTAGGTAGCGGCGTTCGGCGGCTTGGCGGCTGGCCACTCCCAGGGCGGGCGCGAGGGCCTGCCAGGAGATTCCGGCGGCGCGGGCGGCGGCGATCAGGACTGGTTCGAGGCCGGCCAGTTCGGCCTGGGCCCAGCGCAGCAGTACTAGGGCGTGGAGCAGGTCAGCGCCGCTGACCGCCGGGCTGCCGGCGGTGGGGCGCGCCACCGCGCGCGCGGTGGCGACGAGTACGGCCGTGACGTCGGTCAGATCGCGTTCGGCGGGCGGTGGCGCCGCAGCGGTGGCAGGTGTGTCGGGCATGGCCCTCTCTTTCCGTGTCATCGTTTGGATGACGAGCTTCTTGTCATCGGAGCGATGACATGCTAGAAAGACGGTATCGCGCATTGACTGCCAAGTCGAGACCGCAGGAGGTGGGAACCATGTTGATGCGCAGCGAACCCTTCACCGAGGTCAACCGGCTCGCCCAGCAACTGTTCGGCGTACCGCTGACCGGGACCTGGTCGAGGCCGACGGCAATGCCCGCCGACGCGTACCGCAACGGCGACGAGTTCGTGATCGCATTCGACCTGCCCGGGGTGGACGCCGACGCGATCGACATCGACGTGGAACGCAACGTGCTGACCGTACGCGCCGAACGCCGCCCCATCGACCTGGGCGAGCAGGCCACTGTGCAGCTCAGTGAACGCCCGCTCGGGGTGTTCTCCCGACAGCTGTTCCTCGGCGATGCGCTGGACACCGACCACATCGACGCCGCGTATGACAACGGTGTGCTGGTCGTGCGGATCCCGATCGCGGAGAAGGCCAAGCCGCGCAAGATCAGCGTGGCCGGGCGGGAACGCACCGGGCAGAAGGTGATCACGGGCTGACCTGGCGGTTCGCCAGGACAGCTCCCTCCCAGTAAAAGCCTGGTAAATAAGGGTTTCAGTTGTTTTGGTGGCGGGCGAGGCGGCGGGTTGCCTCGCCCGCCGGTCGCGTCGGCGCTGATAGAGGTCGACGCGCGCACCGGGTTCACCGACCACCGCGTGCACGCTGGCGGGAAGGTGAACCGGCCGGCCGAGCTGAAACGCAACCTGCTGTATGTGATCAGCGCCGAGACGACCAACATCGGCCTGTCCGCGATCGCCGAGTCCTGCGGCATCCCGTACGACGTTCTTGCTTGGACCGCAGAGTGGTACTTCCGACTGGAGACCTTGGAAGCGACCAACGCCGCGGTGGTGAACCTCCAACCACCCGCTGCCGCTGACCCGTGCGTTCGGCTCCGGGGCGCTGTCGTCATCGGACGGGCAGCGGTTTCCGGTCAAGGGCAAGTCGATCACGGCGCTGCTCGTTGCCTCGGTCGACCACAAGAGCCTGCCCGACCCCGTCGCCTCGCTCACCAGCGGGAAATTGAAGTTCGCCCTCGCCGAACTCGCCGCCCTGTCACCCAACTCGGATTCGAGCACCTACGCCGACCCGCATACGAATTAGAGGCCGTTGACCAGGGTTTTCACCCCGGTTGACGGCCTCTTTTCGTGCTGTCGGGACGGCCGGATTCGAACCGACGACCCCTTGTTACCGATCGCGATGATCCAGGGCTTGTCATTGCTTGTCGAAAACTGTCACTGAGCTGCGCAAACGCGGCCACACACTAGTCATCGATTGTTGCTGATTGACAGCCTTGGGCCGGGGTTTTCGGGGGGTAAACGGGGGGCGCCGAAGCGATTCGGCCCGACCATCACGACCGGGCATGGGGGTTCGTGTCGGTGGCCCGATGTCGACCAGAAACCATGATCACCGTCAATGGCGAACTGGAGCTGATGCCCAGATAACGACGGCCAACCCGTCGTCGGAAATCGGGTCGAGCGCCAGGACCGCACACAGCCAACCCCACCTGGACGGAATGGGCTCCGGACTGACCGGAGCCCATTCGATCACCCGGTAACCGGTGCCAGCAAGGTGTCGAAGCCGGTTGCCGTCACGGGCAGTACCGGGATGAGAGATGATGCCATCTGCAGGTGAGGTCCTCGGGATCGTGAAGCGTAGACAACTCCATGATCATCGGTGCGGTCTCACCCGCCTCCTTCGCCTCCACAGAGGCCACTCACTCCGCGAACGTACTGCTCAGAGCCCCGCAAGCCGACTACGCAATGGCCCTGGGTCTCACGGTTGGTCAACCAGTCCGTTCGTGGAATCTGCGCTATCGAGGTCATCAGCAGCGTAATGTAGGTGCTATAAGCAGCGAGACCTGGGTTTTCCGGCGGCGAGCACAAGAGCGGCGACCAGGGAGTTGGCGGTCATGACCCATACCCACGCCCCTTAATAGGATACAATGCAGATCATGGGAGTTAATGTTGAATTGCGCCATCAAGGCGCGAAGCCGCGCAAAGGACGCACTCCAACAACTACAGTTGAGATGGTCGTTGACGCCGACGACATATTCTCCGGCCTCCTGAACAAATGCTACCAGTCGGGCCGGACGCCGACGCTTGACAAGATTGACCCCTACGCCAACACCATCATCCGCGGCTCGGATGTCAACGCATTCATTCAGGAACTTCCGATACTTGAGAAGTACGCCCGCACCGCCCCCGAGAAGCGTCAGATCGCCCGCATTGAGACAATGTCAAGGAAGTGCCTAGCAAAAATAGAGGACCATCACCTGCACTTTGTGGGAGACTGATCGAGGCGACAAGCGGGAGGGGTCTCGTCTACGGATATCTGTAGACGAGACCCCTTCCGCACGTAGCGCTCCTATTGCCGCGCCCAAGTCGAGTCCGAGAACAACGACAAGCTACTTCAATAGCTCGCCGCTGCGCTAGTAAGGGAATGCGGTGACAACTTTTCCGCTTCTCAGTACAACGCGAACCCTAGTGGCTGGGCGCCCCTTGGTGTCGCGCCCGACTCGGCGACCGAAGTCGCGCTCGTGAATCCTGCCTGAGCGCCCCTCCGTGTTCGGCCTGCTCTTTCCTCTCTGGACGGTCTCCCTAATCAAGCGCTTAACTTCTTTTACATTCCTGCTCCTGAAGCGCCCTTTGCCTGCGACACGAGTAGCGGATCCGTGTCCACCAAGCACGTGAGCAAGGTTGTAGTTTTTTATTTTGCAGGAGCTGCTCTTGTTGTGAACAAGTATCTCATTATCGCCCCCACCTACTAAAAAGGTGTGGACGTTTCCGACGTTGAGGTTGTAGACGGTCTGGGAGTCAACCCAGCCTCGGTCGATTACCGCTCGGACGGCAACTTGTTCACCGCTGGCACGGACGACTGAATCCCCAGATTCGATGTCGACCGCATCAACCCACCCTTTACCCTCCACCCAGATAGGGTGTTCGGCAGTCGCAGTCAGAGCACCTTTTTCGGCATTTAGAAAAATTTCGACAAGATGGCGCGCACCCTGGCCTACGAATACATCAATAACGGGCTGGAGAGTTAGTTCCCGTGTTCCACTGTCAACAGCGGCAACCCAGTCACCTGCTTGAACCGCGCTAATCGGCAGGTATACGCCATTCGCCATCAGTACGGGGGTGTCTGCAGAGAAAGAGTTGCACCGATTGCGGTGCCGGCCTTGGTAGGCGCGCTTAGCATTACTGACTTTTTTGGCTTTGTATGCAGCACGAGCAGTGTTGGCGGCGAGTCGGGCGCCTCGGACTGCTGCGCCGGCACCTACGGTGGCTGCTGCTGCGGTGGCCACCGCGAATGCGGCTTCCTTCCAGTTGCCGGTGGCTGCGTAGGAGACTGCTGAAACGACTCCGGCGACGGTGCCGATTGGGCCAGGGATCATGGCGGCGTATGAGGCGACCTTGGCGACCTTCGACAGGCCCTTCTTGACGCTGCCCCAGCCCCACTTGCCGTCGAGGTCGATGCAGTTGACCGGGTCACCGGCGCAGTAGTCGTACGCCGTGGCGTTGCCGCCGTCGACCGGGTCGACCTGGAGGAACCGCCCGAGCGTGGGTGAGTAGAGACGGACGCCCATCAGTATGACGTCGCCGATCGCCTCGCCGGAGCGCTGCTTGCCGCCCAGCCAGCCGTACCGCTGGTCGGCCTGCCCGGGCATCGGTACGCCGAACTCGTCGTAGTCGAACAACTCCGGCTCGGTCAACGCCGTATCGACAGTTGCGGCCACGTCGCCGTGCAGGTTGGTCAGTTGCAGCACCACGTCGCCGGTCGCCGAGGTGGTGGCAACCAGGTCGCTGTCCGGGCCGGACACGTTACGGGTGACGTTGCCCAGCGTGGTGTCCTCGACGATCCACCGAGGCTCGTCGGAGTCGTCGCCATAGTGGTTGAGCTTCGACGAGGCGTTGACCCAGTTCCCGTCGACCAACGTCTCGGTGGTGAAGGCCCGGAACCGGTGCGCCGGGTCCAGCGTCCACGTCTGCCGCGCGTCCTCCAACTGCTGGCGTTGCACGAGGTCGTTGGCGAAGTAGCTGTTGACCAGGCCACCCGGCAGGTTCGTCGTGCGGCCGAACGCGTCGTAGACGTACCCGTCGTCGGTCAGCCGATCCGCGGTGTCGTACGTGTGGCTGCGGGTCGTGGTCGCCGTCGACTCGTCACACTCACCATCGGCTCCGGGGGCGAAACCGGCACTGCCGGTGCGGTTCGTCCGGTCGTCGTAGGAGTACGTCCTGGTGAAGCAGCCCTCGGTGATCGCGCTGTCGTGCTGCGCCCGGAGCAGCCGGCCGAGCCGGTCGTAGCGGTAGGTCTTGCTGCCGCCGGTGTAGGTGTGTTCCACCCACTGGCTGGCGGTGTTGGTGGCCACCGACTCGGAGAAGATCACCTCGTCGTCGGAGTCGCGGGTGTAGGTCCGCTCCACCGGTTGCAGGTTGGCGTCCAGCCGGTCGGTGCGGGTCAGCCCACCGGGGTACTTCAGCTCGGTGAGCTGCCCGTCCGGGGAGTATTTCGCCGAGAACGTGCCGGCGACGCTGTCGGTGACGCTCGTCAGCAGGCCGCGAGGTTCGGCCACCCGGTCGTAGGCGAAGGTGGCGTGGCCGGTCGGGTCGGAGACCTTCACCGACTTGCCGAACCGGTCGAATTCGTTGACCGTCGTCCCGCCGTCGGCGTCGGTGTACGACGCCAGCCGGCCCAGCAGGTCGTACTCACGACTGATGGACGCGCCACCCATCGAGGTCACGGTGACGTCACCCGAGGTCGGGCTGTACGTGGTCGTCACCGCCGAGATCGGTGCGCCCTCGTCGGAGGTGATCGCCGTGCTGGTCACCCGCGTAGCCGGGTCGTACGTCGTGGTGGTGGTGCGGGTCTTACCGGCCGCCGTTTCGGTCACCACCGCCTCGTCGCCGTAGCGGGTGTACGAGACGACGCGCCGTACCGGAAGGTTGGTGGTCATCCGGGCCGGGTCGTGCCCGGTCACCGCACCGACCGCCCGGGTCACACACGGTTCTCCAGCCCACTCCGGCTTGTTGCCGCATCCGCTGTCCTGGGCGTTCGCCCCGGCCGTGTAGTAGATGGTCTCGTGGGCCATCGCGTCGGACCCGGTCGAGCCGATCCCCCAGGACTTGAGCACCTGGCCGCGAGCGTTGAACACCGCGTACGCGGTCATGTTCCGGCCGCCGGGCACGGCGTCGGCGATCACCTTGGTCGGCGTTTTCAACGTCCAGCCGGAGACGCCACCGTGCTCGGGGTCGTAGCCGTTCTTGCTGACCCGCACGTCGGCGTCCGGGTAGCCCACGATCTGGGCGCTCTCCCGCTCGGTGGTCAGCATATGGTAGGTGGCGCCGTCCGGTTTGCCCTCGTCGTAGGTGTTGACGGCGCGGGCCCGGCCGATGACCGTGGCGCCGGCGGGGATGGCCTCCAGTGGTCCGATGCCGTCGGGGTCGTCGAGCGGGTTTTCCAGGACCAGGGTCGAGGTCGGTCCGACGGTTTCGAGTAGGTCGATGCCGTCGGTGCTGTAGGTGCTGACCGTGGACAGGGCCAGCGCCCGGCTGGCGGTGTCGGAGCCGGCCAGGCCGAGTTCGGCGAGGGAGGTGTCGGCGTTGGGCAGGACGCCGAGGGCGAGGGCCCGGTCGGTGGCCTCCAGGGTGCGGATGACGTTGCCGAACCGGTCGTACTCCTGGGTGTCGATGTGGCCGCCTGGGGTGGCGGTGTTGACTTCCTTTCCGCCGGCGGAGAGGTAGTGGACAGTGGCGTGTTTGTAGCCGTTGGTGCCCGGTGCCGCCGGGGTGGCGCTGTTGCGGCCGGGGTGGTCCTCCGGGCCGAACACGGCTGTGGCGTCGGTGGGTAGGTCGACCTGTCCCCAGGCGGAGATGGCGGTGTGGTTCAGGTTGTACGGACCGCCGCCGAGTTGGGTCAGCGGGACGTTGTAGACGATGTTGGTGGCGATTTCACCGTCGGTGACGGTCTTGGAGCCCTGTTGCAGAGCGGCGCGACGGACCCGGAGCAGTCGGCCGGCGTTCTCGTCGCCGGCCAGGTCGGCGACCTGGTCGTCGTTCAGCGCCTTGCCGTAGACGCGGACGTCGTCGATTTCGCCGTCCCAGACGTTGGCTGCGGCACCGGCCCACTTGGCGCGGCCGATCACGTATCCGCCGGTGGCGTTCCAGCCGCCGACCGCGGCGGTGGTGCTCTGGAGTACGCCGTCGACGTAGAGCTTCATCCGGCCGCTGGCGGTGTCGTAGACGCCGGTGAGGTGGGTCCACCTGCCGGCCACCGCTGCGGTGTTGGAGGTGGCCCGGATCGGGGTGGCGGCGTCGCTGTCGGCGCTGACCCGGGAGAAGGCCCACCGGTCGTCGGCGGCGACGTAGTTGAGGAAGAAGCCGCTGGTGCGGGAGCCGTCCTTGGACACCGCGGTCCGGTTAACCGTCTTGGTCTTCAGGCGCACCCAGGCCGAGACGGTGTAGGAGGAGGTGTTGGACAGCGCCGAACCGGCGACGCTGATCTGCTGGCCGGAGCCGCCGGTGAAAACCGCAGCCCGGTCGGCGGGGTTGTCGGGGTCGTTGCCCTGACCCCAGGTCACACCGCTGGCCATGGTGCCGGTGCGGCCGCTGCCGGAGGAGTCTGCGACGGCGGTGCCGGAGCCGGCGTCGAGATCCCAGCGCAGCGCCGCCGAGTCGACGTCGGGATTGCCGTGGTCGAAGTGCCACGGCAACTCACCGGCCGGAGTGACCTTGGCAACCCGACCATCGGCGTACTCGTAGCTGGTCTTGAGCGCTGGGCTGACCCGCGGGTCCCAGACCTCGCGGAGCTGGCCGAGGTTGTCGTACGCGTAACGGGCAATCTGGGTGGCGGTCATCGCGGACGTGTCAGGGTCCCAGGCCCAGAGTTTCACCCCGGAGACCCGGTCGGTGTAGTCGCCGAAGACGCTCTGGCTCAGCCCTGAGGTGGTGGCGGTGGCGTACTCGTATTCGAGGACCTCGCAGCCACGTGCCGGGGTGGCGGTGGTGCAGTTGTAGGTGTCGTCGACGCCCGGCTCGACCGGGTTGATCACCTTCTTGAGCAGCAGCCGATCACCAGTGGTGTCGTAGGTGTAGCGGGTGGTGCTGTGTGATTCCGCCGTCCACGACGAGGCGGCCGCCCACGTCCCGCCCTGCTGGGTGAACTCGGTGATCGTCCCGTCCAGTTCCGACAGCCGGTAGGCGGTGCTGCCCACCCGGCTCAGCACCAGTCCCTCCGCGCCCGGTTCCGGGGTGAAGGTCGTCCCGTCGGTGTTCTTGGCGAAGGTGATCCAGCCGCCGCCGATGGTGTTGACGATCGCCAGGGACGGCTCGGGCAGGGTGAGGGTGGTGTAGTCGACATCCGCCGCACCGCCGGTCGCGCCACCGGACCAGGCCGGCCCGAAGGGGGCGACGATCTCGGTCATCGACAGGTTGTCCCAGTAGACCCGGCGGCCGGAACCGCCCTGGGCGCCGTTGTAGAGGCGGAAGAATGCTTCGGTGGCGCCGGCGGGGACGGTCATGTCCACCGACAGTTCCTGCCACCCCTCGGTGTAGGCGGCCATCGGCGAGACGACCTCGGTGTATGCGCCGCCCACCCGGTACAGGCCGACGATCCGCAGCCCACGGTGGGTGTTCTCCGGAACGAGGCCGGTCGCGGCGGGCACGAAGATCCAACCCGTCATCCGGTAGGTCTTGCCGGCGGTCATACCCAGCCGCATCGCCCCACCGTCACCACCGACCGCCACGTAGGTGTCGTTGCTGGTCGTGGTGACCGGTGTGATCTCCAGCGAGTCGGCCGGGGTGGTCTCGCCTTGGCCGCGGACGGTGGAGCGGGCTGCCGAGGACGTGCCTGGCACGGTGAAGCCGGTCAGGTTGGTGGAGATCTGTTGCTGGTTCGGCGTCAACCGCTGCCCCATCGGCAGGTAGCCGTCACTACGGTTGCGCGACGACGACGTCCTGGCAACCGAAAGGCCCAGCTCGTCGGCGTCGGCGGAAGACAGCTCATAGTCGCCGGTCAGCAGGTTGACCGAACCGGGACCGATGTCGTCACCGGCGGCACCGGCCCCGCTGGAATCGACGCTCACCTGCACCCATGGAATGGTGTACGCCGGAGTGCTGCCACTGGTCGTGTAGAGGCGCGCCCGCACCTCCACGATGCCACCGGTGAGGCCGAGGGTGTCGGTGGCGTTCCAGATCGCGTAGCCGCCGAGCGACGATAGCGTGACCGGGCTGGCGGCGGTCGCGAAGATTGGCGCGCCGGTGGCCGAGGTGAGGTTCGCCGACGGGATGGGCAGCACTGCGCCGCCTGGGCCGCGGCGGTATTCGAAGTAGGCGCGGGTGTAGCCGGCGACCGGTGTGGTGATCTCCAGCTTCGTGCGCTTGACGATGGTGGCGCCGGGCAGCGGCTGCGCCAGCGCCGCGTTACCGGCGGAGAAGACGTACAGGTTCGGGTCGGACAGGTTGCCCGCCGAGTCCTTCGCCTGCACCGTCAACGTCCGTTGGCCGTCGCGCGGGCGCAGCGTCACCGACTTTGCGGCGGTTGCGGCCACCGTCGTCGCGCTCGCCTCGTAGTCGAGCTTGTAGACGAACGCGGCCAGGTCGGTGGTGCCGGCCGCCGGAGTGAAGGTGAACGTGTCCGGCGCCTCCGCGCCGCCGTGCGGCTGCCCGTCGTTGAGGTAGATCGTCGCCGACACGAACGGCACCCCGGGCTTGGTGGTGTCCACGGTCAACGTGGTCCAGCCCGTCCATGCACCGTAAAAGTGCGGATCCTTGCCGCGCACCCGCCACTCGTATGCGGTGCCGTTGGCCAGGTTGACCGGCACCTGCCAGGAAGCGGTCGACCCGTTGGTCCAGGCCGGGCTACCCGAACGCAGGCCCGACGTGGAAACCACGGCCAGGGTGCTCTTGTTACGCACCTCGAACTCGGCCTGCAACGTCTGCCCCGCGTTGGCGTCGGCCAGCTTCGCCGACAACGTCGGCCGCAACGACGCCGTCCGCGCCCCCACGCCGCAGGCGGTGTAGCAGGGCGCGACGGCCAGCGCGGACGGCGCGGACGGCGCGCTGTTGTAGGTGATCGTCACCAGCGGCGGTCGGCCGCCCTCGGCCGAGTCGAACCTCTTCCACCCGGCGGTGCTCGACTCGGAGGTGGCCCGCAGCATCACGCTGGCGCTGGACAGGTTGTTGTCGGCGCTGTGCTGCAACGCACCGCCGACCTCGATGTAGACGTACCCGTCGTTGCACGACGAGTTGTAGCCCTTGGTCTCGGTCGACGTGCCGACCTTCGCCCGCGCGGTGGGCTGGTTGGTCCAGCGCACGGAGGTGTCGACGTGGTCGGTGCGCCAGGCTTCCCAGGAGGCGGCGGTGCAGGACCAGGAGTGGTAGTTCCACAGCCGCAGCTTCGCAGTGATGATCTTGCTGCCGGCGAATCCGGTCGTGTTGAACCGCAGGTACGACCGGGCGTAGAAGGTGCCACCGTCGTTGGAGTAACCCAGCTTCAGATCGGCGGCACCCGACTGGTCGCTGGAGTAGCTGTTCTGCACGAACGCGTCGAACGACGGCGACAACGACGTCGGCGGGTCGATCGTCACCGGGAAGGTGAGATCCTCGCGGGCAAGGAACTTCGCGTCGGGCGTCAGTTCCAGATCGGTACGGCCCGCGCCGGACGGCGTCGCGCGCAGCGCGACCGGGGCGGTGTTGAGGTGCTCGGCGGACTGCGGGCCCACCTTCGCGTCCCACATCAGCGGCTTCTGCGCCCGCCCGACCTGCTTCCCGCGGGAGTTCTTCAGCACCAGCCCGCCCATGCCATCAGCGGCGGCGGTCAGCTTGCCGGTACGCATCGACAAGGCCAGCTTGCGTACCTGCGCCAGGCCAGCCCGGTCCTTCACCACGAAGTGCTGCTCGAAGCCGGTCGCGTGGGCGTGGAACACCAGATCCACCCCGGGACGCACCTCCGGGTACGTGATGGTCCGGCCGTCGAGGACCGGCTCGGGCAGCGAACCCGCCCAAGCCAGCGACGTCCGCTCCGCACCGGTGCCCAGCGACACCACCTCGTGCTCACCCGACCCCGAGGACGCACCGGCGAAACTCAGGTCGCGGGCGTGCGCCTTCGGCACCACCGTGCCGTCGGCCCGACGTTCCAACGTCAGGTCCACCGGCACCCACGTGCTGTCGCCCTGACGGACCCGCACCGGCGCGAGCGCCTGCTCCTGGGTGAGAGTGCCGTCCGGGTTGGCGAAGACCTGGACGGTCTCCGACCGCCGGTTCGCCACCTCGACCCGCTCGCCACACAACCGCGCGGCCACCGCCGCCGACACCTCGTCCGGACGATCCTCCGGACACGCCTGCTTCTCGGCCGGATTCGGCGCGGCGGCCGGCCTTGGCGCGGCCACCGCCCGATCAGGCCGGACCGGAACGTCCGACATGGTCACGACCATCAGCACCGCCAGCGCCACCGCGACCCGTCTCGCCCAGCGGACGAATCCGTTGCCCGCCAAGGCGACGAACACGCCGCCACGCACCCACTGCTCTGGCACAGCCAGCCTCCCCGTAAAACCGGACACAGCGAAAGTCAGCGCAGCCTAGGGAGATCGACTAATCGAGATCAATGCATTGACGGATGATCTCGCGGGCGTTAGAACCCGTGCCCAAATGCCCCTCACGGTGATCACAACCGACCCACGATACAAATCGGACGAAGCGATTACGCCACGACCATGATCACCAGTAGTGACGGGAAAACGACCAGCTTCGCCATCGACCGTCCCGTTCGACTCACAACCGACCGGGCAGTTCACGGCGCGCATTGACACAGTCACCCTCGACGCGCCGAGCGGCACCCCCCGCCAGGTCCACTACCCTACGTGACGTGTCGTAACTCGCTGCTACATATGTGGGGCGCGACAAGCAAGAGCCGGATGCATGAGAATGATCACCCAGCAGCTCAGTGCGTGTTTGAGAGGGACTTGATCAGGTCCAGATGAAGGTGCGCTTTGCCTGCCGTCGGGCTGGCCGGCCGCGGGTGATGCGGCGGGTCATGCCGGCGATGGCGGCCCACCTGACGATGCCTTCGGAGATTTCAGGGTGGCGTTCGTAGTCGCGGGCCAGCCGGCGGCAGGCGGTGAGCCATGCCAGGGTCCGCTCCACGACCCACCTGCGCGGATGCACGGCGAAGCCCCGCTGGTCTGCGGGCTTCCGCACGATCTCCAGCGTGATCCTCAAGGTGTCACGGGTCCGGTCGACGAGACGACCCGCGAAGCCCTGGTCGGCGAAGACGTGCCGGATCGGGGTGGCCAGATAAGCGGCGAGCAGGGCGGTCTTCGCACCGTCGCGGTCCTGCCACGACGCGGCCATCACCGCCACGGTGACCAACAGCCCGGCGGTATCGGTGATGATGAACCGTTTCCTGCCGTTGACCTTCTTACCCGCGTCGTAGCCACGCGTCTGCTGCCCGACGGTGTCGGCGCCCTTCACCGACTGCGAGTCGATGATCCCCGCCGACGGCTCCGGATTCCGCCCGTCCTGCACCCGCGCCCTGACCCTCAGCGTGGCCAGCAGGTTCTCGGTCACACCAGCGTCTTCCCAGCGCACGAAGTACCAGTACACCGTCTGCCACGGCGGCAGATCCGCCGGCAGGTACCGCCACGGACACCCCGAGCGCACCACGTACAAGATCGCGTTGACGATCTCCCGACGAGGATGCTTCTACCGCCGCCCGTCCGTGCTGGGCTCCGGCAACAAACCTTCGATCAACGCCCACTGGGCATCGGTCAGGTCCGACGGGTAACCACGACGAGGCGACGACACCCGCACACCCTGCCCGCCCCGGCGGCCACCGTCACGCCGCCACACCGTCCACATTCGAGCTTCTCAAACACGCACTCAGTGACCGACGCGGCAAAGCCGGGTGCCAAGCTGCGCCGGGGTCGGGGCCTGCCATGACAGCATCCGACGTGAGGACCCCGGGCTCGCGCGAGGCATGGCGTCACGACGTAACTCTTTGCCTTGCCCGTCCTTAGCCCCATGGCCTCTCGGGCAATCCGAGCGAGGCCAGCCCGTATCAACAATTGACGGCTGGGGCGAACGGCGGGTCTGGTCAAGGCGGTGGTGGCCCTGCCGCTCGGCGACGATGACAGGGTCGCGCCGCCGTGCGCCATCCCTCGCCCATGGGCCGCAGGACGGGGCCTCAGGCTCGGGTCGTGAGGCCAGTCCCTGGCCGATGGCGTGCGGCCGGGTAGATAGCGCTGCCGTGTGTGCGGAGGGCAGGATGGGCGGGTGTCTGCCCCCACTCGCCCGTTGGCCGTGTTGGACGCGGTGTTGGAGCGGTTGACCTACGTCAACGAGGAGACCGGTTACACGGTCGCGCGGGTGGCCACCGACCGCAGCTCCGACCTGCTGACCGTGGTGGGGGCGCTGCTGGGCGCGCAGCCCGGTGAGAGTTTGCGGCTGTCCGGGCGGTGGTCGTCGCATCCGCAGTACGGACGGCAGTTTGAGGTCGACTCCTACACCACCGTGTTGCCGGCCACGATTCAGGGCATTCAGCGCTACCTCGGCTCCGGTCTGGTGAAGGGCATCGGGCCGGTGTTCGCCGAGCGGATCGTCGCCCAATTCGGCCTGGACACCCTGCGGGTCATCGAGGAGGAATCTGCCCGGCTGGTGGAGGTTCCCGGCCTGGGGCCGAAACGGACGGCGAAGATCACCGCGGCGTGGGAGGAGCAGAAGGCCATCAAGGAAGTGATGGTCTTCCTCCAAGGAGTCGGGGTGTCCACCTCTCTGGCCGTGCGGATCTTCAAGAAGTACGCCGACGCGTCGATCTCGGTGGTCCGCAACGAGCCCTACCGGCTGGCGGCCGACGTGTGGGGCATCGGTTTCAAGACCGCCGACACCATCGCCCAGGCCGTCGGTATCCCCCACGACAGCCCGCAGCGGGTCAAGGCTGGGCTGCAGTACACCCTGTCGGAGGCCACCGACAACGGCCACTGCTACCTGCCCGCGCCGCAGCTCGTCGCCGACGCCACCAAAATCCTCAACGTGCCCGGGGACCTGGTCACCGCGTGTCTCGACGAACTGGTCGGCGAGGAGGGGGTCGTCCGCGAGAATCTGCCCGGCGCGGACGGTGTGCCGGTGTCGGCGGTGTATCTGGTGCCGTTTCACCGCGCCGAGCAGTCCCTGGCCTCATCGCTGCTGCGGCTGCTGCACGACCGCGCCGACCGGCTGCCGCACTTCACCGCCGTCGACTGGGACAAGGCGCTGGCGTGGTTGAAGGCCCGCACCGGCGCCGACCTGGCCCCCGAGCAGGAACACGCTGTCCGTCTCGCCCTCACCTCCAAGGTCGCCGTCCTGACCGGCGGCCCCGGCTGCGGCAAGAGCTTCACCGTCCGTTCCATTGTCGAGCTCGCTGCCGCGAAGAAAGCCAAGGTCACCCTGGTCGCCCCGACCGGCCGCGCCGCGAAGCGACTGTCGGAGCTGACCGGGCACCCGGCTGCCACCGTGCACCGGCTGCTGCAGCTACGCCCCGGCGGCGACCCCTCCTACGACCGGGACAACCCCCTGGATGTCGACCTGCTCGTCGTCGACGAGGCCTCCATGCTCGACCTGATCCTCGCCAACAAGCTCATCAAAGCCGTGCCGCCCGGCGCGCACCTACTCCTGGTCGGCGACGTCGACCAGCTCCCCTCCGTCGGTGCCGGTGAGGTCCTCCGTGACCTCCTCACCGCCCCCACGATCCCGCGCGTGCGGCTGACGCAGATCTTCCGTCAAGCCGCCCAGTCCGGCGTCGTCACCAACGCCCACCGCATCAACGCCGGCCGTCCACCCCTCCTCCAAGGGCTGCCCGACTTCTTCCTATTCGCCAGCGACGACACCGACGCCACCGCCGCGCTCACCGTCGACGTCGCCTGCACCCGCATCCCCGCCAAATTCCGCCTCGACCCCCGCCGCGACGTGCAGGTCCTCACCCCCATGCACCGCGGCCCCGCCGGCGCCGCCGCCCTCAACACGCTGCTGCAACAACGCCTCACCCCCGCCCGCGACGGGCAACCCGAACGGCGCACCGGCGGGCGTGTGTTCCGCGTCGGCGACAAGGTCACCCAGATCCGCAACAACTACGACAAGGGCCAAGCCGGCGTCTTCAACGGCACCCTCGGCATCGTCACCGCCCTGTCCACCGAAGAGCAGACACTGACCGTCCGCACCGACGAGGACGAGAACATCGACTACGACTTCGACGAGCTCGACGAACTCGCCCACGCCTACGCCATGACCATCCACCGCTCCCAAGGCTCCGAATACCCCGCCGTCGTCATCCCCCTGACCACCAGCGCATGGATGATGCTGCAACGCAACCTGCTCTACACCGCCGTCACCCGCGCCAAAAAGCTCGTCGTCCTCGTCGGCTCCCGCCGCGCCCTCGCCGCCGCCGTCCGCACCGTCGGCGCCGGACGCCGACACACCGCCCTCAACCACCGCCTCAACTGACCACCGATAACGCGGACAGCCAACGCCCCGCAACGCCGTCAGCATTGACCCGAACCCTCGTCAGAGCTACAGGCGCGGCCGGGATAGGGATCTGGTCGATGGTCAGAGTCCCTCGACTCGATCATGCATATGGAGTCGAACTCCAGCCCGACGTCGACCAGAAATCCATGGTCGCCATCATTGGCGAACTGCAACTGGCGCCCACGAAGCGGCACCAACCCCCTGCCCGAGTCGTTGGGTTCGGTTCGTGTACCAGGATCGACACGAACCGATACACAACACAGGCTGCGCCTCGTCGGCGCCATCCCAATCGGCTGATAGCCAACCTACCTGGACTGGATAGGCCCCGGGCCGGCAACCAGGGCCCATCCGGTGCCGAGAACTCCCTCACAGCCACGCCTATTCGGGCGGGCAAGTAGCCGATGTGATCAAGGGCGGGTTTCTCAATCGTCCGGGAACCCGTCCTTGACCCGCTGCTTCGCGATGGAGCCGAGGGGACTTGAACCCCTCACACCCACGGCCTCCGTAGATCCACATCGATCGGACAGATCCGCGCTCTACGCTGCGGCGGACTGGTCGTCGCCTCTCGACGTTTGCACGCGCCGTCGTCCTCAGTTGTGCCGAATCTGTACCCGATGATCTTGGACTCGCCATAGCTCGGCGTTTACTGCGCGCGGGTGCTGCACCTCGGACACGGTACGGGTAAGCACCAGTACCATCCCAGTGTGGGGCTGGCCCCGAGGGAAGCTCTCGCAGTCAGGAGGCGGGTTTGTCCAGCGTGTCTGATGATGCCTCCGAGGCCGATGCCGGCTCATCTCACAAGCCCAGCCGGCGCCTCGCCGACGCCTTCATGTCTCAGGCCAAATGGTTCCTGCCCGGCCTCGACGCCGCAGTCAAGAGCGCCCCGTTGAGCTCCCCGGCCTTCAACGCCATCGCCGCGTCCCAGGCCAAATGGTTCCTGCCCGGCCTCGACGCCGCAGTCAAGAGCGCCCCGCTGAGCTCCCCGGCCTTCAACGCCATCGCCGCGTCCCAGGCCAAATGGTTCCTGCCCGGCCTCGACGCCGCAGTCAAGAGCGCCCCGCTGAGCTCCCCGGCCT
>NZ_SJJR01000044.1 GCF_004331455.1 Micromonospora zingiberis
GACGCCGCAGTCAAGAGCGCCCCGCTGAGCTCCCCGGCCTTCAACGCCATCGCCGCGTCCCAGGCCAAATGGTTCCTGCCCGGCCTCGACGCCGCAGTCAAGAGCGCCCCGCTGAGCTCCCCGGCCTTCAACGCCATCGCCGCGTCCCAGGCCAAATGGTTCCTGCCCGGCCTCGACGCCGCAGTCAAGAGCGCCCCGCTGAGCTCCCCGGCCTGGAAGTTCGTTGATAGGGCTCGAAGAACCCAACTCCAGACTGTCCTGGGAAGCCTCGACACGAGGACGATGTTCCGGTCGGCACTAACAAGCCGTCAGAGTGTTCAGGCCACGGCAATATCTGTCGCAGTTGAGAACCTGGAACATGCGGTAAAACGGGCCGACGAGCAAACGGGTTCGGAAGTCCGACTCCTGGCAATCTGGGCAGAGTCGCTACGTGAGCTCGGTGGCTGGCTACGCCAGCCGGCGGTCACGTGGTCCTCCGTCGCCTTGGTCTGGTTCGTCGTTTCCTACAGTTGGGTAACACTCAAGACCGAGCGGCCAGATGTGGCAGAGATGATCGAAGTACCGTTCACCCTCTTGGCTGGGCTTCTCCTCACAGCCGCTGTGACCAAGAAGTAGCTGCTGCCCGCAATCTGCTGGCCCACCATCCTCACTCTCTGCCGCCGACCCACACACCGTGGAGCGGGCCAGGGCCAGGGTGGCAAGGTGGAGCGCCCTACCGGACGAGTCTCAATGGCGGTTGTCAAGGGTGGGGTTGTTGGGCTTGATCCGGCTGGCTGCTCTCGGCCACCTGACGGTGGGGCAAGTTGTTGCGTCGGTGGCGTTGCATCCGTTCTGGTCACAGAGGCGGCGCCACTGCGCATGAGCGGCGAAGATGCGGTTCAGGCCGTCGCGCTCGTCGCGTAGCTCCAGGAACTCGTCGAGTAGGTCGAACAGGGTCTCGATGGCGCGGGCCTCGAGGTCGGGGGGCATGTCGCGGACGTTCTTGGGCCCGATGGGTTCGGTCAGGTGGGTGACGACGCTCCACCAGACGTGGTTGTCGAGGCAGCCGGCTTGAGTCACTAGCCACGGTTGGAAAACCGGTCAGCAAGGTCCGGGCGTTGGCCTCGTTGCAGCCGTCGACGAACGACACGACATTGGTGAAGTCTTCTCGGATGAGCCACATCCCGGGGCGCTTGCGGATGTTGGCGAACAGGTCCCGGTAGTTGGTGATCGTGATCGTCACAGTCGGATTGTGCCTGGCTGTTGGCTGTCCGCGCGCTCGCGAGATGGGGATCAGTGTTCGCGATGATCAGCGCGTCACGCGCATCGGACGAGGAGGTGGCGGCCCCGGCCGGACAGCCAGACCCGATAGCGGGGTTGACCAATCGGGTGGCTGAATCAGCGACACGTGCGAGTGGGATTCCGCAAAGGGCACCGCGTACAGCAAGCCGATCGACTTCGGCCGCCTGCGGCTTGGCCCCATCATCGATCGGCGGGTAGACCACGGCCCGCAGGCACCGGACCGCGCCCATCAGATGCCGGGTGTCCCGGACGGATCTTCGCCTTCGCCGAGGAGGAGCGGTACGTCGTAGATCGACATGTCTGGGCGGGGCCTCGCGTAGCGGACCCGGTGGCGCCATCGTTGGTGTTCGAACGCCACGTCGGCGTTGATTTCCACCACGACGGCGGGTTCGACCTGCGCGTAGGCCAATGGTTCGGGTCGGTCGAACTGGCCGGACCAGGATGCGGGTAGCGGCTGCGGCCACGGATGCGCCTGCACCCCGTGGCGGGCGAGTCGTGGCGGTGACAGCACTGCGGCGAGTTTTGCGGCTTGGTCGGTGGTCAGTGGGTGGGTTCGGCCGGTGTAGCGCAGTCGTCCGCGCCGGTCGAACCGGCCGAGCAGCAGACTTTCGGGACAGGCGATGGTGCCGGTGACTCCCCCGATGATGGCGTCGGTGACGATCCTGGTCCGGAACTTCGACCAGCCGCGCCGGCCAGGCTCGTATCTGCCGGCCGTGCGTTTGCTCACCACGCCCTCAATACCCGCGGCGGTCCAGTGCAGCAGCCACTCCGACACCTGTGCCAAGTCGGTGGTCTGCGGGGTCAGGGTGAGCTGCGCCGGCGCACCGGCAAGGAGTCGTCGCAGCCGCGCCCGCCTCTGCGCCAGCGGCAGATCAATAATCACCTGCCCGCCGACATCGGCGAGCAGATCGAACACCACGAGGTGAGCGGGGTGTTCACGGGCCAGCCGTACGAGGGCACGGCCGGCGGTGATGCGGCGTTGTAGCTGCGCGAAGTTGGTCTGTCCCCGTTCCCAGACGATCAGCTCACCGTCCAGCACCACCCCGGCGGGGATGCACGCGCGGATCGTCCGGGTGATGTCCGGGAAGTAGGTGGTCAGGTTCCGGCCGGCCCGCGACTGCAGGTACACCCGGTCGGTCTCGCGGAAGGCGATCACCCGCCACCCGTCCCACTTCGGTTCATGCACCAGATTCGGGCCCTTGGGCACCGCGTCGACCGGCGCCGCGAGCATCGGCGCGACCGGCCGACGCAACACCGGCTCCCCCGCCGCGCCCGTCCGCCCGCCGGCGGCAGTCACCCTTCACCCCCACCGGCCGTCAGAGCCGCTCATCTTCCGCCCCCTTCACGTCATCGTGGGAGACATGCGGGATGGCTCGGCCGGAGATCCGTGACAACGGATGAGCGATGCCGGGGGACGTGCAGCGGGCCACGCCGCTACCCAGAGCAATCCCGACGGCTGCCACCGCCCCTGCTCCCCCACTGTGGGCGGGGGCGGGTTTCGTTCTGCTCCCCCGGCCTGCTGCCGGCGGAGCCAATACCGTCGGGGTGTGGATGTGCTGCTGCGCGGCGGGCCGGGTGACGGCCAGGTGGTACCCGGCGGTGGGGAGACCGTCGTGTGGCAGGCCTGCCTGTACGAGATCACCTCCGAGTACCACCACCGCAGCGGCCGGGACCTGCGGGTCTACCGGCATCGCCCAGACTGCTGCGAACCGTACGGACGAGGTGCCGAAGACCGCTGCGAATAGCCCGCCAGGCCGTCAATACGCTGGCCTGCCGCCACCCCACATCCGAACACTTGTACGATCCGGGGGTGGAAGAAGTAGCCGGGCGCTGGTGGAACGGACTGTGGGGCAGGCTGACCCGCCGTGACGTCTGGCTGACCCGCGAGATCCGGTGGAGGGTCGCGGCTCGCTCCGGGGACAGCGAGACCGGCGGGGTCATGCGGTGGGAGTTCGACACCGAAGACGCCGCCCAGCACATGGTCCGACGCCTTCTCACGGCACCTGGCACTGGCACCTGGCAGAAACGCGACGCCGAGACAGCCCCACCATCGGCTCCACTGCAAGGCGGGCCTTCGCACGGACGGGGTTCGGCGCGACGGAGGTACCGCCGCCCGTCGTAGATGCCGGCTGCTCTTGGCTGCCTACACAGACCGGCCCGCAGGACCGCCGATTCCAGACGACCAACACCGCCGCGCTTGAGCAGCACGGCGCACTGGGATTCGGCCCAACCTGCCGGGCGCCTCGGACGTGGTCGCATCGTCAACGAGCGGCGCCTGCGAGGGCGTGTCGGGTTCGGCCGGGCCTCGGTCCTACGGCTGTTCGCGCAGTTGGGAGGCGATGTCGGCGACCGTCGCTTTCGCGGTACGGCCGGCACCCACCAGTGTGGCTGACGCCGCCCCTGTCCAGTCGCCGTAGCCAAGCAGGTAGAGGCGGGCCTCGTCCACCGACCGGGTGCCGTCGGTGGCCACCTCTCCGTGCCGCCATCCTTGTAGCAGCGGCGCGAGGTGGGTGAGGTTGGGCTGGAAACCGGTGCACCAGATGATGGCTTCGCAGGGCTGCTCGGCCCCGTCTGCCCACCGCACGCCGTGTGCGGTCAGCCGCACGAACATTGGACGGGGGTGCAGAACACCGCGCTCCCGCGCGTCGCGGACGCTGGGCACCATCACGATGTCCCCCAGGTCGCTGACACCACCGCCGGCACCACCGGCGGCCTTGCGGGTGGCCACACGGAACAGCACCCGGCCGTCGACGTCGTCTGGCATGAACCGTGCCGGGCGTAAGGTGACCCACGTGGTCTCGGCGACCCGGGACACCTCCGCCAGGATCTGCGCCGCGGAGTTACCTCCACCGACGATCACGACCCGCTGCCCCCGGAACTCCTCGGGCGAGGAGTAGTGCACCGTGTGCAGCTGCCGGCCGGTGAACTCTCCGCGGCCGGGGATGTCGGGCACGTACGGGCACTCCCATGTACCGGTGGCGGAGATGACGTACCGGGCCAGCCATCTGCCAGCATCGGTTTCCACCGCGAGGCGGTCCCCGGCTTGCCGCACGTCGTGTACCCGGACCGGCCGGTGGACCCGCAGGTCGTATCGCTGCTCGTATGCCCGTAGGTAGTCCACGACGTGCCTGGCGGTCGGGAAGTCCTCGCCGTCCTGCCGAGGCATCCCCCACCCTGGCAGCGGGCTGTACTCCGCTGGCGAGAACAACCGCAACGAGTCCCAGCCATGCCGCCACGCGCCGCCCGGCTGAGACTGGGCATCGAGGATGACGTAATCCACCCCGGCACGGCGCAGGTAGTAGCCCGCTGCCAGGCCACCCTGCCCGCCCCCGATGACCACCACGTCACACGATCCGAGCACCCTCGGCACCTCCTCCGTAGATCATCATGCCGATCGGCCAAGATCGGCGCTATGCTCGGCCGATGCCGGCAGGCGCCCATCCGACCGCCACCACGGCTCCCCACCCACAAACTGGCCGTGACCGGGTCCTGGTTCCACCGGGCGGTGGCGTTGGTGGAACGATGGAAGGCGTGGGAACTGCGAAAACAACGACGCCGGCCGTCTCGCCGCTGGCCGGCGAACCGATCAAACGTGCCGACGCCGAACGGCTCGCGGGAGTGCTGAAGGCATTCGCCGACCCGGCCCGGCTGCGACTGCTCAGCCTGATCCAGTCCGCCCCCGACGGCGAGGCGTCCGTGAGTGACCTCACCGACCCGCTCGGTCTCTCCCAGCCGACAGTGAGTCATCACCTCCGGATCCTCACCGAGGCCGGCCTGCTCGAACGCGATAAGCGGGGCGTCTGGGCGTACTACCGGCTCGTGCCGTCCGCGATCGCAGCGATCGCCGACCTGTTGACGCCGCCCCGCAAGCGGGCAACGAAGAAAGCCCGCTGAGCGGAACGCTCAGCGGGCCTTCTCACCGGGCTTTGCCGTTACGAAATGTCGGGCTTGCGGCACGCCCAGCATGCAGGCGGCAGCGAGGAGGCACGAGGCGGTAACGGCTGCCAGCAGCGAGTCGTAGCCGCCGTGGTTGACGACCACGGCGGCGCCCAAGCGCGACGGCTTTGGCCGTGGTGAGCAACCCACTGCCGACGGCATATGTCGAGCTGTCCTGACGCTCCTATTTCCACATCAAGAACGATTGGCATTACAGCAGCAAACATGATAATTGGCACGGATCGAACCCCGGTGGACCACTCTGGGATCGAACCCCGGTGGACCACTCTGGGATCGAACCCCGGTGGACCACTCTGGGATCGAACCCCGGTGGACCACTCTGGGATCGAACCCCGGTGGACCACTCTGGGATCGAACCCCGGTGGACCA
>NZ_SJJR01000045.1 GCF_004331455.1 Micromonospora zingiberis
GTTTGTCGTTTGGGTTGCCGGGGGTTTCGGCGGTGTCGACGGTGACGGGTGAGTTGGTGACGTCGGAGTGGTCGGATCCGGAGTATTGGGTGGGGCAGGTCCGTTCCACCGTCCGATTCCACGACGCGATCCGCACCGCCCACCGCCTCGGTGCCCGTACGCTGCTCGAGATCGGACCCGACGCCGTACTCAGCGGACTCGCCGCCGACACCCTCACCACCATCCCCACCCTGCGTCGAGACCAACCCGAACCCGACGCCGTACGCACCGCAGCCGCCACGCTGTGGGCCACCACCGGCGCAGACACCGACCGGGCCGCCGTCCTGGCCGGCACCGACGCCCGCCGCCGTGCCCTACCCACCTATCCGTTCCAGCGCCGCCGCTACTGGATGCACCCGGCCCGCAGCGCCGACACGGGTCCACGGCCGGCCGGGCACCCGCTGCTCACCGCCGCCGTCACCCTCGCCAACGGCGACACCACCGTGTACACCGGCGAACTGTCCACCACCGCCCAACCCTGGTTGGCCGACCATCGCCTACACGGCACCGTCGTACTCCCCGGTGCCGCCCTGGCCGACCTGCTCGCCACCATCGGCGTACAGACCGGGCACCCCCACCTGACCGACCTCGTCACCACCGCACCGGTCACCCTGCCCGGCGACCAGCCACTCGACCTGCAGATCACCGTCACCGGCCACGACGACGGCCGCCGCACCGCCGAGGTGTTCACCCGCCCCGCCACCACCGACGACACCCACTGGCAGCGTCACGCCACCGCCGTACTGGACGACACCCCACCCGAGGACCAGCCGGACACCCGCGTCCCGACCGCCGCCACCGAGATCGACCTCGACGACATGTACGACCGGCTGACCGACCACGGCTACGACTACGGCCCCGCGTTCCGCGGCCTGCAACGCCTGCACCGCCACGGCGACGACCTGTACGCGGAGATCACCGGCCCCGACAACACCGGACACACGATCCACCCGGGGCTGCTCGACGCCGCACTACACGCCCTGCTGCCCGGCGTCGCCGCCGACAGCCCGGCCAGACTGCCGTTCGCCTGGGCCGGCACCCACCTGACCGGCACCACAGCCACCACCCTGCGCGCCCGGATCACGCCACTCGGACCGGAATCCGTCCGCCTCACCGTCACCGACGACACCGGCGAACCGGTCGCCTCCGTCCGTCAACTCACCCTGCGCCCGATCGACCCCGACCAGTTCCGTCCATCCCGCGGCGACCTGCGCTTCCGGCCGCAGTGGCGAGCACATCCGACGCCCGGCCGCGCCCCGCAGGCCACCGCGGACGGCGGCACCCATCCGGACGTACTGATCGTCCCGGTCGCCGCGACCGGCGCGGACCCGGCCGTCCGCGCCCGCACCGCCGTCCACGACACCCTCGCCGTACTCCGCGATCACCTCACCGGTGAACCCGGGCCACGCCTCGTCATCGTCCCGCCCAGCGACGACCCGCTCACCGCCGCCGCCGTCGCCGGCCTGGTCCGCAGCGCCCGCACCGAGAATCCCGGCCGCATCGTGCTCGTCGACACCGACGGCACCGACGCCTCCCACACCGCCCTGCTACGCGAGGCCCTCGGCGACGAACCCGACCTGCGCATCCGCGACGGCGAGGTGACCGTGCCCCGGCTCGAACCGGCCGGACCGCCACCGCAGACCGCCCCCGACTGGGGCGACGGCACGGTACTGATCACCGGCGGCACCGGCGCCCTGGGCGCCGCCCTGGCCCGCCACCTGGTCACCCGACACGGCGTCCGTGACCTGCTGCTGACCAGCCGCACCGGCCCGCACGCTCCCGGCGCCGCCAGCCTCACCGCAGAGCTGACCGAGCTGGGCGCCCGCGTCCACCTCGCCGCCTGCGACGTCACCGACCGCGCCGCCCTGGCCGGCCTGCTGGACCGGCATCCCACGCTCAGCGCCGTGGTGCATGCCGCCGGCATCAACCGCGACGGCGTCCTTGCCTCGCTCACCACCGAACAGGTCGACGAGGTCCTCGCCGCGAAGGCCGACGCCGCCTGGCACCTGCACGAGCTGACCGCCGACCGGCCGCTCGCCGCGTTCGTCCTCTACTCGTCGATCGCCGGGCTGGTCGGCCCGGCCGGACAGGCCGCGTACGCCGCCGGCAACGCCTTCCTCGACGAACTGGCCCGACACCGGCACGCCGCGGGACTGCCCGCCACCTCGATCGCCTGGGGACTGTGGCAGGACGGCAGCAGCATGTCCGCGGCCCTGACCGACACCGACCGGTCCCGCATCGCCCGCCTCGGCCTGCGCCCCATCGACACCGCCGACGCGCTGGCCGCCCTGGATGCCGCGGTCGCCAGCGCCGACCCGGTGGTCGCCGTGACCGCTCTCGATCCGGCCATGCTGCGCACCTCCACCGACGTACCCGCCGTCCTGCACGGTCTGGCCCCCGGCCGGCGGGCGCGCCGCAGCGGCCAGGGTCCAGCGCCGATCCGACGGATCGCCGCGATGAACCCGCCCGACCGCGCCCGTGCCCTCGCCGACCTGGTCCGCACCCACGCCGCCGCCGTCCTCGGCCACGACGATCCGAGCGCCATCGACCTCGACCGCACCGTCGCCGACCTGGGCTTCGACTCGCTCACCGGAGTGGAACTACGCAACCGGCTGGCCGCCGCCACCGGCCTCACCCTGCCCGCCACCCTGATCTTCGACCACCCCACCCCGGCCGCCCTGGCCGACCATCTCGCCGACCGGCTCACCGGCACCACACCCGCCACCACACCGGCCCCGGCTCCGGTCGTGGTGGTCGACGGTGATCCGGTGGTGATTGTTGGTATGGGTTGTCGTTTTCCGGGTGGTGTGGTGTCGGCGGATGGGTTGTGGGAGTTGGTGTTGGGGGAGCGGGATGCGGTGGGTCCGTTTCCGGGGAATCGGGGTTGGCCGGCGGATTTGGTTGATCCGGATCCGGGGGCGGTGGGTCGTTCGT
>NZ_SJJR01000005.1 GCF_004331455.1 Micromonospora zingiberis
GTTACTCTCCTCATCGAGAACCCTGCCCATTGATGATCTTTGTGTGAGAACTCAGATCATGGACAGGGTTCTCCCTGTTCCGCTAGACCTCGACCACCACAAATCCCCACGATGGTCAAAACACGAGAAGGGCGCCCCGGTCGGTGACCGGGGCGCCCTTTCGGTGTTGGGAGGTTACAGGCCCAGTTCGGGCTCGAAGTTGCCGGCCTCCAGGCGGTCCTTGACCGCGCTCAGGAAGCGGGCCGCGTCGGCGCCGTCGATGATGCGGTGGTCGTACGACAGGGCCAGGTAGACCATCGACCGGACCGCGATGACCTCGCCCAGCTCCGGGTCGTTGACCACGACCGGGCGCTTGACCACGGCACCCGTGCCGAGCATCGCCGACTGCGGCGACGGCACGATCGGGGTGTCGAACAGGGCACCCCGGCTGCCGGTGTTGGTCAGCGTGAAGGTCGCGCCGGCGATCTCGTCCGGGCTGATCTTGTTGGTCCGGGTGCGCTCGGCCAGGTCGGCGACGCGCTTGGCGATGCCGCCCAGGTTGAGGTCACCGGCGTTGTGGATGACCGGCACCAGCAGGCCGCGCTCGGTGTCGACGGCGATGCCGAGGTTCTCGGCGTCCGGGTAGGTGATCGTGCCGGCATCGAGGTCCATGCTGGCGTTGACGATCGGGTACGTCTGGAGCGCCTCGATCGCCGCCAGGGCGAAGAACGGCAGGAACGACAGCTTGACGCCGTGCCGCTGGAGGAACGAGTCCTTCGCCTGCGCCCGCAGCTTGGCAATCTTGGTGACGTCCACCTCGACCACCGTGGTCAGCTGCGCCGTCTCGTGCAGCGACGACAGCATCCGCTTGGCGATGGCCGCGCGGATGCGGGTCAGCTTCTCGGTGGTGCCACGCTTGGCGCTCGGCTGCGGCTTGGCGGCCGGCTGGGCCTTGGTCGTCGCGGCCGGCTGGGTCGGCGCCGGGGCAGGCGCGGCCTTGGCGGCGCGGGCCTTCGCCGCCGCGTCGATTACGTCCTGCTTGCGGATCCGGCCACCGACGCCGGTGCCGTTGACCGAGGCGAGGTCCACGCCGTGTTCACCGGCCAGTTTGCGCACCAGCGGGGTCACGTAACCGGCCGCCTCGCCGTTGCCGCTGGGTGCGGCCGGCTGCGGGGTCGGGGCCGGGGGAGTGGCGGCCTGCTCGGCCTTGGCCGGCTCCGGCGCGGTCTCGGCCTCCGCGGCCGGCTCGTTGTACGACATGCCCGGCGTCGGCTCGGACACCTGCGGCTCGGGCTTGGCCTCCGCCTTCGGCTCGGGCTTCGGCTCCGGCTTGGCCTCGGGGGCACCTCCGGCGGCACCGACCACGGCCAGGGTGGCGCCCACCTCGGCGGTCTCGTCCTCGGCGACCTTGATCTCCAGGAGGGTGCCGGCGACCGGCGAGGGGATCTCGGTGTCGACCTTGTCGGTGGAGACCTCCAGCAGCGGCTCGTCCACCTCGACGGTCTCGCCGACCTGCTTGAGCCAGCGGGTGACCGTACCCTCGGTGACGCTCTCGCCCAGCGCCGGCATCTGCACCGGGGTGCCCTCGCCCGACGGCGCCGCGGCCTGTGCCGGCTGCTCGGCGGGCTCCTCGACGGCCGGCTGCTCCGCCTCGGCCTGCGGCTCCTCGGCCGCCTCGGCGGCCTGCTCGGCGGGAGCCTCCTGCGGGGCGGCTCCGCCGCCGGCCGACTCGCCCTCGCCGGAGATCACCGCCAACTCGCTGCCGACCTCGGCCGTCTCGTCCTCGCCCACCACGATCCGGGTCAGCACGCCGGCCGCGGGGGACGGGATCTCGGTGTCGACCTTGTCGGTGGAAACTTCGAGCAGGGGCTCGTCGACCTCGACGGTCTCACCCTCCTGCTTGAGCCAGCGCGTGACGGTGCCCTCGGTGACGCTCTCGCCGAGCCGGGGCATGGTGACCGATACCGGCATGTTCTCCAGACTCCTTCATTTCCCTGGTGGGGGGATCATCGCCCGTCGCCGGACGCCGCGGGTTACGTCGTGGATCAGGCGTGCGCGTGCAGCGGCTTGCCGGCGAGGGCCAGGTGCGCCTCGCCCAGCGCCTCGTTCTGCGTCGGGTGGGCGTGCACCAGCTGCGCCACCTCGCCCGGGTACGCCTCCCAGTTGTAGATCAGCTGCGCCTCGCCGACCAACTCGCCAACCCGGGCACCGATCATGTGCACGCCGACCACCGGCCCGTCCTCGACCCGGACCAGCTTCACGAAGCCGGCCGTCTTGAGGATCTGGCTCTTGCCGTTGCCGCCGAGGTTGTAGTTGTAAGTCTTGATCTTGTCGGCGCCGTACTGCTCCTTGGCCTTGGCTTCGGTCAGGCCGACCGAGGCCAGCTCCGGGTCGCAGTAGGTGACCCGGGGGATGCCCGCCTCGTCGATCACCGCCGGGTTCTGGCCGGCGATCTCCTCGGCGACGAAGATGCCCTGCTGGAAGCCGCGGTGGGCGAGCTGGAGGCCGGGCACGATGTCGCCGACCGCGTACACGTTCGGCACGTTGGTGCGCAGCCGCTCGTCGGTCAGCACGTAGCCGCGGTCGGTCTTGACGCCCTGCTCCTCGTACCCGAGGTTGGCGGTGTTCGGGCCCCGGCCGACGGCGACCAGCAGCAGCTCGGCCTCGACGGTCTCGCCGCCGGCGATGGTCACCTTGACGCCGTTCTCGGTCTTCTCGACCTTCTCGAACGGCTTGCCGACCTTGAAGTTGATCTTCCGCTTGCGGAACGCCCGCTCCAGCGCCTTCGACGACTCCTCGTCCTCGGCGGCGACCAGCCGGGGCAGTGCCTCGATGATGGTCACGTCCACCCCGAAGGACTTCCACACGCTGGCGAACTCGACGCCGATCACGCCGCCGCCGAGCACGATCGCGGAGCTGGGGACCCGGTCCAGGACCAGGGCGTGGTCGCTGGTGATCACCCGCTCGCCGTCCACCTCCAGGCCCGGCAGGCTCTTGGCGTACGACCCGGAGGCCAGCACGACGTTGCGGCCGGTGTACCGCTTGCCGTCGACCTCGACCGCGTTCGGCGCGACCAGCTTGCCGTGCCCCTCGACGATGGTGATCGACTTGTTGCTCTTGAGCATGCCCTGCAGGCCCTTGTAGAGCCGAGCGATCACGCCGTCCTTGTAGGAGTTCACCGCGGCCATGTCGATGCCGACCAGTTCGGCCTTGACGCCGAACTGCTCGGACTCGCGGGTCTGGTCGGCGATCTCGGCGGCGTGCAGCAGCGCCTTGGTCGGGATGCAGCCGTTGTGCAGGCAGGTGCCGCCGAGCTTGGCCTTCTCGACCAGCGCGACCGTCAGTCCCAACTGCACGGCGCGCAGGGCGGTGGCGTAACCGCCGCTACCACCTCCGAGGATGACGATGTCGAAGGTTGCGTCGTTCGGCTCGCTCACGTCCAACTCCCAGGTCGCTTCGCTGCATCGGGGGTCACGGCGGGGTAACAGGGACACACCCCACCTCGGCCATCTTGTCACCACCGCGCCGCAGCCGCGTACCGAGGTGCCCAACGACACGTTGTCGCCACGTACCCTTGGCACTGCCTTCGATGACGCCACAGGTGGGGAGACGGCTCAGTGGGACTGTTCCGGCGACGCAAGCGGGCACGCGCGGCCGAACCTGACCGTACGGCCAATCGCGCCAATCTGGAGCACCTTGAGAACTTTGTCCGGAGCCGTAAGGGGGTCGAGGCGTTCATCGAGCCGCGTACCACGGTCACCGAGACCACGGTGATCCTGATCGCCGACGACGGCGAGTGGACGCGGCGGCGCATCGACGGGCCGGACGGTGCGCGGCGCTTCGCGTACCGGCTGAGCATCCCGATCTACGACGTGGCACTGATGGGCTATCCGCAGCGGATGCGCGACTACAACGAGCGCCGAAAGCGCCGCCCGGAGTTGTACTGAGTGCGCGCGGGCAGACGCGTTAAAAAGGGCCCCCTGCTATACGCGAGGCGTTAACAGGGGGCCCTTCCTTGCCCGTCAGCCGTTGGCGGCCACGTCGTCGATCAGGTGCAGCAGGGTACGCACCGGTACGCCCGTGCCGCCCTTGGTCCAGTAGCCGGTCGCCTCACCCGCGTGGTACGCCGGACCGGCGATGTCGATGTGCGCCCAGGCGACCTCGTCGGTGACGAACTCGCTCAGGAACACCCCGCCCTGCAACATGTGCCCGGCCCGCTCCATGCCCGCGTTGACCTGCGAGATGTCGGCCACCTCGGAGTTCATGCCCTTGCGTACGTCGTCCGGCAGCGGCATCGGCCAGGCCGGCTCGCCGACCGCGTCGCCGGCCGTACGGACCCGCTCGCACAGCTCGGCGGTGCCCATCACGCCGGAGATCCGCTTGCCCAGCGCGACCACCTGCCCGCCGGTCAGGGTGGAGGTCTCGAAGAGGTAGTCGGTGCCGTCCGCGCAGGCCCGCGCCATCGCGTCACCGAGGATCATGCGGCCCTCGGCGTCGGTGTTGAGCACCTCCACCTTCTTGCCGTTGAACATGGTGATCACGTCGCCCGGCCGGTACGAGGTGCCCGACGGCATGTTCTCCGCGATCGGCAGGTACCCGGTCACCGCCACCGACGGCTTCAGCTGCGCCACCGCCAACATCGTCGCGGCCACCGCCGCCGCGCCGGCCATGTCGGACTTCATCTCCCACATGCCCTGGGCCGGCTTGATCGAGATGCCGCCGGTGTCGAAGGTGATGCCCTTGCCGACCAGCGCCACCCGCTTGCCGGTGCCGCCACCGTCGGGGGTGTAGGTGAGCTTCACCAGGCGCGGCGGGGCCTCCGAGCCCTGCCCGACGGCGATGATGCCGCCGTAGCCGCCCTCGCGGAGCGCGACCTCGTCGAGCACCTCCACGCCGAGGCCGGCCGCCCGGGCGGCCTCGGCGACGGCGTCGGCGAAGACCGGCGGCCGCTGCTCGTTCGGGGCGATGTTGACCCAGTCGCGGGTGATCCGCACCGCGGCGGTCACCGCGGCGGCCCGGGTCACCTCGGCCTGGGCCCCGGCGTCCGCGGCGTCCGGTACGGCGATCAGCACCTCGGCCACCGGCTCGCGCCGGGTCGGCTGCGGCCGGGTCTTGTAACCGGCGAACCGGTACCCGCCCAACTGTGCTCCCTCGGCCACGGCACGCAGCGCGGCGCAGGCGTCGGCGTCGTCGGGCAGCGGCAGGGCGAGCGCCACCCGGGCCGAGCCGGCCAGCGACCGTACGGCGGCCCCCGCGGCCCGACGCAGGGTCTCCGGGTCGGGCGCCGCACCGCTCGGTTCCGGGCCGAGGCCGACCGCGGCGATCACCGGGGCGGTGATGGTGCCCAGGGTCGCCAACTTGATCACCTCGCCCGGCCCGCCGGTGGTGCCGAGCAGCGCGAGCGTCTCGGTCAACTTGCCGTCGAAGGCGGCGGCGATGCTCTCCGCGCCGCTGGCGAGCAGCAGGGTGCCGGTGAGGCCGCTGGTGGCGTCCTGGTCGCCGGTCGTGCTGTGCACGCCGATCACGATCGCGTCGACGGCGAGTTCGGCGGGGTCGGTGTCGACCAGGCTCAGGGTGGTGCTGGGCGATGTCACGGAAGCTGCTCCCGGGCAGGCCGGGCCGGTCGCGTGGTGGCGTACCGGCGGTGGAGTTGGCGGCGGATGGTTTACCCGCCGGACGTTGATGCTGCCCCGCCGGTTCATCCCGGGGGGTCCCGCCGATGCTAACCAGACCGGCGGGTCCCGGTAAGTTGCGACCCATGACCGACGTGACCACCGACGCCGCCGCGACCCGGCTGCGTCGTTCCCCGCTGGCTGAGCGGCACACCGCGCTCGGCGCCAAGTTCGCCCCGTTCGGTGGCTGGGAGATGCCGCTGGAGTACGCCGGTGGCGGGGTGATCCGGGAACACAACGCGGTCCGCACCGACGTCGGCGTGTTCGACGTGTCGCATCTGGGCAAGGCGCGGGTGACCGGCCCGGGGGCGGCGGAGTTCGTCAACGCCTGCCTCAGCAACGACCTGGGCCGGATCGGGCCGGGCCGGGCGCAGTACACCCTCTGCTGCGACGACGCCACCGGCGGCGTGGTGGACGACATCATCGCCTACCTGTACGCCGACGACCACGTCTTCCTGATCCCGAACGCCGCGAACACCGCCGAGGTGGTGCGTCGGCTGCGCGCCGCCGCGCCGCCGCAGGTCACGGTCACCGACGAGCACGAGGCGTACGCCGTCCTGGCGGTGCAGGGCCCGCGCTCGACCGACCTGCTGGACGCCCTGGGACTGCCCACCGGGCACGAGTACATGAGCTTCTCGCCCGCCACCCTCGACGGCGTCGAGTTGACCGTGTGCCGGACCGGCTACACCGGTGAGCGTGGCTACGAACTGGTGGTCCCGGCCGGCGACGCGGTCGCGGTCTGGGACGCGCTGTTCGCCGCCGAGCCGGCCCCGCAGGCGTGCGGGCTGGCCGCCCGGGACACGCTGCGCACCGAGATGGGGTACCCGCTGCACGGGCAGGACCTGTCGCTGGAGATCACCCCGGTGCAGGCCCGCGCGGGTTGGGCGGTCGGCTGGGACAAGCCGGCCTTCTGGGGCCGTACCGCGCTGCTCGCGGAGAAGGCCACCGGCCCGGCGCGTACGCTGCGCGGTCTGACCGCCGTCGACCGGGCCATCCCCCGCCCCGGCATGGCCGTCTACGACGGCGACACCCGCGTCGGCACGGTCACCAGCGGCACCTTCAGCCCCACCAACAAGCAGGGCATCGCCCTCGCACTGATCGACACCACCCCCGCACTCCCCGACGGCCACGAACTCCAGGTGGACGTCCGCAACCGCCGCCTCCCCGTCCGCCTCACCCGCCCCCCCTTCGTCCACCCCTCCGTCAAATAACCCACCCCCCCCACCCCCCCCACCCCCCACCCCGCGCCGCCCGCCCCCCGCGCGGTTGATCAAGAGGTTTGCGTCTCGAACGGCGCCGTTCGAGACGCAAACCTCTTGATCAACGAGGCGGGGCAGGTGCGGGGGCAGGGGCGGGGTCAGGTGGGTGGGGGTGGGTTAGGGGGTGGGGGGTTCGCCGGCGTCCAGGACGGCTTGGGTCCAGCCGCCTTCGATGACGCCGGTGGGGTCGAGTAGGGCCCAGTCGACGATGTCGGTGGCTTCGATCACCACGGGTGAGCCGATGCGTACGGTGGGGTCGGTGTTGGCGTCGCTGGCGCTGGCGCCGACCACCCGCTCCGGGGTGTCCCACGAGGTCACGCTGGCCCAGACGTACTCGGGGCCGTCGTCGCCGGGCAACCCGTACTTGACCACCAGTTGGGTCTCCGGCGGTAGCGCGTCGGCGCGGAACCGGGCCCGGATGTCGCCCAGGCTGGCGCGGGCGGTGGCGATCGCCCGGCTCATCGCGTCACCCGGTCGGGCGTAACGCACGTCGGGCTGGATGCCGGAGAAGAGGGTGGCGCAGGCGGCGGCGAAGTAGCGTCCGGCCGGACCGGGGTGCCCGGCCGGCGGGCGCAGGCTGAGGAACGAGTCGGCGTCCGGGTCGGTGGCCGGGTCGAGTTCCAGCCGTAGCAGCACCGGCGCGGTCGCGCCGTGCTGCTCCGGGTTGCCGTACGCCACCGCGATGTCGTGCCCGGTCACCGTCGCCAGCACCGGCAACTGTACGAACGCCGGCACCTCCTCGCCGGCCAGCCCGTCGGTCCAGTCCCGCAGCAGCCGGCGGGCGGCACCGGTCATCACCGCACCCCAGGCCCGGGTCAGGTGATCCGGCACCCCCTGCGTCTGCAACTCCAGCAGACCGAAACGGCGCAGCCCCTTGGTGGTGAACCACAGCCCTTCGGCGTCCGACGAGTACGGCACCAGGACCCAGTCGACGAGCCGGACCCGGCCCCGGGCGTCGGGCAGCGACCGCAGCGCCGTCGCCGGGTCCAGGAACTGCAACCCGAACACGTCCACCACGTCGCTGCCGACCGCCTCGGCGACCGCCGCGGCCACCGCCCGGGCCGCCCACTCGTGCGCCGGTGGCCAGCCCGGCCGGTACTCGGCCTGCACCACCACCAGGTGGCTGGCGGTGGCCAGCCGATCCAGCTGCGCCGCACTCGCGCCGAACGCCGTGAGCAGGTCCGGCGGCAGCTCGGGAAACTCGCCGATCGGGCGTACGTCGACGCTCATCAGCGGACTGTCGAGCATCTGCTTGGCCAGCCCGTGCACCGGCTCGGCCAGCCGACCGACCAGGCCACGCACCGCGGTCCGGGCGCTCACCGCCGGCAGTCCCGCCGTCGGCACCAGGTACGTCGCGCTGAGCGACTCGGGGACCGGAACGGGCAGGAAGTCGTCGGTGATGAGCATGAGGTCCCCCGGGAGGCCGCGCCGGTGCTGTCGTGGGAGAACGCTACCCGCCGGTGCCGGCCCAGCTCAGCCGGACAGCACCAGTCCCAGGTAGACCAGCGTGGTGACCAGTTCGACGCAGGCGCCGAGTACGTCGCCGGTGATCCCGCCGAGTCGGCGTACCACGTGTCGCACCAGCGTGGCCACGACGGCGAGGGCGGCGAGCACGGCCAGCGGCCCCTGCCAGGGGCGGCCCGGTACCGCCACCACCGCCAGCAGGGTGACCGCCACGATGCCGGCGGCCAGGGCGACCGGGCCGACGGTGCCGGCCACCAGCGCGCCGAGCCCGTCCGGTCGGGCCGCCGGAACACCCCGCCGGCAGGCCAGCGTCACCCCGAGCCGACCGGCTGCGGTGGCGGTGACGATCGCCGCGAGTACGGCCGGACCCGGCCCGCCGGCCAGCTCGGCCAACGCCGCCGCCTGCACCAGCAGGACGAGCACCAGCGCGACCACGCCGAACGGCCCGACGTCCGGCTTCTTCATGATCTCCAACGCGGCCGGTCCCCGCCGGTACGACCCCAGCGCGTCCACGGTGTCGGCCAGCCCGTCCAGATGCAGACCCCGGGTGAGCAGGGCGCTCACCGCGACGGCCACGGCGGCGGCGACCAGCGGCGCGGTGAACGAGCCGAGCAGCAGCAGTACGCCGGCGGTCGGTACGGCGAGCAGTGCACCGACCGCCGGGGCGAGCGCCATCGCCGTACCGGCGGTGGCCCGGTCGACGCGGCCGGTGGGTACCGGCGCGACGGTGAAGGTGGTCAGGGCCAGCCTCGCCCCGGCAGCGAGCCGGAGATCAGCCGGCACGCGAGCCGGAGTTCTCCGCCGGCTGTGCCGGTTCCGTGCTGGTCGGTCCGGGGCCGTCGGGCTCGGGTTCGCGGAAGTCGGGCTCGTCCTCCTCGACCGGCGCTTCCGGCGTCTCGTCGGTCTTGTCGCGGTCCGGGCGGGCCGGTAGCGCGGCGGCCAGCGTCAGCACCGAACGCAGCAACGGCAGCACGGTCAGCGCGTTCGCCCCCTCGCCGAGGTCCAGCTTCAGCTCGACCAGCGGGTCCAGGCCGAGCACGTCGGCGGCGAGCCGGACGGCGGGGTGCCCGCCGTGGTCGGCCAACAGGCACCAGTGCCGCGCCTGGCCGGCGAGATCCCGGCTGACCAGCCCTGCGGCCACCCCGACCGGGCCGTCGAGCAGCACCGGGGTCCGGCGCGCGGTGGCGCCCAGCAGGATGCCGGTGGCCAGGGCGATGTCCCCGCCGCCGAGTTGCGCCAGCACGTCCTTGGCGTCGCGGGAGGAGCGTCGGATGCGGTGCAGCGCGTCCCGGATCGCCGCGCAGCGCTGCATCCAGGCCGCGTCGTCGAACTCACCGTCCTCGGTGACCACCCGGCCGAGCACCGCGGGTGGTTCGGCCCCGGCGGTCGCCGCGAGCACGGCAGCCGCCGCGGCCTCGGTGCCGGCGCCGCACGCCGCCAGCACCAGCAGTTGTACGCCCGCGTCCACGGCCTCCTCGGCCAGCCGCCAGCCGTAGCGCAGCGCCGCCTCTACCTGCTCGACGGTGAGCGCCGGGCCGTGTTCGATCGGCGCCGCGGTCGGCGCCTCGATCACCTGGAGACTCGCTCCGCCCTCGGCGGCCAGTCGGGCGAGTACGCCCTGACCGGCGCGGGCCTGGTCGGCGCGGCGGGCGGACTCGCCGGGCCGGGTGCCCGCGGCGGCACCGCCCTCGTGATCGCCGTGCAGCAGCAGGACCCGTACCGACCGCCAGGGCGCCGGGGTCGGGGTGCCCTGGGTGGCGGCGGCGAACGAGACCACCTTTTCCAGGACACCGAAGCCGATGCCGGGTACGTCCAGGGTGGCCAGCCGGTCCACCGACTGCGGGCCGGTGTACTCGTCGGGCATCGGCAGTTCCATGCCGGGCTGGATGACCAGTCCGCTGGCGGCCACCGGCAGGCTCATGGTGGGTGCGGTCCAGCCGTTGACGTCGCCACCGGCGGACGCCGACCCGACCGGCACCTCCGGCGTCGTCACCGGCGGGGAGGCGGCCGGCGCGGGGACACCGCCGTCGACGACCGTCGGGCCGGCCTGCGCGGGCACCGTCGTGCCGGCCGCGGCGACTGCGTTGGCGGTGGGGCGCGGGCCGGACGTCGAAGCCGGCGCGGCGGCCGGCTTCAGCTGGGCCGGCTGGCCGGCGACCACCAGGACAACCCTGTCGCAGACGTCCGCCACGGCCCGGTTGACCACGCCCAGTGCGTCGGTGAACGCCCGGCCCAGCGGCGTCGCCGGCACCAGTGAGAGCCCGACCTCGGGGCTGACCAGCACCAGCCGGGCCGCACAGCCGTGCACGGCGGTGACCAGCTCGTCGATCGTGGCGGTGTCGTCGGCCGGCTGGTGAGCGGGATCGAGGAGCACCGTGACCCAGCCGCCGAGGTCGTCGACGAGCAGCGTCTCGTCCGGCCGGGCGGCAGCGATCACGTCGGCGAGCCGGCGCGGCTCGCTCGCGGTCTCCTCCGTGCTCCAGCTGACCGGCCGGCGTGCGCGGTGCGCGGCGAGCCGGGCCGCCCACTCCGCGTCGTCGTCCGCGCTCGCGGCCGTGGCCACGTACCGAACCGTGGCGGCGTCGGCCACCAGCGATTCGGCGAACTCCGACTTGCCGGAGCGGATGCCGCCCAGCACCAGGACCCTGTTCCACCCGTCGAGGGACATGTTCGTACCTTACGACCAGCGGGCCCGGACGGGCACCGCAGGTTCACCGGGCAGCCCGACGCCCGGCGTCGGTCACCGCCCGTCCGGGGCTTGGTAGAAGTAGTCGTTCGGGTTGACGTCGGCGGGCTTGGGGTCCTGCTGCCAGGCACCCTCGCCGGGGCGTGCGACGAGAGCGTCGATGAGTTCCTCCCGGTCCATCTCGCGTGCCCCCTCGATGCCTCCGCGTACCGCGATGTCGCGCAGTTCCGCCGTGTCCATCTCCGGTATCGGCTTGGTCATCGCCCCTCCTGTCCAGATCCCGTTTCAGGACGAGTTACCCGGCGGTGCGCTGGTGAACCTCGTACCACCACCCGATCGGCGCCCGTGGCCAGGCCGGCGCACCGGCGGACGACTACGCTGGCGAGGGTCCGTCCCACGGGACATCAGCGGCGAGGGGAGACGCGCACATGGCGTGGAGCTGGCGGTACGAGGGCGCGAACGGCGAGTCGGTCGACGGACCGGCCGAGTCGTTCAGCAGCCAGGCAGACGCCGAGTCCTGGATCGGCCAGACCTGGCGCGAGCTCGCGGCGTCCGGCGTCACCTCGGTCGCGCTCGTCGAGGACGATCGGGTGGAATACCGGATGAGCCTGCTGCCAGTGGCCGAGTGATGACTCCCCGGGACGCCGAGCCGTTGGTGCTCGGGGTGCCCCGGGCGGCCTTCCGACCCAGCCCGATCTTCCTCGCCCTGGTCGCACTGCTGGTCACCTGCGGCGTGCTGGCCTGGCACGGCATCGGCAACGTCCGGCTCGCCGTCTTCGGGTTCGTCGTCTCCGGCTGGGTGGTTTCGCTCTGTCTGCACGAGTACGCGCACGCGGTGGTGGCGTACCGGTTCGGCGACCGGGGGGTGGCCCATCGCGGCTACCTGACGTTGAATCCGCTGAAGTACACCCACCCGCTGCTGTCGATCGTGTTGCCGGTGGTGGTGGTGCTGCTTGGCGGCATCGGTCTGCCGGGCGGCGCGGTCTGGGTGGACCGGCACGTGATTCCCGGGCGGTTGCGACACACCCTGGTCAGCCTCGCCGGCCCGGCCACCAACGTGCTGTTCGCCCTGGTGCTGGTGGTGGTGCTGCGGCTCGGCGCGCCGGGCGGCGGCCCGGTCGAGTTCTGGGCCGCGGTGGCCCTGCTCGGCTTCCTCCAACTCACCGCGAGTGTGCTCAACCTGCTGCCGGTACCCGGGCTGGACGGCGGCAACATGATCCAGCCGTGGCTCAACTCGCAGTGGCGGCGGATGTACGACCTGTTCGCCCCGTACGGCTTCATCCTGCTCTTCGCCCTGCTGTGGAACCCGCGCATCGGTGGCTGGTTCTTCTCGGCGGTCTTCGTGGTCGCCGATTTCCTCGGCCTGCCGCCGTGGCTCTACGCCACCGGCCTGGAACTGGTCCGCTTCTGGAGCTGAGCCGACGGCGAGCGCCGGGACGTGACCGGGCCGGCCAGCACCACGTGCCGGCCGGCCCGGATCGGATCAGGGCCGCTCGGCCGGCGACTCGGTGCGGGCCGGGTCCCGTTCGGTCACCGGGTCGACGATCTCGTCGATCGCCTTGAGCAGGGCGGCGTCGAGCTTGACGCCCGCCGCCTTGACGTTGTCGTACACCTGCTCGGGGCGGGACGCGCCGATGATGGCCGACGAGACGTTCGGGTTCTGCAGCACCCAGGCGATCGCCAGCTGACCCATGGTCAGCCCCGCCTGGTCGGCCAGCGGGCGCAGCTGCTGGACGCGGGTCAGCACGTCGTCGGTGAGCCACTTGGCGATGAAGCCCGCCCCGGACTTCTCGTCGGTGGCCCGGGAACCGGCCGGCGGCGGCTGACCGGGGAGGTACTTGCCGGTCAGCACGCCCTGCGCCATCGGCGACCAGACGATCTGCCCGATGCCCAGTTCCTCACTGGTGGGGACGACCTCGCTCTCGATGACCCGCCAGAGCATCGAGTACTGCGGCTGGCTGGAGACCAGCGGGATGCGCAGTTCCCGGGCCAGCGCGTGGGCCTCGCGGATCTGCGACGCCTTCCACTCGGAGACACCGATGTAGTGCGCCTTGCCGGAGTGCACGACGTCGGCGAACGCCTCCATCGTCTCCTCCAGCGGCGTGCTGTAGTCGTACCGGTGGGCCTGGTAGAGGTCCACGTAGTCGGTGCGCAGCCGGCGCAGCGAACCGTTGATCGACTCCATGATGTGCTTGCGGGACAGGCCCCGGTCGTTGCGACCCGGGCCGGTGGGCCAGTACACCTTGGTGAAGATCTCCAGGCCCTCGCGCCGTTCGCCCTCCAGCGCCCGGCCGAGGACCTCCTCGGCCCGGGTGCCGGCGTACACGTCGGCGGTGTCGAAGGTGGTGATGCCGGCGTCCAGGGCGGCTCGGACGCAGGCGAACGCCGCATCCTCCTCGACCTGCGAGCCATGGGTGATCCAGTTGCCGTACGAGATCTCGCTGACCATCAGGCCGGAACGGCCCAGGTGTCGGAATTCCATACCCCGAGCCTAGTGCGCCCCTGTCCCACGCCGCCGAGTTGATCGAGCCGGATCGGGTGGGCGGGCGGCCAGTGCACCGAATCATGATGGAATGCCGGCCCTGGTCCGGGGCGTCAGCGCACCGCGCCCGCGTCGGGGCACCGGTCCCGCGTCAGCGCACCGCTCCCGCGTCAGAGCACCGGGGTGGCGTCGGTGAGCAACGCCTCGATCTCCGCGACGACCTCGTCCGGGTGGTGGAACACCGGATCGATCAGCGGCCCGCCCCGCCGGTCGAGCGCACCCCACCGCCCACCACCGTTGGTCGCCAGGAAGGCCACCGGGTGGATGAGCAGCACCGGATGTGCCGGCGCGACGAGCACCTGGCCGGTCCGGTCCACCACACCCTTGCGCCCGGCCAGGTCGACCACGGCCAACCCCTCGTCGGTGAAGCCGTCGACGTACCGGCCGTCGGCGAGAGTGGTGTGGAAGCCGTGGTAGCGGGTCGGCACCACGATCCGGCCGGTCCGGTCGACGGCCCCCCAGCCCTCCCGGCGTACCGCCGCCACTCCCTTGTGGAAGGGACGCACGTCGGCGAAGCCGGGCGGCACGACCACCTCACCACTCGCGTCGATGGCCAGCCAGCCGCTCTCGTCGCGTACCACCCAGGCCAGGCCGTCGGAGTACGGCCGGGCGGCGAGGTAGGTCGCTGCGATCACCACCTTGCCGGTCAGGTCGATCAACGACCAGCGGTCCGCCTCCGAGCCACGGACCCAGGCCAGCCCGTCCCGGAACGGCTGCGCCTCGACGTACCGCGCCGGCACGACCATGTCACCGTCGGCGTCCGCGTAACCCCACAGGCCCTGACCACCGTCGCGGGCGGGCACCGGGGCCCGGTCCCGGTCCAACACCTCGTCCCAACCACGGGGGTACGGCCCGAAGCCCCGCTCCGCGGCCCGTGCCGCCACCGCGTCCAGCCCGATCCGGACCCGGGCGAGCAACTCGGCGTCACCCTCGCCGCGCAGGTCGAGGGCCCGTTCGAAGTGATGGCACGCCTCCATCAGCCGGCCCTGGTCGTAGCAGCAGCGGGCGGCATGCTCGTGCAGGGCGGCGCGCAACCGGTCCGGCAGCTCCGCCGAGTTCGCCTCCGCGAACAGCCGATCGGCCTCGGCGAATTCCCCTCGCCAGCGCAGCACGTGCGCCAACCGCGCCTGGGCCAACGCGGCGCGGCGCAGTTCGCCGGTCGCCTCGGCGTAGGTCAGCGCCATCCGACCGTCGTCCAGCGCCTCGTCGAGGTCGCCGAGCACCCGCGAGGCCACCGCCCGCAGGCTCAACAGCCGCGCCCGGGACCGGTTGTCGAGGGCCGAGGCGAGCTTGTCGGTGAGCCGATCCCGGACCGCCCGTAGCTCCTCCGGGTCGTCCACGACCTCCCGCAGCGTCTCCGGTTCCAGGCGCCACCGGTAGCTGGCCAACACCTGTTCCGGGTCGGCCGGCGGCTCCGGTTCCGGCTCCTCGTCCGCCGCCGGGTCCGCCGCCTGCGCATCGTCGGCCGCCTGCACGTCGTCCGCGGGTGGCGCGGATACCGGCGGCGCCGACACCGGTGACTCCGGCGAGGTGGTGGTGGGCGCTGTCGTGACCGGTGCCCCGAGTTCCGGCGCGGCCGGGGGTGCGGAGATCGGTGCTGCGGTTGCCGGCGGCGCGGAGGTTGGTGCGGACGCGGGCACGGAGGTCGACGCCGCTGCCACCGGCGGTGCGGACACCGGCGTGTAAGGCGGTGCGGACACCGGCGTGTAAGGCGGTGCGGACACCGGCGTGTACGGGGGTGCGGAGATCGGCGGCGTGTACGGCGGTGCGGAGATCGGCGGCGCGGGCGGTGCGGAGATCGGTGCGGCGGTGATCGGTGGTGCGGGTGTCGTGGAGGCGGGCGGCGCCGAGACGGGTGCTGCCGGGAACGGCGGTGCGGAGATCGGTGCTGCGGGCGGTGCGGACACCGGCGGCGCTGGCGGTGCGGAGACGGGCGCCTGTCGCGGTGGTGCCGGGATCGGGCCGGCCGGCGGCCCGGAAACCGGTGCTGCCGGTGGTCCGGACATCGGCGGCCCGGAGATCGGCCGTTCGGCGGCCGGTGGTGCGGAGGCTGGCCGATCGATGGTTGGTGGTGCGGTGGCTGGCCGATCGACGGCCGGTGGCACGGAGTTTGGCCGAGCGGTCCCCGTCGACGATCTCGGCGACGGTGCCGACTGCACGGGGCCCTGGCTCGGCGGGGCGGAAACCGGCGAGGTGGGCGATCCCCGGCGCGGCGCTTCTGCCGGCGGTGGGGTGGAGACCGATCCGGCGGCGAACGGTGCTGGCGAGACAGGCCGTGCGGGTTCCGGCTCGGTTGCCGGCCACACCGGCCCGAAGCTGCTCGCGGCCTCGGAGTTGTTGTCCGACCCGCCGCGCCGGGTGCGATCCGGATGCTCGTCGAAAACCGGTGCGTCGGTGCGATCGGGCGTGGCGGCGGAGGCGGGAGGGGCTGAGCCGAACCACGCCTGCGGTCCATTCGACGGCGGCTCGGCCTGGGCCGGGGTGGACGGCTCCGGAGTCGGTGGGACGTACCGGGTGGCGGGCGCCGGGGGCACCGCCGCCGGGCCCTGACCACCGACCGGCGGTGCGGCCGGGAAACCGGCCCGCGCGGCCGGAGCGTCCATGACGTCGGGCCCGCCGCCAGAGCGGCCGGGCGGTGGGCCGACCAGCGGCTGATCCGTGGACCTCGCGGACCGGGCCACCTGGTCGGCGTACGGTGCGGACCGGTCCGCCTGGTCGGCGTACGGAGCCTGCCGGTCTGGCTGGTCGGCGTACGGTGCGGACCGGTCTGGCTGGTCGGCGTACGGTGCGGACCGGTCCGGCTGGTCGGCGTATGGAGCCTGCGGGTCCGGCTGGTCGGTGTACGGAGCGTGCCGACGCGGCGGCTGGTCGGTGGGCCGGCCCGGCGGC
The DNA here is from genome assembly GCF_004331455.1 of Micromonospora zingiberis. Classification (GTDB taxonomy): domain Bacteria; phylum Actinomycetota; class Actinomycetes; order Mycobacteriales; family Micromonosporaceae; genus Micromonospora; species Micromonospora zingiberis. The sequence goes on from NZ_SJJR01000005.1 coordinate 16,492, forward strand.
CCGGATGTTGGTCCTGGCGTTGCCGGACCAGGAACGGGCGACTGCATCGGCGGTGCCGATACCGGCGGGCGGGCCGGCGGTGCCGACACCGGCGGGCGGGCCGGCGGTGCCGACACCGGTACTGATGGTGGTGCGGAGACCGGTCGGTGGACGGGTGGTGCGGAGACCGGCGGGTGGATGGGGGGTCCGGCGGCCGGGGGTGCGGACGCGACCGTTGGCGCCGGGACCGAGGGCGGGGTGGCCACCACGGGTTGATCCTGCAGCGGCGCGGGCCGGACCTGGTGCTCGTGCAGTGGTGCCGGGCGAACCTCGTGCTGGTGCAGCGGCGCGGGGCGGACGGTGTCGCCGCCCGCTGCCCGCTCCGCTGCGGAGGCGGCCGGCTGCTCCTGAACCGGCCCGGGACGCTCGGGCCGGTGCTGGTCGGAACGCACGGCGCCGGGACGCTCCCGGCCCGGCCCGGCGGTGTCGGCCCAGTCGCGGGCCCGGACCGGGGTGTCGGGCCGGTCGCGGGCCGGGACTGATGCCGCAGGCCGGTCGTGGCGTGGCGGGGCGGTGTCGGACCGGTCCCATTCCGGGGCGGGGGAGACCGGTCGGGCCCGCCCGGCGGCGGGGGAGACCGGTCGATCCTGCTCCGGGGCAGGGGACACCGGCTGGTCGGGCACCACCGACAGGTGACGGCGCGGCGGATCGCGATCGGGCGCGGGCGAGACGGGCCGATCGGAACCCGGCCCCTGCGCGGCCGGACGGTCGACGAACCGTTCCGACCCGGGCAGGTCGTGACGTGCGGCTGGTCGCCGGTCGTCGCGTCGGTCGCCGGTTTCCGGAACTGCGGGACGCTGGTACTCCCGGTGGTCCCGGCCGTTGCTCGGGCGCAACGGGCCCGGCTCCGGCCAGGGCAGGTCGCGGCCCGGCGGTCCGGCGTACCCCTGCGGATCCCCGGAAGGCGGCTCGGTACGGGCACGCTCCGGCGACCAGTCGGGGCGACCCCCCTCGTCGCGCGGTCCACGGGCCGGCTCGTCGTCGACGTAACCGTCGGGGTACGGGGCCGCGTCGGGGTCGCCGACGCCGAACTCCTCCCGGTAGCCGTCCACCCTCGGCCCGTCGGCGTACGCGGGCTGACCGGGGTGGCTGCTCCACTGGTAGCGGGGGCGCCCCGAGGTGTCGCCTGTGGATCGTCGGTCGGAATCCTCGGCGGGGCGGTGGGCGGCGGGGCGGCGAACCTCCTCGCCCGGCTCGGATTCCCAACCGCGCTCCGGCCGACCAGCTGGGGAGACCGGAGCGCCACGCCGATACTGATCCCGATCGGTGGGCTCGGACCGGCGTGGCCGTTGGGCGTACCGGTCGGCATCGCGGTCGCGCCACTCCGGTTCACGCTGCGAATACCGGTCGGGCTCGCGCCGGTCAGGTTCGCGGCGGTCGGGCTCGCGCCGGTCGGCCTCGCGGCGGTCGGGCTCGCGCCGGTCGGCCTCGCGGCGGTCAGGTTCGCGGCGGTCGGGCTCGCGCCGGTCGGCCTCGCGGCGGTCGGGCTCGCGCCGGTCGGGTTCGCGGCGGTCGGGTTCGCGGCGGTCAGGTTCGCGCCGGTCAGGTTCGCGGCGGGAGTACCGGTCTGGGCCGCGTCGCTCGCGCGGCTCGAAGCCGCCTCGGTCCCGGCGATCCGGATCCCGTTGCGGGTACCCGTCGAGGTCGTGCGGGGAGTACCGGTCAGGGTCGCGTTGGTCGCGGCGCGGCGGCGCGCCGGTGGCCCCCATCGCCTGTGGACCCACGTCGGACCAGGTGACGCCGTCGCGTCCCCGTACCGGCTCGGCGGGCTGCGACCACCGCCCGTCCGGCCGGGGCTGCGCCGGCCGGTTGCCCGGGTAGGGGGCCTGGTCGTAGGGACGTGCTCCGTTGGCGCTGTCGGGCTGGCGCTGCTCGAATGCGTCCTGTCGACCCGGCCAGCCGTCCGGCTCGTCGTCCCAGGACCGACCCACGTACGTGCCGTCCGGCCTGGTCGGTGCCAGGGGTGGCACCTCGGCCCGCCCGACGGCACTGGCCCGGCCCCGGGCCGGTGGCGGCTGGTGGTCGATGCCGATGTCGCCCGGGTAGCGCTGCCCCGGAAACTGCGGCTGCCATTCGGTCGTCGGCTCGACGACCCAGGACGGTTCGGCGGGATCATGCCACCGGTCGGCGTAGCCGCGACTCATCCGCCGGACCCGTCGCGGCGTCCAGGGCGTGGCCGGTGGGCAGCGGGATGCGTGGGGACGAAGGTGTCCAGCCGTACGGATCCGGCCATGCGGAACCCCTGGACCGGCGTCCGCTCGCTCACGGCCGCGCCCCGGTGGTCGGCTCGCGTCCGCTCGCTCACGGCGAATGTCACCTCGTCGGAAATGGTCGCGCTGGGCACCCGTCCGGAACCGGCAAACTCGCTTGTCCGGGCACCGAATGGCTGCGGAAGGAGGGTAGCCGCGCGGGCTTGGTCACCGCCACTGTGGCACCCGCGACGGACCCAAACGTTATCCTACTGATCCGGACATTTAGCCCTATGGTGGAATCGGACTTCCGACGATAAGCCGGTCCCGCCGGTCGTGTCGCGCTGCCTGCCGGTGCCGGGTTGGTGTCGCTCAGGGATGTTCCATGACCAGCACGGCGAAGGTGCCCGGTTCGAGGGCCTCGTAGCGATGCGGCGCGTCGCCGGGGAAGGTGGCGTAGTCGCCCGGGCCCAGTTCCACCTGTTCGTGTTCCGGGCCGCAGCGCAGCCGCCCGGCGCCGACCACCAGGTGCTCGACGCTGCGTGGGGTGTGTGGGTCCGCGGTGCGTACCCGCCCCGGCTCCAGTTCGATCAGGTAGACGTCGCGGCGGGCGTGCGCGGCGCCGGCGGTCAGCAGCGTGCCGGTGAAGTCGGCGTGCTCGGAGCGGATTCGCGGACCCTCGCCGGCCCGGATCACCCGCACGGTGGTGGCCGGTGGCTCGACCAGCCGGCTGAACGGTACGTCGAGCGCCACGCCGAGCGCCCACAGCGTCTCCACGCTCGGGTTGCCGAGTCCCGCTTCGAGTTGCGACAGGGTCGACTTGGCGATGCCGGCCCGGCGGGCGAGCTCGGTCAGCGAGATGCCGACCCGCTGCCGCTCGTAGCGCAGGGCGGCGGCGATGGTGGCCAGCGGGGGCGAAGGATCCGAGGACATTGTTCGCTCCGTCGGTCAAGTTGTTCTATTTGACGAACGCAAGAGGCGTGTTCATCATGATGGACTATGCGTACGCCAGAACGAACATGGGGGGCCGGCATGGTCCGCGACGTCGCCGCCATCGGCGCGGCGATAGTGGCGGTCGGTGCCTCGTTCGGGGCGGTGGCCGTCGCCGCAGGGCTGCCCGCCTGGGGCGTGATCGCGATGTCCCTGCTGGTCTACGCCGGCGGCGCGCAGTTCATGGCGGTCGGGCTGGTGGTCGCCGGCAGCCCGGTGGCCGCCGTGCTGGCCGGGCTGCTGCTCAATGCCCGACACCTGCCGTTCGGGCTGACGCTCGGCGACACTGTCGGCCGCCGGCTGTGGCAGCGGCTGCTCGGCAGTCACCTGATGACCGACGAGACGACCGCCTTCACGCTCGCCCGTCCGGACGGTGACGCCCGGCGCCGGGCGTTCTGGCTCGCCGGCACCCTGCTTTTCGTGGCCTGGAACGTCGGCACCGGGCTCGGCGTGCTGGCCGGCGGGGTGGCCGGGGACCCGGCCGCGCTCGGGTTGGACGCCGCGTTCCCGGCCGGCCTGATCGCCCTGCTGCTGCCCAGCCTGCGTGACCGGGACATCCGGCGGGCGGCCCTGGGCGGCGCGGCGGTGGCGGTACTGACCACGCCGCTGCTGCCGGCCGGCCTGCCGGTGCTGCTGGCCCTGGTCGGGCCGGCGTTGCTGGCGGTACACCGGCTCAGGCAGCCGTCGGCGACCCCGACCGGCGCCACCGACGGGTCGGGCCCCGCCGATTCGCCCGCCGAAGCCCGCTCGCTGACCTCCGAGGCGGTGCCGGTCGGCCGGAAGGAGCAGTCGTGCTGATCGCGGTGATCGTGGCGCTGGCCGTCGGGACGTACGCCTTCCGGGTTTCCGGGGTGCTGTTGCGGGACCGGCTCGACCTGCCGGTGTGGGCGCGACAACTGCTGCCGGTCGGTGCGGCGACCCTGCTGGCGGCCCTGGCGGCGACCGCGGCGCTGACCGAGGTCGGCGGGTTCGCCGGCTGGGCGCGGCCGACCGGGGTGCTGGTGGGCGTGCTGCTGGCGTGGCGACGGGCGCCGTTCGTGCTGGTGGTGGTCGGCGCCGCCGCCAGTACGGCGTTGCTGCGTCTGCTCGGCGTGCCCTGAGCGGTCAGACCGGGTCGCCGATGGCGACCCGGGGCTCCGGGGTGCGCAACTTCCGGAAGGTGATCGCCCGCATGATCGCGTAGAGGTACAGCGACCCCATCCGCTGGGTGGACTGTGGGAAACGCTCCCGCACCAGCTTTTTGATCTTGCGCGAGATGAGCACCGAGTCGATCACCACACCGATGGCCAGCGCACCCCACAGCAAGTTGGAGGCCAGCCGGATCACCGGGGGCATCGCCTGGTTCGAGCCGATCAGCACGACCAGCGCGCCACCGAAGAACCAGGTGCCGACCGTACGCCGGGAGTCGACCACGTTGCGGGCCAGCAGACGCTCCGGACCCCGGTCACGGGGACCGCCCTCGCGCCGGAACTCCGCGGCCGCCTCGGCCCGCCGCTCCCGTCGCAGGACCTTCGCCTCCTCCTTGGTCAGGGGCTTCGTCGCACCCGGCGGGCGACGGCCACTGCTGGGGCGCTTCGGCGTCTCCCGTCCCTTGCTCGGGGTGTAGCCACGCGGACGGGCGGCCTCGTCCAACTCCTCCTCAGCCGGGGTCAGCGGCTCGGAGGCAGGGTCGGCGAGGTCGGCGGACTTACGGCGAAACAGCGACGGCACGCGGCAAGGGTAGCCAACGCCACGTGGTCGGTGCACATCGCGGTGCACCGGCCACGTGCGCGGCTGGCCACGCTGTGGCCCGGATTACGGCCGCTCGACGTGCGCGCCGAGGTCGGCGAGCTTGGCCTCGAAGTCCTCGTAGCCCCGGTTGATCAGGTCGACGCCGTACACCCGGGAGGTGCCCTCGGCGGCCAGCGCCGCGATCAGGTGGCTGAAACCGGCCCGCAGGTCGGGGATGACCAGGTCGGCGGCGTGCAGCTTGCTCGGCCCGGCGATCACCGCCGAGTGCTTGAAGTTGCGCCGGCCGAACCGGCACGGCGTCCCGCCCAGGCAGTCCCGGTAGACCTGGATGTTCGCGCCCATCGTGTTGAGCGCCTCGGTGTAGCCCAGCCGCTGCTCGTAGACCGTCTCGTGGACGATCGACAGGCCCCGGGCCTGGGTCAGCGCCACGACCAGCGGTTGCTGCCAGTCGGTCATGAAGCCCGGGTGCACGTCGGTCTCCAGGGCGGTGGCCTGAAGCTCGCCACCCGGGTGCCAGAAGCGGATGCCGCCCTCCTGACCCGGCTGTCCCGGGCGAGGGGGACGGGTGTCGGTCACCTCGTACTCGCCGCCGACCGAGCGGAACACGTTGAGGAAGGTCATCATGTCGGCCTGCTCGGCGCCGAGCACCTCCACGTGACCGCGGGTGGCCAGCGCGGCCGCCGCCCAGCTCGCCGCCTCGATCCGGTCCGGGATCGGCCGGTGCGTGTAGCCGTGCAGCCTCGGTACGCCCTGGATCTCGATCACCCGGTCGGTGTGCACCTTGATGATCGCGCCCATCTTCTGCAGGATGCAGATCAGGTCGATGATCTCCGGCTCCACGGCGGCGTTGCGCAGCTCGGTGACGCCCTCGGCCATCACCGCGGTGAGCAGCACCTGCTCGGTCGCGCCCACACTCGGATAGGGCAGCGCGAACTTGGTGCCGTGCAGGCCGTTCGGCGCGGACAGGTGCAGCCCTTCGGGGGTCTTGTCGACCGTGGCGCCGAACTCCCGCAGGGCCTGGAGGTGGAAGTCGATCGGTCGGGGCCCGATGTGGCAGCCGCCCAGGTCGGGGATGAAGGCGTGCCCGAGGCGGTGCAGCAGGGGCCCGCAGAACAGGATCGGGATCCGGCTGGAACCGGCGTGCACGTTGATCTGGTCGGTGCTGGCGCTCTCCACGTTCGCCGGGTCGAAGACCAGCTCGCCGTCCTCGACGCCGTCGCTGACCTTGACGCCGTGCAACCCGAGCAGCCCCCGGACCACCTCCACGTCACGGATCTTCGGCACGTCGAACAGCCGGCTCGGGCTGTCGCCGAGCAGCGCGGCGACCATCGCCTTGGAGACCAGGTTCTTCGCGCCGCGCACGCGGATCCGCCCTTGCAGCGGGGTGCCTCCGTGTACGACCAGGACGTCGTCGGTCAACGCAACCTCCAGCGCGTGCGTGCTGCCGTTTCGATGTAGGGACACCACGGGTCGCTACCCGGGAAGCGGTCGCGCCCAAACGCCCGCGCCCGCGTGTCTCGTCGCCCGGCAGCATAGCCCTCCGTGATGAGAATGGATCCGGTCACACCGCCTTGGAGGGCATTTATCGGTGATCCGGCACTTTCGTGTACCAGAGACGTCACTGAGGGTGACGGCTTTGCGGCTACGCGCCGGGCAGCGCGAGCATCTGATCCAGCGCCACCCGGGCGTGGTGCGCGGTCTCGGCGTCCACGGTGATCTGGTTGACCACCCGGCCGGCGACCAGCTCCTCCAGCGCCCACACCAGGTGCGGCAGATCGATGCGGTTCATCGTCGAGCAGTAACAGACCGCCCGGTCGAGGAACATGATCTGCTTGTCCGGGTGGGCCAGCGCGAGCCGGCGGACCAGGTTCAGCTCGGTGCCGACCGCCCACGCCGAACCGGCGGGGGCGGCGGAGATGGTGCGGATGATGTACTCGGTCGAGCCCACCAGGTCGGCCGCGTTCACCACCTCGTGCCGGCACTCCGGGTGCACCAGCACGTTGACGCCCGGGACCCGCTCACGGACGTCGTTCACGCTGTCCAGCGTGAACCGCCCGTGCACCGAGCAGTGCCCACGCCAGAGGATCATCCGTGCGTCGCGGAGCTGCTCGGGCGTCAGCCCGCCGCCCGGCTTGTGCGGGTCGTAGAGCACGCAGTCGTCCAGCGAGAAGCCCATCTCCAGCACCGCCGTGTTCCGGCCCAGGTGCTGGTCGGGCAGGAAGAGAACCTTCTCACCCTGCTGGTACGCCCACTCCAGGGCCCGCTGCGCGTTCGACGAGGTGCAGACCACCCCGCCGTTGCGCCCGACGAAGCCCTTGATGTCCGCCGAGGAGTTCATGTAGGTCACCGGGACGGTCTGCTCGGCGATGCCCAGCTCGGTGAGCACGTCCCAGGCGTTCTCGACCTGCGGCAGCGCGGCCATGTCCGCCATCGAGCAGCCGGCCGCCAGGTCCGGCAGGACCACCTTCTGCGCGTCCGTGGTGAGGATGTCGGCGCTCTCGGCCATGAAGTGCACGCCGCAGAAGACGATGTACTCCGCGTCCGGCCGGGCGGCGGCCTCGCGGGCCAGCTTGAACGAGTCGCCGGTCACGTCGGCGAACTGGATCACCTCGTCGCGCTGGTAGTGGTGGCCCAGCACGAAGACCTTGTCGCCGAGCGCGGCCTTCGCCGCGGCGGCCCGGGCCACCAGGTCGGGGTCGCTCGGCGCCGGCAGGTCACCCGGACACTCCACGCCACGCTCGGTGGCGGGGTCGCTGCCGCGGCCGAGAAGCAGCAGCGCAGTGGCGGTGTTGGAGGGCTCAACCCAGGTCGACGTCACGCCTCCCATGGTCCCACAGCACGACCAGTACGCCGCCCCGGCCGGTGTGGGCTGCCACACTGCCAGGCATGCGCGTACTGCTCTGCCCGGACAAGTTCGCCGGCACGCTGCCGGCCCCTCAGGTGGCCGCCGCCGTGGCCGACGGCTGGCGGGACGTCGCACCCGGCGACGACCTGCTGGTCAGACCGCTGGCCGATGGCGGGCCCGGCTTCCTCGACGTGCTCGCCGAGGCGCTACCCGGGTCGCGGGTGCCGGTGGCCACGGTCGACCCGCTGGGCCGCCCGGTCGCGGGTGAGATCCTGCTCACCGACGACGGTGCGACCGCCTGGCTGGAGAGCGCGCAGGCGTGTGGGCTGCACCTGCTCGACGCGGGCGAGCGTGACCCCAAGGCCACCACCTCGTACGGGCTGGGTCTGCTGATCACCGCCGCGGTCGAGGCCGGCGCCCGGACGGTGGTCGTCGGGCTGGGTGGCTCGGCGACCAACGACGGCGGCGCGGGGATGCTCACCGCGCTGGGCGCCGTCGCGCTGGACGACACCGGGTCGGCCCTGCCGTACGGCGGCGCCGCCCTGGCCGCCGTGGCCACGCTCGACGGCGCACCCCGGCTGCGCGACGCCCGACTGATCGCCGCCACCGACGTCGACAACCCGCTGCTCGGCCTGCACGGGGCGAGCAACGTCTTCGGGCCGCAGAAGGGCGCCGACCGGGCCGACGTGCTGCTGCTCGACGCCGCGCTGCAACGCTGGGCCGAGGTGCTGCAACGGGACCTGCCCGGCTGCCCCAGCGGGCTGGGCGCGCTGCCCGGCGCAGGCGCGGCCGGCGGCATCGGCGCCGCCCTGCTGGCGCTCGGTGGCCGGTGCGAATCGGGGATCGGGCTGGTCAGCCGGGCCGTCGGACTGGACGCCGCGCTCGACGGCGTCGACCTGGTCATCACCGGCGAGGGGAAGTTCGACCATCAGTCGCTCCGCGGCAAGGTGGTCGCCGGAGTCGCCGGTGCCGCCCGCGACCGGGGCGTACCGTGCGTCGTGCTCGCCGGCCAGGTGAGCACCGGACGACGGGAGGCGGCCTCGGTCGGCGTCACCGACGCGTACAGCCTGGTGGAGCACTTCGGCGGCGAGGAGCGCGGTGGCCTGACCGCGGCCCTGGAACGCCCTGGCGAAGGGCTGCGGGCGTTGGGTGCCCGGCTGGCCCGCCAGTGGAGCCGCTGACCGCCATCCGGGCGCCAGCCGGCGTACCGGCGGTCGGGCTGGTCACGCCTGCGGGTGAGCGGGCCGCGGGCGGCCTACAATCGGAAACTGGACCAATGTGGGAATCGCTGACCGGCGGCTGACGTTGGCCAGGGCAGACCACACCGCACGCGCAGGGAGACTTCCACGTGACCACGCCAGCGCAGACCGAGTCGACCGAGGCCAAGGCCCCCACGTCCGTCGTCCTCACCGACGTCGCGGCGCAGAAGGTCAAGGCCCTGATCGAGCAGGAAGGCCGCGATGACCTGCGGCTCCGGGTCGCCGTGCAGCCGGGCGGCTGCTCCGGCCTGCGATACCAGCTCTTCTTCGACGAGCGTTCGCTCGACGGTGACATCGTCACCGACTACGACGGCGTCGAGGTCGTCGTCGACCGGATGAGCGCCCCGTACCTGACCGGCGCCACCATCGACTTCGCCGACCGGATCGACGCTCAGGGCTTCACCATCGACAACCCCAACGCAGGCAGCTCCTGCGCCTGCGGCGACTCCTTCAGCTGAGTCTCGATCCACCCGACGGCGGGGGGACGGCCACCCGGCCGTCCCCCCGCCGCCGCCGTCTCCCCCTCCTCCTCCTCCCCCTCCCGGCCCCCCGGGCCCTGCCCGGGTTGATCAAGAAGTTTGGGTCGCGACACGCCCGGCGGAGAGGCGCAAACCTCTTGATCAACCGTGGGGTCGGGGGCCGTGGGGTGGGGTGGGAGATCGGGCGGACGGTCGCTCCGTGGGTACGGTGACGGGTAGGCTGTCCGCGCTCTGCTCCCGACCCTGAGGGTTGCCATGAAGATCGCCGTGACCGGCTCGATCGCTACCGATCACCTGATGAGCTTCCCGGGTCGGTTCGCCGACCAACTCATCGCCGACCAGCTGCACAAGGTGTCGCTTTCCTTCCTGGTGGACGACCTGGTGCTGCGTCGGGGCGGGGTGGCGGCCAACATCGCGTTCGGCATGGGACAACTCGGGCTGCGACCGGTGCTGCTCGGCGCCGTCGGTGCCGACTTCGCCGACTACCGATCCTGGCTGGAGCGCCACGGGGTGGACTGCGATTCGGTGCACGTTTCCGAGGTGGCGCACACCGCCCGCTTCGTCTGCACCACCGACACCGACATGTGCCAGATCGCCTCGTTCTACGCGGGGGCGATGAGCGAGGCCCGCAACATCGAGTTGCATCCGGTGGCCCAGCGCCTCGATGGGCTCGACCTGGTACTGGTCGGCGCCAACGATCCGGAAGCGATGCTGCGCCACTCCGCGGAGTGCCGCGATCGTGGCTACTCGTTCGCCGCCGACCCGTCCCAGCAGCTCGCCCGGATGGCGGGCACGGACGTGGTGGCGCTGATCGACGGCGCCGACTACCTGATGACCAACGACTACGAGAAGTCGTTGCTCCAGAGCAAGGCCGGGCTGAGCGACGACCAACTGCTGGATCGGGTACGGATCCGGGTCACCACGCTGGGCAAGCACGGAGTGGAGATCGCCGGGCGGGACATCGACCCGATCCACGTACCGATCGCGCGGGAGACGCAGGCGGTCGACCCCACCGGCGTCGGGGACGGCTTCCGCGCGGGCTTCTTCACCGCGCTGTCCTGGGGCGTGGGGCTGGAGCGTGCCGCGCAGGTCGGTTCGCTGCTCGCCACGCTGGTGCTGGAGACCGTCGGCACGCAGGAGTACCAGGTACGCCGCGACCTGTTCGTCAAGCGCCTCGCCGAGTCGTACGGCGACGATGCCGCCGACGAGATCCGTCCGTACCTGCTGCCCTGATCCAGGCGTCTCGGCTACTCCGTTCGGCGCGGCCGTCGGGTGTTAACAAGGGGCCCCGCCTATACAGCAGGCGTTAATAAGGTGCCCTTCCTTTCACCGGGAGCGGCGGATGTCGTAGGCGGGGCCGGGGGCGGCGCCGAGGTACTCCTGCTGCCGCATCCGGCACCAGGCGGGGATGTCGACCGCCGCCGCCGGGTCGTCGGCCAGCACCCGCACCACCGCGCCGACCGGCAGTTCGGGCAGCCGGCGGGCCAGCGCGATCACCGGCAGGGGACAGCGCTGACCGAGGCAGTCGATGATTTCGTCGGGGTGGGCGGGTGTGGTCACAGTCCCACCACCCCGGCCTGGCCCCGCAGGTCGGCGACGATGCCGGGCAGTTCGGCGAGGAAACGGTCCACGTCGGCCTCGGTGCTGCCGGAGTGCAGCGAGACGCGTACGTTGCCGTGCGAGAGCACGCCCATCGCCTCCAGCACGTGGGACGGTCGCAGCGTCGAGGAGGTGCAGGACGAGCCCGACGAGACCGCGAATCCCCGCCGGTCCAGTGCGTGCAGCAGCGCCTCGCCGTCGACGTACAGGCAGGAGAAGGTGACCAGGTGCGGCAGCCGGTGCTCGGGATCGCCGACCACCTCGACGTCGGGCACGTCGGCGGCCACCCGGGCCCGGATCCGGTCCACCAGGGGCGCCAGCCGGGCCGCCTGGCTCGCCGCGTCGGCCGTCGCTGCGCGCAGGCTCGCCACCGCCGCGACCACGGCCGGCAGGTTCACCGTTCCGGGCAGCCGCCCCGACTCACGCTCGTCGGCCGGCCAGGGCGACTCCCAGCGGGTGCCCTTGCGAACCACCAGCAGGCCGACGCCGGGCGGGCCGCCCCACTTGCGGGCGCTCGCGCTCAGCGCCGACCAGCCTGTCGGCACCGGCATCCGACCCACCATCTGGGCGGCGTCGACGTAGAGCGGGACACCCGCGTCGGCGCAGGCCGCCGCCGCTGCCTCGACCGGCTGGACGGTGCCGACCTCGTGGCTGGCCGCGATCAGGGCGGCCAGCGCCACCCCTGACGCGGTGACCGCCGTCGACCAGGCGTCGAGGTCCAACCGGCCGAGCCGGTCGACCGGCACCTCGGTGGCCGTACCGCCGCCGGCCACGTGCCGCTCGGCCGCGTGCAGCACCGCGGAGTGCTCGATCGCCGAGTGCACCAGGACGGTGCCGGCTCGCCGCCGCCCGAGCAGACCGCCAAGCACGGCGGAGTGCGCCGCCGTCGTACCGCTGGGGGTGAAGGAGAGTTCGTCGGGGCGTACGCCCAGGGTTTCCGCGGCGGCCTCGCGGGCGGCGTCGAGCAACTGACGCGCGCGACGGGCCTGCGTGTAGAGCCGGTCGGGGTCGGCCCAACCGTCGTCGAGCGCGGCCAGCAGCGCCTGCCGCGCGATTGGGTGCAGCGGCGCGGCCGTGGCGGTGTCCAGGTAGACGGAGGACGGGATCACATCCATGCACGCTATCGTCCTCGTCCGCCACAAGATCCCCCGTCGGGGGCGGACACTGACCCCAACCGGGTCGAGCCCGTCATGGTCGAGTAATCTGCGACCGTCGGTGACGCCTTTGCCGCTGGTGTGGCGGCTCCGCTCGGCGGAGCCGGCCAGATCGAGGAAGACACCGCGGCGCGCTAGGGAGGCAGGACCAGGTGGTCGCAAGGAGTTCGGAGGTACGGCCGACGGCCGTACGGCGCAGCGCATCCCCGGGAGCCGGTGCTCGGCGGGGGCGTCGTGCCGGGCGTCTCGCCGGGCTCGGATTCGGTGGGGCGGCGCTGCTGGTCCTGCTCACGGGCTGTGACGTCGGCGCGGCGTTCGGGGGCTTCGGCTGGCCGCAGGGTGGCATCACCCCGGAGGCCCGGCGGATGTACGACCTGTGGATCGCCTCGTGCATCGCGGCGCTCGCGGTCGGTGTCTTCGTCTGGGGCCTGATCTTCTGGTGCGTCGTGCGGTACCGCAAGCGGGGCAACCAACTGCCGGTGCAGACCCGGTACAACCTGCCGATGGAGTTCCTCTACACCATCGCGCCGGTGCTGATCGTCGCCGTGCTCTTCTATTACACCGCGGTCGTGCAGACCGACGTGGTGAAGACGAGCCGCAACCCCGACGTGACCGTCGAGGTGGTCGCCTTCAAGTGGAACTGGCAGTTCAACTACCGCGACGGCCAGGGCGTCGACGCCGGGACCACCGCGTCGGTGCTGGGCACCAGCGAGGTCATTCCGATCCTGGTGCTGCCGACCGACCGGTCCATCCGGTTCGAGGAGACCAGCAAGGACGTCATCCACTCGTTCTGGGTGCCGGAGATGCTGTTCAAGCGCGACGTCATGCCGGGCAGCATCCGCAACGTCTTCGAGGTCTCCTCGCTGGAGTCCGAGGGCGCGTACGTGGGCCGCTGCGCCGAGCTCTGCGGCAGCTACCACGCCTTCATGAACTTCGAGCTGCGGGTCGTCTCGCCGGAGAACTTCGACCGGTTCCTGGCGGCCAAGCAGGACGGCGCCTCGACCCAGGAGGCGTTGACCGCGATCGGCGAGGAACCGTACGCGGTGACCACCAGGCCGTTCGAGACGCGGCGTACCCAGGACAACTTCAACCAGGGCAGCGCGCCGCTGGGCGCGGGAAGCTGAGGCGGCGGCCATGAAGACCGAGTGGCGCATCTTCCTGATCATTGCCGCGTTCCTGCTCTTCGCTACTGCCCTGTACGGCGGCTGGACCTGGGCCGACTCGGGTGGTCACGTCGAGTGGATCGGCACCGTGGCCCTGCTGCTGTCGTTCCTGCTCTGCTCGATGTGCGGCGGCTTCTTCTGGTTCGTCTCGCGCCGGATCGACCTGCGGCCGGAGGACCGGCCGGACGGTGAGATCGCCGACGGTGCGGGCGAGATCGGCTTCTTCAGCCCCGGCAGCTACTGGCCGTTCGGCTTGGCGCTGGCTGCCGCCATCGCCGGCCTGGGCCTGGTGTTCTGGCAGCTCTGGCTGCTCGGCGTCGGCGCGGTCATGGTGATCTTGGCGGCCTGCGGCCTGCTGTTCGAGTACTACAGCGGTACCCGCCGCACCGCCGAGCACTGACACTCGCGCCGCTGCGGCGCCCACGACACCGCGAAAGCCCGCCTCCACCGGAGGCGGGCTTTCGCGTATCACCACCCCCGACGCTGATCAGCCGAGGACCGGGGCCAGGGCGGGTGTCGACATCGTCGTCCGGGCCCGCCGCAGGCCGCCCGGGGCCGTCGACACGCCTGTCGGGCGGCGGGGGAGAGGTCAGGCGGCGCGGCGGCGAGTGGGTCGCCCGTGCCGGCGGCGCAGGGAGGTCAGGGCGGGGGCGAGGATCAGGGCCGTGCCGCAGCGAATGCAGGCCAGTTCGGGGCAGGCGGACCCGTGCCCGTCGAGGCAGGGTGGCACCTCGAACGGCCGGAGGCACGCGCAGGTGTCGCAGTACAGTTCGCGCTCGGCCATCTGCGGCTCCTCCCGCTCGGCCGGTCCGCGAGGCCGCCGGTCGCGATGGCGCCGGTGCCGGCCGTCGCGGCGACCGTCAACGATCGTGGGAATTACTCACCTGTAGTTTCCCACGCCGCTCCGACACCCCCACCCCACCCACCCACCCAACCCACCCAACATCCCACCCCACCACCCACCCAGGCCGCGTTGATCAAGAAGTTTTGGTCGCGCCGCGCCGGCCGGGAAGACCAAAACTTCTTGATCAACGCGGAGGGGCGGGGGTGCGGCGGGGTGGGGGGCGGGGAGGGGGAGGGGGTTAGGTGGTGGTGGCTATTTCGAGCCAGTGGGTCAGGGTGCGGGTGGCGGCGCCGGAGTCGATGGAGTCGGCGGCGCGGTCCAGGCCGGCGCGCAGGGCGGTGGTCAGGTCGCCGTCCAGGGGACCCTGGGTGGCCAGCGCCGCGGCGGCGTTGACCAGGACGGCGTCGCGGACCGGGCCGGGCTCGCCGGCGAGGAGGCGTCGAGTCACCTCGGCGTTGTAGGGGGCGTCACCGCCGCGCAGGTCGGCGAGGGTGGCCCGGGGTACGCCGAGGTCGGTCGAGTCCACCACGGTCTCCCGTACGGTGCCGCCCTGGGCGATCCAGAACCGGGTCGGCGCGGCGGTGGTGAACTCGTCCAGCCCGTCCTCGCCGCGCATCACCAGCACCGAGTCGCCCCGGGCGGCGAAGACGGCGGCCATCACCGGCGCCATCGTCGCGTCGAAACAGCCGACCGCGCCGGCCCGGGGACGTGCCGGGTTGGTCAGCGGGCCGAGGAAGTTGAACGCGGTCGGTACGCCCAACTCCCGGCGGACCGGGCCGGCGTGCCGCATCCCCGGGTGGAACCGGGCGGCGAAGCAGAACCCGATGCCCGCCTCGGCCACGCACCGGGCCACCTGCTCGGGGCCGAGATCCAGCGGTACGCCGAGGAATTCGAGCAGGTCGGCGGTGCCGCAGGAGGATGAGGCGGCCCGGTTGCCGTGCTTGACCACGCGGACCCCGGCACCGGCGACGACCAGCGCGGTCATGGTGGAGATGTTCACCGTGTGGGCGAGGTCGCCGCCGGTGCCGACCACGTCCAGCGCGGTCGCGCGTACCTCTTCGGGCAGTTCCACCGGGACGGCCCGGCTGAGCATCGCCTCCACCAGCCCGCCCACCTCGGCCGGCGTCTCGCCCTTGGCGCGTAGCGCCACCGCGAAGCCGGCGATCTGGGCGGGCGCCGCCGAGCCCGACATGATCTCGCCCATCGCCCAGGCGGTGTCGGCGGTGGAGAGTTCCTCTCCGCGCAGCAGCGCGGTGAGCAGGTGCGGCCAGGTCCGTTCGCCCATCGCGGGCCTCCCGAGCAGACGAGTGCGGGTGGGGGACCGGCGCCGGCTCGTCCGGCGCCGTGGCGGTGCCGGTGCGGAACGTCAGGCGGGCGCGTGCGTCCGCAGCAGTTCGGTCACCGTGGCGGCGGCGGTCACCGGGTCGAGCGGGTGCACCAGGGTGGCGTCGACCTCGGCGTACGCGGCGAGCCATCGGTCGGCGGCGCGGGCGATCACCACACAGGTCGGGGGAGCCTTGTCGAAGTCGTCCTTGATCTGCCGGGCGATGCCGATGCCGCCACCGGGCGAGGCCTCGCCGTCGAGCAGCATCAGGTCGATCTCGTAGTCGTCGACCAGCCGGACACACTCGGCGTAGGTCGACGCCTCGACGAACTCGATGCGCAGATCGGCCGCGGGGCGGGTGCCGACGGCGAGCCGCATCCGGTCCCGTACCTGCGGGTCGTCGCTGTAGAGCAGGACGGTGCACAGACGATCGCTCATGCCGACACTCCGCTTCGCTTCCTGCCGTTCGCCACCGACCATGGCGGCGAGGCGCTCACCTCGCCCGCTGATGGCTTCGAGACGGCTCTCACCTCGTTGCTGCGTGGCCGATCGTACCGGTCGGTGTGCCTCGCGCCGCACACCCCCCGCTGCGGTCCGGGGAGGTCAGCCGGCGGCTTCGGCGGCGCGCTGGCGGGCTTCCTGGCGGTCCAGCTCGCGGTCGACCCGGCGGGCCTCGCGCTCGGCGTGGCGCATCCACTGCACGACCAGTACGGCGAGCATCGTCACACTGACGAACTCCCCGCCGGCCCACAGGATGCCCCCGGCGAGCACCTGGTCCTCCCACGGGTCGGCCCAGGTCAGCCCCAGCGAGGGGTACCAGTCGCCGCCGAAGAGGGTGGTGCTCTGCATGATGGTCAGCCCGAGCACGGTGTGGAACGGCACGGAGAGCAGCATCAGCAGGGCCCGGCCGGGGTACGGCCAGCGGCCCGGCAGCGGGTCCAGGCCGAGCAGCGGCCAGAAGAACACGCAGCCGGTCATGATGAAGTGCGCGTGCACCAGCTCGTGTGCCCAGGCGTGTTCCAGCGTGTAGCGGTACAGGTCGGTGAAGTAGAGCGCGAACGGGTTGACCACGAAGATGGCGAACGCCACCAGCGGGAAGGTGTAGATCCGCACGATCCGGCTGTGCACCACCGCGAGCAGCCGCTTGCGCGGGCCGGTGGGCAGCGTACGCAGCGCCAGCGTCAACGGTGCGCCCAGCGCCAGGAAGATCGGCGAGACCATGGAGAGCACCATGTGCTGGACCATGTGCACCGACAGCAGCGTGGTGTCGTACGCGTGCAGTCCGCTGAGGGTGACCGAGGCGATGCCGCCGAGGCCGGGCCCGAGGAAGAAGACGGTGCGGGCGATCGGCCAGCGGTCGCCGCGTACCCGCAGCCGGTGCACCCCGTAGAGGTAGAGGCCGGCGGCGAGGACCAGGCCGACGGCGAGCCAGCTGTCCAGTCGGGCCTCGGTGAACACACTGGTCACCGCGAATGGCGGCACAGTGGCCTCGGCCGCCAGCACCTCGGTGCCGCCCGTGCCGGACAGGCCCGCCGTGAGCTGCGGCGCGGCCGAGCTGGCCGGGGAGATCGGATCGACGTGCAGCACGCCAATCAGCCTAGGTCAGGCGAACCGGACGGTACCGATCGGGCCATACGCACCCGGGTTTGGCCCCCCGCTGATCGCCGGCCGTGGTCAACGGCAATAATGACCGCGTGACTGCGGCCCCAGCCATTGACAAGAGCCGGATCCACTCTCTGACGCGCCCCAACATGGTCAGCGTCGGGACGATCGTGTGGCTCTCCAGCGAGCTCATGTTCTTCGCGGCGCTCTTCGCCATGTACTTCTCCATCCGTGCGGCTGCGCCGGAGCAGTGGGAGAAGCACACCGAGGTGCTCAACATCCCGTACGCGACCACGTTCACGGTGATCCTGGTGCTCTCCTCGATCACCTGCCAGATCGGTGTGTTCGCCGCCGAGCGGGGTGACGTGCACGCGCTGCGCCGGTGGTTCACGATCACCTTCGTGATGGGCCTGATCTTCGTCCTGGGCCAGGCCAACGAGTACCGCGAGCTGGTCGCCCACGGCATCAAGATCAACGCCGATGGCTACGGGTCGATGTTCTACCTGACCACCGGCTTCCACGGTCTGCACGTGATCGGTGGTCTGATCGCCTTCGTGATCTTCATGATCCGCAGCACCATGGGCCGGTTCACCCCGGCGCAGGCCACCTCGGCGATCGTCGTGTCGTACTACTGGCACTTCGTCGACGTCGTGTGGATCGGGCTCTACGCCATGATCTACTGGCTTCAGTGATCTTGGCGCGCCTGACACCGCGCCGCTGCTCCACCCCCTGAGACAGGTCCAACCGGTTAAGGACACAGCTCATGACTTCTGACAACGACCGCCGAAGCGGTCTGTTCGCGCGGTTGCGCGGGCGGCCCGTGGCGCGCAGCAGGGGCCGCCGCCGGCTGGGTGCCGCGGTCCGGCTGGTCGCCGCGCTGATGCTGGCCGGCGGCGCCTACACGCTTCTCGCCCCGAGCGCGTCGGCGCAGGACAATCCGCCGCTGAGCAGCGCCGCCGCCGACGGCAAGGCGCTGTTCGACGTGAGTTGTGTGACCTGTCACGGTCGCAACGCGCAGGGGGTCGAGGGGCGCGGGCCGAGCCTCATCGGCGTCGGCGCGGCCTCGGTCGAGTTCCAGGTCAGCACGGGCCGGATGCCGATGGCCCGGCAGGAGGCCCAGGCGGCCCGCAAGCCCAAGGTGTACACCGCCGACGAGATCGACCAGCTGGCCGCGTACATCCAGGAGTTGGGTGGCGGCCCGGTCGTGCCGGCCGGTGACAACCTGCACGCCGACGGCAACGTCGCGATCGGCGGCGAGCTGTACCGGATCAACTGCTCGCAGTGCCACGCGTTCAGCGGCGGCGGCGGTGCCCTCTCCTCCGGCAAGTACGCACCGAGCCTCGCGCCGGCCACCGACCGGCAGATCTACGCGGCCATGCTGAGTGGCCCGCAGAACATGCCGGTGTTCGGTGACAACCAGATCACGCCGGAGCAGAAGGCGGACATCATCGCCTACATCCAGCAGGGCCTGAAGCACGACGGCGACCCGGGTGGTTTGTTCAACCTGGGCCGCTACGGTCCCTCGACCGAGGGTGTGGCGATCTTCCTGTTCGGCATCGTCGCGCTGGTCTTCGCCACCCTGTGGATCGCAGGCAAGTCGTGATCGAGTTGATCTCCCGAGTTAGTGCTGTGGTGCCGCCGTGTGGCGGCACCGTGCTGAGCGAGGTGGCGGCATGAGCACCCACACGGCCCAACCGGGCCACGAGCAGGTCGACGTGAACGACCCCCGGCTGAGCCGGTTCGACATCGTCCGTGAGGGCGCCCGCCGGGACGACATCGAGATCGTCCACTACGAGCCGCAGGTCGTGCCGGGCAGCAAGGCCGAGCGCCGGCTGGTCCGTACGGTGGCGGCGATGTTCCTGCTCACCGGGCTGGCGGCGACCGCCTTCCTGGTGGTCTACATCTGGTGGCCCTGGCAGTACGAGATGGGCCGGGGCGGTGACAAGTTCTACACCCCGCTGCTCGGCATCACCCTCGGCATCGCCCTGCTGAGCGTCGGCTTCGGCATCCTCACCTGGGGCAAGAAGCTGTTGCCCAAGGAGGTGTCGATCCAGGACCGGCACGAGGGCGTCTCGACCGAGGACCAGCGGATCACCGGCGAGACCATGGCGTACATGGCCGAGGAGCTGGGCGTGAAGCGCCGGCCGCTGCTCGGCGTGTCGCTGCTGGCCGGTCTGGCGCCGGTCGGCGCGGTTGCCGCCGCGCCGTTGGTGGGTGGACTGATCTCCGACCCGCACAAGAACAACCAGCTGATGACCACCGGTTTCGCCCCGCGCGACGGCCAGAAGATCCGGCTGATCCGTGAGGACGGCCGGCCGATCCGGCCGGCGGACGTCAGCGCGGGTGGCCAGATCACCGTCTTCCCCGGTGTCGAGCACGGCGTGAGCAACCGGTACGCCGACTCGCCCACCCTGCTGATCCACCTGCGTGATGCCGACGCCGAGCAGTCGCGCCGCAACAACGAGCAGGTCGGCCACGGCAACTACATGTGGGGCAACTTCGCCGCCTACTCGAAGATCTGCACGCACGCCGGCTGCCCGGCGAGCCTGTACGAGCAGCAGACCAACCGGCTGCTCTGCCCGTGCCACCAGTCCCAGTTCCTGATCACCGACAACGCCAAGCCCATCTTCGGTCCGGCCAGCCGGCGGCTGCCGCAGCTGCCGATCGAGGTGGACGCGGAGGGCTACTTCGTGGCGACGTCCGACTACACCGAAACCGTCGGGCCCGACTTCTGGGAGCGGCCGTGAAGCGGCGAAAGTTTGACATGGCAGCGGCGCCGGGCAAAACCGGCCGGGCGGTCGACGAGCGCTTTCAGGTGGCGACGCCCCTGCGTCAGCTGCTGAACAAGGTCTTCCCGGACCACTGGTCCTTCCTGCTCGGCGAGATCGCGCTCTTCTCGTTCATCGTCCTGCTGTTGACCGGTGTGTTCCTGACGTTCTTCTTCGAGCCGGCGATGACCGAGGTCATCTACAACGGCAGCTACGCCCCGCTGCGGGGCACGCCGATGTCGGCTGCGTACGCGTCGACCCTCGACATCTCGTTCGATGTCCGGGGCGGCCTGATCATGCGGCAGATGCACCACTGGGCGGCGCTGCTGTTCGTCGGCTCGATCATCGTGCACATGCTGCGCGTCTTCTTCACCGGCGCCTTCCGCAAGCCGCGGGAGACGAACTGGGTGATCGGCGTCCTGCTGTTCTGGCTGGGCGTGGTCGAGGGGTTCGCGGGCTACGGCCTGCCGGACGACGGCCTTTCCGGCACCGGCCTGCGCATCGCCTCGGCCCTGATGATGTCGATTCCAGTGGTCGGCACCTGGGTCACCGCGGCGATCTTCGGTGGCGACTTCCCTGGCACGATCATCGTCACCCGGTTGTACATCGCCCACGTACTGCTGCTGCCCGGCATCCTGCTCGCGCTGATCGCCGTCCACGTCGGTCTGGTCTTCAAGCAGAAGCACACCCAGTGGCCCGGCCCGGGGCGGACCAACAGCAACGTGGTCGGCGAGCGGATGTTCCCCCGGTACGCGATCAAGCAGGGCGGCTTCTTCATGGTCGTCTTCGGAATGATCGCCCTGATGGGAGGCCTCTTCCAGATCAACCCGATCTGGCTGTTCGGCCCCTATGAGGCATGGGTGGTGTCGGCCGCCAGCCAGCCCGACTTCTACATGATGTTCCTGGACGGCTCGACCCGTCTGATGCCCGACTGGGAGATCTACATACCCATCGGCGACGGGTACGTCATACCACCGATCTTCTGGCCAACGGTGGTGCTGCCCGGCATCATGACAGTGCTGGTACTGGCCTATCCGTTCATCGAAGCCCGGCGTCTCAAGGACACCCGGCGGCACAACCTGCTCCAGCGGCCGCGCGACGTTCCGGGTCGCACCGCCGTCGGTGCGATGGCCATCGCCTTCTTCATGGTGCTCACGCTCTCCGGGTCGAACGACGTCATCGCGGACAAGTTCCACATCAGCCTGAACGCGATGACCTGGGCTGGCCGGATCGGGCTGCTGGTCGTGCCGCCGGTGGCGTACTACATCACCTACCGGCTCTGTCTCGGTCTGCAGCAGCACGACCGGGAGGTGCTCGCCCACGGCGTGGAGACCGGCATCATCCGGCGGCTGCCGGACGGCCGGTTCGTCGAGGTGCACCAGCCGCTCGGCTCGGGTGACGGGCACGGTGAGCTGCCGTACGCCGGTTGGGTCGTGCCGAAGAAGATGAACCGGCTCGGGGCCCTGGGCCCGGCCATCCGGGGCTTCTTCTACCCGATCGAGAAGCCGGCCGAGGCGCCGGTCTCGCCGGGGCACCCGGAAGTCGAGTCCCGTACGGAACAGGAGATCGGCAGCGGTCGGTAACGACCAGCGACGAACGACCGAGCAGGCCCGCTGAACCCCTGAGGTTCGGCGGGCCTGCTCGTTGCGCCCGGTCCTCAGTCGACCGGGCGGATGCGGCACCGGACCGGACCGGTCGGGCGCAGGGCGGTGCCGATGGTGAGCTGCACATCGGGATCCGGGTCCGACACCTCGTACGAGCGCAGGATCAGGCCCAGCATGACGGCCGCCTCCAAGGTCGCGAAGTGCTGTCCGATGCAGGAGGCCGGTCCGCCGCCGAAGGGAAACCAGGCGTACCGGTGGCGGCCGGCGGAGCGGGCCGGCGAGAACCGTTCCGGGTCGAACCGCTCGGGCACCGCCCAGAATTCGGGGTGCCGGTGGGTCACCCAGGGGCTGACCGTGATGTCCACCCCGGCCGGGATGGTGTGGCCACTCACCACGTCCTCGGCCTTCGAGTTGCGTCCCAGTACGGGCACCGGGGGGTACAGCCGCATCGCCTCCTTGAGGACCATCGTGATGTATTCCAGCCGGTCGGCATCCTCTGCGGTCACCACATCGCCGGTGAGCACCGCCCTCGCCTCGGCGCGGCACCGTTGCTGCATCTCCGGGTGCTCGGCGAGGCAGCGCAGGGCGAAGGCGAGCGCGATCGCGGTCGTCTCGTAGCCGGCGAGCAGGAAGATCAGCACCTGGTCGCGGATCTCCTCGTCACTGAGCCGGTCGGCGCCGTCCCGGGCACCCACCAGCAGGCCCAGCAGATCCTGCTGCGCGCCGTCCCGGCGCCCGTCGATCAGCGTCGCGCAGACCCGGTGAAGGTCCTGCCGGGCCTGGTCGGCCCGCCGGTTGGCGGGGGTGGGCCAATGCCTCGGCAGGCGTACCGGCGACAGGGCCCGGCCCAACAGGTACTCGCTCAGCAGCGGGAACGCGTAGGCGACCACGTCGACAGCGGAGTTGGCGTCCCCGCCGAACAGCACTCGGGTCACCGCCCGCAGGGTCAGCGCGGTCATGTCCGCGTGCAGGTCGACCACGGCCGGGCCCGCCGCGCTGGCCCGCTGCCAGGCCGCCAGCGTCACCTCGGTTTCCCTGGTGAAGGTGGCCGCGTAACTGTTCACGTACCGCGGCGTGAACAGGGGCTGGCAGAACCGTCGCTGACGGACCCAGTCCTCGTCCTGACTGTTGACCAGCCCGACCCCGATCACGTCACGGGTCTCGGTGTAGAAGAACGAGTCCTTGCGGTAGTTGCGGCTGTTCGAGGCGAGGACTCGCTGCGCCCCATCGGGGTGGAAGACCCCGTGCAGGACCACCCGGAAGCCGGGTGGTCCGGCGGCGATCCGGACCACGTCACCACCGTCCCGCAGCGCGCGAAGGTAGGTGCCGAGAACGTCCCGGTGCAGGTCCAGCGCGGAGCCCAGCAGCGGGTTGCCCGGCAGCATGGGCGCGGGCGGGTACGACGTCTTCTGCTCAGTCATCGGCGTGCTCCTGCACCGGGGCCACAAGTGCCCCGGTGAGTTGGTCTCGCAGGGTTATCGCGCCGACCGGGCAGCCGTCGGCGACGAGGAGAAGCAGTTCGGTCGGCTCGGCCACCGGCCGCACCGGCCGCGACTTGATGCCGTCCGGGCGGAAGTGGCTGGCGGCACTGCCGTAACAGAACCCCGATCCGATGCAGACCCGGCGGTCCACCCGGACGCGCCAGCGTCCGTTCCGACCGCCGGTGTCTTTTCCGTCCGTCACCAGGTCACCGGCAGCGCTTCGACGCCCCGGGTGAGCCGGCCGACCCGGAACGGCACCTCGGACGCGGGGACCGCCAACCGCAGTCCGGGCAGCCGGTCCATCAGCACGGTCAGTGCCACCGAGAGCTCCATCCGGGCCAGTTGCGCGCCGAGGCAGTGGTGCGGCCCGTGCAGGAAACCGAGGTGCGGGTTCGGCGTCCGGCGGAAGTCCAACTCGTCCGGGCGATCGAACACCGTCTCGTCGCGGTTCGCCGAGTCCGCCTGCGCGAACACCACCTCGCCGGCGGCGATCCGTCGGCCGCTCAACTCGACGTCCTCCGTCGCCATCCGGGGAAAGCCGGACGAGGCACCGAGCGGAATGAACCGGAGGAGTTCCTCGATGGCACCGGGCAGCAGACTCCGGTCGGCCTTGAGCGCCGCGAAGTGCTCGGGGTGGGTGAGCAGGGCGAAGACGATGTTGCCGATCTGGTCGGCGGCCGTCTCGTAGCCCGCCACGAAGAGGGTGAGCGCGAGCACCACAAGTTCTCGCTCACTGAGCCGGTCTCCCTCGTCGCGGGCAGCGATGAGTGCGGAGATCAGGTCGTCGCCCGGCGCGGCCCGGCGGCTGTCGATGAGGCGCTGCATGAAGCCTTCGAGCATGCCGCGCGCGGCCCGCATCTCCGCCTCGCTCATCCCACTGACCGGTGGGGCGGCGCTGATCCAGGCGCGGAAGGCGGCCTGTTCGGCGGGGGGTACGCCGAGCATCTCGCAGATGACCAGCAGTGGCAGCGGTACGGCGAAGGACTCGACGAGGTTGCCCGGCTGCGCACCGGCGGTCAACTCGTCGACGAGCCGGTCGGCCAGCTGCTCCGCGCGGGGCCGCAGGTCGGCCACTCGGCGTGAGGTGAACGCCTTGGCGACGAGTCCGCGCAGTCGGGTGTGCTCCGGCGGGTCCATGTCGATCAGGACCGGGTCGTCGTCGAAGAGGGTGGACCGGATGTCGGGCATCACCCGGGGAATGTCCCTGCCGATCGTGGCCGCCCGACTGAACCGAGGATCGCTCAACACCGTCCGGTTGTCGGCGTGGGTGACCGCCAGCCAACCCTCGCCGCCGTACGGCAGGCGTACCCGGACCGGTCCGCCGGCCTTGCGCAGGTCGGCGTAGCGCGGATCCAGCTCCAGTTGGTACACCGGGTCGAAGGGGTACTCGATCGCTTCCTGCGTCAGGGTCATCGCTTCTTCTCCTGCTCGGGTGGGATCGCACGGGTGTTCTCGGTGTCCGGAGGGATTGCGCCGGCTCCGGAATCGGCATGCGTGGCGACGATCCGAACGGACATGCCGTCGCGCGGGTAGACGGCGGTCATCCCGGCCGGGCGCGCCTGCGGTACGCAGAGCCGCAGCTCGAACAGCCGGGCCAACTGCGCAAGGGTCACCACGAGTTCGCCGGTGGCCAGGGCGGACCCGATGCAGCGGCGGGGTCCGGCGCCGAACGGGATGTAGTCGAAGGTGCCGACCTCGTCGTACGCGGGATCAGACCGGTCCCACCGTTGCGGTCGGAACCGCATCGGGTCCGACCAGACCCGAGGATCGGTATGCGCGACGTACTCGCTGAACACCACGGTGCTGCCGGCCGGTATGCGGTGGCCGGCGAATTCCAGCTCGGCGGTGCAACCGCGGGCACCCACCACGGCCGGCGGGTGCAGCCGCAGCGTTTCGTCCACCACCCAACGGGTGTACCGGAGGCGGCGGGCCTGCGCCGCGGTGAGCGGGCCGGCGCCGACCACCTCGGCGACCTCGGCGCGGATCCGACTCCACACCGCGTCGTGGCTGAGCGCCGCATGCACGGCCCAGGCCAGCGCCGCGCTCGTGGTGTCGAAGCTGGCGACGACGAGACTGACCACCGCGTCCCGCAGGCCGCGATCGTCGAGCCCGTACGCGCCGTTGGCGGCGAGCAGCATGCTGAGCAGGTCGTCCGGCGGTTCGGTGCGGTGCCGCCGGTCGGCCACCTCCGCGGCGATCCGGGCGTCCACCCGCGCCAGCCCGGCCCGAGCCCGCCTGCGCCGTGGGCTCGGCACCGCCCAGGTGAGCAACTGCGCGGGAAGGGAGGCGTTGAGTACGTCGAGAGCGGGTTGCAGATCCCGGCCGATCGGCTCGGAGTCCGCCGCCAGGCCGGTGCCGAAGAGCGCCTCCACGACGGTGCCGCGGATCACCGAGCGGAACTCCCGGTAGACGTCGATCTCCTGCCCGACCCGCCAACCGGCGACCAGTTCCCCGACGTTGCGGATCATTATGGACAGGTAGTCCTCGACCCGGCGGCCGGTGAACGCCGGCTGGGTCACCGCCCGGCGGCCGTCATGACCGGGGCCGTCACTTACCAGCAGTGCGGTGTCGCCGGAGACCGGCAGCAGGGACTGATAACCACCGCGCCAGGTCAGCACGCCCGAGTTGCGGAAGACGAACTCGTTTGCCGCCGCGCCGAGCAGGAACACCGCACCGGCGGCGCCCCGCCCGCCCACGAAACAGACATCGCCGTACCGCTGCCGGAGTCGTAACAGCGCTCCGGGGGCGTCGTCGGCGAAGTCCCGGTAGAAGCGGATGGTTTCGCGGATCCCCCGGGGACCAGGGCGGCGCGTGCCGGGCATGGTCACTCCGCTGCCCGGTCGCGTGGCCGGTAGCAGACCCGGGCGCCGCGCGAGGGCACGATCACCACATGCCGGGGACGTGGCTTGTCCCGGGGACCGGGGGCCGGGCGCAGCTCACCCGCCGCCATCACGGTGGCCAGCGTCAGGCGCATCTCGTACAGCGCGAAATCGGCGCCGAGACAACGGCGGGTCCCGCCACCGAAGGGAAACCACGGGGGTTGCTGGCCCTTGCCGAGCCACCGCTCGGGCCGGAAATCGTCCGGCTCCGGGTAGTGCTCCGCGCTGCGGTGCACCATCCCGATCGACGGAGTCACCATCGTGCCGGCCGGCAGCCGGTATCCGCCGATGACCACCGGGGCGGTCAACCGCCGCGGCGACACCTCGTAGAAGATCGGCCGGATCCGCAGGCTCTCCCGGACCACCGCCTCGACGTACTCCTCGTCACCGGCGTCGACCCGTTCGGTCAACGTCCTGGTCAGCCCCGCGGTGTTGACCACGCATTCGAAGGTCCAGGCCAACGCCGTCGACGTGGTCTCGTAGCCGGCGATGAGCAGCGTCACGAGGTGGTCCCGGATCATGGCGTCGGTGAGTTCGTCGCCGGAGGTACGCAGCAGCACGCTCAGCACGTCCGGACGGTCCGCCGACTGGTCCCGGCGGTGGGCGCGTACCTCCTCGTGCAGCAGTTCCTCCAACCGGGCGAACATCCGTCGGTGTCGCCGCCACGGTCCGTAGAGTCCCAGGACCGGCCAGCGCCAGCCCAACATCTCGGCCACCCCCATCTCCAGCACCTCGGCCAGGATCCGGCGCAACTCCGCCTGTCGGGTGGGATCCTGACTGCCGAGCACGGAGCGGATGATCACGTCGATGGTGATCTCGCGGATTCGGGGATGCAGGGCGAACGGGCGGTCGATCGGCCAGCGCCGCATGTTGTCCCGTACCACCGCCACGATCTCGTCGTGGTGGGAGCGCATGGTCTCGCCCCGGAAGGGGCGCATCATCGGCCGCCGCTGCCGATGGTGTTCCTCCTCGTCGAGGCGGAGCAGCGAATGGTCGCCGAGCATCGGGCCGAGCGCCGCGGCGATGCCCTCACCCGCGTGGAAGACCTTCGGGTCACCCTTGAACACCGCCCGGATGTCGGCGGGTTCGGTGATGTCCACCCGTACGCCGTAGGGGTAGGCGCGCAGCGTGAACAGCGAGCCGTAGCGCTGGCGGCAGTGGTTCAGGAAACGCTCGGGGTGCCGCCAGAGCAGGTACGTCTGTAGCGCCGCCGGCAGTCTCGGGCCCGGCGGAAGAGTGGTCACGGGCGTCGTCACGTCGTCCTCCTCACTCGTCACCGAAGCGCGCCGCAGCCTGCCGGTAGAGCTGCACGAAGTAGGGGTCGGGCACGGCACCGTCGCGGTAGCGGTCGCCGAAGCGGTTCCGGTAGGCGGCGAAGCAGTCCGGGTCGTCGGCAAGGAACAGCACGTCGTGCAGGGCCATGTGGCGCAGCGCGAGCATCGGAATCGGCGCCTGGGACACCGGGAACGACGGGTTGCGCGCGGCCGGCTCGGCGCAGTCCTGATGGAACTGACCGAGCATCAGCCCCGCCTCGGCCAACTCCCGCTTGACCGCTGCCTGGGCGTCGTCCAGTGCCAGGGCGTGCCTGCGGTCCAGCTCCGGCAGGACCGTGACCAGCGCGTGGAGCAACCTGTTGCGGTGCGGCCAGTGCCTCGCCTGGAAGGTGGCGATCATGTCCCGGATCAGGGCGTCGACGGCGGCGGGCGCCAGGACGGGGCCGGTGCGCCGAATCTCCACCACGAGTGTCCCGGCCCGCATCGCCGACTCCACGAACGGACACACGGCGCCGTCCCGGCCGACACCGGCGTGATCCCGGGCGAGGTACTCCCGGCACCAGTCCAGCGCCGCCTGCCGGACAGCAGCGTCATCGTCGACAACCAGAGACCTCACCGGCGCACCGCCGTCATCACCGCGGCACCTCCCGGCAGGGGAGTCACCCGGGTCAGGTCGAGCCCGGCAGCGGCGAACAGTTCGGTGAGTTCCGCCAGGGACCGTTCCCGGCCGCCATCGAACAGCGACATCATGTACAGGTCCATCAGTGCCGCCACCTCCGCGTCCACTCCGGTGCCGGCCGGCTTCGCCGGCACCGTCTCGATCACCAGCAGGGTCGCCACGGAATCCATGGCCATCGCGCACCGGCGCAGCAGGGCGACACAGCGGTCGTCATCCCAGTCGTGCAGGATGTGCCGGAGCAGGTAGACCCCGGCGCCGCCGGGCACCTCCTGGAAGAAGTCGCCGACGTGCAGCCGGCACCGGTCGGCCAGTCCGGCCCGGGCTATCCGGTCGGCCGCGGCCGCGACCGCCTCGGACCGCTCCAGCAGTACGCCGCGCAATGTCGGTTCGGCCGTCAGCACTGCCGCGAGCAGGGCGCCGTCGCCACCACCGACGTCGACCACCGTGCCGACGTCGGGCTGGCCCACCGCCGCCAGGATGCCGGGCAGCTCGACCATCAGCCCAGCCTCCTGGGAGCGGTCGAAGACCAGCCTGGTCGTGGCGTCTCGACGGAGATGGTCGAAGAAGCCCTCCCCATGGGTCCGTTCGAACGCGGCCCGACCGGTCCGGACGGTGTCCCGCAGGTCGTCCCAGGCTTCGCCGACCTCGCCCGCGGCGAGCAGCGCGGTGGGGGCGGCGCTGGCTGGCACGTCCTGGCGCAGGGTGGCGCCGAGCGGGGTCAGGCCGAAGTGGTCGTCGGGTTCGGCCGCCACCACGTCGAACACGACAAGCGCGGTGAGCAGCCGACGCAGCGGACGCACCTGGGTCCCGGTCAGTCGGGCCAGCTCGTCGACCGTGCGGGGTCCGTCGGCGAGCAACTCCGGCACGCCGAGGGTCACCAGCGTCTGCACCGCTCGGCTGAGCAGCTGGCCGAAGAGCAGCCTGCGCATGGCGATCGCCGGGCCGGTGTCGATCGCCGGCAGCACCCCGGTCACCATGTGACCGGGAGCTGCTTCGGGCCCTCGACGACCATCCCGCTGCTGGCCTCGACCTGCTCGGCGGGCACCGCGAGCGCCAGTCGGGGGAAGCGCTCCAGTAGCCGGGTGAGGACCAGCTCCATCTGCAACCGGGCCAGCGCCGCCCCGGTGCAGTAGCGGATCCCGATCCCGAACGAGAGGTGCTGGTTGGGGCGGCGGGCGACGTCGAAGTGGTGGGCCTTCGGGAAGGTCTCCTCGTCCCGATTCGCCGACCAGACCCCGACCAGCACCGACTCCCCGGCGGCGATCGGCACTCCGGCCACCTCCAGGTCCGTCGTCGCGTGCAGGGGCATGCCGAAGCCGGCGTCCGGTGGGGCGAAGCGGAGGAACTCCTCCACGGCGGAGCCGGCCAGCTGCGGGTCGGCCCGCAGCGCCGCCAGTTGCTCCGGATTGCGGAACAGCGCCAACATGCCCTTGCCCAGCGAGTGGGCGACGGTCTGGTAGCCACTGACCAGCAACGCGTACGTCGTGGCGATCACCTCCTCCTCGCTCATCCGGACCCCGTCGACGTCGGGCGTGGTGAGCAGGGTGGACAGGTAGTCGTCGCCGGGCGCCGCCGCCCGCTCGGCCAGCAGGCCCCGTACGTAACGGTCCATGTCGGCCTGCGCGGCGACAGCCTTCTCCTGGTCCATGGCGGCGGGGCTGATCGACAGGAAGGTGTCGGCCCAACTGCGGAAGGTGTGCTGGTACTCGTGCGGCACACCGATGAGTTCGCAGATCACCCCGATCGACACCGGCAGTTGGACGAGACCGACCAGATCCGCGGGCGGGCCGGCGGCGGCCAGCTCGGACAGCGCCTCGTCGACCAGCCGGCTGACCGCTGGCCGCATCTGGTCGGCGCAGTCGAGCAGCGCCTTGCCGGCGACCCGGCGGAACCGGGCCTGCGCCTCCGGTGCGGCGAACACCGCCAGGTAGCCGAGGAAGCTGGCGAAGCCACCCGGCTGTGGTCCACCGAACCCGCGGGCGAACCGCGGGTCGCCGAGGACCTGGCGTACGTCCTCGTACCTGGTCAACAGCCAGGCGTTGCCGCCGGTGGGCAGCTCCACCGGCACCACCGGCCGCTCCACCCGCAGCCGGGAGAACTCGGCCGCCGGTTCCAGCATGTCGTCACGAGCGAAGGGGTAGCTCATCGGCTGTGCGGTCATCGAAGGACTCCTCTGGTGACGTGGGGACATCCGTCGGGCGGGTGGCCCGTTCCCGGCGGCGAACGATCAGCAGGCCGACCAAGTACGCGAGGTCGAGTAGCAGGCAGACCAGGGTCAGATAGGGCACCAGGACCGCTTGACCGAGTTCCTCGGTGGCCGGGTAGAGCCAGGCCCCACCACCGGCGCAGAGCGTGCCGAGCATCTTCGTCACGGCGATGCCCACCGACTGACCCCGGCTGGACCGGCGGGCTTGCAGCATGGCGAGGAACAGCGCCGACATCATCACGTTCTGGCCCAGCCCGGCATGCACCCCGTACCGGTCGTCGAAGGCCACGTTGACCATCACGACGGTGCCGAAGGCGAGTACGGTCACGCCCGCGAAGGTGCCGAAGAAGGCGGCCCGCGCGATGCCGGGGAACTCCTTCGGTCCGTAGCGCAGCGCCTGCCAGACGAGGAGCAGGTCGAAGATGAACCAGACGGCGTTGACCGTCACCTGGGCCACCCAGGTGGTGGGGTCCGGGTGCGGTGGCGGGATGATGAAGGCGTACAACGCCTCCCAGCTGATGTTGGCGCCGAGCGCCGCCAGCGGCATCGCGTAGGTCAGGTCCCGGTTGCCCTTACGGATCATCAGCAGGTACGCGATGGTCCAGAACACGCCGGCGGAGCACTGAATGACGAGGTTCAACACGTTGGTGCCGGGCTCCATGCGGTTACCACCCCTGACGAGATCGTGAGTCGGTGCCGGAACGGTCCGGGGCCGGCGCGGCGGAGAGGGCGATCGACCGGTACAGCGGGCCGTCTTCGGCGGTGGTGCCGCGCAGCGCCCGTCGGCCCTCCCGCAACAGGGCCACGGCGTAGCTCACCAGGTGGGTCGGCCGGGGGCGGAAACGCGCCGGCTGCGGTAGTTCCAACGGGTCGACGATGGCGTCGATCAACATCGGTCCGGAGTGGGATCGGGCCGCGGCCAACGCGGCGGAGAGTTCCTCCTCCGTGCCGACCCGGGTGGCCGGTATCCCGAACGCCTCGGCGGTGCGGGCCAGGTCCCCGTTGTGCAGACCGGCCGCGTACTCGGGCCACCCCATGATCTCTTGTTCGTACTTGATGGCGCCCAACCGGCCGTTGTTGAACACCACGACGGTGACCGGCAGGCCGGTGTCCGCCAGGGTGGCCAACTCGCTCATCGTGATTGCCAGCCCGCCGTCGCCCACCGCCGCCACGACCGGGCGTCCGGGCGCCACATCGGCCAGACCGATGGCGGCCGGCACCGCGAAACCCATGGTGGCGAAGGAGCCCGACCAGACGAAGTCGTGCACCCCCCAGGTGTGCCGGTAGACCCAGAGCGTCACCGTTCCGACGTCGACGGTGACCAGTGGCTTGTCGCCGAAGCTGGCCAGGGCGGTGGCGACGGCGGCGGGGCTGAGCCGGCTGGTCCGGCGGCCGGGCACCCGGCGGGGACGGTGCCGGGCTCGCGAGCCGTCCAGGGTACGGCGGCAGGCGCGCAGGAAGGCGACGCGCGCACGCAGTACGGCGTCGTCGGCGGCAGGAGCCAGCGCCACCCGTTGGGACAGCGCCTCCACCGTCACCGCCGCCGATCCGTGCAGCAGCAGCCCCGGGGAGGCCATGTTCGCCAACCGGGTCAGGTCCTGGTCGACCTGGATGACCGCGAAGTCGCCGACCAGGTCGAAGGCGGCCCCCCGGGGCGAGGTGCCGAGGACCAGCAGCACGTCGCAGCGGGCCAGTGCGCGCAGCGCCGAGGCGTGCCCCGAGGTGCCCACCCCGCCGCCGTTGTGTGGGTCGTCGTCGGGCAACAGCCCCCGGGCGGCCAGCGTGGTGAGCACCGGAGCGTGCAGCAGCCGGGCCAGCTCCGCCACCTCCGGGCCGGCCTCGCGTCCACCCCCGCCGACCAGGATCACCGGGCGGCTGGCCCGAGCCAGCAACTGGGCGGCGGCGTCCAGCAGGTGCTCCGGCGGGCTCAGGTCGCCGGGCGGAGCCACCCGGACACCGGTACCCGCCGGGACCGGCCGAGCCAGGTCGTCCCGATCGACCTCCAGATAGGTCACGGTGCGGGTCTGGGTCGCCAACTCGATGTGGCCGGCGGCCTGGTCCAGCGCGGCCACCGTCGGGACGACCAGCGCGGTTCGCGCGGCGTCACGGAACAGCTCGACTCCGGAGAGCGCCCAGTCGCGGTCGCGTACCCCGATCAGCACCAGCGGCGCCCGGTCCACCGCCGCGTCGTACGCACCATTGAGCTGCAGGATCAGGTCGGCGGCGCTGGCAGCGACCGCGACCGTCGGTGCACCGGTGTGTTTGGCCACGGCGGACGCGGTCATCGTCGCCGACTCCGGATGGCGCACCGGCCGTACCTGCATGCCGGCCCGTTGCAGGGCGGCGGAGAGCGCCTCGGGTACGCCTCTGCCGAACACGTGCCGGACCCCGGCGGCGGCGAGCGCGTCGGCGAGCCGACCGGCGAGCGTGCCGTCGGTGTCCACCGGCGCCCGCTCGCCGGGGCTCGGCAGCTGCGCGCCGTGCCCCGCGAGCACCAGCAGTGCCGGTCCGGACTCGGCCAGGGCGTCCGCCATCGCCGACGCGAGTTCGGCCGGACCGGCGACCGCCGTCGCGGCCAGGCCGGCGGCGGCACCCACCTCAGCCAGATCCGGCCCCGCTCCGGTGGCCAGGCACAGGATGGTGACCGGCAGACCGTACCGGCGCACGGTGAGCAGTTCGGGCAGGAAGTCGAGCAGACCGACATCGGTGCTGACGGCGATGACCGGTCGGTCCGGGCAGGCGAACACCGCTCCGATCGCCGCCGGCACCGCACAGCCGGCAACGGCCAACCCAAAGGACGAGGTGAGGGTACGCCCGGGCCCGGTCAGTCCGGCGAATGCGCCGTCCAGGACCCGGCCGGGCTCCAGGGCCAGCACCGCGTCCTCCGGCAGGACCTGGTCGAGCACCCGCCACAGCTGCGCATCGGGGCCCACCGGGGCGGGCAGCTCGTCCGGGGCCAGCCAGCCGTCCTGGCGGGTCGGCAGTGCCTGGGCCAGATAGCGCAGTTCGGCCGGGCCGGAACCCAGATGCCGGAGCCAACCGGCCCGGTGGGCCTCGGCGGCATCCCGCCCACCGTCGCCCACCTGGACGACCGGCCGGTCTCCCACCAGCCGGTCGACCGCTGCCGACCGGGGGCCGACGAGCAGTACGGCGTCGGCCCGGCTGACGACGGCGGCAGCCTGCTCGGCCACCGATCCGAGCACCCGCACCGCCGACTCCGGTGCGCTGCCCTGCGAGAAGAAGCGGTAACCCTCGGGTAGTACGAGGATCGGTGCGCCGAGCGCGGGCGCCAGGCTCGCCACCTCGTCGGTCAGCCCGGCCGCGTCCGGCAGGTCACCGACGACGATGGCCGTCCGGGCGTCCGCCAGCAGGGCCGACGCCGCCTCGAGTTCCCGTTTGTCCACCCGGTGACCGGGCTCGGGTGGCGCGTTCCTGCCCCGTCGAGCGCCGCGCGGCGTGGCCGCGGCGAAGGTGTCGGAGGAGATCGCCAGGTGTACCGGCCCGCTGCGGACCACCGCCTCGCTCAGCATCCGATCCAGCTGCGCGAGCTGGCTGGTGGCGGTCAGGTGCCCGCTGAGCAGCGTGGTGGGGGCGAACAGGGCGACGGCGTCGATCTCCTGGAAGGACACGAGTCCGAGGTGGGAGACGGGGACCTGCCCGGTGAGGGCGAGCATCGGTGCCCGGTCGGCGGCCGCCTCGGCGGCACCGAGCACCAGGTGGGTTGCGCCCGGTCCGGCGGTGCCCAGACACACGCCGGGTCGCCGGGTCAGCCGCCCGTACGTCGCGGCCATGATCCCGGCCGCCCCTTCGTGCCGGACGCCGATGAGTTGCAGACGGCCGTCCCGGCGTAGTGCGTCGACGAACGGGTTCACCGATTCCGCGGGCATGCCGAAGACGACCCGGGCGCCGGCGTCGACCAGTAGGTCGACCACCCGGTCCGCGAGCCGGTCCCGGCCGACGATCTCGGAGTAGATGTGGGTGTTGGCGCGCACCGCTGTCACTCCCTCCCGGACGTCCGGGTGTCCGGGCGTTCCGCTACGTGCAGCACGGCGATTCCACGGGTCAGCAACCGGCGCCGGTACCCGCCGAATCCGACACCGGTCAACAGGTCCCGGACGGCGTCGGCCCCCCGGTAGGTGCTGATCTCCTCGCGCAGGTGCCGGTAGCCGTCCACCCGGCGGATCCGGCCCGCCAGGCTCATCAGGGCGAGTACGCCCTGGTAGAGCCGCCCCATCACCGGACCGGGCGGAAGCCCGAGTTCCAGGACGATCAACCGGCCGCCCGGACGGAGCACCCGGAACAGTTCCCGACCGCACTCCTCCCGCTCCTCGACGTCGTCGATGGCGAACGCGATGGTGGCCGCGTCGAACGACTGGTCGGGGAAGGGGATCCGGTGCGCCGCCGCCCGGACCAGGTGCACCGAACCCGAGGTCGCGGCGGCGGTGCGTCGTCGGGCGACCGCCAGCATCGCGGCGTTGAGGTCCACACCCCACACGGACGCGCGCCCGCCGGTACGCCGGGCCTGCTCGACGATCGCCAACGCGACGCTGCCGGTGCCGGTCGCCACGTCGAGCACCCGGGGCCGACGCAAGGGATCCACCTCGCGGGCCACCGCCCGCCGCCACCGTCGATCCGAGCCCATGCTGAGCAGTGAGTTGAACCGGTCGTAGTAGGGGGCGGCCCGATCGAACATCTCCTGTGGGGTACGCGGGCGTACCCGGCTCGGTGTGGGGGTCATCGCGGGCCTCCCGGCTCCTCGGGGTCGTGTCGGGAGTCAAGTGCCAGGGCGTCGCTGAGCAGCACCACCGCCAGGCAGGCCAGGACCGTGACCAGGACGGTGACTCCCGGGTACGCCAACAGCAGCACCGTGGTCAGAAAGGCGAGGCTGAGGAGCATGTCCTGACGCAGGACCGTGTTGGCGACGCGCGGATCGGCGGCCCGGACGAGCCGGAGTCCCTGCCAGCCAGCCGGTACGACCCAGACGATGGCCAGGGCGACCTGCGTCGGCAGGGCATCGGCCAGCACCAGCAGGGGTAGGGCAAGGTAGGCCAGCACCGTTGCCCAGGCTGCCGTCGTCGCGGCCGCCCTGCGGCTCGGGAAGATCGTGGCCGAGGTCCGCAGGCCCGCCGCCCGGTCACCGGCGTAGTCGGGAACGTTCTTGACCAGCCCCTTGGCCATCGTCCACAGCAGCAGGAAGCCGAGCACCGCCAGGGTCGCGGCGTCTGGCATCCGGACGCTGCCGAGAGCACCGAAGTAGCCGATCAGGAACGGCCCGATCACCGCCCAGGCGAAGCCGACGAGTCCGAGCAGCGGATGGGCCTTGAGCCGGAGCGGCGGGAACGAGTACTGGTAGACGAGCACCAGACCGACCACGACGAACGCGACGAACTCCCACCCCTGCGGCACCGCCAACGCCAACGCGGCAAGAGCGAGTCCCGCGGTGATCCAGTAGAGCCGGCGGTGACCGAGCCGGGCCACCAGCCAGATCCGGCTGGGCAGGTTGGCGCTGTCCTCTTCGACGTCGGTGTAGGCGTTGGCGAGGTTCGCGACGAGTCCGGCGATGATCGTCAGCGCGGTGCCGAGCACCACGAACCAGCCGCCGGGCTCGGCGATCCGGGCGTAGCCCAGCAGAAAGGCCACCACACCGAGCACGCAGGTGCGGGGCCGCCCCAACGTCACCGTCAACCGGATCGCGAGTCCTACCGGCACCGGGCGGGACGGGGCCAGCGCGGCAGCGACCTGCTCGGTGCGAGGCAGCGCCCGGAACCGGGGCAGACTGAGCCGCTCGCTGGTCATCGTGCCCGACCCAGCAGGGAGACGGCCATGCCGCCGAGCGCGTCGACGGTGCCGGGATGCAGGGACTCCGCGCACTCGTGCAGTACCTCGACGGCCCGCCCGGTCCACTTGCGGGCGGCCGCCACCGTCTGCTCGGGCGCGGACGAGTCGAGGACCATCCGGGTGACGGTGGTGGTGTCACCGGCCCGCAGCGCGTCGCCGATCTCCGGACGGTCGGCCAACGCCAGCAACGTCGGCAGGGTGTACACGCCGGCGGTCAGGTCCTGCCCGGTCGGCTTTCCGATGGTGCTCGCCAGGCCACCGAGGTCCAACAGGTCGTCGACGATCTGGAAGGCCATGCCGAGGGCGAGGCCGAAGTCGGCGAGTTTCCGGGCCACCCGCTGCTCTCCGCCAGCGGCGAGGACGCCCAGTCGGCACGAGGCGGCGAAGAGCGCGGCGGTCTTGCCCTCGATGCAGGAGTAGTAGTCCGCCACGGTGCGCTCGGGGCGGAACAGGTCCCGGGTCTCCGCCGCCTGTCCCCGGCAGAGCTCGGTGAACGCGGCGGCGATGGTGGCGACCTCGGCGACGCCGACCGACGCCGCTCGGGAGAACGACAGGGCGATGAGGTAGTCACCACAGAGGATGGCGGTGCCGGTGCCCTGAGCCGCGTTGACGCTCGGCGCGCCGTGCCGGGTCTCGGCGCCGTCCATCACGTCGTCGTGCACCAGGCTGCCGGCGTGCAGCAACTCGACGGCGGTACCGAGGTCGATCAGCCGGCGACCGGCGGTGGCCAGCACCTCCTCCGGACCTGCCGCCGTGGCGGCGGCCAGCGTCAGCATGGGCCGCAACCGCTTGCCGCCGGCCAGCACGTCGGTGGTCGCCTTCGCGACCACCGGCACCTCCGGGCCGACCGCGGTGACGACGGTCACCTCCAACTCGGCCAGGAAGCGCGACAGGGTCTCCGGGCCGGTCAGTGCGCCGATCCGTTCCCGGTATTCGATCGGAGTGGGCGGGACGAGGGTGGACATCCCCGGCCGACTCATCGCATCGAGGCCTCTCGGACGTCGATCTCGCGGAGCACCTTGTCCAGGACGTCGACGGTGAGGTCCTCTTCGTCCTCGGTGAAGTTCAGTGGCGGCACGAGCCCGATGACGAAGATGTTGTGATCCACGAACAGGCCCTGTGCGGCACACCGTGCCTGCACCTCCGCCACCGCGGGCTGCGGCGCGGGCGAGCCGTCCGGGCTGACCAGATCCAGCACGAACAGTGCGCCCTTCGCGCGTACCGCACCGACGTTGGGGTTGTCGGCCAGCGCCTCGCTCAGTTTGGCGTGCAGCCGTCGAGCCATGGCCTGGCCCTGCTCGACGACGCCCTCAGCCTGGTACGCGTGAAGCACGGCGAGACCGGCGGCGCAGGAGATCGGGTGGGCGTCGGTGCTGGAGCCGTGGTAGAAGAACGGCTTACCGGGCTGGTCGAAAGCCTGGTAGACGGCTTCGGAGACGACCACCGCGCCGAGCGCCGCGTACCCGGCGGTGATGGCCTTGGCCAGGCAGAGGATGTCGGGCGCGACCCCGAACTCCGTCGAGCTGAACATCGGTCCGAACCGGCCGAAACCGGTGGTGACCTCGTCCAGTACGAGAAGGATGTCGTTGCGGTCGCAGTACTCTCGGACGGCGCGTACGTAGTGCGTGGGCAGCGGGGTGCCGAGCCCGATCATCGGGGAGAGCACCACTGCGGCGATCTGGTCGGCGCCAACCTCGTCCAGTTCCTGGGCGAAGCGATCCGCGCAGGTGGGGCCGCCCGAACCGAGTTCGTCGTCCCGGCAGGCAGGACAGGACGACGGGTCGGGGGCGGCGGCGTGGTGGAAGCCGGCGGGCATCGGCCCGAAGATCTGGTGCAGCATCGGGATGCCGCTGACCGCCATGCCGATCGCCGTGCTGCCGTGGAAGGCACCCTGGAGGCCGACCACGACCTGCTTGTCCGGTCGCTCGTGGTTGCGGTGGTAGAGGCGGGCCATGTGCACCGCCGCCTCCACGGCCGCGCTCCCGGTGTGCGTGAACCGCACCCGGGTCAGGCCCGCCGGTGCGGCCCGGGTGAGTTCGTCCGCGTAGTCGACGATCACCCGTGCCGGGCGGTCGTGCCGGAAGGTGGAGGTGAACGGCAGGGTTTCGGCCTGCCGGTGCATCGCGTCCGTCACGTCCCGCCGGCTGTAACCCAGCTGCACGTTGGCGATTCCGGCTCGGGCGTCCAGAAAGCGGCGGCCGGCGGCATCGACCAGCCAGGAACCTTCTCCCCGCACCAGCGTCTCGTCGGGCCCGGCGGTTGCCAGCACCTGGCTCATCGGTACTGAACCATGCCAGAATGCGTGCGTATCGCGGTTCCACGATTTCGTCATGAAGACCTCCAGCTATTGTCGAAAGGCGTGCGCATCTAAGCGCATCCCGCCTGCC
Organism: Micromonospora zingiberis; assembly: GCF_004331455.1. Taxonomy (GTDB): domain Bacteria; phylum Actinomycetota; class Actinomycetes; order Mycobacteriales; family Micromonosporaceae; genus Micromonospora; species Micromonospora zingiberis. The sequence continues at coordinate 54,826 of NZ_SJJR01000005.1, forward strand.
GAAAAATGAGCAGGGAAATGGTATGCACCACGTCTGCGAGCATTGGCCGGATGAAGCGCTGAACAGCCGGTCGGAGCACGTCGAGACCGCTGTCACGCCATGTTTTGCCAAGAGAAATAGAGTCCTGGTATCACCCGTCCCCGTGTGTGGTCGTCGCCGCTCGCGCCGAACAATGGGGCGCGAGGCGGGCGGCTTCCGTGTGACGAGTCAACCGCGCAACGTCACGTCACGAGCCTCCCAGTACGATGCCAGCCAGTCAAGGTCGTCTATCGTAAAATTTTTCCTGCAATGCTGATTGCGTCGCATGCAACTGCTGTTGGCCTCGTATTCTGTGCGCGTCGCGCAGTGGTGTTAACGGCGCTGCCGGCGGTGCGAAGATCCGCTTTCAACCGTGCGACGTCCATGGGTTCCACCACTGTTCGCCCCGTCGACGGGCCCACTTTGGTCGCCTGCGGCGTGACGCCCCGCCCGCTGGGGCGCGGTGGCGACGGCGTACCACAATCCGGGCCTTCCGGACCGGGTCGGAGGTTCCCGCCCCTCGCCGGATCGCAGGAATAACCCCGGTCAGCCGGGTATCCGTGCGATCCAACGTCTCAACGGGGAGGAAGCATGTTGGGTATCAAACGCCTCGGCCTGCTGGCCGCACTGGTGCTGGTGGGTGTCGCACCTGCCGCAGCGGCGCAGGCGGCGGCGCAGCCGTCGGAACAGGACACCCAGTACCTGCAGGCAATTCACCAGGTCAACCTGTACGAGGTCCAGGCCGGTGAACTGGCGCAGAAGAAGGCGCAGAACCAGCAGGTCAAGGATCTGGCGCAGATGATGGTCACCGACCACCAGGAACTGGACAAGTCGGTGAAGGACCTGGCCGGGCAGCTGAACGTCCAGTTGCCGAACGAGCCCACCCCTGATCAGCGGACGGCTCTCGACCAGCTGAACAACGCCAGTGGTGAGGAGTTCGACCGGCTCTGGGTGACCCAGGGTCTGGCCGGTCACCTGCAGGCCATCCAGGCCACCCAGACGGAGATCTCGCAGGGCACCGAGACCCAGGTGGTCCAGCTGGCGCAGACCGCCCTGCCGATCCTGCAGGCGCACTACGACGCGCTGGTGCAGCTGGCCGAGGAACTCGGCATCCCGGTGCCGCAGGCCAGCCCGAGCGGCACGGCCAGCCCGGGTGGTACCGCCCCGGCTCCGGGCGGCACCACGCCGACCCCGGGTGAGACCTTCACCGAGCAGGCCCCGGCACCGGGTGGCACCGTCACCGAAAGCCCGGCGCCCCAGCAGAGCTGATCGACCGACCGACGGTACGCGGAGCCGGCCCACCCCACCCGGGGCGGGCCGGCTCCCCACCTCCCGCCCCACCCCGCCCACCCCTCACCGCCCCGCGCGTCACCGCGCCCCGACCACGCCGCGCCGATCATGGAGTTGTTGTCGGTGTAAAGGGTGCAAAAGGTGCATTAGGGCGACCAAGAGTGCATGATCGCGGAGACGGGGGGTGGGGAGGGAGGAGGGGAGGGGTTAGGGGGTTAGGGGGTTAGGCCGATGGCGAAGGCTTCTTCCAGGTCGTGGCGGGAGTAGGCGCGGAAGGCGATGTGTGACTCGGTGTTGAGTACTCCGGGGACCTTGGAGATGCTGCCCGCGATCACCTGCGCGATCTCCTCGAACTCGCGGACCCGGACCATGGCGATCAGGTCGACGTGCCCGGCCACCGAGTAGACCTCGCTCACCCCGGGCAGGTTGGCCAGGGCCTCGGCCACCTCGGGGATCGAGTCGGTGGCGCAGTCGATCAGCACGATCGCGGTGATCACTGGAGGTTCTCCGTTCGTCGGCGTTCCTCGCCCATGCTAGTGCTGTGCCTTCCGACGTCCGCCGGGTTGCGCGCGGACGGGTCAGGCATCGACCGCCGGCGGATCGCCTGGCCGGTAAGCGGATCCGTGGACAGGCAGCGCCCTGAAGACGATCGCCCCCGGCACGCCAGCCACGGTGTCCAGGTCCTGGACACCGCACCAAGGGTCCGCCGGTGGGTTCAGACCGCGGGGACGGTCAGGTCGTCGTCCACCCGGATCGCATCGTGCAGGTGTTCGTCGGCGCCGACCGTGGCGCCGGGCCAGACCACGCAGCGGGTCACCGTGCCGCGTACCGTGGCGCCCGCGCCGATCACCGAATGGTGGCAGCCGCCGGTGATCGTGGCGCCGGGGCCGATCAGCGAACGGTGGCAGCGCTCGGTGACGGTGGCGGTCGGCTCGACCTGAGCGTCGGCGGCGGCGTGCAGGTTCGCGGCGAGATAGTCGGCCGGGGTGCCGGTGTCGTAGAAGGTGCCCTGGTAGGGCACCACGGTCAGCCGGCCGGCGGCCTCGGCGGGGCGCCACACCGCCCGGACCAGGTCACCGAAGACCGGCGGCAGGTCACGGACCAGCCGCCAGGGCAGCAGCGAGTAACCGGTGAAGACGTGCCCGTCGAAGGTGCCCGGTGCTCCCGGGTCGGGTGCCGGCTGGCCGAGCAGGCGTACCGAGTCGCCGTCCCAGTCGTGCAGCAGCGCGGCGATGTCCGGCCCGGGTGGGGCCGCCGGGTCGGCGAGGTACGCGTCGGCGTTGCCGACCAGTACGCCCCGACCGGCGATCCAGTCCCGCAGTTTCCCCACCCCGCCGGCGGTGCCGAGTGGACTGCCCGGCTCCACCGAGAGGTGCGCCCGTGAGCCGACCCGGTCGACCACCTGGTCGCCGAGGTAGCAGGCGTTCACCGCGACTTGCTGCGGCCCGGTCAGGCCGAGCCCGGCGAGCCGGGCCAGCGCGCGGTCCAGCAGCGACACGTTGCCCACCGGGCAGAGCGCCTTGGGTAGCCGCTCGGTCAGCGGGCGCAGCCGGGTGCCCTCACCGGCGGCGAGCACCAGCGCGCAGACGTCTCCGCCGGCCGGCCCGGTCATGGTGCCGTGTCGGGCAGCGGCGGCGGGAACTGCCCGGCCAGCGGACCGATGTCGTAGTAGGCGAGCAGGCGCGCGGTGGGCCAGGTCAGCTTGGGTAGATCGTCCAGCGGATGCCAGGCGGCCTCGAAGACCTCCGCCCCGTCCACGGCCAGGGTGGTGCGCGACGCCGGCACCTCGGCGGTGAACACCACGTCCACCCAGCCCTTGGCGTGCACCACCGCGTTGGGTACCGCCGGGGCCAACTGGGTGGGGGCGAGCCGTACGCCCGCCTCCTCGTACAACTCGCGGGCCGCGCCCACCGCCGGGTTCTCGCCGCGTTGCAGCAGCCCCGCCGGCAGCGTCCAACCCCGGCCTGGCGGCTGGCGCAGCAGCAGCAGCCGTCCCGCTCCCGTGGCCTCGCTGTCGCGAACCAGGGTGACCGCCCCGACGATGTACTTCGACACGGCCAGCCGGACCAGTCGGCGCCGCACCGGCAGCGGCAGCCGGTAGAAGACCTGGTACGCGACGGCGCGCCCGATGCGACGCGTGCGGGGGATCATGGTTCCAGGCTAGTGGCCGCCAGCCGCGCTCGCCGCCGGGGACCGAGGTGCGTCACTGCCGGTGGTCTACGAGGTCGATGAGCTGGCGTACCACGGCGTCCGGTTCGAGCACCCGGTCGAAGACCGCGACCAGCAGGGTCTCCAGGTCGGGATAGCCGAGTTCCTCGGAGAGCCGCAGCAGCGGCAGGTCGCTGGCCAGACCCCGGTTGTGCTGGCGCAGCGCCAGCCCGATGGTGGCCCGGCCGAGTCGGACCTTGTCGCTGATCGAGATGCCCGGCTCGCTGTGCTCGGCGAACCAGCGGTTGATCTGCATCTGGGCGTGCGGTGACTTGACGAAACCCAGCCACTCGCGGCGCGGGCCGCGCGGCGCGACCTCCGCGTCGAGGCTGCTCTCCTCGTCGGTCTCGGTGAAGATCTCGACCACGTCGCCCTCCTCGAGTTCGGAGGAGAGCGGGACCAGCCGGCCGTTGATCCGGGCGGCGAGACATCGGTCGCCCCGGTCGGTGCCCAACTCGTAGGCCAGGTCGACCGGGGTCGCACCGTCCGGCAGGACGACCTGCCGGCCCTCGGCGACCACCTGGATCTGCGCTTCGGCCAGGTCGCAGCGCAGCGACTGGAGGAACTGCGCCGGGTCGGCGGCGTCCTGCTCCCAGTCCAGCACCCGGCGCAGCCAGTCGAGCTGTCCGGCGCGGGCCGCCGGGGCGCCGCTGGGGCGGGGAAAGCGGAAGTCGGCGGCCACCCCGTACTCGGCCGAGCGGTGCATCTCCTCGGTGCGGATCAGCACCTCCACGGTGCGGTCGCGCGGGCCGCAGACGCTGGTGTGCAGGGACCGGTAGAGGTTGTTCTTCGGGGAGGCGATGAAGTCCTTGAACCGGCCGGGCACGGGCCGCCAGAGCCCGTGGATCGCGCCGAGGGCCGCGTAGCAGTCGGTGGCCGGGCCGTCCACCACGACGGTGATACGGGGCAGGTCGTACGGCACGGTGTGGTCGCCGGCGACGGTGTCCTTCCAGATCGAGTAGAGGTGCCGGGGCCGGGGGGCGACGTGGGCGTCGACCCGGCTTCGGCGCAGCGCCACCTTGGCCTGGGCCACCACGTCGGCGAGGTAACCGTCCCAGCCGGGGCGGTCGTGCACGTGCCGGGCGATGCGGGCGTGCTCGTCCGGCTCCAGGTGCAGCAGCACCACGTCGTCCAGCTCCCGTTTGAGGGTCTGGATACCCAGCCGGTCACAGAGCGGTACCAGCACCTCCTGGGTCTTGCGGGCGATCCGCTCCCGGGAGGCCGCCGACCGTACCCCCAGGGTGCGCATGTTGTGCAGCCGGTCGGCCAGCTTGATGATCAGCACCCGGACGTCCTTGCCGGCCGCGATGATCATCTTGCGGATCGTCTCCGCTTCGGCGGCCTTGCCGTAGAACGCCTTGTCGAACTTGGTCACCCCGTCGACCAGGTGGGCCACCTCGTGGCCGAAATCCTCGGCCAGCGCTTGCAGCGTGTAGCGGGTGTCCTCCACCGTGTCATGCAGCAGCGCCGCGACCAGCGTGGTGGTGTCCATGCCCAACTCGGCGCAGATCTGCGCGACCGCGAGCGGGTGGGTGATGTACGGCTCCCCGCTCTTGCGGAACTGGCCGCGATGCATGTTCTCCGCGATCGTGTACGACCGCCGCAGCACCGCCGGATCGGCGCCGGCATGGATGCTGCGGTGGGTGCGGACCAGTTGACCGACCGGCTCGGTGTCGGCGGTCGGCCAGGTCAGCAGCGATCGGAGTCGGCGGGCGAGCGGCAGTTCACCCGGCTGGGTCGGAAGTGCGCCCCCCAGGGCGCCGCCGCGTCCGGCGTCGACGTCCACCTGGGACACCCCCTCACTCCCGCCCCGGACGGTCGGTGGACCGGCAACCGGGAGCAGAACCTCGAAACGGGCAGGACTGCACTTCCTTAACAGACTAAGTGAGTCGACGTAGTCCGATCGGACAGTTGCTCATGAGCGTTCGGACCAGAGTTGGTGGGACGCCGCGCTCTCGGCCTTGGTCAGCAGGTCACGGAACCGACCCGCGCCGGCCACTGGAGACGCCCAACCGGCCGACGTCTCGACCAGCCGGGTCTCCGGTCGCTCCAGCCAGGACAGGATCCGTTCCGACTCCTCGGGACTGGCCGCCGGGACCGGACCGTGTCCGGCCAGCACCGTCTCGGCGGTGGCCCGGATGGTGGCCAACGTCGGTCGAGGATGGACCCCGGGTGGACTCACCCCGGCGCCGGCCAGCCGGCCGTGCCGGACCAGCGCCAGCTCCCAACCGCCGGCGGCGGCCGGCCGGGCGGCGGCCAACTCGGCGATCCCGGTCAGCGCGGCCAGTCGTTGCATCCGCACGGCCGCCCGCAGCACCCCGGCCAACCGCGACCGCAGCACCGCCGCCTCCTCGTAGCGCTGGCCGGCCGCGAGCGCCTCGATCCGGGCGAGCAGGGCGTCCACCACCGGTTGGGGGTCACCGGTGGTGGACTCGGCGAACGGCGTGACCGCGCGGGCGTCGTACTCCTGCGGGGTGATCCGGTGCTCGCAGGGTGCCAGGCAGCGACCCAGCTCGGCCAGGGCGCAGGCCGGCGTGACGGTACGCAACGACAGCCGATGGGTGCACTGGCGCAGTGGCACCGCGTCGTGAAACCCGGCGGCGGCCAGCTCCGCGGCCCGCCGCGAGGAGAACGGGCCGAGGTAGGCGCGGTCGCCGGGGGAGATCTCCCGCACCACCGACAGCCGGGGATACGGCCCGTCGGTCAGTTTCAGCCAGACCACCCGCTCGGGAAACTTCGACCTCCGGTTGTACGGCGGCGCGTGCGCCCCGATCAGCCGTAGCTCACGGACCTCCGCCTCCAGCGAGTGCGCGCACTCCAACGCCTCGACCCGTTCGGCGGCGGCCAGCATCTCCGAGATCCGGGCGCGTTTCTCGCCGGCGGTGAAGTAGTTGCGTACCCGGGTGGCGATGTCCCGGGAGGTGCCGACGTACAGCGGGCGGTCGTCGGCGGCCCGGAAGATGTAGACCCCGGGGGAGCGGGGCAGGCCGTCGGCGAGGTGCCGCTTGCGGCGCTGCGTCGGGGTGACCGCGCGGGCGAACTCGATCGCCTCACCGATGGTGTCGACCCGGTGCCCGCCGAGCCGCCCGACCAGCCCGTGCAGCACGTCCACGGTCGCCCGGGCGTCGTCCAGCGCGCGGTGGGTCGGGGTGGTGGTGGCCCGGAAGTAGGCGGCGAGGGTGCCGAGTTTGCGGTTGGGTACCTCGTCGCGCAGCAACACCCGCCGGGCCAGCGCGGCGGTGTCCAGCACCCGGGGATTCGGCCAGCGATAGCCGTGCTTGGCGCAGGCGGCCTTGAGGAAACCGACATCGTAGGGGGCGTTGTGGGCGACCAGCACGGCATCGGAGACGAACTCCAGGAAGCTCGGCAACACCTGCTCGATCGGTGGCGCGGGCAGCAGCATCGCCTGGGTGATGCCGGTCAGCACGGTGATGAACGGCGGGATCGGCACGCCCGGGTTGACCAGCGTGGCGAGCACCCCCAGCTCCTCGCCGCCGCGTACCTTCACCGCGCCGATCTCGGTGATGCCCCCGCCGTCCGGTGCCCCGCCGGTGGTCTCCAGGTCGACCACCACGAACGTCGTCGCGTACAGCGGCAGGGCCGGGTCGACGCCCTCGGTGGTCGGGTCGAGCCCGGCCAGTGCCGGTTGGAGGTACTCCTGTGCTGCCATCGCCGGCACGGTAACCGCCCGGTCCGACACTCGCGCCCCACCGGCCCCATCAGCCACCACCGGTCTAGGATGAGAGATCGGCTCACTCACCAGGCGGTGGGCCCGGTCGCGGTGGGAGACTTGCCACATGCCCCTCACCGAGCCGTACGACGACAACCTCCCCCAGGAGGAGCAGGTCGTCGGTGTGCCGGCTGCCGGTGACGCCGCTGATTTCCCCGCCCCTGACGATGCGGCCGAGGCGCCGCGCGTCGGGCCGGCCACCGCTGACGACCCGGGCGAGCCCCCGGAGCCGGAGCCGATCCTGCCCGAGCCGGTCCGGCAGCGGATCGTGTCGCTGACCGCCGCCGTGCTGCCCGGCCTGCCCGCCGACGAGGTACCGGTGCCGTTGCGTCGGGTCGCCAAGTTCGCCCCCAACCGGCGGGCCCGCCTCGGCGCGCCGGTGATCGCCGCCCAACTCGCCGCCGACCCGTTGTTCCGCCAGCGGGTCACCGCCCGGGTCCTGGCCGACGCCGGTGACCTGGGTACCGCCGTGGTCGAGGGGACGGCACCGGCGGCCGCCGACCCGGTCGAGGTGGCCGCCCTGGCCTACCTGGCCCGGCCGCGTGGGTGGCGGGAGTTGATCGAGGCCAGCGGTGCGGCCGTACGCGCCGAGGCGGACACCGCGGTGGTGACCGAACTGGTCCGCCAGGCCGAGCAGCGGGCGACCCGGGCCGAGCACGACCGCGCGGTGGCCCGGGTCGAGGCCGACAAGCTGCGCGACGAGCTGGCCCGGGTCCGCGAGGAGCTGGGCCAACTGCGCGAGGAGGCCCGACAGCTCACCCGTACGCTGCGGGAGACCCAGGCCCGCGAGCGTAGGGCGAGCGAGCTGCTGGCCACCGAGCGGGGCCGTGCCGCGCGGGCGGCGGCCGACGCGGACGCCGAGCTGCGCCGGGCCCGGGCCCGGCTGGCCGAGGCCGAGGCGGCGGCCGGGGTGGCCCGGGCCAGCGCCAAGGAGGCCCGGTCGGTGGACGACGCGCGGCTGTGGCTGCTGCTGGAGACGATCGGTCAGGCCGCCGTCGGGTTGCGCCGGGAGCTGGCCCTGGACCCGGTGGATAAGCTCCCCGCCGACTTCGTCGCGGACTCCTTCGCCGACTCCTCGGCGGCCACCTCGACCGGCGCTTCGGCGCGGGCCCGGGACACCGACGACCCGGCCCGGCTCGACCAGTTGCTCGCCCTGCCCCGCGCCCACCTGGTGGTCGACGGTTACAACGTGACCAAGCGGGGCTTCGGCGAGATGTCGCTGGAACAGCAGCGCAAACGGCTGATCACCGGCCTCGGTGGGATCGCCGCGCAGACCGGCGACGAGGTCACCGTGGTCTTCGACGGTGCCGAACGGATGCACGGGCTACCGCCCACCCCCCGGGGGGTCCGGGTGTTGTTCTCCCGCAAGGGCGAGACCGCCGACGAGGTGATCCGCCGGCTGGTCCGCGCCGAGCCACCGGGCCGCCCGGTGGTCGTGGTCTCCTCCGACCGCGAGGTCGCCGACGGGGTACGCCGGCAGGGCGCGTACCCGTTGGGCGCCGACTCGCTGCTGCGCCGGCTGTCCCGGTCCTGATCGATCCGGCGATGATCGACTCGCGCGGAAACGGGGCGGGCCGAGCAATAGGATTGGCGCCCATGGCGACAGGAGCGACGGAATGAGGCGCAGGGCGGACGGCAGGTCCGGTCCGGGTCGCTGCGGCGGGTCGCCGGAACCGGGCGGGGTGGCCCGGTGAGCCCGCGTGGTTGGGCGGTCCTCACGCTGGCCGGTCTCGGCCTCGCGGTGCTGGTGGCGGCCTTGGTGTTGATCCCGTGGAGCCGTCCGCCAGCGCCCCGCGCCGACCAGCTCGCCGCGCTGCGTGAGCTGCCCGCCGACCAGGTCGAGCGGGCCCGGCAGTTCCGCGCGGCGCTGCGCCCCGGTGGCTGGGCGGCGCTCGGCGTCGGGCTGCTGGTGGCGCTCGCCCTCGGGCTCACCCCGCTGGGCAGCCGCCTGATCGAGCTGGCCGGGCGCCTCTTCGGCGACCACTGGGCCGCGCAGGCGGTCCTCGGCGGGCTGGCCGTGGTGCTCGTGGCCGACCTGGTGACGTTGCCGTTCTCCGCCTGGCGGCACGCCGTGCTCACCCGGTACGGGCTGGCCACCAACGGCTGGGGTGGCTGGGCGGTGGACCTGCTCAAGTCGTACGCCGTCAGTGCCGTCATCGGCGCGGTGGCGCTGCTCGGCTTCTACACCGTCGTCCGGCTGGCGCCACGCTGGTGGTGGGCGTTCGGTGCGGCCGGGGCGGCGACCCTGGTGGTGCTGCTCTCCTTCGTGCTGCCGGTGCTGGTGGAGCCGGTGTTCAACCGGTTCGCTCCGATGGAGCCGGGGCCACTGCGGACCCAGTTGATGGACCTGGCCGCCCGCGACGGGGTACCGGTGCGCGACGTGCTGGTCGCCGACGCCTCCCGACGCACCCGGGCGGTGAACGCCTACGTCTCCGGATTCGGCCCGACCCGCCGGGTGGTGGTGTACGACAACCTGCTGCGCGAGGCGACACCGGCCGAGGTGACCGCCGTGGTGGCCCACGAACTCGGCCACGCCAAGGACCGGGACGTGCCGACCGGTACGCTCACCGGCGCGCTCGGCGCGGCCGCCGCCGTGGTGGCGCTCTACCTGATCGGCTCCTGGCCGCCACTGCTGCGCCTGGCCGGCGTCGACTCGGTCGCCCAGCCGCGCGCGTTCGGGCTGCTGCTCGCCCTGGTCACGGTCGCCGGGCTGGTCTTCGCCCCGGTGCAGGCGCTGATGTCGCGCCGGGTGGAGGCCCGCGCCGACGCGCACGCGTTGGCGCTCACCGATGACCCGGCCGCCTTCGAGTCGATGCAGCGCCGGCTGTCCGCGATCAACCTCTCCGACCCGGATCCGCCGCGCTGGGAGTACCTCTACTCCGCCTCGCACCCGTCCACCGTGGAGCGGATCGCCGCTGCCCGCGCGTACGCCAGAAAGGCCGGCCCATGAGCGAGCACCGCGAGCGAACCAGCAGACACCGCGCGCCGGTGCCTGCTGGCGGCGCGCAGCGCGGCGGAGTGCCGGCATGAGCCGCACGTTGCTGGTCACGAACGATTTTCCGCCCCGGCCCGGTGGCATCCAGTCGTTCGTGCACAATCTCGCCGTGCGCCAGCCGGCGGGCTCGGTGGTGGTGTACGCGTCGAGCTGGCCGGGTGCCGACAAGTTCGACGCCGACCAGCCCTTCGAGGTGGTCCGCGAGCGGACCCGGGTGCTGCTGCCGACGCCGCTGGTGGCACGCCGGGCCGCCCGGCTGGCCCGGGCGTACGACTGCGACAACGTCTGGTTCGGCGCGGCGGCCCCGTTGGGCCTGCTCGCCGCGGGGCTGCGTCGCCGGGCGGGCGTACGACGGGTGGTCGCGCTCACCCACGGGCACGAGGCGGGCTGGGCGGCGCTGCCGGTGGCCCGGACCGCCCTGCGGCGCATCGGCCGGAGCACGGACGTGGTCACCTACCTCGGGGAGTACACCCGCAGCCGGCTGGCGCGGGCCCTGGACGGGGTGACCGAGTTGCGGCAACTCGCCCCCGGCGTGGACACCGAGCTGTACCACCCGGCCGTCGACGGCACCGGCGTACGGCACCGGCTGGGGCTGGCCGACCGGCCGGTGGTGGTCTGCGTCTCCCGGCTGGTGCCCCGCAAGGGCCAGGACATGCTGATCCGGGCGCTGCCGCTGATCCGGCGTCGGGTGCCCGACGCGGCGCTGCTGGTGGTCGGTGGTGGTCCGTACCGGGCGACCCTGACCCGGCTGGCCCGCCAGGCCGGTGTCGAGCGGGAGGTGGTCTTCACCGGCTCGGTGCCGGCGGCCGAACTCCCCGCCCACTACGCTGCCGGCGACGTGTACGCGATGCCCTGCCGGACCCGCAACCGAGGGCTGGACGTGGAGGGGCTCGGCATCGTCTACCTGGAGGCGTCGGCGACCGGGCTGCCGGTGGTGGCCGGCGACTCCGGCGGCGCGCCCGACGCGGTGCGGCAGGGGGAGACCGGCTACGTCGTGGACGGTCGGGACCTCGCCGACCTCGCCGACCGGGTGGGCACCCTGCTCGCCGACCGGGACCTGGCCCGCAAGTTCGGCGCGGCGGGCCGGGCCTGGGTGGAACGGGAGTGGCGCTGGGAGGCCCAGGCCCACCGGCTGAGCGCCCTGCTGACCGGCTGACTCAACTGTCAACAGGGGCCCCTTGCTATACCGCAGGCGTTAACAGGGGGCCCTTCCTTTCACCGGATGCGGGCGAGGATGTGGTCGGCGGGGGCGGGACGGCCGAAGTGCCAGCCCTGGCCGGCGTCGCAGCCGATCGCGCGGAGCCGTTCGGCCTGCCCGACGGTCTCCACCCCCTCCGCGGTCACCGTCAGGTCCAGCGCGTGGGCCAGGGAGACCAGCGAGGCGAGGATCCGTTCGTCGGCGGCCTCCGGGGCCCGCAGGCCCCGGACGAACTCCCCGGCCACCTTCAGCTCGGTCACCGGCAGGTCCCGCAGGTAGGCCAGGTTGCTGTAACCGGTGCCGAAGTCGTCGATGGCGATGCGTACGCCAAGGTCGGCCAGCGCCCGCAGGGTCCGTACCGGCTCCTCGGCGCCGCCCATCATCATGCTCTCGGTGATCTCCAGTTGTAGGCGGTTCGGTGGCAGGCCGGTGCGCCGTAGCAGGCTGCGTACCTCCTGCACCAGGCCGGGGCGGCGGAGCTGACGTACCGCCAGGTTGACGCTGACGTACGGTGGTTCGCCGGTGGCGGTCGACCAGCCGACCGCCTCCCGGCAGGCCTCGGCGAGCACCCAGGCGCCGAGCGGCACGATCAGGCCGGTCTCCTCGGCCAGCCCGATGAAACTGTCCGGGCTCAGCACCCCCAGCTGCGGATGCCGCCAGCGCACCAGCGCCTCGACGCCGAGCACCGAGCCGTCCTGTAGTGAGGTCAGCGGCTGGTAGTCGAGGTAGAACTCGCCCCGCTCCAGCCCGCCCGGGATGGCCGCGCTCAACGCCTGCCGGGCCTGTTCCCGCTCGTCGCGCTCGGCGTCGTACATGGCCCAGCCGGCGCCACCGGCGGTCTTGGCCCAGTGCAGGGTGCTGCCGGCGGCCCGCATCAGATCGTCCGGTGAGGTGTCGGCGACCCGCCGCTCCACGATGCCGACGCTCGCGGTGACCGTGCAGTCGTGCCCGCCCACCAGCACCGGCTCGGCGAGGGCGGCCAGGGCCGACTCGGCGACCGCCAGCACGTCCCCGGTGCCGGTGGACCGTTCGACGAGGATCACGAAGGCATCCCCGCCCAGCCGCGCCACCAGGTGGGGTTCGACGGCCCGGCTGAGCCGGTGCGCCGCCGCCACCAGCGCCCGGTCACCGATCTGGTGGCCGTACGAGTCGTTGATGCGTTTGAACCGGTCGATGTCGAGAAAACACAGCCCGACGCGGTGCACGCCGCTGGTCGACCCGTCGAGGACCGCGGCGAGCCGCTCGGCGAAGAGCGTCCGGTTGGGCAGGTCGGTGAGCGGGTCATGGGTGGCCTGGTGGCGGAAGCGGGCCTCGCTGGCCCGCAGCGCCCGCTCCGCGTCGGCCCGGGCGGTCAGCGTGGCCCGCCGGATCGCCTCCTGCTCGTCCAACGTGCGGTCGCGCAACGCGCGGGCGTAGCCGGTGGCGATCGCGGCGAGCAGCCGGGCCATCCGGTCGGCGGTGTCGTCGGCGACCAGATCGAGGTCACGGACCAGCCGGAGTTGGATCACCTCGACGGTACGACCGAGCGCCTCGGCGGAGGCGATGTGCGCGGCGACCAGTTCGCTGGCCACCCGATGCCCCGCCCGCAGGTCGAGTGGCTCCGTCCGCAACGCCTCGGCCAGTTGGTCGGTGAGCCGCTGCAACAGCGCCTCCAACTGGGCGTGCGTCATCGGCAGGTAGCTGGTGCCCGAGAGCGCCTTGGCCCAGGCCCGAGCGAACGCCCCGGGGGCAGGTCCCGCCGGGGGCTCACCCACCGAGCCGCCCGACTCCGCCCAGGAACACCGCACGCTCCGCGTCCTCGGCGCTGTCCGGGGTTTCCGGGCGCCACTGCGGCACCCAGACCACCCCGGGGTCGACCAGTTCGAAGCCGTCGAAGAACGCGGTCAGCTCGGCCCGGCTGCGGACCCACAACGGGCTGTCGGTCCGCTGGTAGACCTTCTGCGCCTCGGCCCGTTCGGCGTCGCTGCGGCCGTCGTCGCTGGCCTGCGACAGCACCAGGTGGCTGCCGGGGGCCAGCGCGGCCCGCAGGGTGCGCAGCACCTCGGCGGGCCGGTCGTGGTCGCCGACGAAGTGCAGCACCGCCACCACCAGGACGGCGACCGGCTGGGAGAAGTCGAGGTTCGCGCGGACGTCCGGGTGGGCGAGGATCCGTTCGGGGTGGCGCAGGTCCTCCTGGACCACCGTGGCGCCCTCGGTGCCGGCCAGGATCTCCCGGCTGTGCGCCACGGCGACCGGGTCGACGTCGACGTAGACCACCCGGGAGTCGGGGGCGTGCCGCTGGGCGATCTCGTGCACGTTGCCGACGGTGGGGATGCCCGAACCGATGTCCAGGAACTGCCGGATGCCGGCGTTGGTGAGGAACTGCACGGCCCGGCGCAGGAACGCGCGGTTGGCCTGGGCCATCAGCGGGGCCTCCGGCACCGCGGCCACCATCGCCTGCGCCGCCGCCCGGTCCACCGCGAAGTTGTGCGAACCGCCGAGGTAGTAGTCGTACATCCGAGCGACGCTGGGCCGCTCGACATCGATCGTCTCGGGTGCCCAGTCCGGCCGCTGCAAATGCCTCACTCCTCCGCACGCCGTATGGGGCGTCAGTGCCCCGGCGGGTATTCTGCCCCGCTTTCGTCGGGGAGACCATAGTGCGTTGCGCGGACGGAGGTCGATACGAAAAGATCCGTGCCCGCCCGAGCGGCGGACACGGATCTTTTGTCGGCGGTGGGCCGTCAGAACTTGGGCGCGTCCGGGGCTTCGAGCAGACCGAGCCGCAGCGCGGTCATCAGCGCCTGGGCCCGGTTGGCCGCGCCGAGCTTCTCGTAGAGCTTGGAGATGTGCGTCTTGGCGGTCGACTCGCTGACGAACAGCTGCTTGGCGATGCCGGCGACGCTCATCCCGTCGGCGAGCAGCCGCAGCACCTGACCCTCGCGCGGCGACAGCTGCGGCCCGGACGGGGCCAGTCGGCGCTTCATCGCCTCGGCCAGGTCGGCGGCGGTGAAGGCGCTGGGCGAGGAGGCGGCGTGCCGGGCGGCGGCGACCACCTCGTCGGCCGGCGCGGTCTTCGGCACGAACGCGCTCGCCCCGGCCTCCAACGCACCGAAGAGTTGGTCGTCGCCCGCGTACATGGTGAGCACCACGATGCCCATCGACGCGCTGGACTTGCGCAGCGCCCGGGTGGCCTCCAGGCCACTGCCGTCGGGCAACCGCAGGTCCATGATCACCACGTCCGGCTGCAACGCGCCGGCCTGCCGTACGCCCTCCGCCGCCGTGGCGGCCTCGCCGACGACCTCGAACTGCCGGTCGCGCTCGAAGGCGTGCCGCAGGCCCTTGCGGATCAAGTCGTGGTCGTCGACAAGGAGGACCTTGGTACGGGTAGCCGGTGTCGGACTTGTGGTCATCCTCGGGTTACTCCCCTTCTGCTGCGGCGGCGCTACCGCGAACGTTATCGCGCCGGGGGGAGGAGCCGACCACCACCGCCACGGTCGTCCCACTGGGCTGACGTGGTCTGATCTCCAACCGGCCCCGGATACGTTCCGCTCTCTCGGCCATGATCGCAAGACCATAGTGCCCATCCGAACGCTGGTCACCTATGCCGTGACCGTCATCCGACACTTCGATCTGAGCGAACGGGGGATCCACCTCACAGGTGACCCAGAGATTGGAGGCCCCGGCGTGCTTGCGGGCGTTGGTCACCGCCTCCTGGGCGATGCGCAGCAACTCGGCCTCGGTGGCGGCGGGCAGCCGGGCGGTGGACTCGTCCAGCGACAGGTGCACCCGCAGCCCGCCGGAGGCGCCGACGGTGCGGGCGTACTCGGCGATCGCGGCGGCCAGACCGCCGTGCCGGTCCACCTCGCTGCGCAGCTCGAACAGGCTCAGCCGCAGCTCGGTGATCACCCGGGTGACCTCATGGCGCAGCGTACGCAGGCTCTCGGCGGTCTCCTCGGTGTCGTCGTGCACGGTGGCCAGGGCGTTGTCGATGCCGTAGCCGACCATCACCAACTCCTGCGCCACCCCGTCGTGGATCTCCCGGGCCAGCCGCTGCCGTTCCTCGTTGGTGGCCAGCGAGCGCACCTCGTCGAAGAGCAGCGCGGCCTCCAGGCGCAGGGCGGCCGGACCGGTCAGCCCGGTCACCTGGGCCACCACCGGGGCCGGGTACGCCGCGGCGGCGTCGGCCTCCACCACCACCAGGCCGACCGTGCGGACCCCGGCGACCAGCGGCACGATCAGCGCCGAGACCTCCCCGCCCCGGTGCGAGCGGGACTGCGAACGCGCCGCGGTCTGCGGCTGCTGACTGGCCCAGGCGTCGGCGATCGCCGAGTCCGCGTCGAGCGTGGTCTCCCAGTCGACCCGGTCCGCGCCGATCTGGGCGAGCACCACCAGCCGCCCGCCGCCGCTGGCGGACAGCACCGCCCCCCGGTCGGTGCGGGCCACCGTGCGCAGCTCCTCCAGCAGGTGCTCGGAGATCCCGCCCGGGTCCAGCGTCGCGCCGGGCAGTTGGCGGGCGACGGTACGCAGCTGGGTCAGCAGCCGGGTCGCCTCCGCGTACGGCTGGGGTTTGGTGTCGTGCCGGACCTGCATCACCCGGTGCAGCGTCTGCGCCGCGTAGAGGCCGAGCACGGCCAGCACCAGCCACTGGGCGCAGACCGCCAGGTAGCCCGGCTGGCTCACCTGGCGTACCCCGCCGACCTCGGTGAGCGCACCGGCGACCAGCAGGGTGCCGGCGACGGTGGCGATCAGGATGGCGCCCTCGCGGAAGCGCCTGCGCAGCGCGGTGACCGTCACCGGCACCGCCAGGTACGGCAGCACCGCGGAGGCGCCGAGCCCGTCGATGTGCCCGCCGATGGTGGCGACCGCCGCGACCTGGCTTGCCGCCAGCCCGAGCACCGCCACCTCCGCCACCCGGCTGAGCGGCCCGATCAGCCAGTGCTGGGGGGCCAGCGACGCGGGCAGTCCGGCGACCGCCAGCAGGGCGATCCACCACAACTGGGCCAGGTCACGGGTGGCGAGCAGGGTCAGGACGGCGACCAGCGAGAGCACGACCACCCGCGCCGCCACGGCGAGCGGGTGGGAACGAGCCAGGGCGGATGTCGAGGCGGGCACGTGACGGATGGTAGTCAGCCGCGGTAGATGTCCGCGATTTCCGCCGCGTACGTCTTGTGGACAACCTGGCGCTTGACCTTCATGGACGGGGTCAGCTCGCCGGTGGCCTCGGTGAAGTCCCGGGGCAGGATCCGGAACACCTTGATCGCCTCGGCCTTGGAGACCGACTGGTTGGCCAGGTCCACCGCGCCCTGGATCTCCGCCCGCAGCCCCGCGTGCTCGCGCAGCGTCTCGGCGCTGGTGTCGGCGGGCAGGCCGACCGACTCCAACCAGGCCGGCAGCGCCTCCTCGTCGAGGGTGATCAGCGCGGCGATGAACGGCTGCCGGTCGCCCACCACGACACACTGGCTGACCAGCCGGTGTGCGCGTACCTGGTCCTCCAGCACGGCCGGGGCGACGTTCTTGCCGCCGGCCGTCACGATGATCTCCTTCTTCCGGCCGGTGATGGTCAGGTAGCCGTCGCTGTCGAGCGAGCCGAGGTCGCCGGTGCGGAACCAGCCGTCGGGGGTGATCGCCTCGGTGGTCGCCTCCTCGTTGCGCCAGTACCCCTGGAAGATCAGGTCGCCGGCGATGAGGATCTCGCCGTCGTCGGCGATCCGGATGGTCACGCCGGGCAGCGGTCGGCCGACCGTGCCGATCCGGGTGAAGTCCGGCAGGTTCGCCGACGCGGCCGGTGAGGTCTCGGTCAGGCCGTACCCCTCGCAGACGGTGACCCCGACGCCGCGGAAGAAGTGCCCCAGCCGGGCACCGAGCGGCGCCCCGCCGGAGATCGCGTCCCGGCAGCGTCCGCCGAGCGCGGCCCGCAGCTTGCCGTAGACCAGCTTGTCGAAGAGCGCGTGCTGGGCCCGCAACGCCAGCCCTGGCCCGGCGGAGGTCTCCAGCGCCTCGCTGTAGGCGATGGCGACCGCCTCGGCCCGGGCGAAGATCTTGCCCTTGCCGGCGGCCTCGGCCTTCTGCTTGGCGCCGTTGTAGACCTTCTCGAAGACCCGCGGCACGGACAGCACGAAGGTCGGCTTGACCTCCTGCAACTCGGCGACCAGGTGCTTGGTGTCCGAGCAGTGCGCCATGGTGGCCCGGGCCTGCACCACGCCGATCTGGATGAGCCGGGCGAAGGAGTGCGCCAGCGGCAGGAAGAGCAGCGTGGAGGCGTTCGGGCCGAACAGGTTCGGCAGCACCGGCACCGCGTTGGCGATGTCGGCGTACATGTTGCGGTGGGTGAGCACGCAGCCCTTGGGGCGGCCGGTGGTGCCGCTGGTGTAGATGATCGTCGCGAGGTCCGACGAGCGTAGGGCGGCCCGCCGTTGCTCGATTTCGGCGGGCTCCACGGTGGCGCCCGCGGCGACCAGCTCGTCGATCGCGCCGAGGTCGATCTGCCACAGGTGCGCCAGATCCGGCACCCGGTCACGGACGCCGGCCACCAGCGTGGCGTGCGCGGTGGTCTCCACCACGGCCGCGACCGCACCGGAGTCGGCCAGGATCCAGGCGGCCTGTTCGGCGCTGGAGGTCTCGTAGACCGGCACGGTCACCGCGCCGGCGGCCCAGATCGCGTAGTCGACCAGGGTCCACTCGTAGCGGGTCCGGCTCATCAGCGCGACGCGGTCGCCGGGCCGCACCCCGGCGGCGACCAACCCGCGGGCCACCGCCACCACCTCGTCGCGGAACTGCCGGCAGGTCACGTCCTGCAAGCCGCCGGCGGAGTCGCGGCGGAGAAACTGCACCGCGTCCGGTGCGGCCTCGGCGTTGTTCCAGACAGGATCGGTGAGGTTTGCCGAATCGCCGACGGTGACGATCGGTGGGACGGAGAACTCGCGCACCTGCACTCCCTCGTGCTCACACTGGCCGGTCGGGGCCCACCACCGGCGGGTCGGTTCTGTCGAAACCTACCTGCCCGACCCGTCGACGAGCACATCGCAGGTGGGGCGGCGCGGCACGGTGGTGTTGCCGGACGGGTAGCCTCCCCCCATGGCGGACTCCTCCACCCAGTCGATCATCATCGGCGCGTCACCGGACCGGGTGGCGGCGGTCATCTGTGACTTTCCGAGCTATCCCCAGTGGGCCGACGCGGTACGACAGGCCGAGGTCGTCGAGGAGTACGAGGACGGTTACGCCAGCCAGGTCCGGTTCGTCCTCGATGCCGGTGTGATGGCCGACGAGTACGTGCTGGAGTACGCCTACGCCGAGGACCTGTCCCGCATCGAGTGGCATCTGGTGGCGCCGTCGAAGATGCAGAAGGTCCAGCGCGGGTCGTACGACCTGGTCGGCAACGCCGACGGCGGCACCACCGTGACCTACACCCTGGAGGTGGAGCTCGCGGTCGGAATGCTCGGAATGTTTCGGCGCAAGGCCGAGAAGATGATCATGGACGCCGCGTTGAAGCAGCTCAAGCGCCGGGTAGAAGCAACTGGTTCGGCGCAGTGACGCGGCTGGCGGCGCGGTCGCCACGGTAGAGGAGCCCACGATGGGTGCAACGGATCCGGGTTCGGCCCGGGAGGAGGCGGAGCGGCTGGTCGCCACTCTGCTGGCTAGCGCACGGTTGGCCGCCGCCGGCCCCGGTGCGGGGCCGCTGGGCCCGTTGGGCGGGATCGTGACCAGTGTCCTCGGTCACAGCGATGCCCCGCATTCGTCCACCGGCGCACCCGGGGCGGGTTTCGCCACCGGTACGGCGGAATGCTGTGTCTGCCCGATCTGCCGGGGAATCGCCGCGTTACGCGATCCGAGTCCGGAATTCGCCGAGCGGCTGGCCACCGGCGCGGGTGATCTGGCCGCCGGGCTGGCGAGCTTCCTGCGGGCCTTCACCCCCGCCGAACCGGCCGCGGAGGCGTCCGACGGGCCGGGCGACGGCCGCGACGGTGACCAGGTGTGGCGCGAGACGACCCGTACCGGGCATGATTCTCAGCCGGCACCGGAGCGCGACGTCTGGTCCGCCGCGACCCGGGCGGAGGACGTCGCCGTCCCGGCCGTCCCGCCCGTCGATGCCGCCGGGCCGGTCGCGGACGCCGTAGGCCCGACGCCGGAGGCCGGCCGCCCGGTGGTGCCCGCCTCGCGGACGCGAGCCGGCGACGGTCGGACCGGGCCGGACGTCCCGGCGCCCGCCGGCGCCGGGCAGCAGGGCGCAGCAGGCGACGAAGCCTGATCTCAGGACGACCCGCACCACCGGCGAGGGCAGGTGCGCGCGGGGCACAGCAGAGGGGAGTGGCAGCGGTGACGCTGACCATCGGAGTCGACGTGGGTGGCACGAAGGTGGCCGGCGGTGTCGTCGACGACACCGGCGCGGTGCTGGTGCAGACCCGACGGGACACCCCCGCCGACGACGTGGGCAAGACCCGCGACGTCATCACCGAACTGGTCACCGAACTGGCCGCCGGGCACGACATCCAGGCGGTCGGCATCGGCGCGGCGGGTTGGATCGACGCCAGCCGCTCCACCGTCCTGTTCGCCCCGAACCTGGCCTGGCGGGACGAGCCGTTGCGGACGTATGTCAGCACGGCGGTCGGGCTGCCGGTGATCGTGGAGAACGACGGCAACGTGGCCGCCTGGGCGGAGTTCCGCTACGGCGCCGCCCGGCACGCCGACGACTCGATGGTCATGTTCACCATCGGCACCGGCGTCGGCGGTGGCATCGTGCTGGGCGGCGAACTGGTCCGGGGGGCCCACGGCATCGCCGCCGAACTGGGCCACATGCTCACCGTTCCGGACGGGCACCAGTGCGGCTGTGGCCGGCTCGGCTGCATCGAGCAGTACGCCAGCGGCAGCGCCCTGGTCCGCTTCGCCCGCGCCGCCGCCCGGCAGGAGCCGCACCGGGCCACCGCCCTGCTGGAGCTGGCCGACGGCGAGGCGGAAGCGATCACCGGGCCGATGGTGACCGCCGCGGCCAAGGGCGGCGACCCCGTCTCCGCCGAGGCGTTCGCCCAGGTGGGGCGCTGGCTCGGCACCAGCCTGGCGGACATGGCGCAGATCCTCGACCCGCAGGTGCTCGTCGTCGGCGGTGGCGTCATCGACGCCGGAGACCTGCTGATGGGCCCGACCCGGCGATCCTTCACCGAGGCACTCGCCCAACGCAGCCGACTGCCGGTGGCCGAGATCCGCCCGGCCGAACTGGGCAACTCCGCCGGGGTCATCGGCGCGGCCGACCTGGCCCGGCGAATCTGAGGTGGTCGACTCCGGCGTGCCGCTGCGCGTCGTGTCGTACAACGTCCACGGCCAGCGCGACGACACCGCCGCGCTGGCCGCGGTCGTCCGTCAGGTGGCCCCCGACGTCGTGATCGTCCAGGAGGGACCGCGTCGGTTCCGGTGGCGGGCGAAGTCGGCCACGCTGGCCGCCTCGCTCGGTCTGGTGGTGGCTGGAGGCGGGCTGCCGGCGTTGGGCAACCTGCTGCTGACCAGCCTGCGGGTACGGGTGACCGGCGTGCGGCACCAGCGGTATCCGCTCACCCCCGGCCGGCACCTGCGCGGTGCCGCGTACGCCGACTGTGTGGTGGGCACCGGCGCCCGGTTCACGGTGGCCGGCTCGCACCTGGCCACCGACCCCGCCGAGCGGCCCGGTCAGGCGCAGCTGTTCAAGCGGGAACTGGACGCCGCGCCGTACCCGGTGATCGCCGCGGCCGATCTCAACGACGATCCGGGCGGGCCGGCCTGGCGTACCGTCTCACGGGGACTGACCGACGCGGCGGTGGCGGCGGACCGGGCCGACCGGCTCACCTACTCCTGCGCGAATCCGCGGCGGCGCATCGACGCGGTCTTCGTCGACCCGCGGATCAGCGTCGTCGACTACGACGTGCTGGACACCCCGCTGACTCGCCGCGCCAGCGATCATTTTCCGATCCTGGTCGACCTGCGACTACCCGCCGTCGACTGACCGGCAGCGGCCGGTCGGGCTGGACATCCCGCGCGGATGTGGAGAGGATTTCGCGCGACCCGGCATGCGTGCCGAGACGAAGGAGATCCCCGGTGCCCACCCCCACCGAGCACGGCCGGCCCGATCCGGAGACGACCACGCTCGCCCGCAGCCGCGACGGCCGCCCGGTCTCCGACCGAGGCGACACCGTCTGTGTCATCGGTGCCGGAGCCAGTGGCCTGACCGCCCTGAAGAACCTCGCCGAGCACGGCTTCGGCGTCGACTGCTACGAGCGCGAGACCGGCATCGGTGGCGCCTGGAACTGGCGGCACGACCGTAGTCCGGTATACGCCAGCACCCACCTGATCTCGTCGCGGCCGTTCACCCAGTTTCCCGACTTCCCGATGCCGGACGACTGGCCCGACTACCCGCACCACAGCCAGCTGCTGTCCTATTTCGAGCGGTACGCCGACCACTTCGACCTGCGGCGGCACATCTGGTTCGGCACCGAGGTGGTGCGCGTCGAGCCGGTCGCCGACGACCGCTGGGACGTCACCACCCGCAGCACCGGCGGCTACGGCCCCGAGCGCACCTCGCGGTACGCCGCCGTGATGATCGCCAACGGGCACAACTGGTCACCGAAGCTGCCCCGCTACGACGGGTTGGCGGAGTACCGGGGTGAGGTGATGCACGCCTCGTCCTACAAGGATCCGGCGCAGCTGCGCGGCAAGCGGGTGCTGGTGGTGGGCGCCGGCAACACCGGCTGCGACATCGCGGTCGAGGCCGCCCAGCAGGCCTCGCGCTGCTGGCACTCCACCCGCCGGGGTTACTGGTACGCCCCGAAGTACGTCTTCGGTCGCCCGGCCGACCAGGTCAACGACACCCTGCTGGCCCTGCGGGTGCCACTGCGGGTGCGCCAGTGGCTCTACCACCGCACGTTGCGACTGACCGTCGGCGACCTGACCCGTTTCGGTCTGCCCAAGCCGGACCACCGGGTGTACGAGACCCACCCGATCGCCAACAGTCAACTCGTCTACTACGTCGGGCACGGCGCGATCACGCCGGTGTCGGACGTCACCCGCTTCCACGCCCACTCCGTGGAGTTGGCCGACGGCCGGCAGATCGATCCGGAACTGGTCGTCTTCGCCACCGGCTACCTGCCGCGCTTCGAGTTCCTCGACGCGAAGATCCTCGGTGACGACGAGGAAGTCGGCCGGCCCCGGTTGTGGCTCAACGCCTTCGTGCCGAACCATCCGACCCTCGCGGTGGCCGGCCTGGTCCAGCCGGACTCCGCCATCTTCCCGCTGGCACACTGGCAGGCGGTGCTCTTCGCCCGGCTGCTGAGGCTGCGTACCACCCGCCCGGAACGCGCCGCCGCCTTCGCCGCCCGGGTCTCGACCGGTGCGGGCGAGCGCTACTCGGGGCAGGTCAAGGACTCGACCCGACACTGGTTCGAGGTGGGCCACGTCGACTACCTGCGCGCCCTGGAGCGTGCGCTGCGCGACCTGGAGGGCAAGTGACGGAGTCGAGCGAGCGGGCGCGGGTTGTCCGGAGCTGGGAGTGGGCCCGGCCGGTCCGCCCGGTCCGACGCGAGGTGCTCAGCGCCATCCCCGAACTGGAAGAGGGCCACCCGCCGCTGCTGTTCGTGCCCGGCTTCGGGCACGGCGCCTGGGCGTACGCCGAGCACTGGCTCGGGCACACCGCCTCCCGGGGGTTCCCGGCGTACGCGGTGAGCCTGCGCGGGCATGGCGGCAGCGGCCCGGCGCCCGAGGCCGACCTGCGGGCGTACGCGCACGACGTGGCCCAGGTGGCGGCGGGCCTGCCGCGCCAGGCGGTGCTGGTGGGGCACGGCGCCGGGGCCCTGGTGGTGGCGCACGCGCTGGCCCGCTACCCGGCCCGGGCGGCGGTGCTGGTGGCCCCGGTGCTCGGCGGCTGGGCGAGCTTCGGTGCCGCGCTGCGCGGTAACCCGTTCGGCACCCTGCCGGCGGTGTTCGGTGGCGGCCTGCGGTTGAGCCGCCGTCAGCTGTTCAGCCGGGAATTGCCCGAGGCCGACGCCCGGCGGTACGCCGGCCGACTCGGCCGGGCCGCCCGGCGGGCCCAGTGGCAGTTGCTCACCGGCGCCGAACCGGAGGCGGCGGTGGGTCGGCCGCCGGTGCTGGTGCTGGGCAGCCCGGACGACCGGGTGGTGCCGGCGTCGGCGTTGACCCGCGCGGCCCGCCGCTACGGCTCGGCCCCGCTGCTCTTTCCCGGGATGGGGCACGACCTGATGCTGGACGCCCGGTGGCAGGAACCGATCGACGCGCTCCTCGACTGGCTGGTCAAGCACCCGACCGACCGGCGCTGACCGGGGTGGCCCGGCTCAGCCGCCGCTGAGCCGGGCGAGCAGCTCGCCGCTCTGGTCCAGAGTGGACAGATAGGAGCGGGCCCAGGCGCGGATGTCGTGCTCCCGCAGATGCTCGCGCATGGCCCGCATCCGCTCCCGCACGTCCGCCGGTTCGGCCCGCAGCGCCGCGAGCAGCCCCTGTTTGAGCCCCTCCAGATCGTGCGGGTTGACCAGGTATGCCTGCGGCAACTCGGCGGCGGCCCCGGCGAACTCGCTGAGCAGCAACGCCCCGGCATCGTCCACCCGGGCGGCCACGTACTCCTTGGCGACCAGGTTCATCCCGTCCCGCAGCGGGGTCACCGCCATCACGTCGGCCACCCGGTAGAGGGCGGCCAACTCGGCGCGGTCGAACGGCTGGGTCAGGTAGTGGATCGCCGGCTCACCGACCCGACCGAACTCGCCGTTGATCCGCCCGACCTCGCGTTCGACCCGCTCGCGGAGGATCTGGTACTGGCCGACCCGCTCCCGGCTGGGCACCGCCACCTGCACCAGCACCGTGTCGCGGACCTTGACGTGCCCGCCTTCGAGCAGTTCGCTGTACGCCTTGAGCCGCTGCTCGATGCCCTTGGTGTAGTCCATCCGGTCGACGCTGAGGATCACCTGCTCGGGGCTGCCGAGATCGTGCCGCAGCCGGCGGGCCCGGTCGGCCACCTCCGCCCGGCCGGCCAACGCGGACATCTCCGCGGTGTCGATGGAGACCGGGAACGCGCCGATGCGCACCATCCGGTCACCGACCGCGATCCGCCGGTCGGTGGCCGGCAGCCCCAACACCTTGGTCACCAGTTGGGCGAAGTTGTGCGCGGCCTGGGCCCGCTGGAAGCCGACCAGGTCCGCGCCGAGCATCCCGCGCAGCAACTCGGCCCGGCGGGGCAGTTGCATGAACAACTCCGGCGGCGGGAACGGCACGTGCAGGAAGAAGCCGATCCGCAGGTCGGGGCGCAGGGCACGGAGCAGGCCCGGCACCAGTTGCAGGTGGTAGTCCTGCACCCAGACCACCGCGCCGGGCTCGGCGACCTGCGCGGTCGCCTCGGCGAACCGCTGGTTGACCCGCTGGTACGCGTCCCACCAGCGCCGATGGTGCTCCGGCTGCTCCACCGCGTCGTGGTAGATCGGCCAGAGCGTCGCGTTGGCGAAGCCCTCGTAGTGGTCGCGCAGGTCGTCGCCGGTCAGCGGCACGGTCTGCATGCGTACCCCGTCGACGTCGGGTAGGGCGGGCGCGGCCCCGGTCCCGCCGGCCCAACCGACCCAGGTGGCCGGGGTGTGTTTCAGCAGCGGGTGCAGCGCGCTCACCAGTCCACCAGGGCTGCGCCGCCACTCGCAGGCGCCGTCGAGCGCCACGTTGTCGTTGATGGGTAGGCGGTTGGCTACCACCACGAGGGAACTCTGTCGCATCTCGGGCATTCCGATCAGCAGGGGAGTGACCGCCACGAGGAGGAACAACCGGGCAGCCAGGGGGTGACGTGACGTACTGCGGTATTCCTACTGACAGTAAGTTACACCACTGTTACACCCGCCGGCGCGGGCGGCCTGCGTCCCGGTATCCGGGCAGCTACTGCGCGCGGTGGCTCAGACGACCGCCCCGTCGTCGGGATCGCGTTCCTCGTCGCCGGGGCGCAGCCGCCACACCAGCGTGACGAAACCGGCGAGGATGGCGGTGAACCCGAGCAGCGTCACCACGCCGCGGTCGGCGGGGACCAGGTCGGGAAAGAGGAACAACACGAACCCGAGCACCACGGCGAGTACGCCGGCCACCGCGTACTTCGACACCCGGGGCAGTGGCGGAGGCGGCGGCGGGACGTAGCGTTCGTCGGCGTCCGGGTCGTCGGGCAGGTCGGTGCCGAAGGTGTCCAGGCCGTCCAGCAGTGACGGTCCGTCGCCGTCGCGTGGTCCGCGCCCCACCGAGACACCCGAGATGTCCGCCGCGTACGGCAACCGGCGTACGTCGGTGGCGGTCGGCCCCGCCGGCTCCTCGGTGCCCGGGCGCGGCACGGTGGTGGTGCCAGCCCGACCCGGCGGTTCGTCCACGTCCTCCGCAGCCGGCCACGGGTGCGCCCCGGTGCCGGGGGAGTTGTGGAAGCCCGCGACGATCGCGGCCCACTCGGCGTCGATGTCCGGCTCCTCGCCGGTGCGCCCGGACGCGCTCTCGTCGGCCAGTTGGCTGAGGTAATCCCGGGCGGTGTTCAGGTGCGACCGGTCCACGTAGAGCCGGTCGACCGGCCGGGGCGGCACGGTGGTGGTACGGGTGACCGGGTTCAGATCCGCCGACGGTTGCAGATAGGCGGCGATACCGCCGGCCGCCAGCACGTCGAGCAGGTGTTCGCCGACGCGCGGGTCGACGTCGCCGGCCACGGCGTACTCGCTCGCGTCGAGCCCGTTGTCCCGCCGTCCCCGACGGGCCCCACCCGCTGACACCGGAGCATCCTCCTCATCGCGCCGCCGGGCGCGCCCCGCGACCAGCCCTCTGAGCGCCACCCACACGCCGTGCTCTGAATCGTGACACGTCCGGACCAGGTTCGGGGAGTGCCTTGTGGCGCGGGGTACCCGGCGCGTCCCCTGGGCGCTGGTCGCGGCAGGGCTCTTTGTCCTTTTGTGCGCGGCGTGCCAGGGGAGCCCACGACGACCGGTCAGGCGCAGAGGTTGGCCACCGCGACGCGGACCGGGTCGGGGTTGGCCCAGCTCCAGTTGGGGTGCGCCCGGTTGGTGAGCAGGACGAGGACCATTCGGCTGGCGGGGTGCACGAGCAGCGACGTGCCGGTGAAGCCGGTGTGCCCGAAGGTGCGGCCGGTGGCGAGTTTGCCCATGAACCAGGGCTGGTTGAGCACCACACCGAGGCCGTGGTCGGAGGTGCGGTTGGGGCGTTCGGCGTCGACCGCGGGCAGGCCCCGGTTGACGTTGCTCACCATCTGCTTGGTGATCGCCTCGGAGAGGATGCGGGTGCCCTGGTAGGTGCCGCCGTCGAGGAGAAGTTGGCCGATGACGGTGAGGTCGGCGGCGGTGGAGAAGATGCCGGCGTGCCCGGCGATGCCGCCGAGGTGGTTGGCGACGTCGTCGTGCACGGTGCCGCGCAGCAGGCCCCGCGAGGAACGGGCATCGGTGGCGACGAGCCGGTTGGCCTGGTCGGTGGCGCTGAGCCAGGTCTTCGGGTTGAACCCGGTGTCGCGCAGGCCGAGCGGGCCGGTGATGCCGGACTTGAGCGCCTTGTCGAGCCGTTGGCCGGTGACGTGCTCGACCAGTTGGGCGGCGACCATGAGCCCGACGCTGGAGTAGCGGAAGACGGTACCCGGGGTGGCGCCCTTGATCAGTGGGGTGGCCAGGACGGCGGCGCGGCGGGCGGCGTCGTCCGGCAGGCCGGTGACCTTGGCGCCGACCGGCAGGCCGCTGGTGTGGGCCAGCAGCATGGCGACGGTGATCTTGTCCTTGCCGGGGCCGGCGAAGCCGGGCAGGTAGTCCACCACAGGGCCGTCGAGGGCGATCCGGCCCGCGTCGACCTGTTGCAGGGTCAGGATCGCGGTGAAGACCTTGGTCAGCGAGGCGGTGTCGAAGATCGAGTCGTGGCGCATGGCGACCTGCTTCGACTCGGGTAGCAGCACCGGCCCGGCGTCGTAGCGCAGCGCCTTGCCGACGCTGGCGCGGGCGAAAAGGCTGCCGTCGATCTGGCAGTACGCCACCGCGCCGGCATAGCCCGGATGCTTCGGGTTCTGCGCATTGGGTTCGAGGTGCCGGCTGAGTTCGGCGGTGAGGGCCCGGCCGAGCGGCGACGGCCCGCCGATTCCGGCCTGCCCGACGAGGTCGCCGCCGGTCGACGTGCCCGCCGAGCTGCCCGGCACTGCGCTGGCCGAGGCACTGGCCCCCGGTGACGGCGCCCCCGACGCGGACGCCGAGGCACCGCCGCCCGGACCGTTCACCGCGCCCGGACCGTTCGTCGCGGTGGGGCCGGCCGGTGACCCGGTGGCGGCACCGGCCTCCGCTGTCGACGGCGCAGACTGCTCGCGGCAGCCGGTGACGACAGCGGTGATGGCGGCCAGACCGGCGCCGAGCACGATACGGCGGTGCACAGACATGCGCCGCATCATGTCAGGCGGAGATCACGCCCGATAGCCCGGCTTCCTGGTCAGCCGCGCACCACAAGCGCAGCGTAAGTGATCATAATCAGGATTCCCGCTCTTGATTTAGAGCGGCCGGCAATTGGTGGTGGTGACGCAGCGGGAGGTCGAGCGGCCGGGCACATGCCCATGGGCCCGTCACTGACCCCAGGCAACCATCTGGCAGGCTCGCTGCCCCGCCAAGGCATCCGAGATCTTGGTACGAGGGCGCCCCTCAAGGGGCAGATTCGTACCAAGATCTTCCCCGCCCTGGGTGGCGGGCTGGCTATCAGGACGTGTCGGCCTATTGCCGGTCGCTCTTATTAGGGGCTCCGTGATTTCGCTTGAGTGGCGATCTCACTCATGGTGATCGGGTTGGTGGTGTCCGGTGCGCCTTCGGGCGCATCGGGCGATGTCGCCCTAGCCGCCGTTCCCCTGCTTGGCGGAGGCGTGGTGGGGCTCGTGCGGGTGGCGCGAGCCGCGAGTTCCGGGGCTGGTTGCTGACAGTGACATCGTGGTGGGCTGGCGGCTATCTGTCCGATTTGCGTAATCGGCCGGATGTGCTGTCCGTGGGGTGCAATTGCGCTGGCACTAGTGCCCGACGTGCGCCACCGTCAATATGTTGATCTCGAATTCGGCTCTCCCTACGCTGCCCAGAATTCCGCTCGGTGCGTTCTACGGGGAGGCTGACGGTGCCGGAACAGTGGGTGCGTGGCGGCGTGTTCGTCGCGTTGGCGGGCGATGGATTCGTCCGCTGGTGGCGACGGATCGTGGTGGTGGCCCTGGCGGCGCTGCTGGCAGTGACCATGTCGGACGTTCCGTTCCGGCCCGACAAGGCGGTGGCCGCGCCGAGTCCGGCCGCCGAGCCCAGGCCAGCCGCGAGGCCGGCGTGTCCGGAAGGCCGGCCGGATGAGGTGTCGGCGGCGGTGGCGGCGCGAAAGTCCGTCCAAGTGGCAGCAATTCAAGGGCTCCCATAAGCACATGCGTAGGGCGAAATGGTCGTGGTGGAGGGATCGAGGATGATTCGATGGGCAGAGTGAAGTTGCTGCTGAGCACAAGGCTGGGGTGGTCGCTGCTTATCGGAGTAAGCGTTCCCTACGTCCTTGCTCAGCGGTATCTGCCAGCGCCGTGGGCGACCTGGATCTCACTCGGGATACTCTTCGTGGGAATCCTGATCTCCATGGTTGCGATCAATGCCAAGTTCGAGAGTGGTCGATACCAGGGTGTCGACAGTCCTGAGAGTGATGGTGATCGAAGCAGGTGACTCTGGTGGCAGCCGGGTGGGGCAGCGCGGTCAGCTGGCGAGTGGCCGTGGGCCTGCCGGCGGCGTGGGCCAGGGCGAGCGGCCGGGCCTACCTGCACGGGTGGCGAGGATGGCGAGGGTGACGAGAGTCGGTGGGATTCTGGCGGGCGTGGGCTTTCTGCTCTGGGCTCTCTCGCCGCTGCTCTGGCTGGTCGGCAGCCTCCGGTTGGATGCGAGTCTCTTCCTCGGATCTACCGCGTTGCTGCCATGGATGATCTATCTGAGCATCAGGCGTCGGAGCGGGCAGTCGGCCGGGTAGACGTTGTGGTGGGGCGGTGAGGTTCGTAGTCTCGTGCCACGATCGCCCGGCCCGCCCGCGCCGTCGCGAACCACCCGCCCGAGGAAAGGACGCCGGTGCTGTACTGGCTGCTGAAGTACGTGATCCTCGGCCCGCTGCTGAGACTCATCTTCCGGCCGCAGGTGGAGGGCCTGCACCACGTACCAGCCACCGGCCCGGTGATCCTGGCCAGCAACCACCTCTCCTTCTCCGACTCGATCTTCACCCCGCTGATCGTGCCCCGGAAGGTCACCTTCGTGGCCAAGGCGGAGTACTTCACCGGCAAGGGCATCAAGGGCTGGCTGACGAAGATGTTCTTCACCGGCACCGGCACCATCCCGGTGGACCGCTCCGGCGGCAAGGCCGCCCGCGCCGCGCTGGACACCCAACTCACGGTGCTGCGGGCCGGCGGCATCGCCGGCATCTACCCCGAGGGCACCCGCTCCCCGGACGGACGGCTCTACCGGGGCAAGACCGGTGTGGCCCGGCTGGCGCTGGAGAGCGGCGCACCGGTGGTGCCGGTGGTGATGCTCAACCTCGACGAGATCCAGCCGCCCGGCACGATCGTCCCGAAACTCGACCGGGTCCGCATCCGGTTCGGCCCACCGCTGGACTTCTCCCGGTACGCCGGGTTGGCCGGCGACCGGTTCGTCGAACGCGCCGTCACCGACGAGATCATGTACGAGCTGATGGAACTCTCCGGCCGCGAGTACGTCGACGTCTACGCGCAGAAACTCAAGAGCCCACCCGCCGCACCGGTGGCGGCCTGAACCGTTCCCGAACCTCCGGCCCGCCGCCGTTGAGGGTCATCAGCCGGCGAGGATCTGGGTCTCGCCGGTGGCCGGTTGGGCCAGGGCGAGCAGGCCCGGCGCGGCGTTGCGGTGGGCGAAGGCGCGTACCTCGGCCAGCGGCGCGCAGACCTGCGCCCGATCACCCACCACCTCCAGTTCACGGACCGCGAAGGTCAGCGCCAGGATCCGATCGGTCACGTCGGGAATGCCGGCGTAGAGCTCGGCGGCGGCCAGATGCAGCTCGGCCGCGCGCCGGTGGTCGCCGTCGGCGCCGGCCAGCGCCCCGGTGACGGTCCGCAGCGCCGCCTCCGACCAGGGCGTACGGTGGCCGACCTGATCCAGCATGGCGCGTACCCGGGCGGCGGACCGCCGGCCGGTGAGGGTGGCCGCCCAGCCGGCGGCGGCGATCCACTCGCCGCTGGCCAGTGCCGGCACCGCCGTCCACGCCTCGGCCAACTCGTCGATCAGGGCGGCGGCGGAATCGGTACGCCCCTGCACCGCCCGGCACAGCGCGCCCATCGCCAGCATCGTCCAGTGCAGCCGGTGGAAGCCGCTGCGCCGGGCGGTGTCGAGCGCGTCGGCCACGTCGTCGCGGTTCGGCACGGTGAGCCTGCCCCGCTGGGCGAGGGAGGCCGCCGCCCCGCCGGAGCGCGCGGTCGGGTCCGCCGGGGCGCCCCGGACGGCGGTGCCGTCGGCCGGATCCGGGGCGGCGGGCGATCCGGCGGCCGGCGGCACCGGCTGGCCGCGCAGCACCAGCAGGCACGACCGCAGCCCACGCACCTGCATGTCCCAACTGCCGGTCGGGGTGTCCACGAACGCCTCGGCGGCGGCGAGCAGGCGGCCGAAGTCGCCCTCGAACCAGGCCCGCATCGCCTCACCGGAGTAGCTGGTGGTCAGCGTCTGCCCGCTCGCGGTCCGGGCCGGCGCGGCCGAGAGCAGGGCATCGGAGCGCAGCCAGTCACCCTCCTCGCGGACCGCGTACGCGAGGTTCTGGGTGGCCCGGGGCAACGCCAGCAGCTGCCGGGCCCGGCTGAACTCGACGATCGCGTACAACTCGTCCAGCCCGGACCGGTCGCCGCCCTGGTAACGGGCGGTGGCCGCGGTGATCCGGGCGTTGGTGCGGGTCTCGGTCAGCCCGAGCCGCTCGCCGATCTCGGCCGCGGTGTCGGCCGCCGCCACCGCCGGATCACGCTCGTAGTTGAGCATGTGCAGCCGGCCCAGCTCGGCGAAGGCGTCCGCCTTCTGGGCACTGTCCGGCAGCGGCTCGAACAGCCGCACCGCGCGGTCCAGGCAGGACAGCGCGGCCCGCCGGTCGGCCCGCAGCCAGGCCGCCTGACCCAACAGCGTCCAGGCCCGCGCCGCACACGCCTCGTCGCCGTAGGCCAGCAGCCGTTCGGCCAACGCCTGCACCTGCTCCGATCCACCACCGGAGAGGAACGCGTTGCCGTCCCGGTAGAACGAGATCTCGGTGCTGAGCAGTTCCAGCTGGAGCCGGCCCACCGGGTCGGAGTCGTCGGCCAGCCCGAGCGCCCGGCCCGCGTGGCCGGCGGCGGCGTCCAACCCGTGCAGGGCGTACGCCCGGCGGGCCGCCCGGTGCAGCGCCGCCCGCGCCGGGCCGGCGTACCGGGTGGTGTCCATGCCCAGCGACCGGGCGATCTCGTGCGCCGCCCAGCGGTGATGGGCCAGCACCTCGGCCAGGTCGGTGTCCCGGCTCTGCGACAAGGTGTCCAGCCAGTCGGCCGTCCGGTCGTGCCGGGCCACCCGCTCGGTACGCGGCAACCGCTGGTAGCAGACGTCGCGCACCAGCACGTGCCGGAACCGGTACTCCGGCTGACCGGCCATCGTGGACGCGCCCTGCTCGTGGACGAAATCCCGCTGCTCCAGCCGGCGCAGGGCACGCTCGACCGCCTCGACCGGCTGCCCGACCGCCGCCGCCACCGCGCCCGGCCAGAACTGCACCCCGACGACGGCCGCCGCGAGCAGCACCGCCCGGTCCTTCGGGTCGAGCAGGTCGACCCGGTTGGCGATGACCGCGTGCACGCTCTCCGGCATCGGCAGGTCGAGGTGCTTGTCCAGCGACCAGCCCCGCCCGGACTGACGCAACGCGCCCTGCTCGATCAGCATCCGGACGTACTCGTGGGCGTAGAGCGGGTTGCCGCCGGCCACCTCGATGAGCGGGGTGAGCAGGTCGGCGGAGAAGGCGGCCTGGCCGAACATGTGCGCGTACAACGCGGCGATGCCGGTGTCGCGCAGCGGCGGCAGGGTGATCGTCACCGAGCCGGTGATCGTCCCCGCCCAACTCGGATCCCGGTCGACCAACTCGGGACGAGCGGTGCAGAGCAGCAGCAGCGGCACGTCCCGGGCCGCCGCCCCGAGCAGCTCCACGAAGCGCAGCATGGCGTCGTCGGCCCAGTGCAGATCCTCGAAGGCCAGCACGGTGGGGCGGCGGGCCGCCAGGGCCAGCAGGAACCGCCGCCACGCCGACTCCGCCTCCTCGGCCGGCAGCGGCGTGCCGGGCAGCCCGACCAGCGGGCGCAGCGCGTCGGCCACCCGGTCCCGCTCGCCGGGGCCGACCAGTTCGCCGACGGCGGCGGCGAGCCGCTGCGCGGCGGTGCCGGCCGGATCGGTGTCGAGGATGCCCGCCTCGGCCTTGACGATGTCGGCCAGCGCGGCGAACGTGACGTTCTCACCGAACGGCGGGCAGCGCCCGATCCGCCAGGTCAACGGCTCGTCCACCAGCCGGGCGGTGTGCCGGTGCAGCTCCCGCACCAGCCGGCTCTTGCCGATGCCGGCCCGCCCGAAGACGGTGACCACCTGGGGCCGGCGGTCGCGCAGGCTGCGGTGCAGGGCGTTGACCAGCATGCCCAGCTCGTGCTCGCGGTCGATCAGCGGAGTGGCGTCCGGCTCCCGGTCGGCCGGCTGCTGGCGTACCGCGGCCAGGGCCAGCCACACCTCGGTCGGCGCGGAACGCCCGCGCAGGGTGACCGGCGGCTGGTCGGAATAGCGGATGGTGTCCCGGGTCAGCGCGTGCGTGGCACCGTCGACCAGCACCCCGCCGGGCGGCGCCACCGACTGCAACCGGGAGGCGGTGTTGACCACGTCGCCGGCCACGATCGCCTGCCCGCCGTCCCGGGCGGCGGCCACGTCCACCAGCGCCTCGCCGGTGGCCACCCCGACCCGGAAACGCAGCCCGTCGGTGCCGGTCGGGGTGAACCGGGTGAGCACCCGTTGCAGCTCCAGCCCGGCCCGGACGCAGCGCAGCGCGTCGGTCTCGGTGGCCACCGGCGCGCCGAACAGGGCCATCACCGCGTCGCCGATGTACTT
Organism: Micromonospora zingiberis; assembly: GCF_004331455.1. Lineage (GTDB taxonomy): Bacteria > Actinomycetota > Actinomycetes > Mycobacteriales > Micromonosporaceae > Micromonospora > Micromonospora zingiberis. The sequence goes on from NZ_SJJR01000005.1 coordinate 88,350, forward strand.
CTCGACCACCCCGCCGTACTGGCCGACGACCCGACGGGCGGCGGAGAAGAAGCCGGTCTGCATGCCCCGGACCAGCTCCGGGTCGGCCCGCTCGACGTACGGGGTGAAGTCGATCAGGTCGACGAAGAGCACGCTGACCCGGCGGCGGTCCTCCTGCGGTATCGCCGGGGCCCGGTCACTGCCGGCCCGGGGCGCCCCGCAGGAGGTGCAGAAGGCCACGTCCGGTGCGAGCGGGCGCAGGCAGTGCGGGCAGACAGCACCGAGTTCCGCCCCGCAGCCACCGCAGAAGCGGTCGCCGTCGGTGGCGGTGCGTCCACAGCGATCACACTGCGTGGCGATGACACCCTCCACTGGCGAACCCGGGGCGCCCAAAAGGCGCAGGATCGAGTATTGCCGCCCGGCGCAGTGTCGGGTACCGGGCTGTTGGCTTGTGGACACTCCACCGGGCAGTCCAGCGCGTTGCGCAACGGCTAGATTCATGCAGCCGATTCGTTGACCGCTGATCAGGGGGACAGCTCATGGTGTACGTCATGTTGAAGAGTGACTGGACCGACGGTAACGGGGTCACCCATCTGGCCGGAGATTCGGTGGATGTGGACGCCGCGACCCTTGCCCTGCTGCAGGCGCAGGGGATCGTCGGCGAGGTGCCGGGTGGAGGCAAGGACGGTACGGACTGGGCCGGGCCGGGTGGCACGGACTGGGCCGGCCCGGGCAGCACCAAGCCCTGACCGGATAACAGCGCGGGCGGGGCCGGGGACGACGTCCCCGGCCCCGCCCGTTGTCAGCTCAGTGCGCGTACCGGCTGGTCAGCGATCGTTCATGCCGGCCCGGCGACGCAGCGCCGGTACGTCGGTGACCACGATCCGGCGCCCCTCGGTGCGCAGCCAACCCCGGTTGGCGAACGACCCGATCGCCTGGTTCACGCTCTGCCGGGAACCGCCGGCCATCTCCGCGAGTTGGCTCTGGTTCAGCTCGATGGTGATCATCGGTGCCTGGCTCTCGCCGGCGAGCCGGACCAGCGTCTTGGCGACCCGGCCGGGCAGGTCGAGGAAGACATGGTCGGCGTTCTGCTCGGTCAGGCGGCGGATGAGCGCACCGAGGGAGCGCATCACCGCGTCGAGGATGCGCGGGTTCGAGTGGACCAGCTCCATGAAGGCGCCCCGGGACAGGGCGAGGGCGGTGCAGTCCTCGATCGCCTCGGCCGAGGCGGAGCGGGTGGAGGCGTCCAGCAGGGAGACCTCACCGAGCACGTCCGGCGGACGGATCACCGACAGTACGGCCCGTTCGCCGGTCGGCGCCGTGCGGAACACCGCCACCGCGCCGCGCCGCAGCACGATCAGCGACTCGCCCGGGTCGTTCTCCACGAACAGCAGCTGACCCTTGCGGTACGTCCGGGGTACCGCGGCGGCGATCACGCGCTGGCGTACCTCGGGCTCCAGCCCGGCGAACATCTCCACACCCGTGAGCGCGTCGCCCGGCTCCGGCAGGCGCATGTCCACGGCCCCACCCCTCCCCGGTCAAGGACCCAACTCGCTCACCGGGTGAGCCTGGCGGCCCCTGACAAGGCGATCTGACACCCGTTCGGCGTCCGGCAGCGGTACACATCAGATCATGACGGTCCGGTCGCGTGCTGTACACCCCTCAAATCACTTCTGTGACAGCTTCAGCTGCGATGTCGCCGTGCCGCGAGCCCTGGAAGCGCTCCCGGGTCGCCCGCCCCGCCCGCCACCGCGGGGTCGGCGTCGGCGAGGATGGCAGGGATGGTCTACCGCTATTTCTACGACTGCGAATTCATCGAGGACGGCCGTACGGTCGAACTCGTGTCGATCGGCATCGTCGACGAGTACGGCCGCGAGTTCTACGCGGTCTCCACCGAGTTCGACGCGTCCCGGGCAGTGCCCTGGGTCCGCCGCAACGTGCTGGACAAGCTGCCCTCCCCGGCCGATCGGGCCTGGCGGTCCCGGGAGCGCATCCGCGACGAGTTGTACGACTTCCTCGTGGCGCCGATCCGGGACCGGCCCGGCGAGGAGCTGGAGCTGTGGGCCTGGTACGCCGCGTACGACCACCTGGCCCTGGCCCAGCTGTGGGGCGCCATGCCGGCGTTGCCCCGGGAGATTCCCCGGTTCACCAAGGAACTGCGGCAGCTCTGGGACGACCGAGGGCGACCCCGGTTGCCGAACGCCGACGCCGCCCGGCATGACGCGCTGGTCGACGCCCGGCACAACCTGGCCCGGTGGCGGGCGATGACGGGTTCGTAGGTTTGGCGGGTTCCGCCCTGGGCACGGGTTCGGCCCAGGGGGCCGACGCGAGGGAGCACCGCCATGAGCGAGCGCCAGCATGGGTGATGAGGCGATGACCGTCGGAGCGGCCCGGCAGCGGGTCGCCGAGCTGATCCGGGCGGCGGGCAGTTGCACGCTCACCACGATCTCGCTCGACGGCCGGCTGGTGGGTCGGCCGATGCTCCTGCAACGGACGGAGTTCGACGGCGAGCTGTGGTTCTTCGCGTACGCCAGGTCGGCGGTGGTGCGCCAGCTCCGGGTCAATCCGGAGGTCGAGGTGAGCTTCGCCGACCCGGCCGAGCAGGTCCGGGTGTCGCTGTCCGGCACCGCCCGCGACGACCCCGACCCGGCGCGGGCGCAGCGGCTGTGGCAGCCGGGGCTGGTCGCCTGGTTTCCGGACGGACCGCGGACCGCCGGCCTGACCCTGGTCGCCGTGCACGCCACCGCCGTCCGGTGCTGGGACCACACGGGTGCCTGCCGGCTGGATCTGGGCGGCGGAGCCGGCGCGGTGCCGGGCGGCCAGCCGCCGGGGGCCGGCGAACTCCGCGATGATGCCTACTGATCGGTAGTGGGGCGCCGTGTCCGGCGTGGGCCAGCGCCGACTACAGTCGCAGTGACGGCCCGCCCCGGGCCGGCAACGGCGCCGATGGTCTGACCTGACACATATCCTGGGGCTTGATCGGGCTTGACCAGATGCTCCCCAGGAGGATGAGCAGATCATGCGTATCGGCGTGCTCACCGGCGGCGGCGACTGCCCGGGTCTCAACGCGGTCATCCGGGCGGTGGTCCGTAAGGGCGTCGCCAGCTACGGCCATGAATTCGTAGGTTTTCGGGATGGTTGGAAGGGTCCGCTGGAGGGCCTGTCCCGGCCGCTGGGCATCGCGGAGGTCCGGGGGATCCTGCCGCGCGGCGGCACCATCCTCGGCTCCTCGCGGACCAACCCCTTCAAGATCGAGAACGGCGTCGAGCGGATCAAGGAGAACCTGGCCGCGCAGGGCGTCGACGCGCTGATCGCCATCGGCGGCGAGGACACCCTCGGTGTCGCCACCAAGCTGCACGAGCTGGGCGTCAACGTCATCGGCGTGCCGAAGACCATCGACAACGACCTCGGTGCCACCGACTACACCTTCGGCTTCGACACCGCGGTCAACATCGCGATGGAGGCGATCGACCGGCTGCACACCACCGCCGAGAGCCACCACCGCACCCTGGTGGTCGAGGTGATGGGCCGGCACGCCGGCTGGATCGCCCTGCACGCCGGCCTGGCCGGCGGCGCCAACGTGATCCTGCTGCCGGAGCGGAACTTCGACGTCGAGCAGGTCGCCGGCTACGTCGAGAAGCGCTTCCAGCACCAGTACGCCCCGATCGTCGTGGTCGCCGAGGGCGCCCAGCCGCTGGAGGGCCAGATGGTCCTGCAGAACCAGGAGCTGGACGCGTTCGGTCACGTCCGCCTGGGTGGCATCGGCCAGTGGCTGGCCGAGCAGCTGGAGGCCAAGACCGGCAAGGAGGCCCGCACCGTCGTGCTCGGGCACATCCAGCGCGGCGGCACGCCGACCGCGTTCGACCGGGTGCTCGCCACCCGGCTCGGCCTGCAGGCCATCGACGCCGCGCACGAGGGCGACTGGGGCAAGATGGTCGCGATGCAGAGCACCGACATCGTCCGCGTCCCGCTCGCCGAGGCCACCCGCGAGCTGAAGACCGTGCCGCTGGAGCGCTACGCCGAGGCCGAGGTCTTCTTCGGCAGCTGATCGTGATTCCGGCGTCGCGGCGGGCCGCCCGGTCCGCCGCGACGCCGGCGTCCAGAGGGGGTACGTCAGGTGTCAGCCGCAGTGCACACCGTCGCGGTGATCGGCGCGGGCAAGATCGGCGAGTTGATGCTGTCCGGGCTGCTGCGCTCGGGCTGGCCGGTGGACCGGCTGCTGGCCACCGCCCGGCGGCCGGCCCGCGCCGAGGAGTTGACCGCCCGCTACGGCGTACGGGTGGTGGACAATCTCGCCGCCGTCGAGGCGGCCGAGGTGCTGGCCGTGTCGGTCAAGCCGCAGGACGCGGCCGCGCTGCTGGACGAGATCGGACCGAAGGTACCCGCCGGCAAGCTGGTCATCTCGCTCTGCGCCGGCCTGCCCAGCAGCTTCTTCAGCCGCCGGCTGCCCGAGGGCACCCCGGTGGTCCGGGTCATGACCAACACGCCGGCCCTGGTGGACCAGGCGATGACCGCCATCTCCGCCGGGGCGTACGCCACCGGGGCGCACCTGGCGCTGGCCGAGGAGATGTTCAAGCCGCTCGGCGCGACGATCCGGGTGCCGGAGAGTCAGCAGGACGCGGTGACCGCCCTGTCCGGCTCCGGCCCGGCGTACTTCTACCTCCTGGTGGAGGCGATGACCGACGCCGGCATCCTGCTCGGCCTGCCCCGCCAGGTGGCGCACGACCTGATCGTGCAGACCGCGATCGGTTCGGCGGTGATGCTGCGGGACTCCGGCGAGCACCCGGTGAAGCTGCGCGAGGCGGTCACCTCGCCCGCCGGCACCACCATCTCCGCCATCCGTGAGCTGGAGAACCACGGCGTACGTGCGGCGCTGTTGGCCGCCCTGGAAGCGGCCCGGGACCGGGCCCGGGAGCTGGCCGCCCAAGCCGAGTGAACGGCTTCGAGCGGCTGATGACCAACTTCGTCGCGCCCGTCCGGCGGTTTCTCCCCGCCGGCGATGCCGCCAACCCGAGTCGATCATTGCTCTGCCGGCCCAGCGTTGGCTCCCCAGGAGCGCCCCGGTGACGCATACTGGCGCGGTGTTCACACTCGCCCAGGCCCGGTACCTGGTAGCCACCCTGCACCCTCGTGTCGACGAGCTGATCCGGGTCCGGGCCGACCTGGCCGAACTGCAGGCCGACCTGGCCGCCCACGGGGTCAGCGCGCTCGGCGGCCGGCCAGAGGTCAAGGCGTTGGAGGCCCGGCTGCACGCGATCCTCGACGAGTTGCGCCAGCCCGGCATCGAGGTCAAGAGCATCGCCCCGGTGCTGCTCGACTTCCCCGGTGAACGCGAAGGTCGGCCGGTGCTCTGGTGCTGGCTGGAAGGGGACAGCGACGTGCGCTGGTACCACCGGGCCGACTGTGGTTTCGCGGGCCGCCGCCCGATCTGATCTCCTGGACGGCGCAGCCCGAGCTGCCGCGCGCTCTACCGGGACTGTCGCCCCACGTCGACCGCCGCCATCCGGCGGCTCATGCCGATCACCGGAGGACACCGATGTTCGCCGTGCCGTTGACCGCCGACGCCGAACTGCGTCCCCTCAACCCCTGGCACGCCGAGGAGTTCCTGGCCAACCTGGACCGGGCCCGGGAGAACATCTCACCCTGGGTGTCGCCGTCCTTCGTGGCCACCGACCTGGACCAGGCGCGGCACGTGTTGCAGCGGTACGCCGACCGGTGGGCCCGCGACGACGGCGGCATCTGGGGCATCTGGTCCGGCGGCACGCTGGTCGGCGGGGTGCTGCTCGTGTCGCTCAACGCCGAGTTGGGCGTCTGCGAGGCAGGCTGCTGGCTGGAACCGGCCGCCGAGGGTCGTGGCCTGGTCACCCGCGCGGTCAGCCGGCTGATCGACTGGGTGGTCGACGAGCGCGGCCTGCACCGGGTCGAGTGGCGGGTGCTCGCCGGCAACGAACGCAGCATCGCGGTCGCCCGTCGGCTCGGCATGCGCCGCGACGGCGTACTGCGGGAGGTGTCACCGGGCCCGCACGGGCGGGTCGACCTGGAGATCTGGTCGCTGCTGGCCCCGCAGTGGCAGGCCCGCCGTGCCGGTACGCCAGTCGACTGAAGCGCTCACGGTGGGTGCGGGCTGCCCCCGGTCGGTGCTGGTCGAGGCTCGGGCCGGTCAGGTCTGGTCGGCCTTGGCGAGGGCGGCGCGCAGCGTCGCGGCGTCGCCGGGGGACTCCCGTTCCAAACTCGTCGGCTCGGCCGAGTAGATGAGGCCGTAGGCCGGGGTGTCCGGCTGGTACCGCCAACCGTCGGCGAGTGCGCCGACGTCCACCGCGTCGTAGCCGATCCGGTCGAGGAACGCGGTGACGACGGTCTTGGCCTGGGCGTCGTCACCGGCGATCGGCAGCGCGCTGCGGTCCGCCGCGCCGCCCGGCCGGGCCAGGGCGAGCAGGTGCCTGTAGTGGATGTTGTTGAACGCCTTCACCACCCGTGCCTCGGGCAGGTGGCGTTGCAGCAGTTCACTGCTGGTGATGCTGCCCTCGTCCAGTTCGGGAAAGCGGCCGTCGCGCTGCGGGTAGTAGTTGTTGGTGTCGATGACGACCTTGCCGGCCAGTGGCTGTGCCGGTACGGACCGGTACGACTTGAGGGGGATGGTGACCACCACCAGGTCCCCGGCGCGGGCCGCCGCGTCGACCGTGCCCGCGCTCGCTGCCGGTCCCAGCTCGTCGACCAGCCCGGCCAGGGTCTCCGGCCCCCGCGAGTTGCTCAGCACCACCTCGTAGCCGGCAGCCACCGCCAACCGGGCCACGGTGCCGCCGATGTGCCCACTCCCGATCAACCCCACGACCGACACGTCAACCCCCTGCCCACTGGACTCCCCACGTCGAACCTACTCGCCCGGCCGGCGCTTCGGTCCGTCCCGCGCCATCTCCCCGCCGCGCTCCGCCCGCTCTCGGCCTGCTCTCGTCCAGGGCGGGGCGGGAGGCTCAGGGGAGGGTCTTCTCCACGGTGGTGCGGAGGGCGGGGTCGTCGGGGGTGACCGTCGGGGCGAAGCGGGCGGCCACGGTGCCGTCCGGGGCGATCAGGAACTTCTCGAAGTTCCATCGGACGTCGCCGGTGTGCCCGTCGATGTCGGGAGTGTCCACCAGGGCCGCGTAGAGCGGATGGCGGTCCGGCCCGTTGACCTCGACCTTCTCCGTCAGCGGGAAGGTGACTCCGTAGTTGACCTGGCAGAACTCGCTGATCTCCGCGGCGCTGCCCGGTTCCTGGCCGGCGAACTGGTTGCACGGGACGCCGAGCACCACCAGGCCGCGGTCGGCGTACTCGTCCTGGAGGGCCTGCAGGCCGGCGTACTGCGGGGTGAGGCCGCACCGGGAGGCGACGTTGACCACCAGTAGGGCGCGTCCCCGGTACTGCGCGAGATCGGCCGGGCCACCGGCGAGGGCGTCGATCGGGATGTCGAAGACGGACATGAGGCGAGGCTACCGCTGGGCGCCGCGCCCTCGCCGGTTCGCCGCGCGGGCCCGCTTACCGTTGGGTAACCGGCCGTTGACCGGCGAGTGAGGCGGTTTCCCCCGGACAGGCAAATCGATACATCGACATCTTGACGAAGTGGTGGCCTGTGAGTAGCGTCTCCTCAACATTTTGGAAAGTTTCCTAACTGTTTGGAGACGCCACATGAAGAGATCGCTCCGCCGGGCCCTCTGGGTCGGCGCCGTGGTCGCGGTGACCGTCGCCACGGTCCCGATGGCCTCGGCGTTCGGCGCCGGAAGTGTGACCACCTCGTTCACCCGGGTGCAGGACTGGGGGACCGGTCACGAAACCAGGGTCACCATCACCAACGGGTCCAGCGCCAGCCTGAGCACCTGGCGCGTCGAGTTCGACCTGCCGTCGGGCACCAACATCAGCAGCTTCTGGGACGCCGACGTCACCCGCACCGGCAACCGGGTCGTGGCCGTCAAGAAGAGCTGGGCCGGTGCACTCGCCCCGGGCGCCTCCTTCAGCTGGGGTTACAACGGCAGCGGCCCGTACGCGGCGCCGCAGAACTGCACCATCAACGGCGCCGCCTGCGGCGGTGGCACGCCCCCGCCGACCACCACGCCGCCGACCACCACCCCGCCCACGACCACGCCACCGACGACCACCCCGCCGACCACGACGCCGCCCACCACGCCGCCCAGCGGCGACCGCAAGGTCGTCGGCTACTTCGTCCAGTGGGGCGTCTACCAGCGCAACTACCACGTCCGCAACATCCACACCAGTGGATCGGCGGCGAAACTCACCCACATCCTGTACGCCTTCGGCAACACCACCGGCGGCCGGTGCACCATCGGTGACAGCTACGCCGACTACGAGAAGGCGTACACCGCGGCGGAGAGCGTCGACGGCGTCGCCGACACCTGGGACCAGCCGCTGCGCGGCAACTTCAACCAGTTGCGCAAGCTCAAGCGGATGTACCCGCACCTCAAGGTGATCTACTCGATCGGCGGCTGGACCTGGTCCGGCGGCTTCACCCAGGCCGCGCAGAACCCGACCGCCTTCGCCGAGAGCTGCTACAACATGGTCAAGGACCCGCGTTGGGCGGACGTCTTCGACGGCATCGACATCGACTGGGAGTACCCGAACGCCTGCGGTCTCACCTGCGACGCCAGCGGCCCGAACGCGTTCAAGAACGTGATCAGCGCGCTGCGGAGCCGGTTCGGCTCGTCGGCGCTGGTCACCGCCGCGATCACCGCCGACGGCAGCAACGGCGGCAAGATCGACGCGACCGACTACGCCGGCGCGGCGGCGAACCTCAACTGGATCATGCCGATGACGTACGACTACTTCGGCGCCTTCGCCCCGCAGGGCCCCACCGCCCCGCACTCGCCGCTGAACTCGTACACCGGCATTCCGCAGCAGGGCTTCTGGTCCGACGCGGCCATCCAGAAGCTCAAGAGCAAGGGCATCCCGGCCAACAAGCTGCTGCTCGGCATCGGCTTCTACGGTCGGGGCTGGACCGGGGTGACCCAGACGACCGCGGGTGGTACCGCGACCGGCCCCGCTCCGGGCACCTACGAGCAGGGCATCGAGGACTACAAGGTGCTCAAGAACACCTGCCCGGCCACCGGCACCGTCGGCGGCACGGCGTACGCCAAGTGCGGTAGCAACTGGTGGAGCTACGACACCCCGTCGACCATCGGCGGCAAGATGACGTACGCGAAGAACCAGGGCCTCGGTGGCGCCTTCTTCTGGGAACTTTCCGGTGACACCAGCAACGGAGAGTTGATCAGCGCCATCAAGGGCGGTCTCGGCTGAGCCGACGGCCGACGCATCACCCACCAGACGGGGAGGGGCCGCACCAGCCCCTCCCCGTCCGCCCTGCTGTGTAAGGAAGGGCACCTTGTTAACGCCTCCGGTAGAGCAAGGGCCCCTTATTAACAATCCGGTGCCTCGCGGGGCGTCGCGTGTTAATAGGGGGCCCTTCCTATACAAAAGGTGATAACAAGGGGCCCTTCCTTGCACCTGGGGATGGGTGTGACAGACTCGCCGGTCGGATGGCTCGGTGTTCGCGGATGGGGAGGTGGCGATGCGGGTGTACCGGCGCTCAACCGCACTCGTCCTGCTCATGATCGTGCCGTTCGCGCTGGCCGGCTGCGGACTCATCGGCGGCGAGGAGGAACCGGCGGAGCAACCCGGCCGGGCGCCGGCCGAGGAGGCGCTGGCGAAGTCCCGCGAGCGGGTGCAGGCGTACCTCGACGCGATGGTGGCCAAGGACGTGGCGGCCGGGCGTAGCCAACTCTGCGCGGTGCTGCACGAATCGTTCGACTCGGCGGCCACCGGGCCGAACGGCGACTTCGCCGACCACTTCGAGGTCGCCCAGACCGAGATCACGGACATCCGCTCCGGCCCGGTCGGGCAGGAGGTCAGCACCGTGGTCACCGTGGCGGTGGGTAAGCGCGAGGCCGACCGGCGGCTGCTGTTCACGGTCACCCGCGACGGGCTCGACTGGTGCATCTCGGGCGAGCGACCCGGTGGGCACAACCCGACGCCGGAGCCGACGCCGACGCCGGAGCCGACGCCCTGACCTGCGGCGGCACCAACTCCCGGTGGCGCAGCCCGGCGCCAACGCCTGACCTGCGAGGACGCCCACTTTCGTCCATCTGCCGGAACCCGGCCCCTCGCTGGCCGTGCAGCCCGGCTGTCGCCGTACGCTGCATGTCATGCGCCATGAGTGGCATCAGCTGAGTCATCCGGCGGTGGGCAGCCCGGTGCTGCAGACCAGCCGCCCGACCGTCGACACCGCCGAGGACGCGGCCCTTGGCCTGGACCGCTGGCGGGAACTGCCCCGCGCCCAGACCCCACCCTGGTCGGACCAGGCCCAGGTCGCCGAGGTCTGCAAGGTGCTCGACACGGTCCCCTCGGTGGTCGCCCCGTACGAGGTCGACCAGTTGCGCCAGCGTCTCGCGCTGGTCTGCGAGGGTAAGGCGTTCCTGTTGCAGGGTGGCGACTGCGCGGAGACCTTCGCCGACAACACCGAGAGTCACCTGCTGGCCAACGCTCGTACGCTGCTCCAGATGGCGATCGTGCTCACCTACGGCGCGTCGCTGCCGGTGGTGAAGGTGGCCCGGGTCGCCGGGCAGTACACCAAGCCCCGGTCGCTGCCGACCGACGCCCGGGGCCTGCCGGCCTACCGCGGCGACATGATCAATTCGCTGGAGGCCACGCCGGAGGCGCGGGCCGCCGACCCGCAGCGCATGATCCGGGCGTACGCGAACTCCGCCGCCGCGATGAACATGCTCCGCGCCTACCTTGCCGGTGGGCTGGCCGACCTGCACGCGGTGCACGACTGGAACAAGGGCTTCGTGCGCAACTCGCCGGCCGGCGAGCGGTACGAGGCGATCGCCCGCGAGATCGACCGGGCCCTCGCCTTCATCCGCGCCTGCGGGATGACCGACGACGACGCGCTGCGTACGGTCACCCTCTACTGCTCCCACGAGGCCCTGGCGCTGGAGTACGACCGGGCGCTGACCCGGGTCTCCGGCAACCGGGCGTACGGGCTGTCCGGGCACTTCCTCTGGATCGGGGAGCGCACCCGGCAGATCGACGGGGCGCACATCGACTTCATCTCCCGCATCGCCAACCCGATCGGGGTCAAACTCGGCCCGACCACCAGCCCGGACGAGGCGATCGAGCTGTGCGAGAAGCTGAACCCGGACAACATCCCGGGCCGGCTCACCTTGATCAGCCGGATGGGCAACCACAAGGTACGCGACGCGTTGCCGCCGATCGTGGCCAAGGTCACCGCCGCCGGGGCGAAGGTGGTGTGGCAGTGCGACCCGATGCACGGCAACACCCACGAGTCGTCCAACGGCTACAAGACCCGCCACTTCGACCGGATCGTCGACGAGGTACTGGGCTACTTCGAGGTGCACCGGAGCCTGGAGACCCACCCCGGCGGCCTGCACGTCGAGCTGACCGGTGAGGATGTCACCGAGTGCCTCGGCGGCGCCCAGGGCATCGCCGACCTCGACCTGCCGGACCGGTACGAGACCGCCTGCGACCCGCGGCTGAACACCCAGCAGTCGCTGGAACTGGCCTTCCTCGTGGCGGAGATGCTCCGTGGCTGACGCGAGGAGTGAGCTTGCGAGCCCCGCAGTCGGCGGCCGTGAGGATCATGGTGGCTGACGCGAGGAGTGAGCTTGCCACCCTCGCAGTCGGCGGCCGTGAGGATCATGGTGGCTGACGCGAGGAGTGAGCTTGCCACCCTCGCAGTCGGCGGCCGTGAGGATCACGGTGGCTGACGTGCGGGGTGTGCTTGCCAGCCGCGTAGGCGGCGGGCGTGAGGATGACAGTGGTTGACCCGATGGAGCGAGACATGTCGATCGATCTGCGTTCGGATACGGTGACCCGGCCCACCGCCGGGATGCGGGCGGCGATGGCCGCCGCCGAGGTCGGCGACGACGTCTACGGCGAGGACCCGACGGTCAATGCCCTGGAGGCCGAGGTCGCCGCGCTGTTCGGCCACGAGGCGGCACTGTTCTGCCCGACCGGCTCGATGGCCAACCAGGTCGCCCTGCAACTGCTGGTGCCGCCGGGTGCGGAACTGCTCTGCGACGCCGACGCCCACGTGATCACGTACGAGATGGGGGCTGCCGCCGCGTACGGCGGAATCACCTCGCGGACCTGGTCGGCGGTGGGCGCGGACGTGGACCCCGACGTGGTCGCCGGCATGATCCGTCCCGACGGCTACTGGGCGGTGCCCACCCGGGCGATCGCCGTGGAGCAGACCCACAACCGCAGCGGTGGCGGGGTGATCCCCCTGGACACCTTGCGCCAGTTGCGCCGGGTCGCCGACGAGGCGCAGGTGGCGTTGCACTGCGACGGGGCCCGGATCTGGCACGCGCACGTCGCCGACGGGGTGCCACTGGCCAGCTACGGGGCGCTGTTCGACACGCTGTCGGTCTGCCTCTCCAAGGGACTCGGCGCACCGGTCGGCTCACTGGTGGTCGGTGCCGCCGACAAGATCGAACGGGCCCGGGTGATCCGCAAGCGGATGGGTGGCGGCATGCGTCAGGCGGGCGTCCTGGCCGCCGCCGGACGGTACGCCCTAGCCCACCACATCGACCGGCTCGCCGAAGACCACGCGAAGGCGGACCGGCTGGCCGAGGCGATCGCCCCGTTCGGGGTGCTGGCTGGGCCGGTACGCACCAACCTGGTCCCGCTCGACCTGACCAAGGCGCCGATGGACGCACCCACCCTCGCTGCGGCGGCCCGCGCCGAGGGCGTACTCATCTCGGTGCTCGGCCCCCGCACCGCCCGCCTGGTCACCCACATGGACGTCACCGACGCGGCAGTCGACCAGGCCGCCACCATCCTCCCCCACATCCTCCGCACCTAACCGCCCCCTCCACCCCGCCTCCCCACGTCCCCGCCTCACGTCCCGCGCGATCTTGCACTTTCTGTCGCCGCATAAGCCTCAAAACTCCCGAAAGGGCGACCCAAAGCGCAAGATCGCGGGTGCGCGGGTGCGCGGGTGCGCGGGTGCGCGGGTGCGCGGGTGCGCGGGTGCGCGGGGGCACGAGATTGCGGGGGAGGGGTGGTGTTAGGGGAGGAGGCGGCGGAGGGTGGCTATGTCGGCGGCGTGGCCCTCGTGCCGGTCGGTGGGGGTCTCCACCAGGATGGGTACGCCAGCGGTGGCGGGATGGCGCATCAGCTCGGCGAAGGCGGGCTCCCCGATGCTGCCCTTGCCGATGTTCTCGTGCCGGTCGCGGGTGGAACCGCACAGGTCCTTCGAGTCGTTGGCGTGCACCAGGCGTAGCCGGTCCGCGCCGACGGTGGCCACCAGCGTGTCCAGCGTCTCGGTCATGCCGCCCTCGGCGGCCAGGTCGTGTCCGGCGGCCCAGGCGTGGCAGGTGTCGAAGCAGACGCCCAGCCAGGGGTGTCGGTCCACCGCGTCCAGGTAGGGGCCGAGCTGCTCCACCCGGCAGGCCAACGACCGGCCACCACCCGCGCTCGGCTCGACCAGCAGCATCGGCCCGTTGCTGGCGGCGGCCGAGTCCAACAGCGGCAGCAGGGATTCGCGTACCTGCCGCATGGCCGCCTCGGCGTGCCCGGCGTCCACCGCGCTACCGGCGTGGAACACCACCGCGCGGGCGCCGATCGCGGCGCCCCGGCGTAGCGCGTGGGCCAGGGTCAGCACCGACCGTTCGACCGTGGCCTCGGTCGGCGAGCCCAGGTTGACCAGCAGCGACGCGTGGATGTAGGCGGCGACGCCCCGTTCGGCGCAGCCGTCGCGGAACAGGGCGTCCTGTGCCGGGTCGCCGGCCGGCATCGCCCAGCCCCGGGAGTTGCCGACGTAGACCTGCGCCACCTCGGAGCCGGCGGCGTCGAGGTACGGCAGGGCGGCCTTCGCCAGCCCACCCGAGGCGGGCGTGTGTGAGCCGATCGGCCGGTGACCGGGGTCCGTGGCCGCCATCAGAAGCATCCGATGGTGACCTGGGTGCCCGGCGGCACCTGGGCGTTCTCGTTCGGGTTCTGGAACCGGGCCACCGCCTCCGGGTTGAACTGCACCGCCACCGGGAAGCCCTGGCTCTCCAGCACCTGCTTGGCCTGCTGGCACGGCAGGTCGATGACCCGGGGTACGGTCACCAGAGGTGGACCTTCGCTGACCTCGAGCCGGATCTGGGCACCCTTCTCCACCCCACTGCCGTCGGCGGGGCTCTGCCCGATCACCTCGTCGCGGGGCTTGTCGGACTGCTTGTAGGTCGGCTCCACCAGCACCAGGCCGAGCTGCGCGATCTGGTTGCGGGCCTCGTTGAGGTTCTTGCCGACCAGGTTCGGCACGGTGACCGGGGCGCGCCCCTTGCTCAGGATGACGGTGATCTCGTCGCCCGGCTTGACTTCCTTGCCCGCCTCCGGCTTGGTGGCCACGACCACACCTTCGGGCAGCCCGTCGTCGTACCGGGCGGTGCCCTTGACGACTTCGAGTTGGGCGCTGACCAGGTCGGCCTCAGCCAGGTCGAACTCCTTGCCCACCACGTCGGGCATCGGGAACTTGGCCGGGCCCAGTGACAGGGTCAGGGTGATCGTGCCGCCCTTGAGGATCCGGTCGGTGGCGGCCGGCTGCTGCGTCAGCACGCCGTCGCGCGGAATCTGCTCGTCGTGGCGGGGGTCGGCGTACCGCAGGGTGAAGCCGCCCTGCGCCGCCTGCGCCTCCGCCTGGGCCTTGGTCATGCTGACCAACTGCGGCGCGTCGGTGTACCGGCCCACCCCGAACCACCAACCGCCGAGGGCGGCGACCAGGCCGAGGACCACCACCACGGCGGCGACGGCGAGGCGTCCGCTGGACTCGCCCAGCAGGCGGGTACGCAACCCGGCCAGCCGGGACCCCAGGCTCTCGTCGCCGTCCGGAACCGCCCGACGGCGGCCCCGGGTGGCTCCGCCACCCTCCGGCAGTCGGGCCCAGGTCGGGCGCTCGGCGGGACGGACCGTCGCCACCACCATGGTCGGCTGGGCGAGCGCCGGACCGTCAGCCACGGCGGACAGCATGGCGGTCTGGGTGTTCGGGTTGCCGAGCCCTTCCCGCGCCACCTGCACCTCGGCCAGCAGGGTGCCGGCGTCGGCGGGCCGGCCGGCGGGATCCCGCCGGGTGGCTCGGGCGACCAGGTCGTCGAGCACCTTCGGCAGGCCGGGCACCAGGGTCGACGGCGCGGGGACGTCCCGGTCGACGTGCTGCCAGGCGATGTCGATCGGCCGGTCGCCGTCGTACGGCACCCGGCCGGTGAGCATCTCGAACAGCACGATGCCGGTGGAGTAGACGTCCGTCCGGGCGTCGGCCCGGCCGTTGCTGACCAGCTCCGGGGCCACGTACGCGACGGTGGCCATCAGTTGGTTGCCGCTGTCGTGGTCGGTGCTCGCCTCGACGGCACGGGCCAGCCCGAAGTCGGTGACCTTCACGACGCTGTCGACCAGGTTGGCCGGTCCGCCGCTCGGTGCCTCGGCGACGAGCACGTTCTCCGGCTTGACGTCGCGGTGCACCAGGCCGGCCCGGTGCGCGGCGGCGAGCGCGGCGAGCATCTGCTCGGTGATGGCCAGCGCCTCGTCCGGGTTGAGTCGGCGGCGCTCGGTCAGCACCTCGCGCAGGGTGCGCCCACGTACGTACTCCATGACCAGGTACGGCATCCCGGCGTGGGTGCCCTGGTCGTAGACCGCCACCACGTTGGGGTGGGTCAGCCGGGCGATCGTCTTGGCCTCGTCGGTGAACCGGTCGACGAAGCCGGCCAGGCCGGCGCGACCCGGCTGGCTCTGGGTGGAGTGGATGAGTTTGACCGCCACGGTGCGTTCGAGTCGCTCGTCGGTGGCGGTGTACACGGTCGCCATGCCGCCACGGGCCACGCGACCGCGGATGCGGTAGCGCCCGTCGATCAGCGAGCCCAGCAACGTGTCGGCGACCTGTGTGTCCATCGGCAGGGAGTCTATGTGTCGGGGGATGAAGGTTGAACAGGATGCTACCGCCGCGCGGACATTTGCGGGTCCGTCGCGTGCTCACCGATGGTGGTCGACCCTGGTCGCGTGGCGGCCGGGAGGCCGTTGACCCGCCTGCCAGAAGACTGTTGGCCCGCCGCCGGGAGGCTGTTGACCCGCGGCCGGGAGGCTGTTGACCCGCTGCTGGGAGGACGTGGCAGGGTGGTCGAGTGACCGACTCCGTACCTACCGATGGCGCTGTGCCCGGGACCGCCCCCGCCGAGCCGACGGACTGGCTGACCCTGCCTGACGTCGCCGAGCGGCTCGACCTGCCGATCAGCAAGGTCCACCAGAAGATCCGGGACCGGGAACTGATCGCGGTACGCCGCGACGGCATCCGTCGGATCCCGGCCGACCTGGTGGCCAACCCCACCGTACTCAAGCACCTGCCTGGCGTGCTGAACCTGCTGGCCGACGCCGGCTACGACGACGAGGCGGCGCTGCGCTGGCTGTACGAGCCCGACGACACACTGCCCGGCGGCACCCCTGCCACCGCCCTCGGCGGCGACCAGGCCCGCGAAATCAAGCGCCGCGCCCAAGCCCTCGGCTTCTAACCCACCCCCCACCGTCGCGATCTTGCACTTCCTGCCTCCACGAATCAGGCGAAAAAACCCATTACGGCGACCGGAAGTGCAAGATCGGCGAGGCGAGGCGAGGCGAGGGGTGCGGGCGCGAGGGGGCGAGGGGTGCGGGTGGGGGGTGGTTAGTCGGCGCGGCGGGTGGCGGCGATGGCTAGGTCGACGAGGGCCTGGCGGGCCTCGGTGTCCAGGTCGACTGCGGTCAACGCGGCGAGCGCGGCGTCGGTGAGCGTGACGATGCGCTGTTCGGTGCGGGCCAGCGCCCCGGTGGCGGTGATCAGGTCCCGCAGTCGGGCCACTCCGACCGCGTCCAGGTTCGGGTCGCCGAGGCCGGCGAGCAGCAGCGCCCGATCCGTGTCGTCGGCCGCCTCCAGGGCCGCCGCCACCAGGTACGTCCGCTTGCCCTCGCGTAGGTCGTCGCCGGCCGGCTTGCCCGTCTGGGCGGGATCACCGAAGACCCCCAACACGTCGTCACGCAGTTGGAACGCCTCGCCCAGCGGAAGCCCGTACGCCGAGTAGGCGACCCGTACGTCGGCGGGGGCGTCGGCCAGCGCCGCGCCGAGCAGCAACGGCCGCTCGACGGTGTACTTCGCCGACTTGTACCGGGCCACCTTGCTGGCCCGCTCCAGGGAGGTGTCCCCGGTGGCCTGGGTCACCACGTCGAGGTACTGCCCGACGGTGACCTCGGTACGCATCTCGTCGAAGTCCGGCCGGGCCCGGGCCACCGCGCGGGGGTCCAGCCCGGCGGAGTGCAGCAACTCGTCGGACCAGACCAGGCACAGGTCACCCAGCAGGATGGCCGCCGCGTCGCCGAAGCCGTCGGGGTTGCCACCCCAACCGGCCGTGCGGTGCTGGGCGGCGAACCGGCGATGCATCGCCGGCTCGCCGCGCCGGGTGTCCGAACGGTCCATCAGATCGTCGTGGATCAGGGCGCTGGCCTGGACGAACTCCAGCGCGGCGAGGGCGGTCACCACCGCGTCGGTGTCCACCCCGCCAGCACCTCGGTATCCCCAGTAGGCGAAGGCGGGCCGGAGCCGCTTGCCGCCGCCCAGCACGAACGCCTCGATCGCCTCGGCGACCGGCGCCAGGGCGTCATCGACGTCGGCCATCCACAACCGGCGCCCGGCGAGGAAGTCGGACAGGGCCTGATCCACCCGTTGGCGAAGTCCGGCCCGGTCAACGGGGGATACAGGAGCAGCGTGGGTCACGTCCCGACGCTAATGGGTCAGGTCGCGGCGCGCTGACCCACCCGCGTCCCGGCGCGTCGTGGCCCGTCCGGTACGGCGTACCGGTGGGCGCGCCGGAGCCGGCCGGCAGCGACCGGCCCGGCGACCCCGACCTCCTGCCACCGGACCGGCCGTAAGGTCGGCCGGCGGCTCGGTCGCTGGGTCGGCCGCGCGGCCGGCTGGCGGGTCGATCGGCGAGGCGACCGCTGGGGCGGCCGGCGGGTCGGTGGAGAGGCCCTCCGGCGAGCAGGCGGGCGGGTCGAGGACCGTGGCCAGCCAGGCGTGCCAGAAGCGTCCGGGGATCCGCCGCTGTCGCTCCCACCGGGAAACCTCGTGCCGACTGAGCGTCGGTACGCCGGCGGCGGCGCACAACTCGGCGGCGAGTCGGGACTGGCTCCATCCCCGGGCGAGCCGTAACCGGGTCAGCAGCGGCCCGGACAGCGGGTCGGGCGGGTGCGGGGGCATCGGTCCTCCGGGGGTCGGCGCGTACGGTGGCCGGTCCGGACTGGACCGCCACCGGTGGAGCGTGACCCCCGCGCGGTCCCCCGTGCGATCGTCGACCACACCCGCGCTGGATCCAGAGATATCCCAGGGGTCCGACGTTTCCCGGCGGCCGCCCGGCACCGGTCCTTACCTGTGGGAAGGTGCTGGGGGTGGGCGCCGTGGCCGGCTAGAGTCGGTGCGTGGCGCTCGGTCTACCCTCGGTCCTCCCGAATCCGCAACCGGCGATCGGGGAGCTGGTCCGTGACTGCCAGCCGACCTTCTCCTTCGAGTTCATGCCCCCCAAGACGGAGCAGGGGGAGCGGCAGCTCTGGCAGGCCATCCGCGAGCTGGAGCCGCTCCAACCCTCCTTCGTCTCGATCACCTACGGTGCCGGCGGGTCGACCCGGGACACCACGGTCGCGGTCACCGAACGGGTGGCCACCGAGACCACCCTGTTGCCGATGGCCCACCTGACCGCGGTCAACCACTCGGTGGCCGAGCTGCGGCACGTGATCGGGCGGCTGGCCGGTGCCGGGGTGCGCAACGTGCTGGCGGTGCGGGGTGACCCGCCCGGCGACCCGACCGGCGAGTGGATTCGTCACCCCGAGGGCGTCGACTACGCCGAGGACCTGGTCCGCCTGGTGCGCCGCTCCGGCGACTTCAGCGTCGGCGTGGCCGCCTTCCCGTACCGGCATCCGCGTTCGCCGGACGTCGCCACCGACACCGAGTACTTCGTCCGCAAGTGTCGGGCCGGTGCCGCGTTCGCGATCACCCAGATGTTCTTCGACGCCGACGAGTACCTCCGCCTGCGCGACCGGGTGGCCGCCGCGGGCTGCGACACCCCGATCCTGGCCGGGGTGATGCCGGTGACCCGGATCGGCACGATCGAACGGTCGGTGCAGCTGTCCGGGGCACCGTTCCCGCCGGCCCTGGCCGCGCGCTTCGAGCGGGTCGCCGACGATCCGGAGGCGGTCCGCCGGCTCGGTATCGAGCAGACCAGCGAGATGTGCCAGCGGCTGCTCGACGAGGGCGTGCCGGGCATCCACTTCATCACCTTCAACCGGTCCACCGCGACCCGGGAGATCTGGCAGAACCTGCGGGTGGGCGCCCGGACGTGAGGCCACCGGCGCGACACCTCAGCGCCGCCGCGACGGTTGAACCGTGGTGGGCAGACAGCTGAACTGGAACGAGTACGCCACCGCGTGGGCCCGGCTGCACGGTGGGTTCGACCCCCGGGCCGCCACTCCGGTGGTACGCGGCTGGCTGCGCTTGTCGTACCACCTCGGGTTCCTGCTGGGCCGGCTACGGGTCGGCCCGACCGCGGTGACGGTGGTCGGCGTGCTGCTCTGCCTCTGCGTACCGTTGTTCGCGGTCCGGCCGGGCGACGGGCCGTTCCTCGGTGCCCTGTTCGTGCTGCTCGCCTCGGTGGCCGACAGCGTCGACGGGGCGGTGGCGGTGGCCACCGGCCGGACGACGCGCCTCGGCTACGTCTACGACTCGCTGGCCGACCGGCTCGGTGAGGCCGCCTGGCTGGTGGCGTTCTGGCTGGTCGGCGCGCCGGGTGCGCTGGTCGCCGCGGCCGGTGCGCTGTCCTGGCTGCACGAGTACGTGCGGGCCCGCGCGGTCGCCGCCGGGATGCGGGAGATCGGCGCGGTGACGGTGGGGGAGCGGCCCACCCGGGTCTGCGTGGCCGTGGCGGGACTGCTGTTGGCCGGCCTGACCGGGTTGATCCAGCCGGATCTGGCCGCCGGCACCATCACCATGGCGACCGCGGTGTGGGTGCTGCTGGCCGCCTTCGGGTTGGGGCAGTTGCTCTCCGCCGTCCGCCGGGCGCTGATCGACGCCGGCTGACCGCCGCACCCCCGGGTGTTAACAAGGGGCCCTTCCTCTACCGCAGGCGTTAACAAGGTGCCCTTCCTTACACCTACCAGGCGGGCCCGATCTCCTCGGCGACGATCTGCGCGGACAGGGTGACCATCGGCAGCCCGCCGCCCGGATGGCTGGAGCCGCCGACCAGCCACAGGCCGTGGACCGGGCCCCGGTTGGCCGGGCGGAGCAGCCCGCCGGCCGTGCCGTAGATCGCCCCGCCCGGCGTGCCGGCCAGGTCGGCGGGGCTGCGGACGTCGCGGAACACCAGCCGGTCGCGGACGTCCACGCCGCGTTCGGCCAGCACGTCGAGGATCCGATCGGCGTACGCCGCCGCCAGCCCCGGCCGGCGCCAGTCGATCGCACCGGGCGCGGTGCCGTGGCGGGCGGCGTTGACCAGCACGAACCACGCCTCGTGCCCGGTCGGGCGGACCGCCGGGTCGTCGGCCACGGTGACGAAGATCGTCGGATCGGCGGCCGGTCGGGCCCGTACCCCGCGCTGCGGGGCGCCGAAGACCGCGTCGAACTCGGCGTCGTAGTCGCGCGGGAAGAAGACGTTGTGGTGGGCCAGCCCGCTCTCGCCGCGTACGCCGAGCAGCAGCACGAACCCGGCCAGGCTGCGGTCGGCGAGACCGGCCAGCCGACGCGGGTCGGGCAGCAGGTCACGGTAGACGGTGAGCGCGTCCACGTTGGCCACCACCACGTCGGCGGGGATCGGGGCGCGACGGCCGGCGACGCGTACCCCGTGCACCCGGCCGCCCGCCGCGTCGATCCGGGTGACCGTGGCGCCGGTCTGCACCACCACCCCCAGGTCCAGGCAGCGCGACAGCAGCGCGTCGGCGAGGGTGCCCAGGCCGCCACGCAGGTACCAGCCGCCGAAGGTCAGCTCGGCATAGGGGACCGCGACCAGTGCGGCCGGCGCGCGGCGCGGATCGGCGCCGGTGTAGGTGGCGTACCGGTCCAGCAGCATCCGCAGCCGAGGGTCGGACAGCTGGGACCGGTCCAGCCCGCGCAGGCTCTGCCCGGGCCGGATCGCGGCCAGGTCGCCGAGCCGCCAGGCCAGTCGGGCCAGGTCCCGGGGCGAGTCGACGCGCCGCCGCAGGATGTCGTGTTCGCTGGCCCGCCACACCCGGGCGGCCCGCCGCCACAGCCGTTGCCAGTCGGCGGCGGCCCGGTCGCCGAGGGCCGCGCCGACGCGGGCGGTGAACTCCGCCGGATCGGCGCAGGAGTCGAGCACCGGACCACCGGCCGGGAAGACGTGCCGCACGATCGGGTCCAGCGGCACCAGGTCGAGGTACTCGTCCAGCTTCGCCCCGGTGGCCTCGAACAGGTCGTGGAAGACCTCGGGCAGGGTGAGCAGGCTGGGCCCGGTGTCGAAGTGGAACGACCCCTTGGGGGTGTCCCGGGTGTGCCGGCCGAGCTTGCCGCCGACCGCGTCGGTGAGTTCGAGGACGGTGACCTGGTGCCCGGTGACGGCCAGCCGGGCGGCGGTGGCCAGCCCACCCACCCCGGCACCGACGACCACGATCCGCGCCATGCCATGTCCTCCCAGGCCGGGGTCGAGTTCCTCGGTCGTTCGCCGCGGCACCGCCGCAGGCGTCAGCCGACCGGACGGCCCCGCCAGGACAGGCGTCGCCGCTTGCGCAGATGGTACGACCGCAGGGTCAGCCAACCGAGGACCGCGACCGACACGGGGTGGCTCAGCGCGTCGGGCCAGGCCCGCCCGCCGGTGGCCCGGGCGCTGACCACCCGCCCCGCCACCCCCATCAGGTACGTCAGGAAGGCCACCCCGGCCAGCGCCGGTGCTCCGGCCAGCAGCGCGGTCACGGCGACCAGCGGGGGCGCGGTGTAGAGCAGGAGCAGCACGGTCAGCACCAGCGCGGCGGCCGACGGATGCCCGAACGTGGCCCAGAGCGATTTGGTGTAGCCGTCGCGCAACTGCGGCCAGGTGTCGTACATCCGGCAGGAGGCCAGCCGGGAGCCGTCGGCCAGCGCGATCCGGCCGCCCGAGCGTTTCACCGCGCGGGCCAGTTCGATGTCCTCCAGCACCCGGTCGGCGACCGCCGCGTGCCCGCCGGCCCGCAGGTAGCCGGCCCGGTCGACGACCAGGAACTGTCCGCCGGCCGCGGCCAGCGCCGGCCGCGCCGAGCGTTCCATCGCCCGCAACGGCAGGAAGGTCAGCCACAACCACTGCAACAGCGGCTGCACCAGCCGGTCGGCCCCGTTCCGCACCACGATCCTCGGGTACGGCGACAGCAGCGTCGCCCCGGCGGCGCGCAGCTCGGTGACCGCCGCCGCCACGGCGTACGGGCCGAGCACCACGTCGGCGTCCACGAACACCAGCGCGGTGGTCGACTCCTCGGTGCGGCTGGCCAACTGCCAGCAGGCGTGTGGCTTGCCCAGCCAGCCCGGTGGTGGGGCGGCCCCGGTGAGCAGGGTGACCCGCGGATCGCCGGCGGCCACCGTACGGACCACGTCGGCGGTGCCGTCGGTGGAACCGTCGTCGAGCACCACGACCCGTAACCGGGGTACGCCGCGCTGGGCGAGCAGGGCCCGCAGGCACGGGGTGACCCGGTCGGCCTCGTCGCGCAGCGGGAGCAGCACGGTCACCCGTTCGGTGCTCTGCACCGGCTGGTCGCTCGGGCGGCGCAGCCACCGGCCCGCGTTGACCATGGTGTGCGCGGTCAGCGCGGCGACCACGAGCAGTACGACGAGCGGGCCGGTCATGCCGCGGCGTCGACCCGGGCGCGTTCCGTGGTGGCACCGTCGTCGCGGGCCGGTCGGTCGCGCAGCAGCGCCACCGCCAGCGGCACCGCGATCACGCCCATGCCGGCCGCGCCCCACAGCGCGGAGGCGGGCAGGTCGAGGAAGACCGCGTGGGCCAGCACGCTGGAGCCGTACGTCCACAGGTAGAGCGCGTACATCGGGTGGTCGCGGGGGCCGGTGCCGGTCACGGCGGGCCCGGCGAGCGGGCGCAGCGCGGCCATCACCAGCACCGCGAACAGCAGCCAGCCCAGGTAGTTGCTGACCGGGATGCCGGCCAGCCCGGGCAGCGCCGGGGTGGCGTCCCGCCACACCCAGTGGCCCTCGGCGACCATTTGCGGGTCGAGGAAGAGGTCCCAGGCGGCCAGCCCGACCGTGGCCAGCCCGATCCGCGCCGGCCACCGCCACCCGCGCCGAGACGGCCCGCCGGTGCCCGACGCCGGGGCGGTGCCGACGAGTCGGGTCGCCACCAGCCAGGCCGGCCAGGCCATCCAGGTCCAGGCCAGCGGGATGATCAGCGGTACCCCGGCCAGCTTCGGGCCGAGCTGCCCGGAGTAGTCGTAGCTGCCGAACGGAAAGCCGGTGGCCACCCCCAGGGCCTCGATGGCGAAACCGCCGCCGGTGGCCAGCGCGACCAGCGCGACCGCCGTACGCGGCCCCCTGCTCAGCAGGGCGTGGCCGACCGAGAGCAGGTAGCCGAGTACGACGGTGGCCACGGTCAGCCGGGCCCGGGTCGACCCGTTGGTCAGCGGGTAGCAGATCTGCGCCAGCACCAGCAGTGCCAGCAGCACCCAGGCGTAGACCCGGGCGGAGCGGACCGGTGATCGTCCGGTCATGACCGGACGGGCGGCTGCTCGGGTGCGGGTAGCGGCAGTTCCCGGCCGAGCACCCCGAACGGGCGTTCGTCGCCGGGGAAACGGAAGTCGCGCAGGATGTCCACGAAGCCGAACCGGCGGTACAACCGCCAGGCGCGCGAGGTGTCCTCGTCGGCCTCCGGGGTGGACAGCAGCGTGGTCGCCCCCTCGGCCATGGTGAGCAGGGCGCGTAGCTGCCCGGCGCCCAGGCCGTGTCCCTGTGCCGGTGGGCGTACGTGCAGTTCGACCACCTCGAAGCAGTCGGTCAGCCAGCGTTGCCGGGCGGCCGGGTCGAGTGCCCGCCAGACCTGGTCGTGCCACCACTGGCCCGGGCCGCCGACATAGCCGTAGCCGAAGCCGGCCAGGTGTCCCTCGCTGGTCAGGCTGGCGACGGCGCGGAAACCGGGCCGTCGTACGTGGGTGGCGATGTAACCGCGACGCGCCTCCAGCAGGTCGGCACGGTAGCCCATGGCCTCGCCGTAGACGGCCACCACGTCGTCCAGCCGCCGGAGGAGATCGTCCGGTGTCCACCGCACCAACCTCATGCCCGTCCACCCTTCGCCGGTTCGCCGTCGACCCACCCCAGTACCGTCCGGTCACCGATCACGTCACGCACCTCGAACCGGGCGAAGAGTTCCTCCGCGTACCACCGCTCGGTCGGGGTCCGGGTGATCGCGGCCCGGTGCTCCGGGTGACGGTACGCGAACGCCACCAGGTCCGCCGGGTCACGCCACACACTCACCGTGCCCTGCCAGCCCAGCGGGGCCTCGCCGACGCCGAAGCGGGCCAGCAGGCCGGGCGCGGTGCGCAGGGCGACGGCGACCGGTGGGACCGCCCGCCAGAAGGTGAGGGCCCGGGTCGGCCGCAACCGGGCCCGGGTCAGGGCCAGCACCGGTCCGGTCACCCGCCCACCGGCCGGCTCGCCGAACGGTCGCCGGCCGGACCACTCGCCCCGGCTGCTCAGCGGGCGCAGGTCGAGCCGTACGCCGGCCTCGGCGATGCCGGACCAGGCCCGGCCCACCGGCGAGTCGGTGAACCGGGTGGCCGCGTCGGGGGAGTCCCACACCGTCAGGGCCGCCCAGCGGGTCGGGTCGGCGTCGCCCGGCCCGAAGCCGGTGCCGGTCCCGGTGCCGAGCAGCTTGCCGAACCGTACGCCGGGAAGGGCGCGCAACCGCCGTGGATCCCGCGCCATCCGGACCAGCGCCCGACCCACAGCGGCCCGGGGGATCCGCCACACGTGCAGGGTGACCAGCTTCGGGACGGCCCCGGCAGGTGGTCCACCGGGGTCCGCGCTCGGCCCGTTCACGCCACGTCGGTCGGGGTCCCGCCGGTGACCCGCAGCAGCTCGGCGTACGTGGTGGGGAAGACCGCCTGCGGTACGCCACCGGCGGCCCAGATCTCGTCGTACTTGTCCAGGGCGGTGTCCACCAGCGTGCGCAGCGGCTGCGGATGGCCCACCGGAGCGACCCCGCCGATCACCTGCCCGGTGTGTTCCTTGACGAACTGTGGGGTGGCCCGGCGCAGCCGGGTGACGGCGAGTCGGACGGCCAGGGCGGCGGTGTCCACCCGGTGCGCGCCGGAGGTGAGCACCAGCAGCGGTGCGCCGTCGGCGTCGAAGACGAGCGAGTTGGCGATGGCGCCCACGTCCACGCCGAGCGCCTCGGCGGCGGCTGCCGCGGTGTGCACCGCGTCGGGCAGCAGCCGGACGGTGGCGGGTCCACCGGAGCCGTCCCGGGCGCTCGCGTCGTCCAGTGCGTCCTGCACCGCCCGTACGTTCGGGTGTGACTGCATCCCGCCATTCTTCCGGGTGCCCGGTCGGGCGGTGCAGCCGGCCACGCATGCCGGCGCGTCACACGTTGCATTTTCGTCGGGGGGAGGGTGTACTGTCAGCAGCAGTTAGAACGAGTGTTCGATTGCCTCGAACGTTCGTTCCAACCCCCTCGGGGCGAGTGTTTCGCGGCACCCGGCCCCCGAGAGGTGCGGTGCCGCGGACCGCACCGGGGCTCCGGGCAGTCGCGAGTCCGGACCCATCAGGCAGGAACGTCGCCCACCGCCCACGACCCCCGGGCGGTGGGCGACGGACCCGCCGGTACGCCGGCCGGGTGTGGTGTGGGGAAGCTCCGCACCCGGCCGGCCACCGATCTGGTGCGTCTTCCTCCGCACCGCCCGCCGCGGGTGTCCCGCGCCGACGGACCTGGTCCGCCGCGTGGTCGCCCGCCCCGGTCCACCTGGAGGAGTGACATGCCGACCAGCCCGGCCCAGGTGCCGACGGTGCCCGCGCACGTGCTGCCGCACCGCACCCCCGCTCAACTGCTGGCAGTGGCCCGACAAGGGCTGGCCGAGGCCGCCCGGACGGGTCCTGACGGCCTCCGGTACGCCGCCGCCCATCTCGCGGCCCTGCGCGCCGCCGCCGCGGTGCTCGCCGCCCGGGCCCGCCCCGCACCCACCCGACGCGGCCGGATCACCAGTGTCTGGGTCCTGCTCGCCAGCGTCGCCCCCGAGCTGAACGAGTGGGCCAGTTACTTCGCCGTCGCTGCCGGCAAGCGGGCCGCCGCCGAGGCCGGCATACCCCGGGTGGTCACCGCCCGGGAGGCCGACGACCTGCTGCGCGCCGCCGAGGAGTTCGTGGCGGTGGCGGAGTCCGCACTCGGCCTGGCACACCAGCCGGCGATCGACGGTCTCGTCGCCTGAGTCGCGGCGTCCGGTCACCACCGGCGGGACCCAGGGTGACCGGACGCCGTCCGGCGTCCGTCCTTATCTGATCAACGACAGCACCATCCCCGGGCCGGTGCCCGGGGCGACACGACGGGGGTAGATCCGATGGCGGGCCGCATGGTCGTCGGTTCCGCCGCGCTGGCTGAGCTGGTGCGTCCGGCCAGCGCGCCCGACCCGGCGGGCGGGCACCGGATGCTGCCGGTCCGACCCGAGTTGAGTGGGCTGCTGCCCGGCCGAGGGCTGCGGCGCGGCAGCACCATCGCGGTCGGCGCCGGGCAGCACCGGCACAGTGGCACCACGTCGCTGCTGCTCGCCCTGCTCGCCGAGGCGTCCCGCGCCGGTTCGTGGTGCGCGGTGGTCGGCATGCCGACCTTCGGTGCCGCTGCGGCGGCCGAGGCCGGGATCGTCCTGGACCGGCTCGCCCTGGTGCCGGAGCCCGGGCCCGAGTGGCCCACCGTGGTCGCCGCGCTCATCGACGGGGTCGACGTGGTGGTCACCGCCGTACCGGCCACCGTCTCCGCCTCCGTCGCCAGCCGGCTGGTAGCCCGGGCCCGGCAGCGCGGCAGCGTGCTGGTGCCGTACGGCCGCTGGGACGGTGCGGACGTGACGCTCCAGGTGGTTCGCGGGATGTGGGAGGGGATCGGATCGGGGCGGGGACGGCTGCGTCGCCGCGAGGTGACCATCTCGGCGCGCGGTCGCGGCGCGGCCGCCCGACCCAAGGAGGTCAAGGTCTGGCTGCCCGATGCCGAGTTGACCCGGGTCATCCCCCGGTCGGCCGGTGTCGGCCGACCGGTGCCCGGGCTGCTGCGGGTGGTGGCGCCGGCATGAGCGACCAGTTGCGCGACGCCCGTAGGGGGGTGGGTGCGGGTGTCGCCGGCAGGGTGGTCGGTGCTGAGCGGAGACTGCTGACGAGCGCCGGCCCCGCGATCCAGGCCCGCCGGGCAATGGTTCAAGCCCGTCGGCCGACGGTCCAAGCCGGTCGGTCGGCGGGCCAGACTGGTCGGTCAGCGGGCGGGGGTGACCGGCCGGCGGGCGGGGTCGGCACCGTGCCCGTCAGCAGCCGTTGCGCGTGCACCCTGCCACAGCGCCGCGGCGAGCCAGAGCAGCCCGGCGCCGAGCAGCACACCGTGCCCGATCCGGACGGCCGCCGGGGTGAAGAACTGCGGAAGGAAGAGCAGGAAGCCCAGGGCGAACGGCACCCCACTGAGTCGGGGCAGCAGGTCGCTGCGCCAGACGGCCACTGCGGCGAGGGTGGCGCCGACGGCGAGTGCCAACAGGCCGGCGGCGAAGGTGGCGACCGCGACCGGGCCGTACCGTACCTGGTCGGCCAGGGCGAGCAGGTCGATCTGCGGGTCGACGGCGGCCCGAGTGGCGATCGCGTGCAGGCCGAACGCCTCCGCGCCGTAGTAGGGCAGCACCAGTCCGGCACCGACCGTGCTGGTGACGAAGGCGGCGACGGCGGTGCGGCCCGCCCGGGTGCCGGCGACGGCCTGGGCGAGGGCCAGCAGGCCCAACGGCACCAGGATGAACCCGATCATGGCGAAGACGTGCGAGGGCACCCAGGTGCTGGCGGACATCGCGGCGATGGCGCCGGCCACGGTGGACTCGTCGTGCCAGGGCCGCAGGGCGGGGTAGAGGACGAACAGGGCGGCTGCGGCGGCGAGGGTCGCGGCGCCGAATCGGATTCGGTTCATTGCGTACTCCTTGACGGTCGTGAGCTCAGGCGCGACGGAGAGGGTTGGCTAACTGCCGTAGCCCGAAAGCTAATGCAATTAGCTTTCGGGGTCAAGTGGCGGGCACGTGATGTGACGCGGGCCGCGCGGCCCGCGTCGGGCGGCAGCCCCGTCGGGCTCGGGGAACCCGGCCCGCCACGACCGACGGGATGCGGTGCGCTGCCAGGCCGGCGGAGGACGCGATCAACGGGGTACGGCGCCACCCAGGCGCGCAGGCCGGCCAGGTGGGATTCGCGGTCGCCGGGTCGACGGGGTCGCTGGTCGCTGCGGGACAGCAGGTGCGGAGGATGACGCGGACCCTGCTGCTCTGGTGTCCGGACTGGCCGGTCCTCGCCGCCGAGATCGTCGACGGGGTGCCAGCCACCGGGCCGGTCGCGGTGCTCTACGCCAACCGGGTGGTCGCCTGCTCCGAGCAGGCCCGCGCCGAGGGCGTCCGCCGAGGACTGCGCCGGCGGGAGGCGCAGGGGCGCTGCCCGCGGCTCACCGTCGTCGACCACGATCCTGGCCGGGACGCGCGGGCCTTCGAGCCGGTGGTGGCCGCGGTCGAGGAGGTGGCGGTCGGAGTCGAGGTGACCCGCCCCGGCGCCTGCGCGCTGGCCGCCCAGGGTCCGAGCCGGTACCTCGGCGGTGAGGAGGCGGCGGCAGAGCGGATCGTGGAGCAGGTCGCCCAGAGTTGCGCGGTGGAGAGCCAGGTCGGCATCGCCGACGGGGTTTTCGCCGCCGGGCTGGCCGCTCGGCAGGGGCGGATCGTGCCGCCCGGCGGGACAGCGGAGTTCCTGGCCGCCCAGCCCGTCGAGGCGCTCGGCCGGCCCGCCCTGGCCGATCTGCTGCGCCGGCTCGGGGTGCGTACGCTCGGTGACTTCGCCGCGTTGTCCGCCGGTGACGTGCTGGCCCGGTTCGGCTTCGACGGGGCGCTGGCCCACCGGCTGGCCGCTGGCCGGGACGACCGCCCGCTCGCGGTCCGGCGCCCGCCCGCCGACCTGACGGTCACCGCCGACCTCGACGAGCCGATCGAGCGGGTCGACGTCGCGGCGTTCGCCGCCCGGACACTGGCCGAGCGGCTGCACGAGCGGCTCGCCGGTCACGGGTTGGCCTGCACCCGGCTCGGCATCGAAGCGGTCACCGCGCACGGCCAGGAACTGCACCGGGTCTGGCGGCACGACGGTCTGCTGACCGCGGCGGCGATCGCCGACCGGGTCCGCTGGCAACTGGACGGCTGGCTCACCGGCGCCCGCCGGGGCGGACCGCCTCGGCCCACCGCCGGGATCATCCGGCTGCGGCTGGTGCCGGACGGGCTGATCGCCCAGGCCGGTCTACAGGCCGGGCTGTGGGGAGAGGCCGGCGAGGAGCGCGAGCGGGCGCACCGGGCGCTGAGCCGGGTGCAGGGCCTACTCGGACCCGAGGCGGTGGTCACCGCCGTGCTCGGCGGCGGACGGTCACCGGCTGACCAGGTACGTCTCGTCCCGTGGGGCGACGAGCGCCGGGCTGGCGTTGGTGGGTCAGCCGGGTTCGGTGGGCGGCGGGTGGGCGCCGGGGCGGCCGTACCGTCCTGGCCGGGGCGGCTGCCACCGCCCTCACCGGCGGTGGTGCTGCCCACCCCGCTCGCCGCGAACGTGTGGGATGCCACCGGTGCGCTGGTGGTGGTGAGCGCCCGGCTGGCGGTGAGTGCCCCGCCGGCCCGGCTGGCCGTCGCCGCTACCGCCCAGTCCGGGGCCGTCGCCAGCATCACGACCGCGGCCGAGATCGTCGGCTGGGCCGGCCCGTGGCCGGTCGACGAGCGGTGGTGGGCTCCGGCCGAGGCCCGCCGCCGAGCCCGCTTCCAGGTTCACCTGGCCGACGGCACCGCCCTGCTGCTCGCCGTCGCCTCCACCCAATGGCTGGTGGAGGCGATCTATGACTGACGTGAATCTTGGTACGAAACGGCCCTCCCGGGGGCCGAAACGTACCAAGATCGTGACGGCGGGGTGCGGACGATGAGCTTCCACAATCCCCGGATGCCATGGTCGGAGTTGGAGCGGGTGCTCTCCGGGCGGGCGGCCGGCGGAAAGGGCAGCGCGGGCGGGAAGGGGCGGCGGCACCTGCATGTGGTGGATCCGCTCGCGGTCGACGCCGACGGGGGTGACTCGCCGGCCTGGAGCCGGCGCCGGGAGCACTACCAGCCGCCGGAGCTGACCCGGCCCGACGGGGTGGTGCCGTACGCCGAACTGCACGCACACACCAACTTCAGCTTTCTCGACGGTGCCAGCCATCCGGAGGAACTGGTCGAGGAGGCGACCCGGCTGGGACTCACCGCGCTCGCCGTCACCGACCACGACGGCTTCTACGGTGTGGTGCGTTTCGCCGAGGCGGCCCGCGCCCTGGACCTGCCGACGATCTTCGGGGCGGAGTTGACCCTCGGTCCGCCCGCCCCGCCGGGGAAGCCGGGGGGACGCAACGGCGTACCCGACCCGCACGGCAACCACCTGCTGGTGCTGGCACACGGCCACGAGGGGTACGCCCGGCTGGCCGCGACCATCGCCCGCGCCCAGCTGCGCGGCGGGGAGAAGGGCCGCCCGGTCTACGGCGAGCTGGAGGAGGTCGCCGAGCACCTGCGCGACCACGTGCTGGTGCTGACCGGTTGCCGTAAGGGGAACGTGCCGGCCGCGCTGCTCACCGAGGGGGTCGACGCGGCGGCCCGCGAGCTGGACCGGCTCACCGCGCTGTTCGGCGCGGAGACGGTGGCGGTGGAGCTGACCGACCACGGGCACCCGGTCGACGGCGACCGCAACGACGCCCTGGCCGAGCTGGCCGCCGCCGCCGGGCTGCCCACCGTGGCCACCAACAACGTGCACTACGCCGCCCCGGGGCGGCGTCGGCTGGCCACCACCCTCGCTGCGGTACGGGCCCGGCGCAGCCTGGACGAGATCGACGGCTGGCTGCCCGCCGCCGGCACCGCCCACCTGCGCAGCGGCGCCGAGATGGCGACCCGGTTCGCCGCGTACCCGGGTGCGGTGGCGCGGGCCGCCGAGTTCGGCGCGGAACTCGCCTTCGACCTCCAACTCGTCGCGCCGCAACTGCCGGCGTACCCGGTGCCACCCGGGCACACCGAGATGAGCTGGCTGCGGCAGCTCACCGAGACCGGCGCCCGGGAACGCTACGGCCCGCGCGAGGCGCACCCGCAGGCGTACGCGCAACTCGACCACGAGCTGAACATGATCGAGGAGCTGGGCTTCCCCGGCTACTTCCTGGTGGTCTACGACATCGTCGACTTCTGCCGGCGGGCGGACATCTACTGCCAGGGTCGGGGCTCGGCGGCGAACTCGGCGGTCTGCTACGCGCTGCGGATCACCAACGTGGACGCGGTCCGGCACCGGCTGCTGTTCGAGCGCTTCCTGGCCCCCGAGCGCGACGGCCCGCCCGACATCGACGTGGACATCGAGTCCGACCGTCGGGAGGAGGTCATCCAGCACGTCTACGCCCGGTACGGCCGGGAACACACCGCCCAGGTGGCGAACGTGATCTCGTACCGGCCCCGGTCGGCGGTGCGGGACGTGGCCAAGGCGTTCGGCTTCTCGCCCGGCCAGCAGGACGCCTGGAGCAAGCAGATCGACCGGTGGGGCGACGTGGCCACGGTGGACGTGCCGGAGATCCCCGAGCAGGTGATCGCGTACGCCAACGAGTTGCAGACGTTCCCCCGGCACCTGGGCATCCACTCCGGCGGCATGGTGATCTGCGACCGGCCGGTGATCGAGGTCTGCCCGGTGGAGTGGGGCCGGATGCCCGGCCGCAGCGTGCTCCAGTGGGACAAGGACGACTGCGCCGCCGTCGGCCTGGTCAAGTTCGACCTGCTCGGCCTGGGCATGCTCTCCGCGCTGCACTACGGCTACGACATGATCGGGATGACCCTGGATCTCGGCGACATGACGCTGGAGGACCCCGAGGTCTACGACATGCTCTGCCGGGCCGACTCGGTGGGAGTGTTCCAGGTGGAGAGCCGGGCCCAGATGGCCACCCTGCCCCGGCTGCGGCCCCGGACGTTCTACGACCTGGTGGTCGAGGTGGCGCTGATCCGGCCCGGCCCGATCCAGGGCGGCTCGGTGCACCCGTACATCCGGCGCAAGCGCGGTCAGGAGGAGGTGACCTTCCCGCATCCGCTGATGCGCAACGCGCTGGAGAAGACCCTCGGCGTACCGCTGTTCCAGGAACAGTTGATGCAGCTCGCCATCGACCTGGCCGGCTTCGACGCGGCCGAGGCCGACCAACTGCGCCGGGCGATGGGTGCCAAGCGGTCGGTGGAGCGGATGGCGAAGATCGCCGACCGGCTCTACGGCGGCATGGCGGAGCGCGGCATCACCGGCGAGCTGGCCGACGACGTCTACCGCAAGCTCACCGCGTTCGCCAGCTACGGCTTCCCGGAGAGCCACGCGATGAGCTTCGCCTACCTGGTCTACGCCAGTTCCTGGCTCAAGCGTTACCACCCCGGGCCCTTCCTGGCCGCGCTGCTCAGCGCCCAGCCGATGGGCTTCTACTCGCCGCAGACCCTGGTCGACGACGCCCGCCGGCACGGGGTGGAGGTACGCCGCCCGGACGTCAACGCCAGCGGGGCGAAGCCGGTGCTGGAGTCCACCCCGGACACCCGGTGGGGTAGCCAGCCGGGGGAGCCGCCGCACGCCTGGGGGCTGGCCGGCCCGGCGGTGCGGCTGGGACTGTCCAGCGTGCGTACCCTCGGCGATCCGGTGGCCGAGCGGATCGAGGCCGAACGGGCGGCGCACGGGCCGTACCGTGACATGCCGGATCTGGCCCGGCGGGTGGGTCTGACCGCCGCCCAGCTGGAGGCGCTGGCCACCGCGGACGCCTTCGCCTGTTTCGGGCTGACCCGGCGGCAGGCGCTCTGGGCGGCCGGTGCGGCGGCGCAGGACCGGCCCGACCGGCTGCCCGGCACGGTGACCGGCGCGACGGCACCGACCCTGCCCGGCATGGAGGCGGTGGACCGGCTGGTCGCCGACGTGTGGGCCACCGGTCTGTCCCCGGAGAACCATCCGGCCCGGTTCGTCCGTGCGCAGTTGGACGCTCTCGGCGCGGTGCCGATCGACCGGTTGGGTCGGGTGGAGCCCGGTCGGCGGATCCGGGTCGGTGGGATCGTCACCCACCGGCAGCGTCCGGCGACCGCCGGCGGCGTCACCTTCCTCAACCTGGAGGACGAGACCGGCATGCTCAACGTGACCTGCTCGCCGGGGCTGTGGCAGCGGCACCGGCGGGTGGCCCGTACCAGCGCGGCCCTGGTGGTACGGGGCCGGCTGCAACGGCACGAGGGGGTGGTCAACCTGGTCGCCGACCGGCTGGACGCGATCGAACCACCGGTCAGCCCCGCCTCCCGCGACTTCCGCTGACCGGCATGCGCCGCCGGGACCTCGCCTTCTGCCGGCGTGTGCCGCCCAGGGACCTCGGCGCTGAACGGCGCGCCGCCCGGGACCTCGGCGTTGAACGGCGCGCCGCCCCGGGGGCCGTGCCTCGCCTGACACGAACGGCAGCACAGGCCCTAGGCTCGACCGGGTGGAACAGACCCCGAATCTGGCCGGGCCGCCGCTCACCCCCCGTACCGCCGTGGTCTGGTCGGTGCTCCGCGCCGAGCTGGACCGTCGGTCCACCGCCGAGCTGACCGTGCTCGACGTGGGCGGCGGTACCGGCGGCTTCGCGGTGCCGCTGGCCCAGGCCGGGCACCGGGTCACCGTGGTCGATGCCAGCCCGGACGCGCTCGCCGCGCTCAGCCGCCGGGCCGCCGAGGCCGGGGTGGCCGATCGGGTACGCGCGGTGCAGGGCGACGGTGACGCGCTCGCCGGGCTGGTCGAGCCGGCCAGCGTCGACCTGGTGCTCTGCCACGCCGTACTGGAAGTCGTCGACGACCCGGTGCCGGTGGTGGCCGCGCTGGCCGGTGCGCTGCGTCCGGGCGGTGCGGCGAGCGTGCTGGTCGCCGGCCGGTCGGCGGCGGTGCTCGGCCGGGCGATGAACGGTCACCTCGACGTGGCCGCCGCGCTGGCCGCCGACCCCGACGGCACCGCCGGGCCCCGGGACACGCTGCGTCGGCGGTTCGACGCCGAGGGCGCCGCCGCGCTGCTGACCGCCGCCGGCCTCACCGTCGAGGAGATCCACGGCGTACGCGTCCTCGCCGACCTGCTGCCCGCGGCCGTGGCGGACGGCCAGCCGGCAGCCCTGGTCGAGTTGGAGCGGACGCTGGCCGCCCGGCCGCCCTGGCGGGACGTCGCAGCACAGCTGCACCTGTTCGCCCGCCGCCCGGCATGACCGACCCGGCCGACCGGGTCACCCCCGACGCCGTGCCCCTCCTCTCTCCGGTGGTGCCGGAGTATGGCGG
The DNA here is from genome assembly GCF_004331455.1 of Micromonospora zingiberis. Lineage (GTDB taxonomy): Bacteria > Actinomycetota > Actinomycetes > Mycobacteriales > Micromonosporaceae > Micromonospora > Micromonospora zingiberis. The sequence goes on from NZ_SJJR01000005.1 coordinate 122,886, forward strand.
GAGGAGCTTGGCCGACGTGCTGCCCAGCGCGCTGGCCGTGCTCGGGGTGCCCGGCGCCGCCGACCTGCTCGGGCTGGCCGGTGAGCTGGCCGGGGTACGTCGGATCGCGGTGCTGCTGGTCGACGGGCTCGGCTGGTACCAGATCCCGACCGCCGCGCCGTACGCGCCGACCCTGGCCGGGTTGACCGCCACCGTCGGCCAGCCGCTCACCTGCGGTTTTCCCTCCACCACCCCGACCAGCCTGGTCACCCTGGGCACCGGTACGGCCTCCGGCGCGCACGGCGTGCTCGGCTTCACCCTGCGGGTGCCCGGCACCGACCGGGTGCTCAACCACATCGAGTGGTTCGGCGAACCGCCACCGCTGCGCTGGCAGCCGGTCACCACCCAACTGGAGCAGGCCCGTGCCGCGGGCGTGGCGGTGACCGTGGTGAGCCGGCCGGAGTTCGGTGGCACCGGCCTGACCGTGGCCGCCAACCGGGGAGGCGACTACCGGGGTGCCACTGGCGTCGACGCGCTGGCCACCACGATGCTGGCCGCCCTGACCGCCGGGAGCGGGCCGACCCTGGTCTCCGGCTACCACCCGGACGTGGACCGGCACGGCCACCTCAGCGGCGTCGACTCGATGCCCTGGCGCGCGGCGGTGACCGAGGTGGACGGGCTGCTGGCCCGGCTGGTGGACGGGCTGCCGCCGGACGCGGCGCTGCTGGTCACCGCCGACCACGGGCAGCTGGACGTGCCGGCCGGGGACCGCTTCGACCTGGACACCGACCCACGGCTGACCGCCGGGGTGCGGGTGGTCGCGGGCGAGCCCCGGGTGCGCTACCTGCACGTCGCCCCGGGCGCCACGGAAGACGTACGGGCCGGCTGGGCGGGTGTGCTGGGTGCCGCCGCCCGGGTGCTGACCCGGGACGAGGCGGTGGCCACCGGCTGGTTCGGGCCGGTGCCCGAGGAACACCTGCGCCGCATCGGCGACGTCGTGGTGGTCTGCAACGACACGTACGCCGTACTGGCCAGCCGGTCGGAGAGCCCGGTGCTGTCCCGGCTGGTGGCCTTCCACGGCGCGGACACGGCGGCCGAGATGACCATCCCGCTGCTGGTCGTGCGGGGCTGACCGGCCGGGGATGTCGGTCGGGGGCGCTAACCTGCCCCGGTGGGCCGCAGCCAGTCGCTACCTCGGGGCGGTGATCCCCGGTTCGGGCCGGACGCCGACGACACCGGCTGTCCGATCCTGCACGTCGACATGGACGCCTTCTACGCCTCGGTGGAGGTGCGCCACCGGCCGGAGCTGCGCGGTCGGGCAGTCGTGGTCGGTGGGATCGGTCCCCGTGGGGTGGTCAGTTCGGCCAGCTACGAGGCCCGAAGGTACGGCGTACGCAGCGCGATGCCCACGATGCGGGCCCGCGCCCTCTGCCCGCACGCGGTCTTCCTCCCGCCGGACTTCACCCGCTACTCGGCCGCCTCCCGGGCGGTCATGCAGATCTTCCGTGACGTCACCCCGCTGGTCGAGCCGCTCTCGCTGGACGAGGCGTTCCTCGACGTCGCGGGCGCCCGGCGGCTGTTCGGCTCGCCAGCGCTGATCGGTCGTCGCATCCGCGAACGGGTCGCGGCGGAACAGGGGCTGACCTGCTCGGTGGGGGTGGGGCCGAGCAAGTTCGTCGCCAAGCTCGGGTCGACCCGGGCCAAGCCCGACGGGTTGCTCGTCGTCCCGGCCGCCCGGGTGCTGGACTTCCTCCATCCGTTGCCGGTCTCGGCGCTGTGGGGGGTGGGCGAGCGCTCCGCCGAGGCGCTGCACCGGCTCGGCCTGCGCACCGTCGGTGACCTCGCCGAGGCGCCGATCGGCATGCTGCGTACCGCGCTGGGCCAGGCCGCCGCCGCGCACCTGCACGAGCTGGCCTGGGGGCGGGATCCGCGTCGGGTGAGCCCGGAGCAGGTGGAGAAGTCGATCGGCGCGGAAGTCACCTTCGACGTCGACGTGGACGATCCGGAAGGGATCCGCCGGACGCTGCTCGCCCTGGCCGAGAAGGTCGGCGCTCGGCTGCGCGACGCCGGTCAGGTGGGGCGGACCGTGTCGGTGAAGGTGCGGATGTCCGACTTTCGCACCGTCAGCCGGTCCCGCACCCTGGACGTACCCACCGATGTCGCGCGGGAAATCTTCGACACGGCCTGGTCTCTGTTCACCGCCCTGCCACCCGGTGAGCGGATTCGTCTGGTCGGCGTACGGGCGGAGGGGCTGCACCCGGCGGACGCCACACCCCGGCAGCTCACCCTCGGCGAACCGGAGCGGGGATGGCGCGAGGCGGAAATCGCCGCGGATGCCGCAGCTGCCCGTTTCGGGCGATCCATCATAGGACCGGCCAGTCTTCTCACCGGCCGCGATCCGCAGCGAAAGGAAAATCCGACCCGGCCATAGGTCGTCCCGCTTTCCGACGCGCGAGGCCCCTCGTAGACTTGCGGGTAAGCAGCCGGTTGGCTGCCACGGTCTGTCGGTCCGACCGGACCGACCAACGTGACCGGGGAGGAGTGCCGTGCCGCTCTCGGAGCACGAGCAGCGGCTGTTCGAGCAGATCGAGCGGTCGCTTGCCGAGGACCCCAAGTTCGCCTCGGCCGTGCGCGCCAGCGATCCGCGCTTTCACGCGCGGCGTCGCCTGCTCGTCGCTGCCGGCGTGATCATCGCTGGCCTGGCGTTGTTGGTATATGGCGCGGTGATCAAGACTCCGCCGCTGGCAGTGGCGGGATTCGTTGTCATGCTGGCCTCGGCCGCGTTCGCGGTGCAGTCGCACCGTCGGTCGCAGTCGCCTGACCTGCACGTTGTCGGGGGCACGGCGAGTCGTCGTCGTTCCCGCGGTCGTGCCGGCCGGCGGCCGGGCTTCATCGACCGGATGGAGGACCGGTGGCGGCAGCGCCCGGAGGGACACCGCTGAACCGGCCCCGTCAGCCTTAGGGCGGCGGGCCGCGTCCACCGGCCCCACCGGACGGTTTCCTGCGCTCGATCGACCCCGCGTCGATCGAGCGGTTCGCCGTTCCCAAAACCCCCCACCGCCGTCCCGACCTGAACACCCCACCCACCCCACCCACCCCACCCACCCCACCCACCCCACCCCACCCACCCCACCCCACCCCACGCCGACCGCGATCTTGCACTTTCGGTCTGGACATAAACGCTCAAAACACCCATTTCGGCGACCGAAAGTGCAAGATCGACGGGGTGGGGTGAAGGGTGTGGGGTGAGGGTGGGGTGAGGGGTGAGGGTGTGGGGTGGTGAGGGCGGGGCGGGCCGGTGACGGTGGTTCGTCGCCGGCCCGGTCCGCTCAGCGGCTTGCGCGGTTGGCGATCAGTCGGCGTGGGTTGAACCGGAGCAGCCGGTAGCGGAGCTGCCCGCCGGCGGCCACCAGCCGCGCGGAGGTGTCCGCGATGGTGGTTCGCCAGCGGCCCAGCACGGACGGCGGCAAGACGGTCGCCATCAGCCGGGTTCGCCGGTCGGCCTGCCCGGCGAGGGCGCCCCGCACGGTCCGCAGGGCGGCCGGCAGGGGCTCTCCGGTCAGCGGATCCCGCGCGTAGCGGGCCCGCTCTTCGGCCCGCCCGAGCAGGCGTACGGCCGTGCCGGCCGCAGCATCGGTGCCGACGGAGTCCCGGGACAGCCGGTCGGCGGTCGCCCGGGGGGTTTCCGTCGGGTCCACCCGGACCCGGTAGTCGACCAGCGTGTCGATCAATTCGTCCCACGCGGCGTGCGCGTCCGCGCGGGCCCGGTCCGGATCGGTGCTGACCACCACGCTCGGCTGGCCTGCGGTGGCGGAGTCCGCGTCCGGCGGGTCGACCGTCCGGGCGACCGGGGCCAACCGCCCTCGCCGTCGGCGCAGGGCGAGCCGGCGCAGCGCCGGTACGGCGAGCAGGGCGAGCAACGCCAGCAGGCCGGCGACGGTCAACCAGGGCCAGGGCGACGTGCGCCCGGCCGGGGTGTCGGAACCGGTGCCGGCACCCGCGTCGAGCCCTTCCTCGAACTGGTTCGGATCGCGATCGGGCGCGGCCGTGGGGTCGGTCTCGTCGGGCGTGTCCGACGTGCCGTCCTGCGGCGTCGTCTCCTCCGGCGCGTCGGTGTCCGGTGCCCAGGCCGACCGGGTCGAGCCGGGCACCCCGTAGCTCGGGGTGGCGTCGAACGGCACCCAACCGATCTGGTCGAAGTAGACCTCGGTCCAGGCGTGCAGGTTCCGGTTGGTCAGGGTGAGGGTTTCCCCGCTGCGCCGGCTGCCGTTGGTGAAGCCGAACGCGACCCGGGCCGGGATGCCGGCGTCGCGCACCATCCAGGCCAGCGCGGCGGCGTACTGCTGGCAGTAGCCGGCCTTGTTCTCGAGGAAGTCGAGGATCTGCTGGCCGCTGGTGCCCTCCTCGGTGCTCAGCTGGTACGTGAAGCCGTTGTCCTCGGAGAAGTAGTCGTAGATGGCCCGCACCTTGTCGTACTCGGTGCGCTCGCCCCGGGTCAGCTCCGCGACGAGGGCTCGCACCTCGGGCACGTCCGGGGTGACGGTCTGCTGCCGGCGCAACGGCAGGTCGGCCGGCAGCGGCTGCGCCGAGCGCAGCGCCTGCGGGGTGTACGTCGACCGCACGTACTCGAACGAGAACTTCTTGCCCCGGGAGTCGTCCCGGTTGGAGAAGAGCACCTGGAGGTTCGGGTCGTAGAACCAGTTGCTGCCCAGGTCATCGAAGTTGGCCGGCTCGGCGTAGAACGGCAGCAGCGGCATGTTCAGCTCGCGGGACACCTCCACGGTGGCCTGGTGCCGGGTCCGCTCGACGCCGGGCCGTGGCCGCTCGGCCGGCTCGGGCAGGTCACCGGTGGCGCGCTGGCCGTTGGGTCCGCGGACCCGGAAACCGTTGGCCCGCAGGTCGTCGGCGACCCCGAAACGCAGGTAGAACGGCTCCTTCTCGGTGGTGGTGACCTTCACCAGGTCGGTCACCCGGGACTGGTTGAGTTCTCCGCTGAGCGCGGCGAACAGGTCCACCCGGCCGGGGGAGTTGCCCAGCCCTGGGCCGCCGAGGCCGGATCCCACGCCGGAGTTCAGCGTGTTCATCAGGCCGACCGTCATGCCCGGCACGGCCAGCGGCACCAGTACGGCCAGCGCCAGGCCCACCACGGCCAGCCGTCGCCCGGCGGCGGCCAACGGCGAGGCCTCCCACACGTCGACGTCGCGGCCGTCGCCGGTGAACCGTCGGCCGAACCGGCGGACCCGGTCCACGTTGTCCGTCACCAGCAGCCAGAGGAAGCCGGCGGCGCCGATCGCGAACGGCACCGGCGGGACGCTGTCCACGTAGACCGCCACCGGCACCGAGTAGATGGCCAACATCGGCAGCCCGGCCAGGGCGGGCCGGCGCAACCCGACACAGAGCACGTCCACCAGCACCGCCACCGCACCGATGCCGAGCACGGTGACGAACAGCAACGGGTCGGTGTCGGGGACCTTCACGCCGTAGGAGCGCATGTCCTCGACCGAGCCGGTGAGCAGCTCGGCGAAGTGCCCGAAGGTGCTCGGCGTGGGCAGGATGGCCAGCAGCTCGGCGCCGCTGGGGAACAGCCAGGTCAGGGCGAGCGTGAGGCCGCCCAGCATGGCGAGGACCTGGGCCCACAGTGGGGTCCGGCCGAGCCGGGCCAGCGCCGCGCAGGCGGCCACCGCGGCCACCGCGATGACGGCCTGCACCAGCCACGTCCAGCGTTCGAAGATGGCCGACAGGGGCGCGGCGGCGAGCAGCGTCGCCGCGGCGGCCACCAGGCCCAGGTTCCGATGGGCGATCATGAGGGGGACCTTCCGTTCATCGCACGCCGCCGGCCACCGTCTCGGCCATCGCCGCCCGCAGGGCGAAGCCCTGGGAGCCCCGGCCGGCCTGCGGCCAGAGCGCCGGTAGCCGGCCGCCGTGGTCGACGCCGATCACCCGCCAACCGGACTGGAGCAGGACCAGCGCGGCGGCGTCGTGTGCCTGGTCGGCCTCGGCCCGCGCTTGCGCCGGCAGGTTGAGCCAGGCCGAGCTGTCCAGCAGGAAGCACACACAGGTGGCGTTGTTGGCGCGCAGCCCGGCCAGCAGTTCCGCCTCGGCGGTGCTCAGCGACCCGAACAGGCCGATGATCAGGCCGCCGTCGGAGCGCTGCCGGACGTGCTGCATGAGGGTGGTGATCTCGACCCGTTGGTCCATCCGGACCTCCGCGAGATGGTCGAGCAGCAGACCGTCGCCGGCGCCCTCGCCCCCGTCGACGTCCGCGCCGCCGCCGGTGACCAGGCGCAGCTTGTAACCGGCCTGGCGCAGGTGGACGGCGATGCTGGCGGCGGCCGAGACGGCCCACTCGAAGCTGGCCGTCGGGCCGTCACCGTGGTGGCCGTACGCCCGGGTGTCCAGCAACACCGTGGCCCGGCTCTCCCAGGGTTGCTCCTCCCGCCGCACCATCAGCTCGCCGGTGCGGGCGGTCGACTTCCAGTGCACCCGGCGCAGGTCGTCGCCGCGCCGGTACTCCCGGGTGGCCGCGTCGTCCTCGCCGTGCACGGCGACCGAGCGGGCCCGGCTCTCGCCGCTGCCGGTGTACTCGCCGGGCAGCCGTACCGACGGCAGTGGCACCACCTGCGGTACGACGGTGAGCCGGTCGGTGCCGGGGAAGGCCCGGCTGAGTTCGCACAGCCCGAACGGGTCGGTCATCCGGACGATCAGCGGGCCCACCTCGTACCGGCCGCGTACGTCGGCCCGCACCGTGTACGCCACCGAACTGGCCTGGTGCGCGCCGAGCCGCTCCAGCACCACCCGGGGACGGCTGCCCAGCGCGTACGGCAGCCGGTCCTCCAGCAGCAGGGTGCCGGTGGGCAGCCGGGACATGTTCTGCAACCGCAGCACCACCCGGGCGCTGGCGCCGACCGGCATCCGGTGCGGCTCCAACGAGCGGTGGCAGGCCAGCTTGTACCGGCTGCGCCCGACGTAGAGGGCGGCGAGCAGCGGCAGTACGGCCAGCAGCACGGCCACCCGGAGCAGGTCCTTCTCGCCGAGGATGCCGGCGGAGATGGCCGCGGCCACCGCGGCGGCCAGAAACGAGCGGCCGCGGGTGGTCAGTCCGCGCAGCCCGTCCCGCACCTCACGGCCTCCGCGGCTCGAACGGGGCCCGACCGTTGCCGGCCGGCGGCCGGTTTTCGTACGGCGAGCGCTTGCGGTCGTGCGGCAGCGGCAGCCGGTGCACGATGTCGGCGATGATCGCGTCGGTGGTGCGCCGGGCGAGTTGGGCGTCGGCGGTGGGGATGAGCCGGTGCGCCAGCACCGGTACCGCGAGCACCTGGAGGTCGTCCGGCAGCACGTAGTCGCGCCCGTCGAGGGCGGCCACGGCCCGTGCGGTGCGCAGCAGTTGCAGCGTGCACCGGGGGGACGCGCCGAGCCGCAGGTCGGGCGACTCGCGGGTCGCGGTGACCAGGTCGACGGCGTACTGCTTGACCGCGTCGGCGACGTGCACCTGCCGGACGTGCCCGATCAGCCGGCGTACCGTGTCGGCGTCGGAGACCGGCCGCAGGGCCGGCAACGGGTCCACCGCGCCGTGCCCGTCGAGCATGGCCAGCTCGGCAGTGGGATCCGGGTAGCCCATGGCGATCCGGGCGGTGAAGCGGTCCCGCTGCGCCTCCGGCAGCGGGTACGTCCCCTCCATCTCGATCGGGTTCTGGGTGGCGATCACCATGAACGGCGTCTGGAGCTGGTACGTCACCCCGTCGACGGTGACCTGCCGCTCCTCCATGCACTCCAGCAGCGCGGACTGGGTCTTCGGCGAGGCCCGGTTGATCTCGTCACCGACCACCAGGTTGGCGAAGACGGCACCCGGCCGGAACTCGAAGTCGTGGGTCTCCTGGTTGTAGACGCTGACCCCGGTCACGTCGCTGGGTAGCAGGTCGGGGGTGAACTGGATGCGCCGTACCGAACAGTCGATCGACCGGGCCAGGGCCTTGGCCAACTTGGTCTTGCCGACCCCCGGCACATCCTCGATGAGCAGGTGACCCTCAGCGAGCAGGACGGCCAGGGCGAGCCGCACGGTGGCGGTCTTGCCCTCGATGACCTGTTCGATGTTGGTCACGATCGCGTCGCTCGCGGCGCGGAACTCGTCGTACGGCAGCAGACCGCCAACTTCGTCCCAGGTCTGTTGTGTCACGGGCCTCCTCCTCGTCGCCGTCACGGCAGCTCTGTATAGAGCACCTGGCCCCGCCGTTGGGTTCGCGACGTGCGAGCCTCGTCTGCCGCAGCAATCTCACTGGCCTCTCAGGCTAACCATGTTTGTCGCAGACGCCGACCGCCGCAGGTGTTTGAGTGCTTACGCAGCGATTTGTCATTCACCGAACGCATGTCAGCGATAGTGCGGGGTAGTGCCCACCGTTATGCGGTCGCACTCTTCTGTACGGGAGAACCATCGGAATGGTTCGGTGTTGGACGGCGGGCGGTGGCCGCGCGGTCGATGGCGGTACACTGCCGGACATGGCCGGAGTCTTCCTGCTTCTTACCGAGCCGTGCTGATGCGCTGAACGCGCGACAGCACGGCGGCCCCTCCTGCGTGAGGGGCTTTTTCGTGCCCGCCGCCGGTCCCCCGGGCGGGCCGGCGAGACAGACCCGGGACCAGCCAGCACTCCGACAGACTCGGCCGAGCGACGCGAGGAGAACGCCATGAGCGAGCCGACGAGCGACACCCCACCGTTCCGGTACACCGCGACGCTGGCCGACGAGATCGAACGCCGCTGGCAGGACGTCTGGGAACGTGAGGGCAGCTTCCACGCGCCGAACCCGTCCGGCCCGTTGGCCGACCCGGCCCACCCGCGTTCCGGCGCGGAGAAGCTGTACGTGCTGGACATGTTCCCGTACCCGTCCGGCGCCGGCCTGCACGTGGGGCACCCGCTGGGCTACATCGGCACCGACTGTTTCGCCCGCTACCAGCGGATGGCCGGGCGCAACGTGCTGCACGCGATGGGCTTCGACGCGTTCGGCCTGCCCGCCGAGCAGTACGCGGTGCAGACCGGCACCCACCCGAGGACCACCACCGAGGCCAACATCGGGCGGTACCGGGAGCAGCTGCGCCGGCTGGGTCTGGCCCACGACCAGCGGCGTTCGGTGGCGACCATCGACACCGACTTCTACCGCTGGACCCAGTGGATCTTCCTGCAGATCTTCAACTCCTGGTACGACCGCGACGCCGGTCGGGCCCGCCCGATCAGTGAGCTGATCGCCGAGTTCGCCGGCGGTACCCGGCGTACCCCGGACGGTCGCCCGTGGGCCGACCTGTCACCCGCCGAGCGTCGCGCGATCGTCGACGACCACCGGCTGGCGTACGTGTCGCAGGCGCCGGTGAACTGGTGCCCCGGCCTGGGCACGGTGCTGGCCAACGAGGAGGTCACCGCCGACGGCCGCTCCGAGCGGGGCAACTTCCCGGTCTTCAAGCGCAACCTGAAGCAGTGGATGATGCGGATCACCGCGTACGGCGACCGGCTGCTGGACGACCTGGACAAGCTGGACTGGCCCGAGCCGATCAAGCTGATGCAGCGCAACTGGATCGGCCGGTCGCAGGGCGCACACATCTTCTTCCCGGCCGTGACCCCTGATTCCGGTGCTGCGGGCGAGGCCCGCATCACTGTTTTCACCACCCGGCCGGACACCATCTTCGGCGCCACCTACATGGTGCTGGCCCCCGAGCACGAGCTGGTCGACACCCTGGTGCCGGCGGCCTGGCCGGAGGGCACCCGGGAGGCGTGGACCGGCGGGCACGCCAGCCCCCGGGCCGCCGTCGAGGCGTACCGCAAGGCGGCGGCGGCCAAGACCGACGTCGAGCGGCAGGCCGACACCAAGGAGAAGACCGGCGTCTTCATCGGCGCGTACGCCACCAACCCGGTCACCGGCGGGCAGATCCCGATCTTCATCGCCGACTACGTACTGGCCGGCTACGGCACCGGCGCGATCATGGCGGTGCCCGCCCAGGACGAGCGGGACTGGGAGTTCGCAGAGGTCTTCGAGCTGCCGATCGTGCGTACCGTGCAGCCGTCGGAGGGCTTCGACGGCAAGGCGTACACCGGGGACGGCCCGGCGATCAACAGCGCCGCGCCCGAGCGCGGCCTGGACCTGGACGGCCTGGGGGTGGCCGACGCCAAGGCCCGGATCATCGCCTGGTTGGAGGCGAACGACGCCGGTCAGGGCGCGACCACCTACCGGCTGCGGGACTGGCTGTTCAGCCGGCAGCGCTACTGGGGCGAGCCGTTCCCGATCGTGTACGACGCCGACGGCGCCGCCATCGCGCTGCCCGAGGAGATGCTGCCGGTCGAGCTGCCCGAGGTGGACGACTTCTCCCCGCGCACCTTCGATCCGGAGGACGCCGACAGCGACCCGGAGACGCCGCTGTCACGCCGCCGCGACTGGGTCGAGGTCGAGCTGGACCTGGGTGACGGACCCAAGCGGTACACCCGGGAGACCAACGTGATGCCGCAGTGGGCCGGCTCCTGCTGGTACGAGCTGCGCTACCTGGACCCGACCAACGACGGACGGTTCGTCGACGCGGAGAACGAGCGGTACTGGATGGGGCCGCGCGGTGAGGGCGACTGCGGCGGCGTCGACCTGTACGTCGGCGGTGCCGAGCACGCCGTGCTGCACCTGCTGTACGCCCGGTTCTGGCACAAGGTGCTCTACGACCTGGGCCACGTGTCGTCGTACGAGCCGTTCCGCAAGCTGTTCAACCAGGGCTACATCCAGGCGTACGCGTACACCGACGCCCGGGGCGCGTACGTCCCGGCCGAGGAGGTCGCCGAGCGGGACGGCGGCTTCTTCCTGGGCGACGTCCAGGTCAACCGCGAGTACGGCAAGATGGGCAAGTCCCTGAAGAACGTCGTCACCCCGGACGAGATGTGCGAGGCGTACGGCGCCGACACCTTCCGGGTGTACGAGATGTCGATGGGTCCGCTGGAGGTGTCCCGCCCGTGGGAGACCCGGGCGGTGGTCGGCTCGTACCGGTTCCTGCAACGGGTCTGGCGGGCCGTCGTCGACGAGCAGACCGGCGAGTCGCGGGTCACCGACGAGCCGGCCGACGAGGCGACCCGGCGGCTGCTGCACAAGGTGATCGACGGCGTCCGGGGCGACATGGAGGGGATCCGGTTCAATACCGCGATCGCCAAGCTGATCGAGCTGACCAACGGGGTGACCCGGCTGAACCGTACGCCCCGCGAGGTGGCCGAACCGCTGGTGCTGATGCTGGCCCCGGTCGCCCCGCACGTCGCCGAGGAACTGTGGCGCCGGCTGGGCCACGACACCTCGCTGACCTACGCCGACTTCCCGGTCGCCGATCCGGCCCTGCTGGTCGCCGAGACGGTCACCTACCCGGTCCAGGTCAACGGCAAGGTCCGGGGCCGCATCGAGCTGCCCGCCGACGCGACCGAGGACGACGTCCGGTCGGCCGCGCTGACGGCCGTGGCCGGCGTGCTGGCCGACAAGGAACCGCGCAAGGTCATCGTCATCCCCGGCCGCATGGTGTCGGTCGTGGTGTGAGATGTAAGGAAGGGGCCCTTGTTAACGCCTCGCGTATAGCAGGGGCCCCTTGTTAACGCCCGACGATAGGTAGCAACGCCCCGCCCATGGTCGGGTTCGATCCGGGTTCGGCGCCGGTCATCCCTGAGCAGTCGACGGGTACGGGAGCCCACCGGCAAGGTACGCCGGTGCGGGTCCGGTGCGGGCCCGTGCTGCGGCGGGTACCCGTGGGGCGACATTGGCGGGAAGAAGACGCGCGGCGTGTTCCGGCGGCACGAAGGCCACGTCCTCCAACTCCTGACCGGACAGGTGAATATCACCGAGCCCGGCGAGCATGCCGCAGTCGAAGGTGAAGTGGACGAGGGCACGAGGCCGCGGGCCGGTGGGAGGCGTCCTGGCCGAGATTGCCCGAGGGCGGCCCGCACCGGCCGGCGTGGCGCGGCTGGCCGCCCTGGTCGGCCTCACCCGGTGACCCCGGTTGCGGCGAGTCGCGGCGAGTGGGGAGCGCGGGTGGGCGCCCGCACCGACGCTGTCGACAATTTCAGGGAAAGTGCTGCCTCAGGCCCGCCGGGAGGCAGCACTTTCCCTGAAGTTGTGCGGATCTTGGTGGGCTCGGAGGGCGAGGGCGAGGGTGGGGGTGGGCTCGGAGGGCGAGGGTGGGGGTGGGGGTGGGGTGGGGTGGGGTGAGGGGCGTGCTCGGGTTAGGTGGGGAGCGCGGGTGGGTGCGGTCAGGTGGGGTCGGGGTGGCGGTGCCGGCGTTCGGCGCGCCACCAGCGGGTGAGCAGGACCGCGCTGGCGATGAAGCCCAGCGCGGCCGGGGTGGCGGCGAGCCAGTTGACCTCGCCGGGGCTGGTGGCGGCGGCGCCGACCGCCGCGTAGCCGAACGCCGTCGGGGCGGAGGCGATCACGCTGCCGACGAGGAACGGCAGGATCCGTGCGCCGGTGGTGCCGTAGCCGTAGCTGACCAGGCCGAACCCGGAGATCGGCAGCAGCCGTACGGTGATCACCCCGAGCACGCTCTGCCGGGTGAACCAGCGATCCAGCCGGGCCAACCGGCCCCGGACGCGCTCCGCGACGAAGTCACGCCCCAGCAGCCGGCCCACGACGAAGCCGATCGCCGCCGCCAGCAGGGCGGCGCCCAGCGCGTACGCGGCACCCTCCAGGGCGCCGAAGACGGCGCCCGCGGCCAGGGTGATGAACGTACGCGGGACCAGCGCCACCAGCAGCAGGGCTCCGCCGAGGATGCCGGCGACCGGGGCGAGGCCGCCCAGCTGGTCGCCGAACCGGGGCAGGGCCGTCGGGTCGGGGTGCGGCACCAGTAACAGCGTCACCCCGAACCCGGCGAGCAGGAGCAGCAGCAGGAAGAACCGGACGACCGACGGCCTGACGGCGACCCGGGACCCGTGCGGGTCCGCCGATCGCCTCTTGTCGAGCAGCCGTCGGACGGCCGGGATCATGGCCGGGCGGCAGCGGCCACCGCGGCCCGACGTTCGGCCCGCAGCCGGTCGGCCCAGGTGTCGTCCAGCGGCGGCAGCTGCTGGGCGCCGGTGGCCCAGCGCAGCAGCAGGTCGGCCAGGGCCGGATTGCGGGCCAGCGCCGGCCCGTGGGAGTACGTGCCGAGCAGCTTGCCCCGCCATGCCCCCTCGGTGGCGCCGTCGTTGCCGATGCCGGCGGTGACCCGGGCCAGCGGGGAGACCTCGGGGCCGAGCCGGGTCCGGCCGCCGTGGTTCTCGAAGCCGGTCAACGGCGGTACGCCCAACCGGGCGTCGATGTCACCGGCGAGTTCGCCGACCGCGCGCGTCTCACCCCGGTCGGAGCTGAGGTCGAGCAGTTCCAGGCCGCGGTACTGGGTGCCCTTGGCGAAGAACGAGGTGCCGAGCAGCTGGTAGCCGGCGCAGACCCCGAACACCACCGAACCCTGGGCCACCGCCCGGTGGAGCCCGCCGTCGGCGAGCAGCCGTTGTGCCCCGAGCGCCTGCGGCCCGTCCTCGCCGCCACCGATCAGGTAGATGTCGGCGGTGGTGGGCAACGCCTGGTCGGAGCGGACCTCCAGCACCTCGATGGGGAACCCGCGCTGGCGTGCCCGCCGGGCCAGGATCAGCATGTTGCCCCGGTCGCCGTAGGTGGACAGCAGGTCGGGGTAGATCCAGACGATGCGCAGGGTCTCAGTTGACACGGTCCAACTCCGCTCGGATGTCCTGGAACGCGGTGTAGTTCGCGATGACCTCCAGCCGCCCGGGCGGCACCGCCTGGATGGCCTCGTCGAACGTGCGTACGTGCTGGAAGGGCACGTCGTTGACGTCGAGGCGGACCGCCAGGTCGTACGCCCGGTCGCCGGTGATCAGCACCTGGCGTCCGCGCAGCGGGGCGAAGTCGACGTCGAACAGCCACGAGGTGTCCAGCCCGTCGGGATCCCGCGCGTTGATGGACAGCAGTGTCGGCGCCTCGTCGGCCATGTCGAACGCCTCCAGCCAACTGGCCGGGTTCTTGGCCAGCAGCAGCCGGACCGTACGCCCGTCCCGAACGACCTGGGCGTACCGGCCGGCGACCGAGGTGACGTCGGCCAGGCGGGGGACCGCGTCGAACGGGCGTACCCCGAACTCGGCGGCGAGGGCCAGCGCGGTGGCCGCGTTGCCGACGTTGACCTTGCCGGGGAGCTGGAGCTTGACCTTGTACCAGGCGCCGGTCGGGTCGACGACGCCCTCGTCGTCCACGGTCCACTGCGGATCCGGCCGGCGCAGCGGGCAGCCGGTGCACCACCACTGCTCGCCGGAGCGCTGGATGGTGGACCCGCACTCGGGGCAGACCCAGGAGTCGTCGTGCCAGCGCTGCCCGGCGGAGAACCAGGTGACGTGCGGCGGGACGATCCGCTGGTCGTGGCTGGCCGGCGGGGTGGCCGCCCAGACCACCATCGGGTCGTCGGCGTTGGCGACGATGCGGATGTCCGGGTGGCGGATCAGCGCCGCGCGCCAGAGCTGCGCCATCATGGCGACCTCCTTGGCGCGGTCCAGCTGGTCGCGGGAGAGGTTGAGCAACGCCACGACGTGCGGCTCGGTCGCCTCGATCACCTGCGCGAGGTAGTGCTCGTCGACCTCCAGCACGGCGTACGGGGTGCTGCCCGCCTTCGCCAGGGCGGAGGTGTGGCCGGTGGGCATGTTGGCGCCGAACGAGTTGGTGGCGACCCTGCCGAGCACGCCGACCGCCGCGGCGGCCAGTCGGGTGGTGGTCGTCTTGCCGTTGGTGCCGGAGACCAGCGCGATGGCGCGTCCGGCCGATAGGTGGGCCAGTAGGTCCGGGTCGATCTTCAGGCCGAGCCAGCCGCCGATCACCGAGCCGTCGCCACGGCCCGCGGCCCGCGACAGCGCCGCAGCGGTCCGAGACACGGAGCTGGCCACCTTCGCCCGCAGGGGCATCCTCGCGTCTGTCACGCGAGCGAGGTTACCGGACCACGGCAGGGGTCAGATCGCCGATCCGTTCGGGTGGCCTTTGTCGGCGATGCGGCCGGCGCCGCTCGGCCGGCCGGAGTCGATCTATGTCGGATAGCGGACCGGGCCCGGCCGCCCGTCCGGCCCTCCACTTCGCTCCACCCCGGCTGACGTGCGGTTTTGTCGTCCGGCGCGGCGCGCCACGCGGTCGAATCTGGTTGCGGGTGGAGGGAAGTGGAGTAGAGTGGGGCGCATTGGTGAGGCCGGGAGGGCCCACCGGCCCGGGGGGTCAGCGGCGCGCGAACGCCGCTAAAGGGCGAGGGGGTTGGGCCGATGTTTCTCGGCACCCACACCCCACGCCTGGACGACAAGGGCCGGTTGATCCTTCCGGCGAAGTTTCGGGATGAGCTGGCGGGGGGTGTCGTGATCACCAAAGGGCAGGAGCGCTGCCTCTACGTCTTTCCGACGCCTGAGTTCCAGCGAATCGCGGAGCAGTTGCGTGCGCAGCCGATGACACACAAGGCCGCTCGGGCCTACAGCCGGGTCTTCTTCGCCAGCGCACACGACGAAGTGCCCGACAAGCAGGGCCGGGTGACCATCCCGGCGCACCTGCGCAGCTACGCGGCGCTCGACCGGGACCTGGTGGTCATCGGCGCGAGCACCCGGGTGGAAATCTGGGACAAGGTCGCCTGGGAGACCTATCTCGCCGAGAGCGAAGACGACTTCGCCGACATCGAGGAAGGGGTGCTGCCCGGCGGTCTGTAGGGCGTGACGACGCCCGACGTACTGCGAGATCTCCAGCCGCTTTCGAGTTCCTGGCATCCCTTCCCCGGTGCCAGGCGCACGATCCGACACGGAGGGCCGTGGCCTGACGAGCGGGCGGGGAGCGGATGGGGATCTGGCGGTACGACGGCACGGCGTCGTCCGACGAACAGGACGCGGATAACCAGTTAGGTCAAGCCAGTGGGGGTCGACATGGGGGAGCTACGCGGCACGCACGTGCCGGTGCTGCTTGAGCGGTGTCTCGAGCTGCTCGCCCCCGCACTGGGCCGGGCTGGGCGCACGGTGCACGTCGACGCCACGCTGGGTCTGGCCGGTCATGCCGAGGCGGTCCTACAGGCGCATCCGGAGACGATCCTGGTGGGCCTGGACCGGGACACCGAGGCACTCGCCCACGCCCGGGTACGGCTGGCCCGGTTCGCCGATCGGGTCCACCTGGAGCACGCCGTCTACGACGAGCTGCCCGAGGTGCTCGACCGGCTGGGCTATCCGACCGTCGATGGTGTCCTGTTCGACCTCGGCGTTTCCTCGTTGCAGCTCGACGCGCCCGACCGCGGGTTCGCCTACGCACAGGACGCGCCGCTGGACATGCGGATGGACCAGACCCGGGGGGTGACCGCCGAAGAGGTGGTCAACACGTACACCCATCCGGAGCTGGCCCGGGTGTTGCGGGTGTACGGCGAGGAGAAGTTCGCCGGCCGGATCGCCTCGGCGATCATCCGGGAGCGGGACCGGGGCCGGATCACCTCGTCGGCGCGGCTGGCCGAGCTGGTTCGGGAGTCCATACCCGCACCAGCCCGACGAACCGGTGGACACCCGGCAAAGAGAACGTTTCAGGCTTTGAGGATCGAGGTAAACAGGGAACTGGCAGCGCTGGAGACGGCGTTGCCCGCCGCCCTGGACCGACTTTCCGTCGGCGGTCGCCTGGTGGTCCTGTCCTACCACTCGCTGGAGGACCGGCTCACCAAACAGGCGCTCGCCGACCGGGTCCGGAGCACCGGCCCGGTCGACCTCCCGGTCGAACTGCCCGGGTCGGAGCCGACGTTCCGGCTACTCAGCCGGGGCGCGGAGCTGCCCGGGGAGGCGGAGGTCGCCGCCAACCCGCGGGCCGCCTCAGTGCGGCTGCGGGCGGCGGAACGGATCGACCCGCAGGCCCGGCAGCAGGGGCGTACCGACCGCGAACGGTACCGCCGCCGGGTCAAGGCGATGCACCAACCGGGGACGGGAACGGCCACCGGATCCGAACCGGATCCACGGCGGGGGCCGGGGGAGACGACGGACGAAGAGGGGGAGGGAACATGAGCGTGGAGAAGCGCCGGAATGTCGCCGGCGTCGGGCAGCGCGTACCGCGGTCGGGGGGCCGGATCGCGGCGGAGCGGGCCCGGGGAACCGGGGAGACCACCCGGCGTACGGATCGGGTGAGCCGGCTGGAGGAGACTCGCGCCCGGGGGGCGCGCGAGTTCCCCACCCAGGGCAGCGCCGCCCTGCGTCCGGTCGAGCGGGCCGGCACCGAGCCGCAGCGGACGGAGTCGCCGCGACTGCGGGTCGCCCCGCCGCCGCCGGTACGGGTGCCCCGGGCGCCCTTCGCGGCACTGGTCGTGGTGCTGGTCGTCGGCGGGGTGCTGGGCATCCTCGCGGTCAACACGAAGATCAACGAGAATGCCTTCCGGTTGCTGGAACTCCAGCAACAGCAGGCCAAGCTCGACGTGGAGCAGCAGCAGCTGACCAAGCAGATCGCCGAGGCCGAGGCGCCGGGCAACCTGGCCGCGCAGGCCCGCAAGCTGGGGCTCGTCGAGTCCGGCGAGCCGGCGCTGATCCGGCTGCCGGACGGCAAGCTGCTGAGCGTGCCGCAGCCGGCCGGCGGGCAGGCGTCGATCACGAGCACCCAGGGCGCGGAGGGGTAGGCCGTGCCGCCAAGATCGGATGATCCGCGCCGGGATGCCACAGGCTCCCGGCGCGGATCGTCCCGTGAGCCGGGTGAGCGGAGTGCGTCGGGGCGTGGTGCCGGGGAGCGGGGCGCGGAGTCGGGCATCGGAGGCATCTCCGACGCCCGCGCGTACACCCCCCGGGGGCGCACCATCCGCGAGGGGGCCAGCCCGGCGGGCGGCCGGGCCGAGCAGCGGCGTACGCCGCGCAGCAGCCGGTCACAGGATCCGTTCCGGCCGGCGTTGCAGGTCCTCGACGGCGGCCGGGTGGCCGGCCGGCAGCCCGGCCCGGCCCGTCGGGACGGCGGCGCCGGACGGTCCGGCGTGGTCCGTACCGTCACCGCCCGCATCCCCGGCGACGAGCCGGCGGCCGCCCCACCCCGGCGCCGGGTCGCCGGTCGGGAACCACGTCGCCCGGACCGCCCGCCCGCCCGACGGGCCCCCCGCAAGCCACCCCGCCCGCCCCGGCTCGCCGACCCGAATCGCCGACTGCGACTGGGTACCGCGCTGGCCATGGCCATGTTCGTCGCGATCGGAATCCGGCTCGTCGTGCTCCAGACGGTCGACACACCGGCATACGCCGACGGCGGTCGGGCCGACCGGCTGCGGACCGTGCAGTTGCCCGCGCCGCGCGGGGCGATCTACGACCGGGACGACGCGGCCCTGGCCCACAGCGTCGAGGCCCGCTACGTGTACGCCGATCCCACCCAGGTGACCGACATACCGGCGACCGCGCGGACCCTCTCCCCGCTGCTGGGCATCCCGGCCTCGGAACTGGCGAACCGGATGCAACCCCGCAAGCGGATCAACGGCGTCGACTCGCGGTTCGAGTACCTGGCCCGTGGGGTGGACATCGCCCGCGCCCGGGAGATCGTCGCGCTCGACCTGCCCGGCATCTACACCCAGCGGGACGAGCGCCGCGAGGTGCCCGGCGGTGACCTGGCCGCCAACCTGATCGGCTTCACCAGCGACGACATGGCCGGGCTGGAGGGGCTGGAGGCGCGCTACGACGACCTGCTGCACGGCGAGGACGGCGAACGGGTCTTCGAGATCGGCCTCGGTGCGCCCATCCCCGGCGGCTACAGCCGCACCACGCCGGCCAAGCCGGGCAGTTCCCTGGGGCTCACCATCGACCGGGATCTGCAGTACGTCACCCAGCGGATCCTCAGCGAGCAGGCGAAGGCGGTGCAGGCCAGCACCGCGGCGGCCATCGTGCTGGACGCCCGTACCGGCGAGGTGCTGTCCCAGGCCAGCCACCCCACCTACAACGCCGCGAAGCCGCTGCCCAGCGAACCGACCGACCGGGAGGACGCGGCCACCAGTTTCGTGGTCGATCCGGGCTCGGTGCACAAGGCGATCACGTTCGGGGCCGCCCTCCAGGAAGGTGTGATCACCTCCGACACGTCGTTCCCGGTGGCCAACGCCATCCGCAAGGGCGACACCTGGTTCCCGGACACGCACTTCGCGAACGGCCGGCGGATGAGCGTGGCCGGGATGATGGCCTACTCGTCCAACGTCGGCACCATCCAGATCGCCGACAAGCTCGGCCCGGAGCGGCTGCTCGACTACCAGCGGCGGTTCGGCCTGGGCAAGCCGACCGGGGTCGGCATGCCCGGTGAGGCCAGCGGCCGGCTGCTGCCGTTGTCGGAGTGGAGCGACTCGTCGCGCGGGTCGGTGCCGATCGGGCACAGCGTGGACGCCACGCCGTTGCAGATGGCCGCCGCGTACGCCGCCATCGCCAACGACGGCACGTACATCCAGCCGCACCTGGTCAAAGAGGTGATCGGTCCGGACGGAAAGCGGACCGCGACCGAGGCACCGACGACCCGCCAGGTGCTCAGCCCGGACAACGCCGCCGCGTTGCGGACGATGATGGAGGCGGTCACCACCGTGGAGAACGCCACCGGCCTGGCCGCGGCGGTCCCGGGCTACCGCATCGCCGGTAAGACCGGCACCGGCTACCGGCTGGTCGACGGCAAGAAGCAGCCCGGCGACGTCGGCTCGTTCATCGGCATGGCGCCGGCGGAGAACCCGCGGTACGTGATCGCGGTGTTCGTACACAGCCCGAGTGGCGGTGGCGGAAAGGTCGCGGCCCCGGCGTTCCGGGACATGATGACCTTCACCCTCCGGCACTTCAAGGTACCGCCGTCGGCCGAACCGGCGCCGAAGTTCACCGTGTTCCCTTAGTGAGCGTCCGGGAACTTGGCAGGGTGCATGGTCACAACGCGGTGAAGCGTGGCGTGTAGTGGATCGATATGAGGCGAGCTCCTGGTAGATCGGCGGTTGTCTAGGCCAGCCGTTTACCAGGAGCTCGTCGTGTCATTGTCGCCTGCGTGTGTCTGCGTGTCCTGCCCGGCCCACCCGGGCGGCGTGTCAGCGTCGTCGACCTGCGGGTTCTACCCGTCGTCCTCGATGACTGACGCCCAGTGGGCGATCATCGAGCCGCTACTGCCCGCGCCGGGCAACGCCGGCGGGCGGGGCGGGCGGCCGGAGAAACATTGCCGTCGCCTGGTCCTGGACGCGATTTTCTACCTGGTGCGGGGCGGGGTCGCGTGGCGGCAACTACCGGTCGGGTTCCCGCCCCCGAGCACCGTCTACGACCGATTCCGCGCCTGGGCCAAGGCCGGCGTGTGGCAGGCCGTCCATGACGCGCTACGCGATCTGGTCCGTGTCTACGAGGGCCGCGACCCGCAACCGACCGCGGCGATCATCGACTCCCAGTCGGTGCGAGGCGCGGACACCGTGCCCCGCACCAGTCGCGGATACGACGCCGGCAAGAAGATCAACGGAACGAAACGACACCTTGCCGTGGACACCGGCGGCCTGCTCCTGGCCGTGGTCGTCACGATGGCCGGACTCCAAGACCGCGACGCCGCCCACCGGCTCCTCGCCCGACTCCGTGAACGCTTCACCAGCATCACCCTGGTCTGGGCCGACGCCGGATACACCGGACGACTCCTCATCTGGTCCCGAACCGTCCTGCAGCTGAGCGTCCGAATCGTCACACGCACCGAGCCAGGCTTCGTCGTCCTACCCCGCCGCTGGGTGGTCGAGAGAACGTTCGCCTGGATCAGCAAACATCGCCGCTGCGTACGCGACTACGAAACCCGACCCGACCACCACGAAGCCATGATCCACATCGCCATGATCATGACAATGACACGCCGCCTCGCCCGCACCGGCAACTGGTAATCAGAGTTCCCGGACGCTCACTTAGGGCGGTCGGGCGGATACCGGGTCGCCGGCTCAGGTGATCTGCGCCGGTGAGTCGATCCTGCCCGCTGCGCGCAGCCCTCGCCGACCTGCGGTTCGACTCCCTGTGGCGGAGATTCAGGCGCGCCGTGCGGCCCGGACCGGGCGACCGGGTAGGGTCTGACGCCGTGCGCGGCAATCCTCGTCCCCGTACCGTGACCGGAATCCGGCTCGGTGACCTAGCCGCCCGGCTCGCCGTGGCGTCCCCCACCAACGCCGATCCGGTGGTGACCGGGGTGACCCACGCGAGCCAGGAGGTCCACCCTGGCGATCTGTACGCGGCCCTGCCCGGCGCCCGCCGGCACGGCGCGGAGTTCGTCGCCGCCGCGGCGGCGGCCGGCGCGGTGGCGGTGCTCACCGACCCGGCCGGCGCCGACCTGGCCGCCGACCACGGTCTGCCGACCCTGGTGGTGGCCGACCCGCGTGCGGTGCTCGGCACCCTCGCCTCGGCCATCTACGGTGATCCGACCGAACAGCTGACCGTGATCGGGGTGACCGGCACCGCCGGCAAGACCTCGACGGCGTACCTCGTCGAGTCGGGGCTGCGCGCTGCCGGGCACACCACCGGGCTGATCGGCACCGTGGAGACCCGCCTCGGCGACCTGGTGCTGGACAGCGTCCGGACCACGCCGGAGGCGACCGATCTGCACGCGATGCTCGCGGCGGCGGTGGAGCGCGGGGTCACCGCCGTGGTCATGGAGGTGTCCAGCCACGCCCTGGCGATGGGTCGGGTCGGCGGGGTGCGGTTCGACGTCGGGGGCTGGACCAACTTCGGCTCCGACCACCTCGACTTCCACGCCGACTCGGCGGACTACTTCGCGGCCAAGGCCCGCCTGTTCGACGGCCGCTGCGCCGTCGAGGTGCTCAACCATGACGATCCGGCGTTGAAGGACCTGTTCAAGCCCGCCACGGTCAGCTTCTCGGCGGCCGGTGACCCGGCCGCCACCTGGTGGGCCGAGCACGTCGGCGGCACGGGGTACGCCCAGCGGTTCACCGCCCACGGCCCAGGCGGGCTGGTGCTGGACGCCGGGGTGGCGCTGCCCGGGCGGCACAACGTGGCGAACGCTCTGCTGGCCATCGCCCTGCTGGTCGCCGCCGGGGTCGACGCGGCCACTGCGGTGCGGGGCGTGGCCGACTGTGGCGGCGTACCCGGCCGGTTGGAGTCGGTGGGGGTGGCCGGCGGAGTTCGCGGAGTCGTCGACTACGCGCACAAGACCGACGCGGTGGTGGCCGTCCTGGCCGCGCTGCGTGAACTCAGCAGCGGCCGGCTGATCTGCGTGATCGGTGCGGGGGGTGACCGGGATCGGGGTAAGCGGCCGACGATGGGCGCCGCCGCCGCGGAGGGGGCCGACGTGGTGCTGGTGACCGATGACAACCCGCGTACGGAGGAACCCGCGGCGATCCGCGCCGAGGTGCTGGCCGGCGCGTGCGGGGCCGGCACGCAGGCCCGGATCGTCGAGGTGGCCGGGCGGCGCGCGGCGATCGACGAGGCGGTCCGCCAGGCCGCCCCCGGCGATGTGGTGGCGGTGCTCGGCAAGGGCCACGAACGGGGCCAGGAGATCGCCGGTGAGGTGTACCCGTTCGACGACGTGACCGAACTGGCCGACGCGCTGCGGGCCCGCTTCGGCAGCCTGGGAGGCCAGCGATGATCGCATTGAGCCTGGCCGAGATCGCGTCGGCCGTCGACGGGCGGCTGGTCGCCGCCGACCCCGCCGCGCAGGTCGTCGGCGCGGTGGAGTTCGACTCCCGCAAGGTCGCCTCCGGCGGTCTCTTCGTCGCCTTCGACGGCGAGAAGGTGGACGGGCACGACTTCGCCGGTACGGCTGTCGAGGCGGGTGCGGTGGCGGTACTGGGCAGCCGCGAGGTGCCCGGCGTGCCGATGGTCATCGTCGCCGATCCGCTGACCGCGATGGCCCGGTTGGCCCGGGCCGTGGTGGACCGGCTGCCCGGGCTGACCGTGATCGGGTTGACCGGTTCGTCCGGCAAGACCACCACCAAGGACCTGATCGCCCAGCTGACCGCGCGGCTGGGGGAGACGGTGGCGCCGCCCGGGTCGTTCAACAACGAGCTGGGCCATCCGTACACCGCGTTGCAGGCCGGACCGTCGACGCGCTACCTGGTGCTGGAGAAGGGCGCCCGGGGCATCGGTCACGTGCGGTACCTGTGCGAGGTGGCGCCGCCGCGCATCTCCGTGGTGCTCAACGTCGGGGTCTCGCACATCGGCGAGTTCGGTTCGCAGGAGAACATCGCGCTGGCCAAGGGTGAACTGGTCGAGGCGTTGCCGGCGGACGGCCTGGCGGTGCTCAACGCCGACGATCCGCTGGTCGACGCGATGGCCAGCCGTACGGCGGCCCGGGTGGTCCGCTATGGCGAGGCGGCGCACGCCGACGTGCGGGCCGTGGACGTGACGCTGGACGAGCGGGGGCGGCCCGCGTACACCCTGGTGACGCCGGAGGGCAGTGCGCCGGTGCGGCTCGGGCTGACCGGGCGGCATCAGGTGTCCAACACCCTCGCCGCCGCGGCGGTGGCCCGTGAGCTGGGCATGCCGCTGGCCGAGACGGCCATCGCGCTGGGCGCGCTGGGTCTGGTTTCCACCCGTCGGATGGACGTCTTCGAGCGCACCGACGGGGTGACCGTGATCGACGACTCGTACAACGCCAACCCGGCGTCGATGGCGGTGGCGCTGCGTGCGCTGGCCGGCGTCGGAGCGGGACGGCGTACGGTCGCGGTGCTCGGCTACATGGCCGAGCTGGGTGAGTTCGAGACGCAGGGGCACGCCGACATGGGCCGCCTCGCGGCCGAGCTGGGCGTCGCCCGGCTGCTCGTGGTCGGCGAGGCGGCGGCGCCGATCCACCACGGGGCGACATCGGTAGGTGACTGGGGAGGAGAATCGGTGCTGCTCACCGATCAGGCGGCGGCCGTCGAGGTGCTGCGCAGCGAGCTACGGCCGGGCGACGTCGTCCTGGTGAAGGGGTCCCGGTACCGGACCTGGGAGGTGGCCGACGCGCTGCGTGCCGACGCCGTCGGGGCCGGTACGGACACGCCGGCGGCCGGGGGTGGCGCGGCGTGAGAGCGGTCATCGTGGCCATCGGGGTGGCCTTCCTCGTCTCGCTGTTCTGCACCCCGATCGCGATCCGGGTCTTCACCCGGCTGAAGGCGGGCCAGCCGATCCGGACCGACGGTCCGCAGATGCACCAGGGCAAGAAGGGCACGCCGACCATGGGCGGCGTGGTGTTCATCCTCGCCACCGTGATCGCGTACGTCGCCGGTCACCTGGCGTTGACCACCCTGCCGGACGCGCAGATCGCCCAGGTCGAGCCGACCATCACGGCGCTGGTGCTGCTGGGCTTGATGGTCTTCTGCGGCGCGGTCGGTTTCATCGACGACTTCCTCAAGGTGCGCAAGCGGCACAGCGGTGGCCTGAGCGCCCGCGGCAAGCTGCTCGGACAGATCCTGGTCGGCGCGGTGTTCGGTGTGATCGCGCTCTGGTTCCCGTCCACCATGACCGACGCCTCCGGCGCGGTGACCAACACCGAGACGGTCGGCAGCACCACGCTGAGCTTCATCCGGGACATCCCGGCGCTGGACGTCACCAAGATCGGCGCGGTGATCATCTTCATCTTCGTGGTGATGGCGGCGACGAACGGGGTGAACCTCACCGACGGGCTCGACGGCCTGGCCACCGGTGCGTCGGTGATGGTCCTCGGGGCGTACGCGGTGATCGCGTTCTGGCAGTACCGGCACTGGTGCGCCGACCCGGCGTACACCGCCAACCCGAACAACTACTGCTACACGGTGCGGGATCCGCTGGAGATCGCGCTGATCGCCGGGGCGGCGGCCGGGGCCTGCGTGGGCTTCCTGTGGTGGAACACCTCGCCGGCCCGGATCTTCATGGGCGACACCGGCGCGCTGGGCCTGGGCGGACTGATCGCCGGCATGGCGATGTCCACCCGTACCATCCTGCTGCTCCTGATCATCGGTGGCCTGTTCGTGATCATCACGATGTCGGTGGTCATCCAGATCATCTCCTTCAAGACCACCGGCAAGCGGGTGTTCCGGATGTCCCCCCTCCAGCACCACTTCGAGCTGGCCGGCTGGAGCGAGGTCAACATCGTGGTCCGCTTCTGGATCATCGCCGGTATCGGCGTAGCCATCGCCCTGGGCCTCTTCTACAGCGACTTCCTAGCCAACATGGGCTAACCCCCCACCCCAAACCCCCTTCGTTGGGGCTGATCAAGAAGTTTGCGTCGGGATTCCGGCCGCTCGGTGACGCAAACCTCTTGATCAACCCGGGCGAGGGGCAGGGGTGGGGGTGGGTGGGGTGGGTGAGGCAAGTGCGACACGCCGAGTGGGGGATACCGGCGGTGTGGGGTGCCGGCAGCGGCGATGATGGCGCTGTGGGGGAGGCGCGGGAAGAGAGCGGCGTGGAGTCGGGTGGCCGGCGGCGGAGTGGCGGTGCGCCGGGCCGGGCCGGTGGGTCGGGTGCGGGCGGCGGGATGCCGGGCGAGGCTGCCGGTACGGCGGGCCGGGCTGCGCGGGCCGGCACCGGAGTGCGGACCGATGACGCCTCGCGTTCGGCGGGGTCGGGCCCGGGGGGTGCTTCGCGGACGGCCGGATCGGGTTCGGGAAGCGGCTCGCGTTCTGCGGGATCTGGTTCGGGGGATGGCTCGCGTTCTGCGGGGTCGGGGG
Source organism: Micromonospora zingiberis (assembly GCF_004331455.1). GTDB lineage: Bacteria > Actinomycetota > Actinomycetes > Mycobacteriales > Micromonosporaceae > Micromonospora > Micromonospora zingiberis. Next base: position 148,450 of record NZ_SJJR01000005.1, read on the forward strand.
AGGGCTCGCGCTCGGCGGGAGCGGGGGATGGCTCGCGCTCGGTGGGGGCGGGCGCCGCCGGCGGTACGGGGTCCGACGGTGGGCCGTGGCGCGGGCTGGACGCGGTGGGCGGGCTGGCCGCGTTGCGGGGCCTGCTGGCCCGGCCGCTGGCCTCGTACCATCTGCTGCTGGCCAGCTCCGGGCTGCTGCTGCTGATCGGCCTCACCATGGTCTTCTCGGCCACCAGCGTGCTCGACTATGCCAGGGACGGCAACGCCTCGGCCTCGCTGACCAAGCAGGCGATCTTCGCGGTGATCGGCATCGTGGCGTTCTGGGTGTGCCAGCGCCTGCCGGCCCGCACCTACCGGGCGCTGGGCCGGCCGACGCTGGCCATCGCGGTGGGGCTGCTGGTGCTGCTGAACCTGTTGGTGGCGTACGGGCGGTTGACCGGTGCGCCGGCGCGGATCGGGCCGCTGGAGGCCGGGCTGCTCGGGCTGTACGTCGGTAGTGTCGGACTGCAGCCCTCCGAGCTGGCGAAGTTCGCGCTGGTGCTGTGGGGGGCGTACGTGCTGGCCCGCAAGGGCGCGGCGCTGGGCTGGTGGCGGGAGTTGGCCACCCCGCTGTTCCCGGTGGTGGGCCTGATGTTCGTCCTGGTCGGCTACAACGACCTGGGCAGCATGCTCTGCATGCTGGCGCTGGTCGTCGGCCTGCTCTGGGCGGCGGGGGTGCGGTTGCGGGTCTTCGCCACGCTCAGCGCGATCGGGTTGGCCGGCATCGGCCTGCTGGTCGCGGTGGCCTCGCTCGGCGCCGGCTCCGGCGTCCGGGGCGAGGAAAACTACCGCCTGCAACGACTGACCATGTTCATCAGTCCACCACCGCTGGAGCAGTGCCGGGAGGAGCTCTGCTACCAGATGGTGCAGGCCCGCTACGCCATCGCCAACGGCGGTTGGTTCGGCACCGGGCTGGGCCAGGGGCGCAGCAAGTGGGACTGGCTGCCGGCGGCCGAGAACGACTTCATCTTCGCGGTGATCGCCGAGGAACTCGGCGTGGTGGGCTGCGCCGTGGTGGTCACCCTGTTCGCCGTGCTCGCCTACACCGGCCTGCGGATCGCCCGGCGGGTCGACGATCCGTTCCGGCGGCTGGCGGCGGCCGGGGCCACCGCCTGGCTGATCGGGCAGGCGTTCATCAACATCGGCGGGGTGATCGGGCTGCTGCCGATGACCGGCGTACCGTTGCCGTTCATCTCGGTCGGCGGTAGCGCCCTGGTCGTCACCCTCGCGGCGGTCGGGATGCTGGCCTCCTTCGCCCGCGCGGAACCCGATGCGGCGCGAGCGCTGCATGCCCGTCCGCCCGCCCGGTGGGTCCGACTAGTGTGGGCTCCGTTGCCGCCGCTTCCCGGTCGGCGTCGCGCTGCGGCGCCGTCGACGGCTGCCCGGGGGGCCGTACCCCAGGCACGCAAGCGGCGCAGGGACGAGCAGGCCGTACCGCGCGGCGCCCGGGACACCCGGGGCCGTGGCGGATCGGCGGACGAGAGGAGACGTTGATGGGTCCGCTGCGTTCGGTGGTACTCGCGGGCGGTGGCACCGGGGGGCACATCTACCCGCTGCTCGCCTTCGCCGACTGCCTGCGCCGGCACGACCCCGGCGTCCGGGTCACCTGCCTCGGCACACCGAAGGGCCTGGAGAACGAGCTGATCCCGCCGGCCGGCTACGACCTGCGGAACATCCCGGCGTACCAGCTGCCCCGTTCGATCAACATGAACCTGGTCCGCACGCCGGGCCGGATGTGGACCGCGGCCCGCGCCGCGGGCAAGATCATCGAGGAGGTACGCGCCGACGTGGTGGTGGGCTTCGGCGGGTACGTCTCGGTGCCGGCGTATCTGGCCGCCTGGCGGCGGGAGCTGCCGATCGTGATCCACGAGGTGAACGTGCCGCCGGGGGTGGCCAACCGGCTGGGCATGAAGTTCACCAAGCATGTGGCGGTGGGCTTCCCGCACCAGCCCGTGCAGGCCGAGTCGCTGCGTGACGCGCGGGTGGTCGGCGTACCGCTGCGGCGCAGTATCGCCGGGCTGGACCGGGTGGCCATGCGAAGCGCCGCCCGCGCCCACTTCGGGCTCCGCCCGGACCTGCCGGTGCTCTTCGTGGCGGGCGGCTCGCAGGGCGCCCGGTCGATCAACCTGGCGGTGGCCGGCGCGGCCAAGGAACTGGCCCGCAACGGCATCCAGGTGTTGCACGTGATGGGTGCCCGCAACGAGCCGGTGCCGATCCCCACCGACCTGCCGGTGCCGTACGTGACCCTGCCGTACCTGTCCGACATGGACGCCGGCTACGCCGCCGCCGACCTGCTGCTCGGCCGGGGCGGCGCGATGACCTGCGCGGAGGTGGCGGCGATCGGTCTGCCGACCATCTACGTGCCGTACCCGCACAGCAATCAGGAGCAGAAGCGCAACGCGCTGCCGGTGGTCGAGGCCGGCGGCGGCCTGCTGGTCGACGACGGCGAGCTGACCCCGGACTGGCTGGAGCGTACGGTGATCCCGCTGATCCGCGACCCGCAGCGGCTCCAGGCGATGGGCGCCGCCGCCGCGGCCTACGGCCGACGCGACGGCGACGAGGCGCTGCTCAACTTCGTCTACGAGGCGGTTTCCCAGTGAGCGCGAGGAGTGAGCCGGGTTTGCGAGCCCCGCAGTCGCGAACGAAGGTTGGTTCGGTGAGCGCGAGGAGTGAGCCGGGTTTGCGAGCCCCGCAGTCGCGAACGAAAGGTTGGCGCCGATGACCACGTTCAGCCCGGCCGGCACGCTGACCGCCGAGGATCTGGGTCACATCCACCTGATCGGGGTGGGCGGGGTCGGCATGAGCGGCCTGGCCCGGCTCTTCCTCACCCGGGGTCTGCCGGTCTCCGGCAGCGAGCTGCGCGAGTGGCCGTCGCTGGCCGGGTTGCGGGCGCTCGGCGGGACCATCCACATGACCCACGAGCCGACCAACCTCGACGGTGTCGACACGGTGGTCTACTCCTCGGCCATTCCCGCCGACCATCTGGAGATGGTCGAGGCGCGCGAGCGTGGCCTTCGGGTGTTGCACCGTTCCGAGGCGCTGGCCGCCGCGATGACCGGCCGGCGCACGGTGGCCGTGGCCGGCACGCATGGCAAGACGACCACCACCTCCATGGTCACCATGGTCTTCCAGCAGGCGGGTGTCGATCCGTCCTTCGTGATCGGTGGCGAGATCTCCGAGGTGGGTTCGGGCGCGCACCACGGCACCGGCGAGTACTTCGTGGTCGAGGCGGACGAGAGTGACCGCTCCTTCCTCATCTACCGCCCGTTCGTCTCGATCGTCACCAACATCGAGGCGGATCACCTGAACACCTACGGCGACCTGGCCAACCTGGAGGCCACCTTCGCCGAGTTCGCCCGGCTCACCGACCCGGACGGCTTCATCATCACCTGCGCCGACGATCCCGGTGGGCGGCGGTTGGCCGACACGCTGCGCGCCGAGGGGCGCCGGGTCTACACGTACGGCGAGTCCGCCGACGCCGATCTGCGGCTGAGCGAGATGGCCTCCTCGGCGCAGGGTGTGCGCTACCTCGCCCACATCGACGGCCGTTCGCTGGGGGAGTTCCGGCTGCCGGTGCCCGGCCGGCACATGGGACTCAACAGCGCCTCGGCGGTGCTGGCCACGTACCTGCTGGAGCTGCCGCTCGCGGCGGCGGAGGCCGCGCTCGCGGCCTTCCCCGGCGTGCGCCGGCGCTTCGAGCGCAAGGGGGTCGTCGACGGTGTCCTCGTCTACGACGAGTACGCCTACCACCCGACCTCGATGACCCTGGCCCTGCGTACGCTGCGCGAGGTGGCCGGCGACGGCCGGCTGGTCGTCGTCTTCCAGCCCTATCGGCTCTACCGCACCCGCGATCTCCAGTCGGAGATCGCCGAGGCGCTGGCGATCGCCGACGAGCTGGTGTTGCTGGAGGTCTTCGGCCCGGGTGAGCAGCGGGGCCCGGGGGAGGGGTCGGCGGCGCTGGTCGAGGCGGTGGCGTTGCCGGCGGAGCGGAAGGTCTTCGTCGACTCCTGGGACGCCGTGCCGGCGGAGGTGGCCCGCCGGGCCCGCCCCGGCGATGTGGTGGTGACGATGGGTGCCCCGCCGATCTCGTTGATGGGTGACGAGTTGTTGGCCGCGTTGAGCGCGCGTACCGCCGATCCGCAGGCGCCGGCCGGCACGGTCGCCGGTGGGCTGGCCGGCGGATCGGCCAGCATCGGCGGGACGGTTCCCGACGCCGGCCGCGACGGCGCGACGCCCCGGGTGGAATGAGTCCCGGCCCGGCCCGTGGGCGCGGCACCGGCGTGGACGGCGGCGGGGGGTGGCGCCCGGCCCGTCAGTGGCAGCTGGTCCGTGCCGGCCGTGACGCGGTTCCCGCCTCGACCCGCCGGTTCATGGCCCGGGCCCGGCGCCGCCGGATGCGCGCCGCGCTGCCGTGGGCGGTGGCCGGCGGGGTGCTCGCCGTGGCCGGGCTGGTGGCGTGGGTGGTGCTCGGCACCGGCCTGTTCGGGGTACGCGAGGTGCGGGTGGAAGGCGCCGAGTTGGTGACCGCCGTGCAGGTGCGTACCGCCGCCGGGGTGCCGGACGGCGCGCCGCTGGCCCGGGTCGACCTGGCCGAGCTGGCCGACCGGATCGGCGCCCTGCCGCCGGTGGAGCAGGTGTCGGTGGAACGTGACTGGCCGGCCGCGCTGGTCGTCCGGCTCACCGAACGCACCGGGGTGGCGGTGGTGCCACGCGGGGAGCAGTTCGTGGTGGTCGACGCCGCCGGGGTGGCGTTCCGGACGGTGCCGCAGCGTCCGGCGGATCTTCCGTTGCTGCGGCTGGCCGAGCCCGGTCCGGAGGATCCGGCGACCCATGCCGGCCTGGAGGTGCTCGGGGCGCTCACGCCGCAGTTGCGGGCCGACCTGGTGGAGGTCACGGTCGACGGCCTGGCGCGGATCAGCGTGCTGCTGCGCGGTGACCTCACGGTGTTCTGGGGGGACGCGACCCGGGGGACGGACAAGGCCCGGGTGGCCACCGCTCTGCTCGATCAGGACGCCACCCGGATCGACGTCAGCGCGCCGGACGTGGTCACCTTCCGGTGAGCGGCCGGTCAGGCTGTGAACCCTTGCGCTCGACCGGCGACACGCCGGAAAGGTCCTTGGCTCATCGCTCGGCTGCGCTTACGTTGCCCGGAAGAGGATCGGTGGTTGACATAACTGTAACCCTCTAGTAGAGGGTGAGGGTTTACCCCTCGGCCTCGCTGGTGACAGCTGCGTCGACCATGGTCTGGCCGCGCCGTAGCCGGTCGGGGAGTAGCCAATCTCGAAGGGAAAGGACCGGAGATGACACCTCCGCACAACTACCTGGCGGTCATCAAGGTCGTCGGCATCGGGGGCGGTGGCGTCAACGCCGTCAACCGGATGATCGAGGTTGGGCTCAAGGGCGTCGAGTTCATCGCGATCAACACGGACGCGCAGGCGCTGCTGATGAGCGACGCCGACGTCAAGCTCGACGTCGGCCGCGAACTGACCCGGGGGTTGGGCGCCGGCGCCAACCCGGACGTCGGCAAGAACGCCGCCGAGGACCACCGCGACGAGATCGAGGAGGTGCTCAAGGGCGCCGACATGGTCTTCGTGACCTGCGGCGAGGGCGGCGGCACCGGCACCGGTGGCGCGCCCGTGGTGGCGAACATCGCCCGCAAGCTGGGTGCCCTGACCATCGGCGTGGTGACCCGGCCGTTCTCGTTCGAGGGCAAGCGCCGCCAGGTGCAGGCCGAGGCCGGCATCGACGAGTTGCGCAACCAGTGCGACACGCTGATCGTCATTCCCAACGACCGGCTGCTGGCGCTCGGCGACCGCAACATCAGCATGATGGACGCCTTCCGTACCGCCGACCAGGTGCTCCTCTCCGGTGTCCAGGGCATCACCGACCTGATCACCACCCCGGGTCTGATCAACCTGGACTTCGCCGACGTCAAGAGCGTGATGAGCGGCGCGGGCAGCGCGCTGATGGGCATCGGCAGCGCCCGTGGCGAGAACCGGGCCGTGGAGGCGGCCGAGGCGGCCATCTCCAGCCCGCTGCTGGAGCAGAGCATGGACGGCGCCCGCGGCGTGCTGCTCTCCATCGCCGGCGGTTCCGACCTGGGTCTGTTCGAGATCAACGACGCGGCCCAGCTGGTCACGGACGCGGCGCACCCGGACGCCAACATCATCTTCGGTGCGGTGATCGACGACGCGCTGGGCGACGAGGTCCGGGTGACCGTGATCGCGGCGGGCTTCGACGGCGGTGCGCCGGCCTACAAGGCGGCCGAGCCGGCGCGCAAGACCAACCAGAACCAGCCCGCCCAGCCGAGTACGCCGGTCGTGCCGTCGCCGGCCACGCCGGTGGCGCCGCAGTCGCCGCGCCGGGTGCTCTTCGACGACGTCGACGTGCCCGACTTTCTCAAGAACGGGTCCTGAGCACCGACCATGACCGACAGCCCCGCTCTGGTACGCCCCGACCGACGTGCCGAACTGGCCGCCGGGCTGGCGCGCGTACGTGCCCGGATCGCCGACGCCTGCGCGGCGGCCGGCCGGGACCGGACCGAGGTGACCATGATCGCGGTCACCAAGACCTACCCGGCGGCCGACGTGATCGCGTTGGCCGGGCTCGGGGTGACCGACGTCGGGGAGAACCGCGACCAGGAGGCGGCGACGAAGGCCGCGCAGGTCGCCGCGGCCGGGGTCACCCCGCGCTGGCACTTCATCGGGCGGCTGCAACGCAACAAGGTGAAGTCGGTGGTCGGGTACGCCGATGTGGTCCAGTCCGTCGACAGCGTCCGGCTGGCGACCGCCCTGGACGCGGCGGCGACCGCCAGCCGGGACCGGCCGCTGGACGTGTTGGTGCAGGTCAGCGTCGATGGTGACCCGAGCCGTGGCGGTGCGGTGGCGGGCTCGGCCGATCCGGACGTCGGCCTCGGTCCGGTCGCCGCCGGGGTGGCCGCCGCGGCGGGACTTCGGCTGGCCGGCCTGATGGCCGTGGCGCCGCTCGGGTGGGAGCCGGAGCGCGCCTTCGCCCGGCTGGCCGCCATCGCCGAGGCGTTGCGGGTCGAGCATCCGCAGGCCACCGTTCTGTCGGCCGGCATGAGCGGTGATCTGGAGGCGGCCATCGGCCACGGCGCGACACATGTCCGCGTCGGCAGCGCGTTGCTCGGAATGCGTCCCACGCTGCGGTAGCCTGACCGCGAGGGAAGCAAATTACATCAGTGTTGTTTGTGGGAACGGCCATCCCGACGACCGGGGGGCGTGACGTGCAACGCGAATTGCGCGTCAGGGGATTGCCGCTCCGGTCCGGTGGGCAGGAATGGTCCACTCGCGACAGGCGACACGTTCGGGGGCGTGTGCCGCACGGCGGACGGGAAGGGCGCGGGGATGGGTGCACTGCGCAAGGCGGGGGTCTGGCTCGGACTGGTCGAAGAGGACGACGAGCGGGCCTATGACGACGGCGGCTATGACAAGGGCGGTTACCGCGAGTCGCGCTACCGGCAGAGCCGGTACGCCGAGGAGTTCGCCGACGAGGTGGACGACGAGGTGGACGAGCCGCCCGCGCCTCGTCCCCGACTCGGCGACCGGGGTCGGCTCAGCGAGCGGTCCGGCGGCCGGCTGGGCGACTCCGAGCGACTGGATTCCGAGCGTCCGGAGCGGGCCGAGCGGTCCAGCGTCCGCTCGATCACCCGGTCGAACGCGGAGTCGTCCGGTGCGCTGACCTACCACACCCGGGACAACCTCGCCCTGGCGCCGCAGGCGCAGCCCCGCGAGCGGGTGGTGGTGCCGGAGGAGGAGCAGCGTTACCAGATCACCACGTTGCACCCGACCACCTACCGCGAGGCCCGCACCATCGGTGAGCACTTCCGGGACGGGGTTCCCGTGATCATCAACCTCACCGAGATGGATGAGGCGGATGCCCGCCGTCTGGTGGACTTCGCCGCCGGGTTGGCGTTCGGACTGCGCGGTACGATCGAGCGCGTGACCAACCGGGTGTTCCTGCTCTCGCCGGCCAATGTCCAGGTCACCGCGGAGGACAAGGCCAAGATTGCCGAGGGCGGGTTCTTCAGCCTGAGTTGACCCGCCCGACCCGAGGGACTTCGCCTGCCGTGTTGTCGATCTTGCTACAGGTCCTCTACCTGATCACCTATGTCTTCCTGATCGTTCTTCTGGCCCGGTTCGTCCTGAGCGCGGTCCTGCAGTACGGCCGGCGCTGGCAGCCTGGTCGGGGAGCGTCGGCCGGACTGGAATCCGTGTGGAGCGTCACTGATCCCCCGCTCTGGGCGTTGAGGCGTGTGATCCCTCCGCTGCGAATTGGTACCGTGAGCATCGACCTGGCCTCCCTTGTGCTCCTGGTTATCCTGTTCGTGCTGATGAGGTTTGTGTTAGAGCCGGCGATCATCAGGACCGCCTGATGACCGACGCGCTATCGCGGCCGCAACTGACCCGAGGAGTTTCGATGCCGCTGACCCCGGCCGACGTCCACAACGTCGCCTTCAAGAAGCCGCCGATCGGCAAGCGGGGCTACGACGAGGAGGAGGTCGACGCCTTCCTGGACGAGGTCGAGCGCGAACTCGCCCGTCTGATCGAGGAGAACAACGAACTGCGCGCCCAGGTGGAGCGGGGGGGGCGGGGCGGTGCTCCCGCCGGTCCCGGCGGCGACGCCCGCCTGGCGGCCGAACTCAACGACGTCAAGACCCAGCTCGACCGGGTGCAGCGCGACAAGGCCGCCGCCGAGCAGGCCGCCCGTGCGATGCAGGCCGAGCTGGAGCAGGTCCGCGCCGCCGGTGGCGGTGTGGTCTCCGGCCCCGACGGGGAGCAGCAGGCGCTGCGGGTGCTGATGATGGCCCAGCGGACGGCGGACGACCACGTCTCCGACGCCCGGCGCGAGGCCGACCAGCTGCTGTCCGAGGCCCGCTCCAAGGCCGAGGAGGTCACCCGCGAGGCCCGCGCCAAGGCCGACGCGCTGGAGCGGGACGCCCGGCAGCGGCACCAGGAGGCCATGGGCGGTCTGGACGCCAAGCGCACCGCGTTGCAGAAGCACATCGAGGAGCTCAAGCAGTTCGAGCGGGAGTACCGCACCCGTCTCAAGGCCTACCTGGAGAGCCAGCTGCGCGACCTCGACGGTCGTGGCCAGGGCCTGGAGGCGGAGATGACCCGTGGGGACGGCACCCGGGCCGCCGGCAACGGGCTGGCCGCCGCCGGGCTCGCCGGTTCCTACGGCGGCGGTCGCTCCGGGGCACTCGAGGCCGGTCGCTGAACCGGGCGGCGGCCGTCGTGACGCCGGCCGCTGGCCCTGCCTCATCTCCTACGACGCGGCGGGGGTGAGCCGTGATAGTCATCAGTCTCGCGCTCATCCTCGTCGCGGTGGCGCTACTCGTGCTCGGGTTGGCCAGCGGGTCCAGCCTGCTGCTGGTCGTCTCGATCGGCGCCAGTCTGCTGGCCGCGGTGGCACTGGTCGCGGGCGCCCGCCAGGCGGCCGCCGGCCGAACCTCGCCCCTGCGGGAAGCAGCCGCCGATCCGGCGCCTGACATCCCGGCGCAGCACGTCCCACCGACCACGAACACCGGCGAGTCCGGGTGGCGGCAACCACCCGGTCCGCCGGTGGCGACAGCGTCGGACACCGATGGCGGTACCGGCGCGGTGCCGGCGTACGACGACGAGCCCGCCGCGCAGGAGGTCACCCCGGAGCAGGCCGTCCAGGTGTCCCGGCTGCCGGACGAGGTCCGGGTGGTCGACGGCCGGCCGCGTTACCACCTCGACGAGTGCGCGCACCTGGTCGGGCGGGAACACGAGCCGCTGCCGGTCGCCGAGGCGGTCGAACTGGGCTTCACTCCGTGCGCGCACTGCGCGCCCGACACCGCCCTGTTGTCACAGTCCGGGCGTCGCTGAGCCGATCCGATGGCCGATGCGTTGACCGTCGCCGTCCGGGTGAAGCCGGGGGCGTCCCGGGCCCGGGTGGGTGGCCGGTACGACGGCCCGCACGGGCCCGCGTTGGTGATCGCGGTCAACGCTCCGCCGGTCGACGGTCGGGCCACCGAGGCCGCCCGGCGTGCCCTGGCCGCTGCGCTCGGTGTCCGACCGGCCGCGGTGTCGTTGCGTACCGGCGCGGCGAGCCGCGACAAGATCTTCGTGATCGCCTCCCCCACCGCCGACCTGGCCGACCACCTGCACCGCCTCCTCACCGCCGCGACCCCACCGGCTGACCGCGCGAGTTGATCAAGAGGTTTGCGTCGCGGATCCGGCCAGGTGGCGACGCAAACTTCTTGATCAACCACGCCGGAGGGGGAGTTGGGTCGGAGTTGCGGTATGGGCGGGGGGTGGGGTGGGTTTCTGCTAGCGTTCCCTTTGCTCCGATAGGGCATAAATCGGGGTGGAACGGGCGTTCCGGTGCGGCACGTTGTCGGACGCCTTTACGTTCCGTATCCTTGCCAACCTCCGGAGTGCGCGGCCAGGTGCCGCGCGCCCGTTTTGTACCCGGGGCGGCCGATGCTGGCCGCCCCTGTCCAGGCGCCGCGACCACCGCGGCTCCGTGGCCGAGGGAGTGACGATGGCCAAACCAGCCGACACCAGGACCGCTGGGCGCAAGCCTGCGGCGAAGTCCACCCGCAGTGCCGCGGAGACCGAGAAGATCCGTGCCGCCCTGGCGGCACGGCATGCCGAGTTGCGCGCCGAGTACGATCAGACGCTGAGCGAGATCACCGAGCTGCAGCGCGACCGCTTGACCGACTCGGCCGGGGACGACCAGGCCGACACCGGCACCAAGACGTTCGAGCGGGAGCAGGAGATCTCCCTCGCCAACAGCATTCTGGAACGGATCACGCAGGTCGAGCGGGCTCTGGAGCGCCTCGACGAGGGTGGTTACGGCTGGTGCGAGCGGTGCGGCAACCCCATTCCGGTGGAGCGCCTGGCCGCCTTCCCGTCGGCCACCCTCTGCGTGACCTGCAAGCAGCTGGCGGAGCGACGCTGACGGCGGACTCCCCGGCGCTGGTGCACGGCGGTGCCACGGCACCGCCGTGATACGTCGATGGGGAGCAGATGAGCGCAGCACCGCCCGCTGGATCCGGCACCGCCGAGCCGGGCACCGCCACGAGATCACGGCGTACGCCCGTCACGATTCTGCTCTGCCTCGCGGCGTTCGCGGTGACGGTCGACGTGCTCACCAAGCACCTGGCGCTGGTCGAGCTGAGCGACCGGGAGCCGGTACGGCTGCTGGGCGGGGCCGTCTACTTCTCGCTGACCCACAACAGCGGTGCCGCGTGGAGTCTCGGCAAGGACTACACCTGGATCTTCCCGCTGATCGCGATCGGTGTGCTGGCCTGGATCGCCTGGATGGGGCGGACGCTGCGTTCGGTGCCCTGGGCCATCTCGCTCGGCCTGGTGGTCGGCGGTGTGACCGGTAACCTGATCGACCGGATCTTCCGGGCTCCCGGCTGGTTCGTCGGCCACGTGGTCGACATGATCAGCGTCTTCGACCCGTACGGCCGGGTTTTTCCGATCTTCAACGTCGCCGACAGCGCCCTGGTCTGCGGTGTGCTGCTGGCCATCGGGTTGGAGTTCACCGGCCGCCAGCGGGACGGCACCCGGCTGGTCGGCGACGACGGTAAGAGCACCGGTAAAGCGGCGGACACCGCCGGGGACACCGCCGACGGCGAGCGGCGGGAGCACGCGTGACGGCCGCCTTCGCCGCCCGCGGCGACCACCGCAGCCTGCCCGTCCCCGACGGCCTCGACGGGATGCGGCTGGACCAGGCCGTCGCCCGGCTGTTCGGCCTGTCCCGGACGACCGCCGCCAGCCTCATCGACGCCGGTGAGGCACTGGTCGACGGCGCGGTACGGCCCAACTCGCACAAGGTCCGGGCGGGTTCCTGGCTGGAGGTGACGCTGCCGGCGCCGGCCGCGGCCCCGGTGGTGGTGCCCCAGGCGGTGCCCGGACTGCGGGTGGTCCACGCCGACGACGACATCGTGGTGGTCGACAAGCCGGTCGGGGTGGCCGCCCACCCCAGCCCCGGCTGGAGCGGCCCGACGGTGATCGGCGGGCTGGCCGCGATCGGTCACACCATCGCCACCAGCGGCGCCGCCGAGCGTCAGGGGGTGGTGCACCGGCTCGACGTCGGCACCACCGGGATCATGGTGGTCGCCAAGAGCGAACAGGCGTACAGCGCCCTCAAGCGGGCCTTCAAGTACCGCGAGGTGGAGAAGCGCTACCACGCGGTGGTGCAGGGGCACCTGGATCCGCTGCGCGGCACCATCGACGCACCGATCGACCGGCACCCGCATCACGACTACCGCTGGGCGGTGGTCTCCGGCGGCAAGCCGAGCATCACCCACTACGACACCATCGAGGCGTTTCCCTCGGCGAGCCTGGTCGACGTGCGGCTGGAGACCGGCCGTACGCACCAGATCCGGGTGCACTTCTCCACCCTGCGGCACCCCTGCGTGGGTGACCTGACGTACGGTGCGGATCCCACTCTCGCCGCCCGGCTCCGACTGGACCGGCAGTGGTTGCACGCCAGAGAGTTGAGTTTCCAGCACCCCCGTACGGGGGACGAGGTCCGCTTCGTCAGCGACTACCCTGACGATCTGGGACGCGCGCTGGACATCCTCCGCGACTGACGCGCCCTGCCCGTCCCGACCGATCCGACGAGGGGGCCGCCCGTGCGCGCCGGCGATCTGCTGCGGCAGCTGGACCAGCGACTGCTGCCCCGCCTCGCCACCGTGTTGACCCGGTTCGACCAGGGCCCGGCCCGGAGTTCGCTGCTCGGCTGGGTGGCGGTGCTGTCCTGCGCCGCCGTGCTGTTCACCGCCGTGCTCGCCACCGGTGGCCCGCCGCTGCCCGACCGGACGGTCGGCGAGGTGACCCGGGTGGGCATCGCCGACGGCGACTCGATCCCCGGCTACGAGCGGACGGCCGCCGCGGACCTGGCCGAGCTGGCCCGTGGCGCGTCGCTGGCCGATGGCACGTACGCCCTGGTCTCGCTGTCGGAATACCTCACCCCGCAGTCGCTCGCCGCGGTGGTCGGAGACGTGGGGGTCTCCTTCGTCTTCGGACGGGTGCCGCTGCCCGACCGGCAGACCGAGATCGTGCGCATCCCGGCCCAGCGGCTGCCCGATGACGTCACGGCCGGCATGGCCGAGCTGGCCGAACGCAAGGAGCGCGAGGCCGCCGAATACCGCTCCCGGGCCGCCGCGCTGGGCGGCGGCGGGCCGCAGGAACGGGAACTGCGCCAGTTGTACGCCAGCGGGGCGCGACTGGCGGAGCAGGAGGCGGCCGCGTACCGGGCGAGCTGTGCCTGTGTCTACGCCCTGGTGGTCCGGGCTGAGCCGGCGGTGCTGCGGGGCGTGGCGGCCAGACCCGGGGTGCGGGTGGTCGACCCGGCCCCGGAGGTACGGCGGCTGGAACGCACGGTGTTCACCCCGCCCCTGCCGGAGCAGCGCGACGTGGCCCGACCACCGGTCGACCGCGACCTGCTGCCGGGTCCGACGCCCAGTGCCGAGCCCGAGACGACGGTGCCGTCGCCGGGTCCGGCGCCCGCCGAGAGCCGCGTACCGGCCGCGCCGGAAGTGACGGATTCGTCACCATCACCGGCGGTGTCACCAGTGCCGACATCCGCTCCGCCGGCGACGCCTGCCACCTCGACAGATGCGTTGAGTGAAGGCGATGCGGAGCCGACACCGTGAGGGTCGAGACCACATCGGTGGGTGTCCCGGTGTGGCCTGAACACGGTTTCGTTCGTAGCCTGTCAGACGGAGACCGAGGCGCTGGGGAGGCGAGCCGTGGACGGCAGCGAGACCGGTTGGGGACGGCCCGCCGAGCCCGCACCGCGGTGGCGGGCGCTGCTCGACCGAGCCCGCCTCGGCGGTCGCGGCGCCGAGCAGGGCAGCACCGAGCGGCGGGCCGAGGACGAGCCGCCACCGCAGACTGAGCCACTGCCGCGGCGCCCGGGGGGCTCCGGCTACTCGGGGCGGGCCCCGGCCACCGGACAGCCGCTGGATCGGCCGTACGGCGCGGACCCGGGCTACCGGGCCGAGCCGAACTACCGGCCCGATGCCGCCCGTCCGGCCCAGCCGTACCACGGTCAACCGGGCTACCCGCCGGAGCCGACCTATCCGGCGGTGCCCGAGCCGACCTATCCGGCGGTGCCGGAGCCGCGCCGGCCGGAGCCGGTGGAGTCCCGGTACACCCTGCTGGACAACGGTTACCGGCATGCCGCCCCGCCGGTGGAGTCGCGTTACGCGCTGCTGGACAACGGCGGCTACCAGCCCCCCGCGCCACCGGCCCCGCCACCCGCGCCCGCCGTCGGGCCACCCGCGCCGGTCGCGCCGCCGACGGTGGCCGGGCGTCCCGGCCGGATCGAGTGGCGGGCGCAGAGCGCCGAGAGTGAGCTGGATCGCGCCGCCGCCGTGCTGCGCAAGGACCTGGGTACGCCACGGGTGGTCGCCTTCGCGAATCCGAAGGGCGGCGTACACAAGACCACCGCCACCGTGTTGGGCGCGGCGACCGTGGGCAGCGTACGTGGGCGTGGCGTGCTGGCCTGGGACGACAACGAGTTGCGCGGCACCCTCGGGCTGCGTGCCGGCAGCGCCCGGCACGCCCGGACCATCCGGCACCTGGTCAGCGATCTCGCCCAGATCGAGATCCGCGAGGGCAACGACCTGCTGGAGGTGCTCGACGACTACCTGCGGCATGCCGCCGACGGGTCGTACGACGTGCTCGCCGGTGAGGAGAGCCCCCGGTTCGCCCAGCGGCTGGACCAGTTCACCGTGAAGCGGGTCCTGGAACTGCTCCGCCGGACCCACGACGTGATCTGCGTGGACACCGGCAACAACGTGGAGAGCCCGAACTGGCGCACGGTGATGCACGCCGCCGATCAACTGGTGGTCACGACCGTGCCCCGGGAGGACGCCGCGTTCAGCGCCGACTGGATGCTCGACCTGCTGCACGAGGAGGGGATGGGCGAACTGGCCGACAACGCGGTCACCCTCATCTCCTGCCCCACCCCCGGTCGGCTGCCGTTGCAGGACGACCTGGAGAAGCATTTCGCCACCCGTACCCGGGCGGTGGCCGTGGTGCCCTACGACCCGGCCCTGGAAACCGGCTCCTCGATCGAGTACCACCAGCTCCAGGCCGATACTCGACAGGCGTGGATGCGCGCGGCGTCGATGATGCTGGAGCCTTTCGCCCGCTGAGGTGACCACACCGTGTACGGCTCGCGCCGGGAACTGCGAGGATCATCGGGTGAGTCCGGACACCCCCGCCGTCGAACCGCCCGCACCGGCATCGCCGGCCGACCCGTGGGCCTTCGCCGACCCGCCGCGCCGGCCTGCCCGTACCGTGTCGGTCGGTGGTGCTGTCGTGCTCGTCCTGGCCCTGCTGGGCGTGCCGTTGGGGTTGCTCTGGGCGGCGGTCGCCCCGGCCACCCCGGTGGTCAAGACCGCCGACGGTGCCGCGTACGGCCAGACCCAACCGGAGCAGCCGGTCGCTGCTGACGGGTGGTTCACCCTGCTCGGCCTGGCCTTCGGGGTGCTCGCCGCGCTCGCCCTGTGGTTCGTGTTGCGCCGCCGCCGGGGCCCGGTCGGGTTGGTCGTGGTGACGGCCGGGGCGCTCGCCGCCGCGTTGGTCGCCTGGCAGGTCGGGCGCCGCATCGGGCTGAGCACGTACCAACGCATGCTGGAGACCGCACCGGACGGCACCGCCTTCAGCAAGCCGGCCGACCTGCGGGCCGGCGGGATCAACCTGGTGCTGGGCGTGCTGCCGGTGCCGTACGGCAACCTGCTGCTGCCGGCGTTCGGCGCCGCGGTGACGTACACCCTGCTGGCCGGCTGGTCCCGGTGGCCGTCGCTGCGTCCCGAGCCGGAGGCCGACCTGGTCCTGCCGCATCCGGCGGCCGGCTACCCGCCGGGTGCGCTCGGCCCGGGGCCGGCGGCGCCGTGGCCGGGCGGCCCGGACGCGGACGGCTCGCGGCCGGTGGCCTATCCGCCGCCCAGTTCGGGGCCGTGGCCGGCGGTGCCGGGTGGGCTTGGTTCGGGGCCGGCGGTGCCGGGTGGGCTCAGTTCGGGGCCGGCGGCGGCGTGGCCAGCTCCGTCAGCGGCACCGGAACCGCCCGCACCTGGCGCAGCAGAGCCGCCTCGCGGTTGAGCAGGCTCAGCTCGGCACGTAGCCGGGCCGCCGTGTCGTCGATCGCGAGCAGCCGCTGCCGGTCCGCCACGGTCAGCGCCGCGGTCGCGGCCACCAGGTGGGAGAGCACGGTCGGATCGTCCGGCAGTTGCTCGGTCAGCTCGCCGGCCTCGGCGCGCATCAGGCCGAGGTACTGCCGGAAGACGGCGATCACCCGGGTCGCCAGCAGGCTGGCCGGCTCGTCCGGACCGGTCGGCTCGGGCAGCCAGCTCACCTCGGCGGTCAGGTACGGCGCGGCATGGTGGTCGAGTTGCCCGACCCGGAACCGTCGCCGCCCCACCGTAACGATGTCGAAGCCGCCGTCGGTCAACTCGGTGACCTGCCGAAGCTCCGCGGTGCAGCCCACCTCGTGCAGCGTCACCTCCCCGGTGCCGGGGACCACCCGGCCGGATTTGGGCGCCACCTCCCAGCCGCTGCGGATCGCCACCACGCCGAATTCGCGCGGGCTGCCCTCGGGCAGCCCCATGAGGTGTCGGATCAGCGCGCGGTAGCGCTCCTCGAAGATGTGCAGCGGCAGGACAAGCCCGGGAAAGAGCACCGTGGCGAGCGGGAACACCGGCAGCCGTGCGGTCACGGGATCGAGGGTAGCCGCCCCGGCGGCGTACCGAGTGTCCCGGCTCACCGTCCCGGCCTGCGGGCGGCGCGGGCCGGGCCCGCGCGGGGCCGCCTAGACTCGCAGGGGTGTTGAACCGCATCGACCTGCGCGGTGGCGTGCCCGACCCGCGTGACCTGCTGCCTCGTGCCCAGCTCGACGTCTCGGTGGCCGTCGAGCAGATCCGGCCGATCGTGACGGCGGTACGCGAGCATGGCTACCACGCGGTCCGCGAGGCCAGTGAGCGGTTCGACGGGGTGGCTCCGGAGCTGCTGCGGGTGCCCGTCGAGGCCATCGCGGCGGCGGAACGCACGCTTGATCCGCAGGTCCGGGCCGCGTTGCTGGAGGCGATCGCCCGGGTTCGCAAGGTGCACGCCGACCAGCGCCGCGCTGACCACACCACCACGGTGGTGCCCGGCGGCACCGTCACCGAACGTTGGGTACCGGTCGACCGGGTCGGCCTCTACGTCCCCGGCGGACTGGCCATGTACCCGTCGACCGTGGTGATGAACGTGGTGCCCGCCCAGGCGGCCGGCGTCCGGTCGCTGGTGGTGGCCAGCCCGCCCCAGCAGGACAACGGCGGACTGCCCGACGCGCGGGTGCTGGCCGCCTGCGCGTTGCTCGGCGTCGACGAGGTCTACGCCGTCGGTGGTGCCCAGGCGGTGGCCATGCTGGCGTACGGCTGCGCGGTGGACGCCGCCGGCAGCGCGCACTGCGCGCCGGTCGACATGATCACCGGCCCGGGCAACATCTGGGTCACCGCCGCCAAGCGGTTGCTGCGCGGTGTGGTGGGCATCGACGCCGAGGCGGGGCCGACCGAGATCGCCATCCTGGCCGACGACAGCGCCGACCCGGTGCACGTCGCCGCCGACCTGATCAGTCAGGCCGAGCACGACCCGCTCGCGGCCAGCGTGCTGGTCACCCCCTCGCTGGCCCTGGCCGATGCGGTGGACCGCGAACTTGCCCGGCAGGTGCCGGCCACCAAGCACGCCGAGCGGGTCGACACCGCGCTACGCGGTCCGCAGAGCGGCATCGTGCTGGTCGACGACCTGACGGCCGGGCTGCGGGTGGTCGACGCGTACGCGGCCGAGCACCTGGAGATCCAGACGGTCGACGCCCGGGAGTGGGCGATGCGGGTACGCAACGCCGGGGCGATCTTCGTGGGTGCGTACTCGCCGGTGTCGCTGGGTGACTACTGCGCCGGCTCCAACCACGTACTGCCCACCGGCGGCTGCGCCCGACACTCGTCCGGGCTGTCGGTGCAGTCCTTCCTGCGCGGCATCCACCTGGTGGAGTACACCGAGGCGGCGCTGCGGGAGGTCGCTCCGCACGTGGTCACCCTGGCCGGCGTCGAGGACCTGCCGGCGCACGGCCAGGCGGTCAGCGTCCGCTTCCCGGAGATGCCGTGAGCGCGAGGAGTGAGCCGGTGTTGCGAGCCCCGCAGTCGCGAGCCGGAGATGCCGTGAGCGCGAGGAGTGAGCCGGTGTTGCGAGCCCCGCAGTCGCGAGCCGGAGGGACAGCATGACCCGGCTGGAGGACCTGCCGATCCGCGACGACCTGCGGGGCCGGTCGCCGTACGGCGCCCCGCAGCTGGACGTGCCGGTGCGGCTGAACACCAACGAGAACTCGTACCCGGTGCCGGACGAGGTGGTCGAGGCGATCGGCAAGGCCGTCGCGGCCGAGCTGCGTGACCTGAACCGCTACCCGGACCGGGACGCCCGGGCGCTGCGCGCCGACCTGGCCGGCTATCTCGGTCACGGGCTCACCGCCGAGGGGGTGTGGGCGGCCAACGGCTCCAACGAGATCCAGCAGCAGCTGCTCCAGGCGTTCGGCGGCCCGGGGCGCAGCGCGCTCGGCTTCACCCCGGCGTACTCGATGCATCCGCTGCTGGCCCTGGGCACCGGCACCCGCTGGGTGCCCGCCCACCGGTCGGTCGACTTCGGGCTGACCGTGGACGAGGCGGTGAGCCAGGTCCGCGAACACCGCCCGGACGTGGTCTTCCTCTGCTCACCGAACAATCCCACCGGGACCGCGCTGGACCCGGCGGTGATCGCCGCCGTGCTGGACGTCGCACCCGGGATGGTGATCGTCGACGAGGCGTACGCCGAGTTCGCCCGACTGGGCACGGTCAGCGCCCTGGCGGTGCTGCCCGGGCAGCCTCGGCTGGTGGTGACCCGCACGATGAGCAAGGCGTTCGGGTTCGCCGGCGGCCGGCTGGGCTACCTGGCAGCCGATCCGGCCGTGGTGGACGCGGTGCAACTGGTCCGGCTGCCGTACCACCTCTCCGCGCTCACCCAGGCCGCCGCCCGCGCCGCGCTGGCGCACCGCGACGCCCTGCTCGACACGGTGGCCGCGATCATGGAGCAGCGCGACCGGATCGTCACCGAGCTGCGCGGTCGTGGCCTGCGGGTGGCCGACAGCGACGCCAACTTCGTGCTGTACTCCGTCGACGGCGACCAGACCCTGGCCTGGCGGGCGATGCTGGATCATGGTGTGCTGGTCCGCGACGTCGGCCTGCCGGGCTGGCTGCGGGTGACCGCGGGTACGCCCGCCGAGACCGACGCCTTCCTGGCAGCCATCGACCAGATCCAGCGCGCGGGCCTGCCGGCCCCGCAGCCGCGACCGAAAGGCACACGATGAGCCGGACCGCCCGGGTGGAGCGGATCACCAAGGAGACGAAGGTCCTGGTCGAGATCGACCTGGACGGTGCCGGAGCGGCCGAGATCAGCACCGGGGTCGGCTTCTACGACCACATGCTGCACCAGATTGCCCGGCACGGCGGCTTCGACCTGACCGTGCGGACGGTGGGTGACCTGGAGATCGACGCGCACCACACGATGGAGGACACCGCGCTGGCGCTCGGTGCCGCGTTCGACCAGGCGCTGGGGGACAAGGCCGGCATCCGCCGGTACGGCTCGGCCACCGTCCCGATGGACGAGGTGCTGGTCCGCGCCGCCGTCGACCTGTCCGGCCGGCCGTACGTGGTGCACGACGAGCCGCCGCTGGCGCCGTACATCGGGCCGGTCTACCCGACCAGCATGACCCGGCACATCTGGGAGTCCTTCGGCCAGGCGGCCCGGATCACGCTGCACGTGGACGTGCTGCGGGCGGCCCGGCCGGGCGGCCACCCGGACGCCCACCACGTGGTGGAGGCACAGTTCAAGGCGGTGTCCCGTGCCCTGCGGGAGGCCACCGCGCTCGATCCGCGCTCGGCTGGCGCGATCCCGAGCACCAAGGGCGCGCTGTGATGGCCGCCGGGACCGCCGGGCGGGGGTGGCGGCGATGAGCGGGGTGCTGCCCACGCTGCTGCTGATCTTCGCCGGGGTGCTGGTGGGCGGCACGCTGTCCCTGCACCGGCAGGGCGCACCGCGCGGCGCGGTGGTGGTCACCGCTGTGCTGGCGGTGCTGGCCACCGTCGCCGGGGTGCTGTGGCTGCTGCCCGGGGAGGGATCGTGACGGACCACGGCGGGTCCGGTCGGCGCCGGGTGGTGGTGCTGGACTATGGCTCCGGCAACCTGCGCTCCGCCGAACGGGCCCTGGCCGCCGCCGGCGCCGACGTGCTGGTCACCGACGACCTGGCCGCCGCCGCCGACGCCGACGGCCTGGTGGTGCCCGGGGTCGGCGCGTTCGCCGCCTGCATGGCCGGCATCGAGGCGCTCGGCGCCGGTCCGGTGATCGCCGGGCGGGTCGCCGCCGGCCGCCCGGTGCTGGGCATCTGTGTCGGCATGCAGATCCTCTTCGAGTCCGGCGACGAACACGGCGTGGTCACCAAGGGGCTGGGCCTGCTGCCCGGCAACGTCACCCGGATTCCCGCCGCCCGGCTGCCGCACATGGGCTGGAACACCGTTCAGGCGCCGGTCGGCTCGGTGCTGTTCGCCGGCCTGCCGGCCGACAGCCGGTTCTACTTCGTCCACTCGTACGCCGTCTGCGACGCCGCCGCCCTGGCCGTTGCGGGGGCCCGGGTGACCACCGCCCACCACGAGGCGGACTTCGTCGCCGCCGTGGAGCGGGGCGCCCTGTCGGCCGCCCAGTTCCACCCGGAGAAGTCCGCCGACACCGGCGCCACGTTGCTCCGCAACTGGCTGGACACCGTACCCACCGATGGCTGATTTCGTGGTGGGCCGGTCGGGGCCGGCGGTGCTGGCTGGTCGTGCCCGGCGAGGGGCCCGGTGAGCAAGGAACGCGCCCGCCGCCGCGCGGCCCGTGAGGCGGAGTCGGCGCGCAAACGGGTGCTCCGGGAACGGGCGCTGGCCCGCCGGGCCCGACGCCGGGCGCTGATCCGGCGGATGGTGCCGACCGTACGGCGTGGCCGGACGGGACGGCTGCCGAGGTACTCCCGCCGCGAACGGGCCACCATCGTGGTGCTGACCCTGGCGGCGATCGCGCTGATCTGGTCGCTCGTGCCCGACCTGGCGCTGCGCGTCGTGCTGATCGTGCTGCTGCTGCTCGTACTGCCGGTGATCGTGGTGGTCGCCCTGGACCGCCGCTCCTGACCTGAGAGGGACAAGACCCGTGAGCCTCACTCTGTTGCCCGCCGTGGACGTCGCCGACGGCCAGGCCGTCCGGCTCGTGCAGGGCGCCGCAGGCAGCGAGACCACCTACGGCGATCCGCTGGAGGCCGCCCTGGCCTGGCAGCGCGACGGCGCCGAGTGGATCCACCTGGTGGACCTCGACGCGGCGTTCGGCCGGGGCTCCAACGCCGAACTCCTCGCCGACGTGGTGCGCCAGCTCGACGTGCGGGTGGAGTTGTCCGGCGGCATCCGCGACGACGCCTCACTGCGGGCCGCGCTGGCCACCGGCGCGGCCCGGGTGAACATCGGCACCGCGGCGCTGGAGGACCCGGCGTGGTGCGACCGGATCTGCGGTGAGTACGGCGACCGGGTCGCGATCGGGCTGGACGTGCGGGGGCGCACCCTGGCGGCCCGGGGGTGGACCCGCGACGGCGGTGACCTGTACGAGGTCCTGGAGCGGCTCGACAAGGCCGGCGCCGCCCGGTACGTGGTCACCGACATCACCAAGGACGGCACCATGCGGGGGCCGAACCTGGACCTGCTGCGGGAGGTGTGCGCCCGCACCGACGCTCCGGTGATCGCCTCCGGCGGCGTCTCGACGCTCGACGACCTGCGTGCGCTGGCCGCCCTGGAGCCGGTCGGGGTGGAGGGCGTGATCGCGGGCAAGGCGCTCTACGCGGGCGCGTTCACCGTCGCGCAAGCCCTCCAAGCCCTCGCCGAGCGGTAAGGAAGGGCACCTTGTTAACGCCTGCGGTAGAGGAAGGGCCCCCTATTAACACCGCTGTCGGCGGGACCGCCGATGGACGGCCGGGCCGACCCCGGGAGCACGGCGATAGGCTCGTGTCATGACGGTGGCGGTGCGGGTGATCCCCTGTCTCGACGTGGACGCGGGTCGCGTGGTCAAGGGCGTCAACTTCCTCGACCTGCGCGACGCCGGCGATCCGGTCGAGCTGGCGGCGGCGTACGACCGGGCCGGCGCGGACGAGCTGACCTTCCTCGACGTGACCGCCTCGTCCAGTGACCGGGGCACCATGCTGGAGGTGGTGCGGCGCACTGCGGAGTCGGTCTTCATCCCGCTGACCGTCGGTGGTGGCGTGCGGGCGGTCGCGGACGTGGACACCCTGCTGCGCGCCGGTGCCGACAAGGTCGGGGTGAACACGGCGGCCATCGCCCGACCCGAGCTGATCGCCGAGATCGCCGACCGGTTCGGCCGGCAGGTGCTGGTGCTCTCGCTCGACGTACGGCGGGCCCCGGCCGGCACCACCCCGAGCGGCTTCGAGGTCACCACCCACGGCGGCCGGCGCGGCACCGGGCTGGACGCCGTGCAGTGGGCGCGGCGCGGCGCGGAGCTGGGCGCCGGTGAGATCCTGCTCAACTCCATGGACGCCGACGGCACCAAGGCCGGCTTCGACCTCGAACTGATCGGCGCGGTGCGCCGGGTGGTCGACGTGCCGGTGGTGGCCAGCGGAGGCGCGGGCGAGGTGGCGCACTTCCCGCCGGCGATCGGCGCGGGCGCCGATGCCGTGTTGGCGGCCAGCGTCTTCCACTTCGGGGAGTTGACCGTCGGCCAGGTCAAGGACGCCCTGCGCACCGCAGGCCACCCGGTCCGCTGAGGCCAGGTTCTCGGCGCCGCCACGGGCGCTGCTCACCCGGTCCGCTGAGGCCAGGTTCTCGGCGCCGCCACGGGCGCTGCTCACCCGGTCCGCTGAGGCCAGGTTCTGTCTCGCGGATCTTGTTGGGCGGGTAGGCCGATCGACGGTCGGCGAGTCGAGCAACGTGTGGAAGTGGGTGCTATGTCGTACCTGGCCGCCTGGTCGCGCCAGTGCTGGTGCCGTTGAGGCCGCGTTCGACCGGCCGGACCTCCGTAGCTGACGCCGTCGGAGTTGCCCCGGACGAGGCGGGCGGCGTCGCGTAGCTCCACCTCCACCCTGGCTGCGTTGCTCGTCCATGGGGCGGCCCACCATCGCTGGTCGGCCTCCTGGCCCTAGCCGCGGATCGCCCCCACGGAGGCCGGTCCGTACCAAGATCCGCGAGACAGCACCTAGGGCCCGGCGCCACGGGCCCAGCTCGCTGGAGGGTGCCGCCGCGATGGGGCCTGATGTCGTTACGGGGTCAGCTCACCGGTCCGCTGAAGGCCGTAGTCGGCGCAGGGTCAGTCGCGCCCCGAGTGCCCCTCCGGGGACCGCCGGGGCATCGGGATGGTCCGTACCAGATATTCCTGTACGGCGGCCGCGTGCTCGGCTTCGTCCAGGTGCCACTCGGCGGTGCCCGGTGCGTGCCGGCGGCTGAGCACGCTCTGCACCGTGTCGACGGTGGTGGCCAGCCCGGCACTGGGCCGGGACCGCCAGAGCCGCTCGCCGTCCGGGGTGATCCGGAACCAGCCGTCGGAGACGTCGACCAGGCCGGCGCCGAGCAGCCGCCGGATCGCCTCCTCGATGTCGTGTCGTTCGGGGATGCTCTGGTCCAGGTGGTCGGCGGTGGAGAGCACGTCGGCCAGGCGAACGCCCTCGGGGCGGCGGGTGGTCGGGGACCGTCGGTGCCGTCCCGCGCCGCTGGCGATCACCAACGAGACGAAAATCCATGCGTCGCTTCGACGCCAGGCGTTCTCCCCCATGTGAGGATTCTGCCGTCCCACCCGGTGCCAAGAAAACACCGCCCACCCAAACGCCACGGTACGTGATTGGGTGGGCTCGACGGGTAGGCGCTGACCTGCACCGCCGTCACAGGTTCCGGTCGAGCGCGGTTACACCGGGTGGCCGTCGGTCGGCCGGGTCGTCTCGATCCGTGGCGGTGTCCCGGGATCCGGCTCGGGTACGTCGAAGCGCGGCAGGAAAAGCTGCGCCAGTGGCCCGATGGCCAGTGCGTAGGCGACCGTGCCGATGCCGAGTTTGCCGCCGAGCAGCGCGCCAACGGCCAGCACACAGACCTCCAGGACGGTGCGGACCAGGCGTAGCGAACGGCCGGGGCGGCGGGCGACGAAGCCGGTCATCAGCCCGTCGCGGGGGCCGGGCCCGAGGCGGGCGCCGAGGTAGAGCGCGGTGGCGATGCCGTTGCCCACGATCCCGGCGGTCAGCAGCGGGACCTGGATGGCGAGCGGCTCCACGGGCGGCAGCAGGGCCAGGGTCAGGTCGACCGCCAGGCCGACCACGACCACGTTGGCCAGCGTGCCGATGCCGGGACGCTGGCGCAGCGGGATCCAGGCCAGCAGCACCAGTACGCCCACGGCGATGACCACCGTGCCCATGCTCAGCTGGGTGAGCCGGGACACGCCCTGGTGGAACACGTCCCAGGGATTCAGGCCGAGTTCGGAGCGGACCATCAGCGCCATGCTGAAGCCGTAGAGGAGGAGCCCGACGAACAGCTGCAACAGGCGCCGTACCGGACGGTGCCGTAGGTTGCCAATCAGCGTCACGCATGCCACCCTAGGGGCCAATTGACGCCCATAAAGAGCCAATATCGGGGGAGTGGCTATGACGAGTCAGGTGCGCGGAGCCCAATTGGCTCGCCTGCTCGGGCAATGGCACGCACTCCCGGGCCGTCGGCGCAGCCCCGACTACGCGGCGCTGGCCGGTGCGGTACGCGGCCTGCTCGCCGACGGCCGGCTACCGCTGGGGGTACGCCTGCCGGCCGAGCGGGACCTGGCCGAGGCGTTGCGGATCAGCCGTACCACCGTCACCGCCGCCTACCGCGAGCTGCGCGACAGCGGACATCTGGCCAGCCGACGAGGTGCGGGTAGCTGGACGATGCTGCCCGGCACCCACCGGGTGGCCAGCAACGGACTGTGGATCCCGCTGGACGACCGGGACATGCTCGACCTCGGGGTGGCGGCGCTGGCCGCACCGCCCGAGTTGCTGCCGGCCGCCCGCGCGGCGGCCGAGGACCTGCCGCGTTACCTCGGCGGTGCCGGGTACCACCCGATCGGGATCATCGAGCTGCGGGAGGCGGTGGCCCAGGCGTACGTCGATCGCGGGCTGCCCACCTCACCCGATCAGATCATGGTCACCAACGGCACCCAGCACGCGCTGGACCTGGTGCTGCGGCTGGCCCTGGCACCGGGTGGCAGCGTGCTGGTCGAGTCGCCGAGCTACCCCAACGCGCTGGCCGCGCTCTCCGCCCGGCGGGCCCGGATCACCACCCACGGACTGGCCGCCGACATCAGCGGGTGGGACGCCGACCTGCTGCTCGGGTCGCTGCGGCAGGTGCGCCCCCGGGTCGCCTACCTGATTCCCGACTTCCAGAATCCGACCGGCCATCTGATGCCGGCCGAACTGCGGGAACGGCTGGTGGCGACCGCACACGCGGTCGGCACCGACCTCGTGATCGACGAATCCTTCGTCGACCTGTCGCTGGACGACACCGTGATGCCGCCGCCGACCGCCAGTTTCGACCGGCACTCCCGGGTGGTCAGCATCGGTGGCATGAGCAAGCCGTTCTGGGGCGGGCTGCGGATCGGCTGGATCCGGGCCTCCGCTCCACAGGTGCAGCGGCTGGCCGCCGCCCGGGTGGGCGTGGACATGGCGAGCCCGGTGTTGGATCAACTGGTCGCCGTACACCTGATGGCCGCCGCGCCGGCCATCGCGGCCGCCCGGCGGTCGCAGTTGACCGCGCAGCGCGACGCGCTGCTCGGCGCGCTGGCCACGCGGCTGCCGGAGTGGCGGATCACCGTGCCGCGCGGCGGCGTGACGCTCTGGGCCGAGCTGGACGGGCCGATCTCCAGCGCGCTGGCGCGGGCGGCCGAGGAAGTCGGCGTACGACTGGCGCCGGGTCCCCGGTTCGGCCTGGACGGCACCCTGGAGCGTTTCCTGCGGTTGCCGTTCACGCTGCCCTCGGCCGACCTGGTCGAGGCGGTCGGGCGGATCGCCGCGGTCCGCTACGACCTGGACCGCGCCGGGGCGCCCCGGTGGCACGAGCCCAGCGTCATCGCCTGAGCCCGCAGCGGCGGACCCGATCCGGTCGATCCAGCCCGACGACCCGGTACGGGCGGGCAGACTGCCCAGGTGGACAGCCTCCGGGGGGTGAGTTGGTCGCGCCGGGTGCGGCCCGGCGCTCCGGGCTCCCGCGCCACCCGCCTGGAACTCTTCTACGACCTGGTCTTCGTCTTCGCCTTCATCCGGGTCACCACGCTGACCGCCGGCAACCCGACCGCCCGTGGGCTGGTGCAGTGCCTGATCGTGCTGGCGCTGCTCTGGTGGGCGTGGACCGGCTTCGCCGTACTCGGCAACGTGGTCCGTACCGATCAGGGTGTCCTGCCGTTCGTCGCGTTCGCCACCATGGCCGCCGCTTTCGTGTTCACCTTCGCCATGGCCCAGGCGTTTCGGGACGGGCCGGGCGACCTGTCCGGCCCGCTGGTCTTCGCCGTCTGCTATTTCGCGGTGCGTGCCGGCCAGGTGGCGATCTTCGGGTGGCTCTCCCGGGGTAACCCCGAGTTCCGCCGTCGCTTCCTGCTCGTGGTCGGGCGCGGGCTAATCGTCGGGGCGCTGGTGCTGACCGCCGCACTGCTGCCACGATCGTTGGCCGGCGGGCAGGGTGAGATCAACCTGCGGTTGGCGCTGTGGATCGTCGCGCTGGTGGTGGAGTACGGCACCGGGTTGGCGCTGCGGGGCAGCGGCTGGACGGTGCTGTCGGCCGGGCACTGGGCGGAACGGCACGCGCTGATCGTGCTGGTGGCGCTCGGCGAGACGATCATCGCCCTCGGGCTGGGCAGTGGGTTCGGCGTCGAGTCGCCGTTGACGTGGCGGGTGATCGTCGCGGCGCTGCTCGCCGTGGCGGTGGTCAGCGCGTTGTGGTGGGCGTACTTCGACACCATGGCGCTGGCCATGGAGCAGGTGATGCACCGTACCCGGGACCGGGTGGCCCGCGCCCTGCTCGCCCGGGACGCGTACACCTATCTGCACCTGGCGCTGGTGGCCGGTCCGATCCTGTTCGCCCTGGGGCTCAAGGGACTGATCGGTGGGCACGACCGGCCGGCCGGTGCGCCCCACGGCGAGTTGCCGGTGTTCGATCTGGTGGTGCTCTACGGCGGGGTGGCGATCTATCTGCTCGGCCTGGTGGCGCTCGGCTGGCGGGTGCTGCGGGTGCTGCGCTGGCCGACCGTGGCCGGCGTGGCCGGGCTGGCGGTGCTGGCGCCGGCCGGCGTGTGGTTGCCGGAACTGGCCGCGTTGGGGCTGCTCACCGTGGTCGTGCTGGTGGCGGTCGGGACGCAGACGTTGGTGGACGCATCGCTGCGCCGGCAGGTCCGCGAGACGGCATGGGCGGAGCAGGTCGCCGCCGAGGCCGAACAGACCAACTGGCGTGGTCGCCACCTGTGACCCACCGCCGCCCCGCGCACTGTCCCCCGAGCCGGCACCACGCCGATGCCGAGCCGGCCCCGCGCCCGGGAATCGGGTGCGGGGCCGGCGGGTGAGGTGCTCGCGGCACCTCGGGCGGTGCTGCCGTCAGAGGTCGGCGATCGTACCGGCGTACATCTTGTCGATCTCGGCCGAGAAGTTGCTCTCCACCCCGCGACGCTTGATCTTCATGGACGGGGTGATCTCGCCGTCCTCGATGGTCAGGTCACGCGGCAGGATGGTGACCCGCTTGATGGTCTCCCAGCGGTTGAGCTTGCTGTTCAGCTGGGCGACGTACTCCTCGACCATGGCCTGGGCCTCGGGCGAGGCGACGATCTCGGCGTACGGCCGACCCTCCAGCGCGGTGCCCGCCGCCCAGCCGGTGATGGCGTCCGGGTCCAGCGTGACCAGCATGGTGCAGTAGTTGCGGGCCTGGCCGATGACCACCGCCTGCGAGGTGTACGGGCAGGTCGCCTTGAACATGCCCTCGATGTGGGACGGGGCGACGTACTTGCCACCGGAGGTCTTGACCAGGTCCTTCTTCCGGTCGGTGATGCGCAGGTAACCGTCGGCGTCGAGGTCGCCGATGTCGCCGGTACGGAAGAAGCCGTCCTCGGTGAAGGCGGCGGCGGTCTCCTCCGGCAGGTTGTGGTAACCGCGCATCACCGGGCGACCCTTGATCAGGATCTCGCCGTCGGTGTCGATGCGGCACTCCAGGTCGCCCATTGCCCTGCCGACGGTGCCGATGCGCAGCCCGTCCGGCGGGTTGACGAAGTTGCCGGCGCTGGACTCGGTCAGCCCGTAGCCCTCGGAGATCGGCAGGTTCGCGGCGGAGAAGAAGGTGGCGATCTCCGGGCTCAGCGGGGCGGCGCCGGACACCAGCACCCGGATCCGCCCGCCGAGGCGGGCCTGGAGCTTGCTGAAGACCAGCTTCTCGGCCACCGTGTACTTGACCTTCAGCCCACCGGGCACCGGCTTGCCGGCCTGTTCGAGGGCGACCTTCTCCTTGCCGACGCCGACCGCCCAGGCGAAGATCTTCGCCTTGGCGCCGCCGGCGCTCTGGGCGGTGGTCACCGACTTGTTGTAGACCTTCTCGAAGACCCGGGGCGCACCGCACATCAGCGTCGGCCGGACCACCGAGAGCAGTTCGACCAGCTTGTCGACCCGGCCGTCGACGTACGTCGGCAGGCCCACGTGGGTGGCGCCGCAGAGCAGCGTCTTGCCGAACGAGTGGGACAGCGGGAGCCAGAGGTACTGCAGGTCGTCCTCGCGCAGCAGCCCGACCGCCTCCTGCGCGACACCCTCCCAGCACCAGCCACCGTGCAGCAGTTCGACGCCCTTCGGACGGCCGGTGGTGCCCGAGGTGTAGATCAGGGTGGCCAGGTGGTCGGGGCCGATCTCGGCGACCAGGCGGTCGACCAGCTCCGGATCCTCGGCGAGCCGCTCGGCGCCCTGCTGTTCGAGCTGGGCGAGGGTCAACTGCGGCACGGCCGCCGACGGGTCGGGCTCACCGTCGAAGAGGACCACATGGGTCAGCGCGGGCAGGTCCGCCCCGGCGATCTTCGCCGCCTGGCCCGGGTCCTCGGCGAACAGCACGGTGGAGCCGGAGTCGGAGATGATGTAGGTGGCGTCCTCCGGTTCCGTGGTCGGGTAGACCGTGGTCGTGGCGCCGCCGGCGCACATGATGCCGAAGTCGGCGATGACCCAGTCGAGCCGGGTGTTCGCCAGGATCGCCACCGGATCCTCCTGGCCGACACCGAGGCCGTGCAGGCCGGCGGCGACCGCCTTGGCGCGGTCGGCGACCTGGGCCCAGGTCAGCCAGACGGGGGAGTCGTCCGGGCCGGGTCGACCGAAAGCGTGGCGATCCGGGGTGGCTGCCACGCGCTTGAGGAACATGTCAGGAATGGAACGGTACGGTACATCGAGAGCCATCGCTGTAGCCGCCTTCGGGGGTGGAGGCGTGACCGTCGTCACGTCGGTATTCGTTACCGAAGAGTATTGCCTGCGTTAAGCATCGGCTAGCCCTGGCGATCATCGGCCAGCCCTGTCCCGGGGCGTGGAACGCTCATCTCACGCGTAGCGCTCGGCCGCCCGTGACCAGTCGTACGTCGCCCGGATCCAGTTCCGTCGCGCCGCCAGAGCCGGCCGTACCACGTCACCATGGTTCGCCAGCAGATCACTCTCCGCAGTCAGATAGCTGCCGAGTTCGTGGTTGAAGCGGGCCGCCGCGGACCGCAGCGCCGCCGCCTCGTCGCCGGTCTCCTGGGCCAGCACGGTGACCAGGTTGTGCGCGTCCGGCCCGACCCGGTGCTCCTTGCCGTACGAGAAGACGTCGTTGCACCAGCAGACCAGGTTGGCGGCGAGCAGATCCAGGGCGGCCCACCGGGGATCGGCCCGGCGGTCGGCCGGCGGGAAACCGCCCAGCGCCAGGTCGGTCAGGGTGAGGCTGGGATACACGCCGCCGGTGTGCCGGCGCATCTGCACGTACTCGTCCACCGGGGGCACCCGGTCGTGCTCCCGGTTGGCCGCCTCCCAGAGCAGCGCGAGCAGGTACTCGCGCATGGCGGCGGTGAAACGCAGCAGTACGGCCGGGCGGCGGTGGGCGCGGACCCGCCCGCACAGGTCGGCCAGCGCCAGCCCCAACGGACCGGCGATGGCCGATACAGGCGCCGGCCCGCCGTTCCGGTCCAGCACGTCCAGCAGGGCCGCCACGGTGGGCGCGAGACGGGTCGGATCGTCGCCCAGGCCGTCCTCGTCGCAGGCGTCATCCATCACGAACAGCCAGGAGATCAGGTCGGACAGCAGCCGCAGACGGTCGCGCGGGGCTTGCGGGCAGGCCCGGCCGGCGAGCCCGGCCGCGTCCGCCCGTCGTAGCCGCTGACCGTTACTGATCAGCCCCAGATCCTGCGCCCAGTATTCGCTCTCCCGAGCCACCATGTCGGTGTCGTCGTGCTGGGCTCCGGTGAAGGGGGGCTCCCGCAGTGCCGAGAGCGCAAAGCTTCGCATCGGGCTCCCTGTCCCGCCACCCCGGGGCGGAGCGGCGCGGCCAGCGTACGGGAGCTGCGATCATCGTTTGGCACTGGGTGCATAACGTTTCGGGAATGGCTGGAGGCTGCTTCCGTACATAGGGATTAGAAGCCCAGCTTGGCGTCGTGTAGCCGCTGCGCCACAGCGGCCTCGCCGTCGACCTGCGCCCGGGCCACCCGCTGCCGGCCGGACAGGAACAGGACCAGCTCGCCCGGTGTGCCCACCAGGCGCAGCGGCGCACCGCCCCGGCCGGTGACCAACTCGCCATGCCCCGGTGCCTCGACGAGCACCCGCGCCGGAAACCGGCGCAGCGCCAGGCGGGCCAGCATCGACGTGCGCCGCCACAGGGCCCGATCCAACCCCGCCGGCAACTCGCGGGGCTGCCACCCCGGCTGGGCCCGGCGGACGTCCTCGTGGTGGATGAAGAACTCCACCGTGTTGGTCAGCTCGTCGGTCAGCGGGTTACTCACCGGGCTCCACACCGGAGGATGCCGTACCTGGTCGAGCAGGCCGGCCCAGTCACCCGCCGCGACCCGCCGGCGGACCTGCTCGCCGTGCCCGCGCAGCGGCGCGAGCAGGATGCCGGCCGCCGCGTCCGGCCGGCGCTCCCGGACCACGAGGTGCGCGGCGAGGTCACGCGTGGTCCAACCCTCGTTGATGGTCGGGGCGTCCGGTCCCAGCGTCGACATCAGGTCGGTGAGCGCCTCGCGCTCCGATCGGGCATACCGCGACATGACAGCGATGGTAGGCGCATTCCACCGCGGATCGGCCCGTCGCACGAAGACCGGGTTCATTCGCTCGGGGGTGACGTCGGACATATCTCCGCGGCTCGGCGGGACGGGCGCGCAACGGTAAGGATGAGGGAGGATTGTGGCGGCTTACGGCGGGGGAGACAGTGGCGAGCGGGACTAGTCGGGACGTGCTCGGTCGCGGGCTGGCCGTCCTGGGGCGGGCCATCCGGGAACAGCCGAGGATCTTCGCGGTCGCGGTCAGCGGCAGCGTGCTGTTCGGCGCGATGGTGGTCGCCAGCGCCTTCGTGGTCGGCCGGGTGGTCGGCGACGTGGTGGTGCCGGCGATCGAGCGCGGCTCGGTCGGGGTGGGCGGGCTCGCCCTCGCGGCCACGGCATTGTTCGGGCTCAGCGTGCTGCGGGTGGCCGGCATCTTCGGCCGGCGGCTCGGCGCGGGATACATGCAGTACCGCCTCCAGGCCGACTACCGGCGCCGGGTCACCCGCCGCTATCTCGACCTGCCGCTGTCCTGGCACCACCGCAACGCCACCGGCACGCTGCTGTCCAACGCGAACTCCGACGTGGAGGCGGCCTGGCACCCGATCGCACCGCTGCCCTTCGCGGTCGGCACCCTGGTGATGCTGGTCGGGGCGGTGGCGTCGCTGTTCTTCACCGACTGGGCGCTCGCGCTGGTCGGGCTGGGTGTCTTCCCGGCACTGTTCGCGCTGAACGTGGCGTACTCCCGGCGGATGGCGCCGCGTCAGGCCCGCGCCCAACGGCTGCGGGCGGAGGTCAGCGGCATCGCCCACGAGAGCTTCGACGGTGCGTTGGTGGTCAAGACGATGGGCCGGGAGGGTCAGGAGACCGCCCGGTTCGCCGACCGCGCCGGCCAGCTACGCGACGCGTTGATCTCCGTCGGCCGGCTGCGCGGCATCTTCGACCCGATGTTGGAGACCCTGCCCAGCCTCGGCACCCTCGCGGTGCTGGTGGTCGGCGCGTACCGGCTGCGGCAGGGCGCCATCGACGTGGCCGAACTGGTCAGCGTGGCGTTCCTGTTCACCGTGCTGGCCTTCCCGGTGCGGGCGATCGGCTGGGTGCTGGCCGAGTTGCCGCGCAGCGTCGCCGGGTGGGACCGGGTCCGCCGGGTGCTCGACGCCACCGGCGAGATGCCGTACGGCGAACTGCGGCTCGACGCCACCGCCGCGCCGGCCTCGCTCACCTTCACCGACGTCGGCTTCGCCTACGAGCCCGCCGAGGCGCACCTGCCCGACGCGGAGGTGCTCGGCGAGGTGTCCTTCACCGTCCCGGCCGGCAAGACCGTCGCCCTGGTCGGGCCGACCGGGGCCGGCAAGTCCACCATCGCGGCGCTGGCCGTACGGCTGGTGGATCCGCGATCCGGCACGGTCCGCGTCGACGGGGTGGACGTGCGGGACCTGGCCTCGGACTCGCTGGCCGACAACGTCGCGCTGGTGGCGCAGGTGCCGTTCGTCTTCGACGACACCATCCGGGCGAACGTCTCGCTGGACCGGCCGGGCATCGACGACGAGGCCGTCTGGGCCGCGTTGCGGCTGGCCGAGGCGGACGGTTTCGTCGCTGCCCTGCCCGACGGGCTGGACACCATGGTCGGCGAGCGGGGCACCTCGCTCTCCGGCGGGCAGCGGCAACGACTCACCCTGGCCCGGGCGTTGGCGGGGCGTCCCCGGCTGCTGGTGCTCGACGACGCGACCAGCGCGGTGGACCCTCGGGTGGAGGCCGCCATCCTGGCCGGGCTGCGCTCGTCGCCGAGCGGCGGCCCCGGCGCGTCGATCCTGGTGGTGGCCTACCGCCGGGCCACCATCGCCCTCGCCGACGAGGTGATCTACCTGGAGCAGGGCCGGGTGGTCGCCCGAGGTACCCACTCGACGTTGCTGTCCACCGTGCCCGGCTACATCGACCTGGTCACCGCCTACGACCAGGCCGAGGTCGACCACGAGCGCAAAGCGGACTACGAAGAGGTCACCCCACTGGCCTCTGGTCTGGAGGTAGAGCGGTGACGGTGGTCGCGGAGGAGTCGGCGGGGTCGGAGCGGGCCGAGTCGACCTGGCGGACCTTGCGCCGTGGCCTGGCCCTCTCCCCGGAGTTGCGGGTCGGGCTGGCCGCCACGCTCGGTCTGGCGCTGGTCTACATGCTCGGTCGGGTGGCCGTACCGGTGGCGGTGCAGCAGGGCATCGACCGGGGCATCGTCGGCGGGCTCGACCTGAACGCGTTGTTCACCGTGGTGGCGGTGACCGCTGCGGTGCTGGTGGTGACCACCGCCTGCGGCTACCTGATGATGCGGCGGCTGTTCACGGTCAGCGAGACGGCGTTGGCCGGGGTGCGGGTGCGGGCCTTCCGGCACGTGCACGACCTGTCCATGCTGCACCAGCAGTCGGAGCGGCGCGGTTCGCTGGTTTCCCGGGTCACCAGCGACGTCGACCAGATCACCCAGTTCCTCCAGTGGGGCGGCGTGATCCTGCTGGTGAACCTGGGTCAGTTGGCGGTCACCACCGCGGTGATGCTGGCGTACTCCTGGCAGCTGACCCTGGTGGTCTACGCCGCCTTCGTCCCGGCGGTCGTGGTGATCCGGCTGCTCCAGCAGCGGCTGGCCGGCGCGTACGGGGTGGTCCGGCAGCGTACCGGCGCGTTGCTCGGCGCGGTCGGCGAGAGCGTCGTCGGTGCGCCGGTGATCCGGGCGTACGGCATCGCCGGGCGGACCGCCCGCCGCCTGGACGAGGCGATCGACAGCCAGCGGCAGGCCCAGCAGAAGGCGATCCGGATCAGCATCCTGGGCAGCTCGGTGGGCGAGTTGGCCGCCGGTGTGGCGCTGGCCGGGGTGGTGGTCGTCGGTGTGTTCCTCGGCGCCGACCAGACGCTGAGCATCGGTGAGGTGACCGCGTTCCTGTTCCTCGTGACGTTGTTCATCCAGCCGGTGCAGATCGCCACGGAGGTGCTCAACGAGGCGCAGAACGCGATCGCCGGGTGGCGCCGGGTGCTGGATGTGCTGGACGTGGCCCCGGACGTGGCCGACCCGGGCGAGCGGGGCCGTACGTTGCCGCCCGGCCCGCTGGACATCCGCTTCGCCGAGGTGCGGTTCGCCTACCCGAACGGTCCGACCGTGCTGCACGACGTCACCCTGGACATCCCGGCGAAGAGCCGGGTGGCGGTGGTCGGCGAGACCGGCAGCGGCAAGACCACCTTCGCCAAGCTGCTCACCCGGCTGATGGATCCGACGGAGGGCGCCGTCCTGCTGTCCGGGGTGCCACTGACCGACATCCGGTTCGACTCGCTGCGTTCCCGGGTGGTGATGGTGCCGCAGGACGGCTTCCTGTTCGACGCCACCGTGGCCGACAACGTCCGCTTCGGGCGCCCGGAGCTGACCGACGAGCAACTGGTCGCCGCCTTCACCGAGCTGGGACTGGCCGACTGGCTGGACGGGTTGCCGGCCGGGCTGGCCACCGGCGTCGGTGAGCGCGGTGAGGCGTTGAGCGTGGGGGAGCGGCAGTTGATCGCGCTGGCTCGCGCGTACGTCGCCGACCCGGATCTGCTGGTGTTGGACGAGGCGACCAGCGCCGTCGATCCGGCCACGGAGGTCCGGCTGCAACGGACCCTGGACGCGGTGACCCGGGGCCGGACCACGCTGGCCATCGCGCACCGGCTCTCCACCGCGCAGAACGCCGACGAGGTGATCGTGGTGGACCGGGGCCGGATCGTGCAGCGCGGACCGCACGAGGAACTGGTCGCCGACCCGGACTCCGTCTACGCCCTGCTCTACGCCTCCTGGCTGGAGCAGACCCGCTGATCAGCGGTCGGGCAGCGGGCCGGTGAGGTAGCGCTGGACGGTGGGGGCGATCGCGGCGACCAGGACGTCGGGGGCGGCGGAGGCGATCGGTTCCAGCCGTACGACGTGGCGCATCATCGCCAGCCCGATCAGTTGGCTGGCCACCAGCGACCCGCGCAGCGGCAGCTCCGCCGGGTCGACGTCGAGGTGGTCGAGGATCCGGCGGAGCACCTGCGTGGTGAGGAAGTCGCGGAGCAGCCGGGCGGTCCACTCGTTGCTGACCGCGGAGCGCAACAGGGCGATCCCGGCGGTGCCGGCGGGCGAGTCCCAGATCGAGAGGAAGGTACGCACCAGCCGCTCGCCGAGGCCCGCGCGGTCACCGGCGAGCACCGTGGGCAACAGTTCCCGGGGGTCGACCGGCGCCTGCATGGCGGCCAGGAAAAGCTGGTCCTTGCTGCCGAAGTAGTGGTGCACCAGCGCCGGGTCGACCCCGGCGGCGGAGGCGATGGCCCGGATGGTGCTGCCGTCGAAGCCGCGTTGCCCGAACGTGGCCCGGGCCGCGTCCAGGATCGCCTCGCGGGTCGCCGGATTGCCGGGGCGTCGGCCGGTCCGCCGTACCATCGTCCTCCTTCGTTCGGTGCCACGCCCCCGTCCGGCCCCGGCTGGACGTCGGGGCCGGACGAGCGCGTCAACTGCTGCGTCGTCGCAGGGTGGCCGCGGCGAGCACCAGGGCCAGCACCGCCGCGGCGGCGACCACGACCACGTCGCGCCACATCGTCGCGGTCGGTTCGGCGTGCGCGCCGACCTCCTGAAGGGCCTCGACGGCGTACGTCAGGGGCAGCACGTCGCTGATCGCCTGCAACCAGCCGGACATCTGGTCACGCGGGACGAACAACCCGCAGAGCAGCAACTGCGGTGCGACCACGACCGGCATGAACTGTACGGCCTGGAACTCGGTGCGGGCGAAGGCGCTGCACAGCAGCCCGAGCGCCACGGCGAGCACCGCGTTCAACGCGGCGATCATGATCACCAGCCCGATGCTGCCGGCGGTGTGCAGGTCGAAGACCCAGTACGCCACGGCCGAGGCGATGGTGGCCTGCACCGCACCGGCCAGCCCGAAGGCGATGCCGTACCCGAAGAGCAGGTCGGCCTTGCCCAGCGGGGTGGTCAGCAGCCGTTCCAGCGTGCCGGTGGTCCGCTCGCGGAGCATGGCGATGCTGGTCACCAGGAACATGATGATGAACGGGAAGAAGCCGAGCATCACCAGTGCGATCCGGTCGAAGGCGGATGGCGCTCCGGGCCCGGCGGGCTGGTCGACGTACATGTAGTAGACCAGGGTGAGCAGTGCGCTGGGCACGATCACCAGCAGGGCCACGGTCCGCCGGTCGTGGCGCAGTTGGCGCAGGATGCGCCCGACGGTGGCGAACAGGATCCGCACGTTCACGACGCCTCCCCGGTACGGCCCGGCTCGCCCGCCTTGATCAGTCGCAGGAATGCCTCGTCGAGGTCCTCCACCCCGGCGGCGGCGCGGACGGCATCCGGTGTGTCGTCGGCGATCAGCCGCCCGTCGCGGATCAGCAGCAGCCGGTCGCAGCGGGCCGCCTCGTCCATCACGTGACTCGACACCAGCAGGGTCTTCCCGGTCGCGGCCAGTTCGTGGAAGCGGGCCCAGAGGTCGGCGCGCAGCACCGGATCCTGGCCGACCGTCGGCTCGTCCAGCACGACCAGTTCCGGCTCGCCGACCAGGGCGCAGGCCAGTGACGCGCGGCTGCGCTGCCCACCGGAGAGGTTGCCCACCAACTGCCGCGCCGCCGAGGCCAGCCCGACGTCGGTCACGGCGCGGTCCGCCTCGACGTGACCACGGCCGTGCAGGGCGGCGAAGTAGCGGGCGTTCTCCCGGACCGTCAGGTCGGCGTAGACGCTCGGCGCCTGGGTCAGGTAGCCGACCCGGTGACGCAGGGCTGCGGCGCCGGCCGGCTGACCCAGCACGGTCACCGTGCCGGCCGCGATCACCTGAACCCCGACGATCGCCCGCATCAGGGTGGTCTTGCCGCTTCCGCTCGGCCCCAGCAACCCGGTGACCGAGCCACGGGGCACGACGGCGTCGATGCCGTCCAGTACTCGCCGTCGGCCCCGGTTCACGACCAGGCTCCGGACGGCGATCGCGTCGTCCATCGTCCACCTCCCGAAAACTCATCATCTGTTGAACTCAACGCTAGTTGAGTTCACCTCGCCAGAGCAAGGGGCGGCTGGGGGCGATGGGGACCTGGGCCAAAATCCGAGTCGAGTGGGCGGGGTCCGCCGGTGGGTTGAAACGCCCGTCAAGGCGCGAATGCCATACCACGGGCGAGAGCCTTGCTAACGGACACCAGGTCCGTCATCGGGCATTGCACCCTGATCGGACCTGCGGCAGGATGATCCAGTGGATCACGCTCCGTCACCGGACAGTGGGTTTTTCGACGACTGGACCGCGCGGCTGCGGGCGAGCGCCGACCGGCCCGTGGTGGGCATCCTGCTCCGCGGCAGCCACGCCCGACGGGCCGCCACCGCGCACAGCGACGTCGACGTCGACGTGCTGGTCGGCGGGGCACCGTACGCGGTCCGCCGGGCCTACTTCGCGGAGCATTCCGGTCGGCTCACCCACGTCTCGGTCGCCGCTCGGGACGTCCGCTCCTGGGTGACCCGGCTGGGCGAGCCGGCCGACTGGGCGTTCGGCCTGCCCGTGACGGCCCCCGCCCGGCTGCTCTGGGCGGATCCGTACTGGCGGACCCGGATCGACCTGCCGGTGCTCTGCCAGCCGGCCGACGAACCCCGGCTGGAGGAACTGATCGCCACCCTCGGCAAGGTGGCCTCGGCCCGGGACGCCGACGACCCGCTCGGGGTCCGGCTGGCCGCCGCCGACCTGGCCCGGCTCTGCCCGTCGGTGCTGCGGTTGGCGAACCCCGCCGTGCGGGTGGTGTCCCGCCGGCTGGCCTTCGCCGCCGCGCTCGACCTACCCGTCGCGCCGCCCGGCTACCGGGAGGACATGCTGCGCTGCCTCGGGCTGCGGCCCGGCTCGACCGGCCAACTGTGGGCCGCCGCGGCCCGCCTGGTGACCGGCACGCTTCCGCTGATCCGCCCCTACGCCGCCGAGGTGGCCGAGGCCGCCGGCCCGGATCTCGCCGACGCACTGCTCGACGGCCGACTGGAGCGCTACGTGGCCCAGTTGGGGCGGCCCGCCGCGGTGGCTCCGGCCGGCGGTCCGGAGCCCGCCACCGGGCCGCCGTCCGGCAGTCGGGAGCCCGCTGGGGTACCCGCTCCGCGTACGGGACAATGGGTCACTGTGCCCGTACCTGACGCGCCGGTGACCGGCGCCCACCGCGAAGTGCCGCAGCCGCCCGGCGGCCCGGACCGGCCGTCCCGGCTCGATCCGGCGATCGCCGCCCGGCTGCGACGTACCCCCGACGGCCTGGTGGCCGCCGTGGTCCGCCAGCACGACAGCGGCGAGGTGCTGATGGTGGCCTGGATGGACGACGAGGCCCTGCACCGGACGCTGACCACCGGTCGGGCCACCTACTGGTCGCGCAGCCGCCGGGAGTACTGGGTCAAGGGCGCCACCTCCGGCCACCACCAGTACGTCCGCTCGGTGGCCCTGGACTGCGACGGCGACGCCGTGCTGGTCAGCGTCGAGCAGGTGGGCGCCGCCTGCCACACCGGTCAGCGCACCTGCTTCTCCACCGAACTTCCCGTCACCGGGGAGGTGACCTCGTGACCGACGGCCGGGTGAGCCCGGACGAGGCCACCTTCACCGAACTGGCCGCCCGCTGGCGGGTCGTGCCGGTGACCCGCCGGCTGCTCGCCGACGCGGAGACACCGGTCGGGGTCTACCGCAAGCTCGCCGGTGGCCCCGGCACCTTCCTGCTCGAATCCGCCGAGCAGGGGGTCGGCTCGGCCGGGCTGGCCTGGGCCAGGTACTCCTTCGTCGGCGTACGCAGCAGCGCCACGCTGGTCGAGCGGGACGGCGAGGCGGCCTGGCTCGGCACGCCGCCGGCCGGGGTGCCGGTCAGCGGCGACCCCGTCGAGGCGCTGCGGCAGACGGTCGCCGCGCTGGCCGGCCCGCCCAGCGACCCGGAAGGCGGGATGCCGCCGCTGACCGGGGGCATGGTGGGCTACCTCGGCTACGACCTGATCCGGCGGTTCGAGCGGCTGCCCGCACTCACCGAGGACGACCTGGCCGTGCCCGAGTTGGGCATGATGCTCGCCACCGACCTGGTGGTGCTGGACCACTTCGACGGCTCGGCGATCCTGGTCGCCAACGCGATCCTGCCGCCGTTGGACGAGCCGGGCCGCGCGGCGCTGGTGACCGCCGCGTACCACCACGCGGTGGGCCGGCTGGACGCGATGACCACCGCGCTGTCCCGGCCCATCCCGCCGATGGTCTCCACCGTGCACCGCCAGCCCGTCGGAGAGGTACGCAGCCGTACCCCCGACGGTGGCTACCCGAAGGCGGTCGAGGCGGCCAAGGAGGCGATCCGGGCCGGCGAGTGCTTCCAGATCGTCCTCGCCCAGCGGTTCGAACGCGACACCGACGCCGACCCGCTGGACGTCTACCGGGTGTTGCGGACCACCAACCCCAGCCCCTACATGTACCTGCTGCGCTTCGACGACTTCGACATCGTCGGATCGTCCCCCGAGGCGCACCTGAAGGTGACCATCGAGGAGAGCGGCGAGCGGCGGGCCCTGCTGCATCCGATCGCCGGCACCCGCCCGCGCGGCGCGACGCCGGAGGCCGACGCCCGCCTGGCCGCCGAACTGCTCGCCGACCCGAAGGAACGGGCCGAGCACGTGATGCTGGTCGACCTGGGCCGCAACGACCTGGGGCGGGTCTGCCGGCCCGGCACCGTCGAGGTGCCCGAGTTCGCCACCATCGAGCGCTACAGCCACGTCATGCACATCGTCTCGACGGTGATCGGCACGCTGCGCGACGACCGGACGGCCTTCGACGCACTCGCCGCGACGTTCCCGGCGGGCACCCTCTCCGGCGCGCCGAAGGTGCGGGCCATGGAGATCATCGAGGAACTCGAACCGGTACGCCGGGGCCTCTACGGCGGCACGGTCGGCTACTTCGGCTTCGGCGGCGATCTCGACATGGCCATCGCGATCCGGACCGCGCTGATCCGAGCCGGACGGGCGTACGTACAGGCCGGCGCCGGGGTGGTGGCCGACTCCGACCCGGCTGCCGAGGACCAGGAGACCCGGAACAAGGCCGCCGCCGTGCTCGCGGCCATCGCCGCGGCGGAAACCCTCAGGCCGGCCCGGTGAGCGCGAGGAACGTAGCGCAGCGGAGTCCCGCAGTCGTGAGCGGAAGGTGGGCTCGGTGAGCGCGAGGAACGCAGCGGCGCGGCGCGAGTTGGCGTACGCCGTGTTGCTCTGCCTGGCCGGCGCGGGGCTGGCACTCTGGGCGGTGACCCGGACCTGGGTGGTGGACGCCGCCGGGCCGTCGGCCCTCGACGAGACGGGCAGCGGCGCGCGACTGCTGCCGTGGATGCCGGCGCTCGCCCTGGTCGGGCTGGCCGGCGGCGGCGCGGTGCTGGCCACCGGGGGTTGGCTGCGCCGGGCGATCGGTGCGCTGCTGACGCTGCTCGGCCTGGCGCTGGCCGGCGGCGGGGGCTACGGGCTGGTGGCGGACCTCGGCGACCAGGTGAGCCGGCACTGGCCGGCGCTCACGCTGGTCGGCGGTCTGCTGGCAGCGACCGGCGGGGTGCTCACCGCGGCGCGCGGGAACCGCTGGCCGGCGATGAGTGCCCGCTACGAGCGCCGGTCGCGGCAGCCCGCCGAGCCGGCCGGCCCGATCCGGGGCGCCGGCACGGTGGACGCCTGGGAGGCGTTGGACCGGGGCGAGGACCCGACGGTGCGCTGAGACCAGCGGCGTAGATCTGCGTGGGCGGTCCGGCGTGGCGGCGGGCGGCCAGGTGCAGGGCGTGCTCAGCCGCTGGGACCGATGGCCCGCAGCGGTCCGCGAGTGCCAGGTGCGACGGGGTGGGGTCGGTCAGCTGACCGGTTGCCGGTCGCGGACCCGGGCTGCGGCGAGTTCGGCCACCAGTTGGTCCAGGGCGGCCCGCTGGTCGGCACGGGCCCGGTCGGCGCAGATGGCCTCCCAGGCGTTGCCGCGCGCGGTTCGCATTCGGGTCGGCCCGACCACGGCGCGCTCGACCGTGTGGACGACACCGACGGCGAGCGACGCGACGGTGCGCGAGATGGTGGTGAGTCCGATGGTCTGGTGCGGCGCGGAGGAACTCATGAGCACCCCGGGAGAGATCGTCGTGGTGATGGGGCAGGCGCGTCACCGAGTCTGCCCGAGAAAGATGCTGCTCGGCTCACGTTTCGTAGTGATGACTGCAACGTCAACTCTCCGGCAGCCGGCCTGACCAGGCAAAGAGTCCTTCGTCCTTGACCTAGCTCACAGTATCGACGCCGGTCGTGCTGGCCCGGGGAGACGCCCGAGTGGGCGCTGGCATGGGTGGCTGTCGATCGAGCTGTGACGTAGAGTCACGGCACGTTTGCGCAAGTCGGCCATTATGCCCCAGCCCATTTCGTGAGGAGCGCCATACCCCCGGCGGTCGCTGCCAGGCAGGGCCCCCTAGCATCGGCCCATGACACCCGGAGAGGGGAGTCCGTTGGTGACTGCTGAGCATGCGCACGCGGAGGGGGACGAAGCCGGTTCGGCTGCCCCCACCAGCGTGCTCGACGAGATCCTGGCCGGCGTCCGGGAGGACGTGGCCCGGCGGCAGGAGCAGGTTCCGCTGGAGCGGATCCGCGAACTCGCCGCGGCCGCACCGCCGCCGCTGGACGCGTACGCGGCCCTGCGTCGACCCGGCGTAGCCGTCATCGCCGAGGTGAAGCGCTCCTCGCCGTCCAAGGGGCAGTTGGCTGAGATCGCCGACCCGGCTGACCTGGCCGGCGACTACGCCGCAGGTGGTGCCCGGGCGATCAGCGTGCTGACCGAGGGGCGCTGGTTCGGTGGCTCGCTGGAGGACCTCGCCTCCGTGCGCGCCGCGGTGAACATCCCGGTGCTCCGTAAGGACTTCGTGATCTCCAGCTATCAGGTGCACGAGGCCCGCGCGCACGGCGCCGACCTGGTCCTGCTCATCGTCGCCGCACTCGAACAGAACGCGCTGGTCGGTCTGCTGGAGCGGATCGAGTCGCTGGGCATGACCGCGCTGGTCGAGGTGCACGACGAGGAGGAGGCCGACCGGGCCCTGGAGGCCGGCGCGCAGGTGATCGGGGTGAACGCCCGTGACCTGCGTACCCTGCAGGTCGACCGGTCGGTGTTCGAGCGGATCGCGCCCGGTCTGCCGAGTAGCGTGGTCAAGATCGCCGAGTCCGGCGTACGCGGCCCGCACGACCTGATCCGGTACGCCTCGGCCGGCGCCGACGCGGTGCTCGTCGGCGAGGGTCTGGTCACCAAGAAGAGCCCGCGCGAGGCGGTGGCCGAACTGGTCAACGCCGGCAACCACCCGGCCACGCCCCGGCCGGTGCGCTGACCTCGTACCGGTCCCGTCCGAGGGAGAGGATCCCCGATGAGCGAACAGGTCATGGCATGAGCACTGAGGCGCCGGCCGGTTTCCCTGACGCCGCCGGTCACTTCGGTCGCTTCGGCGGGCGGTTCGTACCGGAGGCGCTGGTCGCCGCCCTCGACGAGCTGGGCGCCGCGCACCGTACGGCGATGGCGGACGAGACGTTCCGCGCCGAGTTCGCCGCCCTGCTGCGCGACTACGCGGGCACCCCGTCGCTGCTGTACGAGGCCCACCGGTTCTCCGCCCGGGCCGGCGCCCGGGTGCTGCTCAAGCGGGAGGACCTGAACCACACCGGCGCGCACAAGGTGCGCAACGTGCTCGGCCAGGCGTTGCTGACCCGCCGGATGGGCAAGAAGCGGGTGATCGCCGAGACCGGTGCCGGTCAACACGGCGTCGCCGCCGCCACCGCCGCCGCCCTGTTCGACCTGGACTGCGTGGTCTACATGGGTCAGGTCGACACCGAGCGGCAGGCGCTGAACGTGGCCCGGATGCGGATGCTCGGTGCCACCGTCATCCCGGTGACCACCGGATCCCGCACGCTCAAGGACGCGATGAACGAGGCGATGCGGGACTGGGTCGCCAACGTCGACGACACGCACTACCTGATCGGCACCGCCGCCGGACCGCACCCGTTCCCGGCGCTGGTCCGCGACTTCGTGCGGGGCATCGGCGACGAGGCCCGGCAGCAGTGCCTCGACCTGACCGGCGAGTTGCCGGACGCGGTCACCGCCTGCGTCGGTGGCGGCTCGAACGCGCTGGGCATCTTCCACGCCTTCGTCGACGACCCCCAGGTGCGGCTGTACGGCTTCGAGGCGGGCGGCGAGGGGGTGGCCACCGGCCGGCACGCGGCCAGCATCACCGGCGGCTCCACCGGCGTCCTGCACGGCACCCGCACCTACGTGCTCCAGGACGACGACGGGCAGACCGTCGAGTCGCACTCGATCTCCGCCGGGCTGGACTACCCGGGTGTCGGCCCGGAGCACGCCTGGCTGCACGACACCGGGCGGGCCAGCTACCTGCCGGTCACCGACGACGAGGCGATGGCGGCGTTCGAGCTGCTCTGCCGTACCGAGGGGATCATCCCGGCGATCGAGAGTTCGCACGCCCTGGCCGGCACCCTGGCCGTCGCCGGGAAGCTCGCCGCCGAGCTGGGCCGGCCGCCCACCATCGTGGTCAACCTCTCCGGCCGGGGTGACAAGGATGTGCACACCGCCGGCGGATACTTCGGCATCCTGGACGGGGAATCGGCATGAGCGAGCGGTGCGAGGGAATCGTCAGGCTCGGCGTCGTGGTGCCTCATGACGGCACGGAGCGCAGCGGAGTGGCGGCATGAGTCGGATCGGGGTGGCGTTCGACAAGGCGCGGGCGGACGGTCGGGCGGTGCTGGTCGGTTGCATGCCGGCCGGGTTCCCGACCGTCGAGGGCAGCATCGCGGCGATGAAGGCGATGGTGTCGGCCGGCGTCGACGTGATCGAGCTGGAGATCCCGTACTCCGATCCGGTGATGGACGGCCCGGTCATCCAGCGGGCCAGCGACATCGCCCTGGCCGGCGGGGTACGCACCCGGGACGCGTTGCGGATCGTCGAGGAGGTCGCGGCCACCGGTGCTCCGGTGGTCACGATGACCTACTGGAACCCGATCGAGCGGTACGGCGTCGACGCGTTCGCCCGGGACCTCGCCGCG
This sequence comes from Micromonospora zingiberis, assembly GCF_004331455.1. Taxonomy (GTDB): domain Bacteria; phylum Actinomycetota; class Actinomycetes; order Mycobacteriales; family Micromonosporaceae; genus Micromonospora; species Micromonospora zingiberis. The sequence goes on from NZ_SJJR01000005.1 coordinate 192,855, forward strand.
GCCGGTGGCACCGGGCTGATCACCCCTGACCTGATCCCCGAGGAAGCCGACGAGTGGCTCGCCGCCTCGGACTCCCACGGGCTGGACCGTACGTTCCTGGTCGCGCCGTCGTCCACCGACGAGCGGTTGGCGATGACGACCTCGCACTGCCGGGGCTTCGTCTACGCCACCGCCCTGATGGGGGTGACCGGTGCCCGTACCCAGACCTCGCAGGCGGCACCTGTGCTGGTGGCCCGGGTCCGCGAGGTCACCGACCTGCCGGTCGGCGTCGGCCTGGGCGTGGGCACCGGCGCGCAGGCGGCCAGCGTCGCCGGTTACGCCGATGGCGTGATCGTCGGCAGCGCCCTGATCCGCTGCCTCCTCGACGCCCCCGACGAGTCCACCGCCCTGGCGGCCCTGACCGCCCTCTCCGCCGACCTAGCCAACGGCGTCCGCCACCCCACCCCCTAACCTCCTCCCCCCTCCCTCCCTCACCCCCGCCCCACTTTCGCGCCGATCATGCACTTCTGGTCGGCGTACTGTCTGGAATGTCAGGTTTTGTGGGGACGGAAAGTGCAAGATCGCGGGGAGTGGGGGTGGCGGGGGTGGGTGGACCGGGGTGACGGTGGGAGGGTTGGCAGCGGTAGCGTGTGCACCCGTGAGTAGCGCCTCGCCGACGTACCTGGCCGCCATCCCCAGCCCGAGTACCGCTGTGTGGCATCTCGGGCCGATTCCCCTTCGGGCCTACGCGCTGTGCATCATCGCTGGCATCGTGGTGGCCTGCTGGGTCACCGACCGGCGGCTGCGTCAGCGCGGGGTCGCTCCCGGCGCGGTGCTGGACATCGCCCTCTGGGCGGTGCCAGCCGGCATCATCGGGGCCCGGATCTACCACGTGATCACCTCTCCGGAGAAATACTTCGGCACCGGCGCCGACCCGATCAAGATCTTCTTCATCCACGAGGGCGGTCTCGGCATCTGGGGTGCGGTCGCGGGTGGCGCGGTCGGCGCCTGGCTCGCCGCCCGGCAGTTGGGCATCCCGTTCGCGGTGGTCGCCGACGCGTTGGCGCCCGGCCTGCCACTGGCCCAGGCGATCGGCCGCCTCGGCAACTGGTTCAACAACGAGCTCTACGGCGGCCGGACCAACCTGCCCTGGGGGCTGGAGATCCACCGGATGGAGGGCGGGCAGGCGCTCCGCGACGAGTCGGGCCGGCCGATCCTGGAGGAAGGGCTCTACCACCCGACCTTCGCGTACGAGGCGTTGTGGAACGTCGGCGTCGCCGCGTTGGTGTTCTTCGTCGACCGTCGACTGCGCCTCGGCCGGGGTCGTGCCTTCGCGCTGTACGTGATGGGCTACACCGTCGGGCGGTTCTGGATCGAGCTGATGCGTACCGACGAGGCCAACACCATCCTCGGCGTACGGCTGAACGTCTGGACCGCCGGGTTGGTGTTCCTCGGCGCCCTGATCTACTTCCTGCGGGTCCGTGGTCCACGCGACTACCTGATCCCGATCGGCGGGCCGGCCGCCGACACGGCGGCCACCTCCGACGTCTCCCAGGTGGATCTGGCCGCTCGGCAGGCGAGCGGGCAACCGGCCGCGCCGGAGGGCTACCGGGTGGTCAGCGAGGAGCAGTTCCGCCACTGGCAGGAAACCGGCGAGGCGCCACCCGACCCGACCGACGCCGCCTCCGCGGCAACGCCCAGTGGGCCCGCGACCGGGGAGTCCGTCACCGGCGAGCCCGCGACCGGTGACTCGGCCACCGGCGGGTCCGTGACCGGCGAGCCCGCCGACGGTGGGGCGGCCGCTTCGGCTCGGCCCGCCGACCGCGACAGCTGAACGAGGGGGCGGTATGCGGACCGCGGTGGTGGTCGGCGGCGGGCTGGGCGGCCTGGCGGTCTCGGGTGCGCTCGCCCGGTCCGGCTGGCAGGTCACCCTCCTGGAGCGGGCCGACCGGATCCGCCCGGAACCGACCGCCGTCGTGCTCTGGCCGAACGGGCTCCGTGCCCTGCGCGCCCTCGACCTCGGTGCCGGCCTGGACGCGGTGGCCACCCCGCTGCCCGATGGTGGGGTGCGTCGCCCGGACGGCCACTGGCTGGTGCAGCCGCGACCGGTCCCGGTCGAGCGCCTTCCCGTCGTGGTGCACCGCGAGGACCTGCACGACGCGTTGATCGCGGGGCTGGGCGACCGGGTCGAGCTGCGTACCGGGGTGACCGTGCGGACGGTACGCGCGGCCCCGGGTGAACGCCCGGCGGTGGGCGACGGCCGGCACACCTTCGAGGCCGACCTGGTGGTCGCGGCCGACGGCGCGGACAGCGTGATCCGTCGTCAGCTGGCCCCGCAGGCCAACGTGGTCAGCTCCGGATGTGCCGCATGGCGGGCGGTGATCCCCTGGTACCGGGCGCCGAGCCTGCCCGACTCGGTCAGCGGTGAGATCCTCGGCGCCGGCTACCGGTTCGGGGCCGCCTCGCTGGGCGAGCGCGGTTCCTCCGGTGCCTCCAGCCGGGGCGGCATCTACTGGATGGCCACCGCCGCCGGTGCCCCTCGACCCGAGCCGCCGCAGACGCAGCTGGCGCTGTTGCGTCGCTGGTACGCCGGCTGGCCCGCCCCGGTCGACGAACTGCTGGCCGCCACCGAGCCGGGCGACCTGGTGCAGCAGGAGATCCGTGAGCTGCGCCCGCTGCCGAAGGCGTACGGCTTCCCGGTCGGGCCAGGCGGCGTGGTGCTGCTCGGCGACGCCGCCCACGCCATGCCGCCGCACCTCGGGCAGGGAGCGTGCCTGGCCTTCGAGGACGCCGCGACGCTCGCCTCGTTGCTGCGCGAGTCGACGCTGCCCGACGCGGTGCAGGCGTACGACCGGGCACGCCGCCCCCGGGCGGCGGCCGTGGTCCGCCAGACCCGTCGGATGTCCGCCGTCCTGCAGACCCGGGGCCGGCTGGCGCTGCGCGCCCGCGACGCCGCCCTCAACACCATCACCCCCCGCATCCTGGGCAGCGCCGCCGCCATAGCCGCCCAATGGCGCCCCCCAACCCCCTAACCCACCCGCACCCCCGCTTTCGCCCCGAACCGCGCTCCCACCCCCCGAACCGCGCGTCGATCATGCAGTTTCGGTCGGCCCAAAGCTGGCAAAACGGGGCGAAGTGGCGACCGAAACTCCATGATCGCGGGGAGCGGGGAGCGGGGAGCGGGGAGCGGGGAGCGGGGAGCGAGGAGCGGGGGAGGGGGGAGTGCGGGGTTAGGGGTGGAGGGTGGGGGGTTCGGCTATGCAGGCGGTGCCGATGCGGCGGAAGCCGGTGCGGAGGTAGACGCGGGCGATCTCGTCGCTGCCGGCGGAGAGGAAGACGATCTCGACGCCGTCGGCCAGCAGGGCGCGGGCCAGGGTGGCGGTGACGGCGGCGGCCAGGCCCCGGCGTCGGGCGCTGGGCAGGGTGGCCACCCCGGCGATCTCGGCGACGTCGCCGACCCGCATGGCCATGCCGCTGGCCACCGCACCCTCGTCGGGTGTCTCGGCGAGCGCGGCGAGCCGGCTACCGTCGGCGATGGCGGCCTGCTCGTCGTCCAGCGCCGCGACGTCCAGCCCGCGCAGGGCGGCGTCGCGCTGGGTCGGGCCGGCCTCGCCCCGGCCGGTGCCGGGGGCGGCGAACCCGATCGCCGCGACCGCCCGCCGGGCGGCCACGTCGGCGGCGGTGGTCGGCGCCGAGGCGGTCAGCAGCCGTACCGGTACGTCGGTGAAGGCGGTCGGTTCGGCCAGCGCGGTCGGGTCGAGCACCAGCAGCGGTGCCTCCAGCACGGCGAGTCCGGCCGAGCGAGCCACCGCGAGTAGTTCCGGGTTGACCTCGTGCACCCATTCCAGGGCCTCGGGCAGGCCGAGTTCCCGTTGCCGGGCCCGGACCGCGGTCAGGTCCGCCAGTGACGGCGGCCGGTCGGCGTCGCGACGGGGCCGGGCGTAGAACGGCCATCCGTTGCCTTTCCGTACGAACAGCACGCAACTGCCGTGCTCCTCCGCGCGAGCGGCGTCTCGCGGCACCGCGTCGTAGAACCGTTCCAGACGGTCCAGCAGGTCAGCGTGGTGTGCATCCACCGGGCGAGACTACCTGTCCCAGAGTCTGGACGGTGTGATCAATCTGCACTGGCCTTGCGCGCCTAGCCCTAACGTAGACTCAATAGTCCGTGTATAGGGCCGACGTCGTCCCGACCATGATCTACCCTGAGTGACGACAGGAGGCCCGGTGGCCTTTGCGTACCCACACCGCCCCCAACCGGCGCCGCGACACGGCCAGGTGACGTCCCCCGCCGGCCTCTACGACGCCGCCCACGAGCACGACGCCTGCGGCGTGGCCTTCGTGGCCGACCTGCACGGACGTCGCTCCCACACGGTGGTCGCCAACGGTCTCGGCGCGCTGTGCCGGCTGGACCACCGGGGCGCCCGGGGTGCGGAACCGAACACCGGCGACGGCGCCGGCATCATGATCCAGGTGCCGGACGGGTTCCTGCGCGCGGTGGTGGACTTCCCGCTGCCCCCGGCCGGCGAGTACGCCACCGGCCTGGTCTTCCTGCCCGACGACGACGCCGGTGAGGCCCGTGCCCGCCAGGTCGTCGAGAAGTACGCCCTGGTCGAGGGGGCCGAGCTGCTCGGCTGGCGGGACGTGCCGGTCGACGCGGCCGACCTCGGCGAGACGGCCCTGGCGGCGATGCCCCGGGTGCGGCAGCTCTTCCTCGCCGCCCGCCGGCTCACCGACACCGCCGCCGGCCCGGCCGGTTCCCCGCTGCGCGGCATCGAGCTGGAACGGGTCGCCTTCTGCGTACGCAAGCAGGCCGAGCGGGAGTCCGCCGAGCGCGGTGTGCCGGCGTACTTCCCGTCGCTGTCCGGGCGGACCCTGGTCTACAAGGGGATGCTCACCCCGGACCAGCTGCCCGCGTTCTACCCGGACCTGACCGACGAGCGGGTGGACAGCGCCATCGCCCTGGTGCACTCGCGGTTCTCCACGAACACCTTCCCGTCCTGGCCGCTGGCGCACCCGTACCGGTTCATCGCCCACAACGGCGAGATCAACACGATTCGCGGCAACCGGAACTGGATGCAGGCCCGCGAGGCGCTGCTGCGCACCCCGGAGCTGTCCGGCAACATCCGCCGGGTCTTCCCGGTCTGCACTCCGGCCGCCTCCGACTCGGCCAACTTCGACGAGGTCCTGGAGTTGCTGCACCTGGCCGGGCGGAGCCTGCCGCACGCGGTGCTGATGATGATCCCCGAAGCGTGGGAGAACGACCCGGACATGGCCGCCGACAAGCGCGCCTTCTACCGGTTCCACGCCAGCCTGATGGAGCCGTGGGACGGCCCGGCCTCGGTCGCCTTCACCGACGGCGAGATCGTCGGCGCGGTGCTCGACCGCAACGGCCTGCGGCCGGGCCGTTGGTGGCAGACCGCCGACGGGCTCGTGGTGCTGGGTAGCGAGGCCGGCGTGCTCGACCTCGACCCGTCCAGCGTGGTCGCCAAGGGCCGGCTCCAGCCCGGCAAGATGTTCCTGGTCGACACCACCGCCGGCCGGATCGTGCACGACGACGAGATCAAGACCGAGCTGGCCGCCGCCCAGCCGTACGCCGACTGGCTGCACGCCGGGCTGATCGAGCTGGACGACCTGCCGCCCCGCGAGCACGAGGTCTACACCCACGACTCGGTACGCCGCCGGCAGCAGACCTTCGGCTACACCGAGGAGGAGCTGAAGATCCTGCTCGCGCCGATGGCCCGCACCGGCGCGGAGCCGATCGGCTCGATGGGCACGGACACCCCGATCGCCCCGCTCTCCACCCGGCCCCGGCTGCTCTACGACTACTTCCACCAGCTCTTCGCCCAGGTCACCAACCCGCCGCTGGACGCCATCCGCGAGGAGCTGGTGACCAGCCTGGCGTCGACCATCGGCCCGGAGGGCAACCTGCTCGATCCCGGCCCGGCGAGCTGCCGGCAGATCGTGCTGCCCTACCCGGTGATCGACAACGAGGAACTGGCCAAGATCCTCTCCATCGACGAGGACGGTGACCTGCCCGGCTTCAAGGCCGTCCGGGTCTCCGGGCTCTACCGGATCCGGGACGGCGGCGCCGGGATCAAGGCGCGGCTGACCGAGATCTGCCGGCACGTCTCCGAGGCGATCGAGGACGGCGTACGGATCCTGGTCCTCTCCGACCGTGACTCCAACGCCGACCTGGCCCCGATCCCGTCGCTGCTGCTCACCGCCGCGGTGCACCAGCACCTGGTCCGCGAGCAGACCCGCACCCAGGTCGCGCTGATCGTGGAGTCCGGGGACTGCCGCGAGGTGCACCACGCGGCGGTGCTGATCGGCTATGGCGCGGCGGCCGTCAACCCGTACCTGGCCTTCGAGTCGGTGGAGGACATGATCTCCACGGGCGCGCTGGTCGGCGTCGAGCCGCGGGTCGCGATCCGCAACTACGTCAAGGCGCTCGGCAAGGGCGTCCTGAAGATCATGTCCAAGATGGGCATCTCGACCGTGTCGTCGTACTGCGGCGCGCAGGTCTTCGAGGCGGTCGGGCTGCACACCCGCCTGGTCGAGCGCTACTTCCGGGGCACGCCGAGCACGATCAGCGGCGTCGGCCTCGACGGCATCCACGCCGAGGTGGCCGCGCGGCACGCCCTGGCCTGGCCGGCGCCCGGCGCGACCGCCAGCGACCGGCTGCCCGTGGGCGGCGAGTACCAGTGGCGCCGCGAGGGTGAGCTGCACCTGTTCAACCCGGAGACGGTCTTCCTGCTCCAGCACGCCACCCGCAGCCGGCAGTACGACGTGTTCCGCGCGTACACCGCCAAGGTCGACGAGTTGGCCGCCCGGGCCGGGGCGCTGCGCGGGCTGTTCCGGTTGCGTACCGGGGAACGGCCGGCGGTGCCGATCGAGGAGGTCGAGCCGGCCAGCGAGATCGTCAAGCGGTTCGCCACCGGCGCCATGTCGTACGGGTCGATCTCCGCCGAGTCGCACGAGACCCTCGCCATCGCGATGAACCGCCTCGGCGGCAAGTCCAACACCGGTGAGGGCGGCGAGGACGTCGACCGCCTGCACGACCCGGCCCGCCGCTCGTCGGTCAAGCAGATCGCCAGCGGCCGGTTCGGGGTGACCAGCGAATACCTGGTCAACGCCGACGACCTCCAGATCAAGATGGCGCAGGGGGCCAAGCCCGGCGAGGGCGGTCAGCTGCCCGGCAACAAGGTGTGGCCGTGGATCGCCCGGACCCGGCACGCCACCCCCGGCGTCGGCCTGATCTCGCCGCCGCCGCACCACGACATCTACTCCATCGAGGACCTCGCCCAGCTGGTGCACGACCTCAAGTGCGTCAACCCGGCCGCCCGGGTGCACGTCAAGCTGGTCAGCGAGGTCGGCGTCGGCACCGTCGCCGCCGGGGTGGCCAAGCTCAAGGCCGACGTCATCCTGATCTCCGGCCACGACGGCGGCACCGGCGCCTCGCCACTGAACTCGCTCAAGCACGCCGGCACCCCGTGGGAGCTGGGCCTGGCCGAGGCGCAGCAGACGCTGCTGCTGAACAAGCTGCGCGACCGGGTCACCGTGCAGGTCGACGGCCAGCTCAAGACCGGCCGGGACGTGATCGTCGCGGCGCTGCTCGGCGCCGAGGAGTTCGGCTTCGCCACCGCCCCGCTGATCGTCTCCGGCTGCATCATGATGCGCGTCTGTCACCTGGACACCTGTCCGGTCGGCATCGCCACCCAGAACCCGGCGCTGCGCGAGCGCTACACCGGCAAGCCGGAGTTCGTGGAGAACTTCTTCCTCTTCCTCGCCGAGGAGATCCGCGGCTACCTGGCCGAACTGGGCCTGCGCAGCATCGACGAGGCGATCGGCCGCACCGAGCTGCTCGACGTGGCACCGGCGATCGAGCACTGGAAGGCCGGCGGGCTCGACCTGCACCGGGTGCTGCACCTGCCGGAGCTGCCCGAGGGCGCGGCCCGTCGGGGCGTACGCGCCCAGGACCACGGCCTGGAGCTGGCGCTGGACAACGAGTTGATCGCACTCGCCGAGCCGGCGCTGCGCGGCGCGGACGACGACGGGCAGGTCAGCCCGGTCCGGGCCGAGGTGGTGATCCGCAACGAGCACCGCAGCGTCGGGGCGATGCTCGGCGGCGAGGTGACCCGCCGGTACGGCGGTGCCGGGCTGCCCACCGACACCGTCGAGTTCACCCTGCGCGGCACCGCCGGGCAGTCCTTCGGCGCGTTCCTGCCGCGCGGGGTCACCCTGCGGCTGCACGGCGACGCCAACGACTACGTCGGCAAGGGGCTCTCCGGCGGCCGGCTGGTCGTCCGGCCGCACGCGTCGGCGCCGTTCGTCGCCACCGACGCCGCCTCGGGTGGCCGCGCCGAGGACCAGATCATCGCCGGCAACACCATCCTGTACGGCGCCACCTCCGGCGAGGTCTTCCTGCGCGGCCGGGTGGGGGAGCGGTTCGCGGTCCGCAACTCCGGCGCGGCGGCCGTCGTCGAGGGCGTCGGCGACCACGGCTGCGAGTACATGACCGGCGGCACGGTGGTGGTGCTCGGTCCGACCGGGCGTAACTTCGCCGCCGGCATGTCCGGTGGCACCGCCTTCGTCTGGAACCTGGACCGCCGCCGGGTCAACACCGAGTTGGTCGACCTCTCCGCGCCCAGCGAGCAGGAGCGGGTCCGGCTGCACGAGCTGGTGCAGCGGCACTTCGCCGAGACCGACTCGGCGGTCGCCGAGGCGCTGCTCAAGCGCTGGCCGGAGGCGGTCGAGGAGTTCACCGCCGTGGTACCCCGGGACTACCGCCGGGTCATGGAGATCATGCGGGCCGCCGAAGCCGCCGGCCAGGACGTCGACGACGCGGTGATGAGCGCCCTCGCGGTGCCCGCCGCGCAGCAACCGCAGCCGGCGCCCGCCGACGCGTCGCTGCCGGTCCCGCCCGCGCCGCGGGTGGTCGCCCAGGAGGTGGCTCGTGCCTGACCCGAACGGTTTCCTGCGCTACCCCCGGCAGTTGCCGGCGCGCCGGCCGGTGCCCGTGCGGATCAGCGACTGGCGGGAGGTCTACCCGCCGGCCGGCGCGGAACTGATCCGCGAGCAGGCCACCCGCTGCATGGACTGCGGCATCCCGTTCTGTCACGACGGTTGCCCGTTGGGCAACCGCATCCCGGACTGGAACGACCTGGTCCGCACCGGCAACTGGGACGCGGCGGTGGAGTCGCTGCACGCCACCAACAACTTCCCCGAGTTCACCGGCCGACTCTGCCCGGCGCCCTGCGAGGCCGCCTGCGTACTCGGCATCGCCGGGGGTGACCCGGTGACCATCAAGCAGGTCGAGGTGGAGATCGCCGACGCGGCGGCGGCCCGAGGGCTGGTCCCCCGCCCGGTGCCGGCACCGACCGGCCGGTCGGTCGCCGTGGTCGGCTCCGGCCCGGCCGGGCTCGCCGCCGCCCAGCAACTGGTCCGCGCCGGTCACGCCGTCACCGTGTACGAGCGTGACGACGCCATCGGCGGCCTGATGCGGTACGGCATCCCCGACTTCAAGCTGGAGAAGCGGCACATCGACGCCCGGCTGGCCCAGCTCGGCGCCGAAGGCGTGGAGTTCCGCACCGGTGTGAACGTCGGGGTCGACGTCACCGCCGAGCAGCTGCGCGAGCAGCACGACGCGGTGCTGCTGGCCTGCGGGGCGTTGCAGGGCCGTGACACCGACACCGCCGGGCGGCAGTTGCGCGGCGTACACCAGGCGATGGCGCACCTGGTGGCGGCCAACCGGGTGGTGGCCGCGGCCGGCGAGGGGCAACCCGCCCTGGCCACGCTGCCCGACGGCACGCCGATCGACGCGGCCGGCAAGCACGTGGTCATCATCGGCGGCGGCGACACCGCGGCGGACTGCCTCGGGGTGGCCCACCGGCAGGGCGCGGCCGGCGTACACCAGCTGGACCTGTACCCGCGCCCGCCGCAGGCCCGCGACGAGGACCGCGACCCGTGGCCGACCTGGCCGTGGATCCTGCGCGAGTACGCGGCCCACGAGGAGGGCGGCGAGCGGGTCTTCGCGGTGGCGGTGCAGGAGTTCGTCGACGACGGCACCGGCGCGGTCCGCGCGGTCCGCATCGCCGAGGTGACCGTCGAGAAGCGCGACGGCCGGCGGATCCTCACCGCCGTGCCGGGCACCGAGCGGGAGCTCCCCGCCGACCTGGTGCTGCTGGCGATCGGCTTCGAGGGCACCGAGGAGCAGCCGCTGCTGGCGCAGTACGGCCTGACCCGCAACGCCCGGGGCGCCATCGATTCCCGGGCCGACTGGCAGACCGACACCGACGGTGTGTTCGTGGCCGGCGACATGCACCGGGGCGCCTCGCTGATCGTCTGGGCGATCGCCGAGGGGCGGGCCGCCGCCGCGGCGATCCACGCCTACCTCGGCGGCACCGGCACCCTGCCCGCCCCCGTCCACCCCGCCTCCCGCCCACTGACGGTGTAAGGAAGGGCCCCCTTTTAACGCCTCGTGCAGAGCAGGGGCCCCCTGTTAACAGCTCACGCCCGGTCGGCAGCGACCGGGCGTGAGCCGTTGGTGGACGTCGGCTATTCACTTCATCTGCATGTTTCGATAGCATTACCGACCAGTAACAACCCCTGGCCACGCGCGCGGTTCTCGGGCTCCACCACCACCCGATGTGGAGGTCCGCCATGCCACACCGTCCGCTGGCCCGCGCCCTGGCCGCGCTGGTCGCCCTCGCCACCGCCACCCTCGGTGCGCTGGCCGTCCCGGTCGCCGCCCAGGCCGCCGCCCCCATCCACTACGTCGCCCTCGGCGACTCGTACTCCTCCGGTGTCGGGGCCGGTCCGTACGACCTGTCCACCTGCCTGCGCAGCCAGAAGTCGTACGCCCCGCTCTGGGCCGCCGCCAACGACGTGGCCAGCTTCCGCTTTCCCGCCTGCGGCGGCGCGGTCACCGCCGACGTGCTCGACAACCAGCTCGGCCCGCTCAGCGCCACCACCACAATGGTCACCATCACCATCGGCGGCAACGACGCCGGTTTCGCCGACGTGATGACCAGCTGCCGCTTCGGCAGCACCGCCACCTGCACCAGCGCGGTCAACCAGGCGAAGACCTTCGCCACCGGCACGCTCCCGGCCCGCCTCGACCGCACCTACGCCGCGATCCGGGACCGGGCGCCCAACGCCCGGCTGATCGTGCTCGGCTACCCGCGCCTGTTCGAGACCGGCTCGTGTGGCCTGCTGGCGATGAGCAGCTACAAGCGCACCATCCTCAACGAGGCCGCCGACGTACTGGCCGAGGTGACCGCCGACCGGGCCGCCGCGGCCGGTGCCATCTTCGCCGACACCCGACCCACCTTCGCCGGGCACGGTGTCTGCGGCGCCCAGCCGTGGATCCGCGACGTCACCGGCGTCATCGAGGCGTACCACCCGAACGCCGACGGCTACCGCTCCGGGTTCCTGCCCGCGCTCAACGCGGTGACCGGCTGAGACGTGCCCTCGACGGCCGGCGGTGCGGGTCCGCGTACCGCCGGTCGCGGCGCAGCGCTCCACAGTGGCGGACCTCGGGCCGACACGTCCGGGGGTGCGGACACGTGCCCGCCTCGCCGCAGTCCGTTAGGGTTTCAGCGGACCAGACGACGCTCGGCGGAGGTGCAGAGGTTGGGCAGGCTCGCGTCGGCGTACGGGCAGGCGATCGCCGCCCACCGGGCCGCCCGGGCCCACCTCGATGCCGCTCGGGAGGCGCTGCGGACACCCGCACCGTCCGCCCCGGCGGTCGACCCCGACCTGCTGGCCCGGCTACACCGGGTCGGCGCCGCCCTGGCCGCCCCGACGCCGGGCACCCCGCTGGCCGGGCAGCCCGTGCCGGTACGCCTCGGCGAGGCGGTCACCGCCGGTGGCGGCTTCCCCGTACTCGTGCCGCTCGGCGCCGGCCACCACCTCGCCGTCGATGCCGACGGCCGCGACCCGGCGGTGGCCGGTCTGCTGCGGGCCCTCGTGCTGCGCCTGCTGGCCACCGCCGCGCCCGGCGGTGTCCGGGTCACCGGGCTGGACAGCGCCGCCCTCGGCGCGACCTTCGGTCCACTGCGACCGCTGCTCGACTCCGGGGTCATCGACCCGCCGGCCACCACCGAGTCGGAGGCCGCCACGCTGCTCGACGCCGCCGAACGGCACGCCCGCACGGCCCGGCAGTCCGACCGACCGGACCAGGAACTGCTGGTGGTGGTCGCCGCCTCCGTCCCGTCGCCCCGCGAGGCCGCCCGGCTCGCCGCCCTCACCCACGCCGGGCCGGCCGCCGCCGTCTGCGTCCTGCTCGCCGGTTGGTCGGCCGGCGGGCCGGGCGAGCCGGCGCCGCCGCTGGGCGCCACCACCATGCTGCGGATGACCGACGGGTACGCCCGGGTCGGCGACCCACCCCACGCCCCGTTCAGCGCCGACGGCAGTGGCCTGGCCGCCCCGGTACGGCTCGACGGTGACCCACCAGCGGCCTCGGTCGCCGCCCTCGCCACCCACCTCGGCGAGGCCGCCCGCCGGGGGGCGACGGTCGGCTTCGCCGACCTGCTGCCGCCACAGCGCTGGATCAGCTCCGCCCGCGCCGGCCTGCGTACCGTGGTCGGTCGGGCCGGCCGTGAGCCGTTCACCGTGGCCTTCGACGACGCCACCCCGCACTGGCTGGTCGGCGGGCGCACCGGCGCCGGTAAGACGGTCTTCCTGCTCGACGTGCTCTACGGGCTGGCCGCCCGCTACGCGCCGAGCGAGTTGCAGCTCTACCTGCTCGACTTCAAGGAGGGAGTGAGCTTCACCGAGTTCGTCCCCACCGGCCGTGACCCGTCCTGGCTGCCACACGCCCGCGCCGTCGGCATCGAGAGCGACCGGGAGTACGGCGTGGCCGTGCTCCGCGAACTGCGCCGCGAACTGCACCGTCGGGCCACCACGCTGAAACGCCACGGTGTCACCAAACTCGCCGACCTGCCCGCCGGCACCGCCGTACCCCGGATCGTCACCGTGATCGACGAGTTCCAGGTGCTGCTGGCCGGCAACGACCCGATCGCCCGCGAGTCGGTGGACCTGCTGGAGGAGTTGGCCCGCAAGGGCCGCTCGTACGGCGTACACCTGGTGCTGGCCAGCCAGAGCACGACGGGCATCGAGGCGCTCTACGGCCGCGCCGAGGCGGTCTTCGGGCAGTTCGCGCTGCGGGTGGCGCTGCCCGGCGGCGGGGGAGTGCTCGACCCGCTCAACGACGCGGCGGCCACCCTGCCGGTCGGCTCGGCCGTGGTCAACACCGCCGCCGGGGCACCCGGAGCGAACACGGTGATCCGCTTCCCCGACGCGTACGCGGCCGGCGACGAGCTGACCCGGCTGCGGCACGAGCTGTGGCAGGCCCGCCCGGCGGCTGCCCGGCCGCCGTCGGTGTTCCGGGGATACGAAACCGCCCGGGTCGAGGACGACGCCACCTTCACCGGGCTGCGCCCGGGCGGCCGGCGCCCACTGGCCCTGGTCGGCCGGACCGTCGACGTGGACGGCACCAGCGCCCTGTTCATCATGGACACCGCCCCCGGCCGGCACCTGGCCGTGGTCGGCACCTCGCCCGCCGGTGCCGAGGTGCTGCGCGCCGCGACCCTGAGCCTGGCCCGGCAGCACGCCCCCGGCGAGGCGACGTTCCTGCTCGCCCCGCTGGTCGCCGCCGCCGACTCGGCCGCCGACGACACCACCGCCACGCTGACCGCCGCCGGCCACCCGGTGGTACGCCTCGACGCCCCGGCGCTACGCCAGCAGATCGCCACCCTGGCCGGCGACGCTGGCCCGGCCGGAGGTGCGGGTCTGGCCGGTGGTGCGGGTCTGGCCGGTGGTGGGGGTCTGGCCGGAGACGGCGGGTCGGGCGGGGTCGCCGGTGGCGGGCAGTCGTCGGCGCCGGGGCGCAGCTACCTGGTGGTGTTCGGGATGGACGCCGCCGCCGGACTGCTCGCCGAGAGCGACCCGGCGACCTTCCGCACCGGCCACGACGACCTGCGTACCCTGCTGCGCCAGGGCCCCGGCCACGGGGTACACCTGCTCGGCTGGTGGCGCGGGCTGCGCCGGCTCGCCGACGACCTCGGCGGTACGCAGAACCGCGACGACGTCGCCTGCCTGGTCGCGCTGAACGTGCCCGGCGCCGACCTGGGCCTGCACCTCGGGATGCACGACCTGGCCTACACGCCCCGAGCCGACCGGGCGCTGCTGGTCGACCGGCACGACCAGCGGGTCCGGTTGATCGTGCCGTTCGCCCGCGACGGCCACACCGGCGACGGTCAGGAGTGAGCGTGTCCACCTTCGACGAGTACGCGGCGCTGGCTCGGCACCTCTCCGTCCAGCAGCGTGCCGGCGAACAGGGCGTCGCCGCCGAAGCCGACCGGCGGCGGGATCTCGGTGCCACCGTGGAGTACCTCGACCGCCGACTGCTCGCCCAGGGCCAGCGCCTCGACCAACTCGGCCGGACCATCGGCGCCACCCCGCCGCCCGCCGGCCCGCCGCCGGCTTCCGGCCCGCCGGGGTCGCCGGCATCCGGCCCGCCGGGGTCGCCGGCATTCGGCTCCGCCTCCGCTGGCCGGTCGGGGTCGCCGGCTTCCGGCCCCGGCTTCGCTGGCCCGCCGAGGTCGCCGGCTTCCGGCTCCGCCTCCGCTAGCCCGTCGGGGTCGCCGGCTTCCGGCCCCGCCTCCGCCGGCCCGTCGGGTCAGCTCGGTTCGCCGGTTTCCGGGCCCGGCTTCGCCGGCCTGTCGGGTCAGCTCGGTTCGCCGGTTTCCGGGCCGCCGCTGGCTGGCGCGGGACTGGGGACGGGGGTGGACGGCGGCGCAGCCGCCGCGCCGGGGCGGTCGGGTGTCGGGGCGTACGCCCAGGTGGGTGGGGAGGAGACGAGCCGGGCGCTGCCGGTGGCCGTGAGTGCGACGGCGGCCGGGGTGCCGGCGCAGCGGGCCGGCGAGGTCGATGCGGCGACGGAACTGGAGATGGCGCGGCGCTGGGCCGACGAGGCCGACCGGTACGCGCAGCAGGCGGAGGTGCTGGCCCAGCGGCCGGCGCTGCTGCCGACCTGGTCGCCGATGGCCCGGGCGGTCGCCGTCTACCTCGGTTTCGCCGCCGTCTCGGTGCTGCTCATGCTGGTCATGGTGCTGGCCTCCGGGGTCGGCGTGGTCGGTGGCTGGACCCTTTACTCGTGGATGTGTGCCGGCCTGCCCGCCGTCTCGCTGATCGGCGCCTGGCTGGTGCTCGGCCGTTGGGGGCGACCCGCCGTCGGCGCCGCCACCCCGCCCCGCTATCCGGTGATCGGGTTCCTGCTCTGCTTTCTCGCCGTCCCGCTCGCCTACTGCGGCTACCTGATCCTGGTCCGGACGATGCGATGAGCGGACTTCCGATCTTGGTACGTTTCGACCCCTCCAGGGGCAGTTTCGTACCAAGATCTGTCTCTTCGAGGGAGGGTGTGTGAGTGCAGCGGAGATGATCGCCAGGTTGGCGGCGGCAGCACAGAAACTGGACGAGGCCAAGGCGAAGACGGCGGCTGCGGCCCAGGATGCGGCTGAGGCACGGCAGCTTGTCGCGGGGGCGTTGCAGGGCGTCGCCGCCGGCCCGCTGATCAACATGATCGACTCGTACCGGCAGGCACTCGCGCAGGCCGCGCAGGGCGGTGAGCCCGCCAAGCAGCACGTCCAGGAGACCATCGCGAAGGTACGTGCGCTGGGAAACTGACCACTGGGGAGGAAGACGATGCGCGACGGCGCAACGCTCGACGGGTTCCACATCGGACAGGTGCCGGACACGGTGGGCGAGGAGGTGTCCGACTTCGCCACCGAGTGGGAGGACGTGCAGTTCGCGACCCGGGTCTGGGAGCGGCAGACCGCCGACGGTTACCGGGTGGACCTGCGAGTGCATGTGCTGCGTGGGCAACGGCTGACCGACCTCGACGCGCTGCGCACCTTCCTCGCCGACTATCACGAGCGTGACCCTGCCGGCTGGCAGCTGACCGAGTTCACGCACGACGACGGGCCCGGCCTGGTGGGTGACGGCCAGGCGTTCTGGCTGGCCGAGCCGGGCGTCGCGGTGAACGTCCTGGCCGACCCGGCACAGGTCGACGGGGACGGGCTGCTCGCCGTGGCGTACGGCGTCGTACGGCAACAAGAGCCGGAGTCGCATTTTCGACCGTGATTCGGTGGCCATCGGTCGATAAACTGCCCGGCCGTGGAACCTGCTTCGCTTTTCACCGCGCTGGCGAAATCGATCTTGACCCAGGTTGGCAAAGAGTTGGCAAGCCCAATGGTCAAGAGCGTGAAGGCGCGGGTGCTGGGAGATCCGGAGCAGAAAGCGCTGGAGCGCGCGTTGGCCCGCGCGTTCGCCGAGATCCAGAAGACGTCCGGGTACGCCCTCGCCGAATTCGACATCAACCTGGACTTCTGGTCGTACGAGGGCGCCGAGGAGTTGGCGAAGCTGCTGCTCCCCGGTGCCCAACCGTCGGCGGCCGGTATGGCCACGCGCGCCGTCGCATCGCTCGGGCGGTTCCAGACCGAGGACGAGCAACTCGACCGGATCAACCTGCTCCGGCCGGTGTTCCGGGCCATGCTCGACGCGCTGGCCAACGAGGTACGCCGGGAGCCCGCGCTGCGCACCGTGCTCGGGCTCAGGGACGAGGCCGACGGCGCACGGGCGGGTGTGCGGCTGGCGCACCATCTCGGTGCCGCCACGGCGGGCGAGGACGACCGGTTCCACTACCTGAGCTGGGTGGTCGACCAACACCGGTACCTGCCGACGGTCGGAGTGGTCCGCAACACCACCGTCCAACTGCCCCTGGACGACGTGTTCATCGGGTTGCAGGCACAGGCCGACCAGCGCCCCGGCGACCGGGCCCGGCACTGGTTCGAACAGGAACGCGCCAAGCTGACCGCGCGGGTCCAGGCCGGGCAGCTCGACGAAACCGGGTTCGAGGCGGCCCTGGACCGCTTGCAGCTGACGTACGGCCGGAAGTTCCCCGCCGACGGCGACCGGGAGGCGGTGCCGGCGCAGCCGGTGCTGGATGTGGTCCACCAACAGGCGCAGCTGCTGGTCCTCGGCGACCCGGGTTCGGGCAAGACGACCCTGCTGCGCTACCTCGCCCTCACCCACGCCAAGGCCCTCGTCGCCGACACCTCCCCGCAGGACCGGCCGCCGCTGTTCCCGATCTACCTGCGGATCGGTGAGTACGCCCGGCACGGCCACCCCGACCACGGGATCGGTGAGTTCCTCGCGGTGTCCATGCGCCGCGACGAGTGCCGCACCCCGGGCCTGTCCGACCTGCTCCAGCGGCAGCTCGACGGCGGACGCTGCCTGGTCCTGCTGGACGGCCTCGACGAGATCGCCTCGGCGGACCTGCGCCGTGACGTGGTCGCGGCGGTGGTCAACTTCGTCACCGCGCACGCCCGACAGGGCAACCGTTTCGTGGTGACCAGCCGGATCGCCGGCTACCAGGCCGCACCGCTGCCGGACTCGTTCCACGCGGTACGGCTCCAGGACATGGACGACCCGACGATCGGCCGGTTCCTGGACGTCTACTGCCGCGAGGTGGAGCGGGCCGAGACGCCGAAGCGGACCGATGCGGCGATCCGGGACGCCGGTGCGCGGGAGGCGACGGCGATCGGGGAGGCCCTGCGGACCAATCCAGGAGTACGCCGGCTGGCCGCCAACCCGCTGCTGCTCACCGCGCTCGTCCTGGTACACCGGTCCAGTGGCCGGCTGCCGCATCGGCGGGTCGAGGCGTACATCGAGGTGTGTAACGCTCTGGGCCGCACCTGGCGCAGCGCGCAGGGCGTCGCCGCGGCGGACCTGCCCGACGAACGGATCCTCAACCGGTGGTTGTCGAGACTCGGGGCCTGGCTACATGAGAACCG
This sequence comes from Micromonospora zingiberis, assembly GCF_004331455.1. Lineage (GTDB taxonomy): Bacteria > Actinomycetota > Actinomycetes > Mycobacteriales > Micromonosporaceae > Micromonospora > Micromonospora zingiberis. Next base: position 210,689 of record NZ_SJJR01000005.1, read on the forward strand.
CCCCGAGGGCGCGGCCAGCAAACTGGAACTACTCGAAGTGCTCGGCCCGCTCTGGGCCACGCACCACGGAAGCAGCTGGGACCCGGACGTGTTGCGGGACGCCGACCCGTTGCACACCGAACCGGGCCGAGGGGTGCTCGACTTCGTCAGAAAGGCCGACGAGCACACCGGACTGCTGGTCGAGCGGGCACCCGGCCGCTACGGCTTCGCCCACCTGACCTTCGAGGAGTACTACACCGGGCGGGCACTGGCCCTGCTCGGATCGATCGAGAACCGGGCCAGCCAGATCCGCCGCCGGCTGCACGATCCCCGCTACGACGAGCCGATCCTGCTCGCCCTCGGCCTGATCGGCACCGACTACGTCGAGCAGATCGACGAGGTGATTGCGCAGGCGATTTATCCCGGGCCGGAACCCAGCCCGTACGAGGATCTGCTCGGCCGCGACTTCCTGTTCATGCTTCGCGTGCTGGCTGACGACGTACCCCTGGCGCGGACCGCGACCATCGACGAGATCCTGCATCAGGCGATCGACGAGTACCTCGACCCCGATGCCAGTCGATGCCGCTTCACGACCTATCGGCAGGCCTTGGCCGAGCGACTGAGCGGCCTCGGCGACACCAGAGCCGCCGACCGCCTCCGCGTCGCCCTCGACGCGCGGGCGACCACGATCGACGCCTCCGCGCACGAACGATGGTGCGAACTTGTCGAGATCGCCGTTGCGTACGGGCAACTCCTGCCCACCACCCGCAACATGCTCGTGCAGATTGCCGGCGATGGTGCTCATGCGGATGCAGCTCTGCGGGTGCTGGGGCGTGACGTTGTGGTGAGTGGTGAGGTGGTTGCTGCGTTGGTGGTGTTGGCGGTCGGCGGTGGTGATCCCGAGGCGCGGGTGCGGGCGATGGAGCTGTTGGCCGGGGATGGTGCTTTGAGTGGAGAGGTGGTTGCTGCTGCGGTGGGGTTGGCGACGGGTGATATGGATCCGATCGTGCGGCTGCGGGCGGTGGAGGTGTTGGCCAGGAGTGGTGCGTTGAATGGTGAGGTGATCGCTGCATTGATGAGGGTGGCGACGGGTGGTGGTGATCCGTTCGTTCGGGTGCGGGCGGTGGAGGTGTTGGCCGCGAGTGGTGCTTTGGGTGGTGAGGTGGTTGCTGCTGCGGTGGGGTTGGCGACGGGTGGTGGTGCTCCGTTCGTTCGGTTGCGGGCGGTGGAGTTGTTGGCCCGCAATGAGCTTCTGACTGGTGGGGTGGTTTCTGCTGCGGTGGGGTTGGCGACGGGTGATGGTGATCCGTTCGTGCGCGTACGGGCGGTGGAGGTGTTGGCCGCGAGTGGTGCTTTGGGTGGTGAGGTGGTTGCTGCTGCGGTGGGGTTGGCGACGGGTGATGGTGATCCGTTCGTTCGGTTGCGGGCGGTGGAGTCGTTGGCCCGCAATGAGCTCCTGACTGGTGAGGTGGTTGCCGCTGCGGTGGGGTTGGCGACGGCTGGTGATCCCGTGGCACGGGTGCGGGCGGTGGAAGTGTTGGCCGGGAGTGGTGCTTTGGGTGGTGAGGTGGTTGCTGCGTTGGTGGGGTTGGCGACGGGTGGCGGTGATCCCGAGGCGCGGGTGCGGGCGGGCGAGTTGTTGGTCGAGAATGGTGCTTTGAGTGGTGAGGTGGTTGCTGCGTTGGTGGGTTTCGCGACGGGTGGTGGTGATCCGTTCGTGCGGTTGCGGGCGGTGGAGGTGCTGGCCAGCAATGATGTTCTGACTGGTGAGGTGGTTGCTGCGTTGGTGGGGTTGGCGACGGGTGGCGGTGATCCCGAGGCGCGGGTGCGGGCGGTGGAAGTGTTGGCCGGGAGTGGTGCTTTGGGTGGTGAGGTGGTTGCTGCGTTGGTGGGGTTGGCGACGGGTGGTGGTGATCCGTTCGTGCGGTTGCGGGCGGTCGAGGTGTTGGCCTGGAAAGGTGCTTTGAGTGGTGAGGTGGTTGCTGCGTTGGTGGGGTTGGCGACGGGCGATGGTGATCCGAAGGTGCGGGTACGCGCGGTGGAACTGTCGGCCACAGGTGATGCTTTGAGCGGTGAGGTGGTTGCTGCTGCGGTGGGGTTGGCGACGGGTGGTGGTGATCCGGCAGTGCGGGTGCGGGCGATGGGGGTATTGGCCGCAGCAGGGGCGCTGGCCGGGCCGGTCGCTGCTACCGCGCTGGAGGTCGTTGGCGAGGCTGAGGATTGGTTGACTCGACAGGACCTGGTGCGGCACCTGCGGTACGCCCCGCCGACGGAGCGGCTCATCACGGTGCTGATGTCACTGTTCCTGGACCCGGACAACGACGTGCGGGCCGAGGTCGGACGTACGCTTGTCGAGATTTCCCGTCGGCACCCAGAGGTCGCCGCTGACATCCGGTCGAGGCTGGTCAGCGCCTGCGCCAGCCCGGACTTCGCCGAGCAGGACGAGTACGAGTACAGAGCGGCGTGGGATTACGCGCACGAGGCACTTCAGCGTCAGGTCGAGGCCGCCGCATAGCGGCACGGTTTTGCCGGCCAGTGTCGATCGGGGTCTATGATCCGGGAGATCGTGGGCCCTCGATCGGCGCAATCGCCCTGGCCCAGCCGATGAACCGACTGTGCAGGCTGGTGGCAGGAATGTCGCCGAGGTGCACGCCGGCCTCCTCGTACAACCTGGCCAGGTAGACCATGAGTCCGGGCAGGTTGCCCCGATGCTCGGCGAGCAGGCGTAGCTTCGCGGGGGAGCACGGCCAGGCGGCCCCGCAGGCCCGGCAGCGCCACGTCGGGCGGGACGGGACGTGGTCACGCAGGTGCGCGCTCACCGGGCGGCCCCCGTCGTGCCGCGCCGGGCCGGAGCGCCTGGCCCGGTCGGCGGCGGTACGGGGCGCAGCCCGTCCGGGCGGACGTACAGCTCGCGGCGGTCCACCGCGTTGCCGCGTGCGTCGAGTTGGTACACCTCGATCCACGTCCAGCCGCAGTAGGTGTGCCGGTCGGTGCGCTCGCGGATCAGCCGTACCGTGATCGGCTTGCTGAACTGCGGCGACGCCTCGCATGTCAGCAGGTAGACGCCGGGGGACACCCGGGGTGTGCCGTCCTCGCGGGCCGACGCGGTGGTGGACCGGGCCGGCCCGGTGATGCGGGTCGAAGCACCGGAACCGGTCGGTGCGGCGCCAGGGCCGGTCGGTGCGGCGCCGGAATGGGTCGGTGCGGCAGCAAAACGGGGCGGTGTGGCGCCGGGGCGGTGCGGTGTGGCGCCGGGGCGGGTCGGTGTGGCGGCGGGGCGGGGTGCCCAGCGTGCGGCGGGGACGCCGTTGGCGGGCTTCGGCACGGTCATGGTCGTCTCCTTGCCTCGTCGGTGTGGCGGGTCGAGCCGCCAACAGTCGCCGCCGGGTGGCATGTCCTGCCGTCACGACCGCATGGTCTGGATCGGGGGTCGCTGCGGTTGCTCGCCCGGCAGCGACCCCCGGACGTACGCACCCGCCGGGTCGGGGGCAACCTCCACCGGGTACGCCGTGCTGCTTCCACCCTGGATGCAGGCCCCATACGGTGGGAATAGTCATCACTCGATCGCGGAACGTAGCGACCAGGTTCGAGCTGGCGCGGAACGGTGCACAGCGCCGGGGAAGGGTGTGGAAGCCGTGGGAATCTCGCCGTCGGAGTACCTGCTTCGTGAGCTGAGGCGTCGGCGTGGGGCCGCCGGGCTGACCCAGGCGCAACTCGGCGAACTGCTCTACTGCTCGGACTCTCAGGTGAGCGCGATCGAGACCGGTACCAAGGCGCCGACCTTGCCGTACCTGACCGCCGTGGACGGCGCACTGGGCACCGGCGGATACTTCACGACCCTCTGGGACGAGCTGGTCAAGGGCGACGCCGCACCGGTCTGGCAGCGGGAATGGCTGAGGCATATCGAGCGGGAGGCCACCGCGCTGCGCTGGTACGAGCACTCTTTCGTGCCGGGCCTGCTCCAGACCGAGGCGTACGTTCGCGCCACGTTCCGCGCGGCGTGCACGCCCGCTGCCGAGCTGGACCAGCGGGTCGCGGCACGGATGGCACGGCAGGTCGTCCTCGCCCGTGAGCCGAGTCCTCAGCTTTTCGTGGTGCTGGATGAGATGGTGCTTCGGCGGCCGTGCGGCGGTCCGGACGTGATGGCTGAGCAGGTCGAGCACCTGCTGGCCGCTGCCGAGCAGCCGAATATCCGGTTGCGGGTCGTGCCGCTCTCCGCTGGCATCTACTCAGGACTTGCCGGGGCGTTCATCCTGGCCGACCTACCCGACGGATCGCGTGCCGGGTGCACGGACCATCAGTTGGAGTCGCAGAGCACCGGGCAGCCTGATGCGATTGCTCGTCTGGCGCTGGTGTGGGACGCGGTCCAGGGCGAAGCCCTCACGGTGGGGCAGTCGCTCGACGTGCTCAAGGAGGCGGCGAAGAGATGGGCGAGCTGACTGGTGCGTGAAGGCCCGGCCCGGCGCTGACCTTCACTCCCACCGCCTGGCGGGCCTTCCTCGCCCAGTTCCCCGAGCGACCCTGATCGAACAGGTGTCGCCCCGGCCCTTGTGGGGCCGGGGCGACGTGGGTTTTCACAGATGTCAGCTACGCGGCACGTTCATCCGCTCGGGGATGAGTTCGTACCGCTCCGGGTCGATGTTGTTCAGCGTCCCGTCGGTGATCGAGTCGATGATTCCGAAGAGCCCGTCCTCGACCTGCTTGGTCAGCATCCCGTGCTGCTTCTGGCCCCAGGACTGCGTCTGCCCGCGCGTCTCGAACAGAATCGTCGCGCTTCCGCGAAGGGCGAACGAACCCAGCGCGGTGCCGGGCAGGTTCGTGTTCTGCGGGTAGAGCGTCACCTTGCTCTGCGGAGAGTTTCCGGACTGGAGGGCGTCGTACACCGCGACGTTCACCCGGCGCGACGCGTCGTAGTTGAACTTGGGCCAGTTACCGTGCTGGGCGGGGTTCGTGATGAAGCGCCCGGAAATGGAAAGGGTGGTGAAGTCGTCCATTCCCACGCCGGTGTAGCAGGCGGCCTGGTTGTGCAGGTCGGCGAAGACGTGGACGGTCCCGAATTCCTGCTCCAGCGCGCGATAAACGTCCCGGGCGGCCTGCGCTTCCGGCGTGATGTACCAACCGGTGGAGGCGCTGTTACCCGGGAAGTCGCCAGCCTGCGGAACGTAATCGAGGTTGGGGTTGAAGTCCCGGTTCACGTCGAACCCGCCGAGGCGGGTGTTGTAATTCCATGCCGTCCGCGCACTGGCGAGTTGCGGGAAGTCGGCGACGACATCGCTCCAGCTGCGGGCATTCTGCCGGGTGACCAATTCGCCGCCGTCAGGGTTGAGCTTCGGTACGGCGACAATGGTGACCGCCTTGCGAATCTCCTCGGACCGCTTCGAGTTGTTGCCGAGCGTACGAAGGGCGTCGAGCAGGGCGGCCGTACCGTGCATCTCGTTGCCGTGGATCTGGCTCTGCACCATGACGACGGTGTCGCCCTCGCCAACCCGAGCCGACCAGATCTCGCGACCCTGGTTCGAATAGCCGGCGACGTCGACACTCACGTGGCCGTTGCTGGACTGTTCGATCTGCTGGAGACTCCGGCGAAGTTCCTCGTGGCTGATGAAGCCCTGGACCGACTTGTTGCCGGTTTCGTTGCCGCAGTGCGACTCAAGCGGTTGGGCGGCTGCCGGCCCAGTGAGTGACACCGCTACCCCGGGGATACCGATGAGGAGCGCGGCGGCGACCGCGACGTGGCGCTTGACCCGACTTGGTGACGCTGTCGGCATAGCTTGACGCATGGAAAGCCCTCCACAGTGATCGGGTGGATCTAGTTCGCCACCTAAGCACAGGTGCGTGCGGCTAGCAATGGATGGCTGTTTGATCGGGCACCGTTTGAGGGCGAATGTCGGAACAGCGGTGACACCGCAGGTGGCGACGTTTTGCCGTGCCCGTCGCGCTGCCGTCTATATTGGACGGAGCGGCAAATCTCAAGATTTCCGCAACTGTCGAGAGGGACGCCTGACGAGGTTCATCGGCGCGTCTATTATGCCGCATCCGGCCGCGCATCATGGCCGGGCGAAATTGGAAATGCGTGCCATCAGTTCCTACGATTGTAGGAGGTTTGATACGTCAATCTGAACAGCTGTACGCAACCACTTCGTTGCCCCTGCTCCTGCGCGGGCCCCGGCTGGACCGGCAGCGGGGGAGTCCCGCGACGTCGACCCGGCCGACGCGGCGCGGGTGCTGCGGAGGTCGTCGAGTGGGGAGCCGCCGCGCCGACAAGCCAGCGAAGCCGAGGAGGCCGCTGAGTCTGGTGCCTGACCCGGCTGCCGGGCAGTGCGGGCCGCGCCGTCGACGGCGGGACGGGGTTGCGCGAGAGCGGGCGGCGCGGTAGGCCATGCGTGCGCAGATCGGCCGATGGTTCCGGGTGCCAACCCGGCGGCGGTCTGAAAGTCGAGGATGGAATGGAATTCTTGACCAGTCCCGAGCTGTGGATCGCGTTCGCGACCCTGCTCCTGCTGGAGATCGTGCTGGGCATCGACAACGTGGTGTTCATCTCGATCCTGTCCGGCCGGCTGCCTGAGCATCAGCAGGCCCGGGCCCGGACGATCGGCATCTCGCTCGCCCTGATCACCCGACTGCTGTTGCTGGGCTCGCTGTCCTGGATCATCGGGTTGACGGCGCCGCTGTTCACCGTGCTCGGGCAGGAGATCTCCGGCCGGGACCTGATCCTGCTGCTCGGCGGGTTGTTCCTGGTGGGCAAGGCGACGTACGAGATCCACGAGCACCTGGAGGGTGCCGATCACGCCAAGTCGAGCAAGAAGGTGGTGTCGTTCGGCTCGGTCATCGCGCAGATCCTGGTGCTGGACGTGGTCTTCTCGCTGGATTCGGTGATCACCGCGGTCGGCATGGTCGACGAGTTGGCCATCATGGTGGCCGCCGTGGTGATCGCGATGATCATCATGCTGGTCTCGGCCGGCGCGGTCAGCAGCTTCGTCAACCAGCATCCGACGGTCAAGATGCTGGCCCTGTCGTTCCTGCTGATCATCGGTGCGAGCCTGATCGCGGAGAGCTTCGACCAGCACATCCCGAAGGGCTACGTGTACGGGCCGATCGCCTTCTCGATCTTCGTGGAGTTCCTCAACCTGCGAGTCCGGTCGCGGCAGCGCCGCGCGCAGGAGGCGCAGCCGGTGCAGTTGCACCCCACGTACGTCAAGAACAGCCCGGCGCGCCCCGACCCCGAGCCGGAGGTGACGGCCGCCAGCTGAACCTCCCCGCGCCCGAGGTCACGCCGGCCCGGCGAGTCTCCTGGCCCGGCCGGCTGGCCTCCCGCGCGCGGGCCGGCCCTGTTGCGCACGAACCGGGTGTGCCCGCGCTGAGCAGGACGCCGCACGTACCCCTCGGGGTGCGTGCGGCGTCCGTCGTCTGTGGACGGCCGGCGGCCCGGACCGCTGGTGAGGCCGCCGCTACTCGCGCGTAACTTTTCATTGACGTTTCCAGATTGTGACGGGCATCATCATTTCACGGTCGATCGGAACACACCCCACCTCCACCCCGGCAACCCCGGGGTTCTCCCAATGGGAGGTGCAGCGATGCTGCTCCGAAAGGCTGTCCCCGTCCTCGCCCTCACCCTCGCCGCCGTCCTGTCGGCCCCGGCCGCCGCGTCGGCCGCCACTCCCGCCGCTCCCGCCGCGTCGGCTGCCACTCCCGCCGCCACCTCGGGCACGTCGGCGACCGAAGCCACCCTCGCGCCAACCGCCGACCCCGGTCTACGCGCCCTCGCCAGCGCCAACCCGGTCATCGTGGTCGGCGGGCTCAGCGGCTTCGCCGCGGTGTACGAGCCGCTCGCCGCCCGGCTGCGCGCCGACGGATACCGGGTCTGGATCTACGAGTTGCCCAACCTCGGGCTCGGCGACATCGCCGCCTCCGCCGCCAGTCTGCGCAACTTCGTCGGGCAGGTCCGCTCCAGCACCGGCGCGGCGAAGATCGACGTGGTCGCCCACTCCGAGGGTGGCCTGGTCAGCCGCTACTACATCAAGAATCTCGGCGGCGGCGACGCCGTCGGCCGCTACGTCAGCCTGGGCACCCCCCAGTACGGCACCTACGTCGCCAACATCGCGGCATTCCTCGGCCTGGGCAGCTGTGCCGGCATCGTCGCCTGCCAGCAGATGACGATCGGCTCGTCGTTCCTGACCGCCCTCAACGCCGGTGACGACACCCCGGGGTCGGTCCGTTGGACCACCGTCCGCACCTGGCAGGACGAACTCGTCCGCCCGGTCGACAACGCCATGCTGGCCGACGGCGCCACCAACGTCCTCATCCAGTCCAAGTGTCCGCTACGCGTAGTAGGCCACCTGGCCCTGGTCATCGACGGCACCACCTACTCAATCATCCGCCAAGCCCTCCGCGACCACCCCATCAACCCCTCCTGCCTAGCCCTCTAAACCCACCCCACCCACCCCACCCCCCAACCCTCCTGCCCCGCCCGGCGGCGTTGATCAAGAAGTTTGCGTCGGTGAAGCGGTCCTTCCTTGACGCAAACTTCTTGATCAACCAGCACGGGGGTGGGGGTTAGGTGGTGGTGGAGAGGGTTTCGTATTCGGCGTTGGTCAGGTGGACTTGGGCGGCGGCTACGTTCTCCTCTAGGTGGGCCACCGAGGAGGTGCCGGGGATGGGGAGGATCACCGGGGAGCGGCGCAGCAGCCAGGCCAGGGCGAGCTGGGCCGGGGTGGCGCCGTGCGCGGTGGAGATCGCGTCGAGTGGGCCGCCGGGGCGGGCCAGCTCGCCGGTGGCGATCGGGAACCACGGGATGAACGCGATGTCGTTGCGCTCGCAGTAGTCCAGTACGTCCTCGGCCTTGCGGTTTGCCAGGTTGTAGAGGTTCTGCACCGACACGATCGGCGCGATCTGGCGGGCCTGCTCGATCTGCTCGACGGTCACCTCCGACAGACCGATGTGCCGGATCTTGCCCTCCTCGCGCAGCAGCACCAACTCGCCGAGCTGGTCGGCCAGCGGCACCTGCGGGTCGATGCGGTGCAGCTGGTAGAGCCCGATGCTGTCCAGGCCAAGGTGGCGCAGGCTCAGCTCGCACTGCTGGCGCAGGTACTCCGGCCGGCCGACCGGCCGCCAGTAGCCAGGGCCGCCGCGGGTCAGCCCGGCCTTGGTCGCGATGAGAAGATCCTCGGCGTACGGGTGCAACGCCTCCTTGATCAGCAACTCCGATACGAACGGCCCGTACGAGTCGGCGGTGTCGATGAACGTCACCCCCAACTCGTACGCCCGGCGCAGCACCCGCACCGCCTCGGCCGGGTCCTTCGGGTCACCCCACACGCCCGGTCCGGTGATCTGCATCGCCCCGTAGCCGAGCCGGTCGACGGTCAGGTCACCGCCGATGCGGTACGTGCCGGAGGCCTTGGCGGGCCGGTTGTCAGGCTCGATCGCCATGCGTCTGATCCCCAATCATGTCCGGTGCTCACCGCCAATCTAGTGCGGTGTCCAGGACGTTTACCGGCCGTGCCGCGACACCGCCGACGTTCTGGACACCGCACTGACCGGGTGCCGGGGCAACCGGACCCGGTGGCGATCACACGGCGACGATGCCCCACTGCTCGTGGGCGCCCGACCCGTAGAGCCACTGGACGATGCCGGCGCCGTCGGCGGTGCTGGCCCCGCTGACGTTGAGCGACAGCCCGCTGAGCCGGTTGGTCAGCAGGTAGTGGCCGGCCGCGACGGGGGTGATCGCCCAGTGCTGCTGGAAGAGGTTCTGGTCGGCCCGCAGCACCACGGTGCCGCCGTTGACCCGGGATAGCCCGGCCACCTCCATCAGTTTTCCGCTGGCCACGCTGCGGATCTTGAAGTATCCGTCTCCGGTGCTGTCGAACGTCCACGTCTGGGTGGCGGTGCCCTGCCAGCTGGACTGGGCGATGTTCGTACCGTCCGCGGTGCCGGCGGTGGCTGCCTTGCCGCTGTGCCGGGCCTCGATCCGGTAACTGCCGGTGGTGAGCGGCAGCCGGGAGACCAGGGTGGGCCGGTTGCGACGACCGCCGATGGCCAGCCCGGAGACGTTGACGTAGTCGTCGGTACCCCGGTGGGCTTCCAACCGGAGGTAGCCGACGTCGCGCGGCGCCCACTCGGCGACCTTGGTGGTCATGTTCGGCGCCCACGTCCCCCGCGCGACCTCCGTGAAGGTGACCCCGTCGACGCTGGTGGAGATGGTGTACGAGGTGATGTCACCGTCGGTGAGGTAGTTGCGGCTCCACTGCTTCGGCAGGTACTCCAGGGTCGAGACGTGGCGCCACACCCCGCCCAGGTCGACGGTGATCGCCTGCGGCATCGGCAGCCGCCAGGTCGACCAGCAGGTCTCCAGGTTGGTGTTGCTCTTGCCGTCGATCGCCCGCATCGGGCCCTCGGTGCCGTAATAGGCGGTCGCGTACGCGGCGACCGGGGTGATCGGCCACTCGACGCGGCGTGGTTGGGCGGGTAGTGCCTTGCGGGGCTGCGGTTTCCACGCCGCGCCCACCTCGGCCAACCGGGCCACGATGTTGTCGTCGAGTCGACCGGCCCGGTTCGGCGGGCAGTTGAGGATCAGCGACGTCCACTTGGCCTCCAGGTCGGTCAGGTGGTCGAGGATCGCGTTGCGCTTCAGCGGCTCGGTGGTGGGGGTGTGCGGGTGCCAGAACCAGCCGTTGCTGATCGTCTGACCCTGGAGCCCGACGTAGCTGTTGCCCTGTGGGGCGGTGATCCCGAGCGGCTGCTCGAAGTAGATGGCGTCACCGAGCCAGGGCTGGGACAGCCCGCCGTGGTCGATCATGACGGTGTCCGGCTGCAACGACCGGACCAGGTTGCGCACCTGTTGGTACGGCAGCGCCTGCTGGCCCATCTGCCAGGCGTACCCGTCCATCACGAACATGTCGATCTTGCCGTAGTTGGTCAGCAGTTCGCGGATCTGGCCGAGCACGTAGCTGATGTCGCCGGGCTCGATAACCTCGCTGGCCGGTACGCCGTGCCGGGTGTCGTACGCCTCCACCCCCTGGGTGCGGTCCCAGATCGAGAAGTAGAGGCCCACCTTGAGCCCGCGTGACCGGAACGCCTCGACGTACTGCGCCACGATGTCGTGCCGGTAACCGCTGTTGGCCACGGTCTGGCCGGTGTACGCCGACGGCCACAGGCAGAAGCCGTCGTGGTGCTTGGTGGTCAGTACGCCGTAGCTCATCTTCGCCGCCACGGCGGCGTCGGCCCACTGCTCACAGTCCACCTGCGGCGGGGCGAACAGCGTGGGGGACTGGTGCGGCCGGGCCCACTCCTCGCCGGTGAAGGTGCCGAGACTGAAGTGGTTGAACATGCCGAAGCGCAGGTCGGCCAGGCGTTGCAGGATTCGTTGCGCGTGCTCCGGCGCCACGTTGCTCGCCTCGGCTGGGCCGGTCAGCGCGGGCAGGGCACTTGTCGCCGCGCCCGCTCCGGCGGCCGAGAGCACCGCGCGGCGCGACATCCGTACAGCAGGCATGAAGGATCACACTCCAAACCGGGGGTTACTGGCGGGATTCCCGCCGAGTTGATCGATGATCATACGTTTACGGATCGGAAATGTGAACGCTCACATTCGGTAGTCGCCGGGGCGGCGGGAGTCGGCCGAATTGTCGTAGTAGCCGGCCTTGTCGTCCTGACCATGAAAGGCTGGACGCGCTGCCGCGCGTGCCGCCGCCCCGCGCGGACACGCGGAAAGGGAGCGTCATGACCGGAGAGCCACGTCTCGACTTCGCGCTCGACACGTACGAGTGCATCGTGCTGTATCCGGGCACGGCGGGACGTTCGCTGCCCGCCGAGACCATCCAGCGGTTGCAGGCCGAGCACGCCGAGCACATGCAGGCGCTGCAGCGGCGGGGGATCATTCTGGTGGCCGGTGCGGTGGACGGCAACGACGCCCGGGAGCCGGACCCGCCGTTGGGATTCGGTCTGGCCCGCACCGGATCGGTCGACGATGTGCGCAGCGTGATGGAGGCCGACCCGGCGGTGCAGGCCGGGCTCTACCGGGTGGACGTGATGACCTTCCTCTGCCCGGCCGGCTCGCTGGAGTTTCCGCTGGTCAAGACGGAGGGCTGACCCGAACAGCGGGCAGGCTCGGCGGTAACCGGGTGATCACGATCGGTCGTGGGCGTGGAGCGGTTCGGTGCACCCTGGCATGGGAGGCGTACCATTCCGGCGCGCGGTCGCTGTTGCCCGCCATTGACGTCCGGTGTGGTTCCGCCCGCCGGCTGCGCGCGTACACCGTGCGCCATTGGACAATTGTTCCGCTTTGCGCAAGGGGTCGGCCGATGGTCCGACCCGGAGGAGAGACTAGCCTGATGGGCGTGACACGCCGCGCGAAGATCGTCTGCACTCTTGGCCCCGCCACCTCGTCGCCCGAGCGCATCCGTGGGCTCGTCGAGGCCGGAATGAACGTGGCGAGGCTCAACTTCAGCCATGGCAGCCACGCCGACCACGAGGCGGTCTACCGTCTGGTCCGCGAGGCGTCCGAGGCGACCGGCAAACCGGTGGCGGTCCTGGCCGACCTGCAGGGGCCGAAGATCCGGCTGGGCCGGTTCGCCGACGGCCCGCACGAGTGGCGCACCGGCGACTCCGTGGTGATCACCGGAGACGACGTGGTGGGCAGCAAGGAGCGGGTCTCCTGCACCTACCGGAAGCTGCCGCAGGAGGTAAAGCCCGGTGACCGGCTGCTGATCGACGACGGTCGGGTGGCCGTCGAGGTCACCGACGTCACCGGAAACGACATCCGGGTCCTGGTCACCGAGGGTGGGCCGGTCAGCAACAACAAGGGCGTGTCGCTGCCCAACGTGGCGGTCAGCGTGCCCGCCCTGTCCGACAAGGACGCCGACGACCTGCGCTTCGCGCTCGGCCTCGGGGTCGACCTGGTCGCGCTCTCCTTCGTCCGCTCCGCCGACGACATCAAGCTCTGCCACTCGATCATGAGTGAGGTCGGCGTACACCGGCCGGTGCTGGCCAAGGTCGAGAAGCCGGAGGCGGTCGACCACCTTGAGGCGATCGTGCTGGCCTTCGACGGCGTGATGGTCGCCCGCGGTGACCTCGGCGTGGAACTCCCGCTGGACGAGGTGCCGCTGGTGCAGAAGCGCGCCGTGCAGCTGTGCCGGGAGAACGCCAAGCCGGTCATCGTGGCCACCCAGATGCTCGACTCCATGATCGAGAACTCGCGGCCGACCCGCGCCGAGGCGTCGGACGTCGCCAACGCGGTACTCGACGGCGCCGACGCGGTGATGCTCTCCGGCGAGACCAGCGTGGGCAAGTACCCCGTGCTGACCGTCAGCACCATGGCCAAGATCGTGAGCACCACCGAGTCCGGGTCGATCGCGGTTCCCCGCCTCCAGCACGACCCGCGTACCCACGGTGGCGCCCTCACCGTCGCCGCCTCCTCGATCGCCCGGGCCATCGGCGCCAAGGCCCTGGTCGCCTTCTCGCAGACCGGCGACACCGTACGCCGACTCAGCCGGCTGCACTGCGACCTGCCGCTGCTGGCCTTCACCCCGGTGCCCGAGGTGCGTTCCCAGCTCGCCCTCTGCTGGGGTGTGGAGACGTTCCTGATGCCGTTCGTGCAGCACACCGACGACATGTTCCGCCAGGTCGACCAGGCGCTGCTCGGGCTCAACCGGGGCAACCCCGGCGACTACGTGGTGATCGTCGCGGGCAGCCCGCCCGGCACCCCCGGCTCGACCAACACCCTGCGGGTACACCAGCTCGGATCGCTGGTCGACGCCGCGTCGGCGCGAGCCCTGCAGTGAGCGACGGCCCGGCGCTGGTCGGCCAGGCCGCCGTCGACCAACTGCTGGAGGTCCTCGACCTGGCGCCGACCGGCACCATGTCGTTCCGGGGGATGAGCCCCCCGGTCGGCCCCCAGCGGGTGTACGGCGGCCAGGTCGCCGGCCAGGCCCTGGTCGCCGCCGGCCGTACCGTCGACCCCGAGCGGGTGGTCCACTCGCTGCACGGCTACTTCGTGCGGCCCGGGGACCCCGCCGAGCCGATCGAGTACGAGGTGGAGAACATCCGCGACGGCCGTTCCTTCTCGGTACGCCGCTCGGTGGCGCTGCAACACGGCAAGCCGATCTTCTTCATGTCGGCCTCGTTCCAGCGTTCCGAGGAAGGGCTGGACCACCAGGCTCCCGTCCCGCCGGACGTACCCGGGCCCGAGCAGGTGCCCACCATGTCCGACCGGCTGGCCCGCTACCCGGAACGGCTGGGCATCTGGGGGCAGATCCCCCGGCCCATCGACGTACGCTACGTCGGCGAGCCCGGCTGGGTGCGCCCCGGCGACCGGCCCGCCGACCCGCAGCAGCGGGTGTGGATGCGCATCGACGGCAAGCTTCCCGACGACCCGCTGCTGCACGCCTGCGCGCTGACCTACGCCTCCGACCTCACCCTGCTCGACTCGGTGCTCTCGGTGCACGGCGAGGTGTGGGGCCCCGGTGGTGTGGTCGGCGCCAGCCTCGACCACGCCCTGTGGTTCCACCGGTCGTTCCGCGCCGACGAGTGGTTCCTCTACGACTGCTGGAGCCCGTCGGCCTCCGGTGCCCGGGGCCTGGCCACCGGCCGGCTGTTCACGGTCGACGGGTGGCACATCGCCAGCGCCGTACAGGAGGGTCTGCTGCGTCGCGTCGGCGCGTGACCTGGCTCTCCTCCCACGCCTGACACCTGCCCCGACATGGCCTCGACCCGCGCGCCGACCAGCGGCGGTACCACCCGGGTCCGCCGATCGGTGTAGGGGTGATCGTCCGGGCGGAGCGGCGGGCCGACTAACCTGTCCGGCATGCGCCTCTCCGCCCGGGTGGACTACGCCCTTCGAGCCGTTACCGAGCTGGCCTCGGTGACCGGGGCCGGTCGTGGTCGTCCGGTGACCGCCGACCAGATCGCCCGAGCCCAGGAGATCCCACCCAAGTTCCTGGAGAGCATCCTGCTGCAACTGCGCCGGGGCGGCATCATGCAGGCCCAGCGGGGCCCGGAGGGTGGCTACTGGCTGGCCCGCCCCGCCGAGGAGATCTCCCTGGCCGACGTGATCCGGGTGATCGACGGGCCGCTGGCCCACATCCGGGGGCAGCGGCCCGAGCAGCTCGGCTACCAGGGTGCCGCCCGCGCGTTGCAGGACGTCTGGATCGCCCTGCGCGCCAGCGAACGCCAGATCCTCGAACTCGTCACCGTCGCCGACGTGGCACAGGGCACCCTGCCCGAACAGGTCACCAAGCTGGTCTCCGACCCCCGCGCCTGGACCTGACCCCGCTCGCCCGGCCCACCGCCGTCGGGGCGACGGTCGCCGACCGCCCCAATACGCCCACTGCCCGCCCGCCCGCCCCGCCACCCGCCCGCCCCGCCACCCGCCCGACCCGTACCCCGCCCGACCCGTACCCCGCCGGGACTGGCCGGACACCGGGCGCCGCCGCAGCGGCCACCCCTGCGGGTGACACCCCTCGATCCCCCCTTTGCTCTGCTTCACTCCACGCACCGTTTCGGGACGAAATCGGTGCGTGGAGTGAAGCAGAGCAAAGGGCGCAGGGGGAGGTGGGTCGGTGGTGTCGTCTCACTGACCGATCAGGGGCTTGACCGGAGGCCCTCCCGTGCCGCATTGTCGACCAAGTTGATAGGAGTTGCCGAAAAGTCAGGAGGCGGCCGTGCGCAAGCTGCTGGTCATCGCACTGGTCGGGCTCGCCGCTCAGTTGGTCGACGGGTCGCTCGGCATGGCGTACGGGCTGACCTCCTCGACGCTGCTGCTCCTGGCCGGGGTCGCGCCGGCCGCCGCGTCCGCCTCGGTGCACCTGGCCGAGATCGGCACCACGCTGGCCGCCGGCGCCGCGCACTGGCGGTTCGGCAACGTCGACTGGCGGGTGGTGAACCGCATCGCCATCCCCGGGGCGGTCGGTGCGTTCGCCGGTGCCACCTTCCTCAGCGCCCTCTCCACCGAGGCAGCCGCACCGTGGATGGCCGCGATCCTGTTCACGCTGGGCGCGTACCTGCTCGTGCGGTTCTCCCGGCCGCTGCGCCGCAACCCGGCAGCCGGCCGGCTGCGCGGGCGTTTCCTCGGCCCGCTCGGCCTGGTCGCCGGCTTCGTCGACGCCACCGGCGGTGGGGGATGGGGTCCGGTCGCCACGCCGGCCCTGCTGGTCAGCGGGCGGATGGAGCCCCGCAAGGTGATCGGCTCGGTGGACACCTCCGAGTTCCTCGTCGCGGTCTCGGCCAGCCTCGGCTTCCTCATCGGGTTGGGCACCGAGGGATTCCTGCTGCCGATCGTGCTCGCCCTGCTCGTCGGCGGCCTGATCGCCGCGCCGATCGCCGCCTGGCTGGTGCGTATCGTCCCGGCCCAGCTGCTCGGCGCGGCCGTCGGTGGCGTGATCGTGCTGACCAACGCCCGCATCCTGATGCGCAGCGCCGACCTGGGCGGTTCCCTGCCGGTGCTGGTCTACCTGCTGCTGGCGGCGGGCTGGGTCGCCGCCCTGGTGCTCGCGGTGCGGCTGGTGCTGCGCACCCGGCGCCAGCGCACCCTCGCCGAGGCGACCGGCACGGACCAGGCCGCCGCCGACGCGCGTCCGGCCGACGAGGTCGCCGCCCTCTCCGGCGCCGACCGCTGACGACCCACACCTGCCACCGCGCCCCCGGCCGGCGGTCCGGCGACGGCGCAGCGCGACCGACGTCCGCCACCGTCAAGCTCGACCTGGGCCGGCGCTGACGTCAGCCGACCGGGGCCGCCGACGGCGTCGTCCCGGCCTCGGCAGCCGCCTGTGAGATCAGCTCCCACGCCTCGTCGACGTGGGCCTCGGTGGTCTGCGGTGCGCCGACGGCGAGGCGCAACGTGTGGCGGCCGGCCACCCGGGTGTGCGTCAGGTACACCCGGCCGGTGCCGTTTACCGTCGCCAGCAGCCGTTCGTTCGGCCCGTCGGCCCCGCGCAGCCGGAAGCAGACCAGGGCGTACGGGTGCCCGGTGACCAGTTCGAAACGGTCGTCGGCACGTACCCGGTCGGCGAACCGGGCGGCCATGGCCACCCCGCTACGGACGTGCTCACGCAGCCCTTCGACGCCGTACCAGCGCAGCACGAACCACAGTTTCAGGGCACGGAAGCGTCGGCCCAGCGGCACCTGCCAGTCCCGGTAGTCGATCACCGCGCCGGACTCGGTGGCCGCGTTGCGCAGGTACTCCGGCAGCACGGACAGCGCCTCGACCAGTTCACCGGCGTCGGCCACCCAGAACGCGTCGCAGTCGAAGCCGGTGAGCAGCCACTTGTGCGGGTCGAAACAGTAGGAGTCGGCGTACTCCAGGCCCGCGTGGCCGAAGCGCAGCTCCGGGCAGATCGCCGCCGCTCCCGCGTACGCGGCGTCGACGTGCAGGAAGATCCCGTACTCGGCGCAGATTGGCCCGATCTGCGGCAGCGGGTCGATCGCCGTGGTGGAAGTGGTGCCCACGGTCGCCACCACCAGGGCCGGTACCACTCCGGCGGCCCGGTCCGCCTCGATCGCCGTCCGCAGCGCCGCCGCTGACATGGCCCGGGTAGCCGGGTCCACGTCGATCAGTCGTACCCCGTCGGCGCCCAGCCCGGCGATCCGGGCTGCCTTCTCGATCGACGAGTGCGCCTCGGTCGACGCGTACACCCGGTAACGGCGGTCGACGCCCGCCTCGCGCCACCGCCCGCCCCCGGCCCGGTGCAGCGCGACCAGGGTGGCCACCAGCGTGGCCGAGGAGGCCGAGTCCTGGATGACGCCGCCGCCGGGGCCGGCGGAGCGGAACCGGGCCGGCAGGTCCAACGCCTCCGCCAGCCAGTCGAGCAGCACCGTCTCCATCTCGGTGCAGGCCGGTCCGGTGGACCAGAGCATGCCCTGCACGCCGAGACCCGCGCTGACCAGGTCGCCCAGCACACTGGGGCCGCTGGTGTTGGCGGGGAAGTACCCGAAGAAGCCCGGATGCTGCCAGTGGGTCAGCCCGGGGGTGACCAGCTTGTCCAGATCGGCGAGGACGGCCTGGACCGGCTCGCCGTGTGCCGGTGGACCGGCCGGCAACCCGGCGGCCACCGTGCCGGGCGGGTCCTGCGAGGTCACCGGGCGTTGGGGGAGCGTGGCCCAGTAGTCGGCGATCCAGTCGACGACCGCGTACCCGGCCTGGCGGAACTCCTCGGGGGTCATGTGCGCTGCCACCCGGGAAGTCGACCAAGAAGCAGGCGCGGTGGCAACCGTGCCGGACCGATTGTGGGCAGCAAGCGCTTGCCCTAGCATCGCAGCTGCACGGGGCCACGCTTGCCGACGTCGATGCGTCGGGATCTCTGCCGCCAGCGCGGCACCCCGCCGGCACCGGGCAGGCCGGCGACGCCACCGCCGCGCGCCCGACCTCCACCGGAGGACACCCCATGCCCCGCACCGCCCGTCGGCTCATCGTGCTCGCCACCGCCACCCTCACCACCCTCGCCGCTGGCGTCCTGACCAACCTGACCGCCTCGGCCGCCGCCACCGGCTGCCGCGTCGACTACCGCGTCACCAACCAGTGGACCGGCGGCTTCGGCGCCGACGTCACCGTCACCAACCTCGGCGACCCGCTCAACGGCTGGACGCTGACCTGGGCCTGGCCCGCCGGCCAGCAGGTCACCCAGGCGTGGAACGCCACCGTCAGCCAGTCCGGCGCCCAGGTCAGCGCCCGCAACGTCGACTACAACGGCGCGCTCGGCAGCAACGCCAGCACCGCGTTCGGGTTCAACGCCTCCTGGACCGGCAGCAACCCGGCCCCGACCAGCTTCGCCCTCAACGGCACCACCTGCACCGGCGCCCCGACCCCGACCACCGCACCGCCGACCACGCCACCGCCGACCACGCCACCCCCGACCACTCCGCCGGCCGGTTCGATGCAGGCGGAGAACCTGGACCGAGGGCTGGTCAGCGTCCGCGCCGGATCGGCCAACCTGGTTTCCTGGCGGCTGCTCGGCACCGAGACCTCCGGCGTGGCGTTCAACCTGTACCGGGGCGGCACCCGGGTGAACGCCAGTCCGATCACCGGGGCGACCAACTACCTCGACGGCGGTGCCCCGGCCGGTGCCGCGTACACCGTGCGGGCCGTGGTGGGCGGCGTCGAGCAGACCCCCTCCGCTGCGGCGGTGCAGTTCCCGGCCGGCCACCTCGACGTACCGTTGCAGATCCCGCCGGGCGGCACCACGCCCAGCGGCGAGGCGTACAGCTACTCCGCCAACGACGCCAGCGTCGGCGACCTCGACGGCGACGGCCGGTACGAGTTCGTGCTCAAATGGGAGCCGTCCAACGCCAAGGACAACTCCCAGTCCGGCTACACCGGCAACGTCTACGTCGACGCGTACACCCTCACCGGCACCCGGCTGTGGCGCATCGACCTGGGCCGCAACATCCGGGCCGGCGCCCACTACACCCAGTTCCAGGTGTACGACTACGACGGCGACGGCCGCGCCGAGGTGGCCATGAAGACCGCCGACGGGACCCGCTCCGGCACCGGCCAGGTGATCGGCAACGCCGGCGCCGACCACCGCAACTCCAGCGGCTACGTCCTCGCCGGCCCGGAGTACCTGACCATGTTCGACGGCCGCACCGGTGCCGCCCTCTCCACCGTCGACTACGACCCGCCGCGCGGCACCGTCTCCTCCTGGGGCGACTCGTACGGCAACCGGGTCGACCGGTTCCTCGCCGCCACCGCCTACCTCGACGGACAACGCCCCTCGCTGATCATGGCTCGCGGCTACTACACCCGCGCGGTCGTCGCCGCCTGGGACTTCCGCACCGGCAGCCTGACCAAGCGCTGGACCTTCGACTCCAACACCAGCGGCAACGGCGCCGCCGCCGGCCAGGGCAACCACAACCTGTCGGTGGCCGATGTCGACGGTGACGGCCGACAGGAGATCGTCTACGGTGCCGCCACCATCGACGACAACGGCCGACTACTGCACTCCACCACCACCGGCCACGGCGACGCCATGCACGTCGGCGACCTCGACCCGACCCGCCCCGGCCTGGAGGTCTTCAAAGTCAACGAGGACGGCAGCAAGCCCAGCTCGTACCTCGCCGACGCCCGCACCGGCCAACTCGTCTGGTCCACCCCGGCCAGCGGGGACAACGGCCGGGGCGTCTCCGGCGACATCTGGGCCGGCAGCCCCGGCGCCGAAGCCTGGTCGTCGGCGGTCAGCGGCCTGGCCAACACCCGGGGCCAGAACGTCGGCCGCAAACCCTCCTCGACCAACTTCCTGATCTGGTGGGACGGCGACCCGGTGCGGGAACTGCTCGACGCCACCCGCATCGACAAGTACGGCCCGAACGGCGACACCCGACTGCTCACCGGCGCCGACGTGGCCGCGAACAACGGCACCAAAGCCACCCCCGCACTGTCGGCCGACATCCTCGGCGACTGGCGCGAAGAGGTGGTCTGGCGGACCAGCGACAGCCGGGCCCTGCGGATCTACAGCACGCCCCACCCGACCAGCACCCGCATCCACACGCTGATGCACGACCCGCAGTACCGGGTGGCGGTCGCCTGGCAGAACACCGCCTACAACCAGCCTCCACACCCGAGCTTCTTCCTCGGCGACGGCATGACCGTGCCGCCGGCCCCGCGCATCCACCTGCGTTGACCGGGGAATGAACAGGCGGTAGGAAGATAAGGAACAGGCACCGGGCCGCAATCGCGGAATCCGCACAACTGCGGCCCGGTGCCCCACACCGCGGCACCCCCGACCCGTCCCGACCGGGGAGTGCCGTACCACCACCGGATACAAAGTTAGGCGGCCTCCGCGTCGCCAGGGTGACGCTGTCGTGAAGATCGTGTTTCGCGGTCCAGAAACGCTGTGACCTGGGACACCACCACGCCAGCGCGGCCCCCGCTCAACGCCGAAGTCCTCCGGCGACCTCCTCGGCGACCAGCTCGAACGAACGCACCCGGTCGGCGATGTCGTACACCATCGTGGTGAGCATCAACTCGTCCGCCCCGGTCCGCGCCAGCAACTCACCCAACTGCCGGCGAACCGTCTGCGGCGAACCCGTCGCCTGACCCTCACGCCGCTGCGCCACGAACTCCCGCTCAAGATCGCTGTACGGGTATGCCGCCGCCTCCTCCGGCGAGGCCAGCGGCTCCGGCCGCCCGGAGCGCAACCGCAGGAAGGACAACCCGGCCGGGCCCGCCAACCACTCGGCCCGCTCGTCGGTGTCCGCGCACACCACGTTCACCGCCACCATCGCGTACGGCCGCTCCAACCACCGCGACGGGCGGAAACTCTGCCGATACAGCGCCAACGCCGGCACCGTGTGCTGCCCGCTGAAATGATGCGCGAACGAGAACGGCAGACCCAACGCGCCGGCCAACTGCGCACTGAAGCCGCTGGAACCCAGCAACCACACCGCCGGCCGCTGGCCGCGCCCCGGGCTGGCCATGATCCGACCCGACCCGTCCTCGTCGAAAAAGTCCATCAGCGCGGCCAACTCCTGCGGAAAACCCTCCGCAGACAGCCCCTCCATGCTCCGGCGCAACGCCAACGCGGTCACCTGGTCGGTACCCGGCGCCCGACCGATCCCCAGGTCGATGCGACCCGGATGCAACGCCTCCAGGGTGCCGAACTGCTCGGCCACCACCAGCGGCGCGTGGTTGGGCAACATCACCCCACCCGAGCCCAACCGGATCCGGCTGGTGTGCGCGGCCAGGTGCGCGATGAGCACCGCCGGCGCCGACGACGCGATCGCCGGCATGTTGTGGTGCTCAGCCACCCAGAACCGGTGATAGCCCAACTCGTCGGTACGCCGAGCCAACTCGGTGGTGTGCCGCAACGCCTCACCAACGGAGGCGCCGGCCGCGACGGGAGCGAGGTCGAGAACAGAAAGCGGTACGTCGATCACAGCGCCTGCCAACCCGTGAGCTGCCGGTTTTGTTCCCCGCACCCGCGCTGACGTGATCAGCCCAACCCGCGCGCCTGCTCGAAGATCAGGCTGGTCTGGGTGTGCTGCACCGCCGGATCCACCGCCAGGTGATCCAACACGAAGTCGCGCAGCGCCTCGGCCGAGGCGGCCCGCACATGCAGCACGTAATCCTCCGCACCGGCCACGTGGAACACCGACACCACCCCCGGCAGCCGCACCGAACGGGCCCGGAACGCGTCCACCGCCGCCCGGGCGTGCTCGGTCAGCCGTACCGACACCAGCGCCTGCAACGGCAGACCCACCGCCGCCGGATCCACCTCCGCGTGGAACCCGCGGATCGCCCCGCTCTCCCGCAACGCCCGAGTACGCGCCAGACAGGTCGACGGGGCCACCCCCACCCGCTCGGCCAGCGCGTTGTTCGGCAGCCGCCCATCGGCGGACAACGCGGCCAGGATCGCGCGGTCGGTGTCGTCGAGGGCCGAGAACGGCCGTACATCGTTCGATACGAGGGGCATGACGACATCCTCTACCGAACAAGTGCACAGGCGAAAGCTGATTTAGCGAATGCTATTCGAAACTATTGCCTCGGATGCTCGATTCATTCGATCCTGTCCGGCATGACGACCGTGGACACCCGAGCCGTGCACGCCGGCCGTGAAGACCTCACCGCCCTCGGCGTCCACGTGCCGCCCATCGACCTGTCGACCACCAACCCCCTGCCCTCGATCGACGACGGCGGCGACGCGTACCAGACACTCGCCACCGGCGGCCCCCTGCCCACCGGCGCCAGCGCCGTCTACCAGCGGCTCTGGAACCCCACCGTGGCCCGCTTCGAAACCGCCCTCGCCGAACTCGAAGGCACCGCCGAAGCCGTCGCCTACGCCAGCGGCATGGCCGCCCTCACCGCCGCCCTGCTCGCCGCCACCCGCGACGGCAAACGCCACCTGGTCGCCGTCCGCCCCCTCTACGGCGGCACCGACCACGTGCTGGCCACCGGCCTGCTCGGCACCGAGGTCAGCTGGGCCCACCCCGACCAGGTCGCCGCCGCGATCCGCCCCGACACCGCCCTGGTGATCGCCGAAACCCCGGCCAACCCCACCCTCGACCTGATCGACATCGCCGCCCTGGCCGACGCCGCCGGACCCGTACCACTGCTGATCGACAACACCGTCGCCACCCCGATCCTCCAACAGCCCACCCGGCACGGCGCCCGCCTCGTGCTGCACAGCGCCACCAAGAGCATCGGCGGCCACGGCGACGTCCTCGCCGGGGCGATCGCCTGCGACGCCGAATGGGCCGCCCGACTCCGCCAGGTCCGCGCCCTCACCGGCGCGATCCTGCACCCGCTCGGCGGATACCTGCTGCACCGCGGCCTGCAAACCCTGCCCCTGCGGGTCCGCGCCCAGCAGGCCGGCGCGGAAAAACTCGCCGCCTGGCTCAGCGACCAACCAGCGGTCACCCGGGTGCACCACCCCGGCCTCGACGACCCGGCCGGGCTCGTCGGACGGCAGATGTCCGGCCCCGGCAGCCTGCTCGCCTTCGAGGTACGCGGCGGCGCCCCGGCCGCGGCGGCGGTCGCCAGCGCCTGCCGACTGATCACCCACGCGGTCTCGCTCGGCGGCGTCGACACCCTCATCCAACACCCGGCCTCGCTGACCCACCGCCCGGTCGAGGCGGACGCGAAACCCGACGTCGCCCTGCTGCGGCTCTCCGTCGGCCTGGAGGACCCGGAGGACCTGCGTGACGACCTGGCCCGGGCGCTCGCGGCGAGCTGACCACCCGGCCCCCATCCACCCCGCCGGCGGGTCACCACTCCGGCCCACCGGCGGCAGCGAAACCGGTGCCGGCCGGCACCCGAGACTCGCGCCCGCCGGTACCCGAGAGCGGGCTGCCTGTTCGGTCATGACTTCGGCCCGACGTGGCGGTCCAGTGCGGCGACCGCCTCCCGGCGGGCCACCGAAAGGCTGTTGCGACGGTTCATCCGCCACCCGATGCCGAGCAGGTCCAGCGCCCACTGGCACAGGCCCATGATGTCGGCGGACTCGTTGACGAACATGTAACGGGGATAGACGTACTCCCTGCCCCGGACGGTGACCCGATTCGAGACGCGGCAGCCGTCGGAGTGGAAGAGCCCACGTACGAAATGGCCTGGCTGTGCCGTCACGATCTCCTGTTGCCATCCAGCAAGGATGATCGGGCGCTGGTGTTTCTTGCCCGGACCGTGTTGCGGGATCAGGCACGGCCAGTGCTTGCCGGTGCTCTGCACTGCCACACAGCCCTGCTTCTGGATTCGCTGGACCCGATTCGCAAGCACGGCTCTCATCGCGGCATCGCATGACTCGATGAGGTTCAGCCAGGTGTCGGTGCAGTAGATGCGTAACACCGGCACCCGGTCGGTCGTGACGAGATGGCCGTCGCCGAGGTACAGACCGAGCAGGTAGGCATAGGCGGTGGGGTCGGAGGGGCCGACCTGATCCGGCCGACAGCGGAAGCAGCGGGCGGCGCTGTTGGCCTGGACAGGATCAGGCCGGTCGACACACCAGTGCCACACGGTGGTGTACGGCAGAGCCAGGGTGCGGGCCACCGAACGGATGTTGTTGCCCTGGGCGCGCAGAGCGCGGACCCGCGCCCGCATCTCGGGAGAATGCACATCGGGCATCCTCGAACGCCTGTATGACAAAAGTGCCGGGAGCGGGATTCGAACCCGCAAGCCCTTTCGGGCAGAAGTGTTTGAGACTTCCGTGTATGCCGTTCCACCATCCCGGCGGGTGCCGCTTACTGTACCCGACTACGCTCGTGCGGGAGCATGGGTGGTAACCGTGCCGGAAACGATGGTGGGAGTGGCTCGTGGCCGAGACGCAGACGGATGCCGCGCGCAGGCGGGTACTGATCGCCGAGGACGAGGCGCTGATCCGGCTGGACCTGGCCGAGATGCTGGCCGAGGAGGGCTACGAGGTCGTCGGGGAGGCGGGCGACGGCGAGACCGCCGTCCGGCTGGCCGAGGAACTCAAACCCGATCTGGTGATCCTCGACATCAAGATGCCGATCATGGACGGGTTGGCCGCCGCCGAGCGGATCGCCGGTGCCCGGATCGCCCCGGTGATCATCCTGACCGCCTTCAGCCAGCGTGACCTGGTGGAGCGGGCGCGGGCGGCCGGTGCGATGGCGTACCTGGTCAAGCCGTTCCAGAAGAGCGACCTGGTGCCGGCGGTGGAGATCGCGCTGTCCCGCTACTCGGAGATCGCCGCGCTGGAGTCCGAGGTCGCTGGGCTGACCGACCGGCTGGAGGTCCGCAAGACCGTCGAGCGGGCCAAGGGCGCGCTGATGACCACGTACAACATGACCGAGCCGCAGGCGTTCAAGTGGATCCAGCGGACGGCGATGGACCACCGGATGACCATGAAGGAGGTCTCCGAGCGGATCCTCGCCGAGACCGCCGGTGGTGAAGTGGCGCAGCCGGCCTCCTGAGCCGGCTTTTCCGGGGCGCGGGAAACGCGTCGGCGTCGATAGCATCGAATCCGTGGTGATCCGGCGCTGGGGCGCGATCGTTGCGGGTGTGGCGGTGGCGCTGGCCAGTTGCTCGCAACCGGATCCGCCGCCGGTTCCGGGGCCGGTGCACCCGGCCTGGCAGGCGATGGTGTTGCCGGCGCCGCCCGAGATGTCCAACCGGGTGCTGGTGCGCGACGCGGTCGCCTGTGGCGGACGCTGGTACGCCGTCGGCGGCATCGCCGGTCCGGCGGGGGAGAACGCCCCGGCGGCCTGGACCACTTCGGACGGTCTGGTTTGGTCTGCGGTGCCGATGGTGCCGTCGAGTATGTACGGTGCCCGGCACCTGCTCTACGCGGTGGCCTGCCGGGACGGGCGGATGGTGGCGCTGGGCGCGGCGAGTGGGGGTGCGCACGGCAATCCGCGTACCGCCACGTGGGCGCAGCATTCGGACGGTGGGCTGCGGGAGGCGCCGGCCGGGTTCGAGTTGTTCGGCGGGCCGCGAGCGGTGAGTGTGTCGCGGGTGGCGGCCGGACCGCTCGGTTGGCTGCTGGTGGGGGCCCGGTTGAGCGGGGCGGCGGTGTGGACCTCGCGTGACGGTGAGCGCTTCACGGTGCACGAGGCGTTGCCGGAGTTGGCCAGTGACGACCGGGGTCGGACGGTGGCGTACGACGCGGTGGCGGTGCCGGCGGGTTGGCTGGCGGTGGGTGCGGTGCTGGTGCCGGGTGCCGTGCCGGTGGCGTGGAGTTCGTCGGATGCGCGGGTGTGGCGGCGGGTGGAGTTGCCGGGGGCGGACGGTCGTGGTCAGGCGCAGCGGGTGGTGGCCACGGGCGATGCGGTGCTGGCGGTCGGTCCGGTGCGGGACGGTTTCGGGGTGTGGCGGTGGGCGGATTCCGGTTGGCGGTGGGCGGGCGCCTTCGGCTCGGGGAGTCGGGGGGCCCTGTCGGTGCGTGCTCTGGTGGCTGCCGGCGGCCGGGTGGTTACGGTAAGTATCGACGGTGATGGTTATCGCCTGTGGTGCTCGGCGGATGGTGGGGGTTCGTGGCGTCCGGTGGCCCTGCCGGTGGAGGTGCCGGCGGGGGAGACTGCGCTGGTGGTGGCGTTGCGGGACGACCGGCTTATGGTGTTCGCGGACGCCGGGGGTGGGTCTCGTGCCTGGTGGGCGCACCTTTCGGCGGGCTGCTGAAAGAAATCCGCCCAGAGGCGGGTTGCCGCCGATAAAACAAAGGCGAACCAGCCTCACGACTGACGGTTCGACGGTGGCCTCTTACAGCGATCGCACCCTATCCGCCACGGCGTGTAACGGTTCGGTCAACGGCCCCTCCCGGGACTTACGTCACGGCTCCACGGTGGGATAACGTCCGGCCCCAGACCGGCGACGACGGTCTGGTTCGTCCGCCCCCGCAATGGCCAATTGGCAGCGGGTGGTTCGGGCCATGGGACGGAGGAGGGTTCGGGCCGTGAGGCAGAAGTTCGCACGTTTGGTCGGCGGGGTGGCGATCGCCGCTCTCGCCATGGGTGGCGTGACCGCCTGCAAGTCTGACAGTGGAACCGACGAGGCCGCCGGTGACTCCTGCGGCGCCAAGATCGCTTTCTTCGGTGCGCTCACGGGTCCGGCCGCGGCGCTCGGCGTGAACATGAACGGTGGCGTCAAGCTCGCCATCGACAAGTACAACAAGGAGAACGCCGACTGCCAGGTGACCCTGGTGCCGCTGGACTCCCAGGGCAACCCGGAGCAGGCGCCGGCCCTGGCCCAGCAGGCGCTCGACGACGCCAAGATCCTTGGCATCGTCGGCCCCGCGTTCTCGGGTGAGTCCGAGGCCGCCAACCCGTTCTTCTCCGAGGCCGGTCTGGTGCACATCAGCCCGTCCGCGACCCGGCCGAGCCTGGCCGACCAGGGCTGGAAGACCTTCTTCCGGGCGGTCGGCAACGACTACAGCCAGGGCCCGGCGGCCGGTCGTTACATCAAGGACGTGCTGAAGGCCGAGAAGGTCTACGTCGTCGACGACCAGTCCGCGTACGGCGCCGGCCTGGCCGACGAGGTCAAGAAGGTCCTCGGTGCGTCGGTCGTGGGCAGCGAGAAGGTCCAGGGCGAGGGCAAGCAGAGCGACTTCTCGGCCACCGTCACCAAGGTCAAGTCCTCCGGCGCGACCGCGATCTTCTACGGCGGGTACTACCAGGAGGCCGGTCTGATCCGCAAGCAGCTCACCGCTGCCGGCGTCACCGCCACCCTGGTCGCCGGTGACGGCGTGAACGACGCCTCCTACATCACCGGCGCTGGCGCGGCGGCGGCCGAGGGCACCATCCTCACCTGCCCCTGCCAGCCGGCCACCGAGGCGCGCGGCAGCTTCGTCGAGGACTTCAAGGCGCTCAACGGCGGCGAGCCGGGCACCTACAGCGACGTCGCCTTCGACGCGGCGAACATCCTGCTCGCCGGCATCAAGGCCGGGAACACCAGCCGCGACAAGATGCTGGAGTTCGTGAAGGGCTACTCCGGCGAGGGCGTCGCGGCGAGCTACAAGTTCACCGAGACCGGCGAACTGGACCCGACGCAGGTCAAGGTCTGGGCGTACAAGGTCGTGGGTGGCCAGGTCGTGCCGGACCAGGAGATTCCGAAGTCCTAACCGTTCCGCTGTGATTGTGGGGTGCGGCCGGGGAGCACCTTCCCGGCCGCACCCCCCACTGTCTTCCCTTCCTGTACGGAGTGCCCTTCCTTGGACTTCAACGCCCTGTTCTCCGATTTCGGGGGATATACGATAACCGGGCTGACGGTGGGCGCCATCTACGCCCTCGTCGCGCTGGGTTACACGCTGGTCTACGGCGTGCTGAGACTCATCAACTTCGCCCACTCCGAGGTCTTCATCGCCGGTGCCTTCGCCGCGATCTGGGGCTGGGCCGCGTTCGGCCTGGACCGCGACTCGGTGGTCAGCGGATTCGGCTCGATCATGCTCTACCTGCTGGTCGGCGCACTGATCGCCGCGGTGGCCTCGGCCGGCACCGCGACGGTGATCGAGCGGGTGGCGTACCGGCCGTTGCGTAAGCGCAACGCCCCGCCGCTGGCCTTCCTGATCACCGCGATCGGCGCGTCGATCGCGATCGCCGAGGCGTTCGGCATCTACACCCGCCGGCTCCCGGTCGGTGCCCCCACCGTGGTCAAGAACGACGTGCTGTTCGAGGTCTTCGGCGCGGAAGTCACCGTGGTGCAGTTGCTGGTCATCGGTTCGGCACTGGCGATGATGGTCGCGCTGGACCTGTTCATCAACCGCAGCCGGATCGGTCGGGGTATCCGGGCGGTCGCCCAGGACCAGAACACGGCCGCGTTGATGGGCATCAACAAGGACCGGATCATCCTGGTCGTCTTCATCATCGGTGGCGCGATGGCCGGCGTCGCCGGCATGCTCTACGACATTCGGATCGGCACGCTGACCTACAGCGTGGGCTTCCTGCTCGGGCTGAAGGCGTTCACCGCGGCGGTGCTCGGCGGCATCGGCAACCTGCGCGGCGCGCTGCTCGGTGGGCTGCTGCTCGGCCTGGTCGAGAACTACGCCTCCGCGCTGTTCGGTGCGAACTGGAAGGACCTCGTCGCCTTCGTGGTCCTGGTCGTGCTGCTGATGTTCCGGCCGACCGGTCTGCTTGGTGAGTCGTTGGGGAGGGCCCGCGCATGAACAGCGTGAGGGAATGGATCTATACCGGCCGCCACGCGGTGGCCGAGCGGTGGCACAACGCGCCGCGCTGGACCCGGTGGGCCGTCATCGGTGCGGTGATCGTGTTCTTCTACGCGCTGCCGAACCGGGAGTTCTACCAGTGGCTCGGCCCGATCCCGACCACCGGGTCGAACTTCGGGCAGGTGCTCTTCACCATCTCCATCTACGTGCTGCTGGCGGTCGGGCTCAACATCGTGGTCGGCTTCGCCGGCCTGCTCGACCTGGGCTATTTCGGCTTCTTCGCGGTCGGTGCGTACACGGTGGCGGTGTTCACCTCGCCGAGCAGTGACCTCAAGACGCTCTGGCCGTGGCTGCTGGCCCTGCCGCTGGCGATCGCGTTGACCATGGTCTCCGGGGTGTTCCTGGGTACGCCGACGCTGCGACTGCGCGGTGACTACCTGGCGATCGTGACGCTCGGCTTCGCCGAGATGATCCGGGTCGCGGCGACCAGCTCCGAGTTCCTCAAGGGGCAGCGCGGCTTCAACCAGATCCCGCACCCCCCGGGCAGCTACTCCGACGGCAAGCCGATCTTCGGGGTGCTCGACCCTCGGCCGTACTACTGGCTGGTCCTCACGGTGATCATCCTGGTGGTCATCGGGGTGCGGAACCTCAACCGCAGCCGGGTCGGCCGGGCCTGGATCTCGATCCGCGAGGACGAGGACGCGGCGCAGCTGATGGGTGTGCCGACGTTCAAGTTCAAGCTCTGGGCGTTCGCCTCGGGCGCGGCGATCGGCGGTCTGGCCGGGGCGTTGTTCGCCGGCAAGCAGAACTTCGTCAGCTCGCAGAACCTCGAACTGCTCAACTCGATCATCATCCTGGCCGCGGTCATCCTCGGCGGTTCGGGCAACATCGTCGGCGCGATCGTCGGCGGTGGCCTGGTGGCGTACCTGATCGAGCGGTTCCGTGGCATCGAGTTCTTCGGCGTCGAGCTGTACGAGTACCGTTTCATGTTCTTCGGCCTGATCCTGGTGGTCATGATGATCTTCCGACCGCAGGGCCTGATACCGAACCGACGACGAGCGGCGGAGTTCAAGGACCGTCGCAAGGAGGTGATCGTCGGTGGGTGAGACCGTGCAGAAGCCGACCGTTCCGGAGCAGGCCGGTGCGCCGGCGGTGGAGTCGACCTCCGCCGGTCGGGAGCCGCTGCTGGAGGTCGACCACGTGACGCTGCGCTTCGGCGGCGTGGTGGCCCTCAACGACGTGGACTTCACCCTCTACAAGGGGGAGATCCTGGGGCTGATCGGCCCCAACGGCGCCGGCAAGACCACCTGCTTCAACGCGATGACCGGCATCTACCAGCCCTCCGAGGGGGAGATCCGGTTCCGCGGCCAGCGGATCACCGGCAAGAAGAAGCACCACATCACCAAGTTGGGTATGGCGCGGACGTTCCAGAACATCCGCCTGTTCCCGGAGATGACGGCGCTGGAGAACATCCAGGTGGGCGCGGACGCGCACCACAAGACCAGCGTCATCTCCGCCCTGTTCCGGCTGCCCCGGCACCGCCGCGAGGAGCGCGACGGGCTGGAGAAGGCCGAGCGGCTGCTCGACTTCGTCGGCATCCCGCATCGGATGCACGACGCCGCCCGCAACCTCTCCTACGGTGAACAGCGCCGGCTGGAGATCGCCCGGGCCCTGGCCACCGACCCGGTCCTGCTCTGCCTGGACGAGCCGGCCGCCGGCTTCAACCCGGCCGAGAAGGAGGAGCTGCTCCAGCTCATCCGCAAGATCCGGGACCAGGGCATCACCGTGCTGCTCATCGAGCACGATATGCGCCTGGTCATGGGAGTGACCGACCGGATCGTGGTGCTGGAGTTCGGAAAGAAGATCGCTGATGGACTCCCCGCCGAGGTGCGCGAGGACCACCGGGTGATCGCGGCCTACCTGGGGGTGCCGGATGACGACGTTGCTTGAGATCGAAGACGTCAGTCTGCTCTACGGGCGGATCAAGGCGCTGCACGGGATCAGCCTGACCGTGGACGAGGGCGAGATCGTGGCCCTGATCGGCGCCAACGGCGCCGGCAAGTCCACCACGATGCGGGCCATCTCGGGCATCCGGCCGGTCGCCTCGGGCCGGATCCGGTTCGACGGTGAGGACATCACCAAGCTCCGGGCCGACCTGCGGGTGCGGCGTGGGCTCTGCCAGGCACCCGAGGGTCGGGGCATCTTCCCCGGCATGACGGTGATGGAGAACCTGGACATGGGTGCCTACACCCGGCGGGACCGTCCCGAGGTGGCCAAGGACCTGGCCAAGGTGCTGGAGCTGTTCCCCCGGCTGGCCGAGCGGCGTAAGCAGGTCGGTGGCACGCTCTCCGGCGGCGAGCAGCAGATGCTGGCCGTGGGCCGGGCGCTGATGAGCCGGCCCAAGCTGCTGCTGCTCGACGAGCCGTCGATGGGTCTGGCGCCGATGCTGATCCAGCAGATCTTCAGCATCATCACGGAGATCAACCAGCAGGGCACCACGATCCTGTTGGTGGAGCAGAACGCACAGCAGGCCCTTGCCCGGGCGCACCGCGCGTACGTGCTGGAGACCGGCCGGATCGTCAAGGAAGGCACCGGCGCCGAGCTGCTGCACGACCCGTCGGTCAAAGAGGCCTACCTCGGCGTGGCCTGAACGGCCGTCACCCCTCTTCGCAAGGAGTACGACATGTTCAAACTCAATGGGAGCCGGCGGGCCGTGCTCGGCGTTGCCGGTGCGGCACTGCTCACTCTCTCGATGGCCGCGTGTGGCGAGCAGGAGAGCGGCGACCAGCCTGGTGCGGGTCCGTCCGTGTCGGCCGCGCCGGACTCGGATCTCGCCGCGAAGGTGCCGGACGCGATCAAGGCGGACGGTGTGATCAAGGTCGGCACCGATGCGACGTACGCCCCGGCGGAGTTCCTCGACACCGACGGCAGCACGGTGATCGGCTTCGACGTCGAGCTGTTCAACGCGGTCGCGCAGAAGCTCGGCCTGAAGGCGGAGTACGAGTCGGCGCCGTTCGACGCCATCCTGCCGGGTGTGGACTCCGGCAAGTACGAGATCGGTGTCTCCTCGTTCACCATCAACGCCGAGCGGTTGCAGACCGTCAACATGGTGAGCTACTTCTCCGCGGGCACCCAGTGGGCCACCAAGGTCGGCAACCCGGCCCAGGTGGACCCGAACAACGCCTGCGGCAAGAAGGTCGCCGTGCAGGTCGGCACCGTGCAGCTCGACGACATCCAGGCCCGGTCGAAGAAGTGCACCGACGCCGGCCAGCCGGAGATCAGCATCGACCAGTACCAGGCGCAGAGCGACGCCACGGCCGCCGTGGTCAGCGGCAAGAACGACGCCATGCTGGCTGACTCGCCGGTCGGCGCGTACGCGGTGCAGCAGAGCAACGGCCAGCTTGAGGTGCTCGGCGACATCTACGAGTCGGCGCCGTACGGCTACGCGGTGAAGAAGGACCAGGCGGCGTTCGCCGAGGTGCTGAAGGAGGCCGTGCAGGCGGTCATCGCCGACGGCAGCTACGAGGCGGCGCTGAAGAAGTGGGGCGTCGAGGGTGGCGCGATCACCACGTCGGAACTGAACCCGACCAGCTGACATGTCTGTCGGCACCGATTCACCCGAGCGGGCACGGCCGGAACCCATCCAGGCCGTGCCCGTGCGGCATCCCGGGCGGTGGGTCGCCGTCGCCGTCATCGGGGTGCTGGTCGCCATGTTCGTGCACCTGCTGGTGACGAATCAGGCGTTCAACTGGTCGTTCATGGTCGACAACATGTTCCGGCCGCCGATCATGGCCGGCGTGCGCGGCAGCATCGCGCTGCTGGTGACCTCCATGCTGATCGGTATCGTGCTGGGCGTCGTCATCGCGGTCATGCGGCTGTCGGAGAATCCGATCCTGCGCGGCGTCTCCTGGGCGTACACCTGGTTCTTCCGGGCGGTGCCCCGGCTGGTGCTGGCGATCCTCTTCGGCAACCTGGGCATCCTCTGGGCTCGCATCGAGTTCGGGTTGCCCTTCGACCGGCAGATCGGCGCGCTGTTCGGAATCCAGGACTTCGAGGCCCGGCTGTTCGGCTTCTCGGCGGTGGACATCCTCACCGGGTTCGTCGCCGGCATGCTCGCGCTCGGCCTCTCCGAGGCGGCGTACATGGCGGAGATCATTCGGGCCGGCATCCAGTCGGTCGACGAGGGCCAGACGGAGGCTGCCCAGGCACTGGGCATGACCCGCGGCCAGATCCTGCGCCGCATCGTGCTGCCGCAGGCCATGCGGGTGATCGTCCCGCCGACCGGAAACGAGACGATCGCGATGCTCAAGGACACCTCGCTGGTGGCCTTCGTGCCGGTCTCCGCCGAGCTGTTCTTCCAGCTCCGGGCGGTCGGTAGCCGGACCTTCCAGGTTTTCCCGATGTTGGTCGCGGCGACCATCTGGTACCTGCTGTTGAGCAGCGTGCTGCTGGTCGGGCAGTACTACCTGGAGCGGCACTTCGCCAAGGGCATCGGCCGCGCCGGCCAGGCGAAGGCCCGGCTGCGGGGCATGGCGGTCGGTGGGGGCGGCGTCACCGGAGGGGGAGGGGGCGTATGACCGGGGTGACCGTGCCGGGCCAGGCCGGCGTGCCGGCGGCGGAGTCCGGCCCGATGGTGCACGCCGAACAGGTGCACAAGTCGTTCGGGTCGATCGAGGTGCTCAAGGGCATCGACCTACAGGTACGGGCCGGGGAGGTGTGCTGCCTGCTCGGGCCCTCCGGGTCTGGCAAGTCGACGTTCCTGCGCTGCATCAACCACCTGGAGAAGATCAACGCCGGGTGGATCCGGGTGGACGGTGAGCTGATCGGCTACCGGGAGCGCGGCGGCAAGCTGCACGAGATGCGGGAGAAGGAGGTCGCCGCGCAGCGTCGTGCCATCGGCATGGTGTTCCAGCGGTTCAACCTCTTCCCGCACAAGACCGCCCTGGAGAACGTCACCGAGGCGCCGCTGCTGGTGCGCCGGGAGAAGCGGGCCGAGGTCCGCG
The DNA here is from genome assembly GCF_004331455.1 of Micromonospora zingiberis. GTDB lineage: Bacteria > Actinomycetota > Actinomycetes > Mycobacteriales > Micromonosporaceae > Micromonospora > Micromonospora zingiberis. Next base: position 244,698 of record NZ_SJJR01000005.1, read on the forward strand.
ACCGGGCGGCGGCGCTGCTGGAGCGGGTCGGGCTCGGTGACAAGCTGGGCAACTACCCGAGCCAGCTCTCCGGCGGGCAGCAGCAGCGGGTGGCGATCGCCCGGGCGCTGGCCATGAAACCGAAGCTGATGCTCTTCGACGAGCCGACCAGTGCGCTCGACCCGGAGTTGGTTGGCGAGGTGCTGGACGTGATGAAGGACCTGGCCCGCGACGGCATGACGATGATCGTGGTGACCCACGAGATCGGTTTCGCCCGGGAGGTCGGCGACTCGCTGGTCTTCATCGACGGCGGGGTGGTGGTCGAATCCGGCAACCCCCGTGAGGTGATCGCCAACCCGCAACACGAGCGGACCAAGACCTTCCTGGCCAAGGTGCTCTGACGGGCGTGGTACCCGGCGCGACGGACGCCGTCGCGCCGGGGCCGCACCGCTCACCCGTGACCCGTGCGGCCGGCTCAGGGCAGGTCGTCGGCGGCGAGTTCCGCCACGTACCGGGCCAGCGCGTCGGTGGACCGGTGCCCCTTGAGCTGGTACGTCCGCAGCGCGCCGCGCAGCTCGCCCAGCCCGGACGGCAGGTCGCCGAGGTCGATCCGGGCCCGCCCCGACTGCTCCCGCGCCTCCGCCTCGATCAGCACGTCGCCGGCCGTTCGCGCCTGCGTGACGGCGCGTTCGGCGTACGACAGGGCGTCGCGCGCCGTGCCGGCCTCCCGGTGGGTACGGGCCAGCCCGACCAGGATCTCCGCCACGTCGCGGGCCCCGCAGCCGGCCTCCGCCAACTCCAGCGCGGCGGCGTAGTGCGCGATGGCCTCCCGGTACCGTCCGGTGAGCAGGTGTGCCTCGCCGAGATTGCTGCGTACGAGAGCGCGCAGGTGGGTGGCGTCGGTGAGGGTACGGCTCTGCTGCTCGGCCTCGGTGAGTCGGCGGATCGCCTCCTGCGGTCGGCCGGCGTTGTTCTCGATCGCCGCGAGGTTGAGCAGCGCCGTGGCGGCGCCGAGCTGGTCGCCCGACGCCTGCCGGAGCTGGTACGCCCGGCCGCCGCAGCGGGCCGCCTCGTCGTGCCGGTCGAGCAGGCTGAGTGGGATGGCGAGTCGACTGGCGATCAGCGCCTCTCCGGCGACGTCACCGGCCACCCGGGCCGCCTCGCCGGCCAGCGTGTACAGCTGCACCCACCGGTCCCGATGCTGCCGGCGGAACAGCCAGCCGTACATCGCGGCGGCGATCTGCCAGGCCAGCCGGGGATGCCGGGCGGCGGCCGACTCGACCGCGGCGACCAGGTTGTCGGCCTCGGCGTCCAGCCAGGCCAGGGCGGCGGCCGGCGTGCCGAACCGGATGCCCGGATCGGGGGAGTCGAAGTTGGGCCGTTCCGCCGGGCGGAGCGTACGGTCCGCCTCGTTCGTGGCGTCCCGATACCAGTTCAGCACGCGGACGAGGGCCGCCTCGGCCTCCTCGGGCCGGGTCGCCGCCTGTTCGGCGGCGAAGAGTCGCACCAGATCGTGCAGTTGGTGGCGGTCTTCGGCGATCGGCTGCACCAGATGCGCGGCCGACAGTTGGTCGAGCAGCGCCCGGGCGGTGGTGACCGGCACATCGGCCAGCGCCGCGGCGGCCCGGGTGGACGGCCGCTGGCCGGGGTGCACGCCGAGGCTGCGGAACATCGCCCGGATCGGCTCCGGCAGCGCCCGCGCGGAGACGCCGAGCGCGGCCCGGACCGACACGTCCTCGGTGGCGAGCAGGCCCAGGCGGGAGCCCTCACCGGCCAGTCGGTCGGCGAGCGCCGCGGCGCCGCCCTCGTCGAGCTGGGCGGAGGCGATCCGCAGGGCCAGTGGCAGCCGGTCGCAGAGGGCGGCGACGCGGCGCAGCGAGGCGCGCTGCGCCGGACCGGCGACCCGGACGAGCAACTCGTCCGCCTCCTGCTCGGTCATCGGCGTCACCGACAGTCGGCCGATGCCGTGCGAGGCCACCAGCCCGTCCAGCCGGTGCCGGCTGGTGACGAGCAGCAGGTGTTCCCCGCTGCCGGGCAGCAGCGGCCGGACCTGGGCGGAGGTGGCGACGTTGTCCAGCACCACCACCATCGCCGTCCGGTGCGCCAGCTCGGTCCGGTAGCGGGCGGCACGCTCCTCCGGGTCGGCCGGGATGGCTTCGCCCGGCACGCCGAGCGCCCGCAGGAACCGTTCCAGCACCGCCTCCGGCGGCAGCGGCGGCGCGTCGTCGTTGCCCCGCAGGTCGGCGTAGAGCTGCCCGCCGATGTCGGGCCGCCGGGAGCGGGCGTGCGCCCAGTGCAGTACCAGCGCGGTCTTGCCGACTCCGGGCGGTCCGACCAGGGCGACCGTCCGCGTCCCGCCGTCCACCAGTTCGTCGAGGTGGGCCAGCTCCCGTTGCCGACCCACGAACCCCGCCGGCACCGCCGGTAGCTGGGCGGGCCCGGGCGGTGCGGCCGTCGTGGTCGGTGTGCCGGCCGTCGGCGGCAGCGACCGCAGTAGCTCCAGGTGCAGGCGCCGCAGTGCGGGGTCGGGGTCGGTGCCCAGCTCCGCGGCGAGCCAGCGACGGTGCCGTTCGTACGCGCGCAGTGCCTCCCCGGCGCGTCCGGCGGCGACGAGCGCCCGCATCAGCAGCGCGGTGAAGCGTTCCCGGCTCGGGTGCTGCGCGGCCAACGGCGTCACCGCGTCCACCACCGACGAGGCGTCGGCCCCGGCGTTGAGTTCCGCCTCGTAGCACTGCTCCAGGGCGGTGAGCCGGGCGTCTTCGAGCGCCTGCACCTCGGGGGGCGCGGGGCGGTTCGGCAGCCAGCCGCCGAAGGCCGGGCCGCGCCACAGGCCGACGGCCGCGCGCAGCATGTCGCGTCGCTGTGGCCAGTCGAGACCCTCCTGGTCGCCACGGGCGCGGGCGAGCAGTTGGCGGAACCGGTGGGCGTCGACGGCCTCCGGATCGAGCACCATCCGGTAGCCGTCCCCGCTGGTCAGGATGGCGATCCGGTCTTCGCCGAGTCCGCCGCTGGTCAGCGCGGCCCGCAGTTCGGAAATCCGTGAATGGATCATGGAGCGGGCGGTCCGTGGGGCGCGGCCCTGCCAGAGCGCCTCGACCAGGTCGTCGGTCGGCACGACGGCGTCGGGCCGCAGCGCCAACAGACCCAGCAGGAGACGGTGCATCCGGCGGCCGGGAACGATCGCGGCGTCGCCGTGGCCGACCTCGATGGGACCGAGCAGGCGGAGCTCCAACGGCGTCCCCGAGTCGACTAGGCAGGATGGCGAGCCGCCAGCCTAGTACCGCCACACCCGTTGCCGGATCCCGCCCCGGGTCGACCGCCCAGCGCACCGGAGGTCGGCCGGGCGGGTGTTTTCGTCGAGGAGTTGGGCGAGGCGCGGACCGGTCCGTGCCATGGGCCCGGCCCGCGCCATGCGGCCACAGCTCGGCGGAACCTGACGGGCGGCCCACGGCCCGTGGTCCGCCCGCCCCCGAATTGGATCCGCCGTGCCCGGGATTCCCTCGGGCGTGGTGCCGGCCTTACAGCCTTGCCGCTGCCCCTTCCCGTTTTCTTCCCGCCGGTCCGAGCCGGGACGCCGACGAGAAGATCCTGGCGACGCCGGGCACGAACCGCGCCGCGGCCGGGCCGGGTCGGCCGGCCGAGCGTGGCAGCCGGGCTGCGGCAGGCGGCGGTGACCGCACGACCGGCGATTCGCGGAGTTGTCGGCGGTACGGACTAGAGTCGCACCGTGACAGCTACGACGCCGCGCCTGCTCCTCGTCGACGGACACTCCCTGGCCTACCGGGCGTTCTTCGCCCTGCCGGTGGAGAACTTCTCCACCACGACGGGGCAGCCGACCAACGCGGTCTACGGCTTCACCTCGATGCTGATCAACGTGCTGCGCGACGAACGGCCGACCCACATCGTGGTCGCCTTCGACGTCTCCCGCCGCTCCTTCCGCACCGACAAGTACGCGGAGTACAAGGCCGGCCGCAGCGAGACCCCGACCGACTTCAAGGGGCAGGTCAGCCTGGTCAAGGAGGTCCTCGCGGCGCTGCGGGTGCCGGTGGTGGAGAAGGACGGCTACGAGGCCGACGACATCATCGCCACCCTCGCCTGCCAGGCCCGTGACCAGGGCATCCCGGTGCTGATCTGCACCGGTGACCGGGACGCCTTCCAACTCGTCGACGAGCAGATCACCGTGCTCTACCCGCGCAAGGGCGTCTCCGACCTGGCCCGGATGGACCCGGCGGCGGTCGAGGCCAAGTACGGCGTCGTGCCCGGCCGCTACCGGGACCTGGCCGCGCTGGTCGGCGAGAAGAGCGACAACCTGCCCGGCGTCCCTGGCGTCGGCGACAAGACCGCCGCCAAGTGGATCAACCTGTACGGCGGGGTGGAGGGCATCATCGCCCGCGCCGACGAGATCAAGGGCAAGGCCGGCGACAGCCTGCGTGAGCGGCTCGCCGACGTGATCCGCAACTACGACATCAACTGCCTGGTCGCCGACCTGGAACTACCGATCCGCCCCGACGACGCCCGCTGGCCGGGGTGGGACCGCGAGGCGGTGCACCAGGTCTTCGACACCCTCCAGTTCCGCATCCTGCGCGACCGTCTCTACCAGTACCTCGACGCGGTCGAGCCGGAGGCAGAGGCCGGCTTCGAGCTGGCCGGCGAGGTGCTCACCGGCCCCGGCGCGGTGACCGGCTGGCTGGCCACCCATGCCCCGGCGGGCACCCCGGCCGGGGTGGCGGTCAAGCTCGACACCGGTCCCAACCGGCGGCACACCGCCACCGTCACCGGCATCGCCCTGGCCACCGCCGACGGCGCGGCGGCCTGGTTCGACCCGAGCCTGCTCGACGCGGCCGACGAGGCGGCCCTCGCCGGGTGGTGGGGTGACGAGACCCGCCCCAAGGTGCTGCACGACAGCAAGCCCGCCGTGCTCGCCTTCGCCGCGCACGGCTGGGACCTGGCCGGCATCGCCCGGGACACCCAGATCGCGGCCTACCTGGCCCGGCCCGACCAGCGTTCCTACGACCTGACCGACCTGGCGCTGCGCTACCTGCACCGGGAGTTGCGGGTCGACGTACCCGACGACGGCCAGCTCACCCTGGACGGGTTCGGCGGCGACAGCGAGGCCGAGCAGAATCTGATGCTGCACGCCCGGGCCACCCTCGACCTGGCCGAGGCGATCGACGCCGAGCTGTCCCGCGACGGCGAGCAGTCCGCCCGGCTGATGGCCGGGGTGGAGCTGCCGTTGATGCGGGTCCTCGCCGGCATGGAGCGCACCGGCATCGCCGCCGACACCGACTACCTGTCCGAGCTGGAGGCGCACTTCGCCGCCGAGGTGAAGGCCGCCGCGCAGAGCGCGTACGCGGTGGTCGGTCGGGAGTTCAACCTCGGCTCGCCCAAGCAGCTCCAGGAGATCCTCTTCGGTGAGCTGGCGCTGCCGAAAACCAAGAAGATCAAGACTGGCTACACCACCGACGCCGACGCCCTCCAGTGGCTCTACGCGCAGACCGAGCATCCGCTGCTGCACCACCTGCTGCGCCACCGGGACGTGGCCAAGCTCAAGTCGACGGTGGACGGCCTGCTCAAGTCGGTCTCCGACGACGGGCGCATCCACACCACGTTCAACCAGACGGTGGCGGCCACCGGCCGGCTCTCCTCCACCGAGCCCAACCTGCAGAACATCCCCATCCGCACCGAGGAGGGGCGTCGGATCCGTCGGGCGTTCGTGGTGGGGGAGGGCTACGAATGCCTGCTCACCGCCGACTACAGCCAGATCGAGATGCGGATCATGGCGCATCTGTCGGGTGACGAAGCGCTGATCAAGGCGTTCAACTCCGGCGCCGACTTCCACGCCGCGACCGCCTCCTCGGTCTTCGGGGTGCCGGTGGCCGAGGTCGGTCCGGACCAGCGGCGCAAGATCAAGGCGATGAACTACGGCCTGGCGTACGGGCTGAGTGCCTTCGGCCTCTCCCAGCAGCTCGGCATCACCGCCGAGGAGGCACGCGGGCTGATGGAGGTCTACTTCGCCGGCTTCGGCGGTGTCCGTGACTACCTGCACGAGGTGGTCGCCCGGGCCCGGCAGGACGGCTACACCTCCACCATCCTCGGCCGTCGCCGCTACCTGCCCGACCTGGTCAGCGACAACCGGCAGCGCCGGGAGATGGCCGAGCGGATGGCGCTCAACGCGCCGATCCAGGGCTCCGCCGCCGACATCATCAAGGTCGCCATGCTGCACGTCGACACCGCCCTGCGCGATGCCGGGCTGCGTTCCCGGATGCTGCTGCAGGTCCACGACGAGTTGGTCTTCGAGGTGGCGCCCGGAGAGCGGGCCACGCTGGAGGAGCTGGTCCGCCGCGAGATGGGTGGGGCGTACCCGCTCTCCGTACCGCTGGAGGTCTCCGTCGGCGAAGGCCGCGACTGGAACAGCGCCGACCACTGATCCCGGCGGCCCCATCGCCAGATCTTGGTACGAAAGCGCCCCCAGATGGGCGCTTTCGCACCAAGATTTACCCGACGCGGCGGGTTCGGCGTTCCTTGGGCGGGGCGCCGTGCCGCTGGAGGGCCTTGCGGGACGGGCCGCCGGGCGGCGGCAGCGGGGCCTTGACCGGGTCGTGGCCCCAGTTCATCAGGGAGTAGCGCCACCGGGTCGCGCGGACGTCGCCGCTCGGCCGCTGCGCCATGTGTCGCCGGACGTACCCGACGACCTTGCGCATGTGTTTGAAGTCGGCCTCGGTGAGCTGGTCGCGTTTGCGGCGCAGCAGGTCGATGATCCGGCGGCCGGACTGGTGGCCGACCGACTCACCGCCCTTGCTGCCCCCGCGCCAGCCGACGTGCTTGGACTCCTCGGTCTCCAGCCACGTGGACAGCTCGCCGGGCTTCATGTTCACCGCCTCGGTGAACTCCCGGTAGGTCTGGTCGGGATCGTCACGACTGCTCACGGCGCAGCACCTCCGGCCGGTGCGCGACGTCCCTGCCCGAGTCGTCGTTGCGGATCCGGTACTGCGGCTCCTCCGGGGACGCGTTCACCGCGTGTCCGCGTACGTGGGTGCGTTCGGTCAGTTTCTCCTTGACGACTCCGTACGCCCGGCCGCTGTGGCTGGCCCAGGAGACGTGGTCGCCCGCGCGGAACTCCTTGTCGGCCATGCCGCCGGGTTACCCGGGCTCACCGGGCGGAAACGACCAGGCGGTACGCGGTGCACGGGGTCCCGGTTGTCGGCTGGCTCAGCGGGCCGCCGACCGCCGGGGTGGCGCGTGGCGCGGCCGGGGGCGTGGCCGAGGTCAGCCGGCGGGTTTCTCGGTGACGAAGATGGCGGTGCCGGGGAAGAGGCGGCCCCGCAGCGGGCTCCACTGCCCCCAGATTCCCTGGTGTCCCTCGGGCCAGTCCGGTTCCACCAGGTCCACCAGCCGGAAGCCGGCGGCGACCAGCTCGCGGACCCGGTCGCCGAGAGTGCGGTGCTGCTCGACGTAGCTGGCCACGCCGCGCTCGTCCTGCTCCACGTACGGGCGGGTGTCGAAGTACGAGTGCACGGCGGTCAGCCCACCCTCGCCCGGGTCGTCGAGGAAGACCCACCGCATCGGATGGGTGACCGAGAAGACCCAGCGGCCGCCGGGGCGCAGCACCCGGTGCACCTCGCGCATCAGCGCCGCCGAGTCGTCGACGAAGGGCACCGCGCCGAACGCCGTGCAGGCGATGTCGAACGTCTCGGCCGCGAACGGCAGCGCCAGCGCGTCGGCCTGGGCCAGCGGTACGCGTACGCCGCTGCGCTCGGCGGCCTGCCCGGCGTGGCGCAACATGCCGGCGGAGAGGTCCACGGCGACCGGCCGGGCACCCTGGGTGGCCAGCCAGCGGGCGCAGGCCGCCGCCCCGCAACCCACCTCCAGCACCCGGCGTCCGGCCACCTCGCCGAGCAGCCGGGCGTCGGCCTCGCGCAGCCCCTCCGGGCACCAGACGAAGTCCACGTCACCCAGGAAGTGCCCGTGTTCGGCCTGGTACGCGTCGGCGTCCGCGTCCCACCAGCGGCGGTTGGCGTGGCGCGCCTCGGCGTCGCCGACCCGGCGCCGGGTCACCCGGTTGTCCTCGTCCACCCGCTCACGCTAGGCCCCGGCCAGCCCGCTCCCGGCGGCGCCCCGGCACCTGGCCCCGGGTGTCGTGCCGCGCCCGGCGCCCGTCGCCCGGACAGCGTGGCCCGGCCAGCGTGGCCCGGGTGGCGTGCGGACCGGGTGGCGTGCGCGCCCGGCGACCGTCGCCCGGGTGTCGTGCCCGCCGGGCGACCGTGGCCCCAGCCCTCGGGGACGTGCCGGGGCAGGGCCGGTGCTCTGGGCGTCCGTGGGGCGGTCGGGCGAAATCTCCGCTTTCGCGGGTGGTGCGGCGATGAGGAGACGGGAGGGCTTGCACGCTGTGGTAATGCAGCGGGTAGGGTAGAGGATGCGCTCGCGGATCGTGTGCCTCGGCAGGGAGCAGGTGCGCGGTCGACGGAGTCACATCAAGATCTCGTTCAGCGATTTTTGGGTGGGCCCGCCGACGGATCCGTTGGCGCGCACAGGTCACTGCGACACCAGCCTGCTGTGACACACATCCGACCGGAGCAACCGCCCACATGACGAGCAGCATCGAGGCCCCCTCGAGCGCCACCAAGGTCACCGTCGACGACCTCGGCTCCGAGGAAGCTTTCCTCGCCGCGATCGACGAGACCATCAAGTACTTCAACGACGGCGACATTGTCGAAGGCACCGTCGTCAAGGTCGACCGGGACGAGGTCCTGCTCGACATCGGCTACAAGACCGAGGGCGTCATCCCCTCTCGGGAGTTGTCGATCAAGCACGATGTGGATCCGGCAGAGGTCGTCTCGGTCGGTGACCACATCGAGGCCCTCGTCCTCCAGAAGGAGGACAAGGAGGGGCGGCTGATCCTCTCCAAGAAGCGGGCGCAGTACGAGCGGGCCTGGGGCACGATCGAGAAGATCAAGGACGAGGACGGCGTCGTCCGCGGTTCGGTCATCGAGGTGGTCAAGGGTGGCCTCATCCTCGACATCGGGCTGCGTGGCTTCCTGCCCGCCTCCCTGGTCGAGATGCGGCGGGTGCGCGACCTGCAGCCGTACGTCGGACGCGAGCTCGAAGCCAAGATCATTGAGCTGGACAAGAACCGCAACAACGTGGTCCTGTCCCGCCGGGCCTGGCTGGAGCAGACGCAGTCCGAGGTGCGCACCGAGTTCCTCAACAAGCTCCAGAAGGGGCAGGTCCGCAAGGGCGTCGTCTCCTCGATCGTCAACTTCGGCGCGTTCGTCGACCTTGGCGGCGTGGACGGTCTGGTGCACGTCTCCGAGCTGTCCTGGAAGCACATCGACCACCCGTCCGAGGTCGTCGAGGTGGGCCAGGAGGTCGAGGTCGAGGTCCTGGACGTCGACCTGGACCGCGAGCGGGTCTCGCTGTCGCTGAAGGCGACCCAGGAGGACCCGTGGCGGCAGTTCGCCCGCACCCACGCGATCCAGCAGATCGTGCCGGGTAAGGTCACCAAGCTGGTGCCGTTCGGTGCGTTCGTCCGGGTGGACGACGGCATCGAGGGCCTGGTCCACATCTCCGAGCTGGCCGAGCGCCACGTCGAGATCCCGGAGCAGGTCGTCCAGGTCGGCTCCGAGGTCATGGTCAAGGTCATCGACATCGACCTGGAGCGCCGCCGGATCTCGCTGTCGCTCAAGCAGGCCAACGAGGGCTTCGTCGAGGGCGAGGAGCACTTCGACCCGACCCTCTACGGCATGGCCGCGACCTACGACGCCGAGGGCAACTACATCTACCCGGAGGGCTTCGACCCGGAGACGGGCGAGTGGCTCGAGGGGTACGACAAGCAGCGCGAGACCTGGGAGAACCAGTACGCCGAGGCTCGGCAGCGTTGGGAGGCGCACCAGAAGCAGGTGCAGACCTCTCGGGCCGCCGAGGCCGAGGCCGCTGCCAACCCGCAGCCCGCCGCCACCGGCACCACCACCTCGACCAGCGCGGCCCCCAGCCGCCAGGCCGAGGAGCCGGCCGGCACGCTGGCCACCGACGAGGCGCTCGCCGCACTGCGGGAGAAGCTCGCCGGCGGTAAGTGACCCACTGCCGAAGACGAGGGCCCTGCCCCGACCCGGGATCATCCGGGTCGTGGCGGGGCCCTCGCCGTTGGCGGGACGGCGCGCGGGCAGCCCGCTCCCGTTTGGTGCCCCGGGGAAGATCGGGTTGACTGGTTGCCGTGCTGAGGGTGGGTTTGACCGGCGGGATCGGGTCCGGTAAGAGCGCGGTGGCGCGGCGGCTGGTCGAGCGCGGTGCGGTGCTCGTCGATGCCGACCGACTCGCCCGGGAGGTGGTCGCGCCGGGCACCGACGGGCTGGCCGAGGTGGTGGCCGTCTTCTCCGAGCGGGTCCTCGACGCCGACGGCGCACTGGACCGGGCCGCCCTCGCCGATCTGGTCTTCACCGACGAGGCGGCCCGTCGGCGGCTCGAGGCGATCGTCCACACCCGGGTGCGGGCCCGTACGGCCGAGCTGGTCGCCGCGGCCCCCGGGGACGCGGTGGTGGTCAACGACGTGCCGCTGCTGGTGGAGGTGGGACTCGCGCCCACGTACCACCTGGTGGTGGTGGTGCAGACGGCGGTGGCGACCCGGCTGGAGCGGCTGACCCGCGACCGGGGAATGAGTCGTGCGGACGCCGAGCGGCGGATCGCCGGCCAGGCCGACGACGCCCGCCGCGCCGCGGTGGCGGACGTGCTGCTCACCAACGACGGCACCCTGGCGCAGCTGCATGCCGCCCTCGACGCGCTCTGGTACGACCGGTTGGTGCCCTTCGAGGACAACGTGCGACATCGGCGGGCGGTCCGGGCACGTCCGGTGACGCTGACCGAACCGGATCCGACCTGGCCCCAGCAGTACGCCCGGCTGGCCGCCCGGATCCGGCACGCGATCGCCCCGGCGGACCTGCGGATCGACCACATCGGCTCGACCGCGATGCCGGGTCTGGCCGCCAAGGACGTGATCGACATCCAGCTCAGCGTGCCGTCCCTGGCCGATGCCGACGGACCGTTGGCGCAGCGACTCGCCGACGCCGGCTTCCCCCGGCTGCCCGGCGAGTGGTGGGACACCCCCCGACCGGCCGGCGGTGACCGGTGGGAGAAGCGGCTGCACGGCAGCGCGGATCCGGCCCGCCCGGTTCATCTGCACCTGCGGGTGACCGGATCACCCGGTTGGCGGTACGCCCTGTTGATGGGGGACCACCTGCGCGCCGACCCGGACCGGCGGGCCGCGTACCTGGTGCTCAAGCGGGAGCTGGCGGCGTCGGCACCGGACAGCGGCGCGTACGCCACGGCGAAGGACCCGTGGTTCGACGAGGAGCACCTGCGGGCGGAGGAGTGGGCGGCCCGGACCGGATGGCGTCCGTAGCCGCGCACCGCATGCGAGCTGACGGGTCGTGCCGGGATCAGCGGGTCTTGGCCGGCTTCTTCAGCTGTGGCACCCGGCCAGGGGTCAGGTCGAGCTGCGCCCAGGCACCGCCCCGGCTCGGCAGTTCCAGCCGGCGCAGCAGACCGGACCGGTCTACCCAGTAGCGTGCCGCGCTCGCCCCGGTGCCGACCTCGACCACGTCGACCACGCTGCCGGCGATGTTGTCGCCGCGTACCCGGCGGGCGGTGCCGGCGGGACCACTGCCTCGGGCGGCCCGCAGCGCGGTGGCCACGAGTGGATCCAGCGCGTCGGTGTGGTGCGCGCCGGTCTGCCATCCGGTGGCGGGCGGTGGCAGCGGCGGTGGCTCCGTGAGGTTGCCCGATGACGGCGCCGCCATCCGGGTGACCTTGTCGCGGTCCTGCCGGACCAGGGTCCGGGTGCCGTCGGTGTCGAGATCGGTGACGCCGAGGTAGGCGGTGCGCGAGGTCCAGCTCAGCCAGCCGGTGCCGCGCAGGTTGGTGCCGGCCGACGCCGGGACGGTCAACGTGACGGTCGCGCCGCCGGCGGCCCGCAACCGGTCGGACAGGCGCCGCCAGCGGTCCCGTTCGGCGGTGTTGAGAGCGCGGGGCAGGCCGGGGCGACCGCCCAGCGCGTCGACCGGCCGCAGGGTCGGCCGGTCGGTGCGGTTCAGCTGTACGGTGACCGGCCCGACCGCCGTGACTGTGGTCTCCAGCCGGTGCAGCCGCCCCGCGGAATCCAGCCAGTAACGGGTACCGGTGACCGCCGGCTCGGCGACCGGCGGTGCGGCCTCCAGGATGTCGACGTCCTCGCCGTTGCGGTGGTCGCGGCCGACCCAACGGCCCGACACTTGATCGGTCGGGTCGGGCCGATCGGCGCCCAGCGCGAAGATCATGGCCAGCAGGGGTGCCAGCCGTTGGTCGGCCGGCACCCGCCAGCCGTCGGTCGGTGGGATCAACGGTGGCATCGCGGGCGCCGGGACCGCGGCCGGATCGGGCCGGATCACCAGGACGGTGGGGCTGGCCTGGGCCAGACCGCGCAGTGGGCCGGCGCCGGGCCCGCCCACGTCGAGGTAGACCAGTTGCCGGGCCCAGTCGACCCAGCCGAGCAGGTCGGTGCGGCTCGTGCCGTCGCCGACCGTGACATGCAGGCCGGCGCGCAGGTCGCGGTAGTTGGTCACCCGCATCACGGCCAGCCGGTCCCGCTCGGCCGAGGTCAGCTCGCGTGCCGCCGGCCCGTCCGGGGCCCAGTTGACCAGGGTGGCCACCAGCATGATGGCGGCGACCACGGCGGTCAGGGCGAGCCCGGTGAGGGTGAGTCGGCGGTGGCGGGCTGATCTCTGCCGGGCCTCGTCGGCGTCCTCGTCGACCCCGGCGAGGTCGTCGTCGGTGGGGTCGGCGGCGGCCGGGTCGAGTAGGCGGTGGGTGAACCCGGCGCGGCGTTCCCCGGGCCGCTGGCCCGGCTGGCCGGTGGCCTGCTCGGCGCTGCCGAGACCGAGCCCGGCGGGTGGCCCGATGCCGGCGCGATGTCGCCGGGGACCGCCGCGGTGCCGCCGGTCGGTTCGGCTGCCCGGAGCACCCGCCGGGGGGCCGGAGCGGGCAGGGCTGGCGGTCGGTTCGTCCGGACCGGGACGATCGGTGCTGCGGGCGCCGGGTACCGGTCGTGAGCTGTTCTCCACGGGAGGATGAACGCCTCGGACCAGGCTCGGGTGACGACGTGGCGGCGCTCGCGGCGGCCGGTCTGCGCTTTGTCAGCGCGACCACGTCGGGTGCGCACGCCGCATTGCCGGGTGCTGCGACCCACTGTGCCGGGGGCGGCGTGGCCTGTGCGGCCCGCCACCGGCCCGGTCGGCCGCCGCGAGCGGCCTACGGCAAAAGCGTAGCCGGGTGAGAAGGACCACACAATGCGAATATTGAGGCCGATCACGTGCTGGGCGTAGTCGCCCCGGAGTGTCGGGCCCCCGGCGTACGGTGGGGTCATGGCGCTCGACATTCCCCGGCTCGACGGCCGCTTCCAGGTCGTCAGCGAGTTCCAGCCGGCCGGCGACCAACCGGCGGCGATCGACGATCTGGAGCGGCGGGTCCGCCGTGGTGACCGGCACACCGTGCTGCTCGGCGCGACCGGCACCGGCAAGAGCGCCACCACGGCCTGGTTGGTCGAGCGGTTGCAGCGTCCCACGCTGGTGTTGGCGCCCAACAAGACGCTCTGCGCCCAGCTCGCGAAGGAGTTCAGCGAGCTGCTGCCGGACAACGCGGTGGAATATTTCGTCTCCTACTACGACTACTACCAGCCCGAGGCGTACATCCCCCAGACCGACACGTACATCGAGAAGGATTCCTCGATCAACGAGGAGGTCGAGCGGCTGCGGCACTCGGCGACCATGTCGCTGCTCACCCGCCGCGACGTGGTGGTGGTCGCCACCGTGTCGGCGATCTACGGGCTCGGCACCCCGGAGGAATACCTCGACCGGGCGGTGCGGGTCGCCGTCGGCCAGGAGTTGGATCGCGACCAGCTGCTGCGCCGGCTGGTCGACATCCAGTACGCCCGCAACGACATGGCCTTCCAACGCGGCACCTTCCGGGTCCGCGGCGACACCCTGGAGATCATTCCGGCGTACGAGGAACTGGCCGTGCGGATCGAGCTGTTCGGCGACGAGGTGGAGAAGCTCTACTACCTCAACCCGCTGACCGGGGACGTGGTGCGTGAGGTCGACCACCTGCTGATCTTCCCGGCGACGCACTACGCGGCCGGTCCGGAGCGGATGGAGCGGGCGATCCGCGACATCGAGGTCGAGCTGGCCGAGCGGCTGGCCGAGTTGGAGCGGCAGGGCAAGCTGCTGGAGGCGCAGCGGCTGCGGATGCGCACCACGTACGACATCGAGATGATGCGGCAGGTCGGCTTCTGCTCCGGCATCGAGAACTACTCGATGCACATCGACGGCCGGCTGCCCGGCAGCCCGCCGCACTGCCTGCTCGACTACTTCCCCGACGACTTCCTTACCGTCGTCGACGAGTCGCACGTGACCATCCCGCAGATCGGCGGCATGTTCGAGGGCGACGCCTCCCGCAAGCGGATGCTGATCGACCACGGGTTCCGGCTGCCCAGCGCCGCCGACAACCGGCCGTTGCGGTTCGACGAGTTCCTGGAGCGGGTCGGCCAGATGGTCTTCCTGTCGGCCACCCCGGGGCCGTGGGAGCTGGAACACGCCCAGGGTGAGTACGTCGAGCAGGTGATCCGCCCGACCGGCCTGGTCGACCCGGAGGTCGTGGTCAAGCCGACCAAGGGCCAGATCGACGACCTGATGCACGAGATCAAGCTGCGCACCGAGCGCGACGAGCGGGTGCTGGTCACCACGCTGACCAAGAAGATGGCCGAGGACCTGTCGGACTACCTCCTGGAGAACGGCATCCGGGTGCGTTACCTGCACTCCGAGGTCGACACGCTGCGCCGGGTGGAGTTGCTGCGCGAGCTGCGTCGGGGCGACTACGACGTGCTGGTCGGCATCAACCTGCTGCGGGAAGGGCTCGACCTGCCCGAGGTGTCCCTGGTGGCGATCTTGGACGCGGACAAGGAGGGCTTCCTGCGCAGCGGCCGGTCGCTGATCCAGACCATCGGCCGGGCGGCCCGTAACGTCTCCGGACAGGTGCACATGTACGCCGACAAGATCACGCCGTCGATGGCCGACGCGATCGAGGAGACCAACCGGCGGCGGGCCAAGCAGACCGCGCACAACGAGGCGCACGGGATCAGCCCCGAGCCGCTGCGCAAGAAGATCCACGACATCCTCGACGACATCTACCGGGAGGCGGAGGACACCGAGGCGACCCGGGTCGGCGGTGCGGTGCGGCAGTTGTCCCGGGGCAAGGCCCCGGTCAAGGAGACCCGCAGTCGGGTCCGCCCCGGCGCTGGCACGCCGGCCCGGGAGGGCATGGCGCGGGCCGAGTTGGCGCAGCTCATCCAGGAACTCAACGACCAGATGCTGGCCGCCGCGCGGGAGTTGCAGTTCGAGTTGGCCGCCCGGATCCGCGACGAGGTCGCCGATCTCAAGAAGGAACTGCGTGGCATGGACGCCGCCGGGGTGCGCTGAGCCTGACCTTCTCGCCGCTAGCTGTGCCAGCCGGGGAGAATAGCGGAATGCGAGCGTCCTATTGCGCTGGGTGATCGTCGTGCGTACTCTCCCTCCGTGGGGAGGCGGGGATGCCGTTACCAACGAGTCCGGTCATTCGACGAGCGCGACTCGGCGCCGAGCTGCGACAGCTCCGGCGACGAGAGGCACTGACGCTGGAACAGGTGTGTGACCGGCTCGGTTGGGCATCCACCTCGAAGCTGTCCCGCATCGAGTTGGGGCAGAGCCGGCCCGATCTGGCCGACGTGCTGGACCTGCTCGACGTCTATCAGGTGCCGCCGTCGCAGCGCGATGCGTTGATCGTCATCGCCCGCGATGCCGCTACCAGCCGAGGCTGGTGGAAGGCGCTGGGCGAGATGGGCGAGCGGCAGCGCACGTACGCCGAACTCGAAGCCGGCGCGGCGGGCATCGTGGAGTTCCAGCCCTCGATCGTGCCGGGCCTGTTGCAGACCCCGGCGTACGCACGCCTGCGCATCGCCGCCGGCCAGCTCATGGATCCCGAGGTGGATGTCGAGGCCGATCTGCGGGCCCGGGCCGCCCGGCACGCGGTGCTGCGCCGGGTCGAGCCGCCGCGCTACACGGCGCTGATCACGGAGGCGGCCTGCGAGGCGGCCGGTGACCCGGTCGAGGTCCGGCGCGAGCAGCTGCGGCACCTGCTCGAACTGACCGGGTTGCCGCACGTGACGATCCGGCTGCTGCCGGCCGGGGTCGGGTGGGGGCCGGTGCCGCTCACCCCGTTCTCCTGCTACTCGTTCCCTGATCCGGCGGATCCGCGGACGGTGATGCTGGAGGCGTTGACCATGGATGTCCGGCTGACCACCGCGACCGACGTCGACCGGTACGAGCGGATGACCGACTGCCTGCTGGCGGTGGCGCTGCCGGAGCAGGAGACGGCCCAGGCGCTGACCCGCTGGCTGGACGGGTGAGTGGTGGCGCGTCGACACCGGGCCCGGCGCCCCCGTAGCCGTCGGGAGTCGGTGCCGACGCGAGGCGCAGGATAGGTCAGGGGTACGACAATTTTACCGACGTCGCCGCCGACCAGGGTGACTCGCGGATCTTGGTGCGAAACGGCCTCTATGGGGACCGTTTCGCACCAAGATCCGCGGCTAGGACGAGGCGGGTACGTCGAGGAAATGCTCGACCCGGGGCGGGGCGGCGAAGTGCGGGGCGATCAGCTCCCGCCATCGGACGAATCGCTCACTGGCCCGGAAGTTCTGTTCGTGCGCCTCGACCGAGTCCCACTCGACCAGCAGCACGAATCGGGAGGGGGACTCCACACCTCGGGTCATCCGCACCGAGCGGCAGCCGGGGGTGCCGGCCAGCACCGGGTGTCCCTCGGCGTACGCGGCGGCGAAGGCGTCCTCCCGGCCGGGTACCACGTCGATGAGCGCGACCTCTAGAACCATGCCGGCAGCCTGCCATGTCGGGGCGCGGTTCGGTGTCCGGGCCGGCGAGATTCTCATCCCCCGGGCCGCCGTACATCCCCTAGCCTCCTAGGAAACCTAGGCGGTGTGGCGGCGTCCACGCCTGAGGGTGGACCGCCCTACGACCGACGGCCGTCGTGCGCCACAATGGTCGGCGCGGAGGGGAGTACTCCCCTGTGGCGGAGTCGTCAGCACGGTCGGCACCGGTTCTCCCGGTGGCTCGGCCCGGCGCCGCCGGTCGCCGTCGGTGGCGGTGGCGGAAGAGACCTCCGACAGCCACTGTGCCAGCGTGGTCGGCAGGCGGCCGTCTCCCCGGTGAGGCGTGCGGTGTGCCGGTTGCTGGGTGCCTGCCGGAGGATGAGACTGTGAATGTGTCCGGACTCGTGTGGGCGATCACGCTCGTCGCGCTGACCGCGGTGCTCCTGGTGGACCTGTTCATCATCGGGCGGCGTCCGCACGAGCCGAGCGTGCGTGAGTCGAGCCTCTGGGTCGCCTTCTATGTGGGGCTTGCCCTGCTCTTCGGCGTCGGGCTCTGGCTCACCGCCGGGGGGAGCGTGGCCGGGCAGTTCTACACCGGCTGGCTGACCGAGTACAGCCTCTCGGTGGACAACCTCTTCGTCTTCATGATCATCATGGCGCGCTTCGCGGTGCCCCGGCAGTACCAGCAGAAGGTGCTGCTCATCGGCATCGTGCTGGCGCTGGTCATGCGGGGCGGCTTCATCGCCGCAGGAGCCGCGCTGATCTCGCAGTTCAGCTGGGTCTTCTACCTTTTCGGCGCCTTCCTGATCTACACCGCGGTCAACCTGGCCCGGCAGGGCGAGTCGGCCGAGGAGGAGTTCCAGGAGAACGTGCTGATCCGGTGGAGCCGCCGGGCGCTACCGATCTCCCGGGGCTACGACGGGGCGCGGCTGACCGCGCGGGAGCAGGGCCGGCGGATGTTCACCCCGATGCTGATCGTCATGATCGCGATCGGGACGACCGACCTGATCTTCGCCCTGGACTCGATCCCGGCGATCTTCGGTATCACCCACGAGCCGTACCTCGTCTTCACCGCCAACGTCTTCGCGCTGATGGGGCTGCGGCAGCTCTACTTCCTGTTGGGCGGGCTGCTGGACCGGCTGATCTACCTGAGTTACGGCCTGGCGGTGGTGCTCGGCTTCATCGGGGTCAAGCTGATCCTGGAGGCGCTGGCCGACAACAACCTGCCCTTCCTCAACGGCGGTGACCCGGTGGGCTGGGCTCCGCACATCCCGATCTGGCTCTCCCTGCTGGTGATCGTGGCCACCCTGGCCGTGGCGACGGTGGCCAGCCTGGTCAAGTCGTCGCGGGACCGGCGGCGGGAACTCGCCGGGGCGCGCGGCTGAGGCGACGCCGTCGGTCACCTCAGAACCTGCGGGCATCCACCAGGGTCGCGGTGCGTTCGGGGGGCAGCCGCTCCTCCAGCACCTTGCGGTGCCGGTAACAGGCGTGCAGCATGCGCCGCTCGCCGTGCCCCTGTGGCGCGGCGGTGACGATGCCGATGTGGTGGACCCGGCTACCGGGTTGGGCGAAGGTGTAAAGGTCACCGGGGCGTTCCGTGCCCAGTTCGACCCGCTGCGCGGCGGCGGCCTGGTCGCTGGCGTCGCGGGGGAGTGGCACGCCGAGCCGGCGCCAGGTCAGGTGGACCAGCCCGGAACAGTCGATCCCGTACGCCGACAGGCCGCCCCACAGGTAGCCGACGTCGAGCAACCGCGATGCCACGGCCAGTATCTCCGCGGCGGTGGGTGGCCTGGTCGGTGCCGGCGCCAGATGCACCGCCGGTAGCCACAGCGGCTCGTCGTGCCCGGGCAGATGGACCGGGCGCCAACCGTCGAGCGGCGGGCCGGCCGGCACCAGGCGGGTGCCGAGGACCACCCCGGGCAGCGCGACCGGACCGTCCGGCCTGGTGTGCAGGGCGGTGACGGTGGCGTCCACGACGACCTGTGGCGTGCCGTCGGCGGCCGTTCGGGCCGGGGTCAGGTGCGCTGCCGGCAGCCAGCCCGGGTAGCCGCGCGGGTCGAGGCGGGCGGACGCCTGTTCCACCGCCACCACCTGTGCCCAGCCGTCCGGACGGAGCGCGGTGATCAGCACCCGCTCGCCGAGCAGAAGCTGACTGAGCACGCAGCCGCCGACCCGCTGGTCCGGGTCCAGGCCGGCGACCCACGCCCCGACGTCGGCGGGTGTGCCGAGCGCCGGGGCGTCGACCGGTCGGACTGCTTCGGGGGCCTGCCACAGGGCGCCGACGGTGACCCGAACCACCGCCTCGGCGCCCTGTTGCACATCGACCCCCCGGCCGGTTGCACCCCCAACTGTCGGACCCTATGAAACTTTCCGACAGCTATCAACCATCGGCGTGAATTAATGCTTCGGAGACCGAGGTGATGCCGAGTCCGGGTGCGTCCGGCAGGACGACGTGCGCCGCGTCGTACCGGAGGCCGCCCGAGACCGGCGAGCTGGCCAGCCACCACGCCGCGTCGAGGTCGTTGACGGCGGTGCCGGGGTGGGCGGCGGCCAGGCTGGCGGCGGCGCCCACCCCCACCTGACTCTCCATCATGGAGCCCACCAGCGTGCCCACGCCGTGCGCGGCGGCGAGTTCCAGCATCGTCCGCGCGGTGGACAGCCCGCCACACTTGGACAGCTTCACGTTGACCAGGTCGGCCGCCCGGCGGCGGATCAGCTCCACCAGGTCCCGCAGGTCGAAGACCGACTCGTCGGCGAGGATCGGGGTCTGCACCCGGTCGCTGACCCAGCCCAGCCCGTCCAGGTCCCGCCGGTGGACCGGCTGCTCGACCAGGTCGACGCCGAGCCCGGCGTCTTCGATGCCGCGGATGACCCGGACCGCCTCGCGTGGGGTCCAACCCTGGTTCGCGTCCAACCGGATCCGCACCCCACCGCCGACCGCGTTGCGGACCGCGCGGACCCGGTCCAGGTCGCCGGCGGCGTCCGTGCCGACCTTGAGCTTGAGTACCCCGAAACCCTCGGTGACGCGCCGGCGAGCCGCCGCCACCACCTCCGCCACGTCACCGGCGGCGAGGGTGATGTCGGTGGGTATCCGCAGGCGGGTGCCGCCGAGCAACCTGACCAGCGGTACGCCGAGACGTTGGGCGGCCAGGTCGTGCAGGGCCACGTCGACCGCGCACCGGGCGGCCTCGTTGCCGGCCACCGCCCGCCGTACCTCGGCGCACCGGGCCGTCAGGTCGTCCGGGTCGCGGCCGGTCAGGGTCGGCGCGAGCAGTTCGCGTACGCACGCCTCGGCCCCGGCGACCGAGGCACCGGTCACCTGCCAGACCTGCGGTGCCTCGCCGAACCCGGAGCGGCCGTCGGCGTCGACGAGCTCCACGACCAGGGTGTCGACTGTGGTGGTGCGGCGTAGCGCGGTGACGAAGGGGGTGTGCAGGGCAGCGGTGAGACGATGGGTGCGTATCGCGGTGATCGTCATGTGCGGCACCCTATCGGCGCGACCTGCCGCCGTGGGGCGACGGCGGGGCGCCGGCCGGGGTCACGGTCGGCCGGTGGCGGCGGAGTTTACGGGCCGGCGGGGGTGAGGTCGTGGCGGGCCCGCCAGACCCGGGCCGAGATGTCGGCGACCAACCGGCGGGCCGCGATGTCGGTGTCCTCGCTGCGCTGACCGTCCCTGAGCCGGGTGGTGGTGCAGACCACGAGCAGGTAGGGCGCGGCGTCGTCGGGGAAGACCACCGCCGCGCCGTGCCGGACGCCGCGGACCCAGCCGTTCTTGTGGGCGAGGCGGGTGCCGGCGGGTAGCCCTTCGGCGACGTCCTGCCGGATCTGCTGGGCGCAGAGCACGTCGAGCATCGCGGCGCAGCCGGCGGGCGAGGCGATCGGCCCGGCCCGGGTGGCGCCGGTGGCGACGGCGCCGAGCAGGGCGGCCAGGTCGGCGGCGGTGACCAGGTTGCTGATGCCGGCCTCGCGGGCGGCGAAGTCCTCGATGCCGCGTCCGGTGACGCTGTGCCGGGCACCGGCCCGAGCCCAGACCTGCGCCACGGCGGGCAGCCCGACGTGCTCGATGAGCAGGTTCGTGGCGAGGTTGCTGGACCGTACGATCATCCGCTCGGCGAGCCACCGCAGTGGGGCCCGCTGCCCGAGCCGGTCCCAGACGGCGGGGTCGTTGTCGTGCTGGCGGACGCAGGAGAAGGGTGGCGCGTCCGGTCGGGCCGAGATGAACCGGTTGGCGACCTCGACCGGGGTGTCCAGGTCGGGCCCGCCGGCCTCGGCGCTGCGGTGCAACGCGGCGAGCACCGCCAGTTTCATCGTGCTCGCCGCGTAGTGGGTGGCCTCGGCGTGCCGGGTCCAGGTGGGCGGGGCGTCGAGGCGGCCCGCGTACACCGAGATGGTGCCCGGCACCGCGTCGAGACGCGCGTCGAACCCCCCGAAGATCACCCGCCGAGGGTAACGGAAAGGAAGGGCCCCTTCTTAACGTCTGGTGCGGTGAAGGGGCCCCTTCTTAACAGTGGTCAGCCGGCGTGCTTGCGGCGTGCGGTGGCGCGGGCCCGCTGCGTCTGGTCGAGGGTCACCTTGCGGATGCGTACGGCGGCCGGGGTGACCTCGACGCACTCGTCCTCGCGGCAGAATTCGAGGGCCTGCTCCAGCGACAGCTTGCGCGGCGGGATCAGCTTCTCGGTCTCGTCGGCCGTGGAGGAGCGCATGTTGGTGAGCTTCTTCTCCTTGGTGATGTTGACGTCCATGTCGTCGGAGCGGGAGTTCTCCCCGACGATCATGCCCTCGTACACCTCGGTGCCGGGCTCGACGAAGAGCTGGCCACGCTCCTGGAGGTTGGTCATCGCGAACGCGGTGACGCTGCCGGACCGGTCGGCGACCAGCGAGCCGTTGTTGCGGGTACGCAGCTCGCCGAACCACGGCTCGTAGGACTCGAAGACGTGGTGCAGGATGCCGGTGCCCCGGGTCTCGGTGAGGAACTCGGTCCGGAAACCGATCAAGCCGCGCGCCGGGACCAGCCACTCCATCCGGATCCAGCCGGTGCCGTGGTTGACCAGCTGCTCCATCCGGCCCTTGCGGGTGGCCAGCAGCTGGGTGATCGCGCCGAGGTACTCGTCCGGCGCGTCGATGGTGAGTCGCTCCACCGGCTCGCAGGTCTTGCCGTCGATCTCCCGGGTGACCACCTGGGGCTTGCCGACGGTGAGTTCGAACTGTTCACGGCGCATCTGCTCGACCAGGATCGCCAGCGCCAGCTCGCCGCGGCCCTGCACCTCCCAGGCGTCGGGGCGTTCGGTGGGCAGCACCCGCAGCGACACGTTGCCGACGAGTTCCTTGTCCAGGCGGTCCTTGACCATCCGGGCGGTGACCTTGGCACCCTTGACCCGGCCGACCAGCGGCGAGTTGTTGGTGCCGATGGTCATCGAGATGGCCGGCTCGTCGACCGTGATGAGCGGCAGCGGTACCGGGTTCTCCGCGTCGGCGAGGGTCTCGCCGATCATGATGTCCGGGATGCCGGCGACGGCGATGATGTCGCCCGGCCCGGCCGAGTCGGCGGGCTTGCGCTCCAGGCCCTCGGTCATCAGCAGCTCGGAGATGCGCACCCGCTGGGTGCTGCCGTCGGTGCGGCACCAGGCCACGGTCTGGCCCTTGGCGATGGTGCCCTGACGCACCCGGCACAGCGCGAGCCGGCCGAGGAACGGGGAGGCGTCGAGGTTGGTGACGTGGGCCTGCAACGGGGCCTGCTCGTCGTACGCGGGCGGCGGGATGGTGTCCAGCAGGGTGCGGAACAGCGGCTCCAGCGAGCTGCTGTCGTCCGGCACGGAGCCGTCGGCGGGCTGGGTCAGCGAGGCGATGCCGTCGCGGGCGCAGGCGTAGACGATCGGGAAGTCGATCTGCTCCTCGTCGGCGTCCAGGTCGAGGAAGAGTTCGTAGGTGTCGTCCACGACCTCCTTGATCCGGGCGTCGGGACGGTCCACCTTGTTGATCACCAGGATGATCGGCATCCGGGCCTTGAGCGCCTTGCGGAGCACGAACCGGGTCTGCGGCAGCGGGCCCTCGCTGGCGTCGACCAGCAGCACCACCCCGTCGACCATGGTCAGCCCGCGCTCGACCTCGCCGCCGAAGTCGGCGTGGCCCGGAGTGTCGATGATGTTGATCGTGACCGGGTCGGAGCCGTCCGCCGGCAGGTAGCGCACGCCGGTGTTCTTGGCCAGGATGGTGATGCCCTTTTCCCGTTCGAGGTCCATCGAGTCCATCACCCGCTCGGTCACCTCGCCCCGGGCGCCGTAGGCGCCGGCCTGCCGCAACATGGCGTCGACCAGGGTGGTCTTGCCGTGGTCGACGTGAGCGATGATGGCGACGTTACGGAGGTCGGTGCGAAGCTGCATGGGCTCCATCCTCCCGCCTGTGCCGATGCGGTGCGGCGTCGGGGTCGCCCTGGGTGGGTACCGCCACCCACCCGCCGACACTGTCACACTTGCGGGGCAGTCTGGTCGAGGTGAACCCGGGGGACCGGTGTGCATGAACTGCTGAGCTCGGTGCAACACCTGCCGCCGTGGCTGATCTATGTGGTGGCGGCGCTGGTGGTCGCCGGGGAGACCGCGGTGATCGTCGGGCTGGTGGCCCCCGGCGAGGCCACCCTGCTGCTGGTCGGCTTTCTCACCTACACCGGCACCCTCCGGCTCGGTCCGGCGTTGCTGGTGATGGTGCTGGCCGCCGTGGCGGGCGATGCCGTGGCGTTCCGCGCCGGCCGGCGCTACGGTCCCCGGCTGCGCGCCAGCCGGTGGGGCGCGCGGGTGGGGCCGCACCGGTGGGCCCGGGCCGACGCGATGGTCGGGCGGATGGGCGGCCGGGGAGTGTTCACCGCCCGCTGGGTGGCGTTCGCCCGGACGCTGGTGCCCCGGCTCGCCGGGGCGGCGGGCATGCCCTACCGGCGGTTCGCGCCGTGGAACCTGGCCGGGGTGGTGACCTGGGTCGGCGGCTCGGTACTGGTGGGGAATCTGGCGGGTGAGTCGTACGACACGGTGTCCCGACTGTTGGGCCAGGCGACCGGGGCGGTGTTGGCGCTGGTGGCGGCGCTCGTGGTGGTGGTGCTGGGCGGCCGGTGGCTGGGTCGCAACCCCGATCCGGTACGGGCGCTGCTGGCCTGGGCCGCCCGGCTGCCGCCGGTGCGCTGGTTGTCGGCCCGGTACGGGCTGCTGTTCTTCCTGCTCAGTCTGCGTCTGGGGCCGACCTGGGCGTTGTTGGCGAACCTGGCGGCCGGGGTGGGGCTGTTGTTCCTGGTCGCGTTGGTCGTCGCCGGGGCGCTGCGGGCGGTGGTGCGGCACAGCGGGTTGGCCCTGGTCGACGGTGCGATCGCGAGCTGGTTCGCGGCGCGGCGTACGCCCGACGCGGTCGAGGTGACGCAGCTTGCCGTGACGGTGCTGCGTGGCTCGGCGCTGATCATGTTGGTGGCGGTGGTGGCGGTGGTGCAGGCCTGGCGGCACCGGCCCTGGCGGGCCGACCTGCTCAGCGTGGTCGGCACGATCGGCGCGTTCGTGCCGCTGGTCGTCCTGGCGGTGGTGACCGAGTTGGCCGCCGGGGGGCGGGTGGTGCAGTTCTCCACCCAGAACGCGGTGGTGACGGCCAGTCTCTGCATGCTGGCCTGGCTGTTGTCCCGGGAGGCGCGGTGGCCGGTCGCGGTGGCCCTGTGGACCACCGCCGTGGCCGGCGTGGTCGGCATCGGCGGTGCGCGGCTCTACCTGGGATTGAGTACGGCCAGCGGTACCGTCGCCGCGGTGTTGCTGGGCGCGGGATGGACGGCCGTGTTCATGGTCGCCTGGGCCACCCGGGACCGCGCCGTGGCTGCTGGCGGGCCGTCGATGCGACGCCGAGGCGGGCTGTCGGGGGGCCACTTCGCTGGTCGTTAGCTGCTAGGGTGCGGCCGTTCGTCAGTGCCGAAGGGGGATCGACATGGGACGCAACGTCAGCCGGCTGGGTGTCGCACTCGTCGCGGGTGTGCTGCTGGCCGCCGGAGGTGGCTGCGCCAGAGTGGACGCTCCGGCCCGCGAACTGCCCGCTCCGGTCGCGCTTCCTGAGGAACTGGAGCCGAGCGAGTCGGCCGGGGCCGACGAGCCGAGCGCCACGCCGAAGGCGGTGGAGTCGATGGGCGCCGCCCCCAAGCCCAGCACCAGCGTCAGTGCCAGTGCCAGCGCGGCTGCCTCGCCGAAGCCGTCGCCGAAGCCCAAGCCCAAGCGCACCAGCACCGCGCCTCGATCGGTGCCGAAGCCGCCGACGGAGACGAAGGTGCCGCCGGCTCCACCCAGGCCGGCACCGAGCAGTTGCCAACCCAGCTACAAGGGCGACCAGGCGAGCCGGGCGCAGGCCAAGGCCGCGTTGACCGACGCCGCGGGGCGTACCTACTGGCCGACCTCGGCGCCGGACATCCGTGTCCCGCTGAACCTGGTCAAGGCGACGGCCTGGCAGGAGAGCGGCTGGCAGTCCAACATCGTCGCCTGTGACGGCGGCATCGGCCTGATGCAGGTGATGCCGGACACCGCCACCTGGATGAACCAGCGGTTCGGCCAGAACTACGACGTGTGGGACTACCGGGACAACGCCTACCTCGGCGGCACCTACCTGGCCTGGCTGACGAAGTACATCGGCGACATGTACTTCGACGCCGACTACCGCCTCGACGCCGGCCTGTGCACCAGCGAACTCAACTCCTGCCTGCTCAACGCGGTCATCGCCGCGTACAACTACGGCCACGGCGCGGTGGCTCGGGAGGGGGAGCCGCTGACCATCCCCAACCCGAGCTACGTCCGCAATGTCCGCGCGTTGATGACGGAGTGCGTCTGCCTGGGCTACTGAACCCGCTCGGGGACGATCCGACCGGGCCACCAGAACCGCTCGCCGAGCAGGAACGCCAGGGCCGGGACGACGACCGTACGGACCAGCAGGGTGTCCAGCAGGACACCGAGGCAGACGATGATCCCGATCTGGGTCAGCGTGATCAGTGGCAGCACACCGAGGACGGCGAAGACCGCCGCGAGCAGGATGCCGGCGCTGGTGATCACCCCGCCGGTGACCCGCAGCGCGGAGAGCATGCCGTCGCGGGTGCCGGCGGTGCGGGCGTCCTCGCGGGCCCGGGTGACCAGGAAGATGTTGTAGTCGACGCCGAGCGCGACGAGGAAGACGAAGGCGAGCAGCGGTACGCCGCTGTCCAGTGCCGGGAAACCGAGCACGTGCTCGAAGAGCAGCCACGCCCCGCCGAGGCTGGCGAAGTACGAGGCGACGACGGTGGCGACCAGCAGCACCGGGGCGAGTAGCCCGCGCAGCAGCAGGACCAGCACGGCGCCGACGAGCAGCAGGATGAGCGGCAGGATGAGACGCAGGTCCTGGGCGTCGGCGGTGGCTGAGTCGTACCGCCCGGCGACGGTGCCGCCCACGACGGCGCCGGACAGCTCACCGACCCCGGCCACGGCGGGCGGGGCGGAGCCGTCGACGGCGGCGACGGCGGCCCGCAACTCCGCCACGGCCCGGTCCGCGGCGGCGGTGCCCGGCTCGGCGTCGAGGATCACGTCGACCTGGGCCACACCGGGCCCGGCGGTCCCGGGCCGGGCGGAGGCGACTCCGGGCACCGCGGCGGCGGCTGCGGTGACCGCCGGTACGGCGTCGGGGTTGGTCATCACCGCGAGCGGCTGGGTGGTGCCGGCCGGGAAGGCGCGGGCGAGGGTCTGCGCCCCGGCCACGGCCTCCGGCTGCACCCGGAACTGCTCGGTCTCCGACAGGCCGGTGCGGATGCCCAGGCCGCCGAGGGCGAGCCCGGCGAGCAGCAGGGTGGCCAGCGCCGCGACGGGTACCGGGCGGCGGATCACGGCGGCACCGAGCCGGCCCCAGATCCGGCCCTCGCGGGCGGCGCTGCCGACCTTCGGTACGAACGGCCAGAACAGGCCGCGCCCGAGCAGTACCAGCGCGGCGGGCAGCACGATCAGGGCCGAGGCCATGGCGAGCAGGATGCCGGTGGCGCAGGCCACGGCGAGGGCCCGGTTGAGTTCCTGCTGGCTCAGCAGCAGGGTGAGTACGCCGAGCATGACGGTGCCGCCGCTGGCCAGGATCGGCTCGGCGGTACGCCGCAGGGCGGCCCGCATCGCCGCGAAGCGGTCCTCCTCGCGGCGCAGTTCCTCCCGGTAACGGGCGATCAGCAGCAGCGCGTAGTTGGTGGCGGCGCCGAAGACGAGGACGCTGGCGATGCCGGTGACGGCGCCCCCGGCGAAGTTGATGCCGACCGCCGGGATGATCGTGTCGAGCACGCGCAGGGTGAGTTGTTCGGTGGCGGCCACGATGACCAGGGGCACCATCCACAGCACCGGACTGCGGTAGGTGATCAGCAGCAGCACGGCGACGACGGCGGCGGTGAAGGCGAGCAGGGTCACGTCGGCGCCCTCGAAGACCTTGGTCAGGTCGGCGGTGAAGGCGGGCGGGCCGGTCACCTCGACGGTCAGGTCCCCGGGGAATCCGGTGAGCGCGTCGCGTAGCTGGGCCACCCGCTCGGCGACGGCCTCCTGGCCGCCGGTGCTGTCCAGCGGCACGGCGACCAGGGCCACCGTGCCGTCGGGCGACAGCTGTGGCGGGGCGACCTGACCGCCGACGGCGAGCTGGCCCAGGCCGGCGGTGCCGGCGGTGACCGCGTCACGGTCGGCGTCGCCGAGCGGGGCACCGTCGTCGCGGCTGACCACCACGACGGCCGGCTGGACGTCGCTGCCGGGCAACTCCTGCTGGAGGCGCTGCACCTGGGTGGACTGCCAGTCGGTGGACAGCCCGGTGGCGGAGACGGGTGCCGGGTTGTCCGGGATGGGCAGCCCGAAGAGGGCCGCACCGGCGACGACGGCCACGGCGACGGTGAGCCACGCGGCCCGGCGGCTGCGGGCGACGCGGGTGAACAGGGACATGCTCGGCGCTCCGGTCGTTCGACGATAGTTCGATTGTCGAGAGTTTCGCCTATCAAGAGAGATGTCGCAACAGCTCTCGGCTGCCGAGAATCTCGACTGTCGAGATGATGTCGAAGCCTCCGCTATGCTGCGAATCCGACAGACCTCGGGAGGAAGCGGCGGGACGTGGCAGGTCACGGGATGTACCGGCGGCGTGACACCCGGCGGGAATTGTTGGTCGCGGAGATCACCGCCGAGCTGCGGCGCTACTGCGTGGACGCGCAGCACGTCGGGCACGCCTTCGCCGGCCAGCACGGGCTGGGCGCCACCGACCTCCAGGCGTTGATCGCCGTGATGGACGCCGAACTCCTCGGCGAGCCGATCACACCCGGACGGCTCGCCGAGCACCTGGACCTCTCCTCCGGCTCGGTGACCGCGCTGATCGACCGGCTGGAACGGGCCGGGCACATCCGGCGCGACCGGGACACCACGGATCGCCGCAAGATCCTGCTGCACTACGCGGAGCAGGGCGCGACCGTGGCCATGGACTTCTTCCGCCCGCTCGGTGAGCGCACCGACCGGGTGATGGCCGACTTCCCGGACGAGGAACTGGAGGTGGTGTACCGGTTCCTCACCGCGATGGGGGTCTCCCTGCGGGAACACCGCGACGCCATCCGCGCCACCCCGGCCGCGCCGCCACCACGGCCCGAGGCGGGTTGAGCGCCGGTGCTGGACCGGCTGGCGTCCCGACTCGCCGTGGCCGCGCTGCGGCTGCCCCGGGCGCGTACCCGGAGGATCACCGTCACCCGGGACGTCGCCGTCCGGGCCCGGGACGGGGTGATCCTGCGTACCGACCACTACGCCCCCGATCTCGCGGACGCGCCCACCGTGCTGATCCGCACCCCGTACGGCCGGGGTGGGCCGATGCGGCTGCTCTGCCGGGTCGCCGCCGAGCAGGGATTCCATGTGGTCATCCAGTCCTGCCGGGGGACCGGCGGCTCCGGCGGGACGTTCGATCCGTTCGTGCACGAGCGTGACGACGGGCTGGACACCCTCGACTGGCTGCGCCGGCAGCGGTGGTGGTGCGGCGCGTTCGGCATGTTCGGCGCCAGCTACCAGGGCTTCGTGCAGTGGGCCCTGGCCGCCGACGCCGGTGCGGAACTGCGGGCGATGGTCGCCGTGGCCACCGCCTCGACCACCCGTGACTCCACCTACGCCGGCGAGTCGTTCGCCCTGGACACGGTCCTGACCTGGGTCGAGTTGCTGCAGGCGCAGACCGTGCCGTGGCTGGCCCGGCAGTGGGAACTCAAACGTGGGCAGCCCCGGCTGGTCGCCGCGTTGTCCCACCTGCCGTTGGTCGAGGCCGACCGGGTCGCCACCGGGGTCACCGTGCCGTTCTTCCAGGAGTGGCTGCGGCACCACACGCCGCAGGCGGACTACTGGCGTACCCGGGTCTTCGACGACCGGCTGCACCTGGTGGAGGCGCCGGTGGCCATGGTCAGCGGCTGGCACGACATCTTCCTGCCGGCACAGCTGCGCGACTACGCGGCGCTGCACGCCCGCGGTGCTCGTCCTCGACTGGTCATCGGACCGTGGACGCACGGCAGCCCCGGCCTGTTCGTCGCGGCGCTGCGCGAAGGGCTCGGCTGGCTCGGCACGCACCTTGCGGTCGCCGGCACCGACCAGCCGACCCCCGCGCACCCGGCCGCCGGCGCGCGGCCCGACGACACGCGGTCCAGTGGCGGCGCGACTGGTGGCGCTCCGGGCGGTGGCAGGCCGGCTGGTGGCAAGGAGGCGGGCGCGGACGCGCCGGTGCGGGTGCACGTCGGTGGTTCCGGCGGCGGCTGGCGTGATCTACCGGAGTGGCCGCCGCCCGCGCAGGCCACCCGCTGGTATCTGCACCCACGCGCGACCCTGCGCACCTCGGCGCCCGTACCGTCGGTGCCGGACGGCTTCTGGTACGACCCGGCGGACCCGACGCCGTCGCTGGGTGGCCCCCTGCTGGTGGCCCAGCGGGCCGGGCCGTTCGACAACCGGCCCGTCGAGGCTCGACCCGACGTACTGACCTGGACCAGCGAGTCGCTGACCAGCCCGTTGGAGGTGATCGGGCCGGTGTCCGCGGAGATCCACGTACGCAGCGAACTCAGCTACCTCGACGTCTTCGTGCGACTGTGCGACGTGGACCGCCAGGGGCGGTCCTGGAACGTCTGCGATGGGCTGGTCCGGCTCGATCCGCAGCGTTTCCCCGCCGACGGCACGGGCGCCGTCGCGGTCGCGGTGCAGTTGTGGCCGACCGCCCACCGGTTCGCCCCCGGGCACCGGCTGCGGCTGCAGATCTCCGGCGGCGCCCATCCCCGGTACGCACGCAACCCCGGTACCGGCGAAGCGCTCGGCGCGGCGGTCACACTGCGTGGTGGCTATCGGGAGATCGTGCATGACCCGGAGCGTCCGTCCGCAGTGGTCCTGCCGGTCGTCCATTCTGTCTCTCAGCCTGTTCCAAGCTGAACAGATCCCCTCTGAGCTGGGCATTTGCCGGTGTGGCGGCTATGGTTGGGGCACGCCCGGCGCCGTGCAGCTGATAGTCGGGCCCGCCTGTGAGGCCTCCCTGCCGCGTGACGCGGTGTCACGGTCGTGCCCGGCTCCCGACGAGACCGCAAAGGGGGACCCATGACGCGGGCACCGGAAAACCTGCTGGCCGTCCGACGTTTACTGCTCGAACACCTCAACCGCGACCCGAACCGGGTACGAGACGAGGATCTCGAACCCAACGAGGTCGGCATCGTCGGCGATCCCAACCACCGCGGCGGCTACCACTGTGGTTCCGACCGGGTGGTGCCCAACGACTACTCGGTGGTCGAGTCGCCCCGGGACCGCAACGGCCTGACCCTCGACGCCGCCGCGCTCGACGTGGGCACCTTCCGGGTCACCGTCGGCGGCCGTAACCACAACCTCCAGACGTTCTCCGTCTGGTGTGTGGCGCAGTGCACCGCCAATGCCCCGGACACCAGGGACCTTCGGGAAATCATCTACTCACCGGACGGCAGAGTGGTCCGCCGCTGGGACCGGCTCGGCCGGCGCAGCACCGGCGACCGCTCCCACCTGTGGCACACCCACTTCAGCTTCTTCCGCGACTCGATCAAGGCCAACCGCGACCAGACGCCACTGTTCCGCCGCTACCTGACCAGCATCGGTCTCATCAAACAGGACCCGGAGGCGAACGACATGACACCCGAGGAGCACAACTGGCTCAAGACCGTCCACCGCAACCTGACCGTCCTGGACGGGCGCAACCCGATCGGGCAGACGTACACCCGGATGGCGATGGGGGAGGACCACACCGACCCGAAGTTCCAGGTGTCGCATCCGACGTTGCGCAGCATCGGGGCGCAACTGACCGCACTGCAGACGACGATGGACTCGCTGATGAGCCGTGACTTCACCGACGAGCAGGCGATCGTCACCGGGGTCCTCGCCGGTCTCACTCCGCAGGAGATAGCCGCCGCGATCCCACCCACGGTGGCCCAGCAGGTGGTGCAGGAGTTGGGTCGGCGGCTGGCCGCCTGACCGCGGCCCGACAACGCGGGTTACGGGTGGCGGCGACCGAGAGCCGGCCGCCGCCACCGGCACCGGTCACAGCGGACGAACGTTGTCCGCCTGTGGACCCTTCTGCCCCTGGGTAACGTCGAACTCGACCTTCTGACCCTCGGTCAGCTCCCGGTAGCCACTGCTCGCGATCGCCGAGTAATGGACGAAAACGTCGGGGCCGCCGCCGTCCTGCTCGATGAAACCGAAGCCCTTTTCCGAGTTGAACCACTTCACGGTGCCGGTTGCCATGCGTTTCTCTCTCCCTGTTCCACGCGGGCGACCGCCGGCTGCACGCCGGTGATCGCCCGAATACCTTCCCGACATTAACCGGTAGAAAGCACATTTGCCGGCCGAAGCGCCTGAGGGCGTGTATCGAAGTGCCCGGCCGGCGGGCCGACGGGCGCCGGCGACCAGCGGCCTACCACCTCTGGCGGAGGCCGGGTCAGGGATCACCCGGAGACGATCGAGGGCAACGTCGGGTGGAAACCCGATGTTCGCGGCACTGGCCCAGGCCATAGCGTACGTAGCATGGCAGAGGAGTTGGCCCAGGTCGGAGAGTTACCCATCGCCCTGCTGATGGCCGTGCTCGGGGTGGTCATGCTGTTCGACGCGGTGCCACTGTTCGGCGTCCTGGTTCCCGGTGACGTCGCGGTGCTCGCCGCGGTGGCGGTCGGCACACCCAGCACCGGCCTGGCGACCTTCGTCGCCGTGGTCGCCGGATGCCTGGCCGGCTGGTCACTGACGTTCCTCGTCGGCCGACGGTGGGGCGAGCGGCTGCGCCGCAGCCGCTTCGGTGACTGGGTCGGCGAGCCCCGCTGGGCGGCGGCCGAGCGGATCCTGCGCCGCGACGGCGGACGACTGGTGCTGGTCGCGCCCTTCCTGCCGGTGTTCAACGCGCTGCTGCCACTGGCGGCGGGCGGTCTGCGCATGTCGTACCGGCGGTTTCTCGGCTTCGCGGCGCTCGGCGCGGGTGCCTGGGCCGGGCTCTACCTGGCGGTGGGCACCGCGGCACGGTCACTGGCCAGGCTGCTACCAACCGGGACGAGCCCGCTGCTGATCACCATGGCCGGGGGCCTCGTACTGGCGGCGCTGGTGCTGCTCAGCACGCGTCGCCGGCTCCGTAAGGTCACCAACTGACCCCCGACCACCGTGCCGGTCACCAGCCGCGCGCCCGCCATTCGCCCAGCTGGGGACGCTCCGCGCCGAGCGTCGAGTCCCGACCGTGCCCCGGGTAGAACCAGGTCTCGTCCGGCAACCGGTCGAACAACTTGTGCTCCACGTCGTCGATCAACGCGGCGAAGCGCTCCGGGTCCCGATCCGTGTTACCGACGCCACCGGGAAAGAGACTGTCCCCGGTGAAGAGGTGCGGGATGCCGCCGGGGTCGCGGTAGAGCAGTGCCACCGAGCCCGGGGTGTGCCCCTTGATGTGGATGACCTCCAGGGCGCAGTCGCCGACCGCGACGCTGTCGCCGTCGGCCAGGGGCTGCGCCTCGATCGGCAGTCCGGCCGCGTCGTCGGCGTGCACCAGCACGCGGGCGCCGGTCTTGGCGACCACCTCCTCCAGCCCCACCCAGTGGTCCATGTGCCGGTGGGTGGTGACGACCGCGGCCAACCCGGCGTCACCGACCAACTCCAGCAGGCGCGGTGCCTCGTTGGCCGCGTCGATCAGCACCTGCTCGCCGGTGTTACGGCAGCGCAGCAGGTACGCGTTGTTGTCCATCGGCCCGACCGACAGCTTGGTGATGCTCAGCCGGTCGAGTTCGCGTACCGCCGCAGGGCCGCCGGCAGTGACTTCTCCGTCGTACGTCATGTCTGGCTAGATCCATTCGGGTGGGCGGGGGAGCTGGCCGTCAGGGGTGACGGTCAGGGTGTCACCGGGGCTGCGGCCGGTCAGCCAGGCGGCCAGCTCGACCGCCGGACCGGCGACGACCGGCGCCTGCGCGCGGTCGCCGATCACGAGTTCGTGGCTGCTGCCGTCGAAGCGCAGCACCATCGCCGGTGCGTCGTCGCGGCCGGCGAAGGCGGTGGCCACCTCGCGCAGCAGCCGGTGACCGAAGTCCGGCGCCCAGTCGTGCGGCCGGTAACCGGCGGCCAGGTCGACGTGATGGATCTCCAGTTCGCGTAGCCGACCCCAGACCAGCAGGGAGGCCGGCCAAGGTCCGCGCCGGGTCTGCACGGTGACGGCCCAGGCCGACACCGGCATCGCCGCGACCGCCTCGGCGTACCGGTCGGCACTGCGGCGCAGGTCGGCAAGCTGATCGCCGGGCGGGCGGGGTGCCCCGGCCTCGATGTCGGCGGTACGCGCCTCGGCGCTGGCGTACATCGGGATCAGTTCGCCGGTACGGGCCGAGGTGAGCAGGTTGCCGAAGCCGTCGGCGTTGCGGGCCAGATGGGCCAGCACGTGACCGCGGGTCCACCCCGGCAGCAGCGACGGTGCGGCCAGGTCGGCGGCGTCGAAGCGGGCCGCCGTACGCAGCAGCCGAGCCGTCGCGTCGTCCACGTCACCGGTCAGCAGCAGCGGGTCCATGGTCACGTATCGACCCTAACCGGCCGTGCCGGCCGCGTCGCCGGGGAATTCACTTCCGGCGCAGGCCCAACGCCTCCTACCGTTGGGGAGGTTCGCGGCGCCGGAGCGGAGGGGGTGGTGGTCATGCCGGTCACCGCACGTCTGTATCACCCGCAGCAACCCTGAACGAGGAGCCTTGAACATCACACTGACCGCCCTGGGTTGGGACGACGACCGGGCGGCTTACCTCCGTCGTATCCACACCGACCACCGTCCGGGCCGGGTCGCCCGGGTCGACCGTGGCGTCTGCACCGTGCTCACCGAGGACGGACCGGTGCGGGCCTCCTGCGGCGGGGCCGTGCTGGCCGCCGCCGCGGGCGACGCCACCCGGCTGCCCGGCGCGGGTGACTGGGTGCTGCTCGGCACCTGGCCCGACGCGCGGGTGACCGTGGAGGCGGTGCTGCCCCGGCGTACCGCGCTGATCCGGCGTACCGCCGGCAAGGACGCCAGCGGTCAACTGTTGGCCGCCAACCTGGACACCGCCGCCGTGGTGGAGCCGGTGCACCCCGAGCCGGACGCCGCCCGCATCGAGCGGTTGCTCTCACTGGTGCACGAGTCCGGCGCCCGGCCGCTGGTCGTCCTCACCAAGACCGACCTGACGCCCGACCCGACGGCGGTGGCGCGTCAACTCGCGGCCCTCGCACCCGGGGTACCGGTGCTGCCGGTCAGCGCCGAGACGGGCACCGGCCTGGAACCGCTGCGCGCCGAGGTGGCCCCGGGCCGGACGCTCGGCCTGCTGGGCCCCTCCGGCGCCGGCAAGTCGAGTCTGGTCAACGCGCTGGTCGGGGCGGTGGTCATGCCGACCCAGTCGATCCGGCGGGTCGACGGCAAGGGGCGACACACCACCACCTGGCGGGCGCTGGTGCCGCTGCCCGGTGGCGGTGCCGTGCTGGACACCCCCGGCGTACGGGCGGTCGGCCTGCTCGACGGCGCGTCCGGCCTCGACCGGGCCTTCAGCGACATCGCCGACCTCGCCGCCGGCTGCCGGTACGGCGACTGCCGGCACGAGGCCGAGCCGGGCTGTGGCGTGCGGGCCGCGCTGGACTCCGGCGAGTTGTCTCCCCGCCGCTGGGAAAGCTGGCGTCGCCTGAACCGCGAGATCGCCCACGAATCCCACCGCCACAGCACCCGCCCCATCCGGACCAAGGGCCCCCGCTCCACCCACCCCCGCTGACCCCACCCATCACCACCCCGCCCCCGCTCCCGCCCGCTTTGCCCATGTCCGCCTCCGCCCCGCCCCGGCTCCCGCCCGCGCCCGCGCACCCGCTCTGCCCGCACTCCCGCCTTCGCGCTGCCCTCGCTCCCGCTCTGCCCTCGCTCCCGCGCTGGCGCTTCGCCCGTGCCCGCCCGCGCTAGCGCTCCGCCCGCGCCCGCCCGGGCTGGCGCTCCGCCCGTGCCCGCCCTTGCCTTCGCCGTCGATCTTGCAGTTTTGGTCGCCTGAATGTCGCGTTCATTTGCTTATGTCCCGACCAAAAGTGCAAGATCGCGGGTGCGGGTGCGGGTGCGGGTGCGGGTGCGGGTGCGGGTGCGGGGGGCAGGGGGCAAGGGGTGGGGGTGTTGGGGGTGGGGTGGGATGTGTGGTGGGGGAGTTTGTCGGGGGTCGGGTCTACAGTTGCCGGGGCGCACTCTCCGCGCTGACACAACCGCTGGGTTCACCTCAAAAGCGGACAGATCCTCCTCGTCATTCTCACCCGGGAGTACACGGACCGTGGCCGACCGTCTGATCATCCGTGGCGCACGCGAGCACAACCTGCGTGACGTCAGCCTCGACCTGCCCCGGGACGCGCTGATCGTGTTCACCGGGCTGTCCGGGTCGGGCAAGTCGAGCCTGGCCTTCGACACGATCTTCGCCGAGGGGCAGCGCCGGTACGTCGAGTCGCTGTCGTCGTACGCCCGGCAGTTCCTCGGCCAGATGGACAAGCCCGATGTCGACTTCATCGAGGGGCTGAGCCCGGCGGTGTCGATCGACCAGAAGTCGACCTCGCGCAACCCACGTTCCACCGTCGGCACCATCACCGAGGTCTACGACTACCTGCGGCTGCTGTTCGCCCGGGTCGGCGAGCCGCACTGTCCGGTCTGCGGCGAGCGGATCTCCAAGCAGAGCCCGCAGCAGATCGTCGACCGGGTCCTGGCGATGGCCGAGGGCACCCGGTTCATGGTGCTCGCGCCGGTGGTGCGTGGTCGTAAGGGCGAGTACGTCGACCTGTTCGCCGAGCTTCAGGCCAAGGGTTACGCGCGGGCCCGGGTCGACGGCGTGGTGCACCAGCTCACCGACCCGCCGAAGCTGAAGAAGCAGGAGAAGCACACCATCGAGGTGGTGATCGACCGGCTCAGCGTCAAGCCGAGCGCCAAGCAGCGGCTGACCGACTCGGTCGAGGCGGCGCTGGGGCTCTCCGGCGGCCTGGTGCTGCTCGACTTCGTCGACGTGCCCGAGGACGACCCGGATCGGGAACGCCGCTACTCCGAGCACCTGGCCTGCCCCAACGACCACCCCCTGGCGATCGAGGATCTGGAGCCTCGGGTCTTCTCCTTCAACGCGCCGTACGGTGCCTGCCCGGAGTGCACCGGCCTGGGCACCAAGAAGGAGGTCGATCCGGAGCTGGTGGTGCCCGACCCGGAGCGAACCCTGCGTGAGGGTGCCCTCCAGCCCTGGTCGACGGGGCACAACCTGGAGTATTTCCTGCGTCTGCTGGAGGCCCTCGGCGAGGCGGAGCACTTCGACATCGACACGCCCTGGCGGGCGTTGCCGTCCCGGGCGCAGAAGACCATCCTGCATGGCTCCGGCGACCAGGTGCACGTGCGCTACCGCAACAAGTACGGCCGGGAGCGCTCGTACTACACCGGCTTCGAGGGCGTGGTGCAGTGGATCGAGCGCCGGCACTCCGACACCGAGAGCGAGTGGTCGCGGGAGAAGTACGAGGGCTACATGCGCGACGTGCCCTGCGCGGCCTGTGGTGGTGCCCGGCTCAAGCCCGAGGTGCTCGCCGTCACGCTGGCCGGGCGCAGCATCGCCGAGGTCTGCAACCTGTCGGTGGGTGAGTGCGCCGACCTGCTGGCCGGCATCGAGTTGACCGACCGGCAGAAGCTGATCGCCGAGCGGGTGCTCAAGGAGATCAACGCCCGGCTGCGGTTCCTGCTCGACGTCGGCCTGGACTACCTCTCCCT
This sequence comes from Micromonospora zingiberis, assembly GCF_004331455.1. Lineage (GTDB taxonomy): Bacteria > Actinomycetota > Actinomycetes > Mycobacteriales > Micromonosporaceae > Micromonospora > Micromonospora zingiberis. The sequence goes on from NZ_SJJR01000005.1 coordinate 281,836, forward strand.
GGACCGGCCGGCCGGCACTCTCTCCGGCGGGGAGGCGCAGCGCATCCGGCTGGCCACCCAGATCGGCTCGGGCCTGGTCGGCGTGCTCTACGTGCTGGACGAGCCCTCCATCGGCCTGCACCAGCGCGACAACCACCGGCTGATCGAGACCCTGGTCCGGCTGCGCGGCCTGGGCAACACGTTGATCGTGGTGGAACACGACGAGGACACCATCCGCACCGCCGACTGGATCGTCGACATCGGCCCCGGTGCGGGGGAGCACGGCGGGCAGATCGTGCACAGCGGCTCGGTGCCGGCGTTGCTGGCGAACCCGGAGTCGGTCACCGGGGCGTACCTGTCCGGCCGTCGGGAGATCCCGACACCGAAGGGTCGCCGCCCACAGACCCCGGACCGCGAGTTGGTGGTGCACGGCGCCCGCGAGCACAACCTGCGCAACCTGACCGTGAGCTTCCCGCTGGGCCAGCTGATCGCCGTCACCGGGGTCAGTGGGTCCGGCAAGTCGACCCTGGTCAACGACATTCTGTACGCCGTGCTGGCCAACCAGATCAACGGCGCCCGGCTGGTACCCGGCCGGCACACCCGGGTCTCCGGGCTGGAAAACGTGGACAAGGTCGTCGGCGTCGACCAGTCGCCGATCGGGCGTACGCCGCGCTCCAACCCGGCCACCTACACCGGCGTCTGGGACCACGTGCGCAAGCTGTTCGCCGAGACCACCGAGGCCAAGGTGCGCGGGTACGGCCCGGGCCGGTTCTCGTTCAACGTCAAGGGCGGCCGCTGCGAGGCGTGCTCCGGCGACGGCACCATCAAGATCGAGATGAACTTCCTGCCCGACGTGTACGTCCCCTGCGAGGTCTGCAAGGGCGCCCGGTACAACCGGGAGACCCTGGAGGTGCACTACAAGGGCAAGACCGTCTCCGACGTGCTGGAGATGCCGATCGAGGAGGCGGCCGAGTTCTTCTCCGCGATCCCGGCCATCCACCGGCACCTCAAGACGCTCGTCGACGTGGGCCTCGGCTACGTGCGGCTGGGCCAGCCGGCGCCGACCCTCTCCGGCGGTGAGGCGCAGCGGGTCAAGCTCGCCTCCGAGTTGCAGAAGCGTTCCACCGGCCGGACGGTCTACGTGCTCGACGAGCCGACCACCGGCCTGCACTTCGAGGACATCCGCAAGCTGCTGCTGGTGCTGGAGGGCCTGGTCGACAAGGGCAACACGGTGATCACCATCGAGCACAACCTCGACGTGATCAAGAGCGCCGACTGGCTGATCGACATGGGCCCGGAGGGCGGTCACCGGGGCGGGACGGTGCTCGCCACCGGCACCCCGGAAGAGGTCGCCGAGGTGGTCGAGAGCCACACCGGGCAGTTCCTGCGTACCGTGCTCAAGCTCGACGGTGCGGCCAAGGGCGCGGCGGCGGCCACCGCCCGGGCGGCCAAGGCCAACGGAAGCAGGTCGCGCGGCGGCCGTAAGGCTGCCGCCGCCCGCTGACCGCACCGGTCCGGCCTGCACCGGTCCGGCCTGCACCGGTCCGGCCTGCACCGGCCCGGCCTGCACCGGCCCGGCCTGCACCGGCCCGGCCTGCACCGGCCCGGGCCGGTCGCCGGGCCCGGGCTGAGGCGCCGCGCGGGGTCGGTCACGCGCGGGAGTGGTCGATCGGGTGAACCGCCAGGCAGAGTGGTCCGGGTTGAGGAAAGGTAGCCACGGATCATGCACGGTGGTAGCCGAGGAGGGGTACGCGATGACTGACGACCAGGTGGCGGCTGCGGGTACGGTGCGGACGCGGCGGACGTTGCTGGCCGGTGCGGGAGCGGCCGGCGCGGCGGTGGTGCTCTCCGCCTGTGGTGGCGGAGACGACAACGGCGCGGCGCCGACCAGCCCCGGTCCGCAGGTGACGAACACCGGCGACGCCGGTGGCGGCGACCGGCAGGGCAGCCAGTCCCTGGCCCGGACCACCGACATTCCGTTGGGCGGGGGTGCCATCCTGGCCGCCCAGGGGATCGTGATCACCCAGCCCTCGGCGGGGGAGTTCCGCGGTTTCGACCCGAAGTGCCCGCACCAGGGGTGCAACGTGTCGACCATCGAGGGCGGCACGATCAACTGTGTCTGCCACCAGAGCAGGTTCTCCATCGAGGACGGCTCGGTGCAGTCCGGTCCGTCCCCTGCGCCACTCGCACCCAAGAACGTCAAGGTCGAGGGCGACCAGATCTCCCTCGCCTGAGCCGCCCGGCCGGGTCAGCCGATGGTCGTGGCCGGGGCACCACCCCGGCCACGACCGATCGTCCTCAGTGCGCGTACGCGGACAGCTCCCAGAGGGAGAAGCCGTAGGAACTGCCTCGGGTGAGGCCGTACATCCGCACGTACCGGGCCTGCTGCGGGGCGAAGGCGAGCACATCGGTGCCGCCGTCACCCGCCGTGGTCGACCACACCGGGCGCCAGGTGGTGCCGTCGGTGGAGACCTCGACCCGATACGACCGGGCGTACGCCGCCTCCCAGGCCAGCACCACCCGGCCGACCTGCCGCACGCTGCCCAGGTCCACCCGGATCCACTGGTTGTCCGACCAGGAACTGGCCCACCGGGTGCCCAGGTCCCCGTCGACGGCGCGGGCGGCACCATTGCCGAGTTGGCTGCTGGACGCCGTCACCGGCCGCCCGACGGCCAGGTTGGTCAGGTCGTCGCCACGTCGGGCGGGGAACGAGACCACCTGCTGGTAGGTGGGGCGGTTCTGCCAGGCGATGGTGGCGTGCTTGATGCCGCCCAGCGGGGACTGGATGATCGCGTCCGCGCACCACTGGTCACCGGCGGCGCAGGTGTCGTCGCCCGGATACGTCGTACTGGCCGGGGTGGCCGCCGCCGTGCGCAGGGTGTCCAGCAGGATCTGCCGGCACGAGGCGAGGTTGCCGTTGCCGCAGAAGGTACGCCCGAGTCCGCCGGCCACCGGGTCGCCGAGGACGGCCCGCAGGTCCTTGTCGACGTAGCCCCACCAGCCGTACTGGAACGCCGAGCCCTTGTGGGTCTGGGCGCTGTTCGCCGAGGACGGCAGGTTCGACACGTCGCCCTGTTGCCGGCCCGATGGCGACTCGTTCACCTGCAACGTGTTGACCAGGGACTGGTACAGGTCCGGGCCGAGCGGATCGCGGAACATGCCCCGGACCAGCAGCGGCCACCAGGCGTCGAGGGTGCGGATCGCCTCGGCGTGCTGGTACACCTTGCTGCCCTTGCTGGTCTCCACCCGCAGGGCGCCGGCCTGCCGCCAGGCCTTCAACCGGCTGATCTCGGCGGCCAGCGCGGTGTCGGTGACCGGCTGGCTCTCCAGCACCCGGATCAGTTCGCCGAGCACCTCGGCCCCGCGCAGGTCGGTCAGGCCGGCCCGCTGCACCAGCTCGGTCAGCGAGGCCCGGTCGAACGTGCGGCCCGCCGCGAGGGCCGCCCGCACCGGCTTGTCCAGCAGCTCACCCCGGTGTACGGCGCCGAAGCTGAAGTTGCCGTCGGCGGCGCCGAAGTCCTTGGCCTGCTTGTTGTTCCAGCTGATGTAGTAGTCCTGGTTGATCGACTGAGGGTGCGCGGAGCGCGGCGCGTACCGGGCGGTGCGGGCGTCCGGGTCGAAGTCCTGCCACTCGTAGGCCCGATCGGCGCGCATCGGCAGGTTCGGGTTGCTGCCGGCGGCGCGTACCGGGTTGAGCCCGGAGTTGAAGTACCCCGCCTGGGTCGAGTTCACGTAGAACCAGTTGAAGGCGTACTCGACGTTGTGCGCCGAGTTCAGGAACGCCTCGGCGGTGCCCATCTGGGTCGGGTCGTTGAACATCTGGAAACCGATCGCCGAGTCGGCCTCCCGCCCGTAGGTGGAGCGCAGCTGGGTGAAGGCGTGCGGGGCGCCGCCGACGGTGCCGCGCCAGGCCACCAGGCCCAGCTTCGTCCGCCAGGCGACCAGCTTGTACGACCCGGCCGGGGTGCTGTCGGCGACGGTCGGGTTCCACCGGTTGACGTGGGACAGCTCCTCCATCGCCAGGCACTGGCCCCGGAACACGTAGTGGTTGCTGGCCAGCGTCGGCGTGCCACCGCCGGGTACGCACAGCGGCACCGCGTACGTGTCGGTGATGTCGTGGACGGACGAGGTGGCGCTCCAGGCGTAGTCCTGGCCCCGGCCGAGCAGCACGTAGAGGTTGAGCCCGGCGAAGGCGGCACCCCGGGCGCTGATGCCGGGGCCCTGCAACTCCTGGACCATCAGCAGTTGGGGGGAGAAGTAGCCGGTCTGTGGCCCGAACACGGCGATCGGATGGCCGGTCGCGGAGTGCTCGGCGGAGATCACCGCCGCGTTGGACATGCCCCGGTTGGCCGGGGTGATGGTCAGCCCGGAGAGCGCGGCGGCCAGCTCCGAGGCGCTGGTGGAGCCGGCGGTGGTGGCGGAGCCGGTGGCATCGGTGACGATCGGCTCGACCCGGGCCGAGCCCGCGTCGGGCAGCACCACGCTGGGGGCGTCGGGGGAGGCGTCGCCGTACGGGAAGCTCTGCCCGTCGTGCAGGGTCAGCACGGTCTCCGGGTCGTGCTGCCCCCGGAAGCCGTTCCACACCCGGTCGCCCTCGACCGGTCCGTACTTGGCGCGGGCGGCGATGCGGACCAGCGCGGACTGCATCTCGGTGCCGCCACCGCCGCCGAACAGGCCGCCGACCACGCCGGCGATGGCGATCAGGTCGGTCATCGTGAACGGCTTCGGCCCACCGGCGTTGGTGATCGCGTCGAGGTGGCCGGTCAGCACGTACTCACCGGGGCAGTTGCGGCCGGACATGCAGGTGCGGATGTAGGCGTTGACTCCGGCGATGTAGTCCTGCACGTCGGCGTAGAGCTGTTCGCCACGGGCGCCGCCCTTCTGCCGCAGCGCCGCCACCTGTGCCGCCAGGTCGGCCTCCGTGTAGGGGGAGGTACGCCAGACGCTCTGTTCCAGGTCCCGGTTGCCGGGGGCGCCACCGGCGAACGAGGTCAGGGTGCCCCGGCCGACGTGGCGTAGCAGGTCCATGGTGAACAGCCGGTCCTCGGCTCCGGCGTATCCCGCGCCGTACATGGTGCCGGCCCGGGTGGTGCCGGTGATGTGCGGGACGCCGGTGGTGGCATCCCGCACGATCCGTACGTCCGAGCGCGGCGAGTAGTCGCGTTCGACCTGGTTGGGGGCGACGCCGAAGGCGGCGTCGTGGAAGAACTCGCCGATCTGTTCCTCGCGCAGCCCGGCGTAGCCGTAGACGAGGTTGGCGTACTTGTCGAGTTGGTCGGCGGAGTGCCGCGGCAGCGTGCCGAAGGCCTGGTTGCCGAGGATCTCGACCAGGGTGGCGTTGCCGTTCTGGCCGGGCGGCAGGATCTCGGAGCACTCGCCGAGGCAGTAGTCGTTGCCGGCGAAGGCGCTGGCGACGTTCACCGCGAGGGTGTCGGCGCCAGCCGGCGCGGCGAGCGGGGTGGTGGCGGTGGCGGTGGTCGGTACGGCGACGAGGAGGGCGGCGACGGCGATGGCGCCGGTCGCACCGGCGAGCAGCCGGCGGGTGGCGGTGTGATCAGGCATGGGGATCCTCTGTGGACGGGGGGACCATCGGGCGGGATCACTACGTGAAGAACATTCGGTTACTGGATGGTAGGTCGCGGCGGCTGAGATTGGAAGGCGTCAATCAGGAGGGTCGGGCGGGTCGGCCCCGGTCCAGGCGGATACCGGCATCGAGGGATGATTCGGGCTGTCAGGGGTGGGGACTAATCTCGGTGTGTGGCTGATCCGTCGACCTACCGCCCCGCCCCCGGCACCATCCCGGAGTCTCCGGGGGTCTACCGGTTCCGCGACGGCACCGGTCGGGTGATCTACGTCGGCAAGGCGAAGAACCTGCGCAGCCGCCTCAACTCCTACTTCGCCGACCTGCTCGGGCTGCACGACCGGACCCGGCAGATGGTCACCACCGCCGAGGCGGTCGACTGGGTCACCGTCGGCACCGAGGTCGAGGCGCTCCAGCTCGAATACACCTGGATCAAGCAGTACGACCCACGGTTCAACGTCCGCTACCGAGACGACAAGTCGTACCCCTACCTGGCCGTCACCCTCGACGAGGAATATCCCCGGCTACAGGTGATGCGCGGCGCCAAGCGCAAGGGGGTGCGCTACTTCGGGCCGTACTCGCACGCCTGGGCGATCCGCGAGACGCTCGACCTGCTGCTGCGGGTCTTCCCGGCGCGGACCTGCTCCGCCGGGGTGTTCAAGCGGGCCGGCCAGGTCGGCCGGCCCTGCCTGCTCGGCTACATCGGCAAGTGCTCCGCGCCCTGCGTCGGCAGCGTCTCGGCCGAGCGGCACCGGGAGATCGTCGACGAGTTCTGCGACTTCATGGCCGGGCGCACCGACACCATGGTCCGCAAGCTGGAACGCGAGATGACCGAGGCCAGCGCGGAGCTGGAGTTCGAACGGGCGGCCCGGCTGCGCGACGACGTCGCCGCGCTGCGCCGGGCGATGGAGAAGCAGACCGTGGTGCTCGGTGACGGGACCGACGCCGACGTGGTCGCCTTCGCCGACGATCCGCTGGAAGCCGCAGTGCAGGTCTTCCACGTCCGGGGCGGCCGGATCCGTGGCCAGCGCGGCTGGGTGGTGGAGAAGACCGAGGACCTCACCACCGGCGACCTGGTGCACCACTTCTGCACCCAGGTCTACGGCGGCGAGCACGGCGAGGCCGACGTGCCGCGTGAGCTGCTGGTGCCCGAGTTGCCCACGGACGCCGACGCGCTGGCCGACTGGTTGGCCACCCACCGGGGCAGCCGGGTCAGCCTGCGGGTGCCGCAGCGCGGCGACAAGCGGACCCTGCTGGAGACGGTCGAACGCAACGCCAAGGACGCCCTCGCCCGGCACAAACTCAAGCGAGCCGGTGACCTGACCACCCGGAGCAAGGCCCTCGACGAGATCAGCGAGGCGCTCGGCATGCGCACCGCGCCGCTGCGCATCGAGTGCTTCGACATCTCCCAGATCCAGGGCACCGACGTGGTGGCCAGCATGGTCGTCTTCGAGGACGGGCTGCCCCGCAAGAGCGAATACCGCCGGTTCATCATCCGGGGCGCCACCGACGACCTCTCGGCGATGTCCGAGGTGCTGCGCCGCCGCTTCGCCCGCTACCTCGACTCCCGCGCCGAGACCGGAGAGGCCGGCGTCGAGTCGGCAGTCGACCTGGCCGCCCCGGTCGACCCCGCCACGCCGGCCGCCGAGCCCGCCGCAACCGGCGACCACCAGTCGGGCGGAAACGCCGGGCACGGCCTGGCGGGCGGGGACGGCCTGGCGGGCGGGGACGGCCTGGCGGGCGGGGACGGCCTGGCGGGCGGGGACGAGCCGAGGGTGGGTGCGCTGGTCGACCCGACCACCGGGCGCCCCCGTAAGTTCGCGTACCCCCCACAGCTGGTGGTGGTCGACGGCGGGGCGCCGCAGGTGGCCGCCGCCGCGCAGGCCCTCGCCGAGTTGGGCATCGACGACGTGGCGCTGTGCGGCCTGGCCAAGCGGCTGGAGGAGGTGTGGCTGCCCGACGACGACTTCCCGATCATCCTGCCCCGCGCCTCGGAAGGGCTCTACCTGCTGCAACGGGTACGCGACGAGGCGCACCGCTTCGCCATCACCTTCCACCGGCAGCGCCGTTCGAAGCGGATGACCACCTCCGCACTGGACAGCGTCCCCGGCCTCGGCGAGGTACGCCGCAAGGCCCTGCTACGCCACTTCGGCTCGCTCAAGCGCCTCTCGGCCGCCACCGTCGACGAGATCACCGAGGTTCCCGGCGTCGGCCGCCGTACCGCCGAGGCGATCCTGACCGCGCTCGGTGCCCCCGTCGACCAGGCATCCACCGACTGACCGCCACTCGTTCGCCTCTGGCCAGCCCACAGGCCGTTCGACCGGCTGCGGCTCGCCGGCCATCGGTCGTGGCTGCCTGACCGTCCGGCTCCGGTGTGCGCCGCCGGTCGTCCCGACGCAGATCCGGCCGCCGCTGCCGCTGTTAGTTGCGGGCCGTATCGTCGCGCGGGTCGCGGTTCGTAGGTCGCGGTTCGCGGGTCGCGGTTCGCGGTTCGCGGTTCGCGGGTCGCGGTTCGCGGTTCGCGGTTCGCGGGTCGCGGTTCGCGGTTCGCGGTTCGGGGTTCGTAGGTCGTAGGCCGCGAGCCCTGTCGCTGGCTGCGCGTGGACCCGCAACCGTGGCAGCGGCGGCGAAGGCGACGCATCTGGTGTGGCACACAGGGTGGCTGCACCGGGTGGCGCACCGGGCGGCGGTGTCGGTCGCCGTGGGCGTTGTTGCCGGCCGTGTCGTTGTCAGTTGCCACCCCTGTCGAGCTGATAGCGGCTACGAATCAGCCGGGTTGGTGTCGCTCGCCATCCCTGTCGAGCTGACAGCAGCAACGAACCACCCGTTTCCGATAGCGCAGGCGGCTCAGCTCGACAGACAGGGCCTCGCCTGCAACCTGGGAGGGCAGCCGCATCTTTGACAGCGTGGGCGGTTCAGCTCGACAGGGCTCTCATGTGTAACCCGGGAGGGCGGGCGGCATCTTTGACAGCGTGGGCGGTTCAGCTCGACAGGGCCTCACCTGTAACCCCGGAGGTAGGGCCGCGTCTTTGACGAGGATGCCTCTGTTCTCAGTCCGAGGTGGTGAGCACGGCGAGGATCTGTTCGCCGTACTTCGCCAGCTTGTTCTCGCCGACGCCGCTGATGTTCGACAGCTCGGCCAGTGAGGACGGGGTGTCCGCCGCGATCTGCCGCAGCGTGGCGTCGTGGAAGATGACGTAGGCGGGGACGCCCTGCTCCTTCGCGGTCGCCGCCCGCCAGGTGCGCAGCCGCTCGAACGTGCCGACCGCCTCGGCCGGCAGTTCCGCGACCACGGTGGCCGCGCCCCGGGGCTTGGCGGAGCGCGCCGCACGGGCCGGGCGGGGTGCCTCGCGGCGCAGCATCACGGTACGCCGCCGGCCGAGCACCTCGGCGCTGGCGTCGGTCAGCGCCAGGGTGCCGTAGTCGCCCTCGACGGCCAGCAACCCTTCGGCGAGCAGTTGCCGCACCACGCCCCGCCACTCCGCCTCGCCGAGTTCGCCGCCGATCCCGAACACGGTGAGCGAGTCGTGCCGGTGCTGGGTGATCTTGTCGGTGCTGCGGCCCAGCAGGATGTCGATGCAGTGCCCGGCGCCGAACCGCTGGTTGCGTTCCCGATCGAGCCGGTAGACGGTGGAGAGCAGCTTCTGCGCGGCCACGGTGCCGTCCCACGACTCGGGCGGCTCCAGGCAGGTGTCACAGTTGCCGCAGGTGCCGTCGAGGCGCTGCCCGAAGTAGTCGAGCAGTTGCACCCGGCGGCAGCGGACCGTCTCGCACAGCGCCAGCATCGCGTCGAGGTGGGCGGCGAGGTTACGTCGGTGCGCCAGGTCACCCTCGGACGTGTCGATCATCCGGCGCTGCTGGACGACGTCCTGAAGCCCGTACGCCAGCCAGGCCGTGGAGGGCAGTCCGTCCCGGCCCGCGCGGCCGGTCTCCTGGTAGTAGCCCTCCACCGACTTGGGCAGGTCGAGGTGGGCGACGAAGCGTACGTCGGGCTTGTCGATGCCCATCCCGAACGCGATGGTCGCCACCATCACCACCCCGTCGGCGCGCAGGAACCGCTGCTGGTTGGCCGCGCGGGTCGCCGCGTCCAGGCCGGCGTGGTAGGGCAGCGCGTCGATGCCGTTGGCGACCAGGAACTCGGCGGTCTTCTCCACCGAGGCGCGGGACAGGCAGTAGACGATGCCCGCCTCGCCCGGGTGCTCGTCGCGCAGCAGGGCGAGCAGTTGCTTGCGCGCCTCCCGCTTGGGCACGATCCGGTACTGGATGTTGGGCCGGTCGAAGCTGGCCACGAAGTGCCGCGCCCCGGTCAGGTTGAGTCGGGTGGCGATCTCCGTGCGGGTGGCGCTGGTCGCGGTGGCGGTCAGCGCGATCCGGGGTACGCCCGGCCAGCGCTCGTGCAGCATGGACAGGTTCAGGTAGTCCGGCCGGAAGTCGTGGCCCCACTGCGACACGCAGTGTGCCTCGTCGATGGCGAACAGGCTGATCCGTCCCCGGTCGAGCAGGCTCAGCGTGGCCCGGCTGGCCAGCGCCTCCGGCGCGAGGTAGAGCAGGTCGATCTCGCCGGCCACGAACTCCGCCTCGACCAGGCGACGGGTGTCCAGATCGAGGGTGGAGTTGAGGAAGCCGGCCCGTACGCCGACGGCGGTCAGCGCGTCCACCTGGTCCTGCATCAACGCGATCAGCGGCGAGATCACCACGGCGACGCCGTCGCGGACCAGCGCCGGGATCTGGTAACACAGCGACTTGCCGCCGCCGGTCGGCATCAGCACCAGCGCGTCGCCGCCGGCCACCACCTGATCGATGACCTCCTGCTGGAATCCACGGAAGGAGTCGTACCCGAAGACCTTCCGCAGCACGTCGAGCGCCGCTGTCGCGTTCTCCCCGGCAGACACGTCGGAGGTGGCCAGGTCGGTGACGCTCACATCGGCGGGGGAGACCATCCGAGGATTCTACGAGCCACACCACTCGCCGCACGGGCCGCCATTCCCTGCCGCCCGTCCCCGATCGACGCGGGACAGGACGGTGGATCTTGGTACGGATGTGTCTCTCACGGGGCACATCCGTACCAAGAACTGCGTTCAGGGGAGGGCGAGGGTCAGGCGCCGGGGGTGACCGGTACTCGTTTGGCCCAGCGGACCTTGCCGTCGGCGTCGACGTGGCAGAACGCCACCACCAGGTGCGCCGGGTCGGTCAGCGGCTCGGCGCCGAGGCCCATCCGGAACAGGGCGACCAGGCTGCCCGCGGTGGTCGCGCGGGTGCCGATGGCGCCGAGGTTGTCGGGGGTGGTGAGTGAGTCGCTCGACCAGGGGCGGGCGGCGGTGCCGGCGAGCCAGTCGTACCGCTGGGCCAGCGTCTCGTACTCGTCGGCCCAGTTGAATCCGGTGCTGCCGGCGGCGTCCCAGCCGCTGTGCGGGCGGATCACCCGCGCCGGGGTGGTCCGGGTGTCCAGCAGGATCAGCTGGTACGTGCCCTCCTGGCGCGGACCGGACCAGCTCAGCCGCAGCAGCACCGACTGGTTCTGTGGGTCGCCGGTGATGTTCGCACCTTCGCGCCAGCCGTGCGCGGCGGTCAGGTCGGCCACCTCGCTCGCTGCCGGCAGGAGGGCCTCGGCGGTCACCTGGACGGTCCCGCCACCCTGCTCCCGCTCGCGTTCCTGGTCGCGGAGCCGGTCCACCGTGGCCAGTACGGCGACCGTGGCCGCCACGAGCGCCACCACCCAGCGCAGCCGTGCAGCGTGCCTGCCCATGGCCGGAGGATAGCCGTGCCGGCCGCCGGCCGCGGTCAGTCAGCCGACAGGCGAGGGGCGGATCCCGCCCGGGTGCGGTACGGCGAGCTAGAGTCGCTGTCTGACCATGCCGGGTCGACATCGACCACGGCGCCATGGCTTGGGGGTTTACCGGTGGGCGAGGCGCACACGACGGGCCACCGCGCGGGCGTTTCCGGGGACGGGCCGCAGATGGTGGCCGGAGAGACCGACACCACGCTGGTCGTGGTCACCGGCCTTTCCGGCGGCGGGCGCAGCACCGTGGCCCGGGCCCTGGAGAACGTCGGCTTCTACGTCGTGGACAACCTGCCGCAGGCGCTGCTGCTGGAGATGGCCGAGCTGGCGGTGAAGGCCGGTGGGGCGGCCCGGCGTACCGCGATGGTGCTGGACGTACGCTCCCGGGCCTTCTCCACCGACCTGGCCGAGGCGATCCGGGAGCTGAAGGAGCGCGGCTACGCGCCACGGGTGGTCTTCGTCGACGCCGATGACGAGGTGTTGATCCGCCGGTTCGAGAGCGTGCGGCGCTCGCACCCGTTGCAGGGTGAGGGACGGCTCGCCGACGGTATCGCCGTGGAGCGGGGCCTGCTGGAGGAGGCCCGCGAGCAGGCCGACGTGATCATCGACACCAGCCACCTGAACGTGAACCAGCTGCGCCGACGCATCGAGGAGCTGTTCGGCGGGGAGGACGCCCGCAAGCTGCGGGTGACCGTGATCTCCTTCGGGTTCAAGTACGGCCTGCCGCCGGACGCCGACTTCGTGCTCGACGCCCGGTTCCTGCCCAATCCGTACTGGGTGCCGGAGCTGCGCGAGCACACCGGCCGGGAGGAGGCGGTCAGCGCGTACGTGCTGGGGCAGGAGGGGGCGGACGCCTTCGTCTCGTCGTACGCCGACCTCGTGGGCGCCACCACCGCCGGTTTCGAGCGGGAGGGCAAGCGGTACCTGACCGTGGCGGTGGGCTGCACCGGCGGTAAGCACCGCAGTGTGGCCATCGCCGAGGAGTTGGCCGCCCGGCTGCGTCGTGCCGGCCTGGCGGCCAACGCCCAGCACCGGGACCTGGGGCGGGAATGACGATCCGGGTGGTGACCTTCGGGGGTGGGCACGGCCTGTCCGCCTCGCTGCGGGCGCTGCGCCGCTGTGCACCCGAGCTGGACCTGGACATCACCGCGGTGGTGACGGTCGGTGACGACGGCGGCTCCAGTGGGCGGCTGCGTGCCGAGCGGGGTGGTCTGCCCCCCGGCGACCTGCGGCAGGCACTGGTCGCGCTGGCCGGTGACCATCCGGCCACCCGGCGCAGCGCGGGACTCTTCCAGCACCGCTTCGCCGCGGTGGCCGACGGCGGGCGACGCGACGCGCTGGCCGGTCACGCGGTCGGCAACCTGGTGCTCTGCGGGCTGATGGAGTTGCTCGGCGACCCGGTGGCCGCGTTGGAACACGCCGGGGCGATGCTCGGCTCGATCGGCCGGGTACTGCCGATGTCCTGCCAGCCGGTCGACATCGAGGCACAGGTACGCGGGGCGGATCCGAACCGGCCCGACGAGGTGTGCACCGTACGCGGCCAACACCAGGTCGCGGTCAGTACGGGCCGGGTGGAGTCGCTGCGCCTCACCCCGCAGGCGCCGGCGGCCTGCCCGGAAGCGGTCGCGGCGATCGGCGCGGCCGACTGGTTGATCTTTGGGCCGGGTAGCTGGTACACCAGCGTCCTACCGCACCTGCTGGTACCGCAGCTGGCCGCGGCGATCCTGGCCAGTTCCGCCCGGCGGCTGGTCACCCTCAACCTGGCCGCCGAGAAGGAAACCCTTGGTCTGTCCGTCGCCGACCATCTGGCGGCGCTGCGCTGGTACCTGCCGGAGTTGACGGTCGACTACGTGCTCGCCGATTCCAAGGCGGTCGGTGATCCCGCCCCCGTGGACCGTGCGGCAGAATCCCTGGGAGCACGGCTGGTCCTCGCCCCCGTCGCGGTCGACGAGGGCACTCCCCGTCATGATCCGGCAGCCCTGGCCGCCGCCCTGGTGCCTGTCCTGGGCGCCGATCGTTAGACACGTACGTAATCTCCGGCGACACGCCGGAACCGGTCCGTGAGGGGACGCACAATGGCGATGACGGCTGCGGTCAAGGACGAGCTGAGTCGGGTCGACGTGCCCAAGCCCTGCTGCCGGCGAGCGGAGATGGCCGCGCTGCTGCGGTTCGCCGGTGGGCTGCACATCGTCTCCGGGCGGGTGGTGGTGGAGGCGGAACTGGACACCGGCGCGGTGGCCCGTCGGCTGCGCCGGGAGATCGCCGAGGTCTACGGCTACCCGAGTGAGATCCACGTACTGGCCTCCGGCGGGCTGCGCAAGGGCAGCCACTTCATCGTCCGGGTGGTCAAGGACGGCGAGGCCCTGGCCCGGCAGACCGGCCTGCTGGACGTGCGGGGCCGGCCGGTGCGGGGCCTGCCGCCGCACGTGGTCGCCGCCAACGTCTGCTGCGCGGTCTCCGCCTGGCGGGGCGCGTTCATGGCCCACGGCTCGCTGACCGAGCCGGGACGCTCCAGCGCCCTGGAGATCACCTGTCCGGGGCCGGAATCCGCCCTGGCCCTGGTCGGCGCGGCCCGCCGGATCGGCATCACCGCGAAGAACCGCGAGGTGCGCGGCGTGGACCGGGTGGTGGTCAAGGACGGTGACGCGATCGCCGCGCTGCTCACCCGCATCGGCGCCCACGCCAGCGTGCTGGCCTGGGAGGAGCGTCGGGTCCGCCGGGAGGTACGCGCCACGGCCAACCGGTTGGCCAACTTCGACGACGCGAACCTGCGCCGCTCGGCGCGGGCGGCGGTGGCCGCGGCGGCCCGGGTCACCCGGGCGCTGGAGATCCTCGCCGACGACGCGCCGTCGCATCTGACCTCCGCGGGTCGGCTGCGGTTGGAGCACCGGCAGGCGTCCTTGGAGGAGTTGGGCGCGCTGGCCGACCCGCCGCTGACCAAGGACGCCATCGCCGGTCGGATCCGCCGGTTGCTGGCGCTGGCCGACAAGCGGGCGCGGGACCTCGGCATCCCGGATACCGAAGCGGCCGTCACGCCCGACATGCTCGTGGTCTGATAGGACGGTGGGTCGTCGGCGACGCGGGCGGGCCGGTGGGCGCTACCCGTCGGCACGCGTGGTCGGCATGGTGCGGGATCCGTGTGGCATGGGAGGGCAACCACCCGACGCAGCACGGGTCGGCGCGCTCGGATATGGTCGCTGCGTACGGCAAGGGGGCCGGAACCGGCGCACCCGCCGTACCCACCGCCTCGGGCGGTCAGGTCCCTCGGACCGCGGCGGGGTGGCCGAGATGAATCGTCAACGGCCGGCTCCAACGGTCGGCGCACACCGCTTCGCCGGCCGAGGGTCTCCACGCCGGCGGACCAAAACGCGAGGAGATGGGACCTGTGACCATCCGGGTTGGCATCAACGGCTTCGGCCGGATCGGCCGTAACTTCTTCCGGGCAGTGCTGGCGTCCGGCGCTGACGTCGAGGTCGTTGCGGTCAACGACCTCACCGACAACGCCACGCTCGCCCACCTTGTCAAGTACGACAGCATCCTGGGCCGCCTGCCGCACGAGGTGAAGGCGACCGCCGACGAGATCACCGTCGGTGGCAAGACCATCAAGGCGTACGCCGAGCGGGACCCGGCGGCGCTGCCGTGGGGCGACCTGAACGTCGACGTGGTCATCGAGTCCACCGGCTTCTTCACCGACGCCACCAAGGCGAAGGCGCACCTCGACGGCGGGGCCAAGAAGGTCATCATCTCGGCGCCGGCCAAGAACGAGGACGTCACCGTCGTGATGGGCGTCAACGAGGGCTCGTACGACCCGGCCAAGCACAACATCATCTCGAACGCCTCCTGCACCACCAACTGCCTGGCCCCGATGGCGAAGGTGCTGCAGGACACGTTCGGCATCGAGCGTGGTCTGATGACCACGATCCACGCGTACACCCAGGACCAGAACCTGCAGGACGCGCCGCACTCCGACCTGCGTCGGGCCCGGGCCGCCGCGCTGAACATCGTGCCGACCTCGACCGGTGCGGCGAAGGCCATCGGCCTGGTGCTGCCGGAGCTCAAGGGCAAGCTCGACGGGTACGCGCTGCGGGTGCCGATCCCCACCGGCTCCGCCACCGACCTCACCGTCACCGTCGGTCGGGAGACCACGGTGGACGAGGTCAACGCCGCGCTCAAGGCCGCTGCCGAGGGCCCGCTGCGGGGCATCCTCACCTACAACGAGGACCCGATCGTCTCCGCCGACATCGTCACCGACCCGGCGTCGTGCATCTTCGACGCGCCGCTGACCAAGGTCATCGGCAACCAGGTCAAGGTGGTCGGCTGGTACGACAACGAGTGGGGCTACTCCAACCGCCTCGTCGACCTGGTCAAGCTGGTTGGTCAGTCGCTGTGAGTGCGAGCAGTGAGCTTGCGAGCCCCGCAGTCACGAACGGGAGGCTAGCTCCGTGAGCATCCGTACCCTCGACGACCTGCTCGCCGAGGGGGTGTCGGGTCGGCGCGTGCTGGTGCGCGCCGACCTGAACGTCCCGCTCGACAAGCAGACCGGTGCGATCACGGACGACGGTCGGATCCGCGCGGTCCTACCGACCCTGGGCGCGCTGACCGAGGCCGGCGCCAAGGTGGTCGTCTGCTCGCACCTGGGCCGGCCCAAGGGCACGCCGGATCCGCAGTTCAGCCTCAGCCCGGTGGCCGGGCGGCTCGGCGAGCTGCTCGGCGCCCCGGTGCACTTCGCCACCGACACGGTCGGCGAGTCGGCCGAGTCCACTGTCGCGGCGCTCGCCGACGGCGAGGTCGCGTTGCTGGAGAACCTCCGCTTCAACAAGGGAGAGACCAGCAAGGACGACGCCGAGCGGGGGGCCTTCGCCGACCAGCTCGCCGCGTTCGGTGACGCGTACGTCGACGACGCCTTCGGCGCCGTGCACCGCAAGCACGCCAGCGTCTACGACGTACCGGCGCGGCTGCCGCACGTCGCCGGTCGCCTGGTGCTGCGCGAGGTGGAGGTGCTCTCCACCCTCACCGGTGACCCCGAGCGGCCGTACGTGGTGGTGCTCGGTGGGTCCAAGGTCTCCGACAAGCTCGCGGTGATCGAGGCGCTGCTGCCCACCGTCGACCGGCTGCTCATCGGCGGCGGCATGTGTTTCACCTTCCTCAAGGCGCAGGGCCACGAGATCGGCACCTCGCTGCTTGAGGAGGAGATGATCGAGACCTGCCGCAACCTGCTGGAGCGGTCCGAGGGCAAGATCCTGCTCCCGGTCGACGTGGTGGCCGCGGACGCCTTCGCCCCGGACGCCGCGCACGACGTGGTCCCGGCGAACGGCATCCCCAGCCACCGGGTCGGCCTGGACATCGGGCCGGAGACGGTGGCCGGGTTCGCCGCCGCGCTGCGCGGTTCGGTGGCCGACGGTACGGCCAACGCGCGGACGATCTTCTGGAACGGCCCGATGGGCGTGTTCGAGATGCCGGCGTTCGCCAACGGCACCCGGGGCGTCGCCGAGGCGATCGCCGAGTCCGACGCGTTCAGTGTCGTCGGCGGCGGTGACTCGGCCGCGGCGGTGCGGGCCCTGGGCCTGGACGAGAAGTCCTTCGGACATATCTCCACCGGCGGCGGCGCCTCCCTGGAGTACCTGGAGGGCAAGACCCTCCCCGGCATCGCGGCTCTGGAGAACTGATGGCGAGCGCTCCCCGCCGGCCCCTGATGGCCGGCAACTGGAAGATGAACCTCAACCACCTCGAGGCCAACCTGCTGGTGCAGAAGCTGGCGGCCAGCCTCACCGAGAAGCAGCTCACCGAGGTGGAGACGGTGGTCCTGCCGCCGTTCACCGACCTGCGTACGGTGCAGACCGTCGTGGAGGGCGACAAGCTGCTGATCGGCTACGGGGCCCAGGACCTCTCACCGCACGCGTCCGGCGCGTACACCGGTGAGATCTCCGGGGCGATGCTGGCCAAGCTGGGCTGCACGTACGTGGTGGTCGGGCACTCCGAGCGGCGGGCCTACCACCACGAGGACGACGCCCAGGTGCGGGCCAAGGTGCAGGCCGCGCTGGCCAACGGGCTCACCCCGATCCTCTGCGTCGGTGAGGGGCTGGACGTGCGGGAGCAGGGCGGGCACGTGGCGCACTGCTCCGACCAGCTCGACGCGGCGCTCAAGGGGCTGCCCGCCGAGCAGGTGACCAAGGTCGTGGTGGCCTACGAGCCGGTCTGGGCGATCGGCACCGGCAAGACGGCCACGCCGGAGGACGCCCAGGAGGTGTGCGGCGCGGTGCGGTCCCGGCTCGCCGAGACCTTCGACCAGGCCACCGCCGACCAGGTGCGGGTCCTCTACGGCGGCTCGGTGAAGTCGTCGAACATCGCGGCGATCATGGCCCAGCCGGACGTGGACGGGGCCCTGATCGGCGGCGCCAGCCTGGACGCCGAGGAGTTCGCGAAGATCTGCCGGTTCCCGGAGCACATCACCGGCTGATCGCTCGCTATCCTTGACTCCGCCCGTCCGCCGGTCGGTGCCGCCGTGCCCGAACTGCCCGGGCGAGGATCGTAACGAGAGGACTGACCCCCGCCATGCCGATCTGGTTCGCCTACACGTTGATCGTGTTGCTGGTCATCACGAGCTTCATGCTCGTCCTGCTGATTCTGCTGCACCGGGGCAAGGGTGGTGGGTTGTCCAGCATGTTCGGCGGTGGCGTCAGCTCCAGCCTGGCCGGTTCGTCAGTGGCTGAGAAGAACCTCGACCGTTACACCGTCCTGGTGGGCATCGTCTGGTTCGCCTGCATCGTCGGGCTCGGTCTCTGGCTTCGGTTGCAGGTGGGCGTCTGAACAGGCGTCGCTAGTCGTACAATCTGCGCGCGGTCCGTCACTCGACGGGCCGCGCGCAGTCCGTTTCACCCGCTGCACCGCGTCGCCCGCCGTCCACCTCCCGACGGCGGTCCCCTCCGACGACAGGAGCTAGCGCCGTGCCGAACGGCCACGTCATCCGGGGCGCCCGAGTCGGGTCCGCGCCGCCACGCCACCCCGAACGTCACCGGCCGGTTCCGTGCCGGTCGGTCAGCTACTGGTGCCGCAACGGGCACCGTACCGACATCCGCATCGCCGCCGAGGCGACGGACCCGACCGTGTGGGACTGCACCCGTTGTGGCCTGCCGGCCGGTCCGGACGCGCAGGACCCGCCGGGCCGGGCCCGCGCCGAGCCGTACAAGACCCACTTGGCGTACGTGAAGGAGCGGCGTACCGAGGCCGAGGGGGAGGCGATCCTGGCCGAGGCCCTCGCCTCGCTGCGTAGCCGTCGCGGCGACCGCTGAGTCCGGCTGCGCCCCGCCAGGTCGCTCGTTAACCCGCCAGGCCGCTGTTAACCCGCCAGGTCGCTGTTAAAAGGGGGCCCCTTTACTACGCGAGGCGTTAATAAGGGGCCCTTCCTTTCACCGGAGGCTGCGGAAGCGGGCGGGGACGGAGGCTGCGGCGGCGCGGTCGAGCAGCCAGAGGGTACGGCCGGTGCCCTGCACGCCGGCCGCCGGGATCTGCACCGGGCCGGCGCCGGCCAGCGCCATGCCGACCGCGTTGGCCTTGTCGGCGCCGCCGGCCACCAGCCACACCTCCTCGGCGGTGTTGATCGTCGGCAGGGTGAGGGTGATCCGCACCGGCGGCGGTTTCGGGCTGCCCCGTACCGCGCTGACCGGCCGGCTCTCGTAGTGCACCGGATGTTCGGGGAAGACCGAGGCGACGTGCCCGTCCTCGCCGACGCCGAGCATCAGCACGTCGAAGTGGGGGAGTGCGGCGGTGCCGGGGCGGGCGGCGCGGGCCAGTTCGGCCGCGTACCGGGCGGCGGCCTCCTCCGGGTCGGCACCGGCGTCGGAGGCCGGCATCGGGTGGATCCGGGCCGGGTCCACCGGCAACGCGTCGAGCAACGCCGCCCGCGCCTGGGTCTCGTTGCGCTCCGGGTCACCGGCGGGCAGGAACCGTTCGTCGCCCCACCAGAAATCCACCCGCGACCAGTCCACCGCGTCCTTGGCGGGTAGGGCGGCGACGGCCCGGTACACGGCGGCGGCGATCCGGCCACCGGTGAGCACCACGCTCGCCTGACCGCGCTCGGCCTGCGCGTCGAGCAGCTTCACCACCAACCGCGCCGCGACCGACTGCGCCAGTAGATCGGCATCGGCGTGTACGGCGACACTCGCCTCACTCATGGTGTCCTTCCGCGACCGCCCGGGCGGTCGGTGTCGTGCCAGCTTGGCGAGGGTCAGGATCCGGTGTTGGTGGTGGCGTGGGCGGTGACCCCGGCCTCGGCCCGCTCGGCGGTGGCCGGGTCCTTCCAGACGTGCACCCGCTGCCCGGGGCGGCGATCCAGGTTGGTCAGGCCGGCGAAGGCACCCAGTGCCTCCGCGTACACCTGGTCGGGGCCGAGCCGGCGCAACTCCTCGGCCAACTCGTCACCGAGTGGCCGGCGCACCAGCGGCAGCATTCGGTCCTCCTGGCCGGTGCGCCGGAAGACCGCCATGCTGTCGTCCCTGGTCAGCGTCAGCTCGTCGCCGTTGGCGCAGCCCAGCTGCACCTCCCGCATGCGCGGGAACTCCTTGGTCCGCTCCCAGCGCGGCTTGATGCCCAACCGGCTGCGCAGCCAACCGCGCATCAACGCGGCGGTCGGGTCGGTCGGCGGCGCGACCACCGCCGCCTCGGTGAGCTGCGCGTCGGTGGTGTCGAACGCGCCGGCCACCAGGGTCCGCCACGGGGTGATCCGGGTCCAGGCGAGGTCGGTGTCGCCCGGCGCGTAGTCCCGGGCGCGTTGCCGGAGCGCGTCGATCGGGTCGGCGGCCTGGGCCGCGTCGGTGATCCGCCGGTCGGCGACCACCCCGAGGAAGTCGGTGGCGATCTCCGTCGGTGGCTCGCCGTGCCACCAGGTCACCACCGGTACGTCCGGCACCAGCAGCGGCATGACCACCGACTCGGCGTGCAGCGCGAGCCGGCCGTACATCCGCATGACCACCGCCTCGCAGGGGCCCAGCCGCCCGCCGACGACGATCTCCGCGTCGAGCCGGCTGCGGTCGCGCTCGACGTCGGAGCGGACGACCACCAGCAGCCGGCACGGGTGCGCGGCGGCGGCGATGGTGGCCGCCGCCTCCGCCTCGCGTACCCGCTTCTCGTCGACCACCACGATCAGGGTCAGGGCCATGCCGCTGGCCACCCCGCCGGCACTGCGCCGCTCGGCGGCGAGCGCCTTGACCACCTCGTTGCCGGTGGTGTCCCACAGTCCGATCAACGGAGCCTCCTGGTTTGCTCGTGGTGCCCGGTCACGCCCGCCGCCACGCCCGGCCTTCGCGGGCCAGCATCTCGTCGGCGGCGCGGGGACCCCACTCGCCGGCCCGGTAGGGCTCGGGCTTCGTGCCCTCCCAGGCGTGTTCCAGCGGGTCCACCACGGCCCAGCTCTGTTCGACCTCGGCGGCGTCCGGGAAGAGCGTCCGGTCGCCGATCAGCACGTCCAGCACCAACCGCTCGTACGCCTCGGGGCTGGATTCGGTGAACGCCTCGCCGTACTGGAAGTCCATCGCGATGTCGCGGACCTCCATCGTGGTGCCCGGCACCTTGGAGCCGAACTTGAGCACCACACCCTCGTCCGGCTGGACCCGGATGACGAGCTGGTTGTTGCCGAGCATCTCCATGTCCGCCGGGTTGAACGGCAGGTGCGGGGCCTGCTTGAACATCACCGCGACCTCGGTCACCCGGCGGGGCAGGCGCTTGCCGGCCCGGATGTAGAACGGCACCTCGGCCCACCGGCGGTTCTGGATGCCGAGCCGGACCGCCACGTACGTCTCGGTGGTCGACGTCGGCGGTACGCCGTCCTCCTCCAGGTAACCCTTGGCCCGCTGCCCACCGACCCAGCCGGGCAGGTACTGCCCGCGTACGGTGCCCTCGGCGACGTCCCGGGGCAGGGTGATGGCCTTGAGTACCTTCAGCTTCTCGGCCCGGATCTCGTCGGCGTCGAAGCTGGTCGGCTCCTCCATGGCGACCAGGGCGAGCAGTTGCAGCAGGTGGTTCTGCAACACGTCGCGGGCGGTGCCGACGGAGTCGTAGAAGCCGGCCCGGGAGCCGATCCCGACGTCCTCGGCCATGGTGATCTGCACCGAGTCGACGTACTGCGAGTTCCACAATGGTTCGAAGAGGCTGTTGGCGAAGCGCAGGGCGAGGATGTTCTGCACCGTCTCCTTGCCCAGGTAGTGGTCGATGCGGAACACGTCCCGCCGGGTGAACACGTCGTCCACCAGGTCGTTGAGTGCCTTGGCCGAGGGCAGGTCGTGCCCGAACGGCTTCTCCACCACCACCCGGCGCCAGCCGCCGCACTTCCCGTTGTCGGCCATCCCGGTGCGGGCCAACTGCTTGAGCACCACCGGAAACGCCGCCGGTGGGATGGAGAAGTAGAACGCCGCGTTGCCGTGGATGCCGTGGCTGTCGCGCAGGCCCTCCAGGCAGTTGGCCAGGTTGTCGAAGGCGGTGTCGTCGTCGAACGAACCGCCGACGAACTTGATGTTGTGCTCCAGCCGCGACCAGACCTCCTCGCGCCACGGTGTGCGCGAGTGGGCCTTGGCCGCCTCCCGGGCCAGCGACGCGAAGTCGCCGTCGCCCCAGTCCCGCCGGGCGAACCCGACGACCACGAAACCGGGCGGCAGCAGCCCCCGGTTGGCCAGGTCGTACACCGCCGGCAGCAGCTTCTTCTGGGCCAGGTCACCGGTCACTCCGAAGATCACCAGAGCACATGGCTCCGGGATCCGCGGTAGCCGCCGGTCCTGCGGGTCGCGCAGCGGGTTCACGCCGCCTCCTCGCTCCGCTCGTCCACGTCGTCCATCGTCATGCCCGCAGCGACCCGACCGCGTCGAGCAGCTGGGCCAGGCCCGCCGACCGCTCGGTCAGGTGCAGTCGCAGTAGTGGGCGTTCGCGACCGGCCAGGGCCCGCCGGTCGCCGGCGGCCTGCGCCGCCTGTAGCTCCCCGAAGGAGTACGGCTTTCCGGGCACCGGCAGATCAACATCGACCGTACCGGTTACCTGAAGAAAACTACCCACCCGTGGGCCACCTCTGTGGTACTGGCCCGTGGCGTACCGGTGGCGCGGCCCCCAACCGAAGGTGACCGGGCGCCGGGTGACCTGCGCCAGCAGTGGACGCAGCCGGTCGGCCTCGGCCTCGGCGTGCCGATCCAGGTACGCCGTCACCGCCAGGTAGCCGTCCTCGCCCAGCCCGGCCAGCAGGTGCCGCAGCGCGCCGAACAGGTCGGCCGGGGCGCCCGGTGGGGCGTACACCTCGATCGCGCCCTCGGTCGACGACGGCGGCGCCGTCGGCGGACCCTCGGCCAGGATCGCTTCGACGTGCTCCTCGACCTCGGTCAGGTGCGGCTGGTCGAACGGGTCGACTCCCAGCACACCGGCGGCGAGCACGGTGGCGTACTCCCAGGCCAGGAACTGGGCGCCGAGCGGGCCGTTGACCGCGAGGTCGGGGGCGACGCCGGGCGCGGGCAGGTCACCCGCGGCGAGCGCGCCCCCGTAGCTGACGGTGAGCAGGTCGGGGCCGGTCAGGCCAGGGCTGTCCGGTGACTCGACCACCACCGGCAGCAGACCGAGCCCGTCCTTGCCGGTGGACTCGGCGAGCAACTGCTCCACCCAGTCGCCCAGCCCTTCGACGCCGGTGCCGTCGCCGACCAGGGCGACCTTGTCCCGTCCCGTCGTCGCGGCGGCGGCCAACGCCGCGCCGAGCGCCAGGCCGGGGTTGGCGTCGGTGCTCTCCAGCGAGGCCGCGAACTCCTCGGCCTGGTCGAGCAGGTCGACCACCGCGACCCCGGCCAGCGCGCAGGGGACCAGACCGTACGCGGTCAGCGCCGGGTACCGGCCGGCCACCTCGGGATCACCGGGCACCACGATGGCACCCAGCTCGGTGGCGACCGCCTCCAGCGGCGAGCCCGGGTCGGTGACCACGACGAAGTGCCGCCCCGCCTCGGCTTCGGTCATGCCCGAGTCCAGGAACGCCTGCCAGTAGGCACGCCGGTGGCAGTCGGTCTCCACCGTCGTACCGGACTTGCCGGCCAGTACGACGACGGTGCGGTCCAGCCGGTCGGCCAGCGTGGCGCGTACCTGACCGGGATCGGTGGTGTCGAGCACGGTCAGCGGCCGGCCGGTGGTCCGGGCGATGGCCTGCGGCGCGAGCGACGAGCCGCCCATGCCGGCGAGCACCACGTGATCCAGGTCGGCCAGCTCCGCGGTCAGCTCGGCGAGCTGGGGGAGCAGCTCGCGGCTGCGCCGGTGGGCGTCCCGCCAACCGAGCCCGGCGCCGCCACGGGTGCGATCCCGGGCGACCAGCCGACCCGGCACGCCGGCCTCGACCAGCGCCTGCCGGGTGGAGGCCGGCGCGCTGGCGTCCACGGCCTGCGCGCCGTACACCGCGAGACCACCAGCGGCCTCGGCCGGTGCGGCCAGCAGATCACCCACGCCGCCACCCGGTGCGGGCGGCGGCGTGGGAGACGCCGGAGCGCAGTGTCACGCAGCTCCTCCGGCCTGCGCGGCGGCGCCGCCCGGATGACCGGTGCCCTGGGCGGCGGCGGCCAGCGACTTGCGTACGCCGTCGAGCAGTTCGTGCCAGCTGGCCTCGAACTTCTCCACGCCCTCCCGTTCCAGCGTGTCGATCACGTCGGCCATGTCGACGCCCGCCGAGGCGAGGTGCTCGAAGACCTGCCGGGCGTCGTCGTACGCGTCGGTGACGGTGTCCGGGCGGGTCTCGCCGTGCTCGGCGTAGGCGTGGATGACCGCCTCCGGCATGGTGTTGACCGTGCCCGGTGCGATCAGCTCCTCGACGTAGATCACGTCCCGGTAGTCCGGGTTCTTCGTCGAGGTGGACGCCCAGAGCGGGCGCTGCGGGTGCGCACCGGCGTCGGCCAGGGCCCGCCAGCGGTCGCTGGCGAAGACCTCGCTGTAGCGCTCGTACGCCAACCGGGCGTTGGCCACGGCCGCCTTGCCGCGCAACGCCTTGGCCTGATCCGAGCCGATCTTCTCCAGCCGCTTGTCGACCTCGGTGTCGACCCGGGAGACGAAGAACGAGGCCACCGAGCCGATCTTCGACAGGTCGTGGCCGTTGGCCTTGGCCTGCTCCAGGCCGGCGAGGAACGCCTCCATCACCTGGGAGTAGCGGTCCAGCCCGAAGATCAGCGTGACGTTCACGCTGATCCCCTCGGCCAGCGTGGCGGTGATCGCCGGCAGGCCGGCCTCGGTCGCCGGGATCTTGATGAACAGGTTCGGCCGGTCGACCAGCCACCACAGCGCCTTGGCCTCGGCCACGGTGCGCTGCGACTCGTGGGCCAGCCGCGGGTCCACCTCGATCGAGACCCGGCCGTCGACGCCACCACTGGCGTCGTACCCCGGGCGCATCACGTCGCAGGCCCACCGCACGTCGTACGTGGTGAGCATGCGGACCGCCTCCTCCACGTCGACGCCCCGCACGGCCAGGTCCCGCAGCTGCCAGTCGTAGGTGTCGGCGTCGCTCAGCGCCTTGGCGAAGATCGTCGGGTTGGTGGTCACCCCGACCACGTGCTTCTCCCGGCGCAGCTGGTCCAGCCCACCGGAGGACAGCCGTACCCGAGAAAGGTCGTCGAGCCAGATCGCCACCTTCGCGGCGGAAAGCTCACCCAGCCTGTCGGTCGTCATGTGCGTCAACGCTCCCCTCAGTTGCCGGTTGTGAAACCGGTGATGTCACCGACCCGGGTCAGCGCCGCGTGCGCGGCGGCGACGATCCGGTCGGGGGTGAAGCCGAACTGCTCGAACAGCACCGAGTGCGGGGCGCTCGCGCCGTAGTGCTCCAGGCTGACGCTCTCGCCGCAGTCGCCGACGATCCCGCGCCAGGACATCGCGATGCCCGCCTCCACGCTCACCCGGGCCTTTACCCCGCGTGGCAGCACCGACTCCCGGTACGCCTCGTCCTGCGCGAAGAACCACTCCTGGCAGGGCATGGACACCACCCGGGTGGGGGTGCCGTCGGCCTCCAGCCGCTCCCGGGCGGTCAGGCAGAGCTGCACCTCGGACCCGGTGCCGATGATGATCACCTGCGGCTTGCCGTTGGACGCCTCGGCCAGCACGTAGCCACCCTTGGCGACCCCGTCCGCGCCGGCCAGCTGCGAGCGGTCCAGGGTCGGCAGCGGCTGGCGGCTCAACGCCAGTGCGGTCGGCCGGTCGGTGTGCTCCAGGGCCTGCCGCCACGCCCACGCCGTCTCGTTGGCGTCGGCCGGGCGGACCACGTCCAGGCCGGGGATGGCGCGCAGCGCGCTCAGGTGCTCCACCGGCTGGTGGGTGGGGCCGTCCTCGCCGAGGCCGATCGAGTCGTGCGTCCAGACGTAGACCACCGGCAGCTTCATCAGCGCGGCCAGCCGCACCGAGGGACGCATGTAGTCGCTGAACACCAGGAAGGTGCCGCCGTACGGGCGGGTGCCGCCGTGCAGCGCGATGCCGTTGAGGATCGCGCCCATGGCGTGCTCACGGATGCCGAAGTGCAGCGTGCGGCCGTACTCGTGGCCGGGGAACTCCTTGGTGGCGTACTGGCTGGGCACGAAGGAGGGCTCGCCCTTCATCGTGGTGTTGTTGCTCTCGGCCAGGTCGGCCGAGCCGCCCCACAGCTCGGGCAGCACCGGGGCGAGCGCGGCCAGCACCTTGCCGGAGGCGGCCCGGGTGGCCACGCCCTTGGCGTCGGCCGGGAACTCCGGCAGCGCGTCGGTCCAGCCGTCGGGCAGCACCCGCCCGGCCAGCCGGTCGTACAGGGCGCGGCGCTGCGGGTTGGCCTCGGCCCAGCCGTCGAAGGCGGCCGTCCACTCCTCCTGCTCGGCGGCGCCCCGGGTCAGCGCCGCCCGGGTGTGGGCGAGCACCTCCTCGGTGACCTGGAAGGACTCGGCCGAGTCGAAACCGAGGATCTGCTTGGTGGCGGCCACCTCGTCGGCACCCAGCGCCGAGCCGTGGATCTTGCCGGTGTTCTGCTTGTTCGGTGCCGGCCAGCCGATGATGGTGCGCAGCGCGATGAACGACGGGCGGCCGGTCTCCGCCTTCGCGGCCAGCAGCGCCTCGTGGAGCGCCTGCACGTCCTCGTGGTAGTCGCCCTGGTCGGCGTCGCCGCGTCGCCAGTCGACCGTCTGCACGTGCCAGCCGTACGCCGCGTAGCGGGCCGCCACGTCCTCGCTCAGCGCGATCCGGGTGTCGTCCTCGATCGAGATCTCGTTGTCGTCGTAGATCACGCAGAGGTTGCCCAGCTGCTGGTGCCCGGCCAGGGCGCTGGCCTCGTGACTGATGCCCTCCTCGATGTCGCCGTCCGAGGCGATGCACCAGATGTGGTGGTCGAAGACCGACTCACCGGGCTCGGTCTCGGGGTCGAACAGACCACGCTCACGGCGGGCCGCCATGGCCATCCCGACGGCGTTGCCCAGGCCCTGCCCGAGCGGACCGGTGGTGGTCTCCACACCCGGGGTGTGCCCGTGCTCCGGGTGGCCCGGGGTCAGCGAACCCCACTGCCGCAGCGACTTGAGGTCGCTGAGGCTCAGCGGGTAGCCGGAGAGGAAGAGCTGGATGTAGAGCGTCAGGCTGGAGTGACCGGCGGACAGCACGAAGCGGTCGCGGCCGGGCCAGTTCGGGTCGGCCGGGTTGTGCCGCATGACCCGGTTGAACAACAGGTACGCCGCGGGGGCGAGGCTCATCGCGGTGCCCGGGTGGCCATTGCCGGATTTCTCCACGGCGTCCATGGCCAGCACGCGAACGGTGTCCACGGCACGGCGATCGAGGTCGGACCAGTCAAGTGCGGGGTGCGCGGGTCGGTTGGCAGCCACGGTGGTTTGTGCTCCTCGGCGAGATGGGCGGAACCCTCACTGGTGACCCTATCGAGCGTCCCTAAACATGCGCCCGAGGATCTCAGCATGCTGGTCTGTACGGTTCGGGTCGGCTCCCCGGTTCAGCGGTGCCGATCAGCCTCCGGTGTGACGGCCCGCACCGTTGCCGGGTCGCCCGGGCAGCCAAAACGACAGCGCGTAGTGTGTGGGGCGGTTGTGTGTGGATCCGCGCCGGATCCGACCGCCCTGACCTCCCCTGCCGACGCCGGAAGGTGGCAATCCGTGAGCATGATCACCGAGCGGCCCGTCAGTAACCCTGCCGGGCAGCCGCCGGTGCGCTCGGCGGAGGAGTCGCCGGCCCGCTCCCGGGACGTGCGGGCGGTGGTGGCCGCGTACGTGACCCTGACCAAGCCGCGCATCGTCGAGCTGCTGCTGGTCACCACGGTGCCGGCGATGATGCTCGCGCACGGCGGGCTGCCGTCGCTGTGGCTGGTCGCGGTGGTGCTCGTCGGCGGCTCGCTCGCCGCCGGTGCGGCCAGCGTGCTCAACTGCTACATCGACCGCGACATCGACCAGCTGATGCGGCGGACGAAGCGGCGCCCCCTGCCGGCGCACACCGTGACGCCGCGTAACGCCCTGATCTTCGGTCTGGTGCTGGCGGCGGTCTCGATCGCGCTGATGGCCGCGTTCACCAACCTGCTCGCCGCCGGGCTCACGCTGGCCGCGATCGTCTACTACGACGTGGTCTACACGCTGTGGCTCAAGCGCACCACGACGGCGAACACCTTCTGGGGCGGGGCGTGCGGCGCCGCGCCGGTGCTGATCGGCTGGGCGGCGGTGACCGGCACGCTGTCGCCGGTGGCCTGGGGGCTGTTCGCGGTGGTCTTCTTCTGGCAGATGCCGCACTTCTACCCCCTGGCGATGAAGTACAAGGACGACTACGCCCGCGCCGGCATCCCGATGCTGCCGGTGGTGGCCACGGTCCGGCGGGTCAACTTCGAGATCGTCTTCTTCGCCTGGTTGACGGTGCTGGCCTCGCTGGCCGTCTGGGCGCTCGGCCTGAGCCCGGTGTACGGCGTACCGGCGCTGGTGGTGGGTGCGATCTTCCTGGTCGAGGCGCACAAGCTCGCCGGCCGGGCCAGCCGGGGCGAGCCGGTCAAGCCGATGCGGCTGTTCCACTGGTCCACGACGTACCTGACCGTCGTCTTCGCCGCCGCCGCCCTCGACGCTTTGCTGTAAGGAAGGGCACCTTCTTAACGCCTGCGGTATAGGAAGGGCACCTTCTTAACGGAGCGGTGAGTACCGATGGGTGATTGTCTGAATTATCACCACATCGGGCTTCACCGGGGGATGAGCCGCTTCTGCTCAACCCTGAGGGCTTGGTGGGGTTATGGCCGGTCGTTCTGACCATTTTTGCCCGGGTAAATGCGGACGAAATGTCTTACGGCTTCCTTAAACCTTGACGTTATCGGTATCACAAAAGGCTCCCGGTTCTCCTCCGCACCAGCGCATGTTTGCTTAGGCTTCGCGTTATGGCAGATGGTTCCGATACGACGCTGACGGCTGATCAGACCGCCTCCGGGCCGGCCCCCAGCGGGCTGGTCGCGGGTATCAAGTCGTTCGCCGCCGGACACGGCGGGGCGAAGGCGGTCATCGAGTACGTCGGCAAGCGCGGCGCCCGGATCGTCCTGGTGGGTTCGGACGGTGCGTGGGGCGACCAGTTCGCGGAGGACACGGTCGTCGCCCGGGAGGCCTGCGCGAAGGCAGGAGTCGCCGTGGAGAACGAGTGGGAGCGGGAACTGATGGACCAGATGCGCCCGAGCAACGACCTCTGGCGTTCGATGGCCCGTCGCACGATGGCCCGTTGAGATAAATTGACCGACCACCACCAGCCGGCCCGGGGGAAACCCCGGGTCGCTCTCGTCACCTGCACCGAACTGCTCGACCTCGAAGCGGACGACCGTCTCGTGATCGACCCGCTCGCCGCCCACGGGGTCGCCGCCGAGCCAGCCGTCTGGGACGACCCGGCCGTCGACTGGGCCCGGTACGACCTGGTCGTGCTCCGCTCGCCCTGGGACTACATGTCCCGTCGGGACGAGTTCGTCGCCTGGGCCGCCCGGGTGCCCCGACTGGTCAACCCGGCCGACGTGGTGCGCTGGAACACCGACAAGCGCTACCTGGACGAACTCTCCGCCGCCGGGGTGCCGACCGTACCCACCGGTTGGGTGCTGCCCGGACAGCCGTGGCAGCCGCCCGCCGACCACGGCGAGTACGTGATCAAGCCGTCGATCAGCGCCGGTAGCCAGGACACCGGCCGCTACGACCTGGCCGATTCGGAGCACCGGGAACTCGCCGTGGCCCACGTACGCCGGCTCGGTGCCGCCGGTCGGGTCACCATGATCCAGCCGTACCTGACGGCGGTGGACACCGATGGCGAAACCGCGCTGCTCTACCTCGCCGGCCCGCAGGGGCTCGCCTTCAGCCACGCCATCCGTAAGGGGCCGATGCTCGCCGGTCCTGACCTCGGGACCGACGGCCTGTACAAGGTCGAGGAGATCAGCCCGCGTACCGCCGCCGCCGACCAGCTCGCGGTGGCGGAACGAACCCTGGCCACGGTGCCCGGCGGGCCACAGCGGCTGCTCTACGCCCGGG
The DNA here is from genome assembly GCF_004331455.1 of Micromonospora zingiberis. GTDB lineage: Bacteria > Actinomycetota > Actinomycetes > Mycobacteriales > Micromonosporaceae > Micromonospora > Micromonospora zingiberis. The sequence continues at coordinate 311,642 of NZ_SJJR01000005.1, forward strand.
TGGACCTGATTCCCGGCCCGGACGGTACGCCCGTGCTGGTGGAACTGGAGCTGACCGAGCCCTCCCTGTTCCTCGGCTACGCGCACGGGGCTCCGGAGCGGCTTGCCGAGGCCATCCGCACCCACCTTCGGCGGCCCTGAAGCGCGGGCAAGAGCCAGGCCCGAGGGCTGCCGCAGGGCGGAGGGGTGGGTCAGACGTGGGCCGGTTCGGCCTCCTCGGCCGGCGTGACGGGCCGGGCGGCCGGGGGGTCGACCGGGCGGCGTTCACGGATCGACCAGAGCACCGACAGGGTGGCCAGCCAGACCAGGCAGGAACCGAGCATGTGCGCCCCCACCAGCAGCACCGGCAGGTTCGTGAAGTACTGCACGAAGCCGATCACGCCCTGGGCCAGCTCGACCAGCAGCAGGGTGCGGGCGGCCCGTACGGCGGCGGCCGGTGCGCCGAGGGCGCGCAGCGCCAGCCACAGGCCCACGGTCAGGCCGACCAGCAGGAAGACCAGGTCGGCGTGCACCTGGGAGATCGTCTGCGGGTCGAGGCCGTTGCGGATCGCGTCGGCGTCGCCGGCGTGCGGACCGCTGCCGGTCACCGCGACCCCGACGACGATCACCGCCGCACTGGCCACCACCGTGGTCCAGGTCAGGGCGCGCAGCGCCGGGGGCACCAGCGTGACCTTCGGCCCGGCGGGCTCGCGCACCCGGCGCCACAGGGCGTACGCGACGAGCAGCAGCAGCATCGAGACCACGAAGTGGATGCCCACGATCGAGGGGTGCAGTTGGGTGCGTACCGTGATCCCGCCGATCACGGCCTGCGCCACGATGCCCAGGACGACGGCGAGCGCGAGCCCGACGGCCCCCGGCCGGCGGCGGCGGTGGGCCAGCGCGGCCAGCAGGGTGGCGCCCGCGATCAGCACCAGCACGAAGGTGAGCAGCCGGTTACCGAACTCGATCACCCCGTGGATGCCCATCTCGGCGGTGGTGGTGTACGACTCGTCGGTGCACCTGGGCCAGGTGGGGCAGCCGAGGCCGGAGGCGGTCAGCCGGACCGCCCCGCCGGTGACGACGATCGCGGCGTTCGCCACGATGTTGGCGAGCGCGAGGCGGCGGAGCAGCGTGGTGGAGACCGGGAACCGGGCGGGTCGCTTCACGAAGCGAATCCTACGCATCGTAGTTGTCACCGATCGGGTGACTCCGCCCCGCTGGTGGTTCGGATCACCGGACCCCACGTTTGCAGGGCCTGAGCGAATTACGTAACGTGGGCGTTGTGAAAAAGGCGGCGGGGTTCTCCGGGCATCCGCCGACGGCCGCCCTGGCTGTCGGCCGGTCGGTGCCGCCTGCCCCCGCGACAGCGGACGGCGCACCCGCCGCCGACCTGTCGACCCGGGACCGGGTCACCCAGCTGCTGCTGGAGCGCCGGGCCGCCACCGCCGCCCAGCTGGGCGACGCGCTGGGGCTCAGCCCGGCGGCGATCCGCCGGCACCTCGACGCGATGCTCGCCGACGGCGACGTGGTCGCCCGCGAGCAGACGGTACGCGGTCACCGGGGCCGGGGCCGTCCGGCCAAGGTGTTCCTGCTGACCGACGCCGCCCGCAGCCGGTGTGGCACTCACCACTACGACAACATGGCCACCGCCGCGCTGCGCTGGATCGCCCGCACCGGTGGCTCGCAGGCGGTGGAGAAGTTCGCCGCCGAGCAGGTGGCCGCCCTGGAGGCGCGCTGCCAGGCGGCCCTGGCCGACGCCGGGGACGATCCGATGGCGCGGGCGGAGGCACTCGCCGCCGCGCTGACCGCCGAGGGCTACGCTGCCAGTGCGTCCACGATCGCTTCCGGCGGCCAGCTCTGTCAGCACCACTGCCCGGTGGCGCACGTGGCCGCCGAGTTCCCCCAGCTGTGCGAGGCCGAGACCACGGTGATTTCCCGCCTGGTCGGCACGCACGTACAGCGCCTGGCCACCATCGCGCACGGCGACGGGGTGTGCACCACGCACATTCCCGGTCCGCCGCCTGCCCAGTCCGGTACGACCGTCACCACTGTGAGGACAGATAGATGACCGAGCAGATCGTCCAGCCCCTGACCCAGGAGGAGCAGCTCGCCGCCCTGGGCAACTACGAGTACGGCTGGGCCGACCCGGACGTCGCCGGGGCGATCGCCCAGCGCGGCCTCAACGAGGCGGTGGTGCGGGACATCTCGGCCAAGAAGAACGAGCCGGCCTGGATGCTCGACCTGCGCCTGAAGGGCCTGCGGCTGTTCGAGCGCAAGCCGATGCCGGCCTGGGGCGCCGACCTCACCGGGATCGACTTCGACAACATCAAGTACTTCGTGCGCTCCACCGAGAAGCAGGCCACCAGCTGGGAGGACCTGCCCGAGGACATCAAGAACACCTACGACAAGCTGGGCATCCCGGAGGCGGAGAAGCAGCGGCTGGTCGCCGGTGTCGCGGCGCAGTACGAGTCCGAGGTGGTCTACCACAAGATCCGTGAGGACCTGGAGGAGCAGGGTGTTCTCTTCCTGGACACCGACACCGCCCTCAAGGAGCACGAGGACGTCTTCAAGGAGTACTTCGGCACGGTGATCCCGGTCGGCGACAACAAGTTCGCCGCCCTGAACACCTCCGTGTGGTCCGGTGGGTCGTTCATCTACGTGCCGAAGGGTGTGCACGTGGAGATCCCGCTGCAGGCGTACTTCCGGATCAACACCGAGAACATGGGCCAGTTCGAGCGGACGCTGATCATCGTCGACGAGGGCGCGTACGTGCACTACGTCGAGGGCTGCACCGCGCCCATCTACTCCTCGGACTCGCTGCACAGCGCCGTGGTGGAGATCATCGTCAAGAAGAACGCCCGGTGCCGCTACACGACCATCCAGAACTGGTCGAACAACGTCTACAACCTGGTCACCAAGCGGGCCGTCTGCCACGAGGGCGCGACCATGGAGTGGATCGACGGCAACATCGGCTCCAAGGTGACCATGAAGTACCCGGCGGTCTACATGACCGGTGAGCACGCCAAGGGCGAGGTGCTCTCGGTGGCCATGGCCGGCGAGGGTCAGCACCAGGACGCCGGCGCCAAGATGGTGCACGCGGCGCCGCACACCAGCAGCACCATCGTGTCGAAGTCGATCGCCCGGGGCGGCGGCCGGACCTCGTACCGGGGCCTGGTGCAGGTGCTGGAGGGTTCGCACAGCAGCGCCAGCACGGTCAAGTGCGACGCCCTGCTGGTCGACACCATCTCCCGCTCGGACACCTACCCGTACGTCGACATCCGCGAGGACGACGTGTCGATGGGGCACGAGGCGACCGTCTCCAAGGTCAGCGAGGACCAGCTCTTCTACCTGATGAGCCGGGGCCTGAGCGAGGACGAGGCGATGGCGATGATCGTGCGTGGCTTCATCGAGCCGATCGCCAAGGAACTGCCGATGGAGTACGCCCTGGAGCTCAACCGCCTGATCGAGCTGCAGATGGAGGGCGCGGTCGGCTGACCCGCCCCGCCCGGCGGGTCGGCCCGCGCCGACCCGCCAACCCAGCACCAGACCGTCGTCGCAAGAACAGACCAAGGACGAGATGACTACCCAGGCTTCCGCGCCGCCGAGCACCAAGTCGCAGGCGCTGCGCTCGTACGACGTCGCCGACTTCCCGGCCCTCACCGGCCTGGAGGAGGAGTGGCGCTTCACCCCGCTCAAGCGGCTGCGCGGGCTGGTCGGCGACGACCGGACCGCCACCGGCACGGTTCGGCACGAGTACGACGAACTGCCCGAGGGCGTGACCGTCGAGCGGATCGGCCGCGACGACCAGCGGGTCGGCAGCGTGCTCACCCCGGTCGACCGGGTCAGCGCGCTGGCCTACGGTGGCGTCGAGCAGGCGCTGCTGGTGCGGGTGGCCCAGGACGCCGTGGTGAGTGGCCCGACCATCCTGCGGGCCGTCGGCGAGGGCAGCGAGGGCCTGGCCTTCGGGCACACCGTCGTCCAGGTCGGCCGGTTCGCCGAGGCGATCCTGGTGCTGGAGCAGGTCGGTTCGGCGACCCTCGCCGACAACGTCGAGGTGACGGTGGGCGACGGGGCGAAGCTGACCCTGGTCACCGTCGCCGACTGGGCCGACGACGCGGTGCAGGCGCAGCACCTGAAGGTGCGGCTGGGCCGGGACGCCCGGGTGCTGCACGTCCAGGTCACCCTCGGCGGCGACCTGGTCCGCCAGTACACCACCGTCGAGTACACCGAGCGGGGTGGCGAGGCCGAGCTGTACGGCGTCTACTTCGCCGACTCCGGCCAGCACCTGGAGCACCGGCAACTGGTCGACCACACCGTGCCGGACTGCCGCAGCTACGTCGGCTACCGGGGCGCGTTGCAGGGCGAGAGCGCCCACACGGTCTGGGTGGGTGACGTGCTGATCCGCGCCGAGGCGACCGGCACCGACACGTACGAGATCAACCGGAACCTGCTGCTGAGCGACGGCGCGCGGGCGGACTCCGTACCGAACCTGGAGATCGAGACCGGCGAGATCGCCGGTGCCGGCCACGCCAGCGCGACCGGTCGCTTCGACGACGAGCAGCTGTTCTACCTGATGGCCCGGGGTATTCCGGAGGCCGAGGCGCGCCGGTTGGTGGTGCGCGGCTTCTTCGCCGAGCTGCTGAACAAGATCCCGGTCGAGGACCTGCGCGAGCGGCTCGGCGAGGCGATCGAGGCGCGGCTCACCAAGGCCGGCGCCTGATGATCCGCATCTGCGCCGTCGAGGACGTGCCGAAGGGCAGCGCGATCAGCGCCGACGTCGGGGGCACCCAGGTCGCCCTGGTGCACGGGGAGGACGGCCAGTTCTACGCCGTGTACGACGAGTGCTCGCACGCCGCCGTGGCGCTCTCCGAGGGCGAGGTCGAGGGCTGCACGCTGGAGTGCTGGCTGCACGGCTCCCGCTTCGACCTGCGTACCGGTGCGCCGACCGGGCTGCCCGCCACCGAACCCGTACCCGTCTATCCCGTCGAAGTCCGCGACGGCGACATCTACCTTTCCGTGGACGGCGACGGCCGCCCGCTGCCGAGTAATGGAGTGACCCGATAATGAGCACCCTGGAGATCCGTGACCTGCAGGTGTCGGTCAAGCTGCCCGAGGGTGAGCTCAAGCCGATCCTGGCCGGTGTCGACCTGACCGTGCGCTCCGGTGAGACGCACGCGATCATGGGCCCGAACGGCTCCGGCAAGTCGACCCTGGCGTACTCGATCGCCGGGCACCCGAAGTACGAGATCACCGGTGGCTCGGTGACCCTCGACGGCGTCGACGTGCTGGAGATGTCCGTCGACGAGCGGGCCCGCGCCGGTCTCTTCCTGGCCATGCAGTACCCGGTCGAGGTCCCCGGCGTGTCGGTGGCGAACTTCCTGCGTACCGCCAAGACCGCGATCGACGGTGAGGCGCCGAAGCTGCGCACCTGGGGTGGCGAGCTGCGGGGCGCGATGGAGCGCCTGCACATGGACCCGGCGTTCGCCCAGCGCAACGTCAACGAGGGCTTCTCCGGCGGCGAGAAGAAGCGGCACGAGATCGTGCAGCTGGAGCTGCTCAAGCCGAAGGTGGCCATCCTCGACGAGACCGACTCCGGTCTGGACGTCGACGCGCTGCGCGTGGTCAGCGAGGGGGTCAACCGGGTGCGCGACACCGGCGACACCGGCCTGCTGCTGATCACCCACTACACCCGGATCCTGCGCTACATCAAGCCGGACTTCGTGCACGTCTTCGTGGCTGGCCGGATCGTCGAGCAGGGCGGCCCGGAGCTGGCCGACAAGCTCGAAGAAGAGGGCTACGAGCGGTACGTGGCCGGCGCCGGTTCGGCGCGGGCCTGACGTCCAAGAAAGGGCTGGTCACCACGATGACCACCATCGCGATCCCGCCGGGGATGCCGCAGTACGACGACGTGCCGCGCTACGACGTGGCGGCGGTGCGTGCCGACTTCCCGATCCTCGGTCGGGAGGTCAACGGGCATCCGCTGGTCTACCTCGACAGCGCCAACACCTCGCACAAGCCGCGCCAGGTGCTCGACGTGCTGCGCGAGCACTACGAGCGGCACAACGCCAACGTGTCCCGGTCGGTGCACACGCTGGGCACCGAGGCCACCGAGGCGTACGAGGCGGCCCGGGCGAAGGTCGCCGCGTTCGTCAACGCGCCGAGCGTGGACGAGGTGGTGTTCACCAAGAACTCCACCGAGGCGATCAACATCGTGGCGTACGCCTTCTCGAACGCCTCGCTGCGCCCGGACGCCGACCCTCGGTTCCGGCTCGGCCCGGGTGACGAGATCGTGATCTCCGAGATGGAGCACCACTCGAACATCGTGCCGTGGCAGTTGCTGGCCGAGCGGACCGGCGCGACGCTGCGCTGGTTCCCGGTCACCGACAACGGCCGGCTGGACGAGTCCGGGCTGACCGACCTGGTCAACGAGCGGACGAAGATCGTCTCGCTGGTGCACATGTCCAACATCCTGGGCACCGTCAACGCCACCGCGCGGATCACCGCGCGGGTGCGTGAGGTGGGCGCGTTGCTGCTGCTGGACTGCTCGCAGTCGGTGCCGCACATGCCGATCGACGTGGTCGACCTGGACGCGGACTTCATCGTCTTCACCGGGCACAAGATGTGCGGTCCGACCGGCATCGGCGTGCTGTGGGGGCGGGCGGAACTGCTCGCCGCCATGCCGCCGGTGCTCGGTGGTGGCTCGATGATCGAGACGGTGACGATGGGCGGCTCCACGTTCGCCGCGCCGCCGGCCCGGTTCGAGGCGGGCACCCCGCCGATCGCCGAGGCCGTGGCCCTCGGCGCCGCCGTGGACTACCTCACCGGCCTCGGCATGCCGGCGATCCAGTGGCACGAGAAGCAGCTGACCGCGTACGCCCTGGACGCCCTGGGTAGCGTGCCCGACCTGCGGATCTTCGGCCCGGAGGTGCCGGTCGGCCGGGGTGGCACGATCTCCTTCGCTCTCGGCGACGTGCACCCGCACGACGTCGGGCAGGTGCTCGACTCCCTCGGTGTGCAGGTGCGGGTGGGTCACCACTGTGCCCGGCCGGTCTGCACCCGGTTCGGGGTGCCGGCGATGACCCGGGCCTCGTTCTACCTCTACACCACCACCGAGGAGATCGACGCCCTGGTGGCGGGCCTGGAACAGGTGCGGAAGGTGTTCGGTTGAGTCTGGCGATGCAGCGGCGAATCGACGGGAGGCCAGTCTGATGCAGCTGGAGTCTCTCTACCAGGAGATCATCCTGGACCACTACAAGCATCCGCACGGGCGTGGTCTGCGCGACGCCGCCGACCCGGCCGACCGGGTGGCCGAGGCGCACCACGTCAACCCGACCTGCGGTGACGAGGTGACCGTCCGGGTGGCCACCGACGGCGAGGTGCTGCACGACGTGTCGTACGAGGGGATGGGCTGCTCGATCAGCCAGGCGTCCGCCAGCGTGCTGCACGAGCTGTTGACCGGCCGGGGTACGGCCGACGCGTACCGGGTGCACGAGGCGTTCGTGGCACTGATGTCCGGCCGTGGCCAGGTCACGCCGGACGAAGAGGTGCTCGGTGACGGGGTGGCGTTCGAGGGCGTCGCCCGCTATCCCGCCCGGGTCAAGTGCGCGCTGTTGCCGTGGATGGCGTTCAAGGACGCCGCGGCACGCGCCGGGGTGGGCGAGAGCCCGACGGAGGTGAAGGCATGACCGAGGATTCTGTTCCCGCGCCGGAGACGGGCGCGGTGGCGACCGACGGTGCGGCGACGCCGGCGGCCGGCGGCAAGGCGGCCGTGGCCGACGTCGAGGAGGCGATGAAGGACGTCGTCGACCCGGAGCTGGGCATCAACGTGGTCGACCTGGGTCTGGTGTACGGGGTGCACGTCGACGACGAGAACGTTGCCACCCTGGACATGACGCTGACGTCGGCGGCCTGCCCGCTGACCGACGTGATCGAGGATCAGGCCCGCCAGGCGCTGACCACCGGCCCGGGTGGCGGTCTGGTCAACGACATCCGGATCAACTGGGTCTGGCTGCCGCCGTGGGGACCGGACAAGATCACCGACGAGGGTCGGGACCAGCTCCGCTCCCTCGGCTTCAACGTCTGAGGCGTACGAACAGCGCCCGGAGCCCGGCCTTGGCCGGATGCTCCGGGCGCTGTCGCGTGGGTAGGTGCGTCAGGTCAGAGGGTCAGGGTCCAGCTGTCCAGGTAGCCGGTGTCGGCGCTGGCGGAGTCCTGGACGCGCAGCTTCCAGGCACCGTTGGCGGCCTTGCCGGACAGGTCCCGGGTGTAGGTCTGGAAGATGTTGTCGGCGCTGCCGCCGGTGCGGTTGTGCAGCACGTAGGCGGTGCCGTCCGGGGCGATCAGCGAGACGGTCAGGTCACCGATCCAGGTGTGGTAGATGCGGACCGCGACGGTGCTGGTGGCACTGGCGTTGCGTCCGCAGCCGTGGATCACGATCGTGCTCTCGATCGTGCTGTTGTCGTTGATCGCGTAGTCGGTGGCGTTGGTCTGGGCGCATCCCGGCGGACCGTTGACGGTGAGCGCGAAGGTGGTGGCCTGGGAGGTCTCCGGTCCGGTGCCGATCACGCTCAGCGAGTAGAGGCCCGGAACGGTGGTGGCGGCGGTGCTCAGGGTCAGCGTGGCGGTGCCGCCGGAGGTGACCGTGGCCGGGCTGAAGCTGGCGGTGACGCCGGCCGGTAGGCCGGAGACGCTCAGCGCCACGCTGTGCGGCGTGCCGACCGTGGTGGTGGTGCTGACCGTGGCGGTGGTCGAGCTGCCCGGGGTGACGGCGCCGGTGCCCGGGGTGACACCGATGCTGAAGTCCTGGGTGGGCGGCACGATGTTGCCGGTGTAGAGCAGCTTGTTCGGCGAGCCGGTGCCCGGGCTGGTCACCACGTTGTTGGTGGCGTCGTTGACCAGCAGGTCGCGGATCTGCTGCGGGGTGTAGCCGGGGTTGGCGGCCACCGCCAGGGCAGCCGCGCCGGCGACGTGCGGGGCCGCCATCGAGGTGCCGCTGATGGTGTTGGTGGCCGTGTCGCTGCCGATCCAGGCCGAGGTGATGCTGCTGCCCGGGGCGAAGATGTCCAGGCAGGTGCCGAAGTTGGAGTAGCTGGCCCGGGCGTCGGTGCTGGTGGTCGCGCCGACGGTGATCGCCTCCGGGGTGGCGGCGGGGGAGAAGCTGCACGCGTTGGCGTTGCTGTTACCGGCGGCGAGGGAGTACACCACGCCGTCGGCGATGGAACGGCTGACCGCGTCGTTGGTGGCCTGGTCGTAGCCGCCACCGAGGCTCATGTTGGCCACCGCCGGCTCACCCGGCTGGTGGTCCGCGGTGACCCAGTCGATGCCCGCGATGACCTGCGCGTAGGTGCCGCCGCCGCTGTTGTCCAGCACGCGGACGCCGACCAGGGTGACCCCCTTGGCCACCCCGTACGCGGTGCCGCCGACGGTGCCGGCGACGTGGGTGCCGTGGCCGTTGCCGTCGTCGGCGCTGCCGCCGTCGATGGCGTCGAAGCCGGTGACGGCCCGCCCGCCGAAGTCGGAGTGGGAGAACCGGATGCCGGTGTCGATGATGTACGCGGTGACCCCGGTGCCGTCGTTGGGGTAGCTGAAGCTGTTGTTCAGCGGCAGGGACCGCTGGTCGATGCGGTCCAGGCCCCAGGAGGGGGTGGGCGCCTGGGTGCCGGCGATCGAGACGGTCCGGTTCTGCTGGATGTACTCGACGGCGGGGTTGGCAGCCAGCCGCTTGGCGGCCCGCTCGGTCAGGCGTACCTCGAAGCCGCGCAGCGCGTCGCGGTAGGTGCGGGCCACGCTGCCGCCGTGCTTGCCAGCGAGGGACTTGGCGGTGGCTGCGACCTGTGCCCGGCTCACCGCGCTGTCCTTCAGTACGACGATGTACGAGTCGGCGACGGCGCTCTGGTCACCGGCGTGCAGGATCTGGCCCTGCGCCGGTTCGGCGTTTGCTGGTGCGGCGAACGCCAGCGTGGTGAGAGCGGCGGTGGCGGTGAGTCCGAGGCGCATACTGCGCCGTGGTGGCCGGGAGAAGATCATCTCCCGCCTCCTTTCCGATGCGCGGCCGGCCTGTTTGTGACAGGTCTGCCGATTGCCGTGGAGCTGACTGACACAGATGCTAGGGCCAAAGCATATAGATGTTTAGATATTTGATTACCGCTTCGGGTCCCGTACTCTGGTGCGGTTGCCATCCAGCTCGATCGATCGGTATTCGTTAACGAGGCGGAAACATGGCCCGTAATTTCGCGCCCCGTTCACCGCCGATCGCCGCAGTTGTTGCGGTCGGGTGAAAAGTTTCCACGGGGCAATATTCCGGAATTGCCAACTGATTCCCGATGGGCCGGCGCCCGAGGCTGGTCCCGCGTTAATGCGCTGGCGCGGGCCGGGACGCGCGGTCCAGGATGTGCACGTGAACGAGGCGTACCCGATCCCACCGTCCGCTGTCACCGCGACCATCGTCGTCGGTCGACAGCAGGTGGCATCGGGCCGCGTCTCGATCCGCTTTCGACCGTCGTGACCGGCGCGTTCCTGGCCGGCGTCGTCGCCGGCTACGGTGTCGCCATTCCGGTCGGCGCCATCGCCGTACTCATTCTCGGACTGGCCGCGCGAACCTCGTTCCGGGTCGGCGCGTCCGCCGCGCTCGGGGTGGCCACCGCCGACGGGGTCTACGCCGGGGTCGCGGCCTTCGGTGGTGCCATCGTCGCCGGCTGGCTGGCGCCGTTCGCCACGCCGCTACGGCTGGTCGCGGCGGCGGTGCTGCTGGCCCTGGCCGGGCACGGGACGTGGCGGGCCCTGCGGCCCCGCGGCCCGGTCCGCCCGGACCCGGACACCGGAGGCGGGGCAAGCCCACGAACAGCACGACGCGGACTGGAGACCCCGGCCCGGGCGTTCGCCGGGATCCTCGCGCTGACCCTGCTCAACCCCGCCACCGTCGTCTACTTCACGGCGCTGGTGCTCGGCCGGCCGGACCTGGGTGGATCCGGCGTCGCCCTCGCGGCGCTGTTCACCCTCGGGGTGTTCCTCGCCTCGGCCAGCTGGCAGCTGCTGATCGCCGCCGGCGGCACGATGGTCGGTCGGCTGCTCACCAGCGACCGTGGCCGCCTGGTCACCGCGCTGCTGTCGAGCGCCATCATCGCGGCGCTCGCCGTCGCCATGCTCGTCAACCGATGATCGGCGCAAACCCTCCACTTCGGGCAGTCGAATGTGACGATCGCGGTACGAACGCGTTGCGGATCGCGTGCCCTGGCCCCGGGCCAGAGCTTCTTCCCCTTTTCAGTGGATGTCCGGCATCCGCCATCCGCCTAGGGTGCTGTCAGATCCGTAGATCATCCGCGGCTGTCCCGTCGACCCGGGCGGGCGTGGTTCGGTCTCACCCCTCCACCAACAGGGAGCTGACTTGAGGACCCCCCTCACCCACCAATCGGGTGGCCGGTCGAGAGACGGCCGGTCACGTCGTGGTCGACTGGCCGCAATCCTGGTAGCCGCGATGACCGCGGCGATGCTGCCGGTCCTGGCGGCACCGACGGCGGCCGGTGCCGCCCCCGCCACGCCGTCGGCCGACGGGCCGTGGCGGAAGGTGGACGGCAAGCCCGCCGCCACCAGATCGGGCCGACCCGCCGCGATCAAGGCGAAGCGGCTGAGCGCCTACACGCTGGACCGTGCCGGCATCAAGGGTGTGCTGGACAAGGCGCCGACCGAGAACCGTCGGGCGTTGCGCCAGCAGAAGCAGGTGGTGTCGCTGCCCGCGCCGGACGGCAGCTTCCAGCGCTTCGAGCTGGTGAAGTCGCCGGTGATGGAACCGGGCCTCGCCGCCAAGCACCCGGAGATCAGCACGTACGCGGGCACGGGTCTGGACGACCCGACCGCGACGATCCGGGCGGACCTGACCCCCCTGGGCTTCCACGCGTCGATCCGCTCCGCTGAGGGCGCCTGGTACATCGACCCCTACTACCACCGTGACCAGAGCCTGTACGCGAGCTACTTCGCGCGCGACCTGGAGGACCGGCACGGCGACTTCGTCGAGCGGGAGGACGTCGAGTCGGCGGCCCACGCCCTGCACGACGAGGTCACCTCGGCCCTCGACGAGCCGGTGGCCGGTCCGCTGGTGACGCTGCGCACCTACCGCCTCGCGTTCGTCACCGACCCGACGTACGCGAACTACTTCGGGGCGGAGAACGTGACCGCGGCGAAGGTGACGCTGATCAACCGGGTGAACCAGATCTACGAGGACGAGACGGCGATCCGGCTCGTCCTGATCAACGACACCGACAAGACCAACCTGAACACCCCGAGCCTGGCCACCGAGCCGAACGGCCCGTGCGGTGGGGCGGCCTGCTACACCCCGGCGCAGGTCGCCGGGTGCAGCAGCGGCCTGCTGAACCGCAACCGGATCGTGCTCGGCCAGATCGTCGGCGCCAGCAACTACGACGTCGGCCACATCGGTCTCGGCCTCAGCGGCGGTGGCATCGCCGGCCTCGGCGTGGTGGGCGGCGACGGCAAGGCCCGCGGCTGCACCGGCCTGCCGAACCCGGTCGGTGACTACTTCGCGGTCGACTACGTGGCCCACGAGATCGGTCACCAGTTCGCCGGGAACCACACCTTCAACGGCAACCAGTGGAACTGCTCCGGCGGCAACCGCAGCGCGGCCAACTCGTACGAGCCGGGCAGCGGTTCGTCGATCATGGCGTACGCCGGCATCTGCCAGCAGGACAACCTCCAGCCGCACACCGACCCGTACTGGTCGCACCGGACCTACACCGAGATCACGAACTTCGTGACCTCGAACCGGCCGGCGATCAACGAGGTGCAGACGATCTCGCTCGTCGACTTCGACACCAACGGCGACTCGTTCACCGTGAACTACGGCGGCGTCGACTCGGCACCGATCGTGCGCGGCGTCAACTACACCACCGCCGGGATCAAGGCGGCGATCGAGTCGATCGCCGGTTGGCCGGCGGGCGCCATCGCCACGGTGGCCGCCTTCGGTGCCAGCGGCGCGCTCAACGACACCGGCTTCCAGGTCACCTTCGGTGGCACCCTGGCCGCCACCAACGTCGCCCCGCTCGCCCTGACCAACCTCACCGGTGCCACCGGTTTCGTCGGCGAGACCGCCAAGGGTGGTGCCATCGACAACGGTGGCCACCTGGTCGAGCAGACCACCAACCACGCGCCGGTGGTCACCGTGCCGGACAACGTCACCATCCCGGTGCGTACCCCGTTCGCGCTCACCGGCAGCGCCACCGACGTGGACGGCGACACGATCACCTACCTGTGGGAGCAGAACGACCGGGGCGGCAGCGCCGGTACCGCGTTGATGAACAACACCAAGACCAACGGGCCGCTGTTCCGGGTCTTCGGCGAGCCGGCGTGGGTGTCGCCGGAGGACGCCCTGAAGTACCACTCGCCGGGCCAGAACGCGGTCACCACCAACTCGACCCGGGTCTTCCCGGACCTGAAGCAGATCCTGGCCGGCAACACCAACGCCAAGACGGGGGCCTGCCCGGCCGCCCCGGCGCCACCGGCCAGCGGTAGCGCCTCGAACGTTCCGCCGGAGATCCTGGACTGCTACTCGGAGTTCCTGCCCACCCGCGACTGGGTCGGCTTCAACAACGACCGGACGCTGAACTTCAAGCTCACCGCCCGGGACGGACGGCTGGGCGGCGGCGGCATCGGCAGCGCCAACGTGGCGTTGAGGCTGGCCCCGGACGCCGGGCCGTTCCTGGTGACCTCGCAGGCCGGCGCCACCACCCTCGACGGTGGCTCGGCGCAGACCGTGACCTGGGACGTGGCCGGCACCGACGCGGCGCCGGTCAACGCCAGCAACGTGAAGATCACGCTTTCCGTCAACGGTGGCGAGACCTTCCCGTACGTGCTGGCCGAGAGCACCCCGAACACCGGCACCGCGACGGTGAACCTGCCGAACCTGGCGACCGGGCAGGCCCGGATCAAGATCGAGGCGGTCGGCAACGTCTTCTTCGCCGTCAACGACGCCGAGTTCACCATCCGGTCCGCGCCCGAGGTGTCCAACGACGCCCCGGCCGGCGGGGCCAGCGTCCAGTACAGCGACGCGCTCTCGCCGACGGTGACGATCACGGCGACCGACGCCGACACCGCCGGGACCGCGCTGGCCGCGTCCGCCACCGGTCTGCCGGCCGGCCTGGTCCTGGCCGTGGGCGACACCTCCGGCACGGACACCCGACCCGGCACCCGGAACTGGACGGTCACCGGCACCACCGCGGCGGCCCCGGGCGACTACCCCGTCACCGTCACGGTGACCGACGGCTCCGGCCTGGCCGGCAGCACCTCGTTCACCATCAGCGTCACCCCGGAGAACGCGGCGGCGACCTGGGCCGGTGACACGCTGGTGAGCACCGCGACCAGCGGTGCCGCCGGCAGCGCCCTGCTGCGGGCCGTCCTGCGGGACAGCTCGGTGCTTCCGTCGGCGACCGACACCACCGCCGGCGACCTGCGCAACGCCACGGTGACCTTCACGGCGGGCAGGGCGACGCTCTGCACCGGCGAGGTGGAACTGGTCGCCGCGCCGACCACCACCGGCTCGGCGGCCTGCACGGCGACCCTGCCGGCGGGTACGCACACCATCACCGCGACGGTTGGTGGGTACTACACCGGCAGCACCACGGCCACCGTGACGGTCGGACGGTCCGACGGCGGGTTCCTCACCGGTGACGGCGAGATCACCGTCACCCGGTCGGCCGGGGCCTACCCGGCGGACCGGTCGTCGAAGGTGTCGGTGGACCTGAACGCCAAGCCGGCCACCACCAAGAAGGCGGCGTCGGGCCACGCGGAGATCACGTTCAAGTCCGGTGGCGCCACCTACAAGGTCAAGACCACTGCGGTCGACGGCCTCGGCATCACCTCGGCGGGCAAGCTGGCCGAGGTGCGCTACCGGGCCAGCCTGTACGACAGCAAGGGCAAGCTGGTGGCCAGTGGCCTGACGCTGGCGGTGGCGGTGACCGACCGGGGTGCTCCGGGCCGCAACGACACCGTCGGGATCACCCTGTGGCAGGGCGGTGTCCTGCTGTTCTCGTCCGACTGGACGGGGGCGGGTACCGGCGAGGTGAAGTTGACCGGCGGCAACCTCACGGTGCACTGACCGACGGACAGCTGACGCGGGAGGACACCGAGCCGGTGTCCTCCCGCGTACCGTTTCCGCGCTGCCCTGCTGCCGTCCCACGTACCGCTGCCTCTCGCCCGTGCCGTACGGTCGGGGGATGAGCAGCCGACCCGCGGCCGGGGGTGGCCGGTGGGTCGAGGTCGACCCGGCCCGCCTCGCACGCTGGGTGGCCGGCTTCGCCGAGCGGCACGGCCCGCCCGTCAGCACCACCCACGAGTACGGCCTGCTGCTGTCGGCGCCCGACGGCGCCACCGCCGAACTGCACACCCCGCCGGGCGCACCCGCAGCGCCGGACCTCGAAACCTTCGTCGTGCAGGCCATCGTGCCGCGCCGGATCGGGCTGCTGCTGGCCCGTAAGGGCGCGGTGGCGGTCGGCGTCGCCGAGGGGGACCAACTGCCGGTACACAAGGTGGACACCCGGTACGTGCAGGGGCGCACCGCCGCAGGTGGCTGGTCGCAGCAGCGCTTCGCCCGACGCCGGGACAACCAGGCGAAGGCGGCGCTGGCCGACGCCGTCGACCTCGCGGCCCGGCTGCTGTTGCCGCAGGCCGACCGGCTGGACGCGGTGGTCGCCGGTGGGGACCGGCGGGCCGTGGACAGCGCGCTGGCCGACCGCCGGCTCGCCCCGCTGGCCGCGCTGCGTGCCGACCGCCTGCTCGACGTACCCGAGCCGCGGTACGCGGTGCTGGTCGCCGCGGTCGCCGCCGCTCGGGCGGTGCACGTGCTGGTACGCGATCCGCATCGCGACCCGACCAGCTGACCTCGCAGACCCCAGTTCCTCCGGTGCGGACACCGGTCGAGCCACGCCGCGCGTGCCGACCCCCGTCGTGACAGGCGATCTTTCTGGCAGTGCTTATCAAAAGCCGCAGATCGTCAAACGGCGGCGTTGACAGATCGACATGCCTAAGTAATGGTGTGATCACTTCACGGGGGAGGTTCGTTTTGTCGTACCATTTTTCTGTCTTAGTTGATCACTCACGGTTACGTTGGCGGTCCTGGTCGAGGGCTGCGCTGGCGGTGGTGCTGGTCGGTGCGGGCCTTTCGGCGGTGGCCGGTGACCCGGCGCAGGCGTCGCCTGCCGCGGAAGCCGACTGTTCGGTGCGGGTGGCTGCTGATGAGGTGGCTGCTGCTGCGTTGGCCGTTGATTGTGGCGTCTCGGTGGAGGCGTTGAGTGAGCGGACCGAGTTTGCGCAGGTGGTGGTGGATCCGTCTGGTACGCAGACGGTGACGGTGGCGGCGGTGCCGCAGCGGGTGCGGCGGGCTGACGGTTCGTGGGCCGCGGTGGATCCGAGGTTGTCGGTGGTGGACGGTGCGGTGGTGCCGGCGGCGACGTTGGCGGACGTGCGGTTCTCGGCGGGTGGTTCGGGGCCGTTGGCGGTGTGGCAGTTTGGTGACGCGTCGTTCACGTTGTCGTGGCCGTTGGGTGTGTTGCCGGTGCCTCGTCTGCTGGATGCGACGGCGGTTTATGACGACGTGTTGCCGGGAGTGAATCTGCATGTGACCGCCTTGCGAGAGGGCTTTACCCACGCGGTGGAGATTGTGTCTCCGGCCGCGGCGGCGGATCCTCGGGTGCGCAGTTTGCGGTATGTGCTGGGTGGGAACGTGCGGGTCGAGGCCGAGTCGGGTGGTGGGTTGCGGCTGGTCGGTCCGACTGGGCAGACGGTGGCGACCACGCATGCCGCGTCGATGTGGGACTCGTCCTTGGACCCTGCCCTCGGTGGTGAGGTCTTGCCGTCGCGTGGCGGTGACCGGGAGGCGGCCGAGCCGGCGACGGGCGCGGAACCGGCGGTCACGTCGCGCCGGGCGAGCGTTGCGGTGCAGGTCGATGGCAACGATCTGACCGTCGTGGCGGACGGGTCGATGCTGGATGACCCGGACGTGACCTGGCCGGTGTTCGTGGACCCGCCGTTCAACGGGTTGCGCTCGAAGTGGGCGTACGCGAACGACGCCAACAAGGACTGGGACGTGGGCAACCGCGCCTGGGTCGGCCGCAACACGTACGACGGTGTGTTGTATCGGTCGTTCTTCGACTTCAACGTCGCGGCGTTACAGGGCACCACGATCCTGTCGGCCAAGGTGACCATGGAGTTGGACCACTCGCACTCGTGCGATCCGACGGCGGTGCACCTGTACCGCACCAACACCGACGGGATCACGGTGGCCAGTGCCGGTCGGATGGCCTGGTCGACGCGGCCGTTGCCGTCGTCGTACTGGCTGGACTCCTGGTCGGGCAACGCCAACGAGGCCGGCGGTTGTGGCACCATCCAGCCGGATGCCACGGCCGTGTTCGAGGGCACCACCCTGACGGCGGATGTGCAGGCGCGGGCGACCGCGAACGCGTCGACGTACACGGTGGGTCTGTGTGCGTGTAACAGCAGTGGGCAGTACGAGTCGACGCAGGAGCGGTGGAAGAAGTTCTACACCAACCAGACGTACCTGATCGCCACGTACGACAAGAAGCCGAACGCGCCGGTCGCGCAGGCGTTCACCACGACGGCCGACTGCTACAAGGCGTGCACTTCACCAGCGGTGGTGCGCACCACGACGCCGACCCTGCGGGCGAGCGTGTCGGACCCGTACAACGGAAACCTGCGGACCACCTTCGAGGTGCGTACGGCGGCCTCGGCCACGGCGACGTTGGTGGCGGGCAATTCATCCACGCCGACATCGACGGCGGCGCCGGGTACTGCCGAATGGCGGGTGCCGTCGGGGTTGGCCCACGGGTCGACGTACTACTGGCGGGCGCAGTCCAAGGACGAGAACGACCTGACGGGTGACTGGTCGGCGTGGCAGACGGTGAGTGTGGACACGTCCGCGCCGGTGGTGCCGTCGGTGTCGTCGGCGCAGTACCCGTTGCGGGAGTGGGGCGCGGTCTTTGGTACGGCGGGAACGTTCGCGCTGACCGGCGGATCGGACGTCGTGGACTTCACCTGGTCGGTGGAGGGCGGCTCGGCGACGACCGTCGTGGCGTCCGGTACCAGTCCGAAGACGGCGTCGGTGGCGTACAGCCCGGCCAGGGACATGGTGCAGACGTTGAGTGTGGTGGCCAAGGATGTTGCGGGTAACGCCAGCCAGGCCCAGCTGCATCAGTTCTGGGTGTCGCCGGTGCCGAACAAGTACGCCCGGTGGAAGTTCGATGAGGCCGCCGGGGTGACGGCGGCGGATTCCGGCTCGGGTGGTAGCGGTCTGTCGCCCGGAACGATGTCGGGTGCGGTGTCGTTCGGGCCGGGCTACCTGGGTAACGCGGCGTCGTTCACCGGGACCGGTGGTGAGGTCACCACGAGTGGGCCGGTGGTGGACACCACCAGGAGTTTCACGGTGATGGCCTGGGCTCGCGCCTCGAACCTGGCGGCCCATGACTATCAGGTGCTGGTGAGCCAGGACGGCACGCAGGCCAGCCGCTTCCAGCTGATGTACAACAAGGACGCCAACGCCGGTGCGGGTGGCTGGTGCTTCGCCATGCGGGCCACGGACGGCGGCAACTCGACGACGGCCTGTGCGGACGGTTCCTCGTGGGGGCTGCCGGCCGACGGCTCCTGGGTGCACGTCGCCGGGGTGTACGACGCGGTCGCCGGCAAGATCCGCGTCTTCGTGATGGGTGATCCACTCAGCTGCGGCGGCGAAACCGCCGAAACCACCTTCACCGGCCGATGGTCGGCGACCGGATCCTTCGCGATCGGTCGCGGCCAGTCGTCGGGCGCGGCGACAAATCGCTGGCGCGGCGACATCGACGACGTCTACGCGTTCCAACGAACCCTGTCCGCCTGGGAGATCTGCCAGCAGGCCGTCCAGTAACCCCATCCGATCGGGAATCCGGGCAGCCGGGCCGCGTCAGTCGGTCCCGCTGGGCTGCCAGGCACGCCGTGCTGCCCGGAAACCCCCGTCGGCTCGTCACGTTCCAAATCCGGTTCGTTTCCAGAGGCATGCATAGGGGAGCAGCGCTATGAGGGTGCAAGTCGATGGTCCGTTACGGCGGACGACAGTAAGGCCGAAGGAACGGCGTTGGCAGCGGTGGTTGGCCGTGCCGTTGACGTTGGTGTTGGCGGTGACGTTGTTCGAGCAGCCGGCGGCTGCTCAGGCGGCGCCGAAGTGGGATCCGCCGAAGCCGAAGGATGTGGCGGGGCTTCGGGTGACGGATGCGAGGCCGGGTGCCGCGCGGGCGGCGTCTTTCCCGGAGTCGCGGGCGGTGCGGACGCCGGCTGCGGTGGTCTGGCCGGTGGGTGTGGCGACGGCCCGTCCGACCGTGGCCGGTGGACATCGGGCCGGTGGGTTGCCGGTGTCGGTGTCGGCGGTGGAGCCGGTGGGTTTTGGTGCGCGGGGTGTGGCGGGGCCGGAGTCGGTGTCGGTGCGGGTGTTCGACCGGGCGGCGACGGCGCGGGCTGGTGTGCGGGGTGTGCTGCTGAGCCTGGACCGTGCCGACGGTCGAACCGCTGCCGGTCGGGTGTCGGTGGGCGTGGACTATTCGGGGTTCGCGCACGCGTTCGGTGGTGACTGGGCGTCGCGGTTGCGGTTGGTGCGGCGCCCGGCGTGCGCGGCGACCACGCCGGAGTTGGCGGAGTGTCAGTCGTCCACGCCGGTGCCGACGGTGAACCATCTCCAGACATCGACGTTGTCGGCGGAGGTGGACCTGACCGGTGGCTCGATGACGTTGTTGGCGGTGCAGGCGGACTCGGGTGGTGACAACGGTGACTACAAGGCCACCGATCTGTCGCCGGCCGGGACGTGGGAGGTGTCGACGCAGACCGGTGACTTCTCCTGGTCGTATGACATGCGGGTGCCGCCGGGGTTGGGTGGTCCGGAGCCGACGCTGAGTTTGGCGTACTCGTCGGGCAGTGTCGACGGGCTCACCTCGATGTCGAACAACCAGGGTGGTTGGGTCGGTGACGGCTGGGCGTCCTGGCCCGGTTTCATCGAGCGCCGCTACGCCTCCTGCGCGGACGACAACCCGAGCCGTAAGGCTGGTGACCTGTGCTGGTTCAGTGACAACGCGACGCTGTCGTTGAATGGTCGGGCGGGTGAGTTGATCCGTGATGGTGCGGTGTGGCGGTTGAAGAACGACGACGGCACCAAGATCGAGCGGCTGACCGATTCGGGTCGGGGCAATGGTGACGACGACAACGAGTACTGGAAGCTGACCACCACGGACGGGGTGGAGTACTACTTCGGTTATCACAGGTTGCCGGGCTGGTCGTCGGGTAACCCGGTGACGAACTCGACGTGGACGGCTCCGGTGTACGGCAACAACTCGGGTGAGCCGTGTTACCACTCGACGTTCGCCAACGCCCGCTGTGATCAGGCGTGGCGGTGGAACCTGGACTATGTGGTCGATCCGAACGACAACTCGATGGCGTACTTCTACCAGAAGGAGACCGGCGCGTACGGGCGGAATCTGACGCCGTCGCAGCGGACCACGTATGACCGGGGTGGTTACCTGGAGCGCGTCGAGTACGGCATGCGCGAGGGTTCGGAGTACAGTGCGGCGGCGCCGTTGCGGGTGGTGTTCGAGACCAAGGAACGCTGCCTGTCGGACTGCTGGACCGGCACGGCGTGGACGTCGGACCCGAAACCCAACTCGTGGCCCGACACCCCGTGGGACCAGTACTGCAAGGCGTCGCCGTGCACCGAGTTGGTGTCGCCGACGTTCTGGTCGGCCCGGCGGCTGACCAAGGTCACCGCTCAGCTGCGCAACGGCACGTCGACCTACCGGGATGTGGAGTCGTGGGCGTTGCGACACGACTTCATCAACGCGGGCACCGGTGAGAGCACCCCGATGTGGTTGCGAGGTGTCACCCGGACGGGACATGTCACCACCGCCGGTGGGGTCGCGGTGTCGGATCCGGAGATCACCTTCAATCCGGGGGCCGAGCCGTTGGCGAACCGGGTCGACGGGCCGTCGGATCAGCGCACCGAGCTGAACCGGTGGCGGATCAAGCAGATCCGCACCGAGAGCGGCGGCGACATCCTGATCACCTACTCGGGGCACGACTGCACCCGCAGCAGCCTGCCGACGCCACACTCGAACACCAAACGGTGCATGCCGGCGTACTTCTCCTGGCCCGGCAGTGGTGAACCCACCCTCGACTGGTTCCACAAGTACGTCGTCACCCGGATCGACGAGGACGACCTGGTCACCGACCAGCCGACCGAGACCACCTTCTACGACTACCTGGACGAGCCCGCCTGGGCGTACACCAGCAACGAGCTGCTCCCAGACAAGCATCGGACCTGGAGCGACTGGCGCGGCTACGGCCAGGTACGGCTACGCCACGGCAACCCGACCAACGGGGCGCAGACCGCGGTCGAATACCGGTACCTGCGCGGCATGCACGGCGACAAACAGCCCAGCGGCACCCGTAACGTGCAGGTCGCCGGCACCTGGGGCGGATCGATCACCGACCACGAGGCCCTCCAGGGCTTCCTCCGCCAGGAGATCACCTACAACGGCGTCGGCGGCGCGGAGATCAGCTCCACGGTGCACGAGCCAGTACGGGTAGGACCCACCGCCACCCGGGCGCGGAACGAGGTGACGACCAACGCATGGTGGGTCGACACCGCGTCGACCCGCTCCCGTACCGCGCTCGCGGCCGGCGGTTTCCTCTACCACAAGACCGCGACTGCCTACAATCCGGACGGTTTTCCGGTAAGGATCGACGACTTCGGCGACGAGAACGCCACCGGAGACGAGACCTGCACCCGGACCAGCTATGCCCGCAACGAGAGCACCTGGATGCTGGACCGGGTGAGCCAGAACGAGGTGCTCTCCGGCACCTGCGCCGCCGCGGCTACTCCCGCGACTCCGGCTACTGTACTCAAGCGTGACCGGCTCTTCTACGACAGTTACACCGATGACTCGTCGTTCGGCGCCGCGCCGACCCGAGGCAACGTGGTCCGCACCGAGGAACTCGACCGGTTCAACGGCTCGACCCCGGTATACGTCCGCACCGAGACGAAGGGCTACGACGCCAACGGTCGGGTCACCTCGACGACGGACGCCCGGGGCTACACCACCACGACCGGCTTCACCACGAGCAATGGCGGACTGGTCACTCAGTCGGTGGTGACCAATCCACTCAACCACAAGACGACCAGCACCCTGGAGCCGGCCTGGGCCCTGCCGACCAGGGTCAGCGACGCCAACGAGGTGGTCACCGACCAGACGTACGACGGCTTGGGCCGCCTCACCAACGTGTGGCTGCCGGGACGTAACAAGGCCACTCAAACGCCGAGCATGAAGTTCAGCTACCTGCTGCGCAGCAGTGGCGGACCGGCCGCGGTCACCACCGAGTCGTTGCTGGTCACGGGCAGCGCCTACCGCAAGTCCGTCGACTTGTTCGACGGGTTCCTGCGGGCCAGGCAGACCCAGACCCAGGCCACCGGCGGTGGGCGGCTGCTGACCGACACCTTCCACAACGCCCGGGGCGAGGTGGAGTGGACGTCCGCCCCGTACTACGACACCACCAACGCGGCGCCGTCGACCACCCTCGGCACGCCACAGGGACAGATCCCGTCGATCACGCAGAACGAGTACGACGGTGCGGGCCGGCAGACCGCGGAGGTCTTCAAGGCGCTTGGCGCGGAGAAGTGGCGTACCACGACCCGGTACGGCGGCGACCGGATCCACAACACCCCGCCTCTCGGTGGCATCGCCACCACGACGATCATGGACGGCAAGGGGCAGACCACCAGGCTGTTGCAGTACAAGAACCGAGCCGACGTGGGCTCGACCGACCCGGCCAAGTACGACGAGACGAGGTACACCTACACCCTGCAGGGGCAGCAGGAAACCGTTAGGGACCCGGCGGGCAACACCTGGTCGTACGGCTACGACCTGAGGGGCCGGGCGACCCGGTCGGTCCACCCGGACAAGGGGACTTCGACCTCCACGTACGACGCGGCGGGCAACATGCTCACGACGACGGTGCCGTTGGGTACGGGCACCGTTACCGTTGCGCACACCTACGACGAGTTGGGTCGCAAGACGAGCGTTCGGGACGGCAGCGCGACCGGTGCCAAGCGGTCTGAGTGGGTGTACGACAGCCTGCCCAACGGCAAGGGGCAGCTCACCTCGGTGACGCGCTACTCAGGCGGGCAGGCGTGGGTGAACCGGACGGACGCGTTCGACGCGTTCGGTCGTCCCACCTCCACATCGGTGGTGGTGCCGTCGTCGGAGTCGCAGCTGTGCGCGGCGGCGGCGCCGGATCCGTGTGTCTACACGACGACCATGAGCTACCGGGTCAACGGCAAAGTCCACCAGGTCGGTATGCCTGCGGCGGCGGACCTGCCGGCGGAACGGCTGACCTATGGCTACAACGACGTGGACGACGACGCATCCCTGCTCTCCGCGGCGCAGATCTACGTCGGTGCGGCAACCCGCAATAAGTTGGGTCAGTTGGTCGGGCGGGAGTTCGGTGCTTTTGGGTCGCGGGTGGCGGTGACGTCGGAGTTTGATGAGCCGACGGGGCGGTTGAAGGGCACGAATGTGGTGCCGGAGTTGAAGCCGGAGGCGGCGAGGTGGTCGTACGACTACGACCATGTGGGGAACGTGAACTGGATCAAGGAGGCGCCGCAGGGCCAGGCGGCGGACACCCAGTGCTACAGCTACGACTACCTGCAGCGGATGACGCGGGCGTGGACGCCGAGTTCGGGTGACTGTGTGGCGGGTCCGACGGTGGCGGGGTTGGGTGGTCCGGCGCCGTACTGGCACTCGTGGGCGTTCGACGTGACGGGTAACCGGACGTCGGAGACCCGGCATGCGGCGACGAACACGGTGTTCACCTACACGCATCCGCCGGCGGGGTCGGCCCGGCCGCACAGCGTCACCAACGTGACCGCCACCGGTGGTGCCTCCTGGAGCCGCAGCTACGGCTACGACAACGCCGGGAACACCATCACCCGGCCGAGTGCCGCCGGGGCCACCCAGTCGTTGGTGTGGAACCCGGAGGGACGGGTGGACAGCCTCACCGAGGGCGGCAGCACTACCAGTTTCCGCTACGACGCGGACGGCAACCGGTTGACCCGTACCGACGCCACCGGCAAAACCCTGTACCTGCCCGGTGGTCTGGAGGTCCGCTACACCAACTCCAGCACTACCAAGACCGCGACCCGCTACTACAGTCACGCCGGTACCACCGTCGCGGTGCGGACCGGCAGCAGCCTGCACTGGATCGTCGGCGACCACCACGGCACGGCGGAGGTGAGCATCAACGCCACCACCCTCGCCGTGAGCAAGCGACGCTCGTTGCCCTACGGCGACACCCGAGGCACCGGCACCGGCACCTGGCCCACCGCCATGGACAAGGGCTTCGTCGGCGGCACCAAGGACCCCACCGGCCTGACCCACATCGGCGCCCGAGAATACGACCCGTTCACCGGCCGGTTCATCAGTCCCGACCCTGTGGTCGACCTGAGCAACCCGCAGCAGATGCACGGCTACGCGTACGCCAACAACTCACCGGCCACCTTCAGCGACCCCACCGGCCTCTACTTCGAGGAGGGCAGCCACGGCAACGGGCAGCGCGGCTACGTCACCAAGACGCCCTCGGGCAAGAACAAGGTGAAGGTCACCGGCAAGCCGGTCGCCAAGGGGGCCAAGAGTTCGACGCCCACGTTGTACCAGCGGGCCAAGAACCGCTACTTCAACCCGGGCAGCAAGCCCACCGGAAGCATGCGAATCTCGCTGGGTGGATACGGGCTCGCGGACCGGCTGTACCCCGGGCACGGCCTCATCCTGCTGCGGCTCTTCATTCCCGAAGCCGATGCGGGTTTCGGCTTCCGTGGTGACGGGCGGACCTGGTCCCAGGACCCGGATGCCGGTTTCCGGGTGGCGATCGCGTGGGACACGGACTCGGGCCAACTGGTCTACGAGTCCACCAAGAGCTGCTATCTCAGCGGTGAATGCGCGGCGCAGAAATACAGCGATGCCTCCGTCAAGTTCAGCGCCAACGGCTCCGAGTTCACCCTGAAATATGGTGGGCGCGATGCGCTCGCCCCGTGGGCCCCGGCGGTCAACGGTACGGTCAAGATTAACTTCAAGGATGAGGGGGTGCATGTGAAGCTGAACCGCGACTACTATCCGAAACTTGAGATCATCCAGTATCGCGCCTCCGGCGACGCTCGTTTCCTGGCGACGGACGACACCAATGGTCCGTGGGTCATGGCTGCCGCGTTCCCCAATGGGCGAGGTGAATGGATGAACGGGCAGCGGGTGCAGACGATCATGGGGAATCCGATCGAGACCGGAATTCCGATCCCACGCCGATGACCAGGTGGTGGGCCAGGAACCTGGCAGTCTACGCGGTGCTGCTCGGTATCGGATTCGCGGCATACTGGTTCTGGTACGAAGACGCCGAGATCACCCGTTCGGTCGTGCAAAGCGTCGCCGCTTGGATCGTCGTGCCGACAGTGCTCGCTTGCGGCCTGCTGTTCCTCGTTGGTCGTGGGATGTCCACTGTGCTGTACAGGTTCGCGGCTCTGGTGGCGATTCTGCTGGCCGGTTGCGCGACTGTGATGGGAGATCACCGAGTGCTGATCGTGCAGACATCAGTGCAGGTGGCCTTCGCCTTGCTGATATCGAAACCGCCGGAGTCAGCTGCCTCCTGAGGCCACCGGGCCGTTCGGCCCGGGGCCTCGGTGGACCGGGTGCCTGAAGTTCCTGGCCGGACCGATGCGTCAGTGCGCGACCCGCAGCGGGTCGCGCACTGGCGTGTCTCATTACCGAAAATGGGGAAGGCGGCAGAATCGCACGATTCGCTGGCCCTCTCAGACCGCACCGCTGAAGGTGTCGCAGGAGGCCGGGTCTCCGGTGGAGTAGCCCTGGTTGAACCAGCGCTTGCGGTCGGCCGACGATCCGTGGGTGAACTCGTCCGGGTTCACCGGTCGGTTCGCCCGCTGGGAGATGGCGTCGTCGCCGATCGCCTCGGCGGTGTCGATGGCTTCGGAGATGTCCCGGTCGGTGATGCTGGTGAAGATCCGCTGGCCCCGGTCGTCGGCGGTGCCGGTGGCGTTGCGCGCCCAGGCGCCCGCGAAGCAGTCGGCCTGCAACTCCAGGCGGACCGAGAGGGCGTTGGCGTTGCCCGGGTCGCGTTGCTGGGCGCGGCGGACCTGCTCGTTGGTGCCGAGCAGGTTCTGCACGTGGTGGCCGTACTCGTGGGCCAGCACGTACGGCTGGGCGAACTCGCCGGCGGCGCCGAGTTGCTGGGACAGCACCCGATAGAACGACAGGTCGATGTAGACCAGCGAGTCGGCCGGGCAGTAGAACGGGCCGACGCCGGAGTCGGCGCCGCCGCAGGCGGTGTTGACGGCCTGGCTGAAGAAGACGGTACGGGTGGGTCGGTACTGCTCGCCGAACGCCTGCGGCAGGGCGGTGCGCCAGTACGCCTGGATCGAGTTGACGTACAGGGTGTTGCGACAGTCCAGCTGTTCGAGCGCGTCCGGCGCGTCGCAGCGCTGCTCCAGCGCGGTGTTGTCGCCCGCCTCGTCACCGCCGGTCATCACGTTCAGGCCGAGGCCGCCGCCGACCAGGGCCACCAGCACGGCGATGACGATCCCGACGATGCCGCCGCGCCCGCCGCCGATCGGGATGGGAATGCCCAGCCCGCCGCCTCCGCCACTGCCTCGCCGGTCGTCCACCTGGCTGGTGTCGATGCGGGCGTTCTCGTTCAGCTCCATGGTGACCCCGATCAGTCGATGATCAGTTGAGGGTGGTCGCGGTACCGGAACGGGATCCGGTGGGCGATTCGGTACCCGACGATCTTGATTGGTAATCCCCGGTGCGGGCCGAGCGGGGCCCGGTACACTTGGCGCCGTGCTGCTCTGCGAAGGCTGAACGCCCCGCGCCGACGGGTCAAGAGATCCGCCGGCGCTTTCGTGTGCCCTGAGTCAGCCCTCCGGATCCCGAGAGCGAGTACCCCGACATGATCACTGCCAGCGGCCTGGAACTGCGCGCCGGCGCCCGGATCCTGCTGTCCGACACGACGCTGCGGGTGCAGCCCGGCGACCGGATCGGCCTGGTCGGCCGCAACGGCGCCGGCAAGACCACCACGCTGAAGGTGCTGGCCGGTGAGGGCCAGCCGTACGCCGGGCAGGTCGACCGGCGCAGCCCCGTCGGCTACCTTCCGCAGGATCCGCGTACCGGCGACCTGGAGGTAACCGGCCGCGACCGGGTGCTCTCCGCCCGCGGCCTGGACACCCTGATGGCCGGCATGAAGGAGTTGGAGGACAAGCTCGCCGACGGCGGCGACGAGAAGCTGGTCCGCCGCTACGGGGCGCTGGAGGACCAGTTCGCCGCGCTCGGCGGGTACGCCGCCGAGGCCGAGGCGGCCCGGATCTGCGCCAACCTCGGGCTGCCCGACCGGGCCCTGGCGCAGACCATCGGCACCCTCTCCGGCGGCCAGCGC
Organism: Micromonospora zingiberis; assembly: GCF_004331455.1. Classification (GTDB taxonomy): domain Bacteria; phylum Actinomycetota; class Actinomycetes; order Mycobacteriales; family Micromonosporaceae; genus Micromonospora; species Micromonospora zingiberis. Next base: position 339,136 of record NZ_SJJR01000005.1, read on the forward strand.
CGCCGCATCGAGTTGGCCCGGATCCTGTTCCGGGACGCGGGCGACAACGGCGGCGGCATCCTGCTGCTCGACGAGCCCACCAACCACCTCGACGCCGACTCGATCACCTGGCTGCGCGGCTTCCTCGCCAACCACAAGGGCGGGCTGGTGGTCATCTCCCACGACGGTGACCTGCTGGAGTCGGTGGTCAACAAGGTCTGGTTCCTCGACGCCACCCGGTCGGTGGTCGACGTCTACAACCTGGGATGGAAGGCGTACCTGGAGGCGCGGGAGACCGACGAACGGCGCCGCCGCCGGGAACGTGCCAACGCCGAGAAGAAGGCCGGCGCGCTGATGGCCCAGGCGGACAAGATGCGCGCCAAGGCCACCAAGACGGTCGCCGCGCAGAACATGGCCCGCCGGGCAGAGCGGCTGATGTCCGGCCTGGAGGAGGTACGCGTCGCCGACAAGGTGGCCAAGGTCCGCTTCCCCGCGCCGGCCCCGTGCGGCAAGACCCCGCTGACCGCGACCGGCCTGTCCAAGTCGTACGGCTCGCTGGAGATTTTCACCGACGTCAACGTGGCGGTGGACCGGGGCTCCCGGGTGGCCATCCTCGGGCTCAACGGTGCCGGCAAGACGACGCTTTTGCGGATGCTTGGCGGCCTGCTGGAATCGGACACCGGCGAGGTGCACTCCGGGCACGGGCTGCGGCTGGGCTACTACGCCCAGGAGCACGAGACGCTGGACGTGCAGCGCACCGTGTTGGAGAACATGCGGGCCGCGTCGATCGAGCAGACCGACACCGAGCTACGCAAGATCCTCGGCGCGTTCCTGTTCTCCGGGGAGGACGTCGACAAGCCCGCCGGGGTGCTCTCCGGCGGGGAGAAGACCCGGCTGGCCCTGGCCACCCTGGTCTGCTCCGGCGCCAACGTGCTGCTGCTCGACGAGCCGACCAACAACCTGGATCCGGTCAGCCGCGAGCAGGTGCTCGACGCCATCGCCCGGTACCCGGGCGCGATCGTCCTGGTCACCCACGACCCGGGCGCGGTGCTCGCGCTCAAGCCCGACCGGGCCATCCTGCTGCCCGACGGCGACGAGGACGCCTGGAGCGACGACCTCCTCGAACTCGTCGAACTGGCGTGAAAGGAAGGGCACCCTTTTAACGTCTGCGGTAGAGCAGGGGGCCCTTCTTAACAACCGGTCGCCCCGCGTCGGTGGACCGGTCAGCGGGCCAGGTCGATCAGGTGGCCAGGTCGATCAGGTGGCCGACGACGCCGGAGGTGGCCACGATGACCACGCCGATGGCGATGAACACCACCGGCACCAGCCACTGGCCGGCGCGCTCGACCAGCCGGGTCACCCGCGGATGGCTGCCCAGCCAGGCACCGGCCGCGCACCAGGCGGCGATCAGCACCACGAAGACCAGCACGAACACGGCCGTGTCGGCGGGGCCGAGGGTGCGGAACACCGGCACGTAGACCGCCACGTTGTCGGCACCGTTGGCGATCGTCACGCCGGCCACCCCGAGTGTGCCGGCGACCACCGGCGCGGCCTGCTCCTCGTCCCGGCCGAGCAGTGCGCGTACGCCCAACGCGATCGGCAGCAGCCCGAGCAGACCGGTCCACTCCTCGGGCAGTACCAGCAGCCCGGCCGCGACCACGGCGCTGGCCAGCACCAGAGCGCCGATGCCGAGGTACTGGCCGGCGACGATCTGCCAGGTGCGGGGTCGGCCGGTGGTGCGGGCGGCGATGAAGAACAGCGTCAGGATGACGATGTCGTCGATGTCGGTGGCGGCGAACACGACGGCGGCACCGGCCACCGTACCGAGCAGATCGAGCATGCCTGGCAAGATACGGCCAACGCGAAGGGTGAGCCGATCGATGCGGCACGTGGTCGCCGGGGCGCCGGGTCGGCGATCAGCGTGAGCTGGGCTGGACCCGGATAACGTCACCTATCGGGAAGCTGACATTGCATAGCGTGTCGGTTGGCGAATAGTTGATATCTGGCGCATGATCGTTCGAGGCGGTCTAATAGGTGGGACCGTATCCGAACCGCACAGTCTGGGACGTGAGGACACAGCATGGCAGCCACGGGCACAGCCACCAGCACTGAGAAGGGTCGCCGGATCGTCGGAGCCGAGCGTCAGACGCTCGCCAAGGACCTGGTCAAGCGGTACACCGGGGGAGAGAGCATTCGTGCCCTCGCGGCCTCTACCGGCCGTTCCTACGGGTTCATCCACCGGGTGCTCACCGAGTCCGGGGTACAGCTGCGGCAGCGCGGCGGCGCTCGGCGTCGTAAGAAGGCGTGACGCGCCGGTCGACGGCGACCTCAACCGCCGTGACCCGGGCCGCCCGGTGACCGCCGAGGCGACCGGGGTCCGGCTGGAATGCGACGGGCCGATTGCCGCAGTCACCCTGTGTCGGCCCGACGTGCTCAACGCGCAGACCCCGGCGATGTGGCGCGCGATGAGTGAATTCTCCCGGGACCTGCCCGGCGACGTACGCGTCGTGATCGTCCGGGGCGAGGGTCGGGCGTTCTCCGCGGGCCTGGACCTGTCGGTCGTGGGCGCCACGGGCCCGGATTCCCTCGCCGGCCTGGCCGCCCTGCCCGAGGCGGAGTGCGCCGATCGGATCGCCGGGCTCCAAGGCGCCTTCACCTGGCTGCACCGGCCCGACATCATCTCGATCGCCGCCGTGCAGGGGCATGCGATCGGTGCCGGCTTCCAGCTCGCGCTCGCCTGCGACCTGCGGGTACTGGCTGCCGACGCCAAGTTGTCCATGGCCGAGGTGACCATGGGCCTGGTACCGGACCTGGCCGGCACGAAGCGTCTGGTCGAGTTGGTCGGCTACGCCCGGGCGTTGGAACTGTGCGCCACCGGCCGGCGGATGGACGCCGCCGAGGCGGATCGCCTCGGCTTGGCCACCCTCGTGGTGCCCGACGCCGAGCTGCACGACGCGGTACGCGACCTCGCTGCGGGCCTGCTGGCCAACAACCGGGACGCGGTGGTGGAGATCAAGGCCCTGCTCGCGGGCGCGGCCGGGCGGAGCCACGCCGAGCAGCAGCGGGCGGAGCGGGAGGCGCAGACCCGGCGGCTGCGGGATCTCACCGGACGCGGAGAATAGTAAGGACCGATCGGGAAGACCCGGGTTACTCGCGAGGTTGTCGTAGTCATCGGGAGAATTGACCCCGACGGTAGATCGACGTGACGACCCGGAGGTGGCGGTGTCCAACCACATGGCCGCTGGCGGCATGGGCGGTTGGGGAATGCTCCGGTCGATGCGCAGCCGCGACGAGATCTCCGACCACCGGCTGAAACACGGCGTGGCCCGGCGGATCGTGGCGTTCGCCCAGCCCTACCGGCGCGACATCGTCGTCTTCCTGCTGACCGTGATCGTCGCGGCGGTGATCGGCGTGGCCACCCCGCTGCTCGCCGGTGACGTGATCGACGCCATCACCCGGGGCGGCCCCGAGGGTGGGGCCACGGTGATCCGGCTGGCGCTGTTCATCGCCGGGCTGGCCGTCGCCGACGCGCTGCTCTCGCTGGCCCAGCGGTGGTATTCGGCGCGCATCGGCGAGGGCATCATCCTCGACCTGCGGACCCGGGTCTACGACCACGTGCAGCGCATGCCGTTGCAGTTCTTCACCCGTACCCAGACCGGGGCGCTGGTCAGCCGGCTCAACAACGACGTGCTGGGGGCCCAGCGGGCGTTCACCTCGACGCTGTCCGGCGTGGTCAGCAACGTCATCCAGTTGGTGCTCACCGCCGCGGTGATGCTCACCCTGTCCTGGGAGATCACCGCGCTGTCGCTGGTGCTGCTGCCGGTGTTCATCATTCCCGCCCGTCGGGTCGGGCGGCGGCTGGCCGAGATCACCCGCGAGTCGTACAACCTCGACGCCAAGATGAACGCGACCATGACCGAGCGGTTCGGCGTGGCCGGCGCGCTGCTGGTCAAGCTCTTCGGCCGGCCGGACGCGGAGGCCGACCGGTTCGCCGGCCGCGCCGAGCGGGTACGCGACATCGGCATCCAGTCCGCGATGTATTCGCGGACCTTCTTCGTGGCGATGCTGCTGGTGGCCTCGCTGGCCCAGGCGCTCACCTACGGCCTCGGTGGCTGGCTGGCGGTCTCCGGTGAGGTCAGCGCCGGCACCGTGGTCACCCTCGCGCTGCTGCTCACCCGGCTCTACGGTCCGCTCACCGCGCTGAGCAACGTGCGCGTCGACGTGATGAGCGCGCTGGTCTCCTTCGACCGGGTCTTCGAGGTGCTCGACCTGAAGCCGGCGATCACCGAGCGGCCCGACGCGGCGTCGGTGCCCGAGGGCGCGGGCACGGTGGAGTTCCGCGACGTGCGGTTCCGCTACCCGAGTGCGGCGGAGGTCTCGCTGGCCAGCCTGGAGGAGGTCGCCACGCTGGACCGTACGATCAACGAGCCGGTGCTCAGGGGTGTGTCGTTCAAGGTCGAGCCAGGTCAGATGGTGGCGCTGGTCGGCCCGTCCGGTGCCGGCAAGTCGACCCTGTCCATGCTGATCTCTCGCATCTACGACGTCACCGACGGTCAGGTGCTGGTCGGTGGGGTGGACGTGCGGGACGCCACGCTCGGATCGCTGCGTGACGAGATCGGCGTGGTGACCCAGGATTCCCACCTGTTCCACGAGACCATCGCGGAGAACCTGCGTTACGCCAAGCCCGACGCCACCGACGACGAACTCTGGGCGGCGCTGGCCGGTGCGCAGGTCGCCGACCTGGTCCGGTCGTTGCCCGATGGGCTGGACACCACCGTCGGTGAGCGCGGCTACCGCTTCTCGGGCGGGGAGAAACAGCGCATCGCCATCGCCCGGCTGCTGCTCAAGGCGCCGTCGATCGTCATCCTCGACGAGGCCACCGCCCACCTGGACTCGGAGAGCGAGGCGGCGGTGCAACGGGCGCTGTCGGTGGCGCTGACCGGGCGTACCGCGCTGGTGATCGCACACCGACTCTCCACCGTCCGGGACGCGGATCAGATCCTCGTGCTCGACGGGGGCCGGATCGTCGAGCGGGGCCGTCACGAGGAACTGGTCGCCGTCGGCGGCCTCTACGCCGAGCTGTACCGCACCCAGTTCGCGGTGGCCGACTCGCCCAGCCCGTACGCCGACGCCGCCCACCCCGAACCGGTCGTCATCCCCACCCGCGAATACCTGGCCGACGAGGCGCTGCCACCCGCCGCCGCCAACTGACGACATCCAGGTTCACGCGGTGGCCTCGCGTAGCACGGCGAAGGCGGCGGCGAGGGCCGGCGGCGTGTAGTGGGCGTTGAGTCCGCTGGGGTTGGGCAGCACCCAGAGGTGCGCGTCGGCCAGCTGCTCGGGCTGCCGGCCGAAGGTCGCCTTCGGCCGGGCGAACCCCACCCGGTACGCGGTCACCCCCACCATCGCCACCCAGCGGGGCCGGTACCGGGCGACCTTCTCGACCAACTCCTGCGCGCCGGCCACCAGTTCCGCGGCGGTCAGCTCGTCGGCACGGGCAGTTGCGCGGGCGACGAGGTTGGTGATGCCCAGGCCGAGCGCCGGCAGGGTGTCCTGCTCGCTGGGGTGCAGCAGCCGTGGGGTGAACCCGCTGCGGTGCAACGCCGGCCAGAATCGGTTGCCCGGGCGGGCGAAGTGCCAGCCGGTGGCGGCCGACCACAGCCCCGGATTGATGCCGACGAAGAGGACGTCCAGCCCGGGGGCGATGACGTCCGGCAGCGTCTTGTCGACCGCCGCCGCCAGCTCCTGCCTTGTCGGGCGCGGGCTCTGGTTGGCCATGAACTTCCTTCGGGTGGGGCGGGGCGCCGACTGCTCGCGTTGCCGGGGGTCCGCTCGGGCCGCCCGGGTGGTGGCCTCGGCCCGGCGGCGCTGGTGGCCCGGCGGTTCGGTGGTCACAGGCCACGCAGCGCGCCACCGTCGACCGGGATGGTGATCCCGGTGAGGTAGCTCGCGGCCGGCGAGAGCACGAAGGCGGCCACCCGCCCGAACTCGGCCGGGTCGCCGATGCGGCGCAGCGGGATGCTCGCCTCCGCCTCGGCGCGGGCCCGCTCGGGGTCGCCGGTGGCGGCGAAGAGTTCCCGGTTCCGGTCGGTCAGGATGCGTCCGGGCAGCAGTCCGAGCACCCGTACCCCGCGTGGGCCGTACTCGTCGGCGACATCCTTGGCCACGCCGGCCAAGCCGGGCCGCAGACCGTTGGAGATGCCCAGTCCGGGTATCGGCCCCCGGGCCGAGGTGGAGAGCACCAACGCGATCGCGCCGCCGTCGGGCAGCGCGGCGGCCACCGTCCGCAGGGTGCGTACGCTGCCCAGGAATACCGTCTCGAAGGCGTGCCGCCACTGCTCGTCGTCGACCGAGGCGGCGCTGCCCGGTGTCGGTCCACCCACCGAGATCAGCGCCCCGTCGAGTCGGCCGAAGTGGCGCTGCGCAGCCTCGACCAGCCGGCCGGGGGTGGCCGGGTCGGCGAGGTCGGCGGTGACACCGACGGCCCGGTCAGCCCCGCCGAGGGCGGCCGTGGCGGCGGCCACCTCGTCGTCGCGCCGGGCCGAGAGCACCACCCGCGCACCGTCGGCCACCAGGCACTGCGCGGTGGCAAAGCCGAGCCCACGGGAGGCGCCGGTGAGCACGTACACCCGATCGGTCAGTCCCAGATCCATGGCGCCGATCCTGCCGCAGGCCGCTCGGCCCGGCCCGCCCGACCCGGCCCGCTCGGCCCCGCCCGGCGTCGGTGCGGCTCGGTGCCAGCTCACCGGGCCGGGCGGAGCAGGCGCACCCGGCCGGCGAGTTGCAGGGCGACGGCGGTGCCGGCCCGGCCGACGGCGGGCAAGCGGCGGCGACGCGGCGGCTGGTGCCCGTCGTAGCGGAAGGCGGCCTCCCGTACGGCCAGTTCGTCGGCGCCGAGCGCCGGTAGCGCGTGGCGGGCACGTAGTACCCGGGCCAGCTCCCAGCCGTCGCGCAGCCCGCCGAGGGTGGGCCGGTCGGTGGCCCAGTCGAGGAAGGTCGCCGGCCAGTTCGGGCCGAGCCCGGCGGCCAGCAGCGGCCAGTACCGGGCCACCTCGCCGGCCCGCTTGCGCAACAACGCGGCCCGGGCGGCGGCCAACGGGGCCGGCGCGAAGCCCGGTGGCGGCGGCCCACCGGCCACCAGCGCCGCGACCAGTTCGGCCTGCCGCGCGGCCAGCGAGTCGGCCGACGACCGGTGTGGCACGTCGGCTGTGTTCATGTCACCGGCGGAAAGCCGGCGGCGGTGGCCACGGCGTCCAGCTCGATGCGGAGGTCGGCGGCGGGCGGGTAGTGGCCGTCGCGCTCCAGCAGCACCGCCGGTGGCCGGTGCCGGGCGCACAGCTCGGTGAGTAGTTCCAGCACCGGCGCCGGAACCGGGTCGGTGTGCGTGTCGTGGTAGAAGCCGCCGTGTTCGGCGCCGCCGGCCACGTGCAGGTACGCCACCCGGTCCAGCGGGAGCCGGTCCAGCAGGGCGAGTGGGTCGGTGCCCCGGTTACGGGCGTTGGCGTGCACGTTGGCGATGTCGAGCAGCAGCAGCGCGTCGGTGCGGGCCAGGATCTCGCTCAGGAACGCCGCTTCGTCGAGTTCGTCGTCCGGCCAGTCGAACAGCGCCGCGATCGGCTCCAGCGCGATCGGTACCGGCAGCTCCGCCTGGGCCCGCGCGACGTTGGCGCAGACCGCGTCGACCGCCGCCCGGCTACGCGGCAGAGGCAGCAGGTGGCCCGCCTCCATCCCGCCGGCTCGGACGAAGGCGATGTGCTCGCTGACCAGTGGCGCCGCCAGCAGTTCGGCGACCGCAGCCAGGTGGGCCACCCGGTCCGACTCGACCGGCTCGGCGCCGCCGAGGGAGAGCCGTACCCCGTGCGGTACGACCGTCACGCCGCGCTGCCGCAGCTCGACCAGTGCCTCCGGCGGCGGTCCGCCGGTGGGCACCGTCTCGGCGATCACCTCGACGAAGCGTAGGCCGGGTAGCTCGGCGACGAAGCCGGCGATCTCGGGGCGCCAGCCGATGCCTACTCCGTGCGGCCCGGTCATCCGCCACACCCGCCACCGCCACACCCGCCGCCACCGCCACCACCACCGTCACCGCCACCGCAGCCCGCGCCGGCCGAGCTGCCACCGCCGCAGCTGCTGGTCGTGCCGCCGCCGGCCGTCACCACCTCACGCTGGATCTCGGCCTGCTGGGCGAAGGTCGGGTCCAGTGCCCAGAGCGAGGCGGTGCCGTAGATCGCCACCGACATCGCCAGCCCGGCGGAACCGTAGACGGTGTACGACGGATGCGAGGCGGGTGCCAGGTGACGGCTTCGCTGCCGCAGGGTGCGCAGTGCGCGGTCGGCTGCCCGGGTCCGGCGGGGCACCCGGAAAAACAGCACCGTGGCCAACACCGCCAACCCGCAGACGATGATCACCAGGTACCAGACCGGACGGCCGTTGACCAGACCGGCGGCGATCCGTGCCACGCCGAGTGCCGACAGCGCGGCCAGCAGCAGCGGGCCCAGGCGCAGCGCGGCACGACGGTCCGGACCAACCACCAGGTCGTGGCGAGCCAGGCCGTCGCGCAGTTCGCCGAGGGCTCGCGTCACCCACTCGGCGTGCCGGAGCTGTCGGGCGGGGTAGTGCTGGCTGGCCGCGTAGTGCACGGCCCGGTCGAGCGGGGTGGCTCCCGGCGGCGGCGAACCTTCGGCGGTGAGCCCGCCGTCGGTCTGCACCCCGAGCGCGCCCTGGTAGCGCAGACTGCTGACCGAGGCCCAGACGGCCCGGTCCGCCCCACCGTTGAGATAGGCGACCTGCTCCGGGCGGAGCTGGTCGGCGGGGGGTGCCGAGCGGCCGGCCAGCGTGCTCCAGCGGTGGATCAGTACACCGGTGACGACCACGACGGTGGCCAGCAGGTAGAGCATCAGGAAGGTGCGACTGGGGACGCCCCAGGTGTCGAAGTCTGCCGCGAGTTCCGTCATGGCCTGCTCCTGTCGCGCGAGGGAACGCGATTTCATTGTGGAACGGCGGTGCCAGCGGTCGACGGGTACGGTGGCGCAGTTATCTCGTCGTTACCTACGGCGTACCGCCTCCTCGACCAGGTCGAGGACCGGGCCGAGGTCGCCGGCCGGGCGCCCCATGGCCAGATGCAGCACCAGGCCGTCGTAGGCGAGTTCGAGGAAGCGGGCCAGCACGTCGATGGGGACGTCGTCGCGGAGTACGCCGGCGTCGCGTTGGCGGGCGAGGCGGTCCCGGGTCGCCTCCGCGATGGCCGCGGACCGGGCGGCCCACCGCTCGGCGAAGGCCGGATCGGTACGCAGGCGCCGGGACACTTCCAGTTGGCTGCCCAACCAGCCGGTGGTGTCCGGGGAGATCGCCCGGGCGAGCAGGTCGCGCATCACCTGGACCAGACCGTTACGGGCGACCGTCTCGACCATCGCCACCGCGTCGTCCTCGGCGACGGCGAGGAACAGCGAGTCCTTGTCGCGGAAGTGGTGGAAGATGGCGCCCCGGGAGAGTCCGGTCGCCTCTTCGAGGCGGCGCACGGTGGCGCCCTCGTAGCCGTGCCGGGCGAAGCAGGCCCGTGCGGCGGCAAGAATCTCCTGCCGGCGGGCGTCGAGCTGATCCTGACTTACTCTGGGCACAGTCTGATCGTGTCAGCCCACCAAGGGTAACGCAAACCGTACGTACGGCTTGGAATGGTCGGCGATCAGGATCTGGGACCGTGGTCCGCCCGGCCCCGGCCAGGGGCGGTGGCCGGCACCGTGACCGTTGCCCAGGCCGGGCCGTTCCCCGCTGGCGTGGTCGGCGAGGGCACAGATGTGGAACATCGGTATCGGCCCGACACGAGTGCGTAACATCCGGACCTGTCGGCCGGGTACCGAATTACCGTAGGGTTCCCGAGTGCCGCTGCTCCTGCTGGACTTGGACAACACCCTGCTCGACCGGGCCGGGCCGTTCCGCACCTGGGCAGAGCGCTTCCTCGACGGCATCGGCGCCCCGCCGGCCGACATCGAATGGCTGCTGTCCATCGACGCCGACGGCCTGACCGATCGCTGGGATGTCGCGGACGCCATCCGGGACCGCTACCGGCTGCGCATCCCCTCCATCGACCTGGTCGAGGAGCTGCACGACGGGGTGGTCGAGTTCACCCGCCTCGATCCCTTGGTGGCCTGCGCGTTGCGGATCGCCGACGACGCCGGCTGGATGCCGGTCGTGGTGAGCAACGGGGCCGTACGCCAGCAGGACACCAAGATCCGGCGTACCGGCCTGGACCGCTACGTCGCCGACTGGGTGATCTCGGAGGAAGCCGGGGTCAGCAAGCCCAACCCCCGGATCTTCGCGCTGGCCGCCCAGCGGGTCCGGATGCCGCTGCGCGGCGCCTGGGTGATCGGTGACGGCCCGGAGGCGGACATCGGTGGTGCGACCGCCGTCGGCCTGCCCAGCATCTGGCTGCACCGGGGACGGCGCTGGACGGACAGCCGGTTCGCCCCGACCGTCACGGTGGACACGGTGATCGCCGCGGTCGCCGCCGTCATGGGCGCCTGAGACCGGCCGGTCCCTAAATCGGTTGACCTGGCGCCGAGGGTGCCACGAGCATGGTCCGCGCATTGTCTTTCCGGGCGCCCGCCCGGTCGAGGAGAGGGGGTCGGTCATGGCCGTCTTCGCAGGTCACTTCCGGCCTTCAACCACCTCGAACAAGGGACAACCAGCGCAGTGCGCGATGACGATTCCGCGGCGCGGGAGCGCCGCACCCGCGGCAAGCGCCGCTTTGACGACGATGACGAACCGAGCTTCCTGAAGCGCGGACGCCAGCCCGGGCCGGTTCCGGCCGACCCTGCTGACGAAGCCGATCCGGACACCGGCGAGGTCTGGTCCTCCTGGGACGACGCCGTGCACGGCCCGCAACCCCATCCGGCCTGGCTGGTCACCGAGTTGGCCGCCAAGGACACCGAACTCGGGGTGTTGAAGACCGGCAAGGAGGCGGACGTCCACCTGGTCCGCCGGGCCGTCCCCGACAGCGACCGCTCCTGCCTGCTGGCGGCGAAGCGCTACCGCGACCCCAAGCACCGGCTCTTCCACCGGGACGCCGGCTACCTGGAAGGGCGTCGGGTCCGCCGATCACGGGAGATGCGGGCGATGACCGGACGGACGGCGTTCGGCCGGCAGATGATCGCCGGGCAGTGGGCGGCGGCCGAGTTCGCCGCGTTGGCCCAGCTCTGGGAGATCGGCGATCGGTACGGCACGGTCGCCGTGCCGTACCCGGTGCAACTGCGCGGCACCGAGCTGATGCTGGAGTTCCTCGGTGACCCCGACGGTGGGCGGGCCGCGCCCCGGCTGGCCGAACTCCGGCCGGCCGGAGCCGAGCTACGCGGGCTGTGGGAGCAACTCGTCGAGGCCCTGATGGTCCTGGCGCGGGCCGGGTACGCGCACGGCGACCTGTCGCCGTACAACCTGTTGGTGCACGCCGGGCGACTGGTGCTGATCGATCTGCCGCAGGTGGTGGACGTGGTGGCCAACCCGCAGGGACGGGACTTCCTGGCCCGCGACGTCCGGGTCGTCGCCACCTGGTTCGCCGCCCGTGGCCTGCCGCCGGGTCTCGTCGAGCCGACCGCGCTCACCGAGTTGCTGGCGCGTGAGGCGGGCCTGCGCTGATCACCGGCTCCGGGCGGCGGACCGCCGCCCGGAGCCGGGCCACAGCTATTGCAGGTACCGCTCGACCTCCGACACCGGCCGGGCGCCCTGCGCCTCGGGGTCGCCGTGTGCCTGCCGCGCCGCACGGCGCCGGCGGAGCAGGTCCCAGCACTGGTCGAGGGATTCCTCCAGCTCGCGTAGCCGGGTCCGGGCCTCGTCGTCGGTGCCCGCCTCGTTGGCCTGCGCGGTGGCGCGCAGCCGGTGCTCCTCGTCGACCAGTTCGGAGATCCGGCTCAGGATGGTCTTGTCGTCCATGCCCTGAGCCTGGCACAGCACGGCGGGCCACGCCCGGATTCCCCTGCGGCGAGCCCGGCCCGGCCGGGCCCAGTTCGCTTCGCTCGGCCGGCGGATCGTGGCGGGACGACTGGCCGTCGCGGTGGTGCCGACGGTCGGCAGGCGCTACCGACGGCACCCGGAGCGGGCCGACCAGGGCATGATCACGAGCGCTTGAGTTGGCGCGGTGCCGCTGTTAGCGTGCGCCGGGGTCGGTGTGCGTGGCGCGCGGCTGACCGACCGATCGATTGGGCCAGGGCCAGGGACGGTGTGATGGGTTCCCGCAGTTCGAAGCTGCGCACCAAGGTCGTGGCCCTGCTGGTTTCGCTGACGGCTCTCTGGGGCTTCGCCGCCTGGGTCACCGTCCGAGAGGGAGTCAACCTCGTCGGCGTGCAGGCGCTCGACGTACGGGTCTTCGAGCCCAGCGAGCCGCTGCTGTTGCAACTCCAGTCGGAGCGGCGTACCTCACTGGTGTATCTGGGGCGACCGGACGAGACGCAGCGCGCCGAACTGACGCAACTTCGGCAGCGTACCGACGACCTGGCCACCGAGTTTGTCGAGTCGACCGACCACTGGCAGGTCGGCGTCTTCGGCAGCAAGGATCTGCACGAGCGCGTCGCCGAGCTGAACCAGGGACTGGCCGCGCTGCCGGACACCCGCGCCGCGGTCGACCAGCGCAACATCGGCCGGAGCGAGGCCGGCACCGCGTACACCGCGCTGATCGGCGCGATCTACCAGGTCTACGACGCGCTCGGCAACCTGGACGACGACGAGATCGCCGACAACACCGCCCAACTCATCCGGCTCAACCAGGCCCGGGAACTGGTGTCCCAGGAGGACGCCATGCTCGCCGGAATCCTGGCCGCCGGCCGGATCACCCCGGCCGAGCGGGCGGAGTTCACCCGCCTGGTGGGGGCCCGGCAGTTCCTCGCCGAGCAGGCGGTCCGCCGGCTGCCCGAGGCCGATCAGCGCCGCTACGAGCAGCTGATCGCCGGCACCGACTTCAGGCGGCTGGCCGAACTGGAACGCGAGGTCATGCTCGCCTCCGGCACCGTACGGATGCCGTTCGACAGTCAGGAGTGGAACGAGACCACCTCGGCCGCACTGATCGAGATCGGCGACGTGGTACTGGCCGGCGGTGACGAGGTCGTCGAGCGCGCCACCCCGGTCGCCGTCGGTGTCATCGTCCGGCTGGTGCTCGCCGCCGGTCTCGGGCTGCTCGTGGTCATCGCCGCGGTGGTCATCTCGATCACCACCGCGCGGGCCGTGGTGCAGCAGTTGCAGCGGCTGCGCGACGCGGCGTTCCGACTCGCCAACGAGCGGCTGCCGAGCGTGGTGGAGCGGGTCGGGCGCGGTGAACCGGTGGACGTCGCCCGGGAGGCGGCGCCGTTGCGCTCCGGTGACGACGCGGTCGGCCAGCTGGGTCGGGGCTTCAACGCCGTGCAGGACACCGCCATCCGTACGGTGGTGGAGCAGGCCGAGTCGCACCGGGCGGCCCGCGAGGTCTCCCTCAGCCTGACCCGGCGTACCCAGGCCCTGGTGCACCGCCAGCTCACCCTGCTGGACGTGATGGAGCGGCGGGAGCACGACGCCAAGGAGTTGGCGGAGCTGTTCCGCGTGGACCACCTCGCCACCCGGATGCGGCGTAACGCGGAGAACTTGATCCTGCTGGCCGGCTCGACACCGGGTCGTGCCTGGCGGCGCAGCGTGCCGTTGGTCGACGTGGTCCGGGGCGCGGTCGGTGAGGTCGAGGACTACACCCGGGTCACCGTGCTGCCCATCGGTGAGGTGTCGCTCGCCGGTCAGGTGGTCGGTGACGTCATCCACCTGCTCGCCGAGCTGATCGAGAACGGGCTGTCCTTCTCCCCGCCGCACACCACCGTCGAGGTGCGGGGGCAGCTCGTCGCCAACGGGTTCGCCATCGAGATCGAGGACCGCGGTCTGGGGATGACCGAAGAGGACCTCGCCGCCGTCAACCACCGGATCGTGGACCGGTCCGAACCGCGCCTCGCCGACGCCTCGCGGCTGGGCCTGCACCTGGTGAGCCGGCTGACCGACCGGCACGGGATACAGGTACGGCTCAGGGAGTCCGCGTACGGCGGCACGACCGCCGTGGTGCTGATCCCGAGCACCCTGATCGTCGTCGACGGCGCCGAGCCGGCGGACCCGGCCGACCCGGGCACGGGGCGGCCGACGCCGGCCGCCGAGCCGGACCGGGCCGTGCCGGCCGAGCGGTCGGTGGCCCCGATGGCGCTGCCACCCGCGCCCGGCCCCGGCGGTGCCGTCGAACAGCGGCGTGCTGCCGACCCGCCGGTGGAGATCCCACTCGGGCCGCCCGGCACCGACGTCGGGCTGCCGACCCGGTCGCGGCGTCGGCCGGTCCACTCCGCACTGGACGGACCGACCCTTCCGATCGGTCTGCCGGTCGCGTCCCCGCCCGGGGCCGACGGCCCGCCCCGGCGCCCGCTGGACGTCCGCGCCGGCCCACCGGTCACCGACAGTTCCGGGGCGGGAAGCACGGCGGCGCGAACCAGACCGGGTGGTGCCGGCCCGATCGAGCCGGCCCGCACCGAGTCGGGGCTGCCGGTCCGCATCCGGCAGGCCAGCATCACGCCGGCCCTGCGGGCCGCGCCTGCGGTCGCGGAGGAGGACGACGACGTGATCCGCGAACCCGAACAGGTTCGACGCATGATGAGTTCGTACCAGACAGGCACCCGGCGCGGACGCACGGACGCCGCCCGGCTGCTCGGCGGTGGCGGTCGGCCAGGTGACACGGACGAGTCCGACGACGCCGACCAACAGGAGTCCTGACCGTCGATCGGGCGGCGATCCGCCGACAAGCGGTCAGGACCAGGATGAGCACGGCGATGAGCCGGGGGAGAAGAGGACGACGAAGTGGCGCAGAAGACGGCATCGAGTGCCGACCTGACGTGGTTGCTGGACGATCTGGTCGGCCGGGTCAAGCAGGCCGACCATGCGGTCGCGCTGTCCGCCGACGGTCTGCTGATGGCCTCCTCGCAGGGGCTCAGCCGCGACGACGGCGAGCACCTGGCGGCGATGGCGGCCGGCATCCAGAGCCTGGCCCGGGGCGCGGGTAAGCGGTTCGGCGGCGGGCAGGTGCAGCAGACGATCATCGAGATGCAGTCCTCGTTCCTGTTCGTCACAGCCGCCGGTCGCAACGCCTGCCTCGCGGTACTGGCCAGTGAGGACGCGGATGTGGGACTGATCGCGTACGAGATGGCCATGTTGGTCACCCGGGTCGGCAAGTACGTCGCGTCGCCGACCCGATCGGCCGAGCAGATCAACGGGGACAACTAGCCCGCACAGCAGCGTCGGCGTTTTCCCGACCAGGCATCTTCGAGGCGGTTATCAATGGACTACGGGCACTCTGAGCGGTCGTCGGGCACGGCCGCATTGCCCACAGCGATCAAGATCCTGGTCGCGGGTGGATTCGGGGTGGGCAAGACCACGTTGGTCGGCGCGATCAGTGAGACCAAACCGTTGCGGACCGAGGAGGTGCTGACCGAATCGGGAGTGGGCATCGACGACCTCTCCGGTGTCGAGGCGAAGCAGACCACGACCGTGGCGATGGACTTCGGTCGCATCACCATCAGCGACGACCTGGTGCTGTACCTGTTCGGTACCCCGGGTCAGGACCGGTTCTGGTTCGTCTGGGACGAGCTGGCGCTGGGCGCGATCGGCGCGGTGGTGCTGGCGGACACCCGCCGGCTCGCCGACTGCTTCCCCTCGATCGACTACTTCGAGGGCCGGGGCACGCCGTTCCTGGTCGCGGTGAACTGCTTCGAGGGAGCACGGCAGTACCGGCTCGACGAGGTGCAGTCCGCCCTGAACCTCGACCCCGAGGTCCCGGTGCTGCTCTGCGACGCCCGGCAGCGCGAGTCGGTCAAGGAAGCGCTCATCACCCTGGTGGAGCACGCGTTGAAGCTCCGAGAGTCCCGCCGCACCGCCGAATAGCGGGCCCGCCGGCGCGCGGCGCGGCGGAACCGCAAACGATCGAAGGGCTCCTTCCCGCCTGCGCGGGAAGGAGCCCTTCGGCCTGAAACGTCAGCTGGCGATCATCCGGCGCAGCACGTACTGCAGGATGCCGCCGTGCCGGTAGTAGTCCGCCTCGCCCGGCGTGTCGATCCGCACCACCGCGTCGAACTCGACGCCGCTGTCGGTGGTGACCTTGACCGTGCGGGGGGTCGAGCCGTCGTTGAGTGCGGTCACCCCGGTGACGGTGAACGTCTCGGTGCCGGCCAGCCCCAGCGAGTCGGCGTTCTCGCCGGCCGGGAACTGCAACGGCAGTACGCCCATGCCGATCAGGTTCGAGCGGTGGATCCGTTCGTACGACTCGGCGATGACCGCCCGTACCCCGAGCAGCATGGTGCCCTTGGCCGCCCAGTCCCGCGACGAACCCGAGCCGTACTCCTTGCCGGCCAGGATGACCAGCGGGACGTCGGCCTCCTGGTACGTCATCGAGGCGTCGTAGATCGAGGTCGTCTCGCCGGTCAGGTGGTTGACCGTGAAGCCACCCTCCACCCCCGGAACGAGCTGGTTACGCAGCCGGATGTTGGCGAAGGTGCCCCGGATCATCACCTCGTGGTTGCCCCGCCGCGAGCCGTACGAGTTGAACTCGTGGCGCGGCACGCCGTGCGCGGCGAGGTACTCACCGGCCGGCGAGTCGGCCTTGATGGAGCCGGCCGGGGAGATGTGGTCGGTGGTCACCGAGTCGCCCAGCTTGGCCAGCACCCGGGCACCGGCGATGTCGGTCACCGGCTCGGGCTGCTGCCCCATGCCCTCGAAGTACGGGGGCTTGCGCACGTAGGTGGACTCGCCGTCCCAGGCGAAGGTGTCGCCGGTCGGCGTCGGCAGCGACTGCCAGCGCTCGTCACCGGCGAAGACATCGGCGTACGCGGCGCTGAAGCCGGTGGCGCCGATCGCCGAGGCGATGACGTCCTGGATCTCGGCGGTGCTCGGCCAGATGTCGCGCAGGAAGACCGGGTTGCCCTCGCTGTCCTCGCCGATCGGCTCGTTGGCCAGGTCGATGTCCATCGTGCCGGCGAGGGCGTACGCCACCACCAGCGGCGGGGACGCCAGGTAGTTCATCTTCACGTCCGGGTTGATCCGGCCCTCGAAGTTGCGGTTGCCGGAGAGCACCGAGACGACCGCGAGGTCGGCCTCGTTCACCGCGGCGGAGATCTCCTCCGGCAGCGGGCCGGAGTTGCCGATGCAGGTGGTGCAGCCGTAGCCGACCAGGTGGAAACCGAGCTTCTCCAGGTACGGCGTGAGGCCGGCCCGCTCGTAGTAGTCCATGACGACCTTCGAGCCGGGCGCCAGGGTGGTCTTCACCCACGGCTTGCGGTTCAGGCCCTTGTCCACCGCGTTGCGGGCGAGCAGCGCCGCACCGATCATCACCTGCGGGTTGGAGGTGTTGGTGCAGGAGGTGATGGCGGCGATCACCACCGCGCCGTGGTCCAACTCGTACTCGTTGCCGTCGTCGCCGGTGACCCGGATCGGGTTGGTGGCTCGTCCACCGGAGCCGACGGCGGCGGTCACCAGGTCGCGCGGGGCATCGGCCGGGTCGTTGACCTCGTTGGCCGGCGAGTCGCTGGCCGGGAAGGACTCGGCGCTGGCCTCGTCGGCCGGGCCGGCGGTGCCGAACGGCGGGTTGGTGAGCACGCCGCCCCGGGCGTCGGCGTCGCTGCCGGTCTGGTCGGCGGCCACGTAGTCGGTCAGCGCCGCGCGGAACAGGGTCTTGGCGCTGCCCAGCGGCACCCGGTCCTGCGGGCGCTTCGGCCCGGCCAGGGAGGGCTCGATGGTGCTCAGGTCGAGCTCCAGGTGCTCGGAGTACTCCGGCTCGGCAGCCGGGTCGTGCCAGAGGCCCTGCTCCTTGGCGTACGCCTCGACCAGCGCGACCTGATGCGGGTCGCGGCCGGTCAGCTCCAGGTAGCGGACGGTCTCGGCGTCGATCGGGAAGATCGCCACGGTGGAGCCGTACTCCGGGGACATGTTGCCGATGGTGGCCCGGTTGGCCAGCGGCACGGCGCTCACGCCCGGCCCGTAGAACTCGACGAACTTGCCGACCACGCCGTGCTTGCGCAGCATCTCGGTGATGGTCAGCACCAGGTCGGTGGCGGTGGTGCCGGCCGGCATCTCACCGGCGAGCTTGAAGCCGACCACCCGGGGGATCAGCATGCTGACCGGCTGGCCGAGCATGGCGGCCTCGGCCTCGATGCCGCCGACGCCCCAGCCGAGCACGCCCAGGCCGTTGACCATCGTGGTGTGCGAGTCGGTGCCGACCACCGTGTCCGGGTACGCCTGGCCGCCGCGCTCCATGATGGTCCGGGCCAGGTACTCGATGTTGACCTGGTGCACGATGCCGGTGCCCGGCGGGACCACCTTGAACTCGTTGAAGGCGCTCTGGCCCCAGCGCAGGAACTGGTAGCGCTCCTTGTTGCGGGCGTACTCCAGCTCGACGTTGCGCTCGAAGGCGTCCTCGCGGCCGAACAGGTCGGCGATGACCGAGTGGTCGATGACCAACTCGGCGGGGGCGAGGGGGTTCACCTTGGTGGGATCGCCGCCGAGGTCGCGGACGGCCTCCCGCATGGTGGCGAGGTCGACCACGCACGGTACGCCGGTGAAGTCCTGCATCAGCACCCGCGCGGGGGTGAACTGGATCTCGACGTTCGGGTCCGCGTTCGGGTCCCAGGCACCCAGCTGACGGATGTGTTCGGCGGTGATGTTCGCGCCGTCCTCGGTCCGCAGCAGGTTTTCCAGCAGGATCTTCAGGCTGTAGGGGAGTCGAGCGTGCCCCTCCACCTGGCTGATCTTGAAAATCTCGTAGCTCGCGTCTCCGACGCGCAGCTGGGTCTTCGCACCGAAGGTGTCGAGGCTCGCCACGTCGTACTCCTTCACACCAGCGACCGTGAGTAGTCCTGAGCAGTCTGTCGCACCGGCCGGAGCGTCGCCGTGGTTAGGTGACACTTACCGCCGATCTCGCTGTCAACAAAACCGTACGTCCGTCTTGCTATGAGCGCAAGCCGGTGTCATCGTATGGACGGGGGTGTCATCGTGATCCACCACGTCCAGCTCGCCTGCCCGCCCGGTGCCGAGGACCGCTCACGGGCCTTCTACGTCGACCTGCTCGGCCTGACCGAGCAGGCCAAGCCGCCGGCCCTCGCGGCCCGAGGTGGCTGCTGGTTCACCGGGTACGGCGCCGAACTGCACCTGGGCGTCGAGGACGACTTCCGCCCGGCCCGCAAGGCGCACCCTGCCCTGCTCCGGCCCGACCTGGACGCACTCGCCGCCCGACTGGCTGCCGCCGGATACCCGGTCGTCTGGGGCGACGACGAACTGCCCGGCCTGCGTCGCTTCCACACCGAGGACACCCACGGCAACCGCCTGGAGTTCCTCGCCCCCGCCCGCTAGATCCTGTCCCGCGGATCTTGTTGGTACCGGGCCAGCAGCGCGTCGATCTGCTCGGTGACGGGTCGGGTAGGTCGATCGAAGTTCGACGAGTCGAGCAAGGCGTGGAAGTGGACACCGAACATGTCGTGCCTGGCCGCCAGGTCGCGCCAGTGCCTGCGCGGCGTCGAAGCCGCGTTCGACCTGGCTCCGTTGCTCGCCCACGCCGCACTCCCACATCGCCGGTCGGCCTCCCGGTGGACACCGCCGGTCCCGCTCGCGGATCTTGGTACGGAACGGCCCCCGCGGAGGCCGTCCCGTACCAAGATCCCCGAGCCCACCCTCACTGCGCCCGCTCCCTTCCGCGATCTTGCACTTGCGGTCGGGGCGAAGGCTGTCTTTTCGGGCATTCCGGCGACCGAAAGTGCAAGATCGACGGGCCGGTGTGGGGGGCGAGCCGGGGCGGGGTGGGGGCGAGCCGGGCTGGGATGAGCCGTGCCGAGGTGGGGCGAGTCGGGCCGGGCTGGGATGAGCCGGAGTGGGTTCGGGTGGGCCGGGGCCGGGCTGGGCCGGGTTGGGCTGCGCCGGGATCGGCAGCAGGCTCTCACCTACTACGGGCAGGCGCTGCCCGTCATGCGGGAGGTCGGTGACCGTGCTGGCGAGGCTGTCACCCTGAACAACATCGGCGGCGTGTATGACGGGTTGGGGGATCG